>DATLZZ010000009.1:0-18387 GCA_035573715.1 Candidatus Xenobia bacterium | reverse complement strand
ACTACTCGACCTACGAGGACGAGGACGAGATCGTCCCCTCGGGGCGGCGCAAGGTCCTGATCCTCGGCTCGGGACCGAACCGGATCGGGCAGGGCATCGAGTTCGACTACTGCTGCGTCCACGCCAGCTTCGCCCTGGCCGAGGCCGGCTACGAGACCGTGATGCTGAACTGCAACCCGGAGACGGTCTCCACCGACTACGACACCTCCGACCGCCTCTACTTCGAGCCGCTGACGTTTGAGAACGTGATGAGCATCGTGGCGCGGGAGCGGCCCGACGGCGCGATCGTGCAGTTCGGCGGGCAAACGCCGCTGAACCTGGCGCGGGCGCTGCGCGACGCGGGCGTGAACATCCTCGGAACCTCGCCGGATTCAATTGACCTGGCGGAAGACCGGCAGCGCTTCAGCCGGCTGCTGGCCGAGCTCGGCATCCCGCAGCCGAAGCACGGCGTGGCCTGGAGCGCGGCGGAAGCCGTCAAAGTGGCCGAGCGCGTCGGCTATCCCGTCGTCGTGCGGCCGTCCTACGTGCTGGGCGGGCGCGCGATGGTGATTGCTTACGAGCGCGAAACGGTCGAGACCTACGTGCGCGAAGCGGAAGAGTTTGTCCAGGCGCTGCCGATTCAGGTGGACCACTTCCTGGAAGATTCGTATGAGCTCGATGTGGACGCGCTGGCCGACAGTGACGAGGTTTACATCGGCGGCATCATGGAACACATCGAAGAAGCCGGGATTCACTCGGGCGACTCATCGTGCGTGCTGCCGGCGTATCAGCTCGAAGAGCGGCACCTGGCGACGATTCGCGACTACACGCGCCGGCTGGCCCGGGCGTTGAACGTGGTGGGGCTGATGAACGTGCAGTACGCCGTGCCCTCGCGGCCGGAGGGCGGGCAGGGCGACACGGTGTACGTGCTCGAAGTCAATCCGCGGGCCTCGCGCACGGTTCCGTACGTGAGCAAGGCTACCGGCGTGCCGCTGGCCAAGCTGGCGGCGTGGGTGATGACGGGCGCGAAGCTGCGCGAGTTTGAGTTGCCGGAGTCGGGCCGGCGCAACGGCTTCTACGCGGTGAAGTCGCCGGTGTTTCCCTTCGGGCGCTTCCACGGCGTGGACACGATTCTGGGGCCGGAGATGAAGTCGACCGGGGAAGTGATGGGCGTGGGGACGACGTTCGGGACGGCGTTTGCCAAGGCGCAGCTTTCGGCGGGGCAGCGGCTGCCGACGACGGGCACGGCGTTCGTCAGCGTGAACGACCGCGACAAGGCGGCGCTGGGGGCGATTGCGGGCCAACTGGCGGCGCTGGGGTTCAAGCTCATCGCCACGCGCGGCACGGCGGCGGCGCTGGCCGCCAAGGGCGTGGCGGTGGAAAAAGTTTTCAAGGTCAACGAGGGCCGGCCGGACGTGGTGGACTTTGTCAAGACGGGGAAGATCCAGCTCATCATCAACACGCCGCTGGGAGCGAAGTCTTTCTACGACGAAAAAGCCATTCGGCGCGCGGCGGTGCGGCATCAAGTGCCGTGCATTACGACGCTGGAAGGAGCGATGGCGGCGGTGAGCGGAATTGAGGCGCTCCTGAAGCACAAAACGGAAATCCACTGCCTGCAAGACCTGCATCCTGGGCGGACGCTGCGGCGGACGGGCGCGGCGAAAGAAGCGGCGCCGACCGAAGCCGAGGCGCGGCGCCAGGCGGACTCATGAGCACAGCGAGATTGGAACTGCGGGGGATTTTTCCGCCGCTGGCGACGCCGTTCGCGGCTGACGGCGGCGTGGAGCTGACGGCGCTGAGGGCGAATGTGCAGAAATACAACCGCAGCGGCGTGGCCGGCTACGTGGTGGTCGGGTCGACGGGCGAGTCGGTTTATCTGAGCGAAGGCGAGAAGGTGAAGATTTGGGAGGCCGTGCGGGGCGCGGCGGATGCGGGGAAGATTCTGATTGCGGGGACGGGCTGCGAGGCGACGGCGGAGACGATTGCGCTCACGCGCCGCGCCGCCGGGCTCGGGTACCACGCGGTGCTGGTGCGCACGCCGTCGTACTTCCGCTCGCAGATGACCCACGCGGCGCTGGAGCGGCACTTCCGCGCCGTAGCCGATGCCAGCCCGATTCCGGTGCTGATTTATTCGGTGCCGCAGTTCACGGGGCTGAAGGTCGAGGCGCCGCTGGTGGCGCGGCTGGCCGAGCATCCGAACATCCTCGGGCTGAAAGAAAGCTCGGGCGACGTGCAGTTGATGGCCGAGATTCGCCGGACAACGCCGGCCGAGTTTCAGGTATTGGTGGGCTCGGCGTCGGTCTTGTATCCGGCGATGTGCGTCGGCGCGCAGGGTGCGGTGCTGGCAGTGGCGTGCGCGCTGCCGGAGCTGTGCGTGGAAGTTTACAACGCGGCGTGCGCGGGCGACCATGCGCGGGCGCGCGCGTTGCAGGAGAGGTTGCTCGAGCCCACCGCGGCGGTGACGACGCGGTTTGGGATTGCGGGATTGAAGTTCGCGATGGAGCTGCGCGGGTACGTCGGCGGCGCCCCCCGGCCGCCGCTCCTGCCACTGGATGATGCGGCGCGCACGGAAATCAAGCGCATCTTCACGAGCCTGGGCGGTTCCTAGAGAAAGACCGCAGGTACCCTTCCACTGCGTCCCGATTTCATCGGGGCTTCGCTCAGAGAGCCTGCGCTACCCTCTCCCGTTTGCTATGATGGCCGGGCTTATGGAGTCGGGCTGCATTCCGTTTACGCAGGTGCCGCAGACGTCGGCGCTCTACCGCGACTTCCTCTACGACTTCGCCCAGGTGGCGCGGTTCTATCTCCACAACCCGTTTGAGGCGGCGAGTTTCGCGGCCGCGGCGAAGCAGATTGCGCCGGAGGCGTCTCGCTGGAGCGCAGTGGCCGCCGTTTTGGCCGAGCAGAACCGCGGCTGGGGCGCAGGCGCTGATGTGCAAGAAAACATCGCGCGGCTGCGGGACGGCCGCACGCTCGCCGTCGTTACCGGCCAGCAAGTCGGGCTGTTCGGCGGGCCGTGCTACAGCGTCTACAAAGCGCTGACCGCGATTCATCTCGCGCAGTTGCTGACCGCGGCGGGCACGCCGGCGGTGCCGGTGTTCTGGCTGGCGAGCGAAGACCACGACTTCGCTGAGGTCAACCATTGTTTGCTGCTCGACGCACGCGACCAGCAGTTGGCGATGAAAGACGAAGCCTCGCACGCCGACGGTTTGCCGGTGGGGCGGGTGAAGCTCGGCGCCTCGATTGAAGCGCTGCGGCAGCAGGTGATGGGCTTGTGGCCGCGCGAGTCCGCCGCCGAGGCTGAAGAGTTGCTGAGCGGCTACGCCCCGGGGGCGAGCTATGCCGACGCGTTTGCGCGGCTGTTCGCGCGGTTGTTCGCCGGGCACGGGCTCATCATTCTGAATCCCGCCCACGCGGAGTTGCACCGGCTGAGCGCGCCGCTGTTTCGCCGCGTGGTCGAAGAGGCGGCGCCGCTGCAGGCGGCGATTGTCGAGCGCGACCGCGAACTGGAGCGCGCCGGCTACCACGCCCAGGTGCACCCGCGCGAAAACGCCACGCTGCTTTTCGCCAGCGTGAACGGACGCCGCGTCCCGCTGCGGCGGCGGGGAAGCAACTTCCAGTTGACAGGACAGGGGGAGCTCGAGCCGAGGGCGTTGCTGGCACAGCTCGAAGCCGAGCCGGAAAACTTCAGCGCCAACGTGCTGCTGCGGCCGGTGATGCAGGATTGGCTGCTGCCGACGGTGGCCTACGTCGCCGGCCCGCACGAAGCGGCGTACTTCGCGCAGGCCAGCGTGCTCTACGAGCGGCTGCTAGGGCGGATGCCGGTCATCGTGCCGCGCACCAGCCTGACGCTGGTGCCGCCCAGAGTGCAGCGGTTGTTGGCGAAGTACAAGCTGACGGTGGCGGATTGCTGGCACGCGCCCCGGCACCTGGCGACGCGGCTGGCCGAGCGCCGCCTGCCGCGGGCGGCGGTGCGTCGGCTGGAGCGGGCCCAAGCGCGGCTGGAAAAATTGCTGGCGGAGACCGGCGAAGCGGCGGCGGCGCTCGACCCGACGCTGCGCGGCGCGGTGGAGACCAGCCGGCGGAAGATGGCGTATCAATTGGAGAAGATCCGCCGCAAGGCCGCCCGGGCGCGCGCGGAGCGCGAAGCAATCATCGGGCGGCACACGGAAGTCCTCGCCCATTGGCTCTATCCCGAGCGCGACTTGCAGGAACGCCGGGTGAGTTTCCTGAGTTTCGTGGCCCGGCACGGGCGGGTCCTGGTGGAGCGGCTGCTGGGCAAGGTGAAGCATCCGTGCCGCGACCACCAGGTGGTGTTTCTGTAGGGGGCCCGCTTCGTAGCTTGTCATCCTGAGGGGAGTCCCGACGGAAGTCGGGACTCGGCCTGCGGCCTGGCTGGGGATGACAGCCCTGGGGGCGTGCTCTGTGGATGGGGCAGGGCTTATAATGTTGCGGTCAGTCGGATGAAAGAAGACAGACAGCCAACGAGTGTGAGCGCGGGTTGGCGCGTCATCCGCGTGGAGACGAACGCGCGCACGCAGCTCAAGGACATCACGCGCGAAGTCGCGATGGTGGTGAGGGAATCGGGGGTGGAGAGCGGCGTGTGCCAGCTCTATGTGCCGCACACCACCGCGGGCATCCTGATTAATGAAAGCGACGACCCCGACGTGGCGCGCGACATCGGCGAGGCGCTCGACCGCCTGGTGCCGCGCAACGCCGGCTACAAGCATTACGAAGGCAACGCCGACTCGCACATCAAAGCCTCGCTGGTGGGCAGCTCGCAGGTCGTGCCCATCGAAGGCGGCAAGCTGGGGCTGGGGCGCTGGCAGGGGATTTTCTTCTGCGAGTTTGACGGGCCGCGCAAGCGCGAAGTGAAGGTTCGGGTCACAGGGGAGGCCTAGGCGATGGCGACGAGGGTGGAGGCGGGAGCGGAGGCGGCGCGCCTGCGCGCGGCACGGCTTGAGGAGCCGGTGGACCTGCGCAGCGACACGGTGACCAGGCCGACCCCGGAGATGCGGCGGGCGATGGCGGAGGCGGAGGTCGGCGACGACGTCTATCAGGAAGACCCGACGGTGAACCGCCTGGAGGCGCGGGCGGCGGAAATTTTCCAGCGCGAGGCAGCGCTCTTTGTTCCCACCGGCTCGATGGGGAACCTGATTTCGATTCGGATTCACTGCGATCACGGCAACGAGGTCATCTGCGAGGAGCGCGGGCACATTTTCAATTTCGAGATGGCGTCGATGTCGGCCATCGCCGGCTGCCTGCCGCGTCCGGTGCGCACCGAGGACGGCATCCTGACCTGGAAGAAGCTGGAGCCGGCGATCCGGCCGAAGGTCTACTACCGCGCCCCGACGGGGCTGATCTCGCTCGAGAACACGCACAACATCGCCGGGGGTCGCGTGCTGCCGCTGGAGGTCCAGAACGAGATTTGCGACAAGGCGCACGAGCGCGGCATTCCGGTGCATCTCGACGCGGCGCGCATTTTCAACGCCGCCGCGGCGACAGGAAAAACTGTGGCGGAGCTGACGCGCAAAGTGGATTCCCTCATGTTCTGTCTGTCGAAGGGGCTGGGGGCGCCGGTGGGCTCGATGGTGGTGGGCTCGAAAGCGTTTATCGAGAAGGCTCGCGTGTTCCGCAAAATGTTCGGCGGCGGGATGCGCCAGGCGGGCGTGCTGGCGGCGGCGGGGCTCATCGCGCTGGAAAAGCATCCTCCGCTGCTCGCCAAAGACCACGAGCGCGCCAAGCGCCTGGCGCGCGGCCTGGCGGAGATTCCCGGCATCCGCATCAATCCCGATGAAGTCGAAACCAACATTCTGATCTTCGACGTCAGCGGCACGGGCCTGACCACGGCGGAGATTTCGGCGCGGCTCAAAGAGCGCGGGGTGCTGGCCAACGGCGTCGACCCGGCGACAATGCGCATGGTGACGCACTACGACGTGGACGACGGCGGCATCGCCCGCGCCCTTGAGGCCTTTCGCGAAGTTGTCCGCTCGGCGCGCGCCTGACTCTCGCGCCAGCTCAGCTCCACGACCGCGTGAATGGTTAGACGCCGCCGCTTCCGGCGCCGGCGCCTCCCGCTTCGTTTGTACTCCCGAGCCCCGACAGGTCGGGGCGAGGGACCTGCATGTTCCCTGCTTCCCTCGCCGCGGGTGTGACCGCAGCGTGGGCACGGGGTAGCTTTTCTGGCTTGTTCCCAATGGCGGCGCCGGCACAAAGGGCTGTGGTACTTCTGCCAGCGACGTCGGGGAACGAATCCCACTTTACATTCGGGGTTGGCGCAGCGCCGAACGGGGTCCGGGGCCCTTTGGGGGATGGCCTTCTCCTGCGTTGGAACGCGTTCTGAACGCATTTCGTTCCTCTACCCAGCCTAGGGGTGCCACACCCGGCTGGGCGATGTCTACGGTTTTTGCGGTTTTTGCGGTTTTTGCGGTTGTTTTTTTTCTGGTTGTCCTTTTCGGGGGGTTCCGGGACAACGGCAAAACCGCAAAAACCGCGAAAACCGCGAAAACCGCAAAAAACCGCGCCCGGGAGGGCGCAGCCGGGGACAAGAGGTGGGGGAACCCCGCCTTTGCATGCTCTGCGCAGGAGGGTAAGCGCGTTCCTCGCCGCTACCAACCGCCTTGGGGGTGTGGTATAAGATTTCATTCTGGCCTGCGGATGGATTTCACCTTCACCGACGAGCAGCAGCAGCTCCGCCGCGCCGTGCGCGAGTTCGCCGAGGCGGAAATCCGCCCGCACGTGATGGAGTGGGACGAAGCCTCGCGCTTCCCGGTGGAGCTGGTGCCCAAGCTGGGCGAGCTCGGCCTGATGGGGGTGATTTTCCCCGAGGAGTACGGCGGCGCCGGGCTGGGCTACCTCGAGTACGCGATTGCGATTGAAGAGCTGGCGCGGGTGGACGGCTCGATCGCCCTCTCGGTCGCCGCGCATAATTCGCTCTGCACCAACCACATTTTCAAGTTCGGCACCGAAGAGCAGCGGAAGAAATACGTGGTGCCGCTGGCGCAAGGCAAGATGCTCGGCGCCTGGAGCCTGACCGAGCCCGAGGCGGGCTCGGACGCCGGCGGCACGCGCACCACCGCGGTGCTGAAAGACGGCCAGTGGATTGTCAACGGCGCCAAAACCTTCACCACCAACGGCCACCTGGCCGGGGTCTGCGTCGGCATGGCCATGACCGATCCCGAAAAGGGCCACCACGGAATCACGGCGTTTATTTTCGAGCGCGGCATGCCGGGCTTCCGCCCCGGGAAGAAGGAAAACAAGCTCGGCATGAGGGCCAGCGACACTTCCGAGGTGGTCTTCCAGGACTGCCAGCTGCCTCCCTCCCAGATGCTCGGCAAGCGCGGGGAAGGGTTCATCAACAGCTTGCAGATCCTCGATGGCGGGCGGATTTCGATCGCCGCCCTGGCGGTGGGCATCGCCCAGGGCGCGTTTGACGCCGCCCTCAGCTACTCGAAGCAGCGCAAGCAATTCGGCCAGCCGATTTCCAGCTTCCAGGCGATACAGTGGAAGCTGGCCGATATGAAGACGAACATCGAAGCGGCGCGCTGGCTGACCTGCGCGGCGGCGTTCGAGGCCGACGCCGGCAAGCCCAGCACCCGGCTTTCCGCCATGGCCAAGCTCTACGCCAGCGAGATTGCGGTGCGAGTGGCGAACGAAGGCGTGCAGATTCACGGCGGCTACGGCTTCGTCAAGGACTACCCGGCGGAAAAGTTCTACCGCGACGTGAAGCTGTGCACCATCGGCGAAGGCACGAGCGAGATTCAGCGGCTGGTCATCGCCCGCGAGCTGCTGGGCAAGCAGGAGACGCGTTGAGCGCCGGGGTGGAAGCGGCCGCGCTGGCCGACGGAGTCCGCCAGGGCGACCCGCGCGCCATCGCCCGCGCCATCAGCGCGATTGAAAACCACGAGAGCGGCGCCGACGCTCTTCTGCGCGAGTTGTTTCCGCACACAGGCCGGGCGCTGCTCATCGGCGTGACCGGGGCGCCGGGGACGGGGAAGAGCTCGCTGGTCAACCGCCTGGCGGGCCACTACCGCGGCGCGGGCAGGCGGGTCGGCATTCTGGCGGTTGATCCCACCAGCCCGTTCACCGGCGGGGCGCTGCTGGGCGATCGCATCCGCATGCAGCAGCACGCCACCGACGACGGCATCTACATCCGCTCCATGGCCACGCGCGGCTACCTGGGCGGGCTGGCGCGGGCCACCGCCGACGCGGCGCTGGTGCTCGACGCTGCGGGCAAAGACGTCATCCTGATTGAAACCGTGGGGGTGGGGCAGGACGAGGTGGACATCGTGCGCCTGGCCGACGCCACGCTGCTGCTGCTGGTTGCCGGGCTGGGCGACGACGTGCAGAACTTCAAGGCCGGCGTGATGGAAATTGCCGACGTGTTCGTCATCAACAAAGCCGACCGCGGCGACACCGACCGGCTGGAGGCGGAGCTCAAGGCGATGCTCAGCCTGAGCCAGCGCCGCGACGGGTGGCAACCGCCGGTGGTGAAAACGGTGGCCACCGAGGGCACGGGCGTGGCCGAGCTGGCGGCGGCCCTGGAGCGTTTCTTCGCGCAGCTCGACCGCGACGCCCAGCGCGTCGAACGCTGGCAGCAGCGCCTGCTCGATTTGATTCGCCAGCAGGCGCTGGAGCGTGTGCTTGAAGCCGGCGTCGGCCGCGAGCAACTGGCCGACTATGCGCGGCAAATTGTCGAGCGCCGCCGCGACCCCTACAGCGTCGTGAGCGAGCTGCTGCGCGACGCCGGGATGACGAAATGAAACTTGACCACATCGGCGTCGCGGTGCGCTCGCTGGCGGCGGCGCTGCGGTTCTATCAGGAGAGCCTGGGGATGCCGGTGAGCGGGATAGAAGAGGTTCCCGCGGAAAAAGTACGGGTGGCGATGCTGCCGCTGGGCGAGACGCGCCTCGAGTTACTGGAGGCGACCGCGCCCGATTCGACCCTCGCGCGCTTCCTCGAGAAGCGCGGCGAGGGAATCCATCACATCGCCCTTGAGGTCGCGGAGCTCGATGCGCATTTGAAGCGCCTGGAAGCCAGTGGCGTGCGCGTGCTGCCGGGCAAAGGCGAATACGGCGCCGGCGGCCACCGCTATGCCTTTCTGCATCCATCGAGCTGCAACGGTGTTCTGATTGAGCTGGTCGAAGCGCCGAAGGCGAAAAAGTGAAGTTCGGAGAGTTCGAAATCTTCGTTGTGTCCGACGGGCGGTTCCGGCTCGACGGCGGGGCCATGTTCGGCGTGGTGCCGAAGACGCTGTGGGAGCGGCGCCTGGCGTCGGACGAACGCAACCGCGTCACGCTGGGCTTGAACTGCCTGCTGATTCGCGCCGGCAAGGAAACGATTGTGGTCGAGACCGGCACGGGCGAGAAGTTCGACGCCAAGCGGCAGGATATTTTCGGCATCGACCATTCGGTGACGCTGCTCGACTCGCTCGCCGCGCGCGGCGTGACCCCCGAGGACGTGACCATGGTCGTCAACACCCATCTGCACTTCGACCACTGCGGCTGGAACACGCGGCTGAAGGACGGCAAGGCGGTGCCCACGTTTCCCCGCGCCCGCTACTTCGTGCAGCGCGGCGAGTACCAGCACGCGCTCCAGCCCACCGAGCGCGACCGCGCCAGCTATCTGCGGGAGAACATCCAGCCGATGGTCGACTCCAACCAGTGGGTTTTCCCCGAGGTCGATGCGCAGCTCGTGCCCGGCGTCGAGCTGGTGCGCCTGCCCGGGCACACCCGCGACATGCAGGGCGTGCGCATTCGCAGCGGCGGGCGCACCGCGTTCTTCTTCGCCGACATGGTGCCCACCACGGCGCACTTGCCCTATCCGTGGATTATGGGCTACGACCTCTATCCGCTGACGACGCTGGAGCAGAAGAAGAAATGGATTCCGGAAGCGGTGAAGAACGAGTGGCTCTGCTTTTTTGCCCACGACCCGGCCGTGCCCGCCGCCGTTCTGCGCCAGCGCGACGAGAGTTTGCGCGCCGAACCCATGCTGGAACCTGATTTGGTGGCGAGAACGTAGAACCTCGCTGGGAAATCTGACGTAGGAGGGCAACTGTGGCCGAAGCAATCAAGCTCGGAATCATCGGCGGCAGCGGGCTCTATGGCATGGCGGGCCTGACGAAAACCAAAGAAGTCCGCGTCGCCACGCCGTTCGGCAAGCCGTCGGACGCCTATCTGGTCGGAACGCTCGGCGGCACGCGTGTCGCATTCCTGGCGCGACACGGCCGCGGGCACCGCATTCTGCCGAGTGAGCTCAACTTCCGCGCCAACATATACGGCTTCAAGAAGCTGGGCGTGGAGCGCATCTTCTCGGTGAGCGCGGTCGGATCGCTCAAAGAAGAATTGAAGCCGATGGACTTCGTGCTCCCGGATCAATTCTTCGACCGCACCCGCGGGCGCAAGTCGACCTTTTTTGGAGAGGGCATCGTCGCTCACGTGGCGTTCGCCGATCCCATCTGCCCGCAGCTCCTCGGCGTGCTGGAGGAAGCCTGCAAGCGCGCCGGCGTCACCGTGCACAAGCGCGGCACCTACGTCTGCATGGAAGGCCCAATGTTTTCGACCAAGGCGGAGTCGCACACCTATCGCAAGCTGGCCTTCGACGTCATCGGCATGACCAACCTGCAGGAGGCGAAGCTGGCCCGCGAAGCGGAAATCTGCTACGCCACCGTCGCCATGGTCACCGACTACGACTGCTGGCACCCCGAGCACGACGCCGTCACCGGCCATCAGGTGATGGAATACCTGGCGCGCAACATCGAGAACGTGCAGAAGGTCATCCGCGAAGCCGTGCCGCGCGTGCCCGCCGCGCGCAACTGCAAGTGCGGCTCGGCGCTCGCGCATTCCATCATCACCGATGCCAAGCTCATCCCCGCCGCCACCAGGCGGAAGCTGAAGCCCATCATCGGCAAATACATCAAGTAACGCCGCGCTTGACCCGCTCCAACTCCCAGGCGCCATTGGCCTCGACCCGCAGATTCGCTGCGGAGTTGGAACGGGCCTAGTGTAGAATCGCCGCAGAGGCAAAGGGGGCGGGACCATGCAATTCTTTTCGCAGTTCGGGCCGATGGACTTGACCCCGGCCATCATCCTCAAGCTGGTGTTGGCCTCGGCGCTGGGCGGGCTGGTCGGGCTGGAGCGAGAGTTGCGCGGCAAGCCCGCCGGGTTGCGCACCAACATGTTCATCTGCGCCGGTTCGGCGCTCTTCACCATTCTTTCCGAGTTGATGGCGGTGCAGTGGGGCGGCGACGCGACGCGCATCGCCTCGCAGCTCATCCCCGGCATCGGCTTCATCGGCGCCGGCTCCATCATCCGCGCCCAGGGCGCGGTGCGCGGGCTCACCACCGCGGCCACGATTTTCGTGCTGGCCAGCGTCGGCATGGCCGTCGGCAGCGGCTTCTACTGGACGGCTATTTTCGCCGCGGTCACGATGCTGCTCACGCTGTCGCTGCTCGGGTGGCTTGAGCGCCGCTTCCAGTGGAAGACCGAGGTGCGCAGCTACGAGCTGGAGTTGCCCGACCTGGAAACTCTGCAGACGAGGGTGATGCCGGAGCTGGACCGCCGCGAGCTTCGCCCCCACAACTTCTCCTGCCGGCCGCGCAACGGCGGCACCCAGGTGCGCTTCGACCTCGACACCAGCGAGCGCGAGCACCAGGAACTGCTGCGAGCTTTCACCGCCTGGAAGTTTCCCTGCCAGATGGTGCAGCCGCTGGGCGGCAGCTTCGAGTAAGGGCACGCCTTGTCGCGGGCACTGCCTTTCCTGCGCGCCACCGTTGCCGGCGGGTTCGCTTTCCTCGGCCTCTACCTGCTGGCCACGCCGTTCGTGCTGCACGCCCGGCTCACCGGCCGCATCGAGAAGCTGTACTCCGTGGCTCTCTGGATTGTGCGCAACGCGCTACGCCTGGCGGGCGTCAAGATTGAAGTCACCGGTCGCGAGAACTTCCCGGGGCGCACCTGCGTTTACATGGCGAACCATCAGAGCAACATCGATCCGCCGATTCTGTTCGTCACCCTGCCGCCGCGGATTGCGATGATGGGCAAGAAGCAGGTGTTCTCGATTCCCGTGCTCGGCACCGCGCTGCGGGCCGGCGACTTCGTCCCGGTTCACCGCGAAGACCCGGAGGAAGCCCGCGAGTCGGTGGAGGTTGCGCTGGAAAAGTTAAGGCGCGGGGTTTCGTTTCTCGTCTATCCCGAAGGGCACCGCAGTTGGGACGGCCGGCTGCTCCCCTTCAAGCACGGCGTGTTCGTGCTCGCGATTCGCGGCGGCGTGCCCATCGTGCCCATCACCCTGGACGGGGCCACCGGCCTGATGCCGAAAGGGAAGTGGGAAATCTATCCCGGCGTAGTGCGCGTCACCATCCATCCGCCGGTGGAGACCGCGCATCGCCGCGTGGAAGAGCGCCGCCAGCTCGGCCGCGAAGTCCGCGCCATCATCGCCTCCGCGCTCCCGCCCGAGCTTCGCGGCGAGCCCGCTCCCGCCGCGCCCACCATCGACAGCACGACCGTGCAGTAGGGATAAACGTTTTTCATCCCGAGCGAACTCTTCCCGTTGGGTCTCAACGGGCAGTTTCAAAGGGTGGCTAACTTGGGCCACGGCCCGGTCCCAGGGCTTTCAAGCGAGGCGCAGGACAAATCTCCTAAGTGATTACATCTCTTGTGAATGCGGGCCGCAGTACTAGGAACAATTGCCTATTGACTTTCTTTGCCCCCCCCAAAAATATGCCTGCAAACGGAGGCGTTGACCTATGAATCAACCACCCCGAAAGAGGAAAGTGATTACATGCCTCCTTGTGCTGGCCATAGGCTTGTTGATCGCCCAAGGAGCAGCGGCTTTGGAATGCGTTTTGGTTCTTGCGGACTTTGGCAGTCAATGTGGTTGCAGCCAGACGTGCGGTTGGGTCTTGTGCGAAGACGGGAGCGCGTTCTTCTTGGGGTGCACCCGCCCGATTTGCCTCCAGTGCGCCTGAGCATTTCTAGGGGAAAGTCAAGTGGAAGGAGGAAAGAAGCATGAAGCGAATGCCAGTCTCGATGGTCGTTGAGTTGATTGCCCTGCTCCTGCTTGGGGCCACGGCTCTGTACGGGGCGCCGGACACCGCGCTGAGGCTCGACTACGTGGTGGTTCGTGAAGCCCCGGACGCGCAAGGACGGCCGGCGCGCACCGTGGTGGCCCGCACCCGATTCATCGCCGCCGATGGACGCATCCGAACCGAAGACCGTGACGCCAACGATCCCTCCCGCATTCTTTCCATCTCGATCACCAATGACGCGCGGGATGAGCAGATTTCGCTCAATCCCGGAAACAAGACGGCGGTTCGCCGCCGGAATGTGAAGCACCGGGCCTCAGCGGGGATTCCCGTGATTGACGCCAATATTCCGGTGCGGGGAGACAAGGAGGATCTTGGAGCGCGTACGATTCAGGGATTCCCGTGCCAGGGCTATCGCAATACGTTTGCTCAGGGGATGCAGAGCGAACATTGGTTCTGTGTTGATCCGCAGACAGGGCGGAAATTTCTGGGCAGCATGAGAGCCGAGCAGCCCGGCGGCAGCCGTTGGTGGCAGGAGGACCTGCAAAGGGTCGCCGGTAACGTTCCGGTGGATTCTAGTCTGTTTGAGATTCCTTCTGATTACCGTGTGGTGGACGAATAAAGCCTCTGCCTGCCGCCGCCGAGCCCGCGCCTATCGAATCGCGCCCCCGCCACGTTGCCCTCCTGAGCCCACCGCGGTGGGCGGAGGATCTCACTATCAACTGGGCCAAAGCGTTCCGCCGCTTGGGGCCTCAGCCCTTCTTCAGCGCTTCCACTTCTTTGCGCAGCGCGCGCAGCTCTTCATGCATCTCTGGCAGCCGCGCGTAGAGCGCCGAGCACTTCATCCATAGCCGCGCGTCCACCGCCGGCGAACCGGAGATGTGCTGACCGGCTTCGACGTCGCTCGGGATGCCGCTCTGGGCGATGGCGCGCACACCGTCGCCGATATGGCAATGCCCGGCCACGCCCACCTGCCCGCCCAGAATCACGTCCTTGCCCACATGCGTGCTGCCCGCCAGCCCTACCTGCGCGCACAGCAGGCTGTCCTCGCCCACCGTGCAGGAGTGGCCCACCTGCACCAGGTTATCAATCTTCACGCCCCGGCGGATTCTGGTTTCTCCCACCGTAGGCCGGTCAATGCAGGAGTTGGCTTGGATTTCGACATCGTCTTCGATAATCGTCAATCCGGCGGGACGAATCTTGTAGTAGTGGCCATCATCCTGGCGCGCGAACCCGAAGCCGTCGGCGCCCACCACCGCGCCGTTTTGGAGAATCACGCGGTCGCCGATGCGCACCTGCTCGCGCACCACGGCGTGCGAGTGCGCCGTGAAGTCATCGCCGATTTTCGCCCCGCGATAGATGGCCACGAAACTGTGCAGCCGGCACCGGGCCCCAATCTCGACCTCGTCATCCACGAAGCAGTAGGGACCGATAGAGGCCTCGGGCCCGATCCTTGCCCGCGGTGAAATCACCGCCGTCGGATGCACGCCCGGCGGGAAGGGAAGCGCGGCGTGGAAAAGCTCGATCGCCCGCGCAAAGGTGTAGTAGGGGTTTCCGCTGCGCAGGGTGGGCAGCGGCAGCTCGTCCATGTCGCGCGCCACCACCACCGCGCCGGCGCGGCTGCTGCGCAGATAGCGTCGGTAGCGCGGGTTGGCCAGAAAGGTCAGCTCGCCCGGCCCCGCCGTTTCAATCGGCGCCACGCCGCGAATCTCGGTTTCGGCGTCTCCGGTGAATTCGCATCCCAACCGCTCGGCCATTTCGCGTAGTTTCATCGCACTCCTCCGTGCTCAACACATCCCTATGAAACCACAGATGCACACAGATGAACACCGATGAAAGCTTTGGGGGCGACGCACAGCGGATTCAAACGCCGAGCCCGGCAACGCCTGCTCCCTGGGGGAGCGGGCTGCGTGTCTCCTCCAGGCGGGAGCCTGGGGGCTCTGGAGTCTCGGGGAAATGCGGCCTTCACCGGGTACTACCGGTCACCGCTCACACCACGGCAGTTATTCGTTGAAGAGGTTAGCTTGGCGCGAGGGCTCGGGCTCGGCGCGCCGTCGCCGCGGCAGATGCTTCCCGCGGTTCGGCGTCACCGCCAGCACTTCCAGCGCCGAAAGCGCGGCGCGCGGGACAAAGGCTTTCTGGTGGCTGCCGTTCAAGTCCGGCGGCGTGAACAGATACCCGTAAGCGCTCTGATGCAGGAGGTCGTTGACGATAACGCCTTCCAGGGTTTCGTTGTCGCGGAACTTCAGCCGCACCCACAAGCCTTCCATCTTCGGCCGTCGCGGAAATGCGCTCAGGCTCGGCCGCGCCGGCGGCTCCTCCCAGTCGCGCACGAACCAGGCGACTTTGACGTCCTTCCAGGGGAGTTGGCGCACTTCGCCCCCCGGGTCGAGCAGTTCGAGTCCTTCTTCGTGGTCGAAGTGCCGCAAGTTGACGTAGCCTGGCAGGCGCTCCCCAACGAAGGTTTCGACGACGACCTTCTTGTGCGTCGAAGAGGTCTTGACCTGCATAGGCGCAATGCGCTCCCCGGTCGGCGGGCGATTTACCCCGGATAGGGGCTATGCTAGTATTCGGCCCGGTAGGGTGTCAATCCTGCCTGCGGCCGGCGGGCCGGCTTGCTGCAGGCACTCGCAGGAGAGCCCGCGAGACAGTTGTCCGAAACTCATCAGATCCTGCGTTCGACCCGAGTCATCACTTTCATCACCCTGCTGAGCCGCGTTTCCGGCTACATCCGCGACCTGGTGGTGGCGCTGCTGCTGGGCACCTCGCTGGCCGCCGACGCGTTCGTCATTGCCTTTCGCATCCCGAACTTCCTTCGGCGGCTGATGGCCGAAGGCGCCATGACTGCCGCCTTCATTCCGGTGTTCACCTCGCACCGGGCCGAGCGCACCGAGGCCGAATCGTGGGACTTCGCGCGCCGGATGTTCTGGAGTCTCACCATCGTGCTGGCGGCCGTGACGGTGCTGGGCATCCTCTTCGCGCCGCAGCTCGTCCGCCTGTTCACCCTCGCCAGCCCTGCGCCCGAGCAGTGGGATCTCGCCGTGCTGCTCTCGCGGATTACCTTTCCCTACTGCCTGCTGGTTTCGCTGATCGCCCTCGCCAGCGCGGCGCTCAACACCGTCGGCAGCTTCGGACTCCCCGCCTCCGTGCCCATCTATCTCAACCTCGCCATCATCGGGGCCGGGGCGATTGCCTGGCGGTGGGGTGCGACCGAGGCGGCCATCGCGCTGGCCGTGGGCGTGCTGGTGGGCGGAGTGTTTCAACTGGTGATCCAGCTCCCGCCGCTGCTGCGCCGCGGGATGCCGCTCGGGTTCAAGCTGGGCTTCGAGCACGAAGGGGTACGCCGCGTGTCGCGGCTGATGCTGCCGGCGGTGGCGGGCATCGGCATCTACCAGGTCAACGTGCTGGTCAGCACGGCCATCGCCAGCCAGGAGGCGGGCTGGATTTCGGCGCTCTACTACGCCAACCGATTGACCGAGCTGGCCCTGGGCGTCTACGCCATCAGCGTCGCCACGGTGGTTCTGCCGCTGATGTCGCGGCAGGCGGTGGCGGGCCGGCTCGACCAGTTGCACCAGACGATGACCTTCTCGCTGTGCAACGTCGCCTTCGTCATGATTCCCGCCACCGTGGGTCTGATGGTGCTCTCGGCACCCATCGTCCGGGTGCTGTTCGAGCACCGCGCCTTCAGCTCAACCTCCACCGACCTGACGGCTTCGGCCTTGTTCTTTTATGCGTTCGGACTTCCCGCCTTCGCCTCGGTTCGCTTGCTGGTGCAGGGCTTCTACGCCACCGAGGACACGAAAACGCCGGTGCGGGTTTCCGTCGTCGCCATCGTGGCGAACCTCATCCTGTGTTTTGCCCTGGTCGGGCCGTTGCGGCAGGGCGGACTGGCGCTGGCCACCTCGCTGGCCTCCTATCTGCACAGCCTTGTTCTTTATGTCGTGTATCGCCGTCGGCTGGGGGCGCCGGATGAAGCGCGCCTGACGGTTTCGCTGTTGCGCACCAGCGCGGCTTCTGCCGGCATGGGCTTCCTCTGCTGGTTCCTCGGCCGCGAACTCGGGTTGATGCAGGTGAAGAGTTTTCCGGTTCTGCTCGCGCTGTTCGTGCTGGTGATTGCCGCCGGCGTCGTCAGCTATCTGGCGCTGGCGTGGCTGCTGCGCGCGCCGGAGCTGGGCGAGGTTTACACTCTGGTGACCGGGCGCAAGCACCGGGCTTCCGAACTTCCGGGCGTCCAGGGCGTTGTGCCCGGAGCGCCCCCCAACGACTGAGCCGTGCGCAGCCACATCGCCGCCTTCCTCAACTACGTTCAAGTCGAGCGGGGGCTGGCGCCCAACAGCGTGGCCGCCTACCGGCGCGACCTGGCCAAGTTCGCGGCGTTTTGCGAGAAGCAGCGAGTGAAGCTGACCACAGTCGAGCGCAAGCACGTGGTGGACTTTCTCGGCCGGCTCTACCAGGAGGGACTCGACGCCCGCTCGGTGGCGCGCCATCTGGTCACGCTGCGCAACTTCTTCCGCTTTCTGCTTCGGGAAGGAATCATTCGGCACGACCCTGTCGAGCACATCGAATCGCCGCGGGTTTGGAAACGGCTGCCCAAGTTCCTAACAGTGGAAGAGGTCGAGCGGCTGCTGGGTGCCGCCAGCGGGGGCGACCCGCTCGACCTTCGTGACCGCGCCATGCTCGAGCTTCTTTACGCCACCGGCCTGCGCGTTTCCGAGTTGGTTAGCCTCAAGGTCTCCGACGTGCAACTTGACCCCGGCCTGCTGCGCTGCATAGGCAAAGGCAACAAGGAGCGCGTCGTCCCGCTGGGCAAGAAAGCCCAGGCCGCGCTGGAAGACTACCTGCGCAAGAGCCGTCCACACCTCATCGCCCGACGTCCCTCGCCCTATCTTTTCGCCAGCCGCCGCGGCAGCCGGATGACCCGGCAGAACTTCTGGCACCTGCTCCGCCGCCGCGCCCGGGCCGCCGGCGTGCGTGCCCCCTTGACGCCGCACACACTCCGGCATAGCTTTGCCACGCACCTGCTCGAGCGCGGCGCCGACCTCCGAGCGGTGCAGTTGCTGTTGGGACACGCCGATATTTCGACGACCGAGATTTACACGCATGTGGCGCAGGAGCGCTTGAAGCAGGTCTATCGCAGCCACCATCCCCGAGCCTAGGAGCTGGCCAGAGCGATGCCCGACTACATTTTCATGCTGGAAAGTCGGCTCTCCCCCGAGCAGCTGGACGTCTTGAACCGCGTGCAGCGGGAGGCGCAGGACTTGAGCCTCAACCTCTATCTGGTCGGCGGGGCGGTGCGCGACCTGATGACCGGCTCGCTCATCCGCGACCTCGACTTCGCCGCCGAAGGCAATCCCGCCCGGCTCGTCCGCCGCCTCGCGGCGGGCGCC
>DATLZZ010000008.1:0-68115 GCA_035573715.1 Candidatus Xenobia bacterium | reverse complement strand
GAGCGCGGCGGGCAGCGCGCGACGCTCGACCGCGTCCGGCGCCATCCGCCGGACGACGCGCCGGGGGACGAAGGTCGCGAGCGCCTGGCGGTGCATCCGGTCGGCCTCGGCGTCCCCGCGCGCCCCGACCACCACCAGGTGGGTCGCGGGGTGGAGCGCCCAGTCGAGCGCCAGGAAATAGGTGGCTCCGTAGAGGCCGAGCTCGGCGGCGCGGCCGGCGAAGGCGCGCAGGAGCTCGTCCCGCCGGTCGGCCCAACGGGCGTCGCCGGTGAGCTCGTGGAGCCGGGCGCACACCACGCCGGCGGTGCCGTTGGCCGACGGGGTGGGGGCGTCCTGCACCGGCTTGGCCCGGGCCGCGAGGAATCCCTCGCCGCCGCGGTCCCGCGCGGTGTCCCACAGCCCTCCCCCCGCCTCGTCCCGGTAGTCGCGCCAGACCCGTTCCATGAGCCGCACACCCCACTCGAGCCAGCGGTCGTCGCCGGCGTGCTCGTGGGCGTCGAGCGCGGCCTGCGCCACCTGCACCTGGTCGTCCAGGAGCCCGGGGACGCCGCCCGGCGTGTGGGCCACGGCGTCGTCCTCGGCGCTCTCGGCCCGGAGCCGCCCCAGGGTGAGGAGCGCGTGACCGGCGGCCCACTCGTCGGCCAGCACGGCACCGGCCCGGAGCATCGCCGACGCCATCATCGCATTCCAGTTGGCGTAGCGGGTGCGGTCGACGAACGGCGCCGGCCGCACGGCTCGGGCGAGGATCAGCTTGGCCCGCGCCGACGCCAGGAGCTCGGCCGCGCGCTCGCGGGACAGTCCCAGGTGGGCCGCCACCGCGGGCAGCGTGGTGGCCACGTAGAGGACGTTCTTCGCCGGGTTGTGCGACATCTCGCCGGCGGCGCCGATGTCGTAGTAGGCGGCGGCCACCGCCAGCTCGTCCGGATCCAGCACCGCGGCGGCCTCGTCGTGGGTCCAGGTGAAATAGTCGCCGTCGTCGTGGAGCCCGACGTCGGCGTCCTGGCTCGCGGCGTAGCCCCCCGCCGGATCCGCGACCACCTCCCGCACCCAGCGCACGACGCCGCGCGCCACCTCGGCGTACTCCTCCCGGCCGAACGCGGCGTAGGCGTCGAGGTAGTTCTTCAGGAGCTCGGCGTTGTCGTACGTCATCTTCTCGAAGTGGGGCACGATCCACTCCGCGTCGACGCTGTAGCGGTGGAAGCCGCCGCCCAGCTGGTCGTGGATCCCGCCCCGCGCCATCCCCACGAGGGTCTGCTCCACCACCGGGCGGAGGTCCTCGGCCCCGTCATGCCAGCGGTGGAGCAGGAGCGTGATCGCCGCGGGGTGGGGGAACTTGGGCGCCGTGCCGAACCCGCCGTTCCGCGGGTCGAAGAGCTGGGTGGCGCTCCGGACCGCGCCGGCGAGGAGCCCCGGCGAGAGCTCGCCGGGGGCGCTCTCGTCCAGGTGCTCCTCGATCACGCCGCGGATCGCCTCCGCCTGCGCCTCCACCCGGTCGCGCTGGGTGCGGAAGATCTCCGCCACCCGCTCGAGCACGCTGCGGAACCCGGGCCGGCCGTACTTGCCATCGGGGGGGAAGTAGGTGCCGCCGTAGAAGACCCGGCCGTCGGGCGTGAGGAAGGCGGTGAGCGGCCACCCGCCCTGGCCGGTGAGGGCCTGCACCGCGCGCTGGTAGCGGGCGTCGACGTCGGGGCGCTCGTCCCGGTCCACCTTGACGCAGACGAAGTGCTCGTTGAGGAACTCGGCCAGTCCCGGGTCCTCGTACGACTCCCCGTCCATCACGTGGCACCAGTGGCACCAGACGGCGCCGATATCGAGCAGGATGGGCTTGTTCTCAGCACGGGCGCGAGCAAAGGCTTCCTCGCTCCACTGATGCCAGTCCACTGGCTGGTGCGCCGCCGAACTGAGATAGGCACTGCGCGCGTTCTGCAAACGGTTGGGCTTGGGCGCTTCCTGCGTCAAAAGAAACCTCCAGTGTGAATCCGAGTCCCTGCAGAAAACCGAAGCTAGTTGGGCTTCGGGGCGTCGGAGTCCGGCGTGGCGGAGTCGAGCGGCTTGCGGCCGGCGAACCCCTCGTCCATTCGGTGCCAGTAGAAAATGCGCTTCTCGCCCAGCTTCCAGCAGAGGTACACCTCTTCGTCTTCGTGCAGGGTGGGAAAGTCGACCAGGCCGAGGTCGAGGTCTTTAACCACACAGCCGGTCTCTTCAATGCTTTCGATGGCCGTGCGAATGGCCTTCGTGAGCTGTTCGCGTTCCTGCCTGCGCTCCGACAGGTAGCTGAAGGGCGGGATGATGCCGCCGTAGAGCAGGATGCGGTTGCGCACCTGAGAGAATTCCTGCTCCACTCCTTCCAGCTTTTTCTTCTTGGCGATGGCGTCCACCAGGAGAGGCTCGATGCGGGGAAGGAGCTTCTCGGCTTCCTGCCGGTCGAAGAATTTCTGCTCGCGCTCTTCGTTGCCCATCGTGCCTCAGGCCAGGCTGAGCATGCGCTCCAGCGCCACGCGCGCCCAGCGGCGCGTCTCGTCGTCCACCCGGATGCGGTTCACCACCCGCCCGGCGACCAGGTTCTCCAGCGCCCAGCACAGGTGCTGGGGTGAGATGCGGAACATCGTGGTGCAGACGCAGACGTTGGGGTCGAGCGAAATGATGTGCTTGTCCGGGTTCGACTTTGCCAGCCGATTGACCAGATGAATCTCGGTGCCGATAGCCCAGCTCGTTCCCGGCGCCCCCGCTTCAACTTTCTTGATGATTTGCTCGGTCGAGCCGATGTCGTCGGCCAGCTCGCACACCTCAAAACGGCACTCCGGATGCGCGATGACGCGGATGCCGGGGTGCTCGCGCCGCACGCGCTCGACGTGCTCGGGCAGAAAGCGCTGGTGCACCGAGCAGTAGCCCTTCCACAGGATGACGCGGGCGCGGCGCAACTGCTCTTCGGTCAACCCGCCCAGCGGCAGGTAAGGATTCCACACCACCATATCGTCGAGCGGAATGCCCATCCGGTACGCGGTGTTGCGGCCGAGGTGTTCGTCGGGCAGGAAGAGCACGCGCTCGCCCTGCGTGAAAGCCCACTTGAAAACCTTGGCGGCGTTGGAGCTGGTGCAGACTGAGCCGCCCTCGCGGCCGGTCAGGCCTTTGATGGCGGCGGTGGAGTTCATGTAAGTAACCGGAACGACCTTGAGGCCGCCGATTCCTTCAAGCTGCTCCCAGCAATCTTCGACCTGGCCGATGTCGGCCATGTCGGCCATCGAGCACCCGGCGTTGAGGTCAGGCAGGATGACCTGCTGGTGGGGCTGGCGCAGGATGTCAGCGCTTTCGGCCATGAAGTGCACGCCGCAAAAGACGATGAACTCGGCCCGGGTGGCAGCGGCCTGCTGCGAGAGCTTCAGCGAATCGCCGCGGTAGTCGGCGAATTTGACCACTTCGTCGCGCTGGTAGTGGTGGCCGAGGATGACCACGCGCTCGCCCAGCGCCGCCTTCGCGGCGCCGATGCGGTCATCGAGCGAGGTGTCGGGGACGAGCAGGTAGCTTTCGAGGTCGCACCCCACGCCCTTTTCCACCTCGGGGACGCGTATCGTCTCGGGAGGCTTGAGCGCGGGTTCCAATTGAGTCAATGCCATGGCCTAACCGCCTATGAATACCATTGTACGACTGGGAGGGCGAAAATCAGGTTCATTAATGTGATGTCCCTCCTCTTTCCATTGGATGATGGCTTCGACCTCGGTGGCTACCTCGGCGTCGCTTGCCCCTCCCCGGACTAGCCCGCGCAGGTCGTGGTCGGCCTCGGAAAAGAGGCACGTCCTTATTTTACCATCGGCGGTCAGGCGGATGCGGCTGCATTTGCCGCAGAAAGGCTCGGACACCGGCGCCACCAGGCCCACCTCCCCGGTGCCGTCGGCGAAGCGGAACCGCTGGGCAGTTTCGCTGGCGTAGTTGCGCGGTAATGGCACGAGCGGCAGGCCGGCAGCCTCTAGAGTTCTGCGAATCTCCGCGGCAGGGACTACGCGGGTGCGGTCCCAGATGTGGTCGGCGTCGAGCGGCATGAACTCGATGAAGCGCAGGATCCAGCCTTCCCGGCGCGCCGCGCGGGCGAAGTCCACGATCTCGTCGTCGTTGAACCCGCGCACCACCACCACGTTGACCTTGACCGGAGCCAGCGGCGTCCGTTGCGCGGCGTCAATGCCAGCCTGCACGCGGGTCAGCGCCCCGCGCGTCCGCGTGATGGCGTCGAAGCGCTCCGGGCGCAGCGAGTCGAGGCTGATGTTGAGCCGCTGCAAGCCGGCGGCGCGCAACGTGTGGACGCGCTCGGCCAGCGTGTACCCGTTGGTGGTCATAGCGATGTCGTCGTAGTAGCCAAGTGCCGCCAGCCGCGCGATGAAGTCTTCGAGGCCGGGCCGCACCAGCGGCTCGCCACCGGTGACGCGAATCTTGCGCAGGCCCAGCCGCCCCAGGATGTCGCACAAGCGCAGCAGTTCCGGCCACGTCAGCAGATGCTCGGGAGGCTGGTAATTCTCCGGCTCGGCCGAACGGCAGTAAATGCAGCGGAAGTTGCAGCGGTCGGTGACCGAGACCCGCAGGTCGGTGATCTCGCGCCCGAGCTTGTCTTTCAACATAAAAACCTGTCAGCCTATACCCGCGCCCCTTACACAGCCGGGTATAGGCTGCGCTGCTCTCCTTTCCAATCCCGACTCTGTCGGGACTGGCCTTGCGGCCAGCGCGGGTCGCGTCCTGCTTTCGCGGGACACGGTATCGCCCCGGCGCCTTGGGTTGTCTCTCCCGTAGGTCAACCGGGGTCGGAGAACCCCTGTATCTTACCGCCGATGGAAAGACTGGCGCAAGACAGGAAGGCCAGAATCCGGAAGATGAAACCGGAAAAGAGAAAATCGAAAAATGGGCAGCCCTTCTGTCTCTTTTCTCTTTTTCTATTTTCGCCGTCGATTGGTCAGGCCATGCCGAGAATCTGTATCTGCAGGGCGCGCTCGCGGGGACCGTCGAGCTCAGCGAGGATGACCGACTGGTAGGTGCCGAGCAGCAGCTCGCCGTCGCGCACCGGCAGCGCCAGGCTGTGGCCGAGCAGCAGGGCGCGCAGGTGGGCGTCGGCATTCAAGCGATCGCAGTCGGAGTGCGCCGGATCGTTGTGCTTGTAGTAGCGGTTGCGGACGACCGATTCCTCAAGAAACGTCCGAATGTCGTCCAGCAACGCGCCCTGGAATTCGTTGATGAACAGCGCCAGGGTGGTGTGCAGCGAACTGACCACCGCCAGGCCTTCGCGGATGCCGCTCGAGCGCACCTGCTCGGCCAGCCGCTCGGTGATGTTGATGAGCTCAAGCCGCTCACGGGTGGAAACGGTCAGGGTCTCGGCCTTGATGCGGAAGCCGTTGAAGTGCTCGGCAAGGGTGGAGGTTGAAGAACTGGCTGCGGCCGGCTTCTGGCTCATGGTCGCGTTCGCTCCTCAGCCCTGGCCTGGCCGCCCTGAGCTTGCCGCAGGGCCGTGGCAGGCGCGGTCCTGAATTTGACTACGACGGAAACCGTCCCGGGGACTCAGAAGTTGGGATTATAGACAGACGTTCTAGCGGTGTCCACACTACTTTGACGTACCGGCGAGGGCCAGCCAGGCAGCGAGCGCTGCCAGCTTCTGGTCTTGAGCCCACGGAGGGCCGATAGTCTTGCCGAGCCCGGCGATGCGTGCGTTCAGCTTGTCGGCCGGCAGGCGCAGCGCGGCCGAAGCGCGCCCCTCCAACTCGCGCTCGCGGACGCGCATGATCGGCAGGGTGCACCTCTCGCTGGCCTGCGCCAACGCTTCGCGGAAGAACTCGCCCTCGGCGGTGTGGATGAGCGGATGAGAGGCCAATATGGCAGGAAGGCCGGGCAGCGGCCGTCCGGAGCCGGTGAGCAGCCCACAGCCGACAACTTCGCAGCCTTGCGCGCGAACAGCGCTCAGCACAGCTCGGACGGCGCTCACGGCCAGTGAGTGGGTTGACTCGGCGCAGCGCTGGATGAGCTTCTCGGCATCCTTCAGCGCCAGCGGCTCGGCGGCGTGGAAGGGCTGCTTCGAGCCGCGAATCCTGGGGTCGGCAATCTCAATCCGCCGGCGATCGATGACATTCGGCGCGCTGGGCGATCCTCCAACCACCACCACTGCCGCCCAGCCCGAATGTGCGCGGAATCATATCGCCGCCCGCGTCCGAGTGTCCCCCTTCGCCATAGAAAAATAAAAGCCCCGCCCAGCGGGCGGGGCTTCGTGAACCCTGGAGTTAGTCGTCGCCGTGGGCCTGAGCGCCGGCCTGGCCGACAACGTCGTCAATGACGGTCGAGAGCTGGCTGAGCAGGATGTCGGGCGCCTGCTTCTGGCTGGAGAAGCGGCCGTCGGTCATCCCGGCGAGCAGGTTGTCGGGAAAGCTGTTCTGGCCGAGCACCACAAGCTGGCCCTTCTGGCTGGTGGTGATGTCGTCCCAGAGGTGGATGTTGTAGACGCAGCCCGGGTCGCCGGCCTGGATGTCGCCGGTGTAGCTGACGGCGCGGGCGCGGCAGCCGCCGCAGTAGTGGCGGTAGTCGCAAACGCCGCAGTGGTCGCCACGGTCGTCACGGTCGCTGAGGAGGTCGAAGAGCGAGTTGTTCCAGATGTCGAGGAAGTGCGAGCGCCGCAGGTCGCCCACTTCGTGCGACGGGATGTAGACGCAGGGGTTGACCTTGCCGTTGGGCTGGATGGAGCAGTAGCAGCGCCCCGCCCCGCAGCCACCGATGTACTTCGACAACACCTTGGTCTGCTTGCCGCGGCCCGAGCCGGCGTGGCCGGTAGCCATCAGGCCGTCCTCGGAGCCGTAGACGATGCAGGCGCGCCCGAACTGCGGCGCGGTGGACATGATGGAGATTTCGCCCTCCTGCAGGTGCTTGTTCAGGGTGCGCAGCAGGTTCTCACGCTGCGCCGGCGTCAGGTCGTACTGAGCGATCTCCTTGCCGCGGCCGACAGGGATGAAGTTGAAGTGGACGAAGGTGGTGCAGCCGAGGTCCTTGGCCAGGTTGATCATGTCGTCGGCGGTGTGAACGTTGGCGCGGGTGAAGCAGGTGGCGATGCCGGCGCGCAGGCCCGGCGTCGAGGCGACGTTCCGGATGCCCTCGGTGGAGCGCTTCCAGGCGCCCTTGAGCCCGCGGAAGCTGTCGTGTTCGTCCGGGTCAATGGAATCGAGCGAAACTTCGACGTACTTGACGCCGACTTCCACAAGGCGCTGACAGACTTCCTTGGTCAGCATCGTGCCGTTGGTGGCCACGGTGACGTGGATCTTGCGCTTTTTGCAGTGCTCGAGGACTTTCCAGATGTCCTTGCAGACCAGGGGCTCGCCGCCGGCGAAGGCGACGAAAGGAACGTAGCTGTCCGCCATTTCGTCGAGCACCCGCTGCTTCTCTTCCCACGTGAGCTCATCGGCCAGCGGCTTGTGGGTGGCGTCCTGGTAACAGTGTTTGCAGGTCAGGTTGCAGGCCTGGGTGATGTTCCAGACCACGATGAGCGGAGCGACGAAGCGCTGCGGGGTCGTCAGTCCATAAGTGGCGATGGACTTGGCGGTGTTAATGAGCGAGCGCACCGTGGGCTGGTGGTGGAAGACTTTCTCCTTGATGACTTCCTTGTCCACATTGCCCTTGGCGCGGAAGAACTCGATGGCCTGGTGGGGAATGAAGTACTTGAAGCGGTCGAGGACCCCCAGGTTCGGGTCGTCGTAGGTCGCAAAGACTTTCTCCAGGTAGCACAGCCCATCGGCGCCCTTCTGGGTGAGCAGGCCGAGAAACTTCCGCATGTGCGGATTGGAAAGGTAGTCCTCGAAGGGGTGACGGTCGACGTTGAGGGGCTTAGTGACCTTGGCCACCTGGGGACGCTTCGCCGTGAGCAGCTTGAGTGCCTCAGCCATGAGTCATCTCCTTGCTACCATGATGCGTTCCACCAATCACCCCGTTGCCTTTCCCGCTGCAACGGGTAAAAGGGCAACATACCCGACCCGCGAGCGCGGGTCAAGTTCTAGTCGTCGCCGTGCGCTGAAGCGCTCACCGACTCTGCCGGCGGGGCGACCGACTGGGTCAGCCCGCCGAGTTGAATCAACTGCGGCTTGGGCTTCTTCAGCACCATCTCCTCATAGAGTTCGCGGGCCTGGCGCGCCTCCCACTCCAGCTTGCGACGCATGCGTTCCTCTTCGGCGGCCGTGAGCGGGATGTCGTGGGCCACTTCGCGCTTGCGGTTGACGTCCTCCTCGCGCAGGCGCAGCTTGGGCGTGAACTGCTCCAGCGGCACTGCCTTGCCCTTGGCGTAAATCTCGTGCTTGCCGTGGGTGCGGTACCACTCCGCCACGGTGGCGTTCTTGTACATGTTTTCGATGATCTTCCGCCAGCCGATGCCGGTGTTGTAGGCGCAGAAGGAGACTTCGCCGAGCTGCGTGGCGTACGGAATGACGCACATCTCCGTCCGCCGGAAGTCGTAGTTGAACAAGTCCTGAAACCACATGCCGGCGATGAAGAGGAAGTTCCACGGGTCGGTCTCGCGGCGCTTGATGGCGTCTTCCAGCGTACGGTTGGGTGAGCTGTCGCCGTACTTCTTCGCCGTGTCCTTGGTCATGCCCAGCGACTTGTCGAACTTCTTCCACAGCGAGGCCAGCGTCAGACTGGGCGGAGCCTTGTAGGGCTTGTAGTTCTTCAGCAGCGCCAGCCCCGCTAGGAGGGCGGAAAACTTCGGGCTGCGGCAGGAGTCGGTCACGCTCTGCATGTCGCGGATGAGCTGCGGCACGTTCAGGAACTCCGGCACCGGCGCCCACTCGCCGTTCTTTTTGTTGACCATGATGGCCGTGCCCACGCCGCAGTTCGGATGGCAGGAGCAGCTCACCTGGCCCCAATCGGCGTTGGGACCATGGGCTACATCCGCGACATCAGCGAATGCCCCCATCAGCGAGAGCGGGAACCAGTCGCGGGTCGGCTCGGTGATCCCGACCTGTTTCTTTACGTCGTTGGCCATGTGGCTCAGGGTGTAGCGCTGGCGCAGGCGGCGCTCCGGCGTAATGTCTTCATCGCGCCCGGTGAAGCTGACCGGCTGGAAGGCGATAAAGCAGATCTTCCCGGGGTTTTCCCGCGCGAAGTTGATGATCGGCCCCACTTGGTCGTTGTTGATGCCGTTGATGAGCGTAGTCACCAGAATAATCTCCACGCCCGCCTCGTGCAGGTTGTCAATGGCCTTCAGCTTGACGTCGAACAGGTTCCCCACCTGCCGGTGGCTGTTGGCGTCGTTGCCGATGCCGTCGAACTGCAAATAGACGTAGCGCAGGCCGGCCTCGAACGCCCGCCGGCAGTACTCCTTTGACTTGGCGAACTCGATGCCGTTGGTCGCCGCCTGAACCGAGTTGTAGCCCACCTTGCGCGCGTACCGCACCGCGTCGATGAAGTAGGGCGACATCGTCGGCTCGCCCCCCGAAAACTGAACCGACATCTGACGCTTGGGCTTCAAGGTGATGGCGTTGTCGAGGATCTCGACAATCTCTTCCCAGCTCAGCTCGTGCACGAATCCCACCTGGTTGGCGTCCATAAAGCAGGGGTCGCACATCATGTTGCAGCGGTTGGTCAGGTCCACCGTCAGCACGGCCCCGCGCCCGTGCCGGATGGTCGAAGAGCCGTGGTTGTGCAGCTCGGCGTCGTTGTGCGAGCGGATGTCGCGCCCGGGGAAGTTCCTCTCAATCCAGGCCAAGAACTTCGAGTCAATGGCCATGATGTCTTCGAAATGGCCGTGAATGGGGCAGTCCTTCTCCATCCACACCTGGCCGTCGCGCTCCACGATGCGGGCCTTGATTTCGCCCACCTTCTCGGTCAGCAGGCTCCGCCAGTCCTGCTCTCCGCTGAGAATCTTCGCCCGCGCCTCTTTGACGCATTCCGGGCAGAGCGAATCGGTCTCCCGCGGCCAGCCCAGGGTCGGTTTGGTCTTCTGGTAGGATTTCAGCAGCGGCTTGTCCGACCACTTGGGCGTGAACGATGGGTTGGGCCAATACCGGTTGAAGAACTGGATGGTGTTGAACGCCGCCCCGGCCGTGTGGCACAGGGCAGTGTCGAAAACTTTCAAAACCTTTGTACTCAGCGATGCCATGCACTCCCCCTTTTAGGGTGTCAGATTGGGGCCGGTGGGTGACTCGGTCAACGACCCTATTAGAACTCGTCTCGAAATCAGACCTGAACTCCTCAACTTCGGTCACCCACCAAATAGACCCCTGCCTTCAAAAACACCCCAGTATTCTACCCTAAGTTGCTGGAAAACATACCGGTTTCCCCTGAATGGGGAAAAAAGACGGCTGAACGGGGATTAGGCGCCCCGAACGGTCCCTCATTTCATGGTTCCAAACCCTCTTCTCCCCCGAATCGGCTAGCGACTCCGGCCCCAGCCAATCCAACCCATCGGCCGTTTATTCCGAAGCCTGATCCCACGGCCTTGCGGGGGAGCGGGCGAGGATTTTATTTTTGGGCCCTACTTCCTGGCCAACGTCGCCCGTAAGGCCACCCGGCCTCAATCGTAGGCGTCAGCGTTGCCACCGCCTTCGCGAACTCCCATGACTGCCCCTGCACCCGCGCCGGTAGAAGTTATACCCGGGTTCTCGGGGTACTTCTGGCGTGAAGTAGGCGTCGCCGCGGCGCGGGTCGAGTTGGAGGGCGTCCTCGCCGTACGACAAGAACAAAGCGCGACCCTGATGCGGCGCTCTATCTGGGGCTGACCTACGGAGCGCTCTCAGGCTGCAAGTTCCAGCAGAACAAGGGTATGTGGTGGGCGGCGCGGGGCGCCGCCAAGGCCAAGGGCTACCGCGCCTTGGCCCGGCTGATGAGCACGGCGCTGCGCGCCTCGAACTCCTTCTGCCCCCGCGCGGAAGTGCTCGTAGGCGCCGGGCCGGGTTGCCCTGGTAGAGCATTTCGTAGCCGGCGCGCACGGCCTCAGCCTCCGCGGCTGCTGCCGCGGTCGCCATCGCCAGAGTGAGAATCACCGCGGAGGATCGCATCAGATCACTTGGTGCCGGGGCTCAGTATCTCATAGTTCTCGCGCTCGTCATTCCAGTGCAGCACCCGGCTTCCCTCCGGCGCCGCCTGGCCGGGTTTCAGGAAGCGCACCTGCTCAAGGTGCCGCGGCGCGAAATACCGAACCGCGGCTTCGCCAATGAAGTGCTCGTAGGGGAAGCCGTAAATCGCGATCGGCTCGCTCCCTGTCTGCCGGTTCAGCAATACGATCAACTCTCCGGTCGGCGCCGCCCGGTGCAAGTAGTCGGTGTCTTTCTTCCAAACATACAGCACATTCCCCGTCAGAATCACCGCCAGCAGCGCCGCCGGCGCGTAGCGAAGCCGGGTGCTCCCCGCCAGCTGGGCCGCGCGCTCGAACAGCAATCCCACCAGCGCCGCGGTCGCCACCGAGGGCAAGTAGGTTTGGCGGCTCGGCAGTTGATCGAGATACAAGAGAAAACTGTAGGGGATGGGCGCAATCAGCAACCAGCCGAAGAAGAACCAGACCGCCTTCTCTTCCCGCAGCCACTTCAACGTGCCCTCCCCCGCCCGCCGGCCCACCCACCAAGCCAGCAGCAGGAACACAAGCACGAATACCAGCAGGCGGGCGACGGTCTTGCCAAACGCCACAAAGAAATGCGGCGTGATTCCGTAGTAGAGCGCGTAGAGCGGCACCTCCTGTCGCACCGAGTACATCTGCGCCGCGTAGGCAGCGACGCCCAGTACGAAGGGCGCGTACGCCACCCATCGCCGCCACCCTCGCCACCCGAAAAAGCACACCTCCAACCACACCAGCAGCGGCGCCACTACGATGAACGACTCTTTGGACAACGCGCTGAATCCCAGCGCCCCCAGCGCCAGCCCGTAGTCCCTCCAGCGCCCTTGCGTCCGGTAGCGCCAGAAGAACCACACCGTCGCCAGCACGCCCAACGAAACAAACAGCTCGTGGTGCGCCGTGATCCAGAACACCGCCTCCTGGTGGCGCTCGTAGGCGACGAAGAAGAGCGCCGCCGCCGCGCCGGCGGTGCGCTCCCGTGACAACGCTCCCACCAGCACCCCCACCAGACCACTGATCAACAGGTGGAGCAACAGGTTGGCGGCGTAGTAGCCCGCCGGAGCAAAACCGAAGAGCTGGTAGCAGAGCGCGAAGAACAGCGTGCTCACCACCCGCCGCAACCCCAGCGGGTGCAGCGCCAGGTCGGTCCAGTGCCCCTGCAAGCGGTCGACGTACCAGAAGAAGGCGTAATCATCGGCCACGAAGGGGTTGTTGAGCGCCGGCCAATAGGCCACAACACCGAGCAGCACTACCGCCGCTGGCGCCCGCCACCTCGCCCACTCCCGCCCGCTCCCCATCGCCTGCTGACCTTCCTTGATTTTCTCCGCGGCGCTTGCCATTCTGACGCCGCCCGTGGACTCGACTTCCAGAAGACATCTGCTGGTGCTGGGCGGCGCCGCCTTGCTGCTACTGGCCGCTCGCCTGCTTATTGCGCACAGCCTCGCCCTGATTCCGGACGAGGCATTGTACGCCTGGGAAGCGGCTCGCGCGCCCTACGCCTTCAGTCCCCAGCCGCCCGGCATCGCCCTGCTGGTGGGTGCCGGTATGGCGCTGCTGGGCAAGACGGAGCTAGGCGTGCGCCTGTTCTCCGTGCTCTTTTCCACTGCCACCCTTCTGCCCGTGTACTTCCTGGCGCGCGCTCTCGGCGGACCCGCAGTTGCTTTCTTTGCGACGCTGGCGGCGGCTCTTGTGCCGGGATTTGCTGCCTTCGGGGTGCTGGCCACGCCGGACGCGCCGCAGCTGTTTTTCTGGTCGCTGGCGCTGCTGCTCACCTGGCGGGCACTCAACTCCAGCCGCTTGGCCGACTGGGTTCTAGCCGGGCTCGTCGTCGGGATCAGCCTCTACGTCAAGTATGTCCTCGTGCTGTATTTTCCTTCTCTTCTCCTCTGTCTGCTGCTGACGCCGCAGGGCCGCGCGCAGCTGCGCACCGCCGGGCCGTACCTGGCTGCTCTGGTCGCACTCGTCGTCTTCGTGCCCGTGTTTGCCTGGCAGCAATATCCCGCCGGCTGGGAGGCGCTCCGCTACCACCTCAGCGAGCGCCACGCTCCGGGATTTTCTTTCCACGGACTCTCTCTGTATCTCCTTATTCATGCCGTCTTCTTTTCCCCGCTGCTCTACGTTCTGGCTCTCGTCGCGGTTGGGGCAGCGGGTCGACTGGCCCTCAAGACTAACGACCATCGCGCCGCTTTCCTGTTCTCATTTTCCGTCGTGTCGCTGGTCCTTTTTGCTCTTCTCGGCGCACTGACCGAACGCCAACACTTCCGCGAGCATTGGGACGCGCCGGCCTATGTACCAGCCATCATCGCTGCGGGAATCTGGCTTGAGGGCCGCTCCGCCCGGCGCCTCGGCGCCGCCACACTCGCCCTTGCCGCCCTGACAACCGCTTTCGTGGGTGTGGAGCTCAACGCCACCTTCGCCAGTCGCGTGATCGGCGCGCCGTCGTTTTTCTCTAACGTCCTCGGTTGGCGCCAGATGGCTGACCAAGCCGACCAGGCGCTAGCCCAACTCCCACCTGGCAGCTTCTTCCTCGGCATTTCCTTCACCGAAACGCTCGAGCACGCCTTCTACAGCCGTCGCCCCGTGCCGCTCTATACCCTCGATCACAGCGCGCACTACAAGTACGGACTTGGCCCGCTGCTCGACGCCACCGGCGTCTCCTCTGTGCACCTGGCCCGCGAAGACGGCGGCGACTCCCTCTTTGTCACCGCCGAGACGAACGGGATCCACGAGAACGCTCTGCGGCAAATATTCTCCCAAGTCGAAGAGTTGCCGCCAGTAGAAATCTCCGCCGGCGGCCGAGTGCTCAAGCGCTTCCGCCTCTTCCGCTGCCTCAGCTTTGACCATCGCGCCTTCGACACCCTCATCTTTTTCCACGGCGGACCGGCGGGAGGGATTGATCTCGCCGAGGTGCGGGGCAACGTGCTGGTCATCGAAGGCTGGGCCGCCGACGAAAAACACGGCGCCCCGGTTGCTCGCGTTGAAGTTTTCCTCGACGACCGGTCGGTGGGCGACGCCAACCTCGGACTGCTCCGCCCCGACGTGCGCAATAGCACTGGTCGCGACGATTTCCTTCCCAGCGGCTGGCAAGTCCTACTCGACGTCCGCCGGCTTCCCCCGGGCGAGCATCGCGTCACCGCCGTCGCCTACGACCGCGCCGGAACTGCCCGGCGGCTCAGCATCCCCCGCACGGTCATCGTGGCACAATAGAGCCATGCTGACCACGGCTCGCGTGATTGAGCTCGGCCGCGCCGTCGGCTTCACCAAAATCGGCGTGGCACCTGCCACCGACCTGCCCGAGCTGAGGCGTTTCCCCGAATGGCTGGCGCGCGGCTACACCGGCGAAATGAACTACCTGAGAAATCCCAAGCGGCGCGACGTGCGCGAGTTGATGCCGGAGGCGCGCTCGGTCATCTGCTGCGCGTTGGCTTACGACACGCCGCACCCTCGTTCCACGGAGACGCCGCCCGACCCCGAGCGAGGTTGGATTTCGCGCTACGCCTGGGGCGACGACTACCACACCATCATTGAAGAAAAACTCGAGGCCTTGCGCGGGCGACTGGCCGAAGAGGCCGGCGACTATTTCGGCTGCAAGCTCTACGTCGACACCGGGCCGGTGCTCGAGCGCGTTTACGGCAAGCACGCCGGACTCGGCTGGCAGGCGAAGAATACCTGCCTGCTGGACGCTGAGCTTGGCTCATTCTTCTTCCTCGGCGTGCTGGTGACCAACCTGGCGCTCGAGCCCACGACGCCGCAGGCCGACGGCTGCGGCTCGTGCACGCTGTGCATTGAAGCCTGCCCCACCGGGGCCATCGTCGAGCCCTGCGTGCTCGACGCTCGCCGCTGCCTCAGCTATCTGACCATCGAGCTCCGCGGCCCCATCCCTGAGGAGTTCCGTCCCGCGCTCGGCCGCCATGTCTTCGGCTGCGACATCTGCCAGGACGTCTGCCCCTACAACCGCAAGAGCCTTGTCAGTGACCTGGCTCTCTTCCACCCTCGCCGCCTTTTAGCAGCGGCGCCTCCCGCGGAAACGAAACTCGAAAACCGAAAATCGAAGCTCGGCGCTTCATCGGACACCGCTCACCGACCACCGGGCACCGAGGCGCTTTTCCACCCGCGCCTCGGGTGGCTTGCCTCTCTCACGGAAGACGACTTCAAAGAGGTCTTCCAAAGCAGCCCCGTGCGGCGCGCCAAGTGGCGCGGCCTCCTCCGCAACGTGCTCGTCGCCCTGGGCAACTCCCGCAACTCTCGTTTCCGCTCCCTTGTCGAGAAGTTCGCCGCTTCAAGCGATTCCCTGCTCGCCGAGCACGCTCGCTGGGCGTTGGCGCAACTTGATTGATCGTTGGATGCAAGTACCAAGGAGGCTAGAGTAGCCGTTGACCCGATGAAACAATCGAACCAAGCAGTAACGTGGGAATCATATCTACGAAAGACACGACACGCCTCTCGACTAGCTCTGCGGCATATGTCTAAGGAAACGCGGACGAGAATTGACCGCAGGCAGTTGGAGGGATTTCGACTCGGCGTTCAAGGAAGACTTGGCAAGAAACACCAAGTAGATGCGGACATCGTGTCTAACATTTTCTGGCTGTCCGCGCACATAGATGAGATCGAGCTGAGTAGAAAGATACTGCACGCATTCCGCGTTGCATTAGCCGCTCCTCCACCAAAAATCGGCAGAATGAAATACGGAATCGATCCCGTAGTCTGGCTATACAGTCTCACCACGGCCTATTTGAATGAGCGGTACATCCTCCAAAACTTGGTTGCTCGATACCTGCGCGAACTTAGGCTAATTGCCTCGAAGACCAGTGGTGCTTCGCCAGTTGCGTCTGACATGCAGTCCTTTCTCAGGAAGATCGACTCCCTGCACCGGGAATTCTTTGCTGAACAAAGGCACTTGCGTAATGAATTAATTCATGAGAGACGGCTACATAGTGAGCAATTGTGGCTTCTGCAGGCAGCGTACGGTTGCAGCAAGAGGGAACGATGGGAAGAGCGGTGGCTCCTGTTCGAGGGCGAACGTCGGCGTTGGATTGCGACGGTTAAGAGGGACAATCAAACTCTAAAAGAAGCTCTTGATACGATTGCAGCAACAACGATGAGTTTTGCAGCTGATGCGGTACTATGCCGCGCTGACGGATACGCGCTAGGCGCTCGCGCAGTGGTGCGGCGGCCTTCCTGACTTTCGACTTTTTGACTCTTTCGACTCTTTGACTCTTCGACTCTTCGACTATACTTTCCCCGCCATGGGCGAACTGGAGGGCTTCCTTCGCACCTACGGGCTGTGGGCGCTGTTCTTCTTCGCCGCCTTCGAGGGCGACCTGACGCTGCTGCTCACCGGCATGCTGGTCCACCTCGGCATCTGGCCGCCGGGAACGGCGTTCGTCATTGCCGCCGGGGGCGCGCTGGCCGGCGATTGTTTCTACTTTTGGCTCGGCCACGGCACCGCGCGGCGCTGGCTCACTACCGCGCACGGCCAGCGGGTGATGCCGCGCATCGAGCGCTCCGCGCGCCGCTACGGCGTCCTCTCGCTCTTCTTCGCTCGCTACATTTACGGCACCCGCATCGCCACCATGTTTTTCTGGGGAATGCAGCGCATCCCGGTCGCCAAGTTCGTCGCGCTCGACGCCCTCAACTGCATCATCTGGGCTTCGGTCTTCGGCGGCCTGGGCTACATCTTTGCCGACCGCGTCGAAGCGGTGGTGGGCGAGCTGCGCCGCGTCGAAACCTGGCTTCTGGTGGGCCTGCTCGTCTTCGCCGCACTGCTCGGCCTGCGCCACTTCCTCGCCGAATTCAGCCCGCCCAGAAACAACGACAACCCCAAGCCATGAAACCGCGACCCACGTTCGAGGGCTTCGATCCCCAGGCCTTCGCCTTCTTCCGCAGGCTGGCGCGCAACAATCACAAGCCGTGGTTCGACAAGAACCGCCCTGTCTACGACCAATACGTCGCCGGCACGCTCAAAGCTCTCTTCGAGAAACTCGTGCCGGTGGTTCTGAAGCTCGATCCCAACTTTGAAATCAGCGGCAAGACCGGGCGCAACTTCTCCCGGATCAATCGCGACATTCGCTTCGCGCGCGACAAATCGCCCTACCGCCGCAACCTCTACCTCTACTTCGGCCCCGCCGCGAGCAAGTCGGATTCGCGGCTCTACGTCGGGCTCTCCGCCGACGCCGTTACCTGCGGGTTCGCCACCTACGGCGGGCGCGACTCCGACCTCGAGCGCGCCAAGGCCCGCCGCGCCGCCAACATGGCCCCGGTCGACAACTTGCTGCGCCGGCTCGCCCGCCACTACGAAATCTACTGGCACGGCACCGAACGCGGCGAGTGGCGCAAGTACTTCGGCGCGCCCAGGACCGACAAAGATTGGAAGCGCTGCCGCGCCCTGGTTGTCCGCCGCGTCTTCCCGCCCAACCGCCGCGAGCTCCGCTCGCCCGCCTTCGCCCACACCGCCGGCCGCATCTTCCGCGACCTCTTCCCCCTCTACTCTTTCGTCTCCTCTTCTTGATTGGCCTCTCGACCTCCGGCCATTCGACCTTCGACTTTTTGACTTCCTAGCCCGGCCAGAGTCGATAGGCGAGGTAGACAAGGATGACGACTTCTACCGCATCGAACGCCGCAATCCCGCCCACCACTTTGCGGAGCCGGCTGCCCTGTTCGGCCGAGGTGCTCGCTGCCAATTCTTCCAGCGCCGGCGGCTTCGTGCGCTCCAGCGCCGCCCAACCCCCGACGTGCGCCGCACCCAGCAGCAATACCGCCGCGCCCGGCACTGCGTCGCGGTTCAGTAACCAGAAGACAAAAAGCACAACGTAGTAGAACACCTCGAAGCGCAGAAAGTTCATCAATTCCACCGCGCGACCGAGCCACGACGCCCGCGCCGGCCCGCCGCGCGTTGCGCTCGCCAGCCGTCCCAGCAGCACCCACTCCCCCGCGTGCACCAGGATCATCCCCACCGTGAGCGCGAAGACGATAGCCGCAAACATGGCTCAGAATTCTACTGGACATTCACAATGCAACACGCAAAATATCCCCATGCAACTGTCCGCCGGCGAGCTGGCCAACTTGAAGCGGCTTGTAAAGGTTCTGTGGCTGGTGCTGCTCATCAGCGTTTGCCTCTACTGGCCTGTGTTGGGCTTGGTACAAATCGAGCGCGCAGAGCCGCCGCCGGTGGTGACGCAAGCGCTGATGCTGATGGCTATCGCCGACGCCGGCGCAGCACTTTTTCTTCGTTTCAACCGCATCCCGACCGTCTGGTTGCGCCAACCGCTCGACCTTGCGGCCCTCAACCAGCTTCGCACCTTCTACATCCTCTGCTTTGTGCTGGCCGAGGCGGTGGCGCTCTTCGGGATGATTCTCTTTTTTCTCGGTGGCTCACGAGAGCAAGCCCTCTGGTTCTTCACCGGTTCCGTGGCGCTTTTTCTGCTCTGCTACCCCCGCACTCCGGAATCGCCGCTCGGCATTCCTCCGCAATGAACTTGCTGGCCCAAGCTCCCGTCCTTCTTCCCTCGGGCTGGGACACAACCCTTCAGATGGCGCTGCGCTGGGTGCATATTCTGTCCGGCATCACCTGGATTGGCCTGCTGTACTTCTTCACTTTGGTCGCGACGCCACTCATCCCCACCCTGGAGTCGCCGGCGCGCGGCAAGGTCATCGCTGCGGTGATGCCCCGGGCGTTATGGTGGTTCCGCTGGAGCGCGCAGGTCGCGGTCATTGCCGGCGTCACCTACTGGATTCTGATTCTCCTCGCTGAGCGCGCCCCGTTGGCGCGCACGCTACTGGTTTGGGCGGCCCTCATCACTACGGCTTTCGGGATTCAGCTCCTCATGCTGCGCCTAGCCGTGCTCACCAAGAGCCGTCGCGCTTTCGTACTGGCGATTCTGACTGTGGTCGGTCTGCAGGGTCACCTGATGATGAAGCTTCTTCCCTACTCTGGTGCCACCCACCGCGCGCTCTCGATCGCTGTCGGCGGCGGCCTCGGCTTCTTTCTGCTACTCAACGTCTGGGAGATTGTCTGGCCGGCGCAACGAGGCTTCCTCGCATGGTGCGCCGCCAATCCCGGTCAACCGCCGCCGCCTGAACTTTCCGAACGTCTGCGCCGCGCTCAACTCGTCTCGCGCGCCAGCTTCTGGCTCACCTTTCCCCTGCTCTTCTTCATGGCCGCCGCCAGTCACTTCCCCTTTTTCGTCATGGGTTGACACGCGGCAGCGAGGTTGGTATAGCCTAAGGATTGTCGGGCAAGCTGAATTTAAGTTCCGGTGGAGGGAATCATGGCTGAATTCCTGAGTCTGCTCGCGCAATCGCGCATCCTGCCCCCGACCGATCCCGGCACGATCCTCGACATCGTGCTGCGCTGGATTCACTTCCTGGCCGGGATCACCTGGATCGGACTGCTCTATTTCTTCAACCTGGTCAACGTGCCGGCGATGAAGCAGTTCGATGCAGCTACCAAAGGCAAGTACGTGCCGGTGGTGGTGAACTCGGCGCTGTGGTGGTTCCGCTGGGGCGCGGTGGTGACCGTGCTGGCGGGCTTCATCTACTGGGCCCTGCTGCTGGCCAAGGAGCCGCCTGAAACCATCGGCCGGCCCGGTTCGCTGATGGGTGGCGTGATGGGGTGGTGGGTGTTGACCGTCGGCGTCGCCTGGTTCATCAACTACTTCCTCCTCAAGAAAGTTCCGGCAGTAACCAAGAACGGCTACATCGTGGCCCTCATCGTGACCGCGTTGGCGTTGGGCATTCTCTGGGTGGTGGTTTACAAGGTGATGACCTACGAAGGGGCCAGCAACCGCACGATCGCCATCGGGGTCGGTGGCGGCTACGGCCTCTTTATGCTGCTCAACGTCTGGGGCATCATCTGGCCCAACAACAAGCGCGTCATTACCTGGACCAAGGAGAACGCCGAGAAAGGCACCCCCATTCCAGCGGAGGCGGCGGCGCTCGGCCGCCAGGCATTCTTCGCTTCGCGCTCCAACGCCTGGCTCTCGTTGCCCATGCTCTTCTTCATGGCCGCCGCCAGCCACTTCCCCATCTTTGTGGGTGGCTAGCCCCGCTCCAACTCAATAGGTTTTCTTCTTGTTGCCCCGTCCTGCAACGGCAGGACGAGGTATCTCATCTTATCTATTGTCACGCTGCATACCTGTCTGAGGAGGAAGGAATGACTTACAACTGGAAGTTCAATCCGCGTCCTTATTCCGACGTCGAAGCCAAGGAGTTGCTCAAGGGTGTCGTCTCGCCGGAAACCACCGACTGGCACTACAACACCCACCACAAGGGCTACGTCACCGCCCTCAACAACATCGAAAAGGCGCTCGAGACCGCCGACCGCGCCGCCGCCAACGGCAACTTCAGCCCCATCGGCGAGCTCAAGCGCCGTTTCACCTGGAACCACGCCGGCGCCCTGCTGCACGACGTCTACTGGTCGAACCTGGGCGGCGACGGAACCCCGGCGAATGGGCCGGAGATCAAAGCCGCCATCGAAAGAGAATTCGGCACGCTCGATCTCTGGAAAGCCGACTTCAAAGCCACCGCGCTGTCGGCCAAGCTCAGCGGCTGGGCGCTGCTGGTCTACGACTCGCTCTATTCCGGTCGGCTGCTCAACATCCTGGTCGATGAGCACATGAACGGCGCCATCTGGGGCGGCATCCCGCTCATTGCCTGCGACGTCTTCGAGCACGCCTACTACCACAAGGACGGCCCCAAGCGCGCCGCCTACATCGACAACTTTCTCGCCAACCTGCACTGGCAGCGCATCAACGAGCGCTACCAGCAGGTGGCCGAAGGCGCCTTGGCCGCCGCCCACTAACCGAGTGCGCTTCACGGGAGGGCACGACTTCAGTCGTGCCGAAAGAACGCTGCGCGCAGCGCAACCGCGGAAGGGGTTTGGGGAAACCCTCTGCGGGTGTCCCCAACCCAGCTCTCCTTCTCGGTGCTAACATTTCGCTCTCCGTGGCGTCTTTGGCCACGGGAGCGAATGTGGCGACACTCGACAACGCGATTGCGCCCGCCCCGCCAGCGGCGGGGCTCGACCGGGGCTGCAGCGTGCTGAGCGACGCTCCAGCAGCCGACGCGGGGCTCGTTGAGGCCGCTCGTGCCGGCGACCGCGCCGCCTTCGGCGCGCTCTACGACCGTTACGCCCGCGTCGTCCACGGCATTCTGCTCAGCCGCGTCCCCTACTCTGAAGTAGACGACCTGGTGCAGGACATTTTTCTGCGTGCTCTGCGGCAACTGCACTCGCTGCGCGACGCGGCACTCTTCCCCGCCTGGCTGGCGGCTATCGCCCGCAATCGCGCCAACGATTTCTATCGGCGACTGCGCCCGGTCGACGAACTGCCCGAGTCTCTGCCTGGCCGCGGCGGCTCGGAAGAAGGCGAAGCGCTCGCGGCGCTTGAAGCCATCCGCAGCCTGCCGGAGGCCTACCGCGAGACGCTTATCCTTCGCCTCGTGGAAGGCATGAGCGGGGTCGAAATTGCCGAGCGCACCGGCCTGACGCACGGCTCGGTGCGCGTCAACCTGCACCGCGGAATGAAGGCTCTGCGGGAGAAATTGGAAGGGACGAAATGAACGACGATTATCTCTGGGACAAAACCGGCGCACCCGACCCGAAGGTCGAGGGGCTGGAAAAACTGCTCGCCTGTTACCGGCACCAGCCGCGCCGCATTGACTGGACGAAAGTGAGTATGCCCGCACCGGCCCGCTGGCACTGGCTTTCCGCTGCCGCTGTTCTGGTCGTCGTTGTAGGCGTGGGCATGTGGGTGGTGACGCGGCCATCAGCGAGCAGTTGGGAAGTCGCGCGGCTGGAAGGTTCGCCGCGGCTCGGCGCCGCCTCCCTCGAGACAACAGCCAAGCTGCGCGCCGACGAATGGCTGCAAACCGGCCCCGACGGCCGCGCGCGCCTGGAGAGCGCCATCGGCGCGGTCGAGGTCGAGGCCAACACGCGCCTGCGCCTGCGCCGGGCCCGGCTCACCGAGCATCGCCTGGAGATGGCGCAGGGCACCATCCACGCCACCATCTGGGCGCCGCCGCGGCTGTTCTTCGTCGAGACGCCCTCCGCGGTCGCCGTCGACCTCGGCTGCCAGTACACGCTGCACGTAGACGCCGCCGGCGCCGGCCGCGTCGACGTCACCAGCGGTTGGGTCGCTTTTGAATACCAGGGCCGCGAATCTTTCATCCCCGCTGGGGGCGCTTGCCACACGCGCCCGGGCGTGGGGCCCGGCACGCCGTTCTTCGGGGACTCAAGCGAGAAGTTCCGCGCCGCCCTCGAACAGCTCGACTTCGGCCCGCTCGAAGCCCGCGCCACTGCTTTGCAGACTGCTCTTTCCGAGGCACGTCCGCGCGACGCGTTTTCGCTCTGGCATCTGCTCGCGCGTGGCAATCCCGAAGAGCGTGCCCTCGTCTACGACCGCCTGGCGCAGCTTGTCCCGCCTCCCGCCGGCGTCACCCGCGACGGCATCCTCCGCGGCAACCGCCCGATGCTCGACCTCTGGTGGGACGCGCTGGGCTACGGCGACACCAGCTGGTTCCGCCTCTGGAAGCGAGACTTGCCTCGCTAACATCTTCTCCCTGCTCGCGTCCTCGTGAACGAACCCAGGTAACACGGAGCACGCTATGTGCACAGCAGGAGTTCTGGCTCGATCGGCGCTGTACCTCGCCGGGGTCGTCGCCGCAATTGTCTACGCCCTAGGTCCATCGCTCGCACTCGCTCGCAACTCCCAGCAGGCGGGCCCGCGGCATGTGGTCTTGGTTTCAGAGAATGAGCCCGGAGAGCATCTCATCGTCCGCGGCACTGTCTATGCGCCCGACGGCGTCACGCCCGCCGGCGGCGTGCAGCTCACCGCGCACCAAGCCGACGCGCAGGGGTACTACTGCCTGCCGCCCAGCGCCGAGCGTGACCAAACCCTGCCGCGCGACAACTGTCCCGACGAACCCCCGCGCAGCGCACGCATCCGCGGCAGCCTCACCACCGACGCCCAGGGCCGCTACGAATTCCACACCATCAAGCCCGGCTCCTATCCCCACTCGCGCAATCCCGCGCACATCCACTTCAAAGCCTCCGGCGCCGGCTATCCCGAACAATACCCGCACGACCTGAACTTCGCCGGCGACCCGTTCTTGTCTGCGGCAGAGGTGGCCGCCGCGCGCCCGGCAGGGAAGTTTAATTACATCTGCGAGCCGCAGCGAGAGCGCAACGCGCTGGTCTGCGAATACAACATCCGCTTGCAAAGCCCGTAGAGGAGCTTCGATATGAGCCGCGCTACTCGGCTGCTTCTTGCCCTCCTGCTGGTTTCGTTGCTTGCGCCGCCTGCTGCGGCACAAGCCACGCTCTACCGTGTGCGTCCGGGCGACTCCACCATCCAGTTCACCATTACCAAGTGGTCGGTCTTCAAGGAGGAAGGCCGCTTCCGAGATTTTGATGGCACCGTTCTCTATGACCCGAAGAATCCCGTCGCGTCGCGGGTCGATTTCACGGTGCGTCTTGTCAGCATTGACACCAAGATCGGCAACCGCGACCAAACCCTCCTGAGCGAAGACTTCTTCCATGCCGAGCGCTACCCCACCATGAGCTTTCGCAGCGCTCGCGTGACGCCGGGCGAGAACGGCACCCTGCAGGTGACGGGCGCGCTGACCATCCGGGGCATTACTCGCACCCTAACCGTGCCGGTCAAGCTGCTGGGATTCAGCCACTACATGGACGGGGACGAGCGGGTTGACATCGGCGGCTTCGAAGCCACGTTCACCATCGACCGTCGCGACTTCAATGTGCTCGGGACGCAGTGGAGCGGCGGCAACCTGATTCTGAGCAATGAAGTAACCATTCACCTGTTGATTGGTGTCGAAAGCCGCACGCGGACGGGCCGGAACTAGAGGCCCTGGTCGCTGAACACTTTTGTCTCCCAGGGCGAGCGCAGCTCGTAGGTGACGCCGCGCCAAGTCAGCCGTCGCGTGAGCGCCGAGAGCAGAAAGGCCAGCGCCATCAGCCACGGCGCGAGCGCCGCCTGCAGAGTTGGGCTCCACCAGGTGCGCCGCAACTGCTCGGCGTGCTCCGGCATCAACAGTTGCACCGCCGCCAAGCGATAGACACCCTTCGCCACCGAAAGCGCGCTGATGGCGGCCAGCGTCAGCAGGATCATCGCGCTCGAAGCCCATGAGCGTGGCAGCAGCCACGCCGCCAGCGCGAACCCATAGACGAATACGCCGCAGTAGAACACGTGCACGCCCATCCCCGGCCACCACAGCCGCGGCTCATAAACCCTAGTGAGCAGAAGCTGCCGCGTCGTCCACTCAATCAGCTTCAACCACGTCGTGGCGTGGTGAGTCGTCACCAAGCACTGCGGAACGAAAACAATCCGCCGTCCGGCCGCGCGCAGCGCCTTAGTCAACATATAGTCGTCGCTGATGCACCCCGACCAGTACCGCCGCACGTCAATTTCGTCGAACGTTTTCCGGCGAATTGCTGTTCCGCCACCCCAGCAGAAGTTCCGCTCCCACTCGCCCATATAGGTCACTGCCGGGGCGTTCCAAGCCGACTGCAAGCCGGAAAGAAAATCACCCGCCGGAAGATACCAGCGAAAAGTGCTGGTGGCGCCCACTTGAGGGTCGGCAAGATGCGCCACCAGCTTGCGCACCCACTGCGGCCCCGGGCGGCCGTCGGAGTCGGCGAAGATGAATACTTCGCTCTCCGGCCGCGCTGCCGCTACTCCTGCCAGCAGGTTGTTGACTTTTTCGCCGCGGCCTTCGGGCTTGCCGGCAATCACGACACGCACCGGCCGACGCGCCTTCGCGGCTACTCGGTCGCAGACTGCGCGCGCGGGGTCGTTGCTCTCTGCCATTACAAAGATGACTTCGAGGACGGGATAATCCTGCTCCACCAGCGAAGTGAGATTGTGCTCCAGCTCTTCGTCGAGCCCCTTGCAGGGGCAGATGAGCGTGGCAGGTGGCGCGAAGTCGGGCAGCGGCTCGGCCAGCCGGCGCTTCGCGAAGGCCAGGAACCGCGGCCCGTCTTGCAGCGCAATCAGGCTCTGAATCGCCAGCAGCGCCGCCAGAATGAAGAACACGGTGAGCATAAAGGTCAGAGTCTAGCCGCCCGCGCGCAGAATTGACAATTGGCTCGCACCGTCCTAGCATCGGTTCTCCAGCGTCGCGCCCAGGAGACACCATGGCTCAGATCGAATTGCTCGAACAGGTTCACCGCCTCAAGGCCGAGCTGGAAGAAGTGGAAGCGCGGCTGCGCAGGAACGACATCCCCATCCCTGTGCTGGAGGACTTCAAGTCCGCCATCGACCACATCCGCTTGACGCTGTGGGGAATCCTGCAGGCGTCCGGCAGCGGCCGCTACGAAGCTGCCGCCACCATCATTCGCTTCCGCATGCGGCGCGTGGAAGACATCTGCCGGCAGATTGTTTCCAGCATCGACGCCCAAGAGATCACAGTCGAATCGCCCGAACTCAAGAAGCTGCACGAAACCTTGAACGCCACCGTGAGCCGCATCAACCAGCTGTACCGCTCGGGCTTGTAGGTCTATGCCAGGCCGAGCAGGGGGCACAGCCAGCGCAGCAGGAGCATCAAAGCCACGAATCCCAGCAGGTCGAGCAGCACGCCGGTGCGCAGCATCGCCGTCAGCGAGACACATCCCGAGCCGTAGACAATCGCGTTGGGCGGGGTTGACACCGGCAGCATAAACGCCAGGCTGGCGCCCACCGTCACGCCCAGCACCGGCGGGACCGGCGAGACGTGCGCCGCGTTGGCCACCGCAATTGTCACCGGCACGAGCATCGTTGCCGTCGCCGTGTTCGAGGCCGACTCGGTGAACAGAACGGCGAATCCGGTGGCCACTCCCGTCAGCAGCCACACGCTCGGCTCGCCGGTAGCCTGCAGCAGACCCTGGCCCACGCGTTGTGCCAACCCGGTGCTTTGCAGCAAACTGCCCAGACTCAGGCCGCCGCCAAAAAGCAGAATCGTTCCCCAATCAATCTTCACCGCATCGCGCCAACCCAGCGCCCCACTGAGCGGCCGGAAGGTAGCCGGGAGAAAAAACAACAGCGAGGCCGCCAGCACCGCCACCACGCCTTCGTCGAGCCGTTCGCTGAGCAGGCGGTAGAAAGCGTCGTCCGTTCCCAAGGCCAGCGCCACCACGCCGGGGAGAATCCAGAGCGCTACTGCGACCAAGAAAGCGAGCAGCGTGTAGGTCTGCGCACGGCCCCACGGGGGCAAGTCTTTGCACAGCACATCGACGCTCGAGGCTAGGCCATCCAGTTTCCGCGTGGGCGCCGGATGCATGAACCGCAAGAGAGTTGCTAGCAGGACAAAGAGGGCCAGCGCAATTGGCAGCCCTACGAGCACCCACTGGAGAAACGGAATGCGCACGCCAGCCAAGTCACGCAGCATCCCCATCCCGATGAGGTTCGGCGGCGTGCCCACGGGCGTCGCCAGGCCGCCGATGGAGGCGGCGTAGGCGACCATTAGCATCAGGCCGGTGATGTAGCTGCGGCCGGCGCGCGCGAAGCTTGCGCCTTCGACGGCGAACAGCCGCTCCAGCGTCACGCTCATGCCGACGACGATGGGGAACGCCATCGCCGCGCAAGCCGTGTTGCTGATCCACATCGAGAGAAGGAAAACCGTCAGTCCGATGGCCAGCCGCAATCGCGCCGGCGAGCCGCCCACCGCTCGCGCGCTCAGCACGGCCAGCGCAACCCGGCGGTCGAGTCCGTTCACGGCCATCGCTCGCGCCAGCAGAAAGCTTCCCACGAAAAGGAAGATGACCCGGTCGGCGAAAGGACGGAAGACTGCGGCGGGCTCGGCCACTCCCAGCAGTGCGCACAGTGCCGGGCCCAGCATTGCCGTGATGGGAAGCGGAATCGCTTCGCTGATCCAGAAGGCAATGACCAAGGTCAGGACGGCCGCCAGACGTCGCTCTGGGGCCGGAAGGCTTGCGGCCGTCAGGTAGACCGCCAACGACAACAGCGGGCCCAGCAACCATCCGGCTCGTCGCCGCCAGAGCTCGAACCGCTCCTCGCTGGGGGAAATCCGTTCCTCGGACATCGCTCCCGCCACACCCCGTTGTCATTCTGAGCCCCAATTCATCGGGGCGAAGAATCTCAGCGTTGCTCAGTGCGACTCCGAGATTCTTCGTCGCCCTCCGGACCCCTCAGAATGACGACCAAAGAACAAAGAACTAGGATGAGAACAGGCGGGTCGCCACCTGGGTGGCGACCTTGTCGAGCGCTTCGTAGAACTTCTGGCCGGCGTGCTCGGCTTTATCTTTCATCTGGGGCGCCGGATCGAGCAGCGGGGCGATGCGTTGCCGGAACACCTCGGCGCGCGCTTGCGGGTCACGATAGTCGTCGGTTCCAAGCCGAAGCTCGGCCGCCTGCTCGGGCCGCAGTTTGAGCTCCTCACCCATCGCTTGCCAGAATGCTGCGCTCAGCCGCTCCGCCGCGTCGGTGTCGCGCAGCTTCAGGGGGCCGAGCCGGAAACGATAGAGCCGCTCGCCGCAGCGCTCGCACACCAGCAGCCCCATCAACACCAGCGCTTCGCGGCCAATCCGGTTCGAGCGCTCGCGGAACTGCTCCGGCGGGTTCTTCAGCTGGGGACGGTCAAATCCCATCACATAGGAATCAATGAAGCGCGGGATGAGCCGCTCGCCCTCCAAGTGCCCGAGCACTCGCTCGGCCGCCTGTGTGGCAATCTCCTCAATCGCTTTGACCGCCATCGCTGCAACTCTACCCCAATTGTCATCACAGGAAAACAAAACTAAGATTGTGCACTTCATGGGAGTCGTGCTTCAGATCGTCCTCGGCGCGCTTGCAGGGCTGTTGTTGCTGGCGCTGGCCGGTATGCTCTACCAGAAACTCGGAACGGCGAGCGACCTGCACCGGCATCCCCCTCCCGGCCGCCTGATTGAAGTCGGCAGCCATCGCCTCCACCTCCACTGCACCGGAGAAGGTAGTCCGACGGTGGTGCTCGACGCCGGCCTGCCGGCCTCCTGCGTGAGCTGGCAATTGGTGCAGCCGCAGATAGCCGAGATGACTCGCGTCGTCAGCTACGACCGCGCCGGATTGGGCTGGAGCGAGCCCGGTCCGGAGCCGCGCACCAGCGCCCGAATCGTCGAGGAGTTGCACACGATGCTGGAGCGCGGTGGGCTCGAAGGGCCTTACGTCCTCGTCGGTCACTCCTTCGGTGGGTTCAACGTGCGGCTGTTCGCCCACCGATATCCGGCCGAAGTCGTCGGACTCGTCCTCGTCGATCCCATCCACCCGCGCGAGTGGCTGGAGATGCCACCCGAAAAGAGGAAAGGTCTGATGCGAGCGGCCCAGATGTGCCACCACGCCTCGCGCCTGGCCCGGGTGGGGATCGCGCGACTCATTGCCTGGCTGGTCAGCCTGAAGCAGCACGGCATGGCACGTTGGACCGTGATGTTCGCCTTCGGCGGCGCGATTCGCATTGGCAGCGGCGAGCGCTTGGTCGGCCCGGCGCGCAATCTGCCGCCCGAACTTGGCGGCCTGCTGCGTACATTCTGGACGCAGCCCAAGTTCTTCCGCACCATCGCCAGCCAGTTGCAGTCGCTGCCCGAAAGCGCGGCGCAGGTGGCCGAAGCTGGACATCTGGGCGACCTGCCGCTGATCGTCCTTTCGGCCAGCAATCCTTCGCACGAGCGCCTGGCAGACCAAGAGGCGGCGGCGCAACTCTCGCTCAGCGGCAAGCACCTAGTCGCAACCAACAGCGGGCACTGGATTCAGCTCGACCAGCCCGAGCTTGTCGTCCACGCCATCCGCCAGGTGCTCGAAGCCGCGCGCCGCCAGCAGGCCGCGCAGAAAGTTCACTGAGCGCGTTGACTTGCCGATGCGCGGGGCGTAGGATTCCCGCACAGGAGCAGTTCCCGTCCGCATGGTCGGCCAGACGGTTTCCCATTACCGCATCGTGGAGAAGATCGGAGGCGGCGGGATGGGCGTGGTGTACAAGGCGGAAGACACCCGGCTGGGCCGCCTCGTGGCATTGAAGTTCCTGCCGGAAGATCTGGCAGCCGACCGTGAGGCGGTAAGGCGATTTGAACGCGAAGCGCGCGCCGCCTCGTCACTCGACCATCCCAACATCTGCACAATCTATGAAATCGGAGAGCACGAGGGAAAGCCCTTCATTGCGATGCAGTGCTTGCAGGGAGAAACGCTCAAGCACCGCATCGGAAGCAAGGCAATGGAGGTAGGGCAGGTGACCGACCTAGCCCTGCAACTGGCCGACGCCCTGGAGGCGGCACACCAAAAGGGCATCATTCATCGAGACATCAAGCCCGCCAACATCTTCATCACCGACCGGGGACAGGCCAAGCTGCTTGACTTCGGTCTGGCCAAGCTGCTCCCACGAGTGGATGATGCGACGGCATCGGCCACTCTCACCAAGACAGGGGCAGTTCCAGGCACGTTACCCTATATGGCCCCCGAACAGTTGCGGGGCCAGCCAGTGGATGCGCGCACAGATATCTACGGCTTGGGCTGTGTACTGTACGAAATGGTCACGGGACAACGTCCCTTTCGCGCCGAGATGGCAACCGAATTGTGCAGCCAGATTCTGGACCACGCACCAGCGTCGCCGACGCAATTCAATGCAAGGCTTCCGGCTGAGTTGGAGCGGATCATTCTGAAGTGCCTGGAGAAGCAGCCACAAGATCGTTACCAGTCGGCGAGTGAGTTGATCACTGACCTCCGGCGACTGGTAGGGCCGTCGGCGGCCGGGGGCCGCTGGGGATTCCCACGGGTCGCCAGCACGATTGGGCTCAGCCGGGCGGCGCGGAAGAGAATGGCGACAGGATTGGCGACGGTGGCGTTGCTGGCCGCGGTAGCCGTGGCAGCTAATGTGGGTGGCGTGCGAGACCGGTTATTCCCGCCCACGACAACAAAGATTGAGTCGCTGGCCGTGCTGCCTCTCGAAAACCTGTCCAATGATCCCGAGCAGGAATACTTCGCTGAGGGGGTCACGGAGGCCTTGATTACCGATCTCGGCCAGATCCGAGCTTTGAAGGTGATTTCCCGCACGTCGGTGATGCGCTACAAGGACACGGACAAGCCGATCTCACAGATTGCCGGAGAATTGCGTGTCGACGGCGTGATCGAAGGGTCGGTGCGGCGCTCGGGCGAGCGTGTGCGCGTGGCTGCGCGGCTAATCCATGGTCGCAGTGAGACGCAGATCTGGTCACAGGCGTACCAGCGAGACATGCGCGACCTTCTGGCTCTCGAGAGTGAAGTGGCCCGGGAGATTGCGCGGGAAATCAAGATTGCCCTCACGCCAGGAGAGACGGCGCGTCTGGCAAATCGGCGTGCCGTCAATCCCGAAGCCCACGAACTGTACTTGAAGGGCCGCTACTACTGGAACCGCTACGAATACAGGAAGGCGTTGGATTCTTTTGAGCAGGCGATTCAAGAAGAGCCGACCTATGCCCTCGCCTACGTTGGACTGGCGGACACGTACTACGGTCTCTCAGGCCTCGACCTGCCCCCGGACGAAGCCCTGCCTAAAGCCCGGGCTGCGGCAGCCAAGGCGCTCGAGTTCGACGAATCCCTGGCCGAGGCTCATGCGTCGCTGGCCAATATCCAGATGGTTTATCAGCGCGACTGGCCAGCAGCCGAAAGAGGCTTGCAGCGCGCCCTTGAACTCAACCTGAACTACGCCACCGCGCACTACTGGTACGGCATCTACCTGACATACTTGGGGCGGTCCGGCGAGGCCATCCACGAGCTAGAGACCGCGCGGGAACTCGATCCTCTTTCACCGACGTACGCGGCGACTGTTGCCTGGTCTGCCTACAATGCTCGCCGATACGACGACGCAATCCAGCAGGCCGGAAAAGCGATTGAGCTCGAACCCAACTTCTTCCCCGCCTATCTCAGCCTGGGACTGCCGTACGAGCAAAAAGGAATGCATCGAGAAGCACTGGCGGCCTACGAAACTGCGGCGAAGCTCTCCGATTTCGCGCCCGTGGCTGAACTTCTTCGGGCCAGAGTCCTAGCAAAAACGAGTCGCCGAAACGAGGCCCTAGAAGTCTTCACGAAAATAGAACCAGCGGCGACGAGGAATCCTGCCGGCGTCTCCTATCACATTGCCGCTCTGTTCCTCACGCTCGGGGACCGGGAACGAACCTTCGAATGGCTCGAGAAAGCTCACGCCACCCACTCGGAGGAAATGCTGATTATCAAAGTGGATCCCGTCTTCGACCCCCTTCGTTCTGATCCGCGATTCCGGCAACTGCTGCAGCAGATGAACTTTCCTGAATAGTTCGCGTTGACTTGCCCGCGACGCCAGCCTAAGATGCGCGGCGTCAAATTCACTGCGTGATGAGAACCTCTGCGCTGGCGGCGTGCGTCTTTATCTCTCTAATGGCTTCCAGTTCAGTTCGAGCTACCAATCCCGAACCGAGCGGGAACACGCGCGCGTGGGTGGAGAAAACGCTGAAGGAAATGACGCTCGAAGAAAAAATCGGCCAGCTTATCGTCGCACCGCTGATGGCGCCGTTCCTGGACCCACGCTCGAGCGACGTCAAGGAGCTGGAGCGCCGGGTGACCCAGTACAAAGTCGGCGGGTTTCATACCTTCGCGCGCGACCCGACGGAGAACGTGCGTCTGCTGAACCATCTGCAGAAGCTCGCCAAGGTGCCGCTTCTGATTACCGCCGATCTCGAAGGCGGCGCGGGCTATCAGTTCAACGGCGGCACTCGCGTGCCGCGGGCGATGGCGCTGGGCGCAACCGGCAGCGAAGAACTGGTCTACGAAGCCGGACGCATCACTGCGCTCGAAGGCCGCGCGCTGGGGATCGGCGTCAATTTCTATCCGGTCGTGGACGTCAACAACAACCCGCGGAATCCCATCATCAACATTCGCGCCTTTGGAGAGGACCCCGCGCAAGTGGCGCGCCTAGGCGCGGCCTACATCCGCGGCTCGCACGCCGGCGGGCTGCTCGCCACCGCCAAACACTTCCCCGGGCACGGCGACACGGCGGCCGATTCGCACATGGAGCTGCCTATCATCGAACTCGGGCGCGAGCGCCTCGACCAGATCGAACTGCCGCCGTTCCGCGCCGCGGTCGAAGCCGGTGTGGACGCGGTGATGACGGCGCACATCTGCCTGCCCAAGCTCGACCCCGACCCTTGCCCGCCTGCCAGCCTCTCACCCACCGTAACCACGAACCTGCTGCGCGACAACCTGCGCTTCCCCGGGCTCATCTTCACCGACGCGTTGACGATGAACGGGGTGACGACAAAATACTCGCCCGAAGAGGCCGCGGTGCTGGCGGTCAAAGCGGGCGCCGACGTGCTGCTGATCCCAGTCGACAGCGCAAAGACGGTTCAGGCGCTCAAGCGTGCCGTCGAAAGCGGCGAGATTCCGCTGGAGCGCATCGAGGCATCGGCGCGACGCATCCTCGAAGCCAAGGCGCAACTGGGGTTGCACGAGAATCGCCTGGTGGAAGAAACCCAGGCCACGGCGGCACTGGGCAAGCCCGAGCACCAGCAGGTGGCGCGCACGATGATGGAGCGCGCCTTAACGCTGGTGCGGGACGACCGCAAGGTGATTCCGCTGCGGCCCAAGCCCGGGCAGCGTGTGCTCTTCCTGACACTGCTGGACACGCCCAACGGCTGGCGGGACCGCCCGGGCATAGCCTTCGCCGCCGAACTGCGCCAGCGCTTCCCCAACGTCGACTTCATTGACGTGCGGCTCGATAACACCTCCACGCGCGAAACAGTCGAGGCCATCAAGGAACTGGCCAACATCGCCGACGCCGTCATCACCAACGCCTACATTCGCGTCGCCGCCTACAAGGGCTCGATTGAGCTCACGCCCTGGCAGCTCGACCTGCTGCGCTACATTTCGAAATCCGACAAGCCGTTCGTCTTCACGCTCTACGGCAGCCCGTATTTGCTGAGCTTTGTACCCGAGCTCCCGAGCTACATCCTGACTTATGAGTATTACCCCGAAGCCGAGCGCGCCGCCGCCCGCGCCATCTTCGGCGAGACTCCCTTCACCGGCACGCTGCCCATCGCCCTGCCGGAAGCCTACCCGCGCGGCCACGGCCTGAAGACGTCCGCCGCGCCGCGTTGACTTGATCGGAGGCGCGACCTAAGATGCACGCTTTCACGAGGAGAATCCACAGGATCATCAGGAGGGTGCCATGGCCAAAGTCATTCGGTGTCGCGATGTCGGCGTGGATTGCGATTTCGAGGCGCGGGCGAATACGGTCGAAGAGCTGATGGAGCTGACCCGCAGGCATGCGCGCGAGGGACACGGGTTCAGCGACATTCCGCCGGAGCTGGTGGACAAGGTCAAAGCGCTTATCCGCGACGAATAGGGCCTACGAATGAAGCACGACAAAGAGCTGCGCCAGCAGCTCGCCCGGCTGCTCGACTGGCAGGACGCGCACTTGAACTTCGGTCGCGTGGTGGCCGGCTGGCCCGTGATGTTGCGTGGAGTGAAGCCGCGGGGGGCGCCGCACACCGGCTGGCAACTCGTCGAGCACCTTCGCATCTGCCAGTGGGACATCCTCGATTTCTGCCGCAACCCAAACTACAAAGAGATGCCTTACGAAAACTACTGGCCGCGCACGGCCGCACCGCCGAGCGCGCTGGCGTGGGAGAAGAGCCTGCGCGGCTTTCGCGCCGACAACCAGGCGATGCAGAAGCTCATCCTGAATCCGAAGACCGACCTCTACGCGGCCATTCCGTGGGGCTCGGGCCAGACCATCCTGCGCGAGGCGGTGCTGGTGGCGGATCACAACGCCTATCACGTGGGGCAGCTCGTCCTGCTGCGAAAGCAACTCGGAATCTGGAAGAGTTGAATCGTTGATCGTTGAACTGGAGGAGGCTCTCTTGAAGCTTCGTATCGTGCTGTTGACCTTGGCATTGCTGCTGCCAATTTCGCTCGCAGCGCAGTCGCCGCTCGAGAAGATGGTCGAGGAAGAACTGGCGTGGCTGCTGGCTACTTACAAGCATCTGCACAGCCATCCCGAACTTTCGTATGAGGAGAAGGAGACCGCGGCGCACATCGCGGATGAGTTGCGGCAGATGGCCTTTGAGGTGACGGAGAACGTCGGCAAGTACGAGGCGCCCGGGCGCACCAGCTACGGTTTGGTGGTCGTGCTGCGTAACGGCGCCGGGCCGACAGTGTGGGTGCGCACCGACCTCGACGGTCTGCCCGTAACCGAAAACACCGGGCTGCCCTACGCCAGCCGCGTGCGGGTCAAGGTCGCTGCGGGAGAGACGGGCGTGATGCATGCCTGCGGGCACGACCTCCACATGAGCAACTTCCTCGGCACAGCCAAGCTGCTGACGCGGATGAAGGACCGCTGGTCGGGCACGCTGGTACTGCTCGGTCAGCCAGCCGAAGAAGTCGGCGGAGGTGCGGCGGCGATGCTGCGTGACGGGCTCTACGAGCGCTTCCCACGGCCCGACTTCGTGATTGCGCTGCATGCCAGCGCGTCGCTGCCGGCGGGCACGGTGGGCGTTCGCGAAGGCTACGCTCTGGCGAGCGCCGACTCGGTGGACATCGTCGTGCGCGGTGCCGGCGGCCACGGCGCCTACCCGCACACCACCAAAGATCCCATAGTTCTGGCTTCACAGATTGTGCTGGCGCTGCAAACCATCGTCAGCCGGGAGATCGACCCGCAGGACGCTGCCGTGATCACTGTGGGCTCGTTCCACGCCGGCACCAAGCACAACATCATCCCGGACGAAGCGCGGCTGCAGCTCACCATCCGCTCCTACAAGCCCGAGGTGCGGCAGAAGATCATTTCCTCCATTGAGCGCATTAGCCACGGCCTGGCGGAAGCCGCCGGCATTCCCTCCAACCGCTTCCCGACCGTGACTCTGAGTGATGGTACGCCCTCAACCTACAACGATCCAGCGCTCACACAACGCCTGGCCAAAGTGTTCGAGCAGACGTTGGGCAAGGAGCGCGTCATCTACACCGAGCCGGTGATGGGTGCGGAGGACTTCAGCCTCTACACCCTGGAAGGCCGGCAGATTCCCACCAGCATGTTCTGGCTCGGCGCAGTCGCGCCCGAGCGGTGGAAGGAAGCGAAAGAAAAAGGTGAGACGCTGCCCTCACTGCACTCGGCCCAATTCGCGCCGGACGCGGAGACGGCGCTGCGCACCGGGGTGCGCGCCATGACGGCGGCGGTGCTCGACCTGATGAAGACGCCGAAGTAGCTTTTGAGGTTACATCCAAGCCGTCGTTGGCGCCTAAGCAAGGGAACTGAAGCTCTTTCCGTTCGTATTGACGAGAGTCGTGGTATTACGTGCAAACACCGTCGTGGAGGAACGTGATGATTGCACCGCGGGAAGGCAAGGACGTCGCTTGGCCGCCGGTGGCCATCTACGGCCCCAAGGTGATGCTGATGAACGAGCACTCGGGCTCAGGCGGCGACGCCTTTCCGTTGTACTTCCGCGAGGAGAAGATCGGCCCGCTGGTGGGCACGCGCACCTGGGGCGGGCTCATCGGCATCTCGAGGCAGATTCCGCTGATGGACGGCGGGTCGGTGACGGCGCCGGAGTTCGCCTTCTGGTCCACCGAAAGCGGCGGCCAGTGGGTGGTCGCGAACCTCGGCGTGTCACCCGGCTACGAGGTACAACAGCGGCCCGACCTGGTGGTCAAAGGCCACGACCCGCAGCTCGAGAAAGCCCTCGAGCTGGTAATGGAAGGATTGAAGACCTACAAGGCGCCGCCGGCGCGGCCCAAGTATCCCCGCAAGGATTAAGTGCGGTTAGTGAGGACGGGCGACGCCCGGCTGCGTGCCGGTGTCGCGGCGACCGTGGTTCGCGGCGGCGCGACGCTGCAGCAGGCCCGAGCCCAGCGCGTGCTCGAGCACGTCGTCAATCGTGCGCACGAAGTGGAACGTAATGCCCTGGCGCAGGTGCTCGGGGATGTCGTCCAGCACGTGGGGTTCGTTCTCAGCCGGCAGAATCATCTCGCGGATGCCGCTGCGCTTGGCGGCCAGCACCTTCTCCTTGATCCCGCCCACAGGTAGCACGTGGCCAGTCAGCGTGATTTCGCCGGTCATCGCCACGTAGGGGCGCACGGGCGTTTCAGTGAAGAGCGAGGTGAGCGCCGTCACCATGGTCACGCCGGCGGACGGGCCGTCCTTGGGGATAGCGCCAGCGGGGACGTGAATGTGGATGTCGCAGCGCTCGAGCTCGGCGGCGTCGAGACCGAGGAGCTCGGCATTGGCGCGCACCCAGGTGAGCGCGGCCTTCATTGACTCCTGCATCACTTCGCGCACCTGGCCGGTGATGGTGAACTCGCCCCGACCGGAGGCGGAGCTGCGCGGGATGCGCGCGGCTTCGATGAAGAGCACGTCGCCGCCCGCCGGCGTCCAGGCCACGCCCACGGCCACGCCGGGTCGGCGCGTGCGCTCTTCGAGCTCGGTTTCGACGCGGAAGCGCGGCACGCCGAGAAACTCGCGTACCACCTCGGGCGTGACTTCGAGCACCCCGGTTCCGCCTTCCGCCACCTGCTTGGCGCGCTTGCGGCAGAGCGTGGCTATTTCACGTTCAAGGTTGCGCACGCCGGCTTCCAGCGTGTAGCGGCGGATGATTTCGTTCAGGCCCTCGTCGGTGAAGCGAATCTGGCAGTCAGGCTCGAGGCCGTGTTCCTTCACCTGCTTGGGAATGAGGTACTGGCGGGCAATCTGGATTTTTTCTTCCGCCGTGTAGCCGGGCAGCTCAAGCACTTCCATGCGGTCGAGCAAGGCCGGCGGGATGGTGTCGAGCACGTTGGCGGTGGTGATAAAGAGGACCTTGGAGAGGTCGAAAGGCACATCGAGGTAGTGGTCGCGGAAACTGTGGTTCTGCTCTGGGTCGAGGACCTCGAGCAACGCCGCGGCGGGGTCGCCGCGGAAGTCACGGCCGATCTTGTCGACTTCATCGAGCATGAACACGGGGTCGTTGGACTCGGCACGGCGCAGGCCCTGAATAATCTGGCCGGGCAGCGCACCGATATAGGTGCGGCGGTGGCCGCGGATTTCGGCTTCATCATGCATGCCGCCGAACGAGAAGCGGACAAACTTGCGCCCCAGCGCACGGGCGATGGATTTGCCGAGCGAGGTCTTGCCCACGCCTGGAGGGCCGACAAAGCAGAGGATGGGACCTTTGAGATCGCGCTTGAGCTGAAGCACAGCGAGATACTCGAGGATGCGCGCTTTGACTTTCTCGAGGTCGTAGTGGTCTTCGTCGAGGATTTGGGCGGCGCGCTTGACGTCGACTTCGCCGGCGCTGGACTTCGACCACGGCAGCGCGGTTAACCACTCCAGATACGTTCGCACCACGGTGTACTCGGCCGCGGCCTGGGGAATTCTCTGCAGGCGGCCGAGTTCGCGCAGCGCTTCCTTCTTAGCCTCCTCCGGCATGCCAGCACTTTCTATCTTTTGGCGCAACTCCTCAACTTCACGACCTTCATCAAAATCGCCCAGCTCTTTCTGAATTGCCTTCATCTGCTCGCGCAGCAGGTACTCGCGCTGGGACTGGCTGACCTGTTCCTGGACGTCGGACTGAATCTTGCTGCGCAGGCGGAGCACCTCGCGCTCCTGGCTAAGCTCCACTGCCAGTCGTTTCAAGCGGACGCGGACGTCAAGCGTCTCCAGAAGCTCCTGTTTGGCGGGTGTGGAAAGCGAAGGCACCGAGCCGGCGATGAAATCGGTAAGGCGGCCCGCGTCGGGCAGGTTGTTGACCGCAATCTGCAGCTCGTCGGAGAGATTCGGCGAGGCAGCGACGACTTCCTGGAACAGGTCGCGAACATGCCGCACTAGGGCTTCGAATTCCGCGTCGGGATGCGGCGACAGGATGTCGGCCAGCGGCTCCACGCGCGCCCGCAGGTACGGTTCGTACTGGACGATTTCCTCGATGCGGATGCGCTGCACGCCCTCGACAAACACCACCAAGTTGTCGTTCGGCAGGCGGACGATTTTGTGAATGCGCGCTGCAGTGCCGACCGAATAGAGCTCGGTTGGAGAGGGCTTCTCGACCTGTGGGTCGCGCTGGGTGACGAGGGCTACCAAGCGGTCTTCGGGGCGTAGAGATTGGATGAGCCGGAGGGAGCTCTCCCGGCCGATAGTCATCGGCACCATGCCCTCTGGGAAGAGCACAGTGTCACGAACCGGTAGAAGGGGAAGCTCGTCGCCTTTGCGAACTGCGTCACTCTTGCCCATTGTCCCTTGCCCTCACTCACAAAAACTATGCCACACAAATCCTATATTGTCAATATAACTATACCTAATAATACTACACTAAGATTAAGGAACTACTTTCCACTTTAGATTGTGTATGTTACGCGGAGTGTCACTTCGAGAATGAATGACTTACCAGGCAGAGGGCACCCGAGGACCCCTGGCCCCTTGACAGCAGAGACCGAGTCGGCGGACAATTCGAATTGTCCATAAACACAGGTAGATTCCGATGGTCACCTCATCCGAGCACGAGCTTTCCTCTAGTCGGCCGCACGTAGGGGCGACCGGCGGGCATCTCCATCGCCACGATGAGCAGGGGGTTCAAATGTTTCAGCGAATCGGCTGGCAGCGCGCCTCGGCGGCGGAGCGGAAGATGTGGCTCATTCAGGGCGCCCTCATCTTGGGCGTGGTTCTTCTGCTCGGCGGGTTGATGCTCTGGATTCTGCGCTAGTCCTCGAGAAACCTCTTCAGATTCTCCAATGCGGCCTTCCAGGCCCTGGCGGCTTCCCGGCTGTACGAGCCCCAGTCCAGTGCTTCCCCGAGCGGTTCTTGCCGGACAGCGACCCGTGTCCGACCCGCTGCCCGAGTGATTGACAGGCTCATTCGCATCAACTGCGGCGCCGGCTGGGCAGGGTTGAAGTAGACCAGCGGCTCGACCCGCAGACGCTGCTTCGGCCGCAGCCAGCGGACCAGACCGCTGAGAACGTGTCCGAAGCCCTGCCGCTCACCCTTCCAAGCCAGCGCCCAGAGGCCGCGCTGCCGCAGCTCAATCCGTCCCTGAGCGGCGCCCCACCACTTCTTGATCTGTTCCACATCCACGAGCGCTGCCCAGACGCGATCGGGGGCGGCGTTGATCGAGAGCTGCACGCGAAGCTGATGATATCTGCTCACAATCGCTTCCTGCCGCCGCGCTTCACCGCGCCCAACGAAAACTTTTGCTCGACGAAAGCACGCGCCTGCTCGGCCGTCTTAACCGTGCCTTCCAGCTGCGCTTCTTCCAGCGCCGCCAAGATGCGGCCCATCTGCGGCCCGGGCTCGTAGCCCATCGCTTTCAAGTCGTCGCCGGTCAGCAGGCGCGGCGGGCGGACTTCTTCGGGCGGCAGCTTTTCGATCTGTTCTTTGACGAAGCGCCAATTGGTGAGGTCGCCGTGGCTGGCGAGGCAGTCGAGATGGTGGAGCTCGAGATGCTCGTCGAAGCCCTCCATGGAGATGAAGCGCTTGAAGGTGCTGGCCTTCATCCGGGGCGCGTCCTTGAAGCGCAGGTGGTGGCGCACGAGCGCCACAACGCGCTGGATATCGCGGTTCGACAGCCGCAGCCGCTGGCAGATTTCTTCCGCCATCACCGCGCCGACCTCGGCGTGTTCGTTGAAGCGGATGCGGTCGGCGATTTGAAAAGTGGGCGGCTTGCCGACGTCGTGCAGCAGCACGCCCAACGCCAGGGTCGGTGTCGGTCGTTCCATTCTCTCCAGCATCATGCGGGTGTGAATCCAGACGTCGCCTTCCGGATGAAACTCGGGCGGCTGCGGCACGCCTTTCATTCGGGCGACTTCGGGCAGCAGGATTTCCAGCAGACCGGCGCCGTCGAGAATTTCAAAAGCGCGGCGCGCGGCGCCTTCGGTGAGCATCTTCAGCAGTTCGTCCCGCACTCGCTCGCGAGAGACGTGCTCAATGCCGCGCTTCTCGGCTTTCAGCGCTTCCCAGGTTTTGGCTTCGACCAGATAGCCGAAGCGCGCCGCAAACCGCACCGCCCGCAGCAGCCGCAGGTAGTCTTCGCGGAAGCGCAGCACCGGCTCGCCGATGGTGCGCACGACGCCTGCGCGGATGTCGGCCTGGCCGCCGACGAAGTCGAGCACTTCGCTCTTCAGTGGGTCGTAAAGCAGGCCATTGATGGTGAAGTCGCGCCGGCTCACGTCCTCCTGCGGCGTCTGGGCGTAGCGCACCTCGCGCGGGTGCCGGCCGTCGAGCGTGCCATGGTCGGAGCGAAAGGTGGCGATTTCGATTTCGTGCTCGCCCAGGCGCGCCTTGACCACACCGAACTGGGCGCCGACGGTCACTGAATCGGGAAACAGGCGGACAACCTCCTCGGGCGGCGCGCTTGTGGCGATGTCGTAGTCGGCGGGCTCGCGCCCCAGCACCAGGTCGCGCACGCAGCCACCTACCCAGTAGGCTTGGTGGCCGGCCTCCCGCAGCCGCTCAACAGCTTCCGTCGCCTTCTGGCGCAATTCACTCACGGAAGTGATTATAGCCACAGAGGCACAGAGAAAGTAATTACTTGTCCCAGCAGCGGGAGCCGCTGGGTCGAACCAAGGAAGGATTGCAGGGTTACTTGCGTTTGGTGAAGGAGGGCAAGGGCGGGCGCTCGGTGGAGCTTTCCACCATCGGCTTGCGCAGCAACGTGCGCGCCGTCTGGACGACGTCGGGGCCGAGTTTCTCGCGCAGCGCATCGGCGGCGCGCGCCAGCTTCTCGCGCCGCTCGTTCTTCTCCTTATCCAGCAGCCCTAATTGCGCCGGCGCCTCGCCGAGCGTGCCGGCGGCAATGCCGAGCAGGCGAACTCTCTGCTTGCGATCCCAGGCGCGGCGAAAGAGTTGACGGGCGGTCTGGAAGAGCGCGTCGTCGAGGTCGGTGGCTGCACGGAGGGTGTGGGCGCGGGTGATGGTCTCAAAGCTCGAGTAGCGCAGCTTGAGCATAACGGTGCGGGCGTGGAGTTTGGCGGCGCGAAGGCGCTGGCCGACGAGCTGGGCGAGATAGGCGAGCGTGGCTTCGAGCTCCTCGGCGTCGCCGACGTCGTGCAGAAACGTGCGCTCGTGGCTGATGGACTTCTGCTCGTCGTCGACGAACCATAGCTCGGCGTCCTCGCCGCGGGCCTTGCGGTAGAGCGACTCCCCCCACTTGCCGAATACGTCGGTCAGGCGGTCATGCTCGAGCGCGGCCAGCTCACCGACGGTGATGACACCGAGCTTCTTCAACTCTTTCTCGACGACGGGTCCGATGCCGGGGATGCGGCGCACGGGCAGGGGGGCGAGAAAGGCCCGCTCGGTCCCCGGCGGCACCCAGAGGATACCGCGGGGCTTGGCAGCGTCGGAAGCGACCTTCGCGACGACGTAGCTCGTGCCGAGGCCGATGGAGCACGGCAATTGCGTATCGTCCGCGATGGCACGCTGGATTTTCTGCCCCGTGCACAGTGGCGCGCCGTGGAGCCGCTCGGTTCCCGTTAGGTCGAGGTAGGCCTCGTCAATCGAAACCATCTGGACGACTGGGGTGAAGCGCTCCAGGATGGTGTGCACCCGACGCGAATACTTCTCGTAGAGGTGGTAGCTGCCGGGAAGAAAGACGCACTCGGGGCAGAGCTTCTTCGCGGTGCGCGAGGGCATGGCAGAGTGGATGCCGAACGCGCGCGCTTCGTAGCTGGCCGAGGCGACCACACCGCGCTGGTCGCCCGCCGCGCCGACCACCACGGGCTTGCCGCGCAGATCGCGCCGCGTGAGCAGCTCGACCGAGACAAAGAAGGCGTCCATGTCGACGTGGGCGATGTGCTTCATGGGCTCGTGGGGTCAAGGCTTTCAGCCCTGACATAGTGAAAGTTTACTCCACATCGGCTTTAGCCTCTGAAGTTCGACCTCAGGGGCTAGAGCCCCCATTCTGGTGGGACGGCTCCAATGTCGCGGCTAAAGCCGCGACGCCATGGGGCAAGAACGGATGCCTCGCCGCCGTCCCGGGACCTCGGGATAGGACTCAGAATGTCAAGCCTCTACTCTGAAGGCACCTATGTCGACGTGCGAAACCTGCTTCATTGACTTCGCACAAGCTTGCACCTAGAGTGGGCCGCAACGGCCAGTCATGAGCACAGAGGCGGCGACAATTCGGCCGGCCGGGCCGGTGGCGGAGACGGAGCGCATCGCAGCGCTCGACACCCTGCGCGGCTTCGCCCTGCTCGGCATCCTGGTGATGAACATCCAGGCGTTCTCGATGATCTTCTCCGCCCACTTCTACCCCACCAACTACGGCGACCTGACGGGCGCGAACTACCGGGTCTGGTTCGTGAGCCACGTGTTCTTCGACCAGAAGTTCATGACGCTGTTCTCGATGATGTTCGGCGCCGGGGTGGTGCTGTTCACCGAGCGGGTGGAAGCGAAGGGCCTTTCGCCGCGGCGGTTGCACTACCGGCGGATGCTGTGGCTGATTCTCTTCGGGCTGCTGCACGGCTACCTGCTGTGGTTCGGCGACATCCTCTACACCTACGGGATGTGCGGACTGCTGATGTGTTCATCCATGGTTCCGATCCATTGCGCCGAGAGGACGCGCGGAATGCCGCGCAGGTCGGGTGTGATTTCGACCTTCGTCCAACCTGCGCCCAGCAACGCCTGCACACGCTCGGACATTTGATAGCCGAGCTCCAGTACGAGCCAGCCGACAGGGGCAAGCAGCTTGGCGGCTTGCTCGACGAGGCGGCGGGTGACGGCGAGGCCTTCATCGGGAGAGAAGAGTGCTTCGGCGGGCTCGTGCTCGCGGACTTCGCGGGGAAGATGGTCTGCTTCCTCGGGCGAGACGTAGGGAGGATTGGAGACGACGACATCCGGCGACCAGCGACCAGCGACCGGCGACCGGTGAGGACTGAAGAAGGCGTCGAGGAGGTCCGAATGGAGAAGCTGCACGCGGGAGGTGAGAGCGAGCGCCTCGGCGTTGCGACGCGCGACCGCGAGCGCCTGCTCGGAAATATCCGTCGCGAAGATCTCGGCCTGTGGCAGCTCGCTCGCCAGGGCCAGAGCGATGCAGCCCGTCCCCGTTCCGACATCCACAATGCGCGCGTTGGGTTTCATCAAACGTTCGCGGACGATGGCGAGCGTGGTCTCAATCACATGCTCGGTCTCCGGGCGCGGGATGAAGACGCCCGGCTCGACCTGGAAGCTCATGCCCCAGAACTCCTGTCGGCCGGTCAGGTATTGCGTAGGCGTGCCGGCAGCGCGGCGCTCGAGCAGCAGGCGGTAGGCGCGCTCCTGCTCGAGCGAAAGCTCGGCTTCAGGATGAGCGTACAGGAACGCGCGGTCGCCATCCAGCACGTGCATCAGCAGCACCTCGGCGGCGGTGGAGGCCGAAGGCACCTGGGCTGCGGTCAGCTCGGCGATGGCTTGGCGCAAGGCGTGGCGCAGGGTCATAGGAATTATGAAACCACAGATGAACTAGAATGCGTCAGGCTTCGACGAGCTCCTGCTTGAGGCGCTCGGTCTGGTAGTGGGCGACCAAGGCGTCGAGCAACGGCTGGAGTTTGCCGTCGAGCACCTCGGGCAACTGGTGCAGTGTAAACCCGATGCGGTGGTCGGTGACGCGGTTCTGAGGAAAGTTGTAGGTGCGAATCTTTTCGCTGCGGTCGCCGGTCTTAATCATACCGCGGCGCTCGGCGCGCAGCTTAGCCTGTTGCTTCTCCAACTCGATGTCGTAGAGCCGCGCGCGCAGCACCCGCAGAGCTTTGGCCTTGTTCTTGATCTGCGACTTCTCGTCCTGGCAGGTGACGATGAGGCCGGTGGGCAGGTGGGTGATACGCACCGCCGAATACGTCGTGTTCACCGACTGGCCGCCGGGGCCGGAGGAGCAAAAGGTGTCCACGCGCAGGTCTTTGGGCTCGATCTGGATGTCGATGTCCTCGGCTTCCGGCAACACCACGACTGTCGCCGCCGAGGTATGAATCCGACCCTGCTGCTCGGTTTCCGGCACGCGCTGCACGCGGTGCACACCGCTTTCGTACTTGAGCTTGCTATAGACCTTGTCGCCCTGAATCGAGGCGATGACTTCTTTGAGGCCGCCGATAGGGCTGGGGCTGGTGGACAGCACCTCCACCTTCCAGCGCTGCGACTCGGCGTAGCGCGTGTACATTCGAAACAGCTCCTGAGCGAAGAGCGAGGCTTCGTCGCCGCCGGTGCCGGCGCGGATTTCGAGGATGACGTTCTTCTCGTCATTGGGGTCTTTGGGCAGCAGGAGCAGCTTCAGCTCCTGCTCGCAGGCATCCTTCTGCGCTTCAAGCTGCTTCAGTTCGTCGTGCGCCATCTGTTTCATCTCGGGGTCGTCGAGAAGCGCCCTGGTTTCGCGCAAGTGGCGGTCGAGCTCCTTCCACTGGCGGTACTTCTCGACCACGAGCCGCAACTCAGCGTGCGTCTTGGCGAGCTTCTGGTAGCGCGCGCTATCGGCCAACACTTCGGGCCGGGCGAGCTCGTGGGTCAGCTCGTCGTAGCGCGTCTCCACCTGATCCAACTTTTCAAACAGCGTTGCCATCGTTGCAGTCCATTCCCGGGAAATGTTTGCGGAGAAAAAAGGTGTCAGCCCCGGCGGGGCTAGGCCTGGCCAAGCTTGCTGAGCGCAGTGGGCAGGTCGGCTTCGAACTTGAGCACCGACGGCATGCCGGTCATTTCCATGACCTTGAAAATTTTTGGGCGCAGCCCGACGAAGCGCACCTGGGCCTTGCGGTTGCGCGCGGTGGTCTCGCAGGCGACCATCTGGCCGATGCCGTGGCTGTCGATGAAGTCCACGCCCGCCAGATCCACCAGTACGCACTTGGCGCCGCCTTCAATCAGGCTTTTCACTTCGTCGTGCAGCATGGTTCCGTTATCCAGGATGAGGTGGCCGGTCAGCGCCACCACCATCGCTTTGTCGTCCTCTTGCCGGGTTCGCACTCGGAGAGGCATGGCTACGGCGTGAGTATAGCAGAGTCGGCGCGCGCCGTCGCAACCGCCTACTTCAACCGGTCGAGGTCGAACTCGGCTTCAAGCTTCTGGCCGTCGGGACTCAAAACGACCACAGTGGCCGGGCGCGAGGCGACCCGGTCGGGGTCGAAGATGTAGGTCACGACCGCGCCGACCAGGATGCAACCGCCGAAGGTGTCGCAGCTTTCGATCGGTCGGCCGGTCCGCGCCTCCGGCATGATGTCGCCGCGCTGCACCAGGTGGACATCGAACTCCTCCCAGAAGTTCGCGTCGCGGAAATAGACCGGCCCATAGGCAACCGGAAAATCGTGCGGCGTGTGAGCGGGGAAACTGGGCGTGAGCTTGAGCGTGACCTCGACGATGAGTGGCGGCGGCTGCTTCTTGTAGTCGGCTTCCGCGGTGACGGGGCTGTAGCCGTCGGCAGCGCGCCGGGCGCGGTCGACCATCTCTTTGAAAGGAGTGCGGACTTCTACGCGCTCGATGTGGATGCCCTCTTTGGGCAACGGGAACGTCTTTGCATAGTCGCGGGCAAACTCGTTGTAGCGCTTGTCGTTCTTGCCGAGGTAGAACCCCTCGCGGAGCTGCTCCGGCCTCAGCTCACGGTCGTAGGCCAGGACAGGCGCACAAAGGCCGAGCAGCGCAAGGATAAATGTGAGGACGCGCTGCATATTGGCACCTGTTATCTTAGATGCTGCTGTGTCCATTATATCGCCTAAATCGGCAGTTCTCTCCATCTGTGTTCATCTGCGGTTCCAAATACGCCGAGCGGCTAGAGCTGTCGGTCGATGGTGGGAAACGACTCCCAGACTTTGACACCGCAGAAGTGGGAGCCTTCGGTGCAGATGGGCGAAGCGATGCCGGCGCGGATGTAGCAGGGCGGGCCGAGGTGGCGCGCCAGGCGCGGGTGCACGCGGCGCACCTGTTCGATTTCCTCCATCGAAGCCTGGTAAATCTCTTCCTGGGCGTTGAAGCAGGTACGCATGGTCCATTTGTGCAGCAGGTGGATGAGTGCGCCGGACTCGACAAAGCGCACCGCAGTGGCATTGGGCAGGACATAGAGGGCGAACTCGCGCGGCACGCCCAGCTCCAGCAAGTGGTTCTTCGCCTCCCAGGCTTCGGCCATGGCGCGGTCGTAGACTTCGCGCGCGGCGGCCACGCGGCGGATGAGCATCGGCGTGATGTAGTCGGGCGCAGGCGAGTCGGTGAGCAGCATCATCGGGCGCGAAGCCGGCACCATGCGATGGCGCTGGTCCTGGCTGTCGGCGGTGTGGCTGATGCGCTTGGCGAAAGTGTAGTGGGCATGGTTCAGCGCGCGCATCAGCGGCGAGTGGCCGCTGACGTTGAGCGTCTCGAGCCGGTAGCGGTTCTTGGCCGGGTTCATCACTTCGTCGAGCGCGGCGTCGTCGGACAGCTCCGACTCCGAGCGGCCGAGCACGGCGCGCACCGCCTGGGCAACGACGCGCTCGGCGTTGGCGGAATAGTCAAGTAGGACAGAGACGCGGCCGCCGAGCTGCGAATCGAATTCCGCGTGAAAGCCGTTGGTCGCCGGCTTCTCCATAAAGCGCCACTCGGGCAGCTTCTCCTCGGGCAACGGTTCCTTGCCGATGCGCTCGAAGAACTGCGGGTCAACTTCCTTGACGCGCGCCACCATCTCGTTGACGACGAGCGAGGCTTCGTGGGGCGTGTCGCCGGCGCGCTGCATCCGCCAGAGGCGGTGCAGGGTGATGCCACTCAGTGTGTGCACCATCGTCGTGAAGGCGGCGATGGGCAAAACGTAGCGGGCGATTTCGATGGCCTTCTTTTCCGCCTGGCGGGCGACCTTCTTGCGACGCCGCTCGTGGCTCATCTCGGAGAGGTGCCAGATGTCGGCCAGCGTGGAGTGGGTTTCGTCGTAAAGCAGCGCGCTGAGTTCGCGGTAGCGCTCCCAGGCGCGCGCTACGGCGCGCTCGTACACCTGGCGCGCTTCGCCCTCCAGCGGCGGCACGAACGCCTGCACGTGGTCCTGCCGCACGTAGCGCTGCGACTGCTGCTCGGAGTTGTAGAACGGATGCGCGTGCAGGAAGCTCCAAACAAACTGCCGGCTGACGTTTTCGAGCCCGAACTCAAAGTGCGCGTGCTGGTAGACGGTGTGGTGGCCGCCCTCGAAGGTGGCGGCGCCGATGGTCAGGCGCTGCTTGTCGGTGATTTCCTCGGGCTGGACGATGACCGGCGAGTAGCAGGTGCGCGCCGCCGCAATGGCGGAGTCGTAGGGATGAGAAAAGTAGTTGCGAAGCGTGACTCGAGGCGGAGCAGTCTCAACCATCGCGCACTTTATGGCTGGCGGAAGAGTCTACTGCGAGTCGGAGAATCCTTCAAGACTGGTTGAAGCCACAGATGCACAGAACTGAACAAGGATAACAAATGAACAAAGATAAAAGTAATTGAGGAACACTGATCATCGGAGACCGGTAACGAACACAGCACTTACTTTTTGGAGATGATGCGGGCGGCGGGCTTGACCGGAGGCGGAGCGGGCTGGGCCGCGGCGTACTTGCGCTGGAAGCGTTCAACGCGGCCAGCGGTATCGACGAACTTCATCTTGCCGGTGAAATAGGGGTGGCAGGCGGCGCAGATTTCAACGCGCAGGTGGTCGCCCTTGGCTGTCGAGCGGGTCTTGAACGTGTTTCCGCACGCGCAGGAAACCATCACTTCGTGGTAATCGGGATGAATGCCCTTCTTCACAGTACTTCCTCGCGGCTCCTTTCAAAAACTTATTCTAGCAGAGAGGCTCGAAACCCACAAGCGAGCCCGCGTCCATCTACGGTTTCCTGACTGGCAACCTAGCTGCCGAGGAGGTGGCGGGCAATGACGAGGCGCTGGATCTCGCTGGTGCCTTCGTAAAGTTCGGTGATGCGCTGGTCGCGGTACATGCGCTCGACCGCGTACTCGCGGCTGTAGCCGTAGCCGCCGTGAATCTGCACCGCCTTGTGGCAGACGCGCGCCGCCATCTCGCTGGCATAGAGCTTGGCGATGGAGGCCTCGAGCCCGTAGCGCGGCTCCACCGTTGAAAAACCGGTCTGATCCTGCAACCAGGCGGCGCGGCGCAGCAGCAGCCGCGAGGCCTCAATCTCGGTCGCCATGTCGGCCAGCATGAACCGAATCGCCTGGAAGTTGCCGATGGGCTGGCCGAAGGCGACGCGCTCCTGAGAATACTTGAGCGCTTCGTCGAACGCGCCCTGGGCGATGCCGGTGGCCTGGGCAGCGATGCCGACGCGGCCGTCATCGAGCGTGCGCAGCGCGATGCGGAAGCCGATGCCTTCGGCGCCGATAAGGTTGGCAGCCGGAACTTCGCAATCCTGCAACGCAATCTCGGCGGTGGCGGTGGCGTTGATGCCCATCTTCTTTTCTTCGCGCGTAACCTTCCAGCCCGGAAAACTCGCCTCAACGATGAAGGCGCTGATTCCCTTCGAGCCTTTCGACGGGTCGGTGACGGCGTAGACGATGGCGTCTTCGGCCACGGCGCCGTTGGTCACCCAGGCCTTGGTGCCGTTGAGGATGTACTTGTCGCCCTTCTTCACTGCCATAGTCTTCTGGTTGGCGGCGTCGGAGCCAGCCTGCGGCTCAGTCAAACAGTAGCAGCCGACTTTTTCCCCGCGAGCGTGCGGCGTGACATACTTCTTCTTCTGCTCCTCGTTGCCGAAGCGCAGAATCGGGTCGCAGAAAAGAGTATTGCAAACGGAGAGGATCACGCCGGTCGAGGCGCAGACGCGCGAGATCTCCTCGATAATGATGGAATAGGAGAGGTGGTCCATTCCTGCGCCACCGTACTGCTCCGGAACATAGACCCCGGCGAAGCCGAGCTCGGCGGCCTTGCGGACCGTCTCGCGGGGAAACTCGCCGGTCTGGTCCAAGTGGTGCGCGAGTGGCTTGACCTCTTTTTCGGCGAACTCCCGCGCGGTTTTCAAAACCGTCTTGTGGTCGTCGCTCAGCTCGAGGTTCATGGAAGGCCTCTCAGCGGTGGAAGCGCGATTCTAACAGATAAGATTAGCCACAGAGTCACGGGAGACACGGAGGAATCATTTTTCGAAAAAGGGCTTCAGCTTGGCATACGTCGTCGCCAGGTCTTCGGGCTCCAGCCGCGTCTCGCCCACGGTGGTCATGAAACTGGTGTCGCCCGTCCAGCGGGGCAGCACGTGCAGATGCAAGTGGTCGGCGACGCCGGCGCCGGCCACACGGCCGAGATTCATCCCCAGATTGTAGCCATCGGGCCTGTAGAGCTCTCCGAAGGCGCGCTGGAGGCGCTGCGCCAGTCGCATCATTTCGCCCAGCACGTCCGGCGCGGCTTTGTCGAGCTCACCCACGTGCGCAAACGGGGCAATCATCGAGTGGCCCGTCGTGTAGGGGAATCGGTTCAGCAGGATGAAGTTGTGCTGCCCGCGAAACAGGATGAGCGTCTCGGCATCGTTGTTGCGCTTTAGGGCTGCGCAGAAAATACAGCCGGACCTGTCGCCGCCTGTACTCACGTACTGGTAGCGCCAGGGCGTCCACAAATAATCCATGAAACTAGCCGCCGGCGGGCGTGGCCGAGCCGGAGTTGACGAGCTCCTTGAGCTCTTTGCTGGGCTTGAAGTACGGAATGCGCTTGGGCGGCACTTCCACCTTCACGCCCGTCTTGGGGTTGCGCCCGATGCGCCCGCGCCGCTTGCGCGTCCGGAAGCTGCCGAAGCCGCGAATCTCCACCTTGTCGTCGCCCTGCAGCGCTTTGACGATGGACTCAAACACCGTCTCGACGATTGATTCCGCGTCCTTGCGGGTCGCGGCGATGGCCCGGGAGATTTCGTCCACCAGGTCGGCCTTGGTCATGGCAGCCTCCTCATTGCTCGGACGCCTGCTTGCCGCAGGCAGGCTAGGATTTTTCCGTGCCCGGATGCTGAAGCTTGGCAGTCAGAATCTCTTCCAGCGTTGCCGTACCGCGTCCTTGGCCGCCGTACTGCTGCGCGGCCTTGCGGTCGAGCTCCGAGCGCAGGCTCAGGCTGATGCGGCGCTCGTTGGGGCTGACCTTGAGCACGCGGAATTCATACTCCTCGCCGTTCTTCACGGCTTCATCGGCGTCCGAGGGCAGTTCGGTGACGTGGCACAATCCTTCCACGCCCGGCGCCAGCTCGACGAAGGCGCCGAAATCCGTACGGCGCAAAATCTTGCCCTTAACCACCGCGCCCGGTTGCAGATGCGTTGCGAAAGTCGCCCACGGATCGGGCGTTACGGCCTTGATGCTCAGGCTCAGCCGCCGGTTCTGCACATCCACTTTCAAAACTTTGGCCGTGACTTCCTGGCCGCGCTTCAAAACCTGGGCCGGCTTCTTCACCCCGCGGTCCCAGCTCAGCTCGGAGTGGTGCACCAAGCCTTCGATGCCCGGTTCGACTTCGATGAAGGCGCCGAAGTCGGTCAGCGTCCGCACGCGCCCGCGCACGTCGCGCCCCACCGGATAGCGCTGGGGCACGCGCTCGAAGGGATCAGCTTGCGTCTGCCGCAGCCCCAGCGAAATGCGCTTCTCGCCTGGCTGCACATCGAGCACTACCGCTTCCACCCAGTCTTCCGGCTTCAAGATGTCCGACGGGTGCTTCACCCGCCGCGTCCACGACATCTCGGAAACGTGGATCAACCCTTCCACCCCCGGCTCCAGCTCCACGAACGCGCCGTAGTCCACCAGATGCGTCACGCGCCCGCGCACCCGCTGCCCGATGGGATACTTCTTCGCCGCGTCCACCCAGGGGTCGGGCTCAAGCTGTTTCATCCCCAGCGAGATGCGCTGCTTCTCTTTGTCGATCTTCAGCACCTGCACCCGCACTTCGTCCTCGGGTTGCAGCGCGTCCGACGGGTGTCCCAGCCGCCGGTAGGAAATGTCGGTGATGTGCAGCAGGCCGTCGATGCCGCCGAGGTCGATGAAAGCACCGTAGTCGGTCAGGTTCTTCACCCTGCCCATGACCACTGCGCCCGGCTTCAGCACTTCGTCGAACAGCTTCTGCCGCAGCGCCTGCTCTTCTTCCAGCAGCGTGCGCCGGCTCACCACCACGCGCCCGCGCCGCCGGTTGAGCTTCAGCACCCGGCAGGGGATCTCCTTGCCGATGAACCCTTCCCAGTTGCGCACCGGCCGCAGGTCTACCTGCGAGCCGGGCAGGAAGGCCGAGAGCGGTCGGCGACCCGGATGCGCGCCCGACAGGTTGATTTCGACTTCGTAGCCGCCCTTGGCGCGCTCCACCACCTTGCAGCGCACCTTCTCCTTCTCCCGGTAGGCGCGCTCCACCTCGTCCCACAACTTCAGCCGGTGCGCACCTTCCGACGAGCACGGGATGTAGCCCTCGTTGGTGGTGCCGCCTTCCAGCAGCACCTCAACAAAGTCGCCCGGCTGGATGGTAGGGTTGCCCTGCTCGTCGGTGAACTCGGCCAACGGCACCAGGCCTTCCGACTTCAGGCCGAGGTCCACCACCACGCCATCTTCGGTGAACTTCACTACCGTGGCGTGGCGCACTTCGCCGGTCGCCGGCGCCGCCTGCGGGCTGTACTCGTCGAGCAGTTGCTCGAGCTCCACTGTGGTCAAGTCTTCCACTTCAGCGGCTTCAGCTTCGAGGGATTCCGCAGGATTGGCGGGCTCGGTCACCGGCTCGGCCGTAGCCTCCGCCGGTGTCGGCAGGTTCTCAGGTGTGTCGGGCAACGTTTGTCCTTTTCTACTCACCGGCTGCGCGGAATCTGCGAAAGCGAAGAAGCAACTTCGTCGCGGCGCTGGTCCCTCGGAACAGCCGGCGTGTGCTGATTCCCGTCCCCCACCAGCACACTTGCGGCACTATAGCGGATTCCCCAAAACCGTGTCAATGCTGCGGATTGCGCTACCGGAAGTGGTATTGCGCTTGTTTGACCCGGCGGCGGAAGTCGTCGGCGTTGACGTCAATCACCCGACACATCTCGTAGAGCCGCGAGCGCATCCGCTCGCCGATGCGCTCCGACAGCGTGTCCTCATTGGGGCTCGACTTGGTGTCGAGATAATTCGTTGTGATGAGCGTGACCCGGCGGTCGTTGTAGCGCGTGTTGATGATGTGGCCGACGGTGTCGAGCACCCAGATGGACGGTTTGCTCGCGCCCAGGTCGTCGAGCAGCAGCACTTCGCTCTCCAGAACCGGCGTCAGCACCTGCATCTCAGTCGTCTGCGAAACGGAGTTGTAGCTGTCCTGAATCGTCTTCAACAACTCGCGGAAATCACAGAACAGGCAGTCGGCGCCGCGCTCCAGCAGCCCGCGCAGCACCGCCACCGCCAGGTGCGTCTTCCCGACCCCGCTGCGGCCCATGAAGAGCAGGCCGAACTCGGTGCGCCCGGGCACGAAGTCGCGCACAAAGGCTTCCGCCTGCATCCGCGCCGCGCTCAGGCTCTGGTTGAAGGCCGCCTGCTCGTGCACGTTGGCCTGGAAGCTCGCGAAGTCGCAGTGCTGATAACGCGGCGGAATGCGCGCGGCGCGCAGCCGGCGCTCGAGCGACGCCTGCGCCATGCAGTCGCAGCGCACGACGCCGCGCACCGTACCGTCAGCGGACGCGGGTTTCCAGCCGGTGCCGCTGCAAAGAGGACAACCGCCGTTGGTCGCCGCCATGGGAAGCCGAAGCATAGTTGAACGGATGAAGAATGACAACGGGCGTGCGATGCCGGGGGAGTCACCGGCCGACAGAGGACAAGCAAGGCCGGTGCCTAACCGAACTGCAAACTCGTCCACTTAGAGGCGGTCAGAGTAATGTAAACCGACGTAAACGTCGGATTCACCGCAGTTCCATGGCCTACTATCAGAGCTGGTATCCCGCATCCCCTTGCGCAATTCGCGGTCCAGCATCCTGCGGCGTCACAACAGCAAACGTATGCGCGGTGGGCTGCTCGGCATTGGTTCAAATCTGGATCGCACGCCCGCGCACAGGTCTCCTCACAACTGGCGCTCGAAGTTGCAACGTTTCCGGTCGTGGAACCTGCCTCGGAGTCCTGCCATTCCCACTGGTTCTCATTGACTATGTCATATTCCCATTCGCTCCCGTCCCCAAACCCGGCTTGTGTAACGCCCGCTACAACGACGAAAAAATGGCGCAGGTCCAGGCCGCGCGCTCGCAGCTTGGCTTTCAGCTTGTCAACGTGAACAATAGGGGCATCTAAGCTCTTCTCCTGTCCCGGATGGAGTTCCACATTGAGCAATGACGAGACACCCTTCATGGCGGGTGCCTTCCTCTCACAGCCAACTATGTCGCTTTCAGCAGGCCCGCAATCGTGAAGAGTCCAGCCCAGCTGAAGTCTGTCCAGCCTCGATGCTGATTCGTTTCTTAAGATGAAAAAACGCAAATATGACGATCCGCTCTCGTCCTTGCGCACTCCCACTCCCATGACCGCTACAGGGGCATTGGCTTGGATCGCGGGAACAACGACCAGGCCAAGCTGACACATTGCGAATTGAGGACCTAGAAACAGTGTTGTGAAAGCGCCAAGGAGAGCTATGATAAGCTTCGTTTGGTTCATGGTGGCACCTCCAGCAACCTTTGCAATGCCTGTAGCACACCATTCTCTCACTGTCAACTCTGTGAGCTTGTCCGCTTGCGTGGCCACAATAATGAGTTCGTGTTCCTCCCCGGGAAGTCGCTTACCTAACGCTCCTGGCTGTTCGGTTTCTTGCCATCGAGTAGATTTAACATTCGCCCGAACCTCGTGACTGCATTCGAAGACATCTGGAACGAGATCATCCGGCACGCCGGCGAAGAGTTTTACGAGCTCGCCGGACGGCGCTTCACCTACACCGCCGACGCCGGCTCGCTCCAGCCTTCAACTCACGAGCACGCCATTCCCAAAGCGCACTTCCAGCGCGCCTGGGCGTCGGGGCTGTTGGGAAACTTGCGACATCTGCGACAGCAGTTTGGCCAGCGCGAGCACTCCTACATTTTTTCGATTCTCACCGACCCACGCCTCAAGAACGATTAGGAAGCTTTGGCCTTCTCGGGTTCGCTCGCACCGACGCGGGGGCCGACACGCACCAGCGCAGTGCGAAAGCGCTCCTGCATGGCGCGGTCGCGCATGCGCTCGAGCTCTTGGTTCACAAACTCGACGAACTGCCGCACCTCGGTCTGCAGCTCTTCAATCCGCTCGCGCATGTTGAGCACCACTTGCACGCCCGCCAGGTTCACTCCCAGGTCGCGCGTCAGACTCAGAATGACTTCCAGCCGCTTCAGATCGGCTTCGGTATAGAAGCGCGTGTTGCCGTCGCTGCGCGACGGCGTCAGCAGCCCTTCGCGCTCGTAGAGCCGCAGCGTCTGCGGATGCAGCCCGTACTTTTCCGCCACGGCGCTGATCATGTAGCCCACCCGCATCCGGCGCTTCTTTCCGGTTCCTTTGCGGCCTCGGGGCATGGCAGCCTCTAGCGCGTGGCCGCGGCGTAGATTTCCGCCCGCGGGTTCTCGCGGCTCAGCTTGGCAAAATCCTGCAGATGCTTCTTCTGTCGCTCGTCCAGCACCTTGGGCAGCACGATGCGCACTTCGACAAACTGGTCGCCGCGCCGCCCGGTGCGCAGCGAGGGCGCGCCCTTTTCGCGCAGGCGGAACCGTTGCCCCGACTGCGTCCCCGGCGGAACCTTCAGCAGGGCGCGGCCGTCAATCGTCGGCACTTCGATCCTGGCCCCCAGCGCCGCTTCGTCCACCGAGATGGGCACAACGGTGTAGAGGTCGTCGCCGCGTCGCTCGAAGAACGGATGCGGTTGCACTCTCGTCACAATGTAGAGGTCGCCCGACGGGCCGCCGTGTAGGCCGGCATTGCCCATCCTCGCCACCCGCACTCGCGAGCCCTCTGCCACCCCAGCCGGGATACGGACGTCAATCGTCTCCGTTTGCGGCACGCGCCCTTCGCCGCCGCAGTGCCGGCAGTTCGTTCGCACGCGGCCCGAGCCGCCGCAGCGCGTGCAGGTCATGTTGAAGCGCATCGGCCCGGCCGCCTGCACCACCTGGCCACGGCCGCCGCAGGCTGAGCAGGTCGCCGGCCCGCCGACGGCCCCCGTGCCGCTGCACGCCGCGCAAGCGTCCAGTCGCGAAATCGTCAGCTTGCGCACCGTACCCCGAATGGACTCCCAGAAACTGATCTCGACTTGATACTCCAGGTCGCTGCCCCGCTGCGGTTCCGGCGCCGCCTCCGCCGGGCCGCCCGCAAAGCGCGAGAAAAAGTCGGAGAAAATATCGCGGAAGCTTGAGCCGCCCCCGCCGCCCAGGTTCGAGAAGTCAAACCCACTGAAGTCGAAGCCTGCCGCCGGCGCTCCCTGGCCGGGCTTGAACTGTTCGTTGTAGAAGCCGTACTGGTCGTACATCTTCCTCTTCTTGGGGTCGCTCAGGACTTCGTAGGCTTCCTGGATGTGCTTGAACTTTTCTTCGGCGTGTTTGTCGCCGGGGTTGACGTCGGGGTGATACTTGCGCGCCAGCCGCCGGTAGGCCTTGCGGATATCGGCGGCCGAAGCCTCGCGGCTCACCCCCAGCAGCTCGTAGTAATCGTGCTTGGTCGCCGTCGCCATGACCTACTGACTCTTACGGCGGTCGGCCGGACCCATCTTGCGCTCTGCCCGCGCCGGACCGGCGCAGCGGCGGTTGGTGGCATCGATCCAGAGATCGAGCAGCTTCAGCCGCGCCTGCAGTTGCCACTCCTCGGCGGCAAAGTTGGCCCCCGGCGGATGGTAGGTAAAGCGCACCAAAGACGGAACAAAGTCAGGCTCGTATTCGTCCTGCTCGAGAAACAAGCTGCGCCACAGCCGTCCCGGCTGTGCCGAGAGCGCTACCTGGTAGACGGCCCCACCGTCGGTGAGCGAACGAATCTTCCGCGGCGGGCCCGTACGCTCGATGTGCAGGCTGACCGGGTAGGTGCGGAACCCCTCGTCCTCGCTGGGTGTGCGTTGCGGGCTGGTCATGGGTCGTTCTTAGTTCACCTTCTTGTCGTCCACGTCCACGTACTCGGCGTCGATGACTTCGCCCTGCTTCGGCTCCTCCCTCGGCTTGGCACCACCCGCCTCGCCAGCCGCCGCCGCGCCGGGAGCCGATCCAGCGGCGGCTTTCTGGTACATCGCCTCCGCCATCCGGTGGCTGACCTTGGTGAGGTTGTCGAGCGCCACGCTGATGCGGTCCATCGCGCCTTCGTGGAGCGCCTTGCGCGCATCCTCCAGGGCCGCCTCGACCGCCGTCACGTCGTCGGCGGCCAGCTTCTCGCGGTTCTCGCGCAGCAGTTTCTCCACGCTGTAGACCATCGTGTCGAGCCGGTTGCGCGCCTCGACTTCCGCCATGCGCTTGCGGTCTTCCGCCGCGTGCTCCTCGGCGTCCCTGGCCATCCTATCCACTTCCTCCTTGGAGAGGCCACTCGAGGCGGTGATGGTGATTTTCTGCTCGCGGCCAGTGGCCACATCGCGGGCCGAGACGTTGAGGATGCCGTTGGCGTCGATGTCGAACGTCACCTCGATCTGGGGCACGCCGCGGGGCGCCGGCGGAATTCCCACCAGGTGGAACTTGCCCAAAGTGCGGTTGTCGCGCGCCATCGGCCGCTCGCCCTGCAATACGTGAATCTCCACCGAGGTCTGGTTGTCGGCTGCGGTGGAGAAGGTCTCGCTCTTGCGGGTCGGAATGGTGGTGTTGCGCGGGATGAGCGTGGTCATTACGCCGCCCAGCGTCTCCACCCCGAGCGAAAGCGGCGTGACGTCGAGCAGCAGGATGTCCTTCACTTCCCCGCCCAGCACGCCGCCTTGGATGGCCGCGCCCACCGCCACCACTTCGTCGGGGTTCACTCCCTTGTGCGGCTCCTTGCCGAACAGCTCTTTCACCACTTGCTGCACGCGCGGGATGCGGGTCGAGCCACCGACCAACACCACTTCGTCAATCTGGCCGGGCTTCAAGCCCGCGTCAGCCAGCGCCTGCCGGCAGGGACCGAGCGAGCGCTGGATGAGGTCTTCCATCAACTGTTCGAGCTTGGCCCGCGTGAGCTTGAGCTGCAGGTGCTTGGGGCCGCTGGCGTCGGCGGTGATGAACGGCAGGTTGATCTCCGTCTCCATCAACTGCGAGAGTTCGATCTTGGCTTTCTCCGCCGCTTCCTTCAGCCGCTGCAACGCCATGCGGTCCTTGGAGAGGTCGATGCCCTGGTCGCGGCGGTACTCTTCAATAATCCAGTCGATGACTCTCTGGTCGATGTCGTCCCCGCCCAGGTGGGTGTCGCCGTTGGTGGCTTTGACTTCAACCACACCCTCGCCGACCTCGAGGATGGAGATGTCGAAGGTGCCGCCGCCGAAGTCGTACACCGCGATGACTTCGTCCTTCTTCTTGTCGAGCCCGTAGGCCAGCGCCGCCGCGGTCGGCTCGTTGATGATGCGAACAACCTCCAGACCTGCAATCTCGCCCGCGTCTTTGGTCGCCTGCCGCTGGCTGTCGTTGAAGTAGGCCGGAACGGTAATGACCGCTTTCTCCACCTTCTCGCCCAGATAGTCCTCCGCCGCAGCCTTCAGCTTCTGAAGGATGATGGCCGACACCTGTGGGGGCGAGTACTGCTTGCCCATCACCTCGACCCAGGCGTCCCCGTTCTTGGCCTCCACCACTTTGAAGGGAACTTGCTTGATTTCTTCCCGTACCTCGTGGAACCGGCGGCCCATGAAGCGTTTGATGGAGTAGACAGTGTTCTCCGGGTTGGTGATGGCTTGGCGCTTGGCTACCTGACCCACCAGCCGCTCGCCCGATTTGGCAAAGCCGACAACCGACGGTGTAATCCGGCTGCCTTCCTGGTTGGGAATCACCACAGGCTCGCCCGCCTGCATCACGGCCACAACGGAGTTCGTGGTTCCCAAGTCTATGCCGATGATTCTTGACATTCTCTAATCCCTCCGTACGTCCTTATATTTCAGCAGATTACGCCAACATATGGCCATATCCTCTTTTAGTGCAGCCATAGTATAGGATATGAGCCGTTCATTGTCAAGAGTACAGATTCGTTCGCTTGAGATTTCGATTCGCTTGTGCGATGAGTTAGAATCAGTTGGAGTCGGTCTAGGCATGAGCACCGTCGCGATCTGCCGGAGGCGCGCCGAGTTTCAACCTGCCTATCTGTCCCTGTTCGAATCCGGCGAACTCGAGCGGCGCGCCGAGCGCGCGCTGGCGTTGCTGGCCGACTGCACGCTGTGCCCGCGCGACTGCCACGTCGACCGCTTGCACGACCGCTTCGCTGTCTGCAAGACCGGCCGCTACGCCGTCGTCTCCAGCTACTTTCCGCATCACGGTGAAGAAGATTGCCTGCGCGGCTGGAACGGCTCCGGCACCATCTTTTTCGGCTGGTGCAACCTGCGCTGCGTCTTCTGCCAGAACTTCGAAACCAGCTGGGAAGGAGTGGGGCAGAAGACGAAGCCGGACGAGCTGGCGGCGATGATGCTTCGCCTCCAAGATCTTGGCTGCCACAACATCAACTTCGTCACGCCCGAACACGTGGTGGCGCAGATTCTCGAAGCGCTGCCGCTGGCCATCGAGCGCGGGCTGCGGCTGCCGCTGGTCTACAACACCAGCGCCTACGACTCGCTCGAGTCCATCGAACTGATGAATGGCGTGATCGACATCTATATGCCGGACTTCAAGTTCTGGGACCCGGAGAGGGCGAGGCACTATTCGAAGGCGCCCAACTATCCGGAAGCTGCCCGGCGCGTCATCAAACGCATGCACGAGCAGGTGGGCGATCTGGTCGTGGATGAAAACGGCCTGGCGCTGCGCGGCCTCATTCTGCGCCATCTGGTGATGCCGGGCGGCATCGCCGGCACCCGGGAGATCATGGACTGGGTGGCGCGCGAGCTCGGGCCCAATACCTACGTCAACGTGATGGCGCAGTACCATCCCGCCGGCAAAGTCGGCCGCAAAGACTACGTCGAGATCAACCGCTCTCTCACCTCGAGCGAGTTCGAAGAAGCCGTCGCCGCCGCCCACGCTGCCGGCCTCTACCGCCTCGACCCGCGCCCGCTGGTTCGGAACGGTCTCCCGGTACTCGCCTAGTAAAGATAGGGGATGAGCCGCCAGGTGCGGCGGCGGTAGGTTTCGAACTCGCCGCCGAACTGCTGGGCCAGCAGCTTCTCTTCGCTGCGAATCCGGCAGGCGACGAAGCCGAGCACAGATAGAAAGAAGGGAACCCACAGCCAGCTCCGGAAGATGACCGGGACGCTGACGCCGACCAGCAGCATCCGCAGGTAGATGGGATGGCGAATCAGCCCGTAGATACCAGACTGAATGAGCTGATGGTTCTCCTGCAGGGTTACGTAGCCGCTGTATTGCCGCCCGAGCGTCTTCACCGCGGTGAAGGCGATGACATTGCCCGCGAAGTACACGGCCACGGCCAGATAGCGCAGCCCGTCGGGCGCATCGAACGTGAGCCAGTCTCGGCGGTCGCCATACGCCAGCAGGAACATCAGCGTCAGCACGAGCAGGAACAAGCTAGCCAGCGCCCACCGCTGCCGCCCAACAGGCCGCGAGCCCTTGCGCAGCATCGCGAGCGGAATCCGCAGCGCCACCACCAGCAACAAGCTGAGCAGGGCGACCCCGACCAGCCCCGCGCGGGCCGGATGGGCAAAGAAGCCCGGCAGGTCGTCCCAGCCCCAGCCGGTGAAGGCGACGGCAAACACGAAAACGGTTTGCAGGCAGACCCGCAGGAGGCTCTTCGGATCCATTGTCGGGCCTCTCGATATTAATCTGCATTACCATAATTTGTTAACCATAGTTAATCTGTCAAGGCTGCGCCGAGCCGCTTGTGTCGCCCTTCCCGGCTGGGTATAGTCCGCGCGGGCCGGTTCTGCGGCCCTCGGAGGACCCGGCGAATGAAAGCCTGGCGCGAATGGGTTCGCTTCGACCGCAACGAACTCTCGGGCTCCTTCGGCGATTTTGGAACCGACTTCCCGCTGATTGTCGGGATGATCCTGGTGGCGGGCCTGGATACCACCAGCGCGCTGGTGATGTTCGGCGCCATGCAGATTCTCACCGGCCTGGCCTACGGCCTGCCGATGCCCGTGCAGCCGCTCAAAGCCATGGCGGTGATCGTCATCACCCAAAGGTTGAGCGGAGACGTGCTCTTTGGCGGCGGGCTGGCCATCGGCGTTCTCATGCTGCTTCTGTCCGTCAGCGGGCTGCTGGGCGGGCTGGCGCGTCTGGTGCCGAAAAGCGTCGTGCGCGGGGTGCAGCTCGGGTTGGGGATGCAACTGGCCCTGCTGGCGCTGGGCGACTACGTGCGGGCCGACGGCCTCGCCGGCTACGCGCTGGCCGCGCTCAGCTTCGCGCTGACGATCTTCCTGCTGGGCAATCGCAGAGTTCCGCCCGCGCTGGTAATTATTCCTCTCGGCATCGCCTACGGGCTTCTGACGCGCCTGGACGCGGGTCAACTGGCGGGCGGCGTGGGGCTGGCTCTGCCGCGCCTGCATATCCCGAGAGCGGAAGACGTGCTCACCGGCCTGGTAGTGCTGGCCTTGCCTCAACTGCCCTTGTCGCTGGCCAACTCCGTCCTGGCCACGCAGCAGGTCATTGCCGACTACTTCCCCGACCGGAAAGTCGGCGTCCGCAAGATCGGCTTCACCTACGCGCTGATGAACCTGATCAATCCCTTCCTGAGCGGAATTCCCACCTGCCATGGCTCCGGCGGGATGGCCGGCCACTACACTTTCGGCGGCCGCACCGGCGGCTCGGTGATCTTGGAAGGGTCGTTCTACGTCGCCCTGGGGCTGTTTCTGAGCCGCGGCTTCCAGGTTGCCATCGAACTGTTTCCCAAGCCGGTGCTGGGTGTAATTCTGTTCTTCGAAGCCGTGGCGCTGATGACGCTGGTGCGCGACGTGGTCCCGGAGCGGCGAGACTTCATGTTGGTGCTGCTCGTCGGCCTGCTTTGCGCCGGCCTGCCCTATGGCTATGTGGTCGGCCTGGTGATTGGCACAACTCTCGCCTACCTGTTCCGACGCAGGCCAACGACCCCAGAGGAGTGAATCCTCCCCGGCGGAGAGGAATCTCCTAGCGAGAGACGGGCTCGAAGAGCAGCACATACTGATAGGGCAGCAGGTCGAGCGTGCCCAGAAGCCGATAACCCGCTTCGTTGAACTCGCGCTCCACTTCTTCTTCCGCCAGCTTCATTTGCGGCGGCGGGCCGACGGGCAGCTCGCGCTTGTGGAAGTCGACGATGACCACGCGTCCGCCCGGCGCCAGGTCGTTCTTCAGCCGCCTCGCGTACTCGATGCGGTCAGAAATGTGGTGCCAGGTGTCGCAGATGAAAATGATGTCGGAGCTGCCGTCGGGCAGCCGCGGGTTGTCGGCCGAAGAAAGTATGGGGACGAGTTGCGGCAGGCCGTCCTTGTCGGCGCGGTCGCGCAGCTCGACCACCATCTTCGGCTCGAGGTCGGAGGCGAACACCGTTCCCTCGCGACCCACCGCCACCGCGAACCGCCGCGCGAAATAGCCGGTGCCGGCGCCGATGTCGGCAATCACCATTCCGCGCTGGATGCCGAGGGCCCGAATCAACTCGTCGGGCTTCTGCCACGCGTCCCGCTCCGAAGATTCGAAGATGGCGCGGTAGCGGTCGACGTCGCTGAAGGAGTGCTCGCCTTTGCCGGACTCCGCCGGTTTGTGCTGGTGCAGGTGCTGCTGCGCCGCGGCTCCGCCGCCGGCCACTAAAACCACAACGAGGACAAACAGAAGGCGCCGCATCATTCCTCAAACCTCCACCGCGAGGGTACAGAGCTTTCCGCCGGCCGACAAGCCCTGCCTGCGGCCCGCAGGGCTTGGTCTCGCCCAATACTGCTAGAATTCCGGCGGAGGCAAAATTGAAATGACGAAACGCGCGCTGTGGCTGCTGGCACTTTTCTTGACGCAGGCTCCGGCATTGATCGCGGGCGTGGAAGGAGCGCGGAGCGAGCGGGAGCGCGCGGCGCTGCACGACCGCATCGTGCTGCGCAAGCTCGACACCGTGCTGGGTCCGGCCATGCGCGCCAACAACGTTGACATGTGGATTGTGCTGACGCGCGAGTACAACGTCGACCCGGTCTTTCCCTTCATCACTCCCGACGGCACCTATCCCGGCGGGCGCAACGCCTACGTTTTCATCGACGCCGGGGGCGCACGGCCGCAGCGCCTTGTCATCGGCAGCCACCAGTGGAAGCAGGGCGCGCCGTTCTTTGACGCCGTCATCGCCGCCCGCGGCGCCAGGGTCGGCGAGGAGCTGCGCAGGCTCTGCGAGCTGCACCAGCCCAAACGCATCGCGGTGAACATCGCCCACGAAACCTCCGCCGCCGACGGCCTGACCGCGTCGATGCGCGACGGGCTCACCGACGCGCTGGGGCCGGAGTTCTCCCGGCGCCTCGTCAGCTCCGAGCGGCTGGTGATTGACTACCTCGACACGCGGCTCCCCGAAGAAGAGGCGCTCTTTCGCGACGCCGCTGAGCTCACGCGCAGGATTTGGGAGGAAGCCTTCACCCTCAAGGTCATCACGCCGGGCAAGACCACTGTGGGCGACGTGCTCTGGTTCATCCGCCAGCGCTGCGCCGACCACAACGTCGGCATCTGGTTCCGGCCTGACATTCGCGTGCAGCGGCGTGGGCTCCAGTTCGACCCCAGCGAGGTCGCGCCCGATGATTTCGTCATCGAGCCCGGCGACGTCCTCCACCTCGACTTCGGCATCATCTACCTCGACTTCCACACCGACTACCAGAAGCACTTCTACGTGCCGCGCAAAGACGAGACCGACGTGCCCGCCGGCCTGAAACGCGCCCTGGCCAACACCAACAAGCTCCAGGACATTCTGCTCAGCGAGATGAAGCCCGGGCGCACCGGCGAAGAGGTCTACGCCGCCGCGATGGAGCGCGCCGAGGCGAATGGGCTGCAGGCGATGATCTACTCGCACTCCATCGGCAACTTCGGCCACTTCGTCGGCGCCGCCATCGGCTCGTTCACCACCGGGCCGACCCGCGGCCTGCGCAGGCAACTGCCGCTGCGCCTGGGCTCCTACACTTCGATTGAGCTCAACACCAGGACCGCAGTCCCGGAGTGGGACGGCCAGGAGGTCTACATCATGATGGAGGACGACGCCGCCCTCGCACCCGACGGAATGAAGTGGTTCATCCCGCGGCAGACCGACTGGCATATCGTTAGTAACAACTAGACGTTTCCTTGTAAGTCATTGATTTTACAGCATATTCTACAATAGCACTCCGCTTGGGGAGGGGGGAGGGGGGTATCGGCGAGTCCAGCTCCATTAACATTCTGATTATAAACACTTTATCTGGGCTAACTAGTTTCATTTCATGTTTACCCTAACTACCTGAAAAACAACGGGGTATAAAAACATTTGGAATCAATGTTTTACATGGCCATTACTCTGACCATCACTCATTCCAGACGAATAATAAGCGAAAGCTTCTTCCCTGTCAAGCCCTTCACCTTGGTTCAACCTGCCGCCCGCCGCGGGGTAGGGCGAGAAAGGAAACTCGTAATCGGAATCCTGGCAGGCTACAATCACCTGAGCCTATGCGGAGCCTTGAGGAGTACATCCAGCAAGCAGCCGTAGCGCACGGGCACACCTGCGCGGGGCAGATACTGGGGCTGCGGCTGGCGATGCTGGGGCTGAAGGAGCTGGGGATCGAAGACCCCATCGCCGAGCGCAAGCGCCTGGTGACGATTGTCGAGATTGACCGCTGCGCCACCGACGCCGTGCAACTCGTCACCGGCTGCCGCCTCGGCAAGCGCGCCCTCAAGTTCAAAGACTTCGGCAAGGTGGCGGCGACGTTCGTGGATTTGAAGACCGGCCGCGCAGTGCGCATCGTCGCCCGCGAGGAATCCAAGCAGCGCGCCCGCGAGCGTTACCCGCAGCTTGAGAAAGAAGAAGGCCAACGGCGCGCCTACCGCGAGCTGCCCGACGACGAGCTCTTCACCAAACAGTGGGTGCGGGTCGAGCTTCCGCCCGAGGACCTGCCGGGCTACAAAGCCCCGCGCGTCGTCTGCGCTCAGTGCGGCGAGGGCATCAACTTCAAGCGCGAAGTGGTTCGCGACGGCCGCACCCTCTGCCGTGCCTGCGCCGGCGAGAGCTACTACGAACCCCTGATCCGTTGACTCGTTGAACCGTCCACCGATTCAAACGGTTAACGACTGACGATTAACGCGCTCTTCGAAAGTGGTCCCAGCCGCGGGAAGGGAGGCGCTCGGCGCGGCCGGCGGAATCCACCAGAACAACGCGCGGATCGGGCGTGATCTCGCCAATTGCGGTCAGTCTCACCCCTTCCAACTCCTCCGGAAGGTGTTGACGCGAGGGCGGCAGGGTGAAGAGAAGCTGATAGTCCTCGCCGCCGTTGAGTGCCAGCTCCATCGCCGTGGTGTGCAGGCGGCGGGCGAGCGGCGCCGACAGATCCACGGCCGGGAGGCGCGGCGCAAACACGCAGGCGCCCACGCGGCTCGCCTCGCACAGGTGATGCAAGTCGGTGGAGAGCCCGTCGCTCAGGTCAATCATCGCCGTCGGCCGGTAGCGTTGCAGCGCGCGCGCCAGAGTTATGCGCGGCCAGGGATAGAGGTGCGCGCGCAGGGCGCGCTTCAGCAGCGGCTGGGTGGACTTGCCGCCACTGCGAAGATGGAGCAGCCCGAGCTGGGAAAGGCCGAGCGAGCCGCTGACGAAGAGAATGTCGCCGGGGCGCGCGCCGCGGCGCAGCAGGGCGCGACCCTTCTTGACTTCGCCCAGTGCCTGGACATCGGCCACGATTTGTGACGCCGACGAAAGGTCGCCGCCGATGACGCGCACGTCGAAGCGCCGCGCCAGGACGTCGACCCCGCGAAAGAACTCCTTCACCCACGCCGTCGGCGTGTCGGCAGGCAGAGCGAGAGCAACAAGAGCAGCCACAGGTCGGGCGCCCATGGCGGCGACATCGGAGAGCGAACGGGCCAGCGCCTTCCAGCCCACGGCGCGCGCCGGCTGCCAGGCGCGGACGAAATGTACGTTCTCAACCAGCAGGTCGGTGGTCAGCACCCAGTCGCGCCTCGCCTCACCCGCCAGCACGGCGGCGTCGTCCCCGATTCCCACCCGCACCGCGCCCCCGGCGCGAAACCGCTCGGCCAGAAAGCGAACAATTTCAGCCTCGCCCCGCATGGAGCCATTCTACCCGGCGACGCGCCGCGAAGCGAATTTCGCTTGACACTCTTGTGGAAGGCAGGGTACAAACACTTGGCCTGCGCAAACAGTTTGTCCTTGCCTCTGGTGGGAAGCGCGGGCGCGCCTCAGGCGCGCCGCAAAAACCGCAATCGAGAAGTGGGGGATGTCGAAGCGGTTCTATACGCTGGTCTTTGCCCACGATCCGAAGGGCCGAGTCCGTAAGCTGCAGGTGCCGGGAACCGTCGTCCACCTGATTCTGGTGGCGGCGCTGGTCGGCGCCGGGACGATTCTGGCCGGGGTGGCGAGCTACGCCCACCTGCTGGTCAAGATCACCGACTACAACCAACTGCGGGCCGACTGGGAGCGGGTCCAGCAGCAGAACCAGAATTTGCAGGCGAGCTACGCGGAAACCCACGCGCGGCTGACGACGCTCGAGTCGCTGGCCAACGAAGTCGCCGTCACCTACGGCCTGATGCGCGTGCGCCAGACGCCCTTCGGCACGATCGAAGCGGTGGACGAAGTGCGCGCGCCCTCCTATGAATTCAGCGAAACGCTGGCGCGCTTCCAATATTTGCGCCACAACGCCACCGCCGTCAGCCTCTACGCCGGCGGCGCGCGACCCCTGCCCGGGAAGGACCTCGCCACGCTCACGCACACGCCGTCGCTCTGGCCGGTGCGCGGGCAGCTGGTCGGCAGCTTTGGCGATCGGCTCGACCCCTTCAGCGGCGAAGGCGCGTTCCATTCCGGCGTCGACATCGCCGCCAGCTACGGCGAAGCCGTTCACGCCGCCGCCGACGGGTTTGTGGTCTGGGTCGGACCGAGGTCGGGCTCCGGCCGGCTGGTGGTGATTGACCACGGCGCCGGACTGACCACGTGGTACGCGCACCTTTCGGCTTTTCGCGTGAATGCCGGGCAGTCGGTGCAACGCGGCGACGTCATCGGCTACGTCGGCAGCTCCGGCCGTTCCACCGGCCCGCACCTGCACTACGAAGTCCGCCTCTACGACGCGCCCGTCAATCCCTGGCGCTTCCTGCGCCACGAGCGTACCTCGACCGCCAGCAGCAGCCTGATGCGCCACGGCGGCTGATTCTTCTACTTGCTCGAAGGAGAACCTGGAGCGGCCGGTGTCTTTGCCGGCGGGCGCAGGAAGGTGGCCATCGCCGAGCGGCTGACCAGCACGTGCGCCTGCACGGTGTTGTGGTCGCGGGAGAGGTTGAGGTTGCCGAGCGTTTCCGCCAGCGCCTGGGATTGCTCGTTCTTGTCGCGCGAGAAAGCCAGGCGGCCGAGTTGAGAAAGAAGCAACAGGTTGGAGTGAAGCCGCTCGGCGTCGGCCTCCTGGTGGCAGCGCGCCTCGGCCGAGAGCCGCACACCATCGTCACCGGCGTTGAGCCCGAGAGCGACTTGAGAAACCAGCTCGGCCAGGCCGGGATCTACCGGCGCCTTCTGTCCGGCGGGCTGGGTCGTCTTCCACTTCTCCATCTCGGCCACGCTCCAGACGTGCTGGCCGGCGGCCAGCCGCTCGACCTCGGCTCGCCGCGCTGGGTCACTGGTGAAGGCGGGCGCGCGGCTCTGCCAGGCGTCAATGGCGCGCTCGATGAGTTGCCCATCGGGCCCGAAAGCGAGGAGCAAATGCTCGTCATCCAGAAAAGCAAACGAGACGCGGCGCTCCGGCTGGTCGGGCTGCGGGGGCGGCGTGCGCACCTGGTAGACATCGAACTCGCGATACTTGCCGGGGGTGGCGCCTTCCTTCCGGGCGTAGGCTGCGATGCGGTCGCGGGCGTAACGTCCTTCGGCCAGAACGATCAGCGCAGGCTGCTGCGAGGTTCCACTGGCCCCCAACCAGACGTGGCTCAGGTCGCGGGTGTAATCGAAGCCCGTAGCCTCGACAAAGGCGCGGTAGTCCGGGGCCTCCTGCACGTCGGCGGAGGCTTCGCGCAGCGAGTCCATCAGCCACTGCCGCTGTCGAAGGGCCTCGAGGTCAATCCCGCCCACCAATCCAGCATCCGCGGGAACCGCCGCGAGGCCCAAGAGAGCCATGCCGGCGTCCGGTTGCGCGCGGACCTGGAAGAACCAGTAACCGGCGCCCGCGGCGACGACTACCAGCGGCAGGAGAACAAGTAGGACAAGTTTTGCTCGTGACATTCGTGCGCGGCCTCGCCTCTTCGAGTATAGGGCAGAGCAACCCAGGTGCCAAGCGAAGGGAAGCCGGCTGGGGCAAAGGGGCCGACCCCCTTGCAATCGGAGTGCCAGCATGGTATCTTTTTGGGTTTGTAAGCCCGTCGTGAGGCGGGCTTGGGCTGGCGTAGCTCAGTGGTAGAGCATCTGATTTGTAATCAGAGGGTCGGGGGTTCAAATCCCTTCGCCAGCTCCAGAAGACTGCGTGCGGGATAGCAAGGATTTTGGTTGTAGCAGCGGAGTGTGGAGTTATACGCGCGGCTTGTCCGGTTGACCTTGAGAGCCGTGCCCTCTTCATCCACTACACCGGCAACCTGAGTCCCGTTCCCGCCCGCCCGTCTTATTCGGCATTTGGCGCGTGAACGTTGCGTTCACCCCGGCGGACGGGTGGCCGAGTGGCTAAAGGCAGCAGACTGTAAATCTGCCGCCCCTTGCGGGCTACGGAGGTTCGAATCCTCCCCCGTCCACCACGGCCTGCCGGAGCTGCGAGGGAGAAGCGTGAGAGTTCGAGGCGGGAGTAACTCAGCGGTAGAGTCTCGGCCTTCCAAGCCGATGGTCGCGGGTTCGAATCCCGTCTCCCGCTCCAAGGTTTTCTTTGGAGAGACTGGGGGAGGAAACAAGATTCGAGCCCACGTAGCTCAGTCGGTAGAGCACGTCCTTGGTAAGGACGGGGTCACCGGTTCAAGTCCGGTCGTGGGCTCCAGTTCCACGATTGGGACAGTCTGAATCTGACGGAGGAGAGGAGCATGGCGAAGGAGAAATTCGAGCGGTCGAAGCCGCACGTGAACATCGGGACCATCGGGCACATTGACCACGGCAAGACCACCCTGACCAGCGCCATCACCAAGGTGCTGGGCAAGCACAACCCCAAGGTGGC
>DATLZZ010000007.1:0-251395 GCA_035573715.1 Candidatus Xenobia bacterium | reverse complement strand
GAACCCACAACACCTGGAATCACAATCCAGTACTCTACCGTTGAGCTACAGCCACCATCGGGATACGCGCATCTGGCACGCCCGGCGGGAATCGAACCCACAACCCCCGGCTTAGAAGGCCGGTGCTCTGTCCGTTGAGCTACGGGCGCCCGCCGGCGATCCTGCCGCGCCCGGACGGCCGGGCACAACCCCTGTACCCCCGGCCGGCCGCGCCTCGGAAGCGGCGTAATATACCTCCCGAACCCTCTGACGGTCAATGAAAAATCGGCGACTCCCGGGCCCGAAAATCCCGCTTGCGGCGCCTCGTGATTTCGGCTATAAAGCGCCATTTCGAACGGCTGCAAAACCATGCCCACGGAACTGCACAAGCCCTTTCCCCCCTACAAGCCGAAGGGGAAAGAGGAGTACATGAACCCGCGCCAGCTCGCCCATTTCCGCAAAATGCTGGAGGAAATGAAGCGCGAGCTCTCGCAGGACATCGACCGCACCGTTCACACGATGCAGGACGAGGCCACGATCTTCGCCGATCCCAACGACCGCGCGAGCCAGGAGTCGGACATGTCGCTGGAGCTCAGGAACCGCGACCGCGAGCGCAAGCTCATCAAGAAGATCGACGAGACCATCGCGCGCATCGACGCGGGCGAGTACGGGTACTGCGAGTCGTGCGGAGTGGAAATCGGCCTCAAGCGCCTGGAGGCGCGGCCGACCGCCACGCTCTGTATAGACTGCAAGACGCTCGACGAGCTACGCGAGCGGCAGATCGCCAAGTAAGCCGCGTCGGCGCGAAAACAAAAGGGGCGGTGTGCCGCCCCTTTTTGTTTCGGGAACCGCAGGTTCGGGTTTCAGCTCCGGGGTCCCGAGTAGCAGGTGGCCTCGATCTTGGACCTGAAACCTCCGCAACGCTCCAGGCTCTACTGGGCGACCGTCGTCGCCCGCTCCTCGGCAGTGACCGCCTTCATGGACAGGCGCAGTCGCCCCTTCTCGTCCGCTTCCAGCACCTTGACCCGCACGAGCTGCCCTTCGCGCAGGTGATCGGCGACGTTGTTCACGCGCTCGTGGGCGATCTGGGAGATGTGGAGCAGTCCGTCCTTGCCGGGCAGCACGCTCACGATCGCGCCGAAGTCGAGGAGCTTGAGCACGGTTCCCTCGTAGACGCGCCCGACTTCCACTTCCGCGGTGATCTCCTCGATGCGCCTGCGGGCGGCTTCACCCGCCTCGGGCGACACGCACGCGATGGTCACGGTGCCGTCGTCCTGGATGTCGATCGTGGTACCGGTCTCCTCCGTGATCGAGCGGATCACCGCTCCGCCCTTGCCGATCACGTCGCGGATCTTCTCGGGCTTGATCTTGATGGTGATGATGCGCGGCGCCCATACCGAGATCTCCGAGCGCGGCGCCTCCAGCGCCTGGCGCATTTTCTCGAGGATGTGCAGGCGCCCTTCGCGCGCCTGAACCAGCGCGACGTGCATGATTTCCTTGGTGATGCCGCTGATCTTGATGTCCATTTGCAAGGCGGTCACGCCCTTCGCGGTCCCGGCGACCTTGAAATCCATGTCGCCGAGGTGGTCCTCGTCACCGAGAATGTCCGAGAGCACGGCGAAGCGGTTGCCTTCCTTGATCAGCCCCATGGCGATGCCCGCCACATGCGCCTTGAGCGGCACTCCGGCGTCCATCAGCGCGAGACAGCCACCACACACCGAGGCCATCGAACTCGATCCGTTCGACTCGGTGATCTCGGAGACAACCCGCAGCGAATAGCCGAACTCCTCCTGCTCGGGCAGGACCGCCAGCAGCGCGCGCTTGGCGAGCCGCCCGTGACCCACCTCGCGCCGCTTGGGCGGGCCCACCCGTCCGGTCTCGCCGGTGGCGTACGGCGGCATGTTGTAGTGGAGCATGAAGCGCTCGCGATACTCGCCCTGCAGCGCGTCTATGATCTGTTCGTCCCGCGAGGTGCCGAGCGTCGCCGTGACCAGCGCCTGGGTCTCGCCCCGGGTGAACAGCGCCGAGCCGTGCGCGCGCGGCAGCAGCCCGATGCGGATCGAGATCGGTCGCACGGTGCGGGTATCCCGCCCGTCGATGCGCGGCTCGCCGCTCAGGATCTGGTTGCGCACGATGCGCGCCTCCAGGTTGCCGAACTCGGCCTTGACCATGTTCTCGAGTTGCGGGTCGGAACCAGGGGGGGCGAGCTCGGCGAGGACCCGGGCGCGGATTTCCTCGAGCCGGGCGCTGCGCGCCTGCTTCTGGCGGATGGCGTACGCCTGGCGCAGGTCGGCCTCGGCGAGTTCGACCAGCCGTTCGATGAGCCGCGGATCCTTGGCGGGCGGCGCCCAGTCCCACAGCGGCGCGCCGGCTTCCTCGGTGAGCTCGTTGATGAGCTGGATCACGGGCTGCATCTGCTGGTGTCCGAATACCACCGCGCCGAGCATCACGTCCTCGGGCAGCTCTTTCGCCTCGGATTCCACCATCAGAACCGCCTGTTCGGTGCCCGCGACCACGAGATCGAGCAGCGAGGACTTGAGCTCGGTCGCGGTCGGGTTGAGCACGTACTGGCCGTTCAGATAGCCCACGCGCGCGGCACCGATCGGGCCGTTGAACGGGATGCCCGAGAGCGCCAGCGCAGCCGAGGCACCGACCATGGCGGGAATGTCGGAATCGATCTCGTTGTTCGAGGAGACCACTGTCGCGATCACTTGGACTTCATGGTAGAAGCCCTCGGGAAACAGCGGCCGGATCGGCCGGTCGATGAGGCGCGAGGTGAGGATTTCCTTCTCGGAAGGGCGTCCCTCGCGCTTGAAGAAGCCGCCCGGGATCTTGCCCGCGGCGTAGGTGCGCTCCTGGTAGTCTACGGTGAGCGGCAGGAAGTCCCGCGACGGGTCGGCCTCGCGGTTGCCGACGACGGTGACGAGCACCACCGTATCCTCCATGTTCACCAGCACCGCGCCCGTCGCCTGGCGCGCGATCTCTCCAGTTTCGAGGGTCAGCCGATGGCGCCCCCAGGTCAGCGTTTTCTTGACGTGGCTCAAAGCTCTTCCCCTGCAAAAATAAAAAAGACCGCTCGTGCGGCCTCGGGTCGGCGATGCATCATCGGCGGATCGAGCGGCGCGGGCGGGCGGAGTGCCGCGCGGGCAGCCCGCGATGGCGCCCATGACAGGTGGACTTACTTGCGGAGTCCAAGGCGGTCGATCAGCTGGCGGTACTTGTCTGCGTCCGCCCGCTTGAGATAGTCGAGGAGCTTGCGACGGCGGCTCACCATCCGCAGCAGGCCGCGGCGGGAATGATGGTCCTTGACGTGAGTCTTGAAGTGCTCCGTGAGGTCGGTGATGCGCGCCGTGAGCAGCGCGATCTGCACCTCGGGCGATCCGGTGTCGGCTTTGGAGCGCTGGTATTCCTTCACCAGCTGGGCCTTTTGCTGGGTAGTGATCGCCATCGTATCTCCGCTCGGAAATTCTCCACTTTTTGGAAAGGGCGTTATTCTACTCTCTAACCCACGGTTTCTCAAGCAATAGTGCGCCCTCCGGGAGGCGCCGGCATGGTTGCGGTAGAGCACAGCCTGCGCGGAACGATACGCCCGGGAGCGAGCATCTCGGCCACGCCCAGAAACTCGCGGCCGGGCCCATAGACGCGGGCGAGCCCCCTCCAGGCGGCACCGCCCCATTCGACCGGCTGGCCATGTCTCAGACGCCGCGCGCCGGTCTCGTCGAGGTCACAGCGGGGAAGCGACGCAACCAGCGCATCCACCGGCATGAGCAGCGCATCGCGCTCGCTCTCGGAAGCGGCCTCCAGCCGCTCCAGCCCCACCGCCGCTGCAAGATCGAATCCGCCCACCGCCGTGCGCCGCAGCGCGGAGAGGCAGGCGCCGCAGCCGAGCGTGCGTCCGATGTCCTCGGCGAGCACGCGCACATAGGTGCCCTTGCTGCAGGTGACCAGGACCGTGAGTTCCTCGCCCTCAAAGCTTACCAGCTCCAGAGCGAGGATTCGCACCTTGCGAGGCGGGCGCGGCACTTCCCGGCCGGCCCGGGCGAGTTTGTAGAGCGGCATGCCGCCGCGCTTGATAGCACTGTGCATCGGGGGCGTCTGGAGCAGCTCGCCCACGAACTCCTTGAGCGCCGCCCTGACCTGTTCCTCCTCCACCCTGACCGCGCGGCGGGCCGTGACTTCCCCCTCGAGGTCGCCCGTGCTGGTCACCATCCCGAGCCGGATCGAGGCAAGATAGGTCTTGTCCGCATCGAGCAGGAGGTGCGAAAACTTGGTCGCCTCGCCCAGGCACACCGGAAGAAGCCCGGTCGCCGCGGGGTCGAGCGTTCCGGTATGACCGGCCTTGAGCGCGCGGTAGAGACGCTTGACCCTCTGCACCGCGCTGTGGGAGGAAATACCGGCGGGCTTGTCGAGCGGGAGCACGCCGTCCACGCGGCGGCGCATTCCTCGCGCGGGCGCGTACGTGTCCGCGGTCATTTGCGCCGGCCGTGCCGCTTTCTGTCCTCGGCGACCGCAGAGTCAATGAGCTGCGAGAGCCGCATTCCGCGCTCGACCGAGATGTCGTGCCTGAACTGGAGCTCCGGCACCGTGCGCAGCCTCAGGCGCCGCGCGAGCTGGCTGCGCAGAAATCCCGCTGCGCGCTCCAGGCCGGCGGTCGCCTCCTCGACCCTGGCGGCATCCCCCAGTAGCGTGAAATAGACCCTGGCGTAGGCGTTGTCCGGCGTCACCTCCACGTCGGTGAGGGTGATCATGCCGACGCGGGGGTCCTTGAGTTCGAGGCGCACGATCTCCGATAGCTCGCGCCGGATCTGCTCCGCGATGCGGCGGCTGCGGGGATAGTCTCTCGGCATGGCCTTCGCCGTTCAATGCCCCAGCTTCCAGGTGAAGGACCGGGATCCGGAAGCTGACAACCCGGAACCTCGAACTCCGAGCCTTGAACAGCGCGCTCGCCCTAGAGCGTGCGCGCCACCTCGACGACTTCGTAGACCTCGAGCTGGTCGCCGACCTTGATGTCGTCAAAGTTCCTGAGAGAGAGGCCGCATTCGAACCCGGCCTTGACCTCGCGCACGTCGTCCTTGAAGCGCTTGAGCGACTCGAGCTCGCCGTCGTGGATCACCACGTTGTCGCGCACCACCCGCACTTTGGCGTTGCGGCGCACCAGCCCCTCGGACACGTAGCACCCGGCGACGGTACCGACTTTGGAAATCTTGAAGATCTGCCGCACCTCGACCAACCCCAGCACGTTCTCCTTCTTCTCCGGCGCGAGCAGTCCGGAGAGCGCGGCCTTCACTTGATCCACCGCGTCGTAGATCACGTTGTAGTAGCGGATTTGCACCCCGCTCGATTCCGCCAGCTTGCGCGCGGCGGCGTCCGCCCGGGTGTTGAAGCCGATGATCACTGCCTTGGAAGCGAGGGCGAGGTTGACGTCCGATTCCGTGATGCCGCCCACGGCGGCGTGCACGATGTTGACCTTGACCTCTTCGGTGGAGAGCTTGGAGAGCGCTTGCGAGAGCCCTTCGTAGGAGCCCTGCACATCGGCCTTGATGATGAGCGAGAGCGTCTTCGCCTGCCCTTCGGTCATCTGCCCGAAGATGTTCTCGAGCTTCGCGGTCTGCTGCTTGGCGAGCTTGACGTCGCGGAACCGTCCCTGGCGGAACAGCGCGATCTCGCGCGCCTTGCGCTCGTCACCCAGCACCAGCACGTCGGAGCCGGCCGCCGGCACGTCCGAGAGACCTAGGATCTCGACCGGGAGCGAGGGGCCGGCGTGCTCGATATTCTTGCCGTTCTCGTCGAGCATCGCGCGCACTCGCCCGAACACGGCGCCCGCCAGCACCACATCGCCGCGCTTGAGCGTGCCGGACTGCACCAGCACGGTGGCGACCGGCCCCCGGCCCTTATCGAGCCGCGACTCGATCACGACGCCCTTCGCCGGTGTATCCCTCGGCGCCTTGAGCTCCAGCACCTCGGCCTGCAGCAAGATGGCGTCAAGGAGCTGATCTATGCCCTGCCCGGTCTTGGCAGAAACCGGGACGAACATGGTGTCCCCGCCCCACTCTTCGGGCACCACTTCGTGGCCCGCGAGGTCCTGTTTGACGCGATCCGGATTGGCCTCGGGCTTGTCCATCTTATTGAGCGCCACCACCACCGGCACCTTCGCCGCCTTGGCGTGATGGATCGCCTCCACCGTCTGCGGCATCACGCCGTCGTCGGCCGCCACCACCAGCACCACGATATCGGTCACCTTGGCACCGCGCGCGCGCATCGCGGTGAACGCCTCGTGGCCAGGGGTGTCGAGGAAAGTAATCATGCCCTTCGGCGTGTTGACGTGGTAGGCGCCGATGTGCTGGGTGATGCCGCCTGCTTCCACGCTCGCTACCCGAGTGCGGCGGATCACGTCGAGGAGCGAGGTCTTGCCGTGGTCCACGTGTCCCATCACGGTCACGACCGGCGCGCGCGGCTCGAGCCTGACCTCGCCCGTCGCCTGCTGCTCGGCGAGGAGATAAGCGTCGGGGTCGTCAAGCTTGGCGCGCTTGGCGACATGCCCCATCTCCTCGACCACGATCATCGCGGTGTCCTGGTCGAGCACTTGGTTGATCGTCACCATGGTGCCGAGCTTCATCAGTGTCTTGATCACCTCGGCGGCCTTGACCGACATCTTGTGCGCGAGGTCTGCGACCGTGATGGTCTCGGGAACGACGACTTCGCGCACGATCGGCTCGGTGGGAGCGGTGAAGGCGTGCTGCGCGGCCTCCTCCTTGTGCGCGGCGTGGCGCGCCTTGCGCTCCCGCCAACCGAGCCCGCCGGTGAGGTCGCCGCGCGTCTTGATCGCGCGGCGCTTGACGGTATCTTCCTTCCAGACGACTTCCCGGTCCGGCTTCTTCGCCTTCTTCTCGGCCTTCTGAGCCTTGTCCTCGGGTTTGACCGCGGGCTTGTGCAACGTGCCCTCGACCGAGGGCGCCACCGCGGGCTGTGCCTGCACCGCGGGCGCGGCGGCTCCTGTGGCCTCCGCGGGGCCGGGGGTTTCGGCCTCCTGCGCCTTGCGCCGGTTGCGCTCGACATCCTCGGCCTGGCGCGCCGCGAGCTCGGCCTGGCGCTTCGCCTCGGCCTCCCGCAACGCGATCTGCTCTGCGTCGAGCACCGGCCTGGGCGTTTCCACCGGCGCCTCGGGCTCGGCCGTATCGCGCTTGACCAGCACCCGCTTCTTGCGCACCTCGACCTGGATGGTGCGCGATTTGCCGGTCGCGTCGGACTTCTTGATCTCGGTGGTCTGCCGGCGCGTTAGGGTGATCTTTTGCTTCGATTCCTTGGCGCCGTGCGACTGGCGCAGGTAATCGAGCAGCTGGGTCTTGTCCTTTTCGGTGAGCGGCGTCTCCTCGGTGAGCACTTTGCTCACCCCGGCCGCCTGCAGCTGCTCGATGAGCAGCGCTGTCGGCAGCCCCAGCTGCTTGGCGAATTGCGTGACGTTGATCTGCGCCATGGCTCCCCGGTCTTTCTCAGGATCCGGCCTCGGCGAACCACGGCGCGCGCGCCGCCATGATCAGCTGCTTCGCGCGCTCGGCGTCGAGACCCGTCAGCTCGACCAAGTCATCGGTGGCGAAATCGGCGAGCGCTTCCTGGGTGCCCACACCCTTCGAAGCGAGCAGCCGGGCGGTGTCGTTGTCCATCCCTTCGACCTTCATCAGGTCCTCGATGTCGTGCTCCACCTGCTCCTCGCTCGCGATCGCTTGAGTGAGCAGCGCATTGCGGGCACGGCTTCTCAGCTCGTTGACAGTCGCCTCGTCGAAAGCCTCGATCTCCAGCATCTCGGAGAGCGGCACGTAGGCGACCTCCTCGAGCGTGCTGAAGCCCTCCTGCGCCAGGATGTCAGCGACCTCCTCGTCCACGTCGAGCCGCTCCATGAAGAGCTTGCGCACCCGCGCCGCCTCCTCCTCGCCCTTCTTCTGGGACTCCTCCATCGTCATGATGTTGAGCTCCCAGCCGGTCAGCTCGGAGGCGAGGCGTACATTCTGGCCGTTGCGGCCGATCGCCTGGGCGAGGTTCTCCTCGTCCACCACGATGTCCATGCTGTGCGCCTCCTCGTCCACCTTGATCTTGCTCACCTCGGCGGGCGCGAGCGCATTGATCACGAACTGTGCTGGATCCTCGGACCACAGCACGATATCCACGCGCTCTCCGGCAAGCTCGGAGGTCACCGCTTGCACGCGCGAGCCGCGCATCCCGACGCAGGTGCCGATCGGATCGATCCGGCGGTCCCGGGAATGCACAGCGATTTTCGCGCGCGAGCCAGGGTCGCGCGCTGCCGCCTTGATTTCGAGGAGACCGTCTTCCAGCTCCGGTACCTCGATCTCGAAGAGCTTGACGATGAACTCGGGGGCGGTGCGCGAGAGGATGAGCTGCGGGCCGCGGCTCGAGCGATCTATCTTCCAGACATAGGCCTTCACGCGGTCGCCGACGCGCAGGTTCTCCTTCGGAATCATCTGGTCGCGCGGCAGCACCGCCTCCAGCCGTCCTGACTCGACAATCGCGTTGCCGCGCTCCATGCGCTTGATGACACCGGTGACCAGGGGTTCCTTGCGCGCGAGGAAGTCGTTGAGGATCTGCTCGCGCTCGGCGTCCCGGATCTTCTGCAGGATCACCTGCTTGGCGGTCTGCGCGCCGATGCGCCCGAACTCGACCGGCTCGAGCGGCTCCTCGATGTAATCCTCGGGCTTGAGGGCGGGATCGCGCTTGAGCGCCTCCGAGAGGGCAATCTGGCGGGCGGGCGCCTCCAGCGCCTCGTCCGGCACCACCTGCCAGCGCCGGAACGATTTGTAGTCCCCGCTGACGGGATCGATCGAGACCCGCACGTCCACGTCCTCGCGGAAGCGCTTCTTGGTCGCCGAGGCGAGCGCCTGCTCGAGTGCGCCGAAGACGATCGCCTTGTCGACATTCTTCTCCCTCGCCAGGGCATCCACCAGCATCAGAATCTCGCGGCTCATCCAGAACCCCTCGCGCTAAATGTTCGGTACCAGACGCGCCGTTTCGACGTCGCCGAGCTCGAGCGACACCACCTTGCCGTCCACCTCGAGCACCACCCTGCCCGCTGCGGCCTCGCGCAGCACGCCAACGAAATTGCGCTGGCCGCCCACCGGCACGCGCATCCTCACGCGCGCCCTCTGTCCCGCAAAACGCACGAAATCCCGCTCCTTCTTGAGCAGCCGGTCGAGCCCGGGCGAGGACACCTCCAGCCGCTCGTAATCCACGTTCTCCACCGCCAGCACGTGGCTCACCTGGTGGCTCACCGTGGCGCAGTCCTCCACGGTGACGCCGCCCGGCTTGTCTATGTAAAGCCGCAGCAGCCGCCCCCTGGCGGAACGCTCGAGGTCCACCATCTCGTAGCCCATGCCGGCCACGGTTCGCTCCAGCAACCCGTTCAAATCCATGTCGAACTCACGCCACAAACAAAAAATGGGCGAGCCGCCCATTTCTCGTTTCCCCAGAACCGGGGTTGTAAGTGTATCAAAAATCACTCCCAAATCCAACAGGTTGGATAGAATTCCTGGCAGGATCGGGTAACTGCCGCCCCCCCCCATGCCGCTGCGGGCGCTCTATATTGATTTCAATTCCTATTTCGCCTCGGTCGAGCAGCAGCTTCGCCCCGAGCTGCGCGGCCGGCCCGTGGCGGTGGTGCCCGTGCTTGCCGAAACCACCTGCTGCATCGCCGCAAGCTACGAGGCCAAACAGCTCGGCGTCAGGACAGGGACGCTCGTGCGGGAAGCAAGGCAGCTGTGTCCCGCGCTGCAGCTGGTGGAGGCACGGCCGGCGGTCTACGTGGAGTTCCACCACCGCCTGGTCGAGGCGGTGGAGTCGTGCGCCCACGTGGAAAAGGTGCTCTCCATAGACGAGATGTACTGCGAGCTGCACGGGGCCGAGCGGCAGCGCGAACGAGCGGTGGCGCTCGCGGGCGCGATCAAGAGCGCTGTCGCGTCCCGGGTGGGCGCGCAACTGCGCTGCTCGATCGGCATCGCGCCCAATGTGTTCCTCGCCAAGACCGCCACCGAGCTGCAGAAACCGGACGGCCTCGCCGTGATCGAGGAGCAGGACCTGCCCGAGTGCCTGTACGGGCTGAAGCTGTGCGAGCTATGCGGAATCGGGGAAAAGATGGAAAAGCGCCTGCGGGCGCTCGGCATCACCACCGTCGAAGCGCTATGCCGCGCGGACAAGGCGACACTGCGCCACGCCTGGGGCGGGATTGGCGGCGAGCGCATCTACGAGAGGCTGCGGGGGAAATGGCTTCCCGAGCCGCCGACGGTACGCTCGAGTATCGGGCATTCGCACGTGCTGCCGCCGGCGCTGCGCTCGCGCCGTGCCGCTCGCTCCGTGCTGCACCGCCTGCTGCAGAAGGCCGCGATGCGCCTGAGGCGCTACGGGCTCGTTGCGGGGGCTCTCGAGGTGCAGGTCAAGTGGCTCAACGGCGCCCGCTGGGAACGGCGCGTCCGCTTCGATCTCACCCAGGACACGCTGCAGTTGCTCGAGGCGCTCGGGCGAGCGTGGTCCGGCTACCCCGAGCAGCCGCCCTCGGTGCCCCTGGCCGTAGGCATCACCCTGCACGAGCTCGAGGAGGAAATCCATCAGCCGCGATCGCTGTTCGATGATGTCGAGGCCCGCAACCGGCTCAACGCGACGATGGACCGGCTCAACCTGCGCTACGGCAGCAACACCGTCTACTTCGGCGGCGCGCACTTAGCGTTGAAAGCGGCGCCGATGCGGATCGCTTTCAATCACATTCCTGATCCGGCAGTAGAAGGCGATTGATCCGCGGCCGATGCTGAAAAGCGCATTTGCGCCCACAAATGAAAAAGCCCGACCTCGACGAGGCCGGGCTTTCCCGTTCGATGGGTGCCTGACGATGTCCTACTTTCGCACGGAATACACCGCACTATCATCGGCGCTGAGGCGTTTCACGGCCCTGTTCGGAATGGGAAGGGGTGGTTCCACCTCGCCATGGTCGTCAGACGTAAATCATGAAGTTTTCAGCCCTTCGCTGAAAACTTTATCCGGAAAAAGCAAGGCGGGTTTGACCATCGTCCACGAATTACGCCCTCCTGAGCCGACAGCGCTGCGCTTCGGCTCCGCTCACGATTATAGGATCAAGCCGCACGGGCAATTAGTACCGGTTAGCTCAAAGGATTGCTCCTCTTACACATCCGGCCTATCAACGCGGTAGTCTTCCGCGACCCTTCAGGGAGGTTGACCCTCCGGGAAGTCTCATCTTGGGGCGAGTTTCCCGCTTAGATGCTTTCAGCGGTTATCTCTTCCGCACATAGCTACCCGGCGATGCCACTGGCGTGACAACCGGTACACCAGAGGTGCGTCCACTCCGGTCCTCTCGTACTAGGAGCAGCCCCCCTCAAACTTCCAGCGCCCACTGCAGATAGGGACCAAACTGTCTCACGACGTTTTGAACCCAGCTCACGTACCACTTTAAATGGCGAACAGCCATACCCTTGGGACCGGCTACAGCCCCAGGATGTGATGAGCCGACATCGAGGTGCCAAACGCCCCCGTCGATATGAACTCTTGGGAGGCATCAGCCTGTTATCCCCGGCGTACCTTTTATCCGTTGAGCGATGGCCCTTCCTTACGGGACCACCGGATCACTAGGCCCGACTTTCGTCTCTGCTCGACCCGTCGGTCTCGCAGTCAGCCTGGCTTCTGCCCTTGCACTCCGCGGCTGATTTCCAAACAGCCTGAGCCAAGCTTTGGGCGCCTCCGTTACCATTTAGGAGGCAGCCGCCCCAGCTAAACTACCCGCCTGGCCATGTTCCTCTCCCCGCTGAGGGGAGGAGGTTAGAGCGACAGAATCATCAGGGTGGTATCTCACCGTTGGCTCCCCCACGCCCGAGAGCATGGGTTCACAGCCTCCCACCTATCCTGCGCAGACAATCCCGTTACTCATGACCAGGGTGCAGTAAAGGTGCACGGGGTCTTTCCGTCCCGGTGCGGGCAACCGGCGTCTTCACCGGTACCACAAATTCGCCGAGCAGCTCTCCAAGACAGTCGCTCTGTCGGTGCGCCTTTCGTGCAGGTCGGAACTTACCCGACAAGGAATTTCGCTCGGTTGTCCTCACTCCGTTTCCGGAGGAGCCGGACTTTCTCTTCCTCGACCACGATTCAGGGTCGCAGCCAATGCCCGAATCTTGCGGATTCCTTCGGGTTGCAGGTGTTCGCCTTGCTCCATCCACCGGATGACCTTGCGGAACTTGAGGAAATCCTGCCGCTTCTTCGAGTGCAGCGGGTGCTGCTCGAAGAACGGCAGAATCTTCTCCTTCAAGTGCTCCAGTCGCCGCACCCGATACGCCATTCGATCCTCCCGGTTGCTTCGGACCACGCCGCAGCCGAAGAAGGCCTTCAGCGCGTGGAGGAGTTGAATGTCGCGTCGGTGCTGGACGACGGTGAATTCAGGGAGCACCTGAAATCCCGCGGTCATTTCCGGGTGTGGATTGATGCCGACAAAGAAACAACCTTCGCCGTCAACGAACCCTACCACCCATTGGGCATCGAGCTTCATTGGTCGAGACCGAACGTAAAGTCTCTGAGGGTTCCCCTTGCGGGGCCTTCCCTGCGGATTGTCCCCATGTCCGCTGGCTTTTTACTGCCTTCCCGGCTCAGAAGCAACCGCGAAGACGAGTACCAGACAGCTGTGAGAGGAGTTTCCCGCATATAGTTCGGTTTTACTAAGGCTAGCGAGCACCAACCTTAGGACCGTTATAGTTACGGCCGCCGTTCACCGGGGCTTCGGCGAGCGGCTTCTCCCGACCGAAGTCGGGATGACCCCTCGCGTTAACCTTCCGGCACTGGGCAGGCGTCAGCCCCCATACGTCATTTTGGTGACTTTGCGGAGACCTGTGTTTTTGTTAAACAGTCGCAGAGCGCCTTTCACTGCGGCCCCGACACGTCCGACTTGCGTCGGACTATCGGGGCGCCCCTTCTCCCGAGGTTACGGGGCCAACTTGCCGAGTTCCTGAGAGAGCTCTCACTCGCGCGCCTGTGGATATTCACCTCGCCTACCTGTGTCGGTTTGAGGTACGGTTCCCGGTTCACTGCTTAGGGGTTTTTCTTGGCAGCGTGGCCCAGTGGACTTTGTGGGCTTGCGCCCTCGCGTCTGTCCCAAGAGTTGACCCGGCGGATTTGCCTACCGGATCCTCCCAGAACCTCCAACCTCGCAATCCATCGCGAGGCTCCACCTACCTTCTGCGTCCCCCCATCGTCATAACGTGAACATGGGAGCGGGCGATTATTGACGCCCTGTCCATCGGTTACGCCTTTCGGCCTCACCTTAGGGACCGGCTAACCCTGAGTCGACGAACGTTGCTCAGGAAACCTTAGGCTTTCGGCGAGAGGGATTCTCACCCTCTTTATCGCTACTTATGCCGGCAGAGTCACTTCCGTGGCGTCGACCCGGACTCGCGTCCGAGCTTCAAACTCCACAGAACGCTCCCCTACCACTCCTGTCGGTTCCGAAGAACCGACAGAAATCCGCGGCTTCGGTGGCAGGCTTGAGCCCCGTTGGATTGTCGGTGCGGAGTCGCTTGACCAGTGAGCTGTTACGCTTTCTTTAAAGGATGGCTGCTTCTAAGCCAACCTCCTGGCTGTCTAAGCAACTCCACGCCCTTTCCCACTTAGCCTGCACTTGGGGACCTTAGCCGGCGGTCTGGGCTGTTTCCCTTTTGACCACGGAGCTTATCCCCCGTAGTCTGACTCCCGAGCTGACGTGCGCGGCATTCGGAGTTTGGTTGGAGTCGGTAGGCTTTAATGCCCCCTAGCCCATCCAGTGCTCTACCACCGCGACGAATCACTCGAGGCTAGCCCTAAAACTATTTCGGGGAGAACGAGCTATCACGGAATTTGATTAGCCTTTCACCCCTATCCTCAGCTCATCCGAGCTGTTTTCAACCAACACCGGTTCGGGCCTCCTCCCGATGGTTAATCGGGATTCGCCCTGGCCAAGGATAGATCATCCCGCTTCGCGTCTACTCCCAGCAACTGGTCGCCCTATTCGGACTCGCTTTCGCTACGGCTGGCTTTCGCTTCGCCTCGCTACTGAGAGTAACTAGCCGGCTCATTATGCAAGAGGCACGCCGTCATCCCGCCCTTTCAACCCACTCCCAACCTCATGCCAACCTCGTTGTCGACATGGGCTGAAAGGGCGGGACTCCGACTGCTTGTAGGCATACGGTTTCAGGTACTCTTTCACTCCCCTCGCAGGGGTGCTTTTCACCTTTCCCTCACGGTACTGGTTCACTATCGGTCGCCAGCGAGTATTTAGCCTTGGAGGAAGGTCCCCCCAGCTTCCCACAGGATTTCTCGTGTCCCGTGGTACTCAGGATACCGTCCGGAGTCCGCACCGATTTCAGTTACGGGGCTATCACCCTCTTTGGCCGGCGTTTCCACGCCGTTCACTTATCGGACGGATTGGTAACTCCGTGTGGACGGTCCTACAACCCCCCGTTCCTGTATTGCTACAGGTTCGAGGTTTGGGCTCTTCCGCGTTCGCTCGCCGCTACTGACGGAATCTCGCTTGATTTATTTTCCTCCAGGTACTGAGATGGTTCACTTCCCTGGGTTGGCTCGTACCCGCCTATGGATTCGGCGGGCCGTATCCCGATTTTATCGGGATGGGTTTCCCCATTCGGACATCCTCGGATCAAAGCCTGCTTGCGGCTTCCCGAGGCTTATCGCAGCTGGCCACGTCCTTCATCGCCTGCTGGCGCCAAGGCATTCACCGTACGCCCTTATTAGCTTGACCACAAAACTTACTCAATCCTCTGCACCCACAGTCCCGATGCAAGCGAGACCAAGGGTCCAGAAACCGAGCAAGCTTCTCCCCGCTTCGCGATTGAAGCGGAGAGGGTCGCGCGCTGAATCTACGCGCACTCCTCCGAGCAGGACGGAGTGCGCGGGCGAATTTTGCGCCTTTGGCCCTGAGCCTCCTACTCGATACAGCCGAGTACTCTTCTCAGGACCATCGTGCCCGTTTCAATTTTCAAAGAGCTTCACCCGCCGAAGCTCGAAGAGCGTAGGCGAGCTTTCCAGCATCCTCGACGCTGGCTGCTGAGCACTCTCTTTCGAATGCTCACCACTCAACGTCCTGACCCACCGAGCAACAAAAAACCCGGCGCCGCGCGCCGGGCATTCTTGCCCTGCCCCGATGCAATCGGGGCGCGCTTCAGCGCATCTCGCTTAGGATGTATCCGGCCGGGTCAGAAGCCGAATCGCCGTTCCTCCTTACCTGGCGGGCAAACACCCTCCAGGCAATTGACTATACTACCCCTCACCCCACTTTTTGGCAAGCCCCTTGTACTTATATATCTTAATAAGTAATAAACCCCCGTGCCCTCCCGCACCCGAGACGAATGGATCCGCCTCGCGAAGTGGCGCTGCCTCAATACCCTCGCCACCCACTCCATCTGCCCCATCCGGATGATTGAAGCCAAGGTTTGCGAAGCGGGCCCCGGTGACAAGAGGCCAAACCCTCTTTCCGTCTCAGACGCCCTTAAACAACTTCGCAACGAAGGCCGCATTGATCGCGTCAAACATCAAGTCCGCGACGCCGAGTTCTTCTTTGACGCTCGCATCGACATCAATCGCGAACCCCATCGCGCTCTGTTCCTCAACAGACTTGCGCTCTACCGAAAATACATTGCCTTCGCAACCGAAAACCAACTCTGCGGCTTTGTCCTCGAACAAGTACTCGATGACGCTATTAATAGGTCCGGAGTCGCCACTTTCGTTTCCCGCTTTCCTGGCTGCAACATCCCGCAGGGCAGACCCTTGGACTCCGTATTCACGGTTCGCGGCCAACTAGTCGGCGCAGAGGCCAAGAATCTCAGGGAGTGGCTTTATCCAGAGAGCGTTGAAATTTGGAATCTCCTATCAAAATGCCACAGTATCGATGCCCTCCCCGTTCTTGTCGCGCGAAAGCTACCTTACGTTACTTACTTACTGTTCAAGAAAGTCGGCATTCTCGGGTACCAAACCCACTTTCAATACTTTCACCCACAGCTAACTGCCGAACTAGAAAGTATCAAGCGCGTGGACGGACTTGGTTTCAAGGATATCCGCACCTCGCTTGGCCCTGACTTGAACCTGACCCGTTACATTCAGAACGTGCTGCCGCGTAATCTCGAGGATTTCAAACAGAGATTCCTGGCTGCCAAACCACTCGTACTCAAGTATTGTTCTGGGCGAGGCTTAGCAAATGACAAAGTCAAGGGCTTTCAGCGCCGACAAGCGTATTCAGATTTCTGGAAGGAACTGACAGGCACCGAGATGGACGAAAATTCTTTCGTCTAGTCGACTGCCACCCACTGCTCCCCCCTAGAGAAACCCTGTCGCGACCTGCGACGTCTCCTCGAGAAACGTCCGCAGCTTCGCCGGCGGCACCGTCTGCATGTCGTGGTACACCGCCAGCCATTCGCCCTCGCCCTCCACGCACCAGCCGGTGTGCTGCTCGAAGAACATCAGCAGCCCAGGATGAAACACCGCCCGCACCGCCGCCTCGTCGGCCCCGCGCAGCAGGTAGCTGCGCGAAAACTCCGGGCTGGCCTCGAAATCAATGTCCTTCATCCCCAGCTTGGTGGCGATCCGGACGATAAAACTCTCCGGGCTGAGCTCGAACCGCGGCAGGCGCTGGCCCGCCAGCCGGAAGCAGGCCACCGTCTGGGTGCGGGCCTGCTTGCCGCTGCCGACGCGGACGTCGAGCAGCACCGCTTCGCCGCTGCCCACCGCGCCCCGCAGCACGTTCGAAAGCTTCGAGTGGCGCGACAGCAGCGGCAGCGAAAGAAACGCCTGGCCCGCCACCGTGGCCGCCTCGGCGTCGAACACAAACCCCATCTCCAACCCCGCCCGCTCCAGCCCCTGCCGCCGCCGCTTGCCCGCGTAGAGGTTGAGCAGAACCACCGCCACCGCCACGCCGACAAAAAACAGCCACACCCACACCTTCGCCTCATCCGTCAGCCGCAACAGCAGCGCTGCTTCCATCCTCACCTCGCCCAAAAACAAAAGGAGCGGCCCCGTTTCTGGGGGCCGCTCCTATTCTACTCTTCGCGCTTTCGGTTGTTACGGCTTCAGCACGGTAATGGCGGTGCCGGTGCTGTCGCCGTCCGGGTCGTGGTTGTCCGACAACTGATAGGTGAAACCGGACAGACTCACGCCGGTCACGGTGAAGGTGACGCTGCCGCTCTTCTTGGGAATGTTGCCGGTGGTGAAGGTGCACTGCCCGCTGCCGTTGGTGGTGCAGGAGACCGAGCCGCTGAAGCCGCCGCTCCAGCTCCCGCTCAGCGCCGCGCCGCTCACCGCGGCGTGGCTGGCGTTGTGCACCGTGATGGTTACCGTCGCTCGCCAAGAGCTCTTCACCGAGACCCGCGTGCCGTCGAGATCGCCCACGTGAATCGTGTTGGTCGGCGGCGCGGTCACATTCGACGATGCCGAGCCGGAGTTGTCCCCCAGGTCGGTTTCACCCGGAACCATGTCGGCGGTCGCCGTCAGCGTATGCGTGCCCGCGACGGTCGGCGTCCAGGAAAAACTCACCGTGGTGGAAGCGCCGGCGGCCAGGGTAACGCTCTGCGGGCTGCCGCCGATAGTCGCCGCCAGGTTGTCGCTCAGGCTGAGGTTGAACACTTCCGCAAAGGTGCCCTGGTTGGCCACATTGACGTTGACCGTGGCGCTCGAGCCCTGGGTCGCCGACGCCGGCGCCGAAACGCCGGTCACGGCCACATCGTGGATCGGCTCCTGAACCGTCGAAGTAGCCGACTTGGTGTTGTCCGCCGTGTCGCTCTCGCCCGTGACTGGGCTGGCGGTGGCGGTCAGCTGGTGGTCGCCGGTTACTGTCGGCGTCCAGGAAAAACTCAGCGTCGCGGAAGCGCCCGCGCCGAGCGTTACGCTCTGCGCGCTGCTGATGGTGGCCGCGAGGCTGTCGCTCAAGCTCACCGTGAAGGTCTCGGATTGCGTGCCCTGGTTGGCCACGCCCACGCCCACCGTCTGCGCCGTGTTCACGAACACCGGCGAGGGAACACTGACCGAGGTGACCGCCACGTCGTTCACCACCGGTGGTGTACCGAAGCTGTCGACGTTGTCGGCGCGCACCAGCGGTTCGTTCAGGCCGTCCGGATCGCCCGGCCAGCCCTCAAGACACCCGACCGTGCCATGGAAGACTCCACCGGCGCCTTCGTGGCACTCGCCGGTTTCGATCAGCGCCTGGCGCACCGCTCCCGGTGTCGGCCGCGAGCCGCCGTGGGTGTTCATCCAGTGGCGGTAGAAAACGGCCGCAACGCCGGCGGCGTGCGGGGAAGAGAAGCTCGTGCCGCTCGAGACGCGGGTGCCGCCGCCCAGGTTGAGCGACAACTCGAGCACGCCCGGACCGATGACGTCAATGTCTTGTCCGAAGTTGGAGAACCACGCGAAGGTATCATCCGGCATCGGCGGGCCGCCGGAAAGCTGTTGCGACGGCCCGAAGCCGCCGGGCTGGCCGTCGCTGTCGGCCAGGGCGGAGACGGTTACGACTTCATCGAAGGAGGCCGGCACGGTGTCAAACGCGTTGGCGCCGTCGTTGCCCGCCGCCACCACCAGCGTCGTGCCGGAGTCCACCAGTGCTCGCACGGAATCGTGAAAGGCGCGGATGGTCGGGTCGGTGGAGTTATCGGTGCAAGCCGCGCAGCGCGCCCCCAGACTCATATTGGCCACATGCACGAACGTGCTCGGGTTGGCGTTCAGGCGGGTGACGTAGTCCACACCGGCGATGATGTCGGTGAACAGCCCGCTGCCGCCGGAGTCGAGCACCTTGATGGCGAGGAGCCGCGCCACCGGCGCCACGCCGACGACGTCGGTGCCGTCGTTCAGCGCCGCAATGACCCCCCCGACAAACGTCCCGTGCCAGTGGTCGTCCTGCCCGGCCGGTACCAGGCAGTCCCCGAGCAAGGTGCCCCAGAAGACGCAATCGGCGCTGTTATCGAAATCAATGTTGGCCGCCAGGTCGGGATGCTCAAAATCAAGCCCGGTATCAAATACCGCCACGCGGATGCTGTTGCCGTTGTTGGCGGCCACGCCCGGCTCGGCGTTGATGCGGTTCACGCCCTTGGGAACCGCCTGGACGAAGAGCCCGATGTAGCGATCATGCCCGACGCTTTCGACGCGCGGGTCGCGCGCAAGCGCGTTGAGAATGCCCGCCTCGGCCTGCGGCGGCACCTCAATCGCCATACCCCGCACCGCGTGCCGATAGACGTGCCCGACGCGGAACCCGTGCCGCTGGCTCAACTGTTTTGCCACGGCTACCGGTTGCCCCACGTCGCTGCGGAACCGCACGAAGTAGCGCCCCGGCGCGATTTCGCCGGGCTTGCCCGCCATCGCCGGCAGGCCAAAGGAAAACACTACCAACACCGCCGAGAATGCAATAAGCCTTTTCATGGTTGCCCCTTCGACCGAAGAACGCCCCCCACAGATTTCGCGATTGTCCGCCTCCGCGGGGCGGTTGTCAACCGTACCTTGGTACTAAGAGTACTAACGGGGCTCGCCGGCGGGGATGAGCGTCAGCTCCACGGTGGTCTTGCTGCTCTCATCCAGGCGAACATCCATGCCACGCTTTTCGTAGGGCTTAAGATACTCGGAATCCTCGTACGCCCCTGGCTCGATTTCCTCCCAGGCGTAGAGCTTGTACTCGCCCGGAGCAATCCCGCGCAGGGTAAAGCGGCCGTACTGGTCAGTGGAAGCGGTTTTGAACAGCTCGCGGCGCTTGCGGTGCTTCTCGTCGGGCACCAAGGTGACGGTCGCGCCGCTGAACGGCTTACTGTCCCTGAGCACCACACCTTCAAGCCGCGCCCCGTTCGGACTTACGACCAGCTCGAGTGTGCTGCGCGGCGGTCCGGCAATGGTCAACCCTTCTTCCAGCAAGTCGTTGCCTTCCATTCGCGCCGACTTGAGGTAGTAATCCGGCGGCAGCCGTGAGACAGTGACACGATAGCTGTCGTCGCTCACGTTCTCGATGACAAAGCTGCCGTCCTCCCTGGCCCGGGCTGAACCGCCGCCGAAGGGAGACCAGTCCTCGGTGGCCAACCCGACATACACTTCGGTCCAGTCCAGCTTCGTTTGCTTTTCGAAGCTGGCCTCAGTGGATTCGGCTGCGGCCGCTGCTGGCTCCGCTCCCTCCACGCGGATACTCCCCGCAACCTGCACACCAGGCTGAATGGTTAACTGCACGCCGTCAATGTCGTTCCCGCCCACATCGAGCGGCAACCGGGCTGCATAGCTTTTCCCGCTGTCCCACCAGATGGCTACCAAAGTATAGGAGCCGGGCGCCACGCCCTTGAGTTCGAAATTCCCCTGCGGGTCGTCCACCCGATTCTGGGTGCTCATGGTAAAGAACCCGCGCGAGGCTTCCTCCCGCGGCCAGATCATCAGCATGGATTCGCGCCCGGGTTTGCCGGTAACGGCGTTGAAGATGCGCCCCCGAATGCGCGCGGTGCGCGTCGGCAGCAGCAGCACGTCAATGCCGGCGATTTCATTGCCGGCCTTCACCTCGAATGGCGTGGCCCGCGAGGCGTCGGTGGTGTTGGGGTAATAGACCGGGGCGTAGCCTTCATCCACCGCCGCTTGCCCGCCGGGAAACTCGAAGCCCAGCCCTGCCATCAGCAGGCTGGTAGGTGTGTAGGTCACACTGACAAAGTAACGCCCGGGCGCCAGGCCGATGAGGCGGTATTCGCCGCGGTCGTTGGTGGTCGCCGTGCGCGCCGGAAACAACTGGCGGCGTCCCTGGAAGTAACGGAACTGGAGCGCCTGCACCCGCGCCCCCATCACGGCTTCGCCGTCTTCGTCATAGACCCGCCCGGCGATGACCGCCGCGGGCTGCAGCTTGAAAACAATGTCGCGCAGCTGCTGGCCGGGCGCCAGCGTCAGCACCGTGCCCGGGCGCGTGGGGCCGCGCTGGCCGTACTCCTGCCGCACGTAGCCGTTGCGCACTGCGTAGACCCGGTAGCGGCCCGGCTCGACGTTCTTGAACTGGAACTTTCCGTCGGCGTCGGTGCCGACCGTCTGCGGGGTCTCCTGCGACTCCTCCTTGCGCAGCACCACCCGCGCCTTCTTCAACGGCTGGCCGGTGCCGGCTTTCACCACTTGCCCTTCCACCACGCACTTCTCCGGCGGCGGGGGCTGCGGCTGCTGGGCCTGAAGAGATGCAGCAAAGAGGAATGCGGCAAGGAGCCGGGCAAGTCGCTTCATGGTGCCACCTCGAACGATGCTCTGGGACTCTATTGTATCAATACGCAATTGCGCCGGGTGGGGGTACGCGTCGACCAAAAGAAAACGGCCGCCCGGCTCGAAGCCGAGCGGCCGTCTAGGGTCGAAACCGGTTATTCGGGTCTGTTCCCGCGGGCCTCGCCGTCAGCCCAGATAACAAAGGTAATCACCTTATGGCCGCCGCCGAAGTCCAGTTCGTACACGGCGGTGCCCTTGCCTACCGAGCCGCGAACCAACCGGCCCCACTGGCCCGGCGACTCGAAATCAATCTGGCCCATCGCCGGCGGCATCGCGCCTGTGGCCACCGCGCTGCTGACCGTGGTGGTGCTGTCGGTGTGCGCGTAGATATCCGCAAGCTGGGCGTAGTCGTGCGAGTTCGGGTGCTCGTTGCTGGGCGGCCCGTCGGGGTCGCTGGTGTAATCCATACAGGTGCCCAGGTTGGGGTTGTTGAAGTTCTCGTCCTGGTGGTCAAGCCCGAAGGTGTGGCCGATCTCCTGGCAGATTACCAGTTGCCTCCAGGGCGAGGTGTTGTACGGCGGGTTGTTGAAATAGGTGTCGTTCACTTTGGTGATGCCCTGGGTGATGTGCTTACCGCTCACCCAGATCTGCGCGATACCCAGCCAGCCGGTGTTGCCGTAAGTGGCGTTGCAGACCTCGACCCGGCCGCTGGTCGGCCGGCAGCTCTTGGGCTTGGTGTTGCCCGCGACGATAGTCGTGTCCAGTACCGCCGACACGCTCCAATCCGACGACGCGATTGCCAGATGAGAATCCCAGGTGGACGACACGTTATCCCCGAGCTTGATCGTGAACGGATTGCTGGTGCGCGCCCAGTGATATCCGTTCCACGGGTGATTCGCCAGAATCACCACCGGGAGCGCCGCCAGCAGACAAACAAGGAGAAGTGCCCGATGAAAAGGTTTGATCATTGCCTTCCTGCTCCTCCGCCCTCTGCTTGCAGGGAACAAAGACCCCTAACCTCGCGCGAAATCCTACGCCCCCTAGCCTCGGTTGTCAACCCGCACTCAGGTGGCGAAGGCCCGCACTCCAGTGCTAGTACCAAGGCCGCAGAGTCGTGGAAGTGCACTTGTGTGCATCCCGGCTTATTGTCTCGACATCTAAGGCTTTGTCCGGGGGCAAGGCTTCCCGGGATTATCTCCTCAGGAGGAACAACGGTTATGCACAAGCGTTTGGGAATCTTCTTCGTCGTCTTGCTGGTAGCAGCCGGACTTGCTCTGGCGGCGCCCGAGAAGGCGAAGGAAACATCGTACAGCGGCTGGGTCACCGATACGCACTGCAACGCCAAGGGGGCCAAGGAAGGCCATGCCGACTGCGCCACCAAATGCGTCAAGGATATGGGCGCCAAGTATGCGCTTATTACGCCGTCGGACGGCAAGGTCTACGTGCTCGACCCGCAGGACAAAGCGGCCGAGCACGCCGGCCATCACGTCAAGGTCACCGGCACGATGGACGGCAACACCCTGAAGGTCGCCAAGATTGAAATGACCGGCGAACAGAAGGGCATCACACCCAAGGAAACCAAGAAGGAAGAGAAGAAGAAGCCGTAACAATCTCGCGCTTTCTGGAGCGGGCAGGGCGTTAGGCCCTGCCCGTTTCCTTTCTACTGCGGGACGATGCGGAGAATGGCGGTGGTGCTGGAGAAGTAGAGGGCGCCGTCGGGACCCTGCACGATGTCCAAGAGGTTCCCCATCCCGCCGGCCATCACGACTTCGGTCTCCGTAATCGTGCCCTGCGCCGCTTCATTCACCTCGAAGCGGCGCACGCGGCCCTCGTTGAAATCCACCAGAAACAGGCTGCCGGTGAATTGCGGGAAGACGTTGCCGGTGTAGAAGGTTATGCCCGTGGGGGCGATGACGGGATTGAAGCGGGTAATCGGAGCAGTGAACTGCGGGTTGGTGTCGCCACAGGGATAGTTTGGACGCCAGCCGTAGTTGCCGCCCGCCACCACGCGGTTGATTTCGTCGTCGCAGTTCGGCCCGTTCTCACTGGCGTAGACCACGCCCGATTGCGGATGGAAGGTGAAGTCGAAGCTGTTGCGCAGGCCGAGGTTGAAGGCGGGATTGTTGGCGCCGAAGGGATTCGTCGCCACCACGGTGCCGTTGGAGTTGTAGCGCAGCAGCTTGCCAGAGAGCGAGTTCGGATCCTGAGCGTTCGCCGGGTCACCCGAGTCCCCGATGGTGATGTAGAGGAATCCGTCCCGCCCGAAGCCGATGTTGCCGCCGTTGTGAATCCCGGCCGACGGCAGGTTGTCCACAATGACGGTCAGATTGATGCCCGTGCCGTTGGAATCGGTGAAACGCACCACGCGCTGCACGCCCGAAGGGTCGCTGTGGAGCACGTACACGAAACGGTTGCTGACGAACTGCGGGTCGAACGCCAGCCCCAGCAGCCCGCGCTCGCCCGTGGTTTCCACCGGCAGAGTCGCGAACGGTTGCGGCTGGAGCACGCCGTTCACCACCACGCGCACGTTACCGGTTTGCAGCTCGTTGTAGAACAGCCGCCCGTCGGGCGCAAACGCCATCGTTACCGGGAAGCTCAGGTTGCTGAGGAAGGTCTCGACGCGAAACGGCACCGGGTTCGGCCCCGGCGGATTCACGACCCCGCCGACCGTGGTGCTGCCGCCGCAGGCAATCTGCATCGCCAGCAAGGACAGCAACCCCGCCAGTCTTGCGACCTCGTCTACCGGTTTCCCGTTTCTCATTCGGTTCGTTCCTCCGATCCGGTTTTCCTATCGGATGCACCTCGCTGCATTCGGGCTGTCCTGCTTGACGCCGGCAACCTTCCGGCGTAGGGTACATTCCAAGAGAGTTGTCTATGCCGCGATTTCGCGTTGTCCTGCTGCTGGCTGGTCTTGTGCTGGCGACCTTGATCGCCGTGGCTCAAGAGCCGGAAGCTCCGAAGAAGCCGGCTGAGCCGGCCAATCAATCCGAGTCGGACAAGTCCGAGCCGGAGCGGTTGGTTCTGCCCACGGGCACGCGCCTGGCGCTCATCCTCGAAAATACTATCAACACCAAGACGGCCGCACCCGGCGATCCGGTCTATTTCCAGACCATCTACCCGATTGTGCTCAACAACCGTGTAATCATCCCCGTGGGGAGCTACGTGCGCGGCCAGGTGACGCAGGTGAAGCGCCCCGGCCGTGTCAAAGGGCGCGGTGAGCTGCACGTGCGCTTCGACGAGATGACGCTCCCCAACGGCTACACCGTCTCGCTCAGCGCCAGCCTGGCCAACACCGGCGCCGGCCAGGGCGAAGAGATCGATCGGCGCGAAGGCACCATCAAGAGCGATTCGACCAAGGGCGAGGATGTTGGCACCGTCGCCACCACGACCTCGGCCGGCGCCGGTGTGGGCGCCATTGCCGGCGGCGCCAAAGGAACCGCTATCGGCGCCGGCGCGGGCTTGGCCGCCGGACTCGCCGCCATTCTCCTGACGCGCGGAAAAGAGCTGGAGCTGCCGCGCGGCACCACGCTCGACGTTATCCTCGACCGCCCGCTCGACCTCGACCCCACTCTGGTTCAATTCGAGTGGACCGGCCAGGGCACCTCGCTCCCCGGCCCCAGCTCGAACCAGAACAACCGTGGCCTGCCCTATCCCCGCCGGCCGTGGTGACGACTACTTCGCGTAGTCCTTCAAACTGATTTCGAAGTAGAACAACGCCTGGCCACTCGGCGCCACCGTCACTTCCGGCACGTAGACAATCGCGCGCTCCAAGTCCAGGCTGGCTTGCCGCAGGTCGAAATAGAGAAACCCGCGCGCTTGCCCGCCGGGATTCACCGTTGCCGCACGCAACTGCCGGCTGCGCAGCGTGGCCTCGGCTTCTTCGCGCTTGGTCAGGTCTTTGTCTTTGGGCGGCTCCGGAACACCCATGCCGGTTTTCTTCGGTTTGTCCTTGGGCTTGGGCAGCGGGTAGAGCGCTAGGGCGATTTCGCTGAGCTCAACCTGCTCGAACCTGCGCTCGTCTTCCAGCACGACGATGCGACTGAGCTCCACTCGAATGGGCTCCTCGCGCCGGTTCAAAACGACCAGTTCGACCGGAAGAAACCCCGCCCGCACCGGTGCTGCTGTCTTGCCGAAGACTTCCTCCGCCTCCGGCGCATCCGGAATCGGCCGCACCGCAATGGTCACGCCCTCGTGCGCCTCCCGCGCCCGAAAGCTCTCCGGAATGTCGCCGGCTGCGAGGGCCAGGCCAAAGACGACCAGCGCCAAGGTGATTCCGCGAGCGGGCTCAAGCATAGCCACTGAGATGCCCTGGGCTAGCGAGTGGTTACGGGCAGGCCGGCGGCGCGCCAGGCGCCCATGCCGCCGACGAGGTTGGAGACATTCTCGAAGCCTTCGCGCTGGAGCAGCGAGCCGACAATCGAGCCGCGGTAGCCCGAGCCGCAGACCACGGCCAGCGGCTTGCCGCGCGGCACCTCGGCCAGCCGCGCCAGCACGTGGCCGACGGGGATGTGCAGCGCGCCGTCAATGTGGCCGGCCATCCACTCACCGTCGGTGCGGACATCGAGCACGGTCATCTCGTTCCGGCGCGCGCGCCACTGCGCGTCGAGCTCTCGCGCCGACACCAGAGTCAGCGACGAGAGAGGCAGCCCGGCCATCTCCCAGGCGTCCAGGTCGCCGTCGAGACACCCGACCAGGTTGTCAAACCCGACCCGAGAGAGGTGCGTCGCCACCGGCGCTACTTGCCCGGGGCCGTCGGTCACTACCAGCAGCGGGCGGTCATAGGGCAACACCCAGCCCGCCCAGGTCGGCAGGTTGGGCCCGAAGGGAATGCTGATGGCGCCGGGAATGTGGGCGGCGGCAAAAGCTTCCTTCGAGCGGGTGTCGACGATAAGGCCGTCGGTGCCGAGCCGTTTTTCGACTTCGCGCGGAGCACATCGCTCCAGCGTCTTCAGATCGCGGCCCAGCACCGCAGGGCCTTCTTTGTTCACCTTCTTCATGCGGCGGAAATACGGCGGGGCAGGCGGCATGCCAGCCATCAGGTCGCGCACCCACTGCTCCTCCGGCTTGCGGGCCAGAGCGGGGTTGAAGCGGCGCTCGAAGCCGATGGTGGAGTTGCGCCGCGAGCTCAGCGCCTTGCCGCACAGCGAGCCGGCGCCGTGCGCCGGCAGAACTTCAGTGATGTCGGGCAGGCGGTCAAGCTTTTCGAACAGGCTGGTGTAGAGCTGATGCGCGAGCTGGCGTTGCGCTTCTTCGCCCAGCAGGTCGGGCCGGCCGACGTCGCCGACGAAAAGAAAATCGCCGCTGAAGAGCATCCAGGGAAGGTCGCGGCTGCGCGTCTCGTCGTAGGTGGCCCAGCACATATGCTCGGGCGTGTGCCCCGGCATGTGGACGGCCTCAAGGCGGATTGAGCCCAGGCGGAGGGCGTCGCCTTCTTTGGCGGCGTGGTCAACGTAGTCGGGCGTCCACTCCGCGCCGCCCTGGGCGGAGGCGTGGATGGTCGGGCTCCCGTTCAACCGCGCCTTCAGTTCCCGCGAGCCGCAGACGAAGTCGGCGTGCACGTGGGTTTCAAAGATGTGGGAGATGCGCAGGCCGTTCTCGCTGGCGAAGGCAATAAAGTCGTCGACGTCGCGCGTCGGGTCGACCACCGCCGCCTCGCCGGTGGCTTCATCGCCAATCAGGTAGGACGCAATCGCCAGCCCCGGAACAAACCTCTGATGAAGAATCACGGCTCCCTCCCTCGATCGGGGGCAGTTGTCTGCGGCACGCCATTATGCCACCAGTGGGAGGGGTTTTTTTGAAAGGTTGGTGGACGTGAGGGGATTCGAACCCCTGACCCCCTGGTTGCAAACCAGGTGCTCTCCCAACTGAGCTACACGCCCGGCTCTGGTTTCAAGCATGGTGGGCGTAGGTGGATTTGAACCACCGACCTCACCCTTATCAGGGGTGCGCTCTTACCAACTGAGCTATACGCCCACCGCTTGGGAGAAAATTATAGCGCCAGGCATCGGCTGGCGTCCATCGGGGCGCGCTAGCCACAACGCGGCGCTGGGCAAGCACTCTTACTCGAGCCAGTCGGCCAGAAAAATATTGGTTTCGCCGCGGACGCGGCTGTTGCGGTTGGAAGCCCAGACCAGTTTCTTGGCGTCGCGGGTGAACATAGGGAAGCCGTCGAATTCGGGCGAGAAGGTGACGCGCTCGAGCCCGGTGCCGTCTTCGTTGACAAGGTAAAGGTCAAAGTTACGGCTGCGCGGGTCTTCAGCCGCCATGTTGGAGGCGAAGATGATGCGGCGGCCGTCGGGATGCCAGAAGGGGGCGAAGTTGGCTTTGCCGTTGGAGGTGATGCGGCGCTTGTTCGAGCCGTCGGCATTCATCACCCAGATGTCGAGCTGGGTGGGACGAATCAGGTTCTGAGCCAGGAGCGATTTGTAGTCAGCGATTTCTTCCGGCGTTTCGGGGTGGTAAGCCCGGTAGACGATTTTCTTGCCGTCGGGAGAAAAGAACGGGCCGCCGTCGTAGCCGAGCTCGTGGGTGAGCCGGCGGACGTTCTTGCCGTTGGCATCCATGGTGTAGATGTCGAGGTCGCCGTCGCGCATCGAGGTAAAGACAATCTTCTTGCCGTCGTGCGAGACGGTGGCTTCGGCGTCGTAGCCGGGCGTGGCGGTGAGGCGCTGGATGTTCGAGCCGTCGCGGCGCGCGGTGAAGATGTCGTAAGTGGGATAGACCGGCCAGACGTAACCCCGACTGTAATCCGGGCGGGGCGGGCAGTCCGGGCTGGCGAGGTGCGTGGAAGAATAAAGAATGCGGTTGCCGCGCGGGAAGAAGAAAGCGCAGGTGGACTTGCCCTTGCCGTTGCTGACCTGGTGCGGGAGCGCGGAGCCATCGACCGGCACGACATAGATGCGGTCGCAGGGCACGCCTTCGCCGGCGGCCTGGTAGATGAGCCAGCGCCCATCGGCGGAAAAGTAGGCTTCGGCATTCTCGCCGCCGAAGGTCACTTGCCGCACGTTGCGCAGGTGCTTTTCTTCGGGGAGCGCCAAGGGCTTCTGGCTCTGCGCGAACAGAAGCAGAGAGCCGGCGGCCCAGACCAGCGCCGTCAGCGCCACCCGGAATTGTCTTACCCGCGGCATGAACACATCATCCTACCATATTCAAATTGTGGAGCCGCGCTCCGAGCTTGACACTGCGGAGGGCGATGGGGAGAATCCAGTCTCACCTTGGGAGGACTTACCATGCGCAAGCAAACCGGCATCATCCTTGTCGTTGCCTTAGTTGCAGGTTCGCTCCTGGTCGCGGCGTCGCCCGCCGCCGCGCAGGCCAAGAAGCCCGCAGCGCCAGCCAAGCCGCCGTCGCCCCCGGCGCCGAAAGAGCCGCAAGCCGGGAAAGTCACGGCGGAGATCCCGAAAGGGCAGATTGACCGCAAGGCGCAGATGATTCCGGTGGCGGTGGGGGCGGAGGTCTACTGGAACGACATCGTGCACACGGGCGAGAAAGGCCGGGCGCGAATCACGCTGCTCGACACCTCCATTATTAATATCGGCCCGCAGGCAACGTTCCGCGTGGTCATCCACGACGAGAAGACCAAGCAGAGCGAGCTGTTCCTCATTGCCGGCAAGGCGCGGGTGCAGGTGAAAAAAACCGACCCCAAGCAGAAGTTCACCCTGAAGACCGACGCCGCGGTCATCGGGGTCATCGGGACGGACTTTTTCGTCGACGCCAAGGGCGATGAGACCACCATCACCTGCTTTGACGGCATCGTGCGCGTGCGCAGCAGTGACCCCGACGTCTCGGGCGACCGCCGGCTGGGCGCGGGCGAAACGCTGACCGTGCGCCGCAACCAGCCGCTGCAGGCCATTCGTCCGGCGACAGCCGAAGAAATGGACAACGCGCTCAAGGACACCGACGTGGGGCCGCCGCTGCCCGAGCCGACGATTCTGGAGGCGCGGCGGAAGAATCCGCCGGCGGTGCCGGCTGCCAGTCCGTCCGCTGCGCCGAGCACGCCCGCGACGCCCGGCACACCGGCGCCCGCGGCGGGCACTGGCGATGTCTGGAAGACAGGCTGGGCGGCTTTCGCCAAGGGCTTCAGTGCCGACATAGTCAGCACTGCGGGCGGGCGAACCTTCCGGATGCGGATGTATACGCGCGGGAACATCAGCCGGATGGAAATGGCCGAGCAGGGCCAGCGCGTCATCACCATTATGCGGCCCGACCGCAATCTGGCCTGGACGCTGATGGTGGATCAGCAGATGTATATGGAGGTACCGTTGACCAACCTGCCGGCTGAGGCGCGCGGGGACTTTGCGCGGGCGATGACTGATCCCAACGTCAAATACGAAACCGAGCTGCTGGGGATGGAACAGGTGGGCGGCTACCAGTGTCAGAAGATGCGTTACCGGACGACTTATCAGGGGCAGACCTTTTCCGGGACGGCGTGGTTGGCAACGGCGTTGGATTATTTCCCGATCAAGGTGGTGACCGACCAGCCGGCGACGACGGTTGAGTACCAGAACATCAAGCTGGGGCCGCCCGACCCGGCGCTGTTTGAGTTGCCGCCGGGATATCGCAAGATGACGTACTAGGAAGGGAATGTCGTTTCGGCTTCGCCTCCAGGACGGTCTACGGCAGTGAGGAAGAATGAGGGAAGAACCAGTCGGCGGGGCTTAAACCCCGCCCTTCCCGGGTAGCATCGCTTATGCTCCGCAAGCGCCTCCGCCTTTTCCTCTGCTTCTTCTGCGTCCTCTGCGTCTTGTGCCTCAGCAGTCCGGGTTTCGGCCCAGCATTCATCAGTGCATTTCAGGGCGCTGTCGCTGAACCAGCAAACCCTTTCCGTTTCGCGGTCATCGGCGACAGCGGCTCGGGCGACGAAGGACAGTATCGCATTGGGCAGCGGATGGCGGAGTGGCACGCGCGGCGCCCGTTCGGGCTGGTGCTGATGCTGGGCGACAACATCTACGGCGGCGTGTTCAACCTGGGCGGCGGAAACAAGAAAGACTTCGTCGAGAAATTCGACCGGCCCTACGCCGAGCTGCTGCGGCGCGGGGTGGTGTTCCGCGCCGCGCTGGGCAACCACGACGTGCAAACCCGCGACGGGCGCGACGTCATTGAATCCTATGAGCGGTTCCACATCGAGCGGCCGGAGGGGTATTACAGCTTCACCGCAGGCGCGTTGCCCGACGGCAGCCCGCTCGTTGAGTTCTTCGTCATCAACACCCTCCGGCTGGAGGAGGACAAGAAAGACCCGGAGCAACTGGCGTGGCTGGAGCAGGCGCTCAAGGCGAGCCGGGCGCGCTGGCAGATTGTTTACGGGCATCATCCGATGTATTCGACGGGCAAGCGCCATGGGGCGGACGAGGAGATGCGGGCCAAACTGGAGCCAGTCCTCACGGGGGAGAAAGAGTCCCCCGAGGCAGGAGCCTCGGGGCTGCGAGGTGGGATTGGGCAGCCCCGGGTGCAGGCAGTGCTGGCGGGGCACGACCATATTTACCAGCGGTTTCATCCGCAGAAAGGCATTGCCTATTTTGTCTGTGGGTCGAGCGGGAAGCTGCGGCGGGGAAACGCCAAGCCCAGCGGCGACGTGGCCGCGGTGAACGACCGCGAGCGGGTGTTCATGCTGTGGGAGGCGACACCGGAGGAGCTGCGGTTCTACGCCGTCAACGAGCGCGGCGAGGCGTTCGACTGCGGGGTTCTCCGTCATGGACAGCCACTTCACGCCGCTGAATGCGGCGCATTGACCGCATCGCCGAAGGAGGCTTCCGAACAGACCGCACAACGATGAGAAGGATTCCTTTCATCGCAAAATTCCTAGCGGCTGGCGCTGGGCTGGGGGCGGTCCATTCCTATTTGGTCCTTCAAAGCATGCGAATGGACGAAAAGATGGCGTCTCATCTGGCCAACTGGTACCGAGACATCGGTTCTTTCGCTCAGGTTGGGATCTTTTTCGTCGGACCTGTCTTCGCTCTTATGTCGGCGGTTTGGTGCCATTTGAACGCAAGTACATGGAAAAAGCCGCCATGGCTTGCAGCCAAGCGTCTTGTTCTCGCGGTTGTTGTCCTCTTCGCTCTAAACCTCCTGATGAGTAGTGTCAGCGAAGCAACCGAAGAACCTGCTGTTTCATGGCTCCGGCAGCACTCAGCCCGGACCTTCCTGAATCCCGTGTTTCTCATCCCGTACTTGGTTGTGCTCGCCATTGGCCTACGATGGTCCCTAGACGCGGAGAGTCAACCCGTAAGCGAGATGGAAAGGCTAGCGGTATTAGGCATGAGTTTGGGTGGGCTGGGAGGGTTGATCTTGATCGCGATTCACAGTTGACAGCCAAGCTATTTTAGAATAAATTTAAATTTAGAAATCCAGGAGGACCGAGATGCTGAAGGGACAGGAAATCGTCAAGAACCGCAAGCAGACCATCGAGTGGCTGAACCGGGCCGCGGCAGCGGAGCTGCAAGCCGCCTACCGCTACCTTTACCTTTCGCACGTCGCCAGCGGCATGCACGGCCGCCAGGTGGCGGAGCAGCTCGGAAAGATGGCGCAGTCGGAGTGGGGGCACGTGAGCGCGATGATGAAGCGCATCGTGCAGCTGGGCGGGCGGCCGTTCGAGCGGCTGAGCGACGCCGAGAAACTGAGCTACCACAAGCTGCCGGCGCCGCCCAAAGACCCGACCGACTGGAAGCGGATGCTGAAGGACGGGATCGCAGCCGAGCAGGACGCCATTGAGTTTTACCGCGGGATCATGGGCGACATTCACGAAGACCCGGTGACGCTGCACCTGATCCGCGAGACGCTCGAGGATGAAGTGGAGGATGAGCACGAGCTGGCGAGCTTGCTAGAGTAGCGGACAGCACGGGGCCCGGCTCCCCGCAAAAAGCGCGGGGTCTCCGCTCGCCCTTCGGGCTTCGCTACGAGAGGCTCCATGAGTCCTACTCAAGTACGGCGCACCAAGCAGCGCCAGTTGGTGCTGGAGGCGGTGTTGGCGTCCGACGACCATCCCACCGCCGCCCAGGTCTACCAGCGGGTGCGGCGGCGCTATCCGGGCATCGCCTACGCCACGATCTACAACGCGCTGCGCTGGTGGGTCGACCGCGGCGCCCTGCGCGAGTTCACCTTCGGCGACGCCGCCGCCCGCTACGACCGCAACCGCGACCGCCACGACCACGCCATCTGCACCCGCTGCGGGCGGCTGCTCGACGTCAGCGTACGGCTGCCGAAAAAAGTCTTTGAGGAGGTGCGGCGGCGGACAGGGCTGGAAATCGCCAGCCACCATGTGCAGTTCCTCGGCCTGTGCGGGAATTGCGCGTCGCGCGCACCGCGCGCGGCAAGCGGCTTCAGGGGCTAAACCCCATCAAGTAGTTCGACGCTCTTCGGCGGGGTTGAAACCCCGCCCGTCCACCTCAGGGGCTAAGCCCCTTCCTTGTCTCGCTACGATTTGCCCAGACTAAAGCTCGGACCCGCCTCAGGAGACAGACGAGAACGGCGCAGGGCTACGCGGCGGCGGGGTGGAAGATGCGCTGCAGCACCAATAGAGTTTGGTCGTCAGGCGCGGGAGCGCCGCCGCGGTAGCGAGCGACGGCGTCGAGCAGCGCGCGCCCGGTTTCGGCGGGTGAGTCCACCGGCAGCGATTTCGCCAACTCCAACAGGCCATTCACGCCGAGCATTTCTCCCTTCGGGTTGCGGGCTTCGCTGAACGCATCGGTGTAGAGGATGAGCAGGTCGCCCGGCAGCAAGCGCACGGCGGTCTGCACGTAGTGGGTGCCGTCAATGAGGCCGAGCGGCAGACCGATGTCGGCGGAGTCGGGCGCGACGGCATCGCCGAGCAACTCCCAGCGCTTGAACGTGCGCCGATACCACAGCGGCGGCAGGTGGCCGCCGTTGGTGGAGACGAGTTCGCCGCTCACGCTGTAGAACCCGTAAAGCGCCGCGGTGGCGAACTTGCCCGGCGAGGCCACGGCCTGGAAGGACCGGTTGAGCTCGCGGGCAAACTCCGACTGGTCCCAGGCGTTGACGTGCTTCCGCATCAGCTCGCGCAGGGCCTCGGCCAGCCGGCTGGCCGAGGCGCCGTGGCCGGCGATGTCGGCAATGCAGATGCGCGCCACTTGGCCTTTGCTGCAAGCCGAGAGGTAGTAAACGTCGCCGCCGGTCTCGCTCCCGGCATAAGGCTCCGAATAAATCCACGCAAGCAGCCCGGGCAGCTCCAGGGTCTGGCAGACGCGGCCACAGCCGCCCCAGACCTCCATGCACGCCAACCCCACTGGCTGTGGCGTCTCCATCGAATGATCCTCCTGAAACGCAAGCATTCTATCACCCGGTGCTTTTCCCTGAATCGCGCCTGCTTGTGAGCCCATCGAATTTTGCGTACTCTACGACCATCCAAATCAAAGGAGCGTTCCATGGCGCGCACAACGCTCGACGCGGAAAAAGCGGTGCTGGAGCGCTACGGGCGGGCGGCGCGTGCGCGCCAAGGCGCACTGTGCTGCCCGACCAGTTACGACCCGCGCTACCTCGAGGTAATTCCGCAAGAAATTCTCGAACGCGACTACGGCTGCGGCGACCCGACACCCTACGTGCAGCCGGGTGATACGGTGCTCGATCTCGGCTCGGGCGCCGGCAAGGCCTGTTTCATCCTCGCCCAGATTGTCGGCTCCAAGGGCAACGTCATCGGAGTGGATTTCAACCCCGACATGCTGGCGCTGGCGCGCAAGCATCAACCGGCGGTGGCGCGGCGGCTGGGCTACGACAACGTGGTCTTCCACCGCGCACGCATTCAGGATCTGGCGCTGCCGCTCGACGAAGTCGAAGCGTATCTCGCGTCGCATCCCGTGCGTTCGGCGGCGGCTCTGGCGGAGTTCGAAGCATTCGCCGAGCGCCTGCGCAGCCAGGCGCCGTTGGTGCCCGACAACTCGGTCGACGTCATCGTCTCCAACTGCGTGCTCAACCTGGTTAAAGACGCAGACAAGGAGAAGCTGTTCGCGGAGATGTACCGAGTCCTGAAGCGCGGCGGGCGCGTGGCCATCAGCGACATCGTGTCAGACGAAGACGTTCCGGCGGTGATGAAGCGCGACGCCAGGCTCTGGAGCGGCTGCCTCGCCGGCGCCTTCCGCGAGGACACGTTCCTCGAGGCCTTCGAGCGCGCCGGCTTCTACGGGATCGAAATCGCCCAGCGCGACGCCAAACCCTGGCAGACGGTGCGCGGCATCGAGTTCCGCTCGGTGACCGTAACGGCGCGCAAGGGCAAGGAAGGGCCGTGCCTGGAGCGCTACCAAGCGGTCATTTACAGGGGCCCGTGGAAGGAAGTGCGCGACGACGACGGCCACACGCTGCGCCGCGGCCAGCGCATGGCGGTCTGCGACAAAACCTACAGGATTTTCACCTCGCCTCCCTACTCCGATGAAGTCATCCCGGTGCCGCCGCGGCGCGAAGTGCCGCTCAGCCGGGCGCGCGGCTTCACTTGCGCGGGCGCAGCCGTGCGCGATCCGCGGGAAACCAAGGGCAAGCACTATCAGAAGACGACGGCGCCTAACAAGACGGTCTGCGGGCCGGAGGGTTGCTGCTAGATGGCGACGCAGACCACAACGCCGACGCAGCTTCATCCTGAAGGGCTCGAGTTGGTGGGCCCGAGGGGGGAACAGCGCGGGTACGTCGACCCGAAACAGGTCGAGGGGCGCTACGTGCTCGAGGACTTGTGGATTATGCAAGGGTCGGTGTGCGACCTGAAGTGCACGCACTGCTACACCGCGTCGTCGCCCACCAACGGGCGGCTGGAGCAGATCACCGGCGCGGAATTGAAGCCGCACCTCGATGCCGCGGCCCGCTTCGGGGTTCAGAAGATTTACTTCACCGGCGGCGAGGTGTTCGTCAACGACGCGGTGCTGCGCGGGCAGGCGCGGGTGAACGAGGATTTCGTCGCCAACCTCACCGCGGCGCTGGAGATTGCGCCGGTGGAGATCCTGACCAACGGCCGGCGCTACATCCGCAATCACTTCGAGGTGCTGCGACGGCTGCGCGAGCGCCACGGCGACCGGCTGCGGCTGCGGGTGACGCTCGAAAGCCCCCGCGCCGCCGAGCATGATGCCATTCGCGGCGCTACCACCTTCCAGCAAACCGTGCAGACCATCCGAGATCTCCAGGCCATGGGCTTCGTGCCCGTCCTCACCGGCGAGCGGCCGTTCCTGAGCGAGCAGACAGACGAAGAGATCCGCGCCCACTACCAGGCGCTGTTTGAGAAGCCCGTCGAAGTCAATCTCATCCAAAACATGCTGGAGATGGGCCACCAGTTGGTGCAACTGGCGGCGCAGGGGCAGAAACCGCGGCCGGAGACGTTTGTCACCACCAACTGCTTTGCCATTCTCGGCAAGCCGGCCGAATCGCTGATGTGCCACTTCAGCCGGTGCCTGCAGAAGATCGAGGGCGCGCTGCGCTACTACCCGTGCCCGGTGATTTACGACGACGCCCGCTTCGAGCTGGGACGCACACTGGAGGAGTCGCTGCGGCGGGTGTATGTGGCGCACAAGAATTGCTACGACTACTGCCTCAAAGGCCGCGGGGCCACCTGCCGGACCCGACCCATCTAGGTTGTCGCTCCGGGCCGCGCCCTCCGCGACGGCCTACGGCAGTGTGGTAGAAAACCTGTTGTTGGCACGATTCTGCGGGGTTGGAACTCCGCCCTTCCCAATCGCAATCGAAAGGCAGACAAGCTGCCTGCGTTGACTTGGGCCAAGGCGCGCCGTAGGATGCGAGCGCGTTCAGGCCCAGCCCACAACCGGAGACTCGCCCTATGCGCGCATCCCTTCCCAGTTTCCGTCTTATAGCTTTCGCAACCCTGCTGTTGGCTCCAGCGCCGCCGCTGGCGGCGGAAGAAGCGACGGCGAGCGGCGCAGCGGGGAACCTGGAGTATGCGTTCTGGGCGTTTCTGTTGGGGCTGCTGGCGGCGGCTTCGCTGCTGCTGGGCTCGGGGCTGGCGATTTTCTGGAAACCGCGGGCGGGGTTGACAGCGTCGCTGACGGCGTTCGGGGCCGGCGCATTGCTGGCGGCGCTGAGCGTGGAGATTGTGGCGCCGCACGCGATGGCGGTGCTGGGGCACGGCGCCGGCGGGCCGGAAGGCGAGCCGCACGGCGCCGACCCGCTCACCGCGCTGGTGGCCATGCTGGTGGGCAGCGTCGCCGGCGGAATTGTCTTTGTCCTGCTCGACCAGCTCATCGGCGCTCACGGCGGCTACCTCCGCAAGACCGCCACCACCATCAGCTACCTCGGCAAGCGCCGCCAGCAGCGCATGCGACACATGCTGCAGCGGCTCGGCCAAATCGAATTCCTGCGCAGCCTGCCGCCGGAGCACGTGCAAGAGCTGGTGCGCTACGTCCGCCCGGTGGCCTTCCAGAAAGACGAGCGGCTGTTTTCCGAAGGCGACCGCGGCGACCGCCTGTATTTCCTCGCCCAGGGCGAAATCGAACTGCTCAAGGGCGGGGCGCACTTCAAACGACTGGGCGCGGGCGAAGTGCTGGGCGAGATTGCGCTGCTGACCGGCGCGCCGCGCACCGCCTCGGCGGTGGCGCGCACCCACGTGCTGGCCATCGAACTGCTGAAGGAAGATTTCGACCGCCTGCGCAAGACTTCGCCGGAGCTGGAAGCGGCCACGGCGCGGCTGGCCAGCGCGCGGCTGGACGAGCTGCGCGAGCGCCACGAAGAAGCCGGACGCGCGACAGCCGATTGGGCCCGACAGGCCGCTGACGCCTTGCGCTACGGCACCGCGCTCCCCACGCCGCAGGAGGTCAAGCAAGCCGCCAGCGAGCACAAGAGCGCGGCGCTGGCCATCTGGCTGGGCACGCTGCTCGACGGCTTGTCGGAGAGTTTTGTCATCGGGACGAGCCTGTTGGCGTTGATTTCGGCGCGCCTGGCGACGGGCGCGCCCTCGCTCACCGAGGTCGTGCCCTACACGTTTCTCGCCGGGCTGTTCCTCTCGAACTTCCCTGAGGCGCTCTCGAGCAGCGTGGGGATGAAAGACCAGGGCTGGGACGGGCACAAGATTCTGCTGCTGTGGGGCTCGCTGGTGGTGATTACGGCGGCGGGCTCGGCCGTGGGCTATTTGGTCGGCTCGGAGGTGAACTACCTCGTGGTCGTCGGCGTGGAAGGGCTGGCGGCGGGTGCGATGCTGACCATGGTGGCGCAGGCGATGATCCCCGAGGCCGTGCACCTGGGCGGGGCGAGCGTGGTGGGGCTGAGCACGCTGGCGGGATTCCTCTCCGCGGTGGCGTTCAAGATTCTCGAGCGGTAAGCGGAGCGCCACGCCGAGCGCAAAATCAAATAGAATAGGAAGCTGAGCAAACCGATGCCCTCCAACGCGGACAAGGCGACCGTGGCGAATTCTGTCGCCGAAGAGCGCCAGGCGGTGTTCGAGGCCTTTCGGCGCTGGGGCTACCTGGATGCCGACCTCGACCCGCTGGGCTACTGGCGGCCGGCGCCGAGCGAGGAGCTGAAAGAGCTGAGCGGCGAGGCGGCCGAGCAGGCGCGGCGCATCTACTGCGGGACGATTGGAGTGGAGTTCTGGCACATCCCTGACAAACGTCGGCGGGAATGGATTCAGGAGCGCATGGAGGGCGAGGCGCCGCCGCTCACCGAGGCCGAGCGGACGCGCATCCTGGAGCAGCTCATCCAGGCCGACTGCTTTGAAGAAGTCCTGCACGCGCGCTACAAGGGCACCAAGCGCTTCTCCCTCGAAGGCATTACGGCGCTGCTGCCGCTGCTGGAAGAAATCATCGAGACCGCCGCCGAGCGCGGCGCCGAGCAGGTGCAACTGGCGATGAGCCACCGCGGGCGGCTGAACGTGATGGCGCACGTGGTCGGCCGGCCGGTGACCGACATCTTCGCGGGGTTCGAGGACGTCGACCCGCGCAGCGTGCTGGGCTCGGGCGACGTCAAGTATCACCTAGGCGCCACCGGCGTCTTCAAGACGGCGCGCGGACGCGAAGTGCGCATTCACCTCGTCTCCAACCCCAGCCACCTCGAAGCCGTCGTGCCCGTGACGCTGGGGCGGGTGCGCGCCAAGCAGGCGCGGCGCGGGGAGAACGGCGCCAAACTGGTGCTGCCGGTGCTGCTGCACGGCGACGCCGCGATAGCCGGCCAGGGCATCACGGCGGAGAGCTTCAACCTGCACGGGCTGCGCGGGTTCGACGTGGGCGGCGCGGTGCACGTGGTGGTCAACAACCTCATCGGGTTCACCACCACGCCAGCCGAGCTCTATGCGGGGCGGTTTGCGACCGACGTGGCCAAGCGGCTCCCGATTCCCATCTTCCACGTCAACGCCGAAGATCCCGACGCGGTGGTGCGGGTCGCCCGGCTGGCGGCGGAGTACCGCTACGAGTTTTCGAGCGACGTGGTCATCGACCTCGTCGGCTATCGCCGCTTCGGCCACAGCGAGATTGACGACGCCTCCATCACCCAGCCGGTGCTCTATCGCAGGATCGAAAGCCATCCGCCGCTCTGGCTGACCTACGGGCGCAAGCTGGGCGTGGATCCGGCGCCGAAACACAGGGAACTTCGCGCCGCCTACGAAGCGGCGCAGGAGAAGGCCGAAGGGCTCGCCAAGAACCCGATGTTTTACACGCTACCGGACTACTGGGCGCACTACTTCGGCGGCGCGTACGACGAAACGAGCGAAGTGGATACCGGCGTGGAGGCCGACGAGCTGGCGGCGGTGGCCGACGCCCTCACCAGCACGCCGCCGGGATTCCACGTCCACCCGAAGGTGCAGCGACTGCTGGAGCAACGGGCGGAGATGGGTCGTGGGCAAAGGCCAGTGGATTTCGGGATGGCAGAAGCGCTGGCGTTCGGGACGCTGCTGCGCGAGGGCGTGCCGGTGCGGCTGAGCGGTCAGGACAGCCGCCGCGGCACCTTCAACCAGCGCCACGCGGTGCTGTTCGACACCGAGACGGAAGCGGAGTACATCCCGCTGGCGCAGCTCGGGACGCGGTTCGAGGTTTACAACTCGATTCTGTCGGAGGCCGCGGTGCTCGGGTTCGAGTATGGCTACAGCCGCGACTACCCCGACGCGCTGGTGCTGTGGGAGGCGCAGTTCGGGGACTTCGCCAACAACGCCCAGGTCATCATCGATCAATTCCTCACCGCCGGCGAAGACAAGTGGGGATTGCTGAGCGGGCTGGTGCTGCTGCTGCCGCACGGGTTCGAGGGCCAGGGTCCGGAACACTCGAGCGCGCGCATCGAGCGGTTCCTGCAACTGGCGGCGGAGGACAACATCCAGATCTGCCAGCCGTCGACGGCGGCGCAGTACTTCCATCTGCTGCGCCGGCAGGCGCGGCGGCGCTGGCGCAAGCCGCTGGTGGTCTTCACGCCCAAGAGCATGCTGCGCCATCCGGACGCGAGCTCACCAATTGAAGAGTTCTCGCGGCCGCGCTTCTGGAACGTGATGCCCGACCGCGACACGCACGAGGCGCAGCGGGTTCTGCTGTGTACCGGCAAGATCGCCCATGAGCTGCGGCGCGAGCGGGCGCGGAGGAAAGATCGCACGACGGCGATTGTCAGCGTCGAGCAGCTCTATCCGTTTCCGGCGGAGGAGTTGACGGCGGAGTTTGAGTACCACGACGGGGCGCGCGAGTTTGTCTGGGTGCAGGAAGAGCCGGCCAACATGGGAGCGCTGGCCTACCTGCTGCCGCGGCTGGAGCACCTGTCGCGCGGGCGCCCGGTGCGCTCGGTGAAGCGGTCGGCCTCGGCCAGTCCCGCCACCGGCTCGGCGAAAGCGCATGAGATGGAGCAAAGGACACTGCTGACGCTGGCCTTCGCCACCGGCCAGAGCGAAACGGTCGAGCAGGCGCCGGCGCCGCCGGTGAACCCGGAATAGCCGGCCGTTGACTGGTGTCCCCTGAGTAGTGGCCGGTGAAAAGATCAGAACTTGCTCCGCGCCGTGGGTTGCGATACACTGCGCCGCGGGGTAAGGCTGATGAAAGTCCCCAGTCCAATCGCCGCTTGAGCGGAGCGTAGGCTCTTCGCTCTTCGCCGCCGGTTCTTCGGCGGCGCAGCCGGTTCCCTTTGCACTAATCTCGTAGTGGGAGAGCGTGTCTGCCATGGCTGACTTTGCGTTGCGAGTGGAGAAGCTGGTGAAGGTGTACAAGCCGCGCGGAAAGACGCCCGTGCGCGCGGTGGAGGGGATGAGCTTCGAGGTGAAGCGCGGGCAGATTTTCGGCCTGCTGGGGCCGAACGGCGCCGGCAAGACGACAATTCTGAAAGTGCTGACGACGCTGATTCCGCCGACCGACGGGCGCGCCGAAGTGATGGGCTTCGATGTCGTCGCCCGCCCGCTGGAGGTGCGCCGGCGCCTCTCGGTGGTGCTGCAGGAGAGCGCGGTGGAGATGTTCCTCAGCGTGCGCGACAACCTGCTCACGTTCGCGCGCTTCCACGGCCTGTCGACCGCGGAGGCGCGGCGGCGCGCCGCCGACGTGCTGGAGCGCTTCAACCTCACCGAGGAAGCCGCGCGCAAGGTGATGGACTTGAGCGGCGGCTTCCGCCGGCGCGTGCAGGTGGCCAAGATGTTCATGGTGGAAACGCCGGTGATGTTTCTCGACGAGTTCTCGACCGGGATGGACCCGATTCTGAAGCGCGCCGTGATGGGCTACCTGCGCGAAGAGGCGGCGCGCGGCCGCACCATCGTGCTCACCACGCAGGTACTGAGCGAAGCCGAAGAGCTCTGCGACGACATCCTCATCATGAACAAAGGCCGGCAAGTGGCGCGGGGCGATTTGTACGCGCTGAAGCTGCTCTCCCAGGGCGTGTATGAAGTGGCGATGACGTTCGAGCAGTTGCCGGCGTCGCTCGAGACCGAGCTCCAGCGCCTGCAGCCGCTGCGCCTGAGCGTCAACCAGAACACCGTCGAGCTGGCGCTCAAGGCCGACGAAACCTACGTGCTGGAGCTGGTGAGCAATCTGGCCCGGAAAGGGCGCGTGCTGCGCGTCGAGGTCAGCGGCGCCAGCCTGGAAGATATTTTCGTCGAACTGACCCAGGAGAACTGACCCATGTCTGCCATTGCGGCCATTCTCTACCGCGAAGGGCGCATCCGTTTCACCAACCTCGTCTGGATGTTCTTCGATCTCTTCTACCCGCTGGCGTACTTTCTGCTCTTCGGCGTGATGATGGACTACGCGCTGGCGGCGCCGCTGCACACGCTGGGCGTGGGCTATCAGGAATTCTTCCTGGCGGGTGTGCTGGGGATGGCGAGCTTCGGAATTGCAACCAACACGGCGTGGGGATTCTTTACTGATCGTGACAACGGGATCTTCTACGAAATGCTGACCTATCCGATGAGCCGGGCGCAGTTTCTCATCGGCAAGGTGCTGTTCAACGTTCTGCTGGCGGTGCTGCAAGCGGCGCTGACGGTGGGGCTGGGCGCGGCGCTGCTGGACGTGCCGGTGCGCGCCGCAGGGCTGCCGCTGCTGCTGGTGGGAATGGTCGGCGGGACCGCGGGCTGGTTTTTCTTCTTTGCCATTTTTGCGTTGCGCATCCGGCGCAACGATGTGTTCAACACCATCCAGAACCTGTTCTACTTTGTGTTTTTGTTTTGCAGCTCGATTTTCTATCCGCTGGAGCCGCTGCCGGCGTGGTTCCGCCAAGCGGCGCTGGCGAATCCGCTGACCTGGCAGGTGGATTGGCTGCGGTATGCCACGCTCGGCGTGGGCGAGCTGCGCGTGGTGCTGCTGGAAGGGGCGGCGTTCGCGATGTTCTCGGTGGTGATGTTTGCGTACGCGGTGCGGTGCCTCAAGCAGCAGGAGTAGGAACCGCAGATGCACTCAGATACACACAAACAGAAAAGCCAAGCTGGCCGCAGAGACACAGAGAAAAAATTTTCGGCGTGCAGCGGGGCGCGGTCTTCAGTTGAGTTGGATGAGGGAGTGGGAGCGGCGGAGGCGCGGCAAGAACGGCCGGTCGGTGATCTGGCCTTCGAAGCGGTCGGCCCAGCGGCCGGGGATTTGCCTCGAGCATTTCGGGCAGGCGCCGGTCGCGGTGAGGTGGTAGCCGGTAATCAGGTAGCCGTAGCGCTCGATGAGCAGCTCGCCGCAGTCGGGGCAGCGGGTGTTTTCAAGCTCGCCCACCATCCCAGGCAGGTTCCCCGCGTAGACGAACCGGAGCCCGGCTTTCTTCCCGATTTCGGCGGCGCGCAAGAGCGTTTCCGGCGAGGTGTTTTCGGGGTCGGTCATTTTGTAGTCTTTGTGGAACGCAGTGACGTGCCAGGGAATGTCGGGCGAGACGGAGGCGAGAAACTCGGCGGCACGCGTTAGTTCGTCGTCGGAGTCGTTGAAGCCGGGAATCACCAGCGTGACCACTTCCAGCCAGAAGCCCATCGCGTGCAGGCGGCGGATGGAATCGAGAATAGGCTGGAGGCGGCCGCCGAGCTCGCGGTAGTGGCGGTCGTTGAAACTCTTGAGGTCGACCTTGTAGAGGTCGACCCAGGGACGGAGGTAGTCGAGCACGCGCGGGGTGGCGTTGCCGTTGGAGACGTAGCCGGTGACCAGCCCGGCGGCTTTGGCTTCTTTAAAGATGGCGACCGCCCACTCGCTGGTGATGAGCGGCTCGTTGTAGGTGCTGACGATGGCGCGGGCGCCGAGGTGGACGGCGTCGGCGACGATTTTTTCCGGCGTGACCGCGAGTGGCGGGGAGACGGCGTTGGGGTCGCGCAGCGCCTGCGAGGTCACCCAGTTCTGGCAGTAGGAGCAGTGCAGGTCGCAGCCCAGCATGCCGAAGCTGTAGGCCAGCGCGCCGGGGTAGGCGTGGAAGAAGGGTTTCTTCTCGATGGGGTCGCACTGCACGCCGCCGACGTAGCCCCAGGGAACGTAGAGCCTGCCGCCGCGGTTGAAGCGCACCTTGCAGATGCCGAGCTGGCCTTCGGGGATGGCGCACTCGTGGCCGCAGGCGAAGCAGCGGACCCAGTTGGGGCCGCCGCGGCCGCCCCAGTTGGCGGGCGCGGGCATGGGCTCGTAGAGCTCGCCCTCTCGAACCAGCCCGCTGAGTACTTCCTTCAGGCTCGCCATGGTATGCGCCTTTGTACCTTTCCGTATCCTTATTGTACCGCCTGGGAACCAGAAGTTCACGCTCGATTGCGCTCGTTACGGCGCGGTGAAGCGCGGTGACGGCGCGGTGAGCAGCGGCCAAGGTGCGGTCGAGTTCTAATGAAAAAGGGCTGGGGGTCTGACTGCAAGTGTGACGTTGACGACTTCTGTTCATGCGCTCGTCGCTGAGTTAGAATACGCGACTGAGCGATGAGCCTACCCGCTCCTTACTACACGACAAAGTACGGGGCCGCATACCTAGGCGACGCCCTCGAGCTAGTGCGATGCCTGAAGGATGCGAGTGTCGACCTGATAATGACCTCGCCGCCGTTTGGACTGCGGCGCAAGAAAGAATACGGAAATGTGGACGCAGACGAGTATGTGGCTTGGTTTCTACCCTTCGGCAGGGAATTCCGCCGCGTCCTGAAGGACAAAGGGAGTCTAGTGGTCGATATCGGGGGGAGTTGGAATCGCGGCGTTCCGACAAAGTCCCTCTATAACTTTGAACTCCTGGTTGCTTTATGCAAGGAAACGGGCTTCCATCTTGCAGAGGATTTTTATTGGTTCAATCCCGCAAAGCTACCTACGCCTGCTGAGTGGGTGACTGTTCGACGTGTCCGGGTAAAGGATGCGGTGAATACAATCTGGTGGCTTTCAAAGACTCCGTTCCCGAGAGCGAATAACAAGGCTGTGCTCAAGCCTTATAGCGCGTCGATGCTTGAACTCTTGCAAAAAGGTTATAAGCCAAAGTTACGCCCGTCGGGACACGACATCTCGTCGAAGTTCTCCAACAATCATGGGGGCGCCATCCCCCCGAACTTGATATCGGTTGCTAACACGGAGTCTAACGGCACGTACTTGAAAGCGTGCAGGCAGTCAGGGCTTAAGCCCCACCCTGCTCGCTACCCGCGTGAGCTTCCGGAGTTTTTCATTAAGCTTCTTACAGAGGAGAACGAGCTTGTCTTGGATCCGTTTGCTGGGAGCAATGTGACAGGCGAAGCGGCGGAGCGGCTCGGTAGAAGATGGATTAGCTTTGAGATTTCGGAACCTTATTTGCGCGGCTCGCAGTTTCGGTTTCAAGAAGAGGATGTCTCGAAAAGAAAACAGAGACGCAGCGCGAGGGTTCGGCGGTTGATTGATCGGGTTCAAAGGTCTCTATTCTGAGTCTACTACCCCTGTGCCTCTCTCATCCGAAAAGCGGTTTCTCCTAGCGAGAGTGCAAGATGCTATTTACGCTTCAGGCTGGAGACTAATATTCGAAAACGACGAGCACCCCACCTTCTTGCGAGTCTTCCGAAATTCGGAGTCAATCCGTATTCTTGTCTACATCTGGCGGCTGACTCGCGGTGGTCCCGTGGGTGTTCGTCCCGCCGGAGAACTTCGGATTCAGCTGACCGGAATCGACCCTCCATTGCAACGCTCGGATGACTATCGAACGTTGCTGCTTGGCTGGCATCAGGCAACGGGTGTGTTTGCGGGATTCGACGTGAGCCGCCGCCCTAGCCGCTGGGGACACTCGCCCTCGGTGCAAATACGCGAAAGCGCGATTAGGCAAGCTGAACGAGGGGGGTTTGGCATTTACCGAAGGGCAACAGGGGGAAGGGGAGAGATTGCGGTGGCTTTTTCACCGGAAGCATTTGTGGACTACGTCCGCCGTCAGTCTCAGTTGCACGAATTCGCAGAGCATCCCCGAGAAGTTGCGGTGCTTGAAGCCGCTTCACGCGGGGAAGAAATCGACCTCGATCGCGTTGGTGGGGGAGGACGGCGAGTTGCAGTTAGAACCGTGCTAGAACGTATTGGGCAAGCAAATTTCCGGTCAAGAATCTTGGCGGTATATCGGTATAGATGTGCGACGTGCGAGCTTCAGCTCGACCTTGTTGAGGCAGCTCACATCGTGCCAGTGAACGTTGGAGGCGACAACACAACGCCCAATGGAGTAGCACTGTGCTACCTTCACCATGAAGCCTATGATCGTGGTCTTCTGGGCATTACTCCGGATTACGGGGTGGAGGTGAGCGACGCCGCCCATAGAAGGCTACAGAGACTCGCCCGCGACCATGGATGGCAGGACTTCAGAGACAATCTCCGACGCGAAATCATCCTCCCGGAACGATCGCAAGACCGACCAGATCCTGATCGTCTCGCCCAAGGGTTGCAATTGCGTGGTTGGCGTTGAAATATTAAGGCAGTCTTTTCCGCGGCTAGCGGACTCCCAGAACACAAGAGATTCTGAGGCACCTCGACCTGGGTGCGTCTTCTACAGGTGGGTTGGGAGCTTTCACAGAATGTTTGCGGCGGTTCCAGTGGCGGAAGCGGCAGGAGGAAGAGTGGTACTTCTGCCATTTCCGTCGGGGGATGAATTCCAAGCCGCAATCGGGGTTGGCGCACACCAAAACGGGATCGGGCGCGTTCCTGAGATGGTGTTGCGCTGCGTTGCAACGCGTTGTACACGCATTTCGAACCTCTTCCCGATGGAGGATAGCCAAGCAGCGCGGGGCCGTGTCTACGATTTCTGCAGTTTTTGCGGTTCTTGCGGAAGTTTATTTTCACGTTGTGCTTTTTGGGCCTCTGGGAGCAACCGGAAAACCGCAGAAACCGCAAACGCCGAAAAAACCGCATTTGCCAGATGAGAAAAGCCGACGACGAAGGCCGCCCCGAGGCAGGGCCTGGGGGCTGAGGCGCCTTCGTCGCCGCTACCAGACCTATCTGTTGAAGGGGGGTGCGGCGGGGTGTAGGATAAAGCGACAGGGATTGCGTCCGGGCGCCGGGGCCTTCCTTCTGGGTGGGGACATGCTGCGCAAGCTGGGCAAATACGAACTGAAATCGGAGCTCGGCAAGGGCGGCATGAGTGTGGTCTATCTGGCCGAAGACCCGCGCATCGGCCGCCAGGTGGCCATCAAGCTGATGGCCGCCGACATCGCCGGCGATCCCGAAATGCTCAAGCGCTTCTACCGCGAAGCGCAGGCTGCCGGGCAGCTCCGCCACCCCAACACCGTCACCATCTACGACGTCGACGAGGACCAGGGCGTCCCCTACATCGCCATGGAGTTCCTCGAAGGCGAGGACCTCTCGAAAATCATCGCCGCCAAGCGCGACCTGCCCATCGTCACCAAGCTCGACTACATCGTGCAGGCCTGCCGCGGCCTGCACTACGCCCACCAGCACGGCGTCGTCCACCGCGACATCAAGCCCAACAACATCGTGGTGCTGAAAGACGGCCTGGTGAAAATCGTCGACTTCGGCATCGCCCGGCTGGGCGGCGGCACCATGACCCGCGCCGGCGCCGTGCTGGGCACCATGATGTACATGTCGCCCGAGCAAATCGCCGGCAAGCCGGTCGACGCCCGCTCGGACATTTTCTCGCTCGGCGTCGTGCTCTACGAACTGCTCTCCTACCAGATTCCCTTCGAAGGCCCCGACGTCCCCGCCATCCTCTACAAGATTCTCTACGAAGCCCCGCGGCCCATCACCGACTTCATTCCCGACTGCCCCGCCTCTATAGAGCACATCCTGGCGCGCGCCCTCGAAAAAGACCGCGAGAACCGCTACCAGAGCGCCGAGGACCTCGAGATCGACCTGCGCGCCGCCGCCGACTCGCTCAAGCAGGAAACTCTCGACGCCTACCTCAAGCAGGCCCAGCGCTGCGTCGAAGCCGGCAGCCTCGCCCAGGCCAAGGATTGCCTGCAACGCGTGCTCGATCTCGACACCCGCCACGTCGAAGCCAAGCACCTGATGCAGAAAGTGCAGGAGCGCATCCACAGCCAGCAGCAGTCGGAGAAAATCCAGCTCTTCCTCCGTAACGCCATTGAAGCCCTCCAAGCGCAGCAGTACGACGAGGCCATCAGTTGGTTCGACCAGTTGCTGCGGCTTGACCCTACCAACCAGACGGCGGTGCAGAACCGCCAGGCGGCGATCGAGCAGCGCGAGCGCCTGCGCAAAGTCGCCCAGCACTGGGAGGCCGCCGAGGCGCGCGTCAGCGCCGGCGATTTCGCCGCCGCCAGGCGCGAGCTGGAATCGCTGCTGGCCCTCGACCCCGATCACGAGCGCGCGCAGAAGCAGCTTGCCTGGGTCACCGAAGAGCTCGCCGAGCTCGAGCGCAGCCAGCAGGTCCAGCAGTTCACCGAGGAGGCCAAGACGCTCATCGCCGACCGGAAATTCACCGACGCGCTCGGCTTGCTGCAGAAAGTCCAGGAGCTCGACACCGTCAACCTGGAAGCCGAGTCGCTGATGAAGGCGGCGCTGGCGGCGCGCGAAAAAGAAAAGCGGCAGCGGGAGCTCGGCGAACGGCTGAGGGCCATCCAGACGGCGCTCGACGCCCAGGAGTTTGTGGACGCACTGGCGCTGGCCGACCGGGCGCTGCGCGAATTCCCCGACGAGCCCCAGGTCATCAAGCTCCACGCCCAGGCGCTGCAGCGCGCCGACATCCAGCGCAAGCGCCGCCACGTCGAGGAGCAGCTCCGCGTCGCCCGCGAGCGCCTGGAGAAGAACGACTACGACGCCGCCATCGCCGTGCTCGAAGGCGCCATGCAGAGCGCTCCCGACGAGCCCCGCCTGGTCTCCTTCCTCGCCACCGTGCGCGAGGCGCAACAGCAGGCGGCGCACGAAACGCTCGTCCGCGACGCCGTCCGCCAGGCCAACGAACAGATTCGCGCCAAGAATTTCGCCGCCGCTCTGCAAACCCTGGAGAAAGCCGCCGCGCGCGCCGGCACCGCGCCCGAGCTCATCGAGCTCATCGACTTCGCCCGCGAGCAGCAACGCGACCAGCAGCGCCAGGAGCACCTCCGCCGCGCCCTGACCCAGGCGCAGAAGTTCGCCGCCGAAGAGAACTACGCCGAAGCCGTGCGGGTGCTGGAAGCCGCGCAGAGTCAATTGCAGACCGTAGAAGTCGGCTCGCACCTGGCCACCGTGCGCGAGCAGTGGCAGAAATTCGAGCAGCGCCGCGAGAGCACGGCCAAGCACGCGCTCGAGCTGCTGGAAGCCGGCGACGCCGCCGAGGCCGTCGCCCTGCTCGACGCCGCTCCGCGTCCCTACTTCAAGGACAAGACGTTCCAGGAGCTCTACGCCCGCTGCCGCGAAACCCTCCAGCGCGCCAACTTCATCCGCGAGGCTCTCGACCACTTTGAAAAGGCCCTGGCCGCCGAAGACCTCGAGCGCGCCGCCGCCGTCCTCCAGCAGGGCCTCGGCGCCTATCCCGACGACAAGGCGCTGCTGGCCTCGCAGCGGCGCCTGCGCGAAGAGCAGTTCCGGCTAGGCGAGCAGCGCTGGCGCACCGCGCTCGATGAAGCCAAGGTCGCCATCGGTCGGATGGAGTTCGAGCGCGCCGCCAAAGTCCTGCAAGCGCTGCCGCTCGACTCCGCCGACTTCCCCGAGCTGGCCGGCGAAGCCAAAGCGTTGCTCGAAGAGGCGCGCCGCAAAGCCGCCGAGGCCGGCAAGAAACTTCCCACCTTCAGGCCCGTCGCCCCCACGCCGCGGCGGGCACCGGCGCCCGCGGCTGCGGCGTCGCGGGGCCCCCGACTTGTCGGGGCGATTGCCGGCGGGGTCGCCGTCGTTGTTTTGCTTCTGGCTGTGGGCGCGTGGTGGTATTTCCGTGGCGGCGTGGGTGCCGAGCCGGGAACGGTTCACCTCACGGCCGTGCCCTGGGCGGAAGTCACCGGCGCGCGCTCGGCCGACGGCAAGGCGGTGAACGTGAGCGGCGTGACGCCGCTGGTGCTCTCGCTGCCGCCGGGCGAATATACGCTCAGCCTCCAGAGCGGCGAGCAGACGGCCGAGGTCAAAGTTGCGGTGGAAGCCGGCAAAGTTCTGGCAGTGAACTACACCTTCCCCGAGGTGAAACCCGATGCGGTGGTGGATGACCTGCTCAAGCAGTATTAGGATTGGATTCGCGTTGCTGCTGGCGACCGCCTTGGCCCCGCCGCTCCTGGCTCAGGAGACGCTCGACCAGCGCTACGAGCGCGCCAAATCGCTGTTCAACAGCGCCAAGGTGGAAGACGCCTGCGAAACCTTCCAGCAGATTGAAAAGGAGAAGCCCGGCTACAAGGATGTCGCCAGCCTCTACCTCAAGGTCTGCGCCCAGACCATCCAGAGCGTCTACGCGATGGAAGAGAAGCTCTACAAGGAAGGCGTGGACCTGATGAACGCCGGCCGTCCCGACGACGCCCGGCAGAAATTCCAGCAGGCCCAGGCGCTCAACCTCAAGTCGCCCAAGTACCGCACCCAGATTGCCCGCTACCTCAAGGAGCTGGAGGACCGCGACAAGGAGGAAAAACTCTACCAGGACGCCGTGCGCCTGATGAACGAAGGTAAGGACGCTGACGCCCGCCGCCGCTTCGAGGAAGTCATCCAGCTCGGCGGCGCCCACGCCGCCGAAGCGCGCGCCAACCTGAGGCAACTCGAAGACCGCGCCAAGGCCGCGGGCGCCGCCGCGGCCGCTGCGCATGCGGAAGAGTCCGCCTTCAACTCCGCCGTTTCCGCCTTCAACGGCGGCGACCTCTCCACCGCCCGCTCCCGCTTCCAGGACGTCGTGGGAATGAACGGCAAGCGCAAGAGCGACGCCGAGCGCTACCTGCGCGAAATCGATTCCACGCTGCGCTCCCGCCAGGAGGAGGACAACGCCTTCCAGGACGCGGTGCGCAAGTTCGACCGCAAGGACTGGACCGGCGCCCGCTCCGCTTTCCAGCAGGTCTTGGCGATGAACGGGCCGCGCCGGGGCGAGGCCGACCGCTACCTGCAACGGATTGACGAAGCGGTCAGAGCCGAAGAGGCGTTGAAGAGGCAGGTGGAAGCCGCCAAGCAAGCGGGCGAGTCGCCGCAGAAAGCGGTGGCGCGGCTGACCGAGGAGGCCCGTACCGCGCTGGCCGCCAGGAATTACTCCCAAGCCATCGAAAGGCTGCGGGTGGCGGAAGCACTCGACGCGTCCAACCGCGAGGTTCGCCGCCTGCTCGAACAGGCCATCGAGGCCGAATCCGACCAGCTCCTCCGCGCCGGCCTGCAAGCGTTTTTCGACGGCAAGTGGGACGACGCCGAAAAACAACTGTCGAGCTATCTCGAGAAGAACGGCCGCAAGCGCGGCCTGGCCTACTTCTTCCGCGGCGCCACCCACTCCACCCGCTTCTTCCTCTCCGGCGAAAAAGAAACTCAGCAGAAAGAGCTGGCGATGGCCGACTTCCGCGCCGTGCAGTCGGCGCAGCGGGGCTTCAAGCCGCCCGAGCGCTACGTCTCGCCCAAGATCCTCGACCTCTACCGCGCCTCCCAATAACGCGCCGGCTGCGTGTGTCTGTGGTTTCCGGCCAGTTTGACCGGAAATTCTTGACACCTCTCGGCTGCCGCGCTAGCATCGCCGCAAGTCGAGAGGTGCGTATACGTCCACGGCTGCGAGGAGCGCTTCAATGAAGACTGCGAGCAAGATTGGTGTGTTGATTTGCCTGGGCCTGCTGGTCGGGCTGCCCGTGTGGGCGGTGACCCAGAACGCCCTGGTGACGGGCGACATCTTTGATCCCAAGGGCGCTCCAGTGGCCGGCGCCACGGTGCGGCTGATCAACGCTGCCACCGGCTTTTCGGCCACCGTCCAGACCGACGCCAGCGGCCACTTCACCTTTCCCAGTGTGCCGCCGGGGGAGAACTACGTGCTCTCGGCTGAAGCCAGCGGCTTCGCCACCGCCATCCGCCCCGGCATCACCATTCAGGTGGGGGAGGCCAAGCTGGTGCTGCCGCCCTTCCTGCTGCAAGCCGCCACCCAGCCCGGCCAAGAGATCACCGAGGAAGCGCCCGAGGCGCCGACGGTGGGGCTCGACCTGGTGAGCACGACCGTCGGCGGCGTGATTGACAGCAGCAACCTGCGCACGCTGCCGCTGGCCAACCGCGACTTCCTCGACCTGGCGCTGCTGATTCCCGGCACCTACCCGGTGGAACAGGGCTCGAACCTGGAAGGGGCGTCGCTGGTGGTGAACGGGGCGCGGGCGACGATGAACAACTTTCTGCTCGACGGCGTGGACAACAACGACTACGCCGTCAACCAGTCGCTGCCCTTCCAACTGGTGGAGGCCTTGCAGGAGTTCCGGGTGCAGACCTCGACCTCGGCCGCTGAGTTCGGCCGCAGCGGCGGCGCGCAAATCAACTCGGTTACGCGCTCGGGGTCGAACGACGTGCACGGGACGCTGTTCTTGTTCCACCGCAACGACGCGCTGAGCGCCAACCAGACGCTCTCGGTCATGCGCGGCGGCACCTTCGACCGCCTGGACAACCTCTTCCGCATCAACCGCGTGGTGCTGGGCCCCGCCACCGCTTTCCCCACTCCGACGCTGGCCGACCCGGTGGTGGCCGCCTACTGGGACGGGGGCCGCACCCCGCCGCTCATCCAGAATCAGTTCGGCGCCAACCTCGGCGGTCCCATCAAGAAGGACAAAATCTTCGCCTTCTTCAACTGGGAAAGTTTCCGGGCCGACAACGACCGTCCGGTGTTCGAATGGGTGCCGAGCCAGTTCGCGCGCACCTGCTGCGGCGGCAACGTGAGCCGGGACCGGGTGGCGACTCTGTTCAATCTCTATCCGGCGCCCAACGTGCCCACCAGCACGGTGACCAGCTCGGGCGGCTTCCCGCTGATCGATCCGGTCAACGGGCCGGCCGCCTTTGCGGTGGGGCAGTCCGAGAACCACACTAACTCGGACAACTTTCTGGGGCGGGTGGACGGGCGCGTGAGCGACCGGGTGAACCTGAGCTTCAAGTACAACATCCAGTTCGTCCGGCAGGTGCAGTCCGGGCCGCTCTACGCCACGCCCGACTATCCGGGCAGCGGGATCGACGTGGAGGGGCGAAACCAGAACTTCGGGTTCAACTACTTGCACCAGGTCACCGACCGGTTCTTCAACGAGTTCCGGTTCGGCTGGAACCGTTTCCGGCTGGATACGCTGCCGCTCGACCACACGCTGAATCCGTCGTCCATCTACGACAACCTCAACTTCGTCGATCGCGGTATGCCCACCGTGCTCATCGGCGGCTCCTTCACCGCGCAGGGCCCGCAGGCCCGCTTCGGCGCCCCGCTGGACTCTCCCACCAACCGCGCCAACAATGTCTGGCAGTTCTCCGATAACATCTCCTACATCTATGGCCGCCACACTCTGAAGGTGGGCGGCGAGATTCGCCACGCTCGCTTGAACGTTCTCAACCAGGGGCTGGCGCGCGGCGTGATTACCTTCTTCACCGAGGGCTTTGCGGCCGGCACCGGCAGGCCCGACCTGGCGTCCATCGCCCATGCCGACCTGGGGTTCAACGGCGGCTCACCGGGGACCGACTTCGTCCCCGGCGGCGGCTTCGACCGCAGCTTCTCCGCCAATTCGCTCGACCTCTTTGTCCAGGACACCTGGCGGGCCCGCAAGAACGTCACCGTCAACTTCGGCCTCCGCTACGAGCTCAATCAGGCTCCGCGCGAGGCCCGCGACCGCCTAGTGAACCACTACCCCGGGGCCTGCCCGGCGTTTGCCTGCCTGATGCGTTCCGGCACCGACTCGATCCTCAGCCCGTTTCTCGGGCCGTTGGGCAGCCAAGCGCCCCTGGTTGTGGAAGTGGGGGATGAGATCGTCACTCTCGGCACGGCCTCCTTCATCGCGCCCCGTGCCGGCTACGAAACCGACAAGAACAACTTCGGGCCGCATGTCGGCCTGGCCTGGGACCCGTTGGACAAGGGCAAGACCGTCATCCGGGTCTCCTACGGCATCTTCTTCGACCAGGAGTCGTTCCAACCCTCCGTGAACATGCTGCACAACCCGCCCTTCGTTCAACAGATCTACTCCTACTTCCCGTTCATCGAGATGGGCGATACCTTCGGCCCGGTCACGGGCCCGGGATTCTTCCCCACCTACGCCAACATCGGCGGCCCCGGGGTCAACCTCTACGACCTGGACGGGAGCGGGGCTCAGACTTGCTTCGCAGGGATCCCCGGGTCGTGCTGGCTCCGCGGGCCGTTCTCCATCGCGGCCATCGATCCCGAGCGCCGCACCCCCTACGTCCACCAGTGGAGCGTCGGCTTCCAGGTGCAGGTCGGAAGCAACTCCGTGTTTGAGGCCGACTACGTCGGCGCGGTGGCTCACAAGCTGGCCCGCAACCGGCTGATCCTGGGTTGCGACGAGCCGCGCTTCTCGGAAAACGCCGGCGCTTCCTGTGCCCGCAGCTTGCAAGGCGGCAGCAACTTGACCTCCGGTTCCTTCCCGCCCGGGACAACCTTCGACCCCGAAGATGTCCTGACCATCATCAACCAGGAGAACACCGCCAACTCCAATTTCCACTCCCTGCAACTCCGGTTTGACACCCGGCAGTTCCGCGGGCTGACCCTGAGCATGTTCTACCAGTGGGCCAAGTCGATTGATGACGCCTCCTCGCTCACCGTTCCCACCATTCTCTTCCCGCCCGGCGCCGGCAACTTCCTCTGCGGCGCCTTCGCCATCAACTGCGACCAGTTCGCCGCCGTCAACACCGCCAGCAACCCGGCGCTGAGCCTGCGCCCCGGCTATGGCGCCATCACCACCCGGCCCATCTTCCCGCAGGACTCCGCCAACCTGGAGGGTGAGCGGGGCGTGAGCGATTTTGACGTTACCCACCGCTTCATCCTCCGCTACATCTACGACGTGCCCAGATTCTGGGGCATGGCTGGCTCGGGCTGGCAACTGGCCGGGATCACCACCATCCAGTCCGGCCAACCCTTCAGCGTCTACACCGATTTCTTCGGAATTCCTCTGCGGCCCGACGTGGTCAGCGACCCGAACATCCAGAGCAGCAACCCGGACGGCGCCATCAACGGCTCCATCCCGGTGGGCTGCAATCTGGTTCCGACCCTCACCTGCGCCGGCGGCACCAGCGCCTTCGACCCCACCAACAACGCTTTCTTCCTTCCCGGCTCGCAGGGACGGAACATCTTCCGGGGCGACGGCATCATCAACTTCGACCTCTCCATCCTGAAGAACACTTACCTGGGCCAGAACGAGCGCTACAACCTCCAGCTCCGGATGGACGTCTTCAACCTCTTCAACCACCCCAACTTCCGCCTCCCCTACAGCCAGGGAGGGCAGGTGCTGAACGTCGGGTTTTCCGGCCCGCCAATTTTCTTCCCGGTGCTCGACCCGCTCTTCGGGCAGATCCTTCAGGCGCGGGCTCCGCGGGAAATCCAGCTCGGGCTGAAGTTCATTTTCTAGTTCTAGCCTGAACAGGCGGAAGAGGGCAGGCGCGCCAGCCGCGCGAAATTCAGTTCGGTGTGAAGTTCATTTTCTAAAAGACTTCAAACCAACGACAGACCGGCGGGGCTTCGGCCCCGCCGTCCTCGTTTCGGCAGCGCCAAGGAATTCGGTAGGCAGGCATTCCTGCCTGTCTTGGGTGCGCAGCGCGCACACATCTCATTCCGACGGGCGAATCGACCGCGGGCCGGCTGACCCGGAGGAACACGCTTTTAAGGGCGTGAGGCGCTTCTACCGTGCGCTCGTAGGCAGGTCTCGGAACGAGAACTGATACTTCAGGTCTTTAAACGGCTTGCCGTCTACTTCGGCGTAGGAATAAACGAAGTAATTCAGCGGCTCGCCCTCCTGCGCCGGGTTGAAGCGGATGTCGCGCCCGCGGCTGAACAGCACCCGGTTTACGTCGTGGGCGCCGAAGAAGTAGTCGCGCTTGGCCGGATTCTTCCAGGCTTCCGACGCATCCACCGGCACCCAGCCCACGCCGTCGAGATAGAACACCGCCCAGCAGTGGTAGCCGGGAATCTCCCCGCTCGCCTTGCCCTCGGGCAGCGGGAAGCCGATTTCAAACCGCGCCGGAATCCCCGCGGCGCGCATCATGCCGATGAACAGCGCGTGAAAGTCGGTGCAGTTGCCTTTGCGGATGTTGCAGGCATAGAGGGCGTCACCGCGGCCCCAGCCTTCGCCGGACTTGTCGTACTTCATCGTGGAAACCACGTAGTCGTAAATGGCGCGCGCTTTGGCCAGCGGGTCGGTGAGGCCCTGGGTTTCCTGTTTGGCCAGGGCGGCGATCATCCCGTCGGTCGGTACCAGCCGGTCGGGCCTCAGCGCCCGCTCCAGGTCTGCCGGGGTTACCTCGGCGGCGTGCGCGCTGCCGTTTCCCGAGGCCAGCGGCACCTTGTGTTCGCGCCGCGTCACGGCAAACGTCATCTTGACTTCAAACGGCGTCGTCGGCCGCTTCGGGTCCGCTTCCACGAAGGCATAGAGGTTGCGATACTCCGGGTCGCGGTGCAGTTCGTATCCGGCGGGACTGGCAATGGTCAGGGAGGAGATATCCTGGTGGGCATCGGACTCCGGCACCGGAATCCACAGCCGGAGCTTCTGTGCGCCCTCCGGCAGCGCGGGCACTTTGGTGACGTAGGTGAACTCGAAGGTGCGCGCCGGGACCGCCCCCTGCGAGTCGCGCCACAGCAGCGTGGCGGCCGCCGCCATCCCGAGAACCAGCACTGTCGCGACCGCTTTCGCTGAGCGGCTCACAAAGAAAAGTCCTCCCTCTGCTCCCCGGGCCTTGCGATTGTGTGGCGAGAAGATTGCCGACTCCCTCGCCGCTGCCATTATACCTGACGGCGTCGCAACCCGCCGAGCAGTTTCTCCCATCCCGCGCGCTCCCGTGCCTGGTTGAACTGCGGCGCCAGCCGGGCGCAGTGTCGTTTCAATCGGGCGTAGAAGCGCGCGTCGGTTTCCGAGCGCCGCAGCAGTCGCGCCAGCGCGCCTGTGTTGCCGGCGGGAAAGTAGCCCCCGTAGCCGGCGCCGAGCAAACCCACATTGCCTTCGATGCGCGAGGCCAGCACGGGGACGCCGCTGACCACGGCTTCCGAAATCACGTTGGCGCCGCCCTCCACCCACGAGCTGAGCACGAGCAATCGGCTGCGCGCAATCAACCGACGCGAGGCGGCGGGCGTGAGCTCTCCCAGCCAGCGGTAGCGCAGGTTGTGGCGTGCCTCAGCCCGCGCTCGCGCCGCCATCCCCGGCTCCAGCTCCGCGCCCGCGTGCAGAATCCGAATCCGCGACTCCGGCGGCAGCCGCCGGCTGGCGAGCGCCGCCCGAAACGGGTCCTTCACCCGCCGCAGGTGGCCGACCACCGCGACATCAAAGAACGGAGGGGCGGGCGACCGTCTCCGTGTCGGTTCAGCCGATTGGTAAATGACGCGCGCCTTGCGTCGCAGCGCCGCGGGAATCTTGTCCAGCGCGCGCGGTTGCAGCGCGACCAGGCGATCGGCCTCGCGGAGTGCGCGTTGCGCCTTGCGGCTGCGCCGCAGGTCGCGATAGAGGTCGGTGCCGGTGAGCGCCACCACAACCGGGCACTCGGGGTGCGCAGCGCGGAAGCGCAGCACGGCCTCGGCGCTGCGCCGCGCGTGCAGGGCAATCAGCAGGTCGCTGCGCCCGCTGGTGGACCGCTGCGCGATGCGCACGCGGTGGCCCAGCCCGCGCAGCAGCCGCGCCCAGCGCTCCGCCGTAATGCGGTTCCCCGACCGCGACCCCGCCGGCGCGGGGCAAACGATTTGAATCCGCATCGGAATCCCGCATAATACAACAGCCATGCATTCCTCACGCCCTTCGGTGCCGCGGCTGGCGGCGGACGAAATCTGGCTGCGGGGCGCGGAGGTGGCCGCGGCGCTCCAAGACGCGCGGCGGCGGACGCTGGAGCTGGTCGAAGACCTGAGCGACGAGCAGTTGCGCGTCCCGCTGCTGCCCATCATCAACCCGATCCTGTGGGAGATCGGGCACGTGGCCTGGTTCCAGGAAAAGTGGGCCTTGCGCCACCTGCGCGGGGAAGCGCCGGTGCTGGCCCACGGCGACTCGCGCTATGACTCGGCCGCCGTCGCCCATGACACCCGCTGGGAATTGCAGCTGCCCTCGCGCGCCGAAACGCTGGCCTACATGCAGGAAGTGCTCGACCGCGTGCTGGCGCGCCTGCCCGACGAGCTGACCGAGCGCGAGGCCTACTTCCACTGGCTGCCGTGTATGCACGAAGACATGCACGACGAAGCCTTCACCTACACCCGCCAGACGCTGGGTTATGCCGCGCCCAAGTTCTCCAGCGCGCAAGCCGCGCCGAGCTCCGGCGAAGAAGTCGGCGGCGATGTCGAGAGTCCCGGGGGCGAGTTTCTATTGGGCGCGACGCCGGGCGAGGTCTTTGTCTTCGACAACGAGAAGTGGGCGCATCCGGTGCGCGTCGAGCCTTTCCGCATCGCGCGGACGCCGGTGACCAACGGCCAGTTTGCCGAGTTCGTGGAGGACGGCGGCTACCAGCGGCGCGAATTTTGGAGCGACGACGGCTGGGCCTGGCGGGAAAGAACCAACGCCGAGCATCCCGTCTACTGGAGCCGGGACGGGAACAACTGGCTCCAGCGCCACTTCAATCAAGTGCGCCCTCTGCCGAAGACGCTTCCCATCATTCACGTCAACTGGTTCGAAGCCGAGGCCTACTGCCGCTGGGCGAAGCGACGCCTGCCGAGCGAAGCCGAGTGGGAGTTGGCCGCGGCCACCTTCGACAAGCGCCGCTACCCGTGGGGCGACGAGCTGCCGACGTCCGAGCGCGCCAACCTCGACGGCCGCGCGCGCGATTGCGTGCCGGTGGGCGCGCACGCGGCGGGCGACAGTGCGAACGGCTGCCGCCAGATGCTCGGCAACGTGTGGGAGTGGACTTCGTCTCTGTTTGCCCCCTATCCCGGCTTCGTCGTTGACCCCTACAAGGAATACTCCCAGCCGTGGTTCACGCCCGACTATCGAGTGCTGCGCGGCGGCTGCTGGGCGACCCGCTCACGGTTGATTCGCAACACCTGGCGGAACTTCTACACCCGCGACCGCCGCGACGTCTTCGGCGGCTTCCGCACCTGCGCGCTCGGCAGCGATCAAGGAGAGAACCCGCGGGAGAAAATTCTCGCCGGTGAAGGGCGGGGCGCCGGGCGGGAAGAGCGCCGGGGTCGTTGACAGCACCACGCCGAGGCTCTGGCCGCGGCGCAGGCTGCCGTGGGTAGCCTGCATCCAGGCAAAGAGGTTGAGCCAGAGGCTGCCGGTGTAGTAGCCGTCGTCGAAACTCACCAGCACGCTGGCCGGCTGCGCCACCAGGCTGTGGAAGGCGTTCCACAGCCGGCGCAGCGGGTCGGGATAGACGTGCGCGGCGGTGGCGCGCAACCAGTCGTCTTCAGCGATGAAGCCGTCGAGGTCGCGGCGCCCGCGGGCGTCGAGCTCGCGGACGATGGACTCCAGCTCCAGCGGGTCGCCGAGCTGCTGCCAGTACCGAAAGCGCACGCCCTCGGGCGTCTCGCGCCGATCAATCCGCGCGCGCCCCCGTCGGCTGACCACGACCACGGAATCGCCCTCGCGGTAGACGGCGAAGTCGACGCCCCGCACGCGCCGCACCGCTTCGGCGGCCGCGGCTTCGCGTCCGGGCGCGGTGTAGAGCGCAGCGTTCGAAATCAGCCCGAACTCGGGCGCCACCACGCTGCGCGCGTCGCGGATTTTTCCTTCCACGCGAAAGCCGGCGCGCTCCAGCGCCGGCGCGAGATTTACCCGCCGCAGGCGCCCCAAGTCGTTGCCGTGGTCGGAAAAGATAATGACCTCAACCGGCAGCTTGCTCTCGGCGCGCAGCTCGCCCACCCAGTTGTCCACCGCCCGCAACTGCTGGCGCACCAGCCAGCGCCCGCTTAGGTGCATGGCGGTGTCGGTGGCGTCGAAGTAGGCAAGAAAGACCGGCTCGGTGGACTTCCGGAACTCCGCCTTCATCCGCTCCAGGTTGACCGCGCCGTTGAGCCAGGGTCCGACGACCGGCGCGGCGTACTCGACCGTCATCCGCACCGGATGCGGGTGGTAGTCGAACAGGTCGCGGTAGGTGCGGGCGACGAAGTCCTTGCGGGTGAAGCGATGCAACACGCCGCCGCGCATCCGGTTCGCCGCCGGGTCGAAGTAGTAGTCCTCGTAGCCGCGCGCCGGCGGCGCGCCCAGCGGCGCGAGGATTTCGACCAGCGCCGGGTTGGTGTCGGAGGGAAACGCGACGATGAGCGGCGCCGGCGGCTGAAAATTCTTGAGCTCGCCTTTCCGGTGCATCTCCGCCGCCAGGCCGTAGCCCACCCCGTCCATGCAAATCAGGAGGTAGCGCGTGGGCGGCTCGGCCTCGGCCGCCACCGTGCAGAAACAAACCAGCAGTAGCAGGTAGAGCGCGCGCTTCATTTCGATTGTCATCGGGCACCTCCGGCGGAGTTCGAGAGCTGTGCTATAGTCGCCGCCAGCGTAGGGCGCAGCGGCGGCCCGGTAACGAGCAAGCGCCGAAGAAACGCCGAATTCTCGGAGAGAAACGCCCCGACGGGGCCAGGACACGCAACCGGTGGCGCAGGAACATCCCCGTTATCAGTTTGGCGAATTCGAGCTGGACACCGCGACGGCCAGCCTCCGCCGCGGCGGCCAGGAAATCGCCCTGCCGCCCAAGGCCTTCCAGGTGCTGGCCTACCTGATTGAGCACCGCACGCAGGTGGTCTCCAAACAGGAATTGGTCGAGGCGCTGTGGAAAGACACCTTCGTCACCGACGACGCCCTGGTGCAGGCCATCACCGCCGTGCGCAAGGCGCTGGGCGACGACGCCGAGAGCCCGCGCTTCATCCGCACCAAGCCGCGCGTCGGCTACCAGTTCATCGCCCCGCTCCAAGGCGACGCCGCCGCGCCGCAATCGGCGCCGGTGTCGGTGTGGGAAGCACCGCTGGCGCGCCGACGCGCCCGGACGCTGATGATTCTTATTCAAGTCGGCTACTTCGGCATCTACGCCGCGCTGCTGCTGAATTTGAGCATCGCCGCCGACGTCTTTTCCTCGGCGGTGCTGGAGCGCTTGGGTCTAGGCAGTTGGGCGTTTCTGCTGCTGACTCTGCTGGCGCTGGTGGGCGCGGCGGTGCGGCTCTACCTGATTACTACCGTGGCGCTCGACCATCCGCAAACCGGCCGTCAGTACCGCCGACTGGCGCCGGCGCTGTTCGCGCTCGACCTCTTCACCGCCCTCACCCCGCTGCTGCTGGTGCAGGCCACCGGGCTGGCCATCGCGCTTATCCTGATCCCCGTGCTGGCCTATAGCCCCTTCGCGCAGACCACCCTGATGCGCACCGCCTACCGAGTGAAAGAGTGAAAGAGTCACAGAATCAAAGACTCGAAGAGTCGACGGCGCTGAAGAGGCGGTTGGGGGTGGGGACGGCCACCAGCGTCGTGGTGGCCAACATGATCGGCACCGGCATCTTCACCACCACCGGGCTGATGCTGGCGCGCGTCGAAAGTGGCGCGCTGGTGCTGGCCTGCTGGCTCGCCGGCGGCTTGGTGGCGCTGGCGGGGGCGCTCTGCTACGCCGAGCTGGCGACGATGATGCCGCAGGCGGGCGGCGAGTACGTCTACCTGCGCGCAATCTACGGTCCCCGCGCCGCCTTTCTCACCGGCTGGACGAGCTTCTTCGTCGGCTTCTCGGCGCCGATTGCCGCCGGCGCGGTGGCTTGCGCTACCTATCTCATTGCGGCCGGGATGCTGCCGCCGGGGTGGCTGGCCGAGAAAGGCGCGGCGCTGGTCCTCGTGGCGCTGTTCACCGGCGTGCACTACCTCGGCGTCGGGCTGGGGGCGCGGGTGCAGAACCTGCTGACGGGCTTGAAGCTGGTTCTGCTGGTGGGGCTCATCGTCGCCGGCTTCGCGCTGGGCGCGGGCAATCGCGAGTTTCTTGCGGGCGCGAGCGAATTCTGGGCGCGTGGCCGCCCGGGCGAGCTGGGGATCGCGCTGCTGCTGGCGATGTTCGCCTACAGCGGCTGGAACGGGGCGACCTACATCGCCGAAGAAGTGGCCAAGCCCGGCCGCACGCTGCCGCGGGCGCTGCTGGCGGGCACGCTCATCGTGACCGTGCTCTACGTCGCTTTGAACCTGCTGTTCTTCTACGCCGCGCCCATGAGCTCGCTGCGCGGGGTGGTGCCGGTGGCGGCGGTGGCGGCGGAAAAACTTTTCGGCGCCGGAGCCGCCGTGTGGCTTTCGGGGCTGATTGCGCTGGCGCTGCTGTCGTCGCTGAGCGCCTACGTGCTCATCGGCCCGCGCGTTTACTACGCGATGGCGCGCGACGGCTTGTTCTTCCGCTTCGCGGCGCGCCTGCATCCGCGCTGGGAGACGCCAGCGGTGTCCATCGTGGCGCAGAGCCTGTGCGCGGCAGGGATGGTGGTGACGGGCACCTTCGAGCAACTGCTGACCTACATCAGCTTCGCGCTGGGGATTTTTCCCTTGCTGGCGGTGGCGGGCGTGTTCGTCCTGCGACGCCGCGAGCCGCAGCGCGAGCGGCCCTATCGTGTCTGGGGTTACCCGCTGGTGCCGCTATTTTTTCTGGTGATGATGACGGCGATTCTGGTGGTCGCCTTCGTCAACAACCCCAAGCCCTCGCTGGTAGCTATCGCCACCGTCCTCGCAGGCCTGCCCGCCTACCGGCTCGCGGTGAAGAAGGGCTCGAGCTAGTCGATTATTCGACGGCAATGGTGACGGTGTTGGACTGGATGCCGCCGATGGTCAGCACGACCGGCACGGCGGCGCCGGTGGGGGCGCCAGCCGGAACTTGCAGAGTAACTACGTAAAGGCCGACGAAGCCGGGGGCGAGGCCGGAGAAGAGAACGGTGGCCGGAACGCCGCCGATGGTGACGGTGGGCGTGGCGGTCGTCTGAGAGAGTGGGTTGGCGGAAGCCGCAGCGCCGGTTGAGGGCTGGTTGGTCACGGCCCCGCCGCCTGTCCAGTAGATCTCCAGAAAGTCGACGCCGCGCACCGCCGGCCGAGAGCCGGGGAACATCCCCGCGGGCGCGGCCAGGTTGGGCGTGTTGGCAATCAAGATGGCGCCCTGTCCGGTGCCCTGGGAGTTGGTAGCAAAGAGTCCGGGGGAGAACGGAGCGAGTAGGACAACCTCGCCGGGACTGGTTATCGGCCCGACGGTATCGGTTAGTGTAGCCTGCATCTGGCCGGCCAGCTCCCACGGGATCTGGGCGTTGATCTGGAAGGGAGAGGCGAAGAACTTGGGCACAGCCTGGGAGCCGTTGAAGAGCAGCGTGGCGCCGGCGAGCGTCGTCGGCAAAGGTAGCGCCCCGCCGAAGGCGATGTCTGTGGCGAGGTTGGAGCCGAAGACGGCGGCAATGCTGCCCGGCACCACTGCGCCCCCGGGCGCGAAGCTGGCCGCGTTGACCGCGCCATTGGCGTTGATTAACGGTGCGATCGGCTCAAAGAGACCAAAGGGCGACAGCGAATTGAAGACACCGCAGACTACATTGGCGTTGGTATCGAGCGATGTGGTGCCGTCCACCCAATTACCTCCTTCGAAGTGGAACAGGCGGATCAGCGATTCGTTGAGGAAGCTCGTGCCAGCGTAGTTGATGCAAACCGTGATTGGAGGCGTGAACATCGCCGTTGTGCTTAGGTCGTAATAGACCGGTGGATTACCAACCACGAAGTTCGGAGGTGGTGCGGCGCCGAAGCCTCCCGTCGTCAAGCTTGTGATGCCAGCCTGGGTAACGTTGGAGAAAGTAACTGAGACCGGAGTACTGCCGGTCGTCGTGTCAACAGGGGTCACAACGACATTGGCGCCGGGGACCGTGTTTACATCAGCCACACTAATATAAAACGGCTGACTGCCAGAAAGCACACCGTCGCTTGCGGTGAACACAACTGCATAGTCGCCAGCTTGATCAAAACCTGGAGTCCACGAGAATCTGTAGGTAATGCACGGCGACGCGGTAGGGCAGGAAACAGGAGGCATTGGTTCAGGAACGAAGCTGGCGCCGCTGGGGACTCCCTCGACAAGGACCATCAACGTGTCGCCGTCGTCATCTGTGGCAAACACCAAGAAGGTTAGGAGCTCCCCCTCATTCACAAACTGCGCACCTGGCCCCGACACCCAGGGTGCGTCATTGACAGGTTCAAAAATAAGGGAAACAGTCGCTACATTGCTAAATGCGAGACCGTCATGGACACGGTAAGTAAAGATGTCCGTGCCGTTGAAATTTGTGGTTGGCACATATTGAAACGAGCCGTTGGCGTTCAGTGTCAGGGTGCCGTGGCTCGGCCCTTCGACTAGGACGGCAACTAGCTGGTCACCATTCGGGTCTGAGTCATTCCCCAGCACTCCCGCGCTGATGCCCGAGTCTTCTGGGACCGGGCCATAGGAGTTGTTAGTGGCAACAGGCGGGTCGTTGGTCGTTTCCAATACAAAATCATCGGAAGTGGTTTGGTTACCTGTTGCATCTCGGGAGCCTACGCGATAGTGGTACAACGTATGGGCCAACAGGTTAGACAGCATAACAGCATGGCTTGTTGTCAAAGAGCTGTCGAGCGGTGACGAGCTTCCATAGGCCGTCGTAGTCCCATACTCCACCTGTGTGGTGCTTGGTTCGTCGGTCTGCCAGGTGACCAGTGCCGTAGTGGAGCTGATCCCCGATGTCGTGACGGCAAATATGTTGGGCGGAGTCGCGTCCGGCGGCGCAACGATTGCCAAGTCACGATTGCCCGACAACTTGTCAGGTGGATTCAAAACCCTTATGGATGCAGAACCCGGCGCAGTCAAATCCTCACTGGAAATCAGGGCTTCCAACTCGGTCGCGCTGCGAAACGCCGTGGGCTTTTCCTCGATTCCATTCCAGACAACCTTCGACTGGGGGAAGAAGTTACTGCCGAACACGTGCAAGACAAAACCGGGCTCGCCCGCCATCTTTGTCGTTGGTGAAATAGAACTCAGGATGGGGTCAGGATATGTGCCCTGGAAGCTGAGAACCAATGCGCCGCCAGTGCCCGGGGGATCTAGCGCTCCAATCATCAGGGAGTAAGTAGCGCCCTCCTGAACACCGAACGAAATACGCGACTGGAGTCCTCCCGAATCGTCATCGTTGCACTTTATCAATTGAAACGATCCCGGACTCCCAGTCCATGCAGAGAGGACAGTGTCGTAATTGCTCCCAAAGGTATCCGCGACCACGATCCCGCCCGCCGGCGCTGTGTACCTATACCAAACTGTTCTTTGCAGGAGGTTCGAAAGCACAGGGCACCCTGACCCCTGCGGTTGAGGGTCCGATGCCTCCCTTGTGGCCCCAGTTGTTATCTGGAAATCGGACACTTCCGGGGCAGGAATTAAGAGTGCATTCACGAAGTCGTCGTTTGGTGGGGGCGATCCCGTCGACCCATTGGACACAGTCACGCTTACGCCGCCGGCCGTTGATGTGCTTCCAGCCCCGTCGCGGGCTACTGCTGTCAGTGTGTGTGAGCCATTGCTCGATAGCGTGGTGTTCCAAGAGATGGAGTAAGGTGCAGAGCTATCCTCGCCACCCAAGTTTGCTCCATCCAACTTGAATTGCACGCCAACCACGCCCACGTTGTCGCTCGCGGTTGCCGAAACCGTGATGGTGCCTGAGACGGTCGAACCGGGGCTCGGTGAACTGATTGCTACGCTGGGCGGCACTGTATCAGTCGAAACAGTGACGCTCGTGGACAGCGTGCCACTCTGGAAGACTTCGCCGTAAGAAAAGGCCACATTGCGCGCGGACAACATGTAACTCGTGGTCGCATTGATTGTGGGCGCCTTGAGCCTCCAGGTCACACTCGCTTGAGTATTCGGCCCAATCGCGGGGATCGTTTGCACCAAACTCGCAGGGCTTACCAGCGAAAAGCCTGCGGGTAGCACGAGTTGGACCTTGTTGTCTCGACTTGTAACCGTGCCGAAGTTCTGGACTGTAACTGTAAAGTCGAAGTCGCGACCACTTAGGACCGGCGAGTGACTGAAGAACAGCTCGAAGTTGGGCGGTATAGCTTCCTGGAAGCCTGCCGGGGCCGCCAGCGCATACCTTTCTTCCGGCAGGTTCCCGAACGTTTCGGGGTGCGCCTTGACCTTCACCACAACACTTTGAATCTCGGGCTGAACTATTTGCTCGACGTTATTCCGGTTTGAGCACGAGTTTGACATTTCTGTAGTGTCGAAACAGTCCTGGTGATTCAGAAGTTGGTCGTCGCTCTCGTCGTAGGCCAGTAGATCAAGGTTCACTAGGTGCCCAAGGTCCGGATGGTAGTTCCAAACCACGGTTGCCTTGCCAGTGTTTCCTTGTGTGCTCCCCCGGTATAGCCTGAAGTTGTTCGCAGCCGCGAGCCCACCCGCGAAAACACCGCTTCGATCTTGGTAAGCCTGCGCCAGATTGAGGTAACCCCACCCCCATTCAGGGTCCCAGCGGGGAGCGCCATCGGCATGGTACTCAGCGGAGTTGATCAACAGGGCCTTGACCCCCAACGGTGCATCGAGAACGCCCACACGAGCCTGAACGCTTGACCACGCCAGTATGGCCCCTCCTGCAACGTGCGGGGCGGCGAGACTTGTCCCTGATCTAGGTACGAAGTCCAAATCTGATTCCCAGTCCAGATTCGGGACGAGTATCAGGACTCCAGGCGCTGAGAGATCGGGTTTCTTGCGCCCACTGGGCGTTGGTCCTTTGGCGCTCTCAAACGTGTAGCAGTCTTCGATGTCCGCCCTGCATACATAGTCGTCAGTTCTGTCCGTTGTGTCGTTGTCCGATATCGCAGAAACGGTTACTCCGTTATAGGCCTTTCCCGGACTTTCCACGACAGGAGTTGGAGGGTTGTTCCCGGCGCCAAAAGCTACCTGCATGGGATACAAATCCAGTTGCCTGTCCCACTCTTCATCGCTTAGCCTATAGTCCGCTTGCTGGCTGAGGAAATCAAAAGTGTCCTGGCCTGAGTAGCTAAAGTTGAATACGACAGGAGGGTTAGCTAACAACTGCTGAGTCATCGCCCATCTTACGGCCTCGTGAGCGCCCGCCTGACTGGCTGACGCCCCCAAAGGGCTCCTCGGATCCAAACACGCGACCTTTAGATTGAACGTAACGCCCACCCCTGGTGCCGCCCCAATACAATTGCTACAGTCTTGACGGTCGTCGCTTGACCCCCGGCTCATTATCACGCTGCCCACATGGGTTCCGTGTGAATGCCGGTCCCCGCTAGACAACGGGAACTCCGACACCTCACAAAGCGCAAGGTGTGTAGAAAAACCAAACTCTATGTGATTAACAAAAAAGGCGTTCTCCAGCGCTGGATGACCACCTACCGATTCGAATACTTGATCAAGAAGTTGCGGCGAACTCGTGTCCATCCCGGAGTCTAGGATGCCCACGTTGTAGCCTTGACCCGTAATTGCGTTGTTCCAGAAGCTAGGCGCATTGTCGACACAGTCAGGGTTGGTAGGAGGGTCACAGCCTGTAGATCGATTGCTCCCCACGCGGATGGTCGGAACAGTGGAGGAAAGCTGAGAAGCTAGTAAGGTGGGTTCATCGATGATTTCGATCGGCGAGCCCGGGTCGCGTAGGAGCTCGGCGAAAGCTCCTGCCGGCATCGAGGCAATCAGGCCGTTCGGAAAGGCAATCTCCTGCTCCACCTTACCACCGAGCCGACCTATAGCTGCCTTGGCTTGCATCTTCGATGGAGCTGTCGCTTCTTTCAGCCTGCGAGCGAGTTCTCGAACATACTCCGTGCGCAAGTTGTTGATCCCAGCGAGCGCGTAATGCCACTCAGATGTTCCTTCCTCTAATCCGCCCAGCTCCGCGTGTAGTTGTTCAAATCGGGAGGAAAACCGCCGGCGAAGTTCCTCTTTCAACTCGTATACCGGTGGATTCTTGAGAGATATGTGAACCAAAACAAGTTCGTTCGGACGCTTCTCTGCGAGTTGGGCGAGCTTCTGTGAAAGCCGCGGGCGAACCGGCTTTTGCAGTTCTGCTGCCTGCTGCGGGGTCAATTCGTTTCCGTATTCATCGAAGTACTTCAGATACGAGTTACCTGCCTGAAAGCTCTTCTCGATCTGAAGCTTCTTTCCATTTGGCAATTGGATGAAGCGTTTGACGACATTCTGGGTGTCGGAAGGGTCTGCAACTAACGGTTGGTCTGTCTGCTGAGCCACCATGCTAGGGCAAAGAGCGCTGCATTGGAGTAGGGAAACCAAGAGCACCTGGACGACGAGGTGCGAGAGCCTGCGGCCTCCATCCGTCAGCCGCGTTTGCTGTACGGGGATCCAGCTACCGTGCCGCTGTTCGGAACCACGCCCCTGCATAGAGATGAAACCCCGGCGATTGGCGCTATCCTAATAACCACGCAGGCTGGAGTCAACACACTACTCGACGGCGATGGTGACGGTGTTGGACTGCACGCCGCTGATGGGTCTCAAGAGTGAATAAAAAGCGAAATAAAGTGCTTGACAGGCGAAAGAAAAGCGAATATGATGGCGGGCGATGAGCCACACTGCACTGCAAGGCCCCGAAACCGCGGCGCGGGACTTCCCTGGTCCCGCGCCGCGGGACTCGGGACAGGCCCTTCGACAGGCTCAGGGTCTTCGCTGCGCTTCGACAGGGCGGGCGCTTCGGTCGCCGGCTTTGTCGCCGGCGGCTGAAGAGCACACAGTGCTAGTCAGGCGCGCGAGCCCAAGTCCGGGAGCGACCCTGCCGACGGCAGGGGAGCCTTGGGCTACGCCCAAGGCAGAACTGCCGCTTTTCGCCGACCCCTCGCCCCGCCCTGCGGGACTCGGGACAAGCCCCCTCGGCGACGGCGCCCGGATGAGCCCACCTACCCCGACCGTTGGCCCCGCCGAAAGACGCGGGGCAGGGATCGCGCGCCTGGCTGCCCTTTCACCAGTGGAGAGGGAGAAGGGGGAGGTGAGCTACTACCGGCTGGCGGTCCGGACGGTGCTGAACCGGGTGGAGAGCCGGCGGGTGGGATTCGAGTGGTCGATCAACCCGTATCGGGGGTGCGAATTTGGGTGCCACTACTGCTACGCGCGGTACACGCATGAGTACATGGAGCTGGAGGCGACGGAGTTCGAGCGGAAGATTTACGTCAAGGAGGCCGCGGCGGCGCGGCTGCGTCGGGAGCTGACGCCGGAGCGGGTGCTGGGGCAGCACATCGCCATCGGGGCGGCGACCGATCCCTATCAGCCCGCCGAGCGGTTGTTCGGGGTGACGCGCGGGATTCTGGAGGTCATCAACGAGACTTCGCGCGGGTTGCCCATGTTCGGGCTGAGCGTGTCGATTACCACGAAATCAAATTTAATCTTGAAAGACGCGGACGTGCTGGCGGAACTGGCGCGCGCGCAGCGCGTATTCGTCAACGTCAGCCTCACTACGCTGAACGCACGGCTGGCGCGTGTGCTGGAGCCGCGGGCGCCGCGGCCCGATCTGCGATTGGAGGCGGTGCGGCGGCTGAACGAGCACGGCGTGACGGCGGGCGTGTTCGTCGCGCCGGTGCTGCCCGGCATCACCGACAACCCGGACGACCTCGAAGCGCTGGTGCGCGCCGCGGCCGCAGCAGGAGCGCGCTGGCTCTGCCACAACGTGGTCTTCCTGATGCCGAGTTCGCAGAAAAAATTCTTTCCGTTCCTGGCGGAGAAATTTCCGCGACTGGAGAAGCAGTACCGCAAGTGGTACGCGCGCACCGGCTACGCGCCGGAGGAGTATCGCAAGAGAATCTCGGCGCTGATGAACCGCCTGCGCGCCGCCCACAAGCTCAGCGGTCGCTGGCCGGGCGCTGAACCGCCGCCGGACTACTCCGCGCTCGCGACCGGGAAGGAAACCACGCCGCAGCTGGCGCTGGCCTTCGCTCGCTGAAATCAGTCGGCGCTGAGCGGCTGGGCGGCGACAGTCTTGAGCTCCTTGCCGGCGAATTTCAGCAGCTTCTCCAACCGCTCTTCGTCGCCCCGCCGGTGGGCCCGCACGTACTCATCCGGCACCGCAATCACCAGGCCCACGCCCCGCAACCGGTCGTACAGCATCACCACATGCTCACCGCCCTCCTCCAACTGCTCGTAGCTTAGAAGATCCACGTCCGGCAGCAACTCGTCCAACCGCTGTCGCAACCACTCCTGAGTATTGAGAATCGGCATGATGACCCTCGCTGCTCTGACGGAATAGGAATTCATAAGAATTGGCAACCTCGGCGCATTCGATTCACCGGCGCAGGAATCGGTTGCTTGAGGCTGCTTGCCAAAACCGGCGCGAAGTAGTAGCTCTATGCCTATGCTGCGCTCCGCTGCTGGCTCCTCACGTGATCGCATCCTGCAAGCCGCCAAGAGCCTCTTCGCCAGCCGAGGCTACGAGAACACCAGCACCGTCGCCGTCGCCCGCCAGGCCGGCACCAGTGAATCGCAGTTGATGAAGCACTTCGGCAGCAAGGAAGGCCTGCTGGAGGCCATCTTCGAGGAAGCCTGGCAGCGCATCAACGCCGCCGCCCGCGCGGCCGCCGCCGCCGAGTCCTCGCCGGCCGAGAAGCTCAACGCACTGGTGGCCCTGATTCTGACGGCGTTTGAGCGCGACCCCGACCTCAAGCTGCTGATGCTGCTCGAAGGCCGCCGCATCCGCAAAGAAGGCCAGATGATCATGCTGACCGGCGGCTTCCGCGAGTTCGTGCGCCTGGCGGACTCGGTGCTGGAGCAGATGCGGCGCGCCGGCCAGCTCCGCGCCGGGCTGCCGGTCGACGGCGTGCGCTCCGCTCTCATGGGCGCCTTCGAAGGCTTGCAGCGCGATCAGTTGCTTGCCCGCCGCCTGGGCTTCCCCGCTCGCTACCGCAGCAAGGATGTGCGCGCTCTCTTCACCGCCGTCATGGCCGGCTTCCTCCGCCCGCCGCGCCGCCGCTAGTACAGTAGTACTACTTTCAATCCCTCCCTCCTTCCTAGCAACCCACCTGCAACTGCACGCATCTGCTCTTGAGTAAGGGAGGGTGACTGTTCACAAGTCTTGGGCAGAAGCCCTGGGAGGTAAGACAGCAATGAGCAAGCTACTTCATAGCCGTACTATTGGCAGCCTTCTTTTGACGGTTGTGTTGATTGTCAGCCTAGCTGTGTTCGGGTACGCGCAGGACAAGCCGCAGCGGCCGACGCGGGACGGTGAAGCGACACGGGAAGCACCCGTGGCGCCAAAGGGGCAAGACCAGCCGAACCCGCCGGCTCAGCAGTCTGGTGAGTCGGCGGCCATCCGCAGTGGAACCAGAATCAATGCGGAGCTGGTGACCGCGCTCGACACCCGCACCGCCAAGGTGGGCGACGAAGTTGTCGCCAAGGCCACCAAGGACGTCAAGCAGTCCGGCCGCACGGTCATCCACAAGGGCGACCGGCTGCTGGGCCGCGTGACCGAAGTGCAGTCGGCGGCTTCCGCCGAGGTTGGCTCGCGCCTGGCGGTTGCGTTCGACCGCCTGGTGCACGGCGAAACCACCACGCAGCTCAACGCCGTGATCCGCTCCATCATCTCCACGCCACGCCAGGAACGGGCGGAGCGTGAGCGGATGATGCGCGACGAGCCGATGGTGGCCCCGCAGCCGACTCCGGCTCGCAGCGCCCCGAGCGGCAGCCCTTCGGCGGGCGGCGGCCTGGTCGGCGGCGCGACTTCCACCGTCGGCTCAGTCGTCGGCGGCGCCACTTCGACGGTGGGCTCCACCGTCGGCGGCGCGGCCAACACCACGGTGGGGGCGGCGGGCGGCACGGTGGACGCGACCACGCACAGCACGCTGGGGACTGCGACGGGTGCGGATCTCTCCACGCCCATTAACGCCATCCGCATCCAGTCGAATGCGCAGGGTGAAAGCCAATCCGGCCTCGCCTCGGCGCTCAGTACGCGCCGCGGCGACCTGCGGCTGGAATCCGGCACGCGCCTGCAGTTGCAGGTGGCGGCCGAGAGTCAAGCTCAGGCCAAGAGCAAGTAACGGCGCAACGCTGCCTGCCCTAAGACGGCAGGTATCGCTTGGCCTGCGGGGCCGGGTTATGCCCTCCATTCCCGGCCCCGCTTTCTTTCTTTCTTGCACCACTGTCTCCCCCGGACTCCCTACTTCCTTGCCTCTCTGCTTCTTTTGCTTTTTCCCGGTTTATAATCGCGCCGGCCGATGAACAATCCACGAGCCGCGTCGCCGGCGTACTTCCAGAGACGGGGGACGGCGTCGCGACCACCACTATGATCGAGTCCGGGACGCCGGCCGCCGACGTCGCCCTTCTTCAACGCGTGATGAATGGCGACGAAGCGGCGCTGACGAGCCTCTACGACCGCTACTCGTCCCTGGTCTATTCCATCGCCCTGCGCGTGCTGCGTGACCGCCAGGCCGCTGAGGAGGTTTTGCAGGACATCTTCTATCAATTGTGGCGCACCGCCGACCGGTTCGACCCGGCGCGGGGCTCGCTGGTAGGCTGGCTGCTGGTCGCCGCGCGCAACCGCGCCATCAGCCGGCTGCGGCAGCGGAATCCCGCCGCCGGCGAAGACCTGGGAGAGATTCGGGTCGAGCTGCCGTTTGACGTGGAAAACGCGACCGCGCAGAAGCAACTGCTGGGCCGCGTGCGGAGCGAGCTCGAGCGCCTGCCCGCCGAGCAGCGCGCCGCCTTCGAGCTGGCCTACTTTGAAGGTCTCACTCACAGCGAAATCGCCGCCCGCACCGGCGAGCCGCTCGGCACCATCAAGAGCCGCCTGCGGGCTGGGGTAGAATCGCTGAAGCGAGCCCTGAACCCATGAACGCGCACCCACAAGCCGAAGATCTCGACCTACTGGCCCTGGGCGCGCTCGACCCCGACGAGCGCCGCCCGCTCGAAGCCCACCTGCGCGACTGCGCCGAGTGCCGCCAGGCGCTCGACAAAGCCCGCGGCCGCGCGGCCCTGCTGGCGCTGAGCGCCCCCGCGGAAACGCCCGCGCCGCGCGTCAAGCAGCAGCTGCTGGAGCGCATCCGGCCGAAGCCGGCCGCGGCGCCCGTCTCCGCGTTTCGCGCCTGGTTCCAGCAGGCCTCGCCGACCTTCGCCCTGGCGACACTGGTTCTTTTTGCCAGCACGGCGTGGCTGGGCTACCGAAGCCTGGAGATGATCCGGCTCAACGAGCAGGCGCGGCTGAACGTCCTCAAGCTGCAGGACGACTTGCGGAAACAAGAGAAGGAACTGGCACGCGCGCGGGCGGTGCTGGAGGTGATGAGCGCGCCGGATGCGGTGCGCGTCACGCTGATGGCAGCGCAAGCGCGCCCGGTGCCGCAGGGCCGCGCCTTCTATCATCCGCGCAAGGGCCTGGTCTTCACGGCCGCCAACCTTGCCGCGCTGCCGGAAGGCAAGACCTATCAACTCTGGCTGATCCCTATGGAGGGCAAGCCAATCAGCGCCGGCGTCTTCGACCCTGATGCCCAGGGTGCCGGGACCATCCTGCTGCCGCCGCTGCCCGAAGGCGTGGCCGCCAAGGCGTTCGCTGTTACTGTCGAACCCTCCGGCGGCGTCCCCCAGCCCACCGGCCCCATCGTGTTAGTCGGCAACGCCAGCTAGCTACCAATCCAACCTGCGTTTCCCTGCGTACTCCCCATGAATGACCGGCGCCTGCGAAGGCGCTACAACAATGACGATTGAGAGGAAACACGAATGCGTTCCATGACTCTGCAAGCCTTCTTGTCGTTGCTTCTAGTGGTGCTGCTGGTCGCGCCACCGGGACTGCTGGCCGCCAATCACCGCGAAGCCCCCATCACCGCCATCGACCGTCTGGCCGACATCGCCGACTTCTTCGCCTTTGTCAGCTACGACGACCCGAGCAAGGTCACCTTCATTCTCGACGTTGACCCGCTACTGGAACCGTCGAACGGTCCCAACTACTTCCCCTTCGACCCGGAAATCCTCTACGCCATCAAGGTGGACAACAACCATGATGGCGTCGAGGACGTGACCTTCGAGTTCCGCTTCCAGACGGAGATCCGTCAGCCGGACGTCTTTACCGGCTATGTGGGCGCCGGCACCGGCATCCCGGCGCCGGCCAACTCACCTGCGCCCATCGCACCGGGCACGCCGATTGTCCCGCCGGCCATCACCGACCTCGACGGCCCCAACTCCGCCGGGCTCAACCTGCGCCAGACCTACACCGTCACCCTGGTGCGGGGTGCAAAGCGCGTGGACCTGACCAACGGCCAGCGCCTCATCGCCGTGCCCGCCAACGCCGGCCCGCGCACCATGCCGAACTACGACACCGAGCTGGCCCCGGACGGCATCTACAACCTGCCGGGCAACATCAAGGTGTTCGCCGGCACCGTGGATGACCCGTTCTGGATCGACCTCGGCGCGGCTTTCGACTCCATCAACTTCCGCACCACCGGCTTCCCGGCGCCCGGCGTGCTCACCGACGCGCAGGAGGCCAACGACACGCAGAACTTCGCCGCCGATGACGTCTCCGGCTTCAATGTCAACGCCATTGCCATCGAAGTGCCCATTGCGATGATTACCAGCGACAGCCAGATGCACGGGCCCTGCGACCCGCGCGCCACCATCGGCACGTGGGGCGCAACGTCGCGCCCGCGCGTCACTATTCGCCGCTCGCCCGCGCCGGTCGCACCCAAGGCCAAGGCAACGACGACTTCGACGGTAGCCACTTGGCGCAATTTCACCAGCATCCTGGTGGAATCGCCGGAGGAGATTGGCGACTTCCGCCAAGTGCAGCGCATGGGCAACGCCCTTTTCAACGAGCTCATCATCGGCACCGGCTTCAAAGACCGCTTCTCGATGAGCCAGCCCAAGGACGACGCGCAGTTCGCCCGCTTTGCGCTCGACCCGCTGCTGGCCCGCGTCTTCAACGCCGTCTACGAGGCGCTCTTCGGCCCCAACATTCTTCCCGTGCCCACGCCGCCGCGCGTCGACCTGCTGCCGCTGGTTCAGTACCAGCAGCACGCGCAGCTGGTCAGCGCGGTCGGTGGCCTCGGCTGCACCAGCTTCCCGCCGGGCGGGCCGGTCGCCGACCTGCTGCGGCTCAACACCGGCGTTCCCCCAACTCCGGTGGGATTGCAGAAGCGGATGGGGATGCTCGCCGGTGACTTGGCCGGCTACCCCAACGGGCGCCGCGTCAACGACGATGTCACGGACATCTCCGCTCGCGCCGTTGCCGGGGTGCTCGCCGGGCCGCCCTTCAACGGCTTCCCCTACAACCGCATCGGCGACGGGGTGAACGCCAACGACAGGCCTTACCCCGGCGCGTTCCCCTACGTCGCTTTCGCTCACGACGGCCGCAACAGCCGCCACGTGGACCCCGGCGAGGCCGGCTGTGCGGGCGCCATCTGCCCCATCCCCTGACGCAACAACCCCGCTCGTGGCCCCGAGGACGCGCCTGCCTTGGGGCCACGGGCCCTTCCTCCAGGAGACGATGATGCGACGACTGCTGCTGCTGAGCCTGCTGCTCCTCACCGCTGCCCCTGGGACCGCGCAAACACCCGACGCGGATGTTGCGCTGGTGGCCGGCGCCCCCGGCGCCGACGAAGTCGTCCTGCAAGTCCGCGCCGCACGCCGCCTCCGCCTTTCCTTCAAGTCCACTCAGGCGGTGGAACCATTTGATGAGCTCGGCGATCCCATCCGGCCCGGGCCGCGGTGGGATGTGGCAGCCTGCGCTTCCCCTGAAGCGGCGCGCTTCACGGCCGACTTCTGCCTGCTGAGCTCGTATCAGGGACCTCTGGATGAGGAGCGGCGCGCGCAGGGCCTGGGCTACGTTTTTGCCGACTTGGATCTCTCCTACGCCGTCTCCTCCCGCGGCACCGTGTTTGTTTCTCTTGAGAACCTGCTCGGCACGCGCGTCCGGGAGGCAGAGAATTATTACGCTGCCCAGCTTCCCGACAAGCTCGCTCCGCTTGACGACCCCGACTTTCTTCCTGACAGGCCTTTCACGTTTCGCGTCGGAATCAGATTCCAGTTCGACTAGGAGGACTCGCCATGAGAGTAGTTGCCGCATTTGCTCTGGTTCTCACCCTTGCTTCGACGGTTTCCGCCGCCTCGCCCTCGCCCGCGGAGCAGAAGATAGCCGAGGCGCGCCAGGCCATTGAGAAGAATCCCGGCGACTACAACGCCTACAACCGGCTCGCCGCGGCGCTGGCACGCCGCGCCCGCGAGACCTCCGACCCGAGCTACTACTTGCAGGGCCAGGAGGCCCTGAAAGAGTCGCTCCGGCTCCAGCCCGACAACTTCGAAGCCCGCAAGTGGCGCGCCTGGCTGCTGCTCGGCCGCCACGAGTTCGCTGCCGCCCTGAAAGAGGCGAGGCAGCTCGCCCAGGTGACCCACGAGGACCTCGAGGTTTACGGCTTTCTCGTCGACGCCAACGTCGAGCTAGGCAACTACGCCGCCGCCGAAGAGGCCGCGCAGTGGATGCTTGACCTCCGCCCCGGCAACGTCCCGGGCCTCACTCGCGCCGCCTACCTGCGCGAGCTCTTCGGTGACCTCGACGGCGCTCTCGAGCTGATGGTCGCCGCCTACCAGCGCACCCCCGCCACCGAGCGCGAAGACCGCGCCTGGCTGCTTACTCAGCAGGCTCATCTTGAGCTACTGCGGGGAAACCTGGAGCGGGCCGACTCGCTGCTGGGACTGGCGTTGGGCTTCTTTCCCGACTACCACTATGCTCTGGCGCAGCAGGCCAAAGTTCGTAGCGCTCAAGGCCGCGACGCCGAGGCAGTCGAGTCGCTCCGCCGACTCTGCCGGGTGGCGCCGCATGCCGAGAACCTCTACCTGCTCGCCCACGCGCTTGAGCGTGCCGGCGAAAAAGAAGAAGCCGCGCGCACTTTTGCTCGCTTTGAACAACTGGCCCGCGCCGAAATGGACAACGCCGATAACGCCAACCACGAGCTGGTCTTCTACTACACCGACCATGCCGGGAAGCCCGCTGAGGCGCTGGAAGTCGCTCGCAAGGAGCTCGCCCGCCGTCGCGACGTCTACACGCTCGATGCCTATGCCTGGGCGCTGCATGCCAACGGGAAGCTGGCCGACGCGCAGCAGGCCATCCAGTCGGCGCTGGCCGTCGGTGTCCGCGACCCGAGGATCCTCGGGCACGCGGAGGCTATTGCGGCGCGCACCGCAGCCCGCTAGCTCGCGACGCCAAAAGCTGTTGACCCGCGCGGCGCCGTCTGCTACATTCGCGGCGTCGCGCAACCGCAGCGCCGACAGGACAACAGGAGTATGGACTGTCCGCGCTGCCATTTTTCTGCTTCATCCGACGCCAGCCAGTGTCCCTTCTGCGGCTGGCGGCTCTCCCGCGCTTACACCTCGATAACGCCCGCGGCCTCTCCCTCGCCGCCGCGCAGCGCGCCCCCCAGCCCGGCCGATGCGCTGGTGATGGGCCCCACTCCTTTTGCGCGCACGCCTTCGACTCCGACCGCCCGCGCGCCGGTCACACCCATTCAAGCCGCCGACGCTTTTGTGCTCGTCCCTCCGGCCTCGCCCTTGCGGCAGACGGCACATCCGGGCCTGCGCCGCGCGACGCGGCGACGTCCGAGCTGGCTCACCAAACTCCGCCGCAGCAGCCACGCCACCGCCGCCCTACCCGCCCCGCACTCGCTGCCGCAGGTGGAGCCGGTTCCGCGCCTCCAGATCCTCGAAATGCCGGTGGTGCAGACGCGCTTCGAGTTCACCCCACCGCCCACGGAGGCCGCGAGCCTGCCCGTGCGCGCCGCCGCGCCGGTCGAGCTGCGGCTGTGCGCCGGCTTGTTCGATGCTCTGCTCATCGTCGTCGCCGCCGGCTTCTTCTTCAGCCTCTTTGCCCTGCTGGGCGGCGAGCTCAGCTTCGCCCGCCGCGACCTGCTCATCTATCTGTTGGCCAGCTCGGTGCTGCCGGCGGGCTACCTCAGCCTGTTCACGCTTTTCGGCGGGCGCACCCCGGGGATGCAGCGCTTCGGGCTGCACGCCGTCGGCTTCGACGCCCGCCCGATGACGCCCGAGCGGGCACGCTGGCGCGCCTTCGGCTACCTGGTCTCTCTCGGCTCTCTTTTGCTCGGCTTCCTCTGGGCGGTGCTCGACGAGCGCCAGCTCACCTGGCACGACTACATCTCCCAGACCTTCATCACCGACAGGCCGGCGTCATAATCGGTAGCGGCGACGAAGGCGCCGTCGCCTTTTGGCTTCGTCGTCTGTGCTTCCCACAAACCGACGAGGAATTGGTCCCGCCGTGCGGGGCCAACAAATTCTTCGCCGCTACCAAAACCAACTAAACTGCGCTACTCTCTTCCCTCCCCGAGTACTCACCTTCACAGCGAGGCTACGCCGATGAGCAAAGGCATTCGCTACGACTGGACGAACCTGCGCGCCGAAGTGGTGGGCAGCGGCCACGGCCTGACCGCCGCCGACCTCGACGCCTACCGCGACGCTGCGCGCCGCGCGGTCGAAAGCTTCACGGCTCGGGTCGACAAGGGCGAGTTCGGCTTCCCGGCGCTGCCCGACGACAAGAAAACGCTGGCGGCCATCGAGCGCTACGCCCGGGCGCAGCGACGTTTCAAGTCCATCCTGCTGCTCGGCATCGGCGGCTCGGCATTGGGGGCGTACGCCCTCGACGCGCTGGCCAACGGGCCGCGGCCGTTCCGCCGCAAGAAAGTTCCCGCTGAACTCTGGGTGCTTGACAACGTCGACCCGCTCATCCTCGGCCGGGCGCTCGAGCACCTCGAGCCCCGCCAAACCCTCGTGCTGGTCATCACCAAGTCCGGCGAGACCGGCGAAACCATGGCGCAGTTCCTGATTGTCTACGACTGGCTGCGCAAGAAAGTTGGCGCCAAGAAAGCTGCCAGGCAGGTGGCCGCCGTCACCGATCCGAAGAAAGGCGACCTGCTCGACATCGCCCGCAGCGAGGGCTTCGCCACCTTTTTCATTCCGCCCAACGTCGGCGGGCGCTTCTCGGTGCTGACTCCGGTGGGGCTGCTGCCTTCGGCCCTGGCCGGCGTGAACGTGCGCAAGCTGCTGGCGGGCGCGGGCTCGATGGTGGCGACGTGCCGCAAGCCGGAGCTCGACTCAAACCCGGCGCTCCAGTTCGCCCTGCACCAGTACCTGCTCGACACCCGCTACGGCAAGCACATCCAGGCGGTTTATTCCTACTCGAATGCGCTCTGGGCGCTGGCGTTCTGGTACAAGCAGCTCTGGGTGGAGAGCCTGGGCAAGCGGTACGACCGCAAGCAGCGCGAGGTCAGCGTCGGGCAAACCTGCGTGGCGGCGCTGGGCGTCACCGACCAGCACTCGCAGTCGCAGCTTTATATGGAAGGCCCCCGCGACAAGGTCATCGTCTTCTGGGAAGTCGAGCGCGACCCCTATACCATTCGCATCCCCAAGCTCTTCCCCAAGCACACCGCCACCGGCTACCTCGGCGGGCACACGCTGAACGAGCTGTTTCGCGCCGAGAAGCTCGCCACCGAGCTGGCTCTCACCGAAGTCGGCCGGCCCAATTGCAACATCATCTTCCCGCAGGCCGATGAGTACTCGGTCGGGCAGTTCATGATGATGATGGAGTTCGCCACTGCTTACGCCGGCGAGCTCTACGACATCAACGCCTTCGACCAGCCCGGCGTGCAACTCGGCAAGGACCTGACCTACGCGCTGCTCGGCCGCCCCGGCTTCGACGCCGAGCGCCGGCGCATCGCCGCCTACCGCAAGCACAAGGCGGCACTCCGCTAAAAACCTGATAGCGGCGACGAAGCCGCCGTTGCCTTTCGGCTTCGTCGTCGGCTCCTCGCCATGCGGCCACTGGCACGCCGTCCTGGCTAGAGCCTTTCGACTACACTGCGGCGGCCTGCGGGACCCGGCCGAAGCTGCGCACGCGGGAGTGGAAGTCGCGCACCGCCGATTCCAGGTCAGCGGGTGTGAACTCCGGCCACGGCGTGCGGGTGAAGTAGAGCTCGGCAAGAGCGCACTCCCAGAGCAGGAAGTCGCTCAGGCGCTGGTCGCCGCCGGTGCGGATGAGCAGGTCGACGTCGGGCACGGGCTCGCCCTCGCCCAGGGTGCGCGCGAAAACTTCCGGCGTGATGGCGCCCTGGCCGCGCAGGCGGCGCGCCGCGCGCAGGATGGCTTCGCGGGCCGAGTAGTCGGCGGCGATGCGCAGATGAAGCGTCTCGCCATGCCGCGTGGCAGCCTCAGAAGCAGCCACGGCCCGGCAGAGGTCGGCCGGCAGCCGGTCGCGGCGTCCGATCACACTCAAACGCACGCCATTCTTCACGCAGTCCTGAGTGCCTTCTTCCAGATACTGGCGCAGCAGAGCTAGAAGGTTCTCCACTTCGGCCTTGGGCCGTTCCCAGTTGTAGGCCGAGAAGGCGAACAACGTCAGTGTGCGGATGCCGAGCGCGGGCGCGGCTTCCACAATCCGCCACACCGTGCGCACACCGGCGCGGTGGCCTTCGGGTCGCGGCAGCCCGCGCGCCTGCGCCCAGCGCCCGTTTCCGTCCATCACGATGGCGACGTGCATAACAGCCCTAGCGCGGCCGCGCAGCGCGAATCAGCGCCTCGAGATGGTCCAAGTAGCGCTCCAGCGCCCGGCGGCCGCGGGCCGTCAGTCGGAACTCCGTCTGCGGCACACGCCCCTCGAAATACTTGTGACAGGCGATGTAGCCGGCTACCTCGAGCTTGCGGGCGTGAACACTCAAGTTGCCGTCGGTGACGCTCAGCAGCTCCTTGAGCTCGCCGAAGCGCAGCCCGGCGGCCCCAGGAGCGGCGGCGAGCGCGCTCAGGATCCCCAGCCGCACGCGCTCGTGGATGAGCGGATCCAGCACCGGCGCCCCGTGCCCGCGGATGACTTTCAAGCGGGTGTCGCGCGCCTGCGCCAGCGAACTCTGCTTAGCCACCGTGCCTCCGAGCGATGATGAAGCCGAAAAGAATGTGCAGGGCGCCGAAGCCGGCGGCCATCAGCGGCGTTCCCCAGGCAGGAACCAGAAGCGCCAGCGCGCCGAGCAGCAGGAAGCCCGCGCCCATCACCGGCACAATCGGGACGGAGTAGGCGCCGCCAGCAACCACGGCCACTCCATAGAGCAACAACCACACGCCGGGCAGCAGCGGGTCGAGGCCGGCGCGACGCAGCACCAGCGTCAGCAGCGCGCCCGCTGCCAGCGGCGGCGCAAACGCCAGGGCAAACTTGCGCGCCGGCCCGGAGCGCAGCGACATTCCCGTGGCCCGCGCCTTGAGCAAGATGCTGACTACGCCGATGAGCACAGCCACAGCCGCCGCGGCCAGCCAAATCCGAAGGCGGTCGGCGGGCACGGCGGCGCGCGCGGCCAGCGGTGCCGCTACCAGCGCGACCGCGCCCATAGCCACACCGCCCCAGCCGGGCACAGCGGTGAACGACCCGGCGCGCTCCATCGTCTGGCGGATGAAGCGCAGGTGCTCGGCGGCGTGGGAGTCGAGGTGGTGGAGATTGGGCGCACCGTGGGCCATCGCAGAACCCACCCTAGCCTGAGGGGACACTTATGTCAAGTACTTTGTAATGGAAAGCGGAGCCGGCGTCCAGCGCCGGGCAGCGGCGGCGATTGAGTTTTGCCCCTCGCGTCGCTATACTGGCCCATGGGCAGGCATGAAGGGCGGGCGCTTTCTGAATCAAAAGCTGGGCAAGCGTCGCAGCCGCCAGCAGGAACTGCAGCGGCGACGTTTGGCCGCGGCGAAGCGTCTAAGGACTGAGGAGCCAAAGCGGAGGACGAAAGCGACGTGAGCACACGGGCGAAAGCGGCGGTTCTGGCGTTGTCGTTGGTGGTGGTGGGCTACGTAGGGCTGGGCTCGGTGCTCGGTCGCACGGCCAACGAAGGCGCCTACCGGCAACTGGCGGTTTTCAGCGAAGTTCTGGCGCACATCCAGAACGACTATGTGGAAGAGCCGAACATGCCGCGCGTCACCGTGGGCGCGCTGCGCGGCTTGCTGGAGGCGCTTGATCCGTACTCGACCTATCTCGGCCCGCGCGAGTTCGCCGACTACCAGGCGAAGAAGAAGGCCCCGCCGGCGGGCGACGTCGGTCTGGTGCTCTCCAAGCGCGGCCTGATCGGCATCGTTGCCGTTCTGCCCGATAGCCCCGCGGCGGCCGCGGGTCTCCGCACCGGCGACGCGCTCGAATCCATCGCCGGCTTCTCGACGCGCGAAATGTCGGTCGAGGAAGCCTACCTCCAGTTAGCGGGCGAGCCTGGCAGTGTGGTCAAGGTTTCCGTGGTGCATGAGCAGCGCGCCGAGCCCGAGCCGATGGAACTGGTGCGCGCCAAGGTGCGCACGCCCAAGGTGGTGAGCGGGCGGCTGGCCGGCGACGTCGGCTATATCAAAGCGGCGAGTCTTGAGCCCGGGAAGGCGGCCGAGGTTCGCGCCGCCATCCAGCAGCTTCGCTCGCAGGGGATGCAGAAGCTGATTCTCGACCTGCGCGGCTGCGCCAGCGGCTCGATGGACGAAGGCGTGGAGACCGCGCGGCTGTTTCTCTCCAGCGGCATGATTACCTACACCCAAGGTCAGCGCTCCCCGCGGCAGAACTTCACCGCCGCACCCGACAAGACTGCCTGGACCGGCCCGCTCGCCGTGCTCATTAACCCCGGCACCGCCGGCCCGGCGGAAATCGTGGCCGCGGCGGTGCTCGACAACAAGCGCGGCGAAGTGGTGGGCCAGCGCAGCTACGGCGTCGGTCAGGTGCAGAAGATTATTCCGCTCGAGGACGGCTCGGCCCTGCTGCTCTCGGTGGCCAAGTACTACACGCCCTCGGGCAAGGCGCTGCTCGACAACGCCGTCACGCCCAGCGTGGGCGTCGAGCAGCCTGCCGAGCAGGCGCTGGCGGCGCAGCCCAACGCTATGCCGGCCACCGCCGACGCGGTCGTCAACAAGGCTCTCGAAGTTCTGCGCAGCGCGGAAGCCCGTCCGGCGGCCTGAACTCGGCGGCGCCGGCGCGCATCCAAATACTGGGTATGCGAAAACCACTGAGCCTGCTGGTACTGTCGCTGATGCTTGCCGGGGCGCCGCTGGCCTTGAGCCAGTCCGGCCAGCCGCAGCCTCCGCCTCAAAGCTCAACCCCGCCAGCACAAGGGCAAGCACAGGAAGACTCGCCGGAGTTCAAGCTCATCCGGCGCGTCACGCTGGTGAGCACGCCCCTGGTGGTCTATAACCGCTTCGGGGACTACATCTACGACCTGCGCCGGGAAGAAATCACCGTGCTCGATAACGGCATCCCGCAGCAGATTGCCGATTTCGACCTGGCCTCGCAGCCCATCTCGCTCGTCCTGCTGGTCAACAACTCCGGCACGCTGGCGCCGCTGCTGCAGCGCATCCGGCAGAGCGCGGAGCTTTTCCCCACCTACATTCTGGGGCCGGAGGGCGAGGGCGCGCTGGTTACTTTCAGTGACGACATCACCGTGCGGCAGAACTTCACCTCCAATGCCGAAGCCTTCGTCCGCGCCGTCAAGCACATTCCGCGCGGGCGCGACGGGGCACGGCTGGCCGACGCGCTCGAGCAGGCCGTGGCCATGCTCAGCGAGCGCCCCGAAGGTCGTCGCCGTGTCATCGTCGTCATCGGCGAGGCCCGCAATCGCGGCAGCAAAACCAGCGAGCGCGTGCCGCTGCAGCGCGCCCAGCTCGCCAACATCAGCATCTACACCATTCACTTGACCGAGCTGCAGGCCGACCTGCGGCGCAAGCCGGAGGATTCCTCGCCCACCGCCGCGCAGCGCACCCCGTTCCCGCCCGGCGTGCAGCCCATGCCGGGGCCGCCGGGCTCCATCTACACGCCCACGCAGGACGCACAACGGCAATCGGAGAAAGCTGATATTGGCGCGCTGGGCGAGACCATTGTCCGCAGCGGCAAGGATTCCGTGACCGACAACGTCTTGCAGGACTACGCCCGCGGCACTGGCGCGCTGCACTATAGCCCCTCGACCGTACGCGGGCTGGAAGAGTCGCTCAACCTCATCGGCCAGGACCTGCACAACCAGTATCAGATCAGCTACCGGCCCTCCAACCACGACGACACCGGCTACCACCGCATTGAAATCAAGATTGCCCGACCCGGCGTCCGCGTCCGCACCCGCCCCGGCTACTTCGTCGGCGTCCCCCCCAGCTAACTCCGGCGTGCCTTTATTGCTCGTCACCTTGAGCGAGTCGCAGAAGTTCGGTGGCGCAGTAGATGCGATTCCGATGCCTGGTAGTGACTTCCCGCAAGATCCCCGCCTCGGTCAGCCTGTTTACGGCCGCCTGCGCAGTCGGGTAGCTGACCTTCAAGATGTCGCGAGCGCGGGGAATCGTAAGGAACGGGTTGATAAAAATCTCATCCACCAAAGCCAGGGTAGGAGCTGTAACCCGAGTCCTTTGCAAAGTATCCCTGTAGGCAATCTTATAAAAGCAATCCAGGAAATTCTTTAATAGCGCCCTCGCTATTCAAGTTCACTGGAGTTCGGTCCCTAGTCCCTAACCAAGTCGCTCGACCTGGTCGAGGCGGAGAATCGTGCGGTAGAGCGCTTCGCAGCCGCAGGCGATTTCTTCCGGACGGCTGTATTCGAGCGGCGAGTGGCTGATGCCGTCCTTCGAGGGAATGAAAATCATCCCCATCGGGCAGAGCTTGGCCATGGACTGCGCGTCGTGGCCGGCGCCCGACGGCAGCGTCAGCGTGGTCACACGCATTTCCTCCGCCGCCTTCTGAATCATCCCGCGGATGCGGCGGTCGCTGAGCGCCCCTTCGTGGGAGTTGGTCAGCTCCCAGGTGAAGCCGACGTTGTCGACCGCAGCAATGTCGGCCGCGCGCGAGCGCACTCGCTCCGCCAGCATCTTGATTTTCTCCATCGAGAGGTCGCGGATCTCGACCGGAAACTCCACCCGCCCGGGAACCACGTTGGGCGCGCCCGGCTCGACCCGCACATAGCCCACCGTGCCCACCTGGCGCCCGGGCTCGGCGGTGACGACCTCCCGCACCGCCAGAACAATCTTCGACGCCGTCACCAGCGCGTCGCGGCGCTGGTTCATCGGCGTGGTGCCGGCGTGGTTGGCAAAGCCCTCCAGCACCACGCGGTAGCGGTCGATGCCGACAATGCCCTCCACAATCCCCAGCGGGATGTTGCGCTGCCACAGAGTCCCGCCTTGCTCGATGTGCAGCTCGAGGTAGGCGTGGATGCTGGCCGGCCGCGGCGTCATCTCCGCAATCCGGTCGGGGTCGCCGCCGGCGCGGCGAATCCAGTCGGTCAACTTCACGCCTTCGGCGTCCACCGCGTCGAGCTCGCCCGGGTCGAGCTGCCCGGCCAGCGCCCGGCTGCCAAAGACTCCTTTGCCGTAGTGCACGCCCTCTTCGTTCGAGAAGACCACCATTTCCAGCGGGTGCTGCGTGCGGACTCCCTTCTCACTCATCGTGCGCAGGACTTCCAGGGCGCTCATCGAGCCCACGCAGCCGTCGAAGTTCCCCCCGCTCGGCACGGTGTCGATGTGCGAGCCGAACCAGATGGCCGGCAGGTCGTCGCGCTCCCCGGCGCGCTGGGCGTGGAGGTTGGCCGCGGCGTCCACGGTTACTTCCAGCCCCAGCTTGCGCAGCTCGCCCATCAGCCAGTGCCGCGCCGCCAAGTCTTCAGGCGAAAAACCAATGCGGGTCGTGCCGCCATTTGGCAGGCGCCCGAACTCGCTCAGCTTCTGGAGCGATTGCCAGAGTCGCTCGCCGTTGATGAGCGTGGCGCGGCAGAGCACCGGCCGCTCTTCCTCTTGCGCGAGCAGCGTCGCGGGGGCCACCGCCGCGCCCAGCAGAGCGGCGCTCAGATGTTGGTTGAACCGGCGTCGGGTCAGCACGTTCCGCTCACTTTCTCCTCCGCCTCGCGTCTAATTGCGTTTGACGCAGGGTAGCCTGCCGGAGTGGTCTGCCCGTGTCAAGCTTGCCTGCCGCAAGCAGGCCTGCCTGCCGCCAGGCAGGCCGCTTCGAGGAATGCGCTTGCAAATTGCCGGAATCCGTATACACTCTCTCGCTACCCGCCGAGGGAGATTGCCGAAGAATTCCGTGCGCCATCTTAAGACAAAGGAGAATCCCATGTTGGCTCGTCGTTCGTTGCTGACCCTGGTGCTGGCCGTCGTCGCCGCCCTGGCCGTGGCCAGCGTTTCGATGGTTCCCACCGTGTCCGGCCAGGAAGGGACTAAGTCGCGCGACATCCTCTTTGGCCAGGGCGCCCCCAAGGCCGAGGAAAAGAAGCCCGAGCCCAAGAAGGACGAAGAGAAACCCTTCGACGAAGTCGTCAAGGACATGGAGAAGATCGAAGGCCTGTTTACCTTCTACCGCAACGCCGAGGAGAACAAAGTCCTCCTCGAGTTGCGGCCCGACCAGTTCGACAAGGATTACATCTACTCCTCCAAGACCGAGCAGGCGCTGGGCGAGCGCGGCCTCTACGGCACCATCATGATGGACGAGTTCGTCTTCCAGTGGCGGCGGCTGGGCAAGCGGGTGCAGTTTGTGCGCCGCAACCTGAACTTCCGCGCCGATGCCGGCTCGCCCGAAGCCCGCGCCATGACCAAGTCGTTCACCGATGCCATCCTGTCTTCCGCGAAGATTCAGAGCAAGCCGCACCCCGAGCGCAAGAGCATCCTGCTCGACCTGAGCGAAATCTTGCTCGCCAGCGACCTGCACGGCATCGGCCAGTTTCTCAAGCAGGTCTGGCGCACGCCCTACCAGTTCGACAAAGAAAACAGCGGCTTCGTGATGGTGAAAAGCTTCCCGCTCAACTCCGAGCTGGGCACCCAGGTGCGCTTCACCTCGCCGGAGTTCACCCCGGAGAACTCCGGCGCCCTGCCCGACCCGCGCTACGTCAACCTCCGCTTCCGCTACAGCCTGGTGGCGATGCCGCAGAACGATTACCTGCCGCGGCTGGCCGATGACCGCGTCGGCCACTTCGTTACCGTCTACCAGGATTACTCCAACCAGGGCGCCGAAGTGCCCTACACGCGGCTGGTGCAGCGCTGGAAGCTGGTGAAGAAAGACCCGAAGGCGGCGGTGAGCGAGCCGGTGGAGCCGATTGTCTTCTGGCTGGAGAACACGATTCCAGTCGAGTACCGCAACGACTTCCGCGACGGCGTGCTGCTGTGGAACCGCGCCTTTGAGAAAGCCGGCTTCAAGAACGCCCTGGTGGTCAAGCAGATGCCCGACGACGCCGATTGGGATCCAGCCGACATCCGCTACAACACCATCCGCTGGTTCGCCGGCTACGACGCCAGCTTCGCCATCGGCCCCTCGCACACCAACCCGCTGACCGGCCAGTTGATTGACGCCGACATCGGCATGAGCGATGCCATCGTGCGCTTCCTGCGCGCCGAGTACCGCGAGTTCGTCCAGCCGGTGCAGCGCTGGGAGGACGTGGAGGCCTGGCTGGAAGGCGATGCTCTTCCGCAACTGCCCTGGCGGCGCGACCCCAGCCGTTTGTGCAACTTCGGCGCCCAGGCCGCGCCGCGGGTGGCCTTCGGCTACGAGGCGCTGCGGGCGCAAGGCGCAATGACCTCCGACCGCGAAAAACAGTACATCCGCGAGTGGATCCTGGAGCTGACGGCGCACGAAGTCGGCCACACGCTCGGCCTGCGCCACAACTTCCGCGGCAGCCAGGTCAACACCACCGCCCAACTCCACGACCAGAAGCGCACCGGGCAGGTCGGCATCGCCGCCTCTGTGATGGAGTACGACCCGGCCAACGTCGCCCCCAAGGGCGAGCCGCAGGGCAACTATTTCATGACCAACATCGGCAGCTACGACGAGTGGGCCATCGAGTATGCCTACAAGCCTGTGCCGGGCGCCAAGACGCCGCAGGACGAACTGCCGGAGTTGCGCAAGATTGCTTCCCGCGTCGCCGACCCGACCGTGCCCTACAACACCGACGAGGACGCGGGCTTCGGCCCGCGCGCCGTCGACCCCACCACCACCCATTGGGATCTCGGCTCCGACAACCTCGTCTGGTTCAACCGCCAGATCAACCTGGTGCGCGACCTCTTCGCCCACATGGAGAACAAACTGGAGAAGCCGGGCGAAAACTATGAAATCCTGCGCCGGTCGTTCAACCGCATGCAGGGCGAATACAGCGTGATTGGACTGGGGGCCTCGAAATACATCGGCGGGCTGTACATCAACCGCGACCACGTCGGCGACCCCAATGGCCGCCCGCCTTTCGTTCCGGTTCCCGCGGAAAAGCAGCGCGAGGCGCTGAAGTTCCTCGCCGACAAAGTCTGGGCGCCGGATGCGTTCCAGGTCCAGGCCCAATTGCTCAACAAGCTGGCGCTGAAACGCTTCTGGGACTTCGATTTCCAGATCTTCACCACGCCGCGGCTCGACTACCCGCTGCACGCCGTGGTTCTCAACCTCCAGTCGGCGCCGCTGGTGCGTCTCTATCACCCCATCACGCTGAGCCGCTTGCAGGACTCGGAAGCCAGGTTCCCCGCCGGCGCCGAGCGCTTCACGCTGGCCGACATGTTCGTCGGCATCCGCGGGGCCCTCTGGTCGGAGCTGGATTCTGGCGCGGCCATCAACAGCTTCCGGCGCAACCTGCAGCGCGCCCACTTGAACCAGTTGATTCAACTGGCGGTGGCCGCGCCCGCCGGCACGCCGGAGGACGCCGTAACGCTGGCGCGCGCCGACCTGGTCGAACTCGGCGGCAAGATTGACCGCGCGCTTGGCGCCGGCAACCTCGACCACACCAACCGCGCCCACCTCGAAGAGAGCCGGGCGCGCATCCGCCAGGCGCTGGAAGCCCAGCTGAACCGCACCCTGCGCTAGGACGGCGCGACTCGGGCGGAAAACTGTCGCCCCCGCGGGCGGGACGCCGTATAATCCGTCTGCGTCCATGGCGGAGGAACTCAAGCCGCGCGAAGGGGTGTCGGCGCAGACCCAAGGCGCGAACAAGCGCGCCGCGCCGCGCGTTCCCATCCTGACCCAGGTCGAAGCGCAGAGCACGCGCCGCAGCGTGCTCGGCCAGGGAAAGAACATCAGCGTGGGCGGGATGCTGGTTGAAACGCCCGACACTTTCCCCATCCACACCAGCGTGGTGGTGCGCTTCGTGTTGCCCAAGGACCGCTACCGCATCGAGGCCGCCGGCCGCGTGGTGTGGGAGGATGAAGGGCGCTTTATGGGCATCGCCTTCACCGGCCTGACCGACGCCCACGAGAAGAAAATCGCCGAATATGCCGCCGAAGCGCAGGAAGAGCCCTCGCCGCTCATCCCCGCGCCCGTTCAGGGAACGGAACTGAACCGGCGCAGCGGCCGCGTGCTGCGGCGCGTGGCCGTTATCCTGAGCTGGCAGGACGCGGACGGCCACCCGCAGGTGGAAGCCACCGAGACTCAGCTCCTCAGCAAGCACGGCGCGCTGGTGCTGGTCTCCTCCGACCTCATCAAGGGCCAGTTGATCTGGGTGACGGAAGCCGATTCCAACCGCAAGTCCCAGGCGCGGGTGGTCTTTGCCATGGCCTCGCAGACGCCCGGCAAGCGCGCGGTCGCCTTCGAGCTGCTGGGGATTGAAGACTTCTGGGGCATCGAGTTTCCGCCGGCGCATCCACCCTCGCCCATCAGCCGCCGCCGCAGCGGCCGCGTTGAGCACGACTACGATGTGGTGATGGTCTGGTCGGACGAATGGAACCAGGTGCAGGAGACGCCGGGACGCACGCGCATCCTGAGCGACCACGGCGCCGAAGTCATCACCTCGGTGGCGCTGCCGGTCGGTTATCGCGTGCGGCTCAAAGTGCCCAAGCTCCAGCGCGAGGCCAACGCCCAGATTATCTGGGCCCGCGCCGGCGACCAGCCCGGCCGCGTCGAGCTCGGCATCGAGCTGGTCGGCGTCGAAGGATTCTGGGACGTGGAAATCCCGCCCGAGCCGGGCGTGAGCAAACCATAACCCGCAACTCTGGAGGATTCGATGAAGAGAACTCTGGTGTGCGCCTTTCTTGCCGCAATCCTGTTGACGGGTTGTCGCGTGGACATCGAGGCCGAGCGCGCCGCGCTGCGCGCCGCTGACCAGGCCTGGTCGCAAACGCCGCCCAACGTCGACCGCTTCATGGAATTCGTCGCCGATAACGCCTACACCCTCGTGCCCGATGCCGACATCCTTCAAGGCAAGGCTCAGATTCGCAACCTGTGGTCGGGCCTGTTCACCACTCCCGGCTTTGCGCTGAAGTGGACGGCCACCAACGTCGAAGTCGCCGCCGACGGTCGCACCGGCTACACCCTCGGCACGTGGGAGATGACGATGCAGGATTCCGGCGGCAAGACGCTCGCCCGCACCGGCAAGTACATCACCCTCTGGCAGAAGCAGTCCGACGGCCAATGGAAAGTCGTCGCCGACACCGCCGTCTTCGACTCCCCGCCGGCGGAGCCAAGCAAGTAGCTATTTCTGGTAGGTGACGCGGAAGATGGTGCCGCCGCGGTCGTCGGAAATGTAGAGCGCGCCATCAGGCCCGACGGCCACGTCCACCGGACGGTGTGCGGCGCGCCCACTCCTGAACCACACGTCAACAAAATTTTCCATCGCCACCGGACGGTTGTTTTTGAAGCGCACCCGCACCACCTTGTAACCTGTGGGCACGGAGCGGTTCCACGAGCCGTGAAAGGCGATGAAGAGGTCGCCGCGATACTCCGGCGGAAACATCGAGCCGGTGTAGAACGCGAGCCCGAGCGGGGCTGAGTGCGCCGGCATTTCGAACGTGGCCGGGATGGTTTTGGCGCAGCGCGCCGGCGAGCCCAGTTCCGGGTCGGGGAGGCGCTGGCCGTAGCAGTAGGGCCAGCCGTAGTCGCCGCCGCGCTGGACGAGGTTCAGGTCTTCCGGCGGGAGGTCGTCGCCCAGCCAGTCGCGCCCGTTGTCGGTGGCCCACATTTCTTGGGTGTCGGGATGCCAGGTGAACCCGACGGCGTTGCGCAGCCCGCGGGCAAAAACTTCCAGGCCCGAGCCGTCGGGATTGGCGCGGAGAATCGTGGCGCGGTGCGGCTCGTCCTCGCAGGCGTTGCAGTCCGAGCCGACGGAAATGTAGAGCGCGCCGTCAGGGCCGAACCCGACCGTGCGGGTGAAGTGCATTCCCCAGGCGGGCAGGTTGGGGACAACGACCTCCCGTTCATCCGCGCGCAGGTCGCCGTTGGTGTCGCGCAGGCGAATGACCTGGTGGCTTTCGCCAACGTAGAGCCAGCCATCTCTCCACGCCACGCTGTGCGGCGCTCCCAGCCCTCCGGCAAAGACAACGGTTTCATCCGCGCGCCCGTCGCGGTTCTTGTCCACCAGCGCCCAGACGTTCCCGTTGCGCTCGTTGGTGCCGACGTAGAGCGTTCCATCCGTTCCAAACGCCATGAAGCGCGCCCGCCCCAGTCCTTCGGCGTAGACGCTCAGCTTGAACCCCGCCGGCAGCCCTTGAGGGGCAGCCGAGGCTGGGGTCTCTTCTGACCGACCGCAAGCGGCGCTGAACAGAAGTGGCAGAGTCAGAACCAGGACCCCGCCCAAGGGGGGAGGGGGGGTGCCGAGGTTTCGGGCTCGCAAGCCCTTGAAAGAAAACCCCTTAGCAGACGAAACTAGTCTCCCAATCATGTTTCCGTATGTTTCCTAACCTTATGAAAAGCAACGGCTTGCAAGAAGCTAGTTTTGCGGCTCTCGCGGCGGGTCATCACCCGGCTCTTCACTCAGGCGAATATTAGACGAAAAACTCTCCTCTGTCAAGGGACCCGCTCAGACCTCCCCCGTGGTGAGTCGCGCGGCCCTGGAAAGACGGATTATACTGGCGCTCGTTGTCGAAGGAGCCGAAATGCTGCATGCGTGGCACGATGTGCCGACCTATTGCGACAAGAGCGAATCGAGCTTCAACGTCATTGTCGAGGTGACCAAGGGCTCGAAAGTGAAGTACGAGCTCGACAAGCCCACCGGCATCCTGCGCGTCGACCGCATCCTCTACAGCTCGGTCATCTACCCGGCCAACTATGGCTTCATCCCGCAGACCTACTGCGACGACTCGGACCCGCTCGACGCCCTGGTGCTCAACACCGAGCCGGTCGAGCCGCTCTCCATCGTCCGCGCCCGAGCCATCGGCGTGATGCGGATGGAAGACAGCGGCAAGAAGGACGACAAGCTCATCGCCGTCCACCTCGACGACCCTGAGGTGGCTCACTACCGGGACATGAAAGAGTTGCCGCCGCACCTCGAGCACCAGATCCGGCACTTCTTTGAGGAGTACAAGGTGCTGGAGCACAAGAAGGTGATTGTCGAGGAGTTCCTCGGCCCCGACGTGGCGGCCAGGATTCTCCGCGACGCCGTTGATCTCTATCGCCGCGAGGCGGCCAGGCTCCGCTCGCGATAATCCCCCCAGCCATTGACGCTGCGGGCTGCGCCCTCCGCGTCCGCCTGCGGCAGTGCGGTGTGAGGCGTTTTCTGCTCTTTACGGCACGGCTAAAGCCGTGCCCTTCCGAAAGAAACTGCGCTGCGATTGTTAGGGGAGCACAAGCAGAACGGTGCCGGGCTTGAGCTGGCTCAGGGTGCGGAAATCGCTCCCGGCAATCACTAAACAACCACGGCCCGGCGAAGGGCAAGTCGTTCCGTCCTGGGCGACCACGGTGACCCCGCCCCAGTCGAGCGCCTCCGGCGTCGCGCCCCGCAAGGGGTAGCGACCCGGCGCGGGCAGCGGCGAGGCGGCCTCCAGCGGGATGCGGCGCAGACTCCGATCCTGCAAGCGCAGGTGTGCCTCACGCACGCCGCTGAGGACAATCACGTAGAATTCGGGCTTTTCGGAGAGCGCTTTCAACTCGCGCAGCAGCTCCTGCTGCCGCTTCAGTTCTGCAATCTGCGCTTCGAGCTTGCCGCGCTCGACTTCGAGCGCCTGCCGGCGCTGCTCCCAGCGTGCCTGCTGCCAGAGAAAAAACGCCACTGTCCCCGCCAGCGCAATCAGGGCAATGACCGGCAGAGATCGCGCGCGCACGGTGGGAGTGTACAACGTGCGCCGGGTGCTTGCTACTTAGTAGAGGAAGACGCGGGTGCCCTCGGTGGTGTTCTGGTAGACGAACTCGATGTCGTCGTCGCCCATGCGCACGCAGCCGTGGGAGACCGGCTGGCCGAGATGCTGTTTTTCATTGGTGCCGTGAATTTTGTAGGCGTCGCCCAGGTCGAGGGCGTACGCTCCCAGGATGCCCCGCACCACGCGCGACGGGTCGCGCGGCGGCGGCACCGGCAGGCCCTCCTCGATAAAGGCCCAGTCGGGCTTGTACCAGACGGGGTTCCTGATCTTGCGCTGCACCCGGCGCACCCCGCGCGGCGTCTCGAACTTCCACCAGCGATCGCCCGCCGGATCGGTGAGCACCTTGCCGGAGCCGGTCGAGACCACCGCTTCGCGCAGCAGGGTCGAGCCGCGGTACACATAGAGCCGCTGCGCCTGCGTATCCACCAGGAGGTAGATTTCGTTCGGGTCGGGGTCGGCCAGCGCCGCCGACAACTCCTGGTTCTCGCGGCTCAGCCGCGCCCACTCGGCTTGCGCTTGCGCCAGCTCCTCCTGGGCTTGCAGCAGAGCCGCGGGCGGCATCACCGCCGCAGGCGCTAGAAGACCTGCCAGCACCACCATTGTGCCCAGCGCCGCGGCAGGTGGAATCACCCAGCCGGACTGGCGTGCTCGACGTCCCCACCGGAGCGTCATCGCTGCCCCCTCTTCTTGCTGGGATGAGGGAGGCCCCGCTGTGGATGCCAGTACCGAAGTGCCAGACAAAAAAGAGGAGCCGGCCCGAAGGCCGGCTCCTCGCGGTGTGTTGTGGGGGTGTTACTTGACCGTAATGGTGAGAGGCCGGTCGAGCTGGATGGCCAGCTCGGAGCCGCGCTTCAGCGACACGTCCTTGCCTCGCGTCAGCAGCACCAGGCCGGTGCCGGCCGCCGCGCCGCCGCCGGCGCCGATGGCCGCGCCTTTGCCGCCGCCGGCGATGGCGCCAATCACCGCGCCGATGCCGGCGCCGGCGCCGATGGTGGCGGCGTCGCGCTTCTTCGTGCCTTCGCCCTTCACCTCGCCTTCCTCACCCACCGTTTCTTTTTCATCCTCCAGGCTGGTGAGCGAGGCTGAGAGGTCGTAGGATTGGCCGTCGGGCAGCTCCAGCCGATCGAAGCGCAGGCCCAGTTCGCCGCGGCCCTTCACCCGTCCCGGCCGCTGCACGTGCGTGACCTGGCCGCGGATGACGCTGCCTTCCGGGATGACGATCTGGTCACCCACGCGCACCGAGCGGCTGACGACGCCGCTGAACGGGTCGCCTTCGCGGGCGGTCTTTGTGCTCAAGCTGTTGTTGAGCGTGAAGACAATCTTGGTGCCTTCCGCCACCGTCAGGCGGTGCGGCGCGTAGACGGTCATGGCTGAAGGCGCCGGCGCCGCCGACGCCACTTCCACCGCGGGCGCTGAAGCTGCGGGTTCGGTGGCCGGCGCCGTCGGCTCCGCCGGTTGTGTGCGAGCGGGAGCCGCGCTGGTGCGCCGCGGGGCCGACCGCGCGGGCGCGCTGGCCGGCGCGACCGGCGCTGCATACGTCGGAGCCGGAGCCGGCTCCACCGCCGCCACTACGTCGGCCGTCGCCGTCTGGCTGCGATACCACCAGCCCAGCCCGAACGCCAGGCCCGCGACCAGCACCACTACAGGAATCCAGAGTTTGGCTTTCATGGCCACTCTCCTTTCTCTGCGCCTCTATCAGCTCAACCTATGAGTGCAAACACGCAGAGGTTCCACCTAACTTCGACTCTCTGAGTGCGGCAGGGGTTGCCCGCCGCAGAATTGGTGCGCAGGCTGCTGGCGGAGGAGGAGGGATTCGAACCCCCGGACCGGCTTTCGCCGGTCAGCCGCTTTCAAGGCGGCCCCGTTCAACCGCTCCGGCACTCCTCCACAGGCCATTATAGTGGCATCCGTGGGCTGCGGTTCACTCGCAGATTGCGGTTCCGGAATCCGCACGCTAGAATCCGGCTTTCATCGAGTCATTCCCGCGAAGGAGCTTCCGGTTATGAAGCGTATGCTGCTGGCCCTGCTGCTTTGCTGGCTGCTCGCTGCGCCACTGTTGGCGGTGGACGAGGTGAACCACGTCGCCCGCGTGCTGCGCGAGCTGGCTGAGCTGCCCGGAGTGAGCGGCTACGAGGAAGAGGTCAGCCAGTGGCTGATGGCGCGGCTCAAGGAGCACGACCCGCACCTCGACAGCCTGGGAAACGTGACCGTCACCCTCGGCAGCGGCGCGCCGCACCGGCTCCTCATCACCCCCATTGACGAGCCGGGCTACGTCGTCAGCGCCATCACCCCCGACGGCTACCTGCGCGTGCAGCGGCTCCCGCAGGCCGGCGTCAACCCCTGGTTCGACCTGTTGCATTCGACCCAACCCGTTCAAATCCTCACTCGCAAGGGTGAATTGGTGCCGGGCGTGGTTGCCGGACTTTCAACGCACCTGCACCGCGACCTTGGCGTCGGCGACCGCACCGACAATCCCGACCGCCTCTACATTGATGTCGGCGCGCGCTCGGTTGAGGAAGTGCGCGCCCTGGGCGTGGACCTGCTCGACCCCATTACGCTGGAGAAGCGCGCTCATTCGCTGGCCCAGAACCAGTTGACCGCACCCTTCATCGGCGAACGCTTCGGCGCCGCCGCGCTGGTGCGCCTCATTGAAGGGATGGACGCGACGAAGCTCACCGGCACACTGACGGTGGCGTTTGTCGCCCGGCGCTACCTCGGCCACCAGGGGCTGGAGCACATCGTGCGCGAGAACGATGCCGACGAAGTAATCCTCATCCAGCGCCTGGAGAAGAGCGAAGCCGGGCCGGGCGCGAAGGCGCTGGTGGCCTCGCTCGATGGCGGCGCGCCGGCGCTGGCCGCCGACCTGCTGGCGGTGGCGCGCCAGTACGGGCTGGCCCGCGCCGAGTTGGCCGAGGCCTGGCCGCGCGGCCGCTACACCGGCGCGGTGCCGTTTCCCGAGCGCACCGCGGTCGTCGGTGTGGCGGTCAAGTTCCCGCAGACGCCGGCCGAAATCGTCAGCACCGAGGACGTGACACGGCTGGAAGAGTTGCTGGCGCTGTATCTCGGCATCACCATCGGCCAGGCGCCGGCGGGTGTCGGGCCCGGCAGCGCGGGCGGGATGACGGATGTTGGACCCGGGAACGTCGACTTTACGCTTCGAAAGCTGTCTCCCGTGTATGGCGTCTCAGGCCATGAGGAACCTGTGGTCGAAGAGATCCGCAGCCTGCTGCCGGCATGGGCGCAGGAGTGGGCCTTCACCGACGCGGAAGGCAACTTGATTCTGCCCTTCGGAAAACAGAGCGACAAGCCGACGCTGGTCTTCGTCGCCCACATGGACGAAATCGGCTGGGTGGTGAAAGAGATTCGCGACGACGGCCGGCTGGTGCTGGCGCGCAGGGGCGGATTCCTGGAGGAACACTTTCTCGGTCACGCCGTGCTGATCCACACCGGAAAGGGCGTGGTGCCGGCGGTGCTGGAGCTGCCGGAGAAGTATCAGACCGAAAAGTATCAGTTCGTGCGCGACCGCGAGCACATCGCCTACACCGGGGCGCGCACGCGCGACTGGGTCGAGCAGCAGGGCGTGCGGGTCGGCGACTCGGTGACGGTGCCGAAGAAGTTCCGCAAGCTGGCGGGCTCGCGGGTCAGCGCCCGCTCGTTCGACGACCGGGTGGGCTGCACGGCGCTGGTGTCAGCTCTCTATCGGATTGACCCTGCCAAGCTGGACCGCGAAGTGGTTTTTGTCTGGTCGGTGCGGGAGGAGGTCGGTCTCGAAGGCGCCAGGCACTTCGCCGACCGCGCCGCCGAGGAAGACGCGCCGCCCGACTTCGTCTTCGCCGTCGACACCTTCGTCAGCGGCGACTCTCCGCTCGAGTCGCCGCGCTTTGCGCAGGCCCGGCTGGGCGAGGGCTTTGTGGTGCGCGCGGTGGACAACAGCAACGTGACGCCGCGGCGCTACGTCGACCGCGTGGTGGAGATTGCGCGCAACAACCGGATCCCGGTGCAGTACGGCGTCACCGCCGGCGGCAACGACGGCGCGGTCTTCGTGCCCCACGACGTCGTGGACATCCCGCTGGGCTGGCCGCTGCGCTACTCTCACTCGCCCGGTGAAGTAGCCGACCTGAAGGACGTGGAGGCGCTGGCCCGCATCGTCGCCGCCCTGGTCAAAGAGTGGTAAGCTGACGGCACTTCCGGGTCGCGGAGGGCGCCATGGCGGATCCGTTCGCGTTGGACTTCTACACCGCGCGGCGCAAAGTGCTGGCCGCCATCACGCCCAAGTTCCACATCTACGACCCGGCCGGGGCGCTGGCCGCCTACGTGGAGCAGAAGGCGTTCAAGCTCAAAGAAGACATCACCGTCTTCGGCGACGAAGAAAAGACGCGGCCGCTTCTGACCATCAAAGCGCGCAGCGTGCTCGACCTCAGCGCCACCTACGACGTGACCGACGCCGCCAGCGGCCAGAAGGTCGGAGCCCTGCGCCGCAAAGGGCTGAAGTCGGTGGTCCAGGACGAATGGGCCGTGCTCGATACCGCCGACAACGAGGTCGGCACCATCAAGGAAGATTCCACGATGATGGCGCTGCTGCGGCGCTTCCTTTCCAACCTGATTCCGCAGAGCTTTCACATCCAGATTGGCGGGCAGCTGGCAGGCATCATCAAGCAGCGCTTCAATCCGTTTGTGTTGCAGCACGACGTCGACCTGCGCGCCGACTCCGGCAAGCGGCTCGACCGGCGGCTGGCCCTGGCCGCCGTGGTGCTGCTGCTGGCCATCGAAGGCCGCCAGGAGTAGGCTCGTCAGTCTCTGTAGAGCCAGCCGGCGACCAGCGTCGCCAGGATGGCTCCCACCCAGAGGTCAATCATCCACCAGAGGGGGAACGTCCGCTCGAAGGGCGCCCAGGTCGCCGTAGAGAAGTTGAGCGGGAAGGAAATGGCCAAGCCCAGCAGCACGCCGATACGCAGCGCGGTGGCCGGCCCGGGGCCGAGGGTCGAGCGGGCCGAGGCGTACACCCAGGCGAGGATGTAGGTGAGCAGGAACAACGTCACAATCCAGACCACCAGGAAGTAGGGGTAGCGCGGCTCTTTCAGGAGCTGGCCTGCCTGTTGGGCGGCTTCGTAGGCAGGGCCCAAGACGGCGACGTTGACTACCATGCTCCAGATGGTCCACACCACGCCGCCCGCCACCGCGCCCAGCGCCACCCGCTTGGAGTTAATCGCAGCCATGCAGCACCTCCCAGGTAAGACGTCAGGAAACCGTGGGGCGACTCTAAGTCAGCGCCTTGTCGGTGTCAAGCGTCGCGTTGACGCGCCCCTGGCCGCGCCCTATGATGGCAGTCGTGTCTTTTCCGGAGCTTGTACCGTGATCGGCCAGACATTTGGACCCTACCGTATCGAAGCCAAGCTGGGCGCGGGCGGGATGGGTGTGGTTTATCGGGCGCAGGACATGCGGCTGGAGCGGCCGGTGGCGCTCAAACTGATCGGGGAGCGTTTGGCCGGGGACGAGACGGCGCGGGCGCTACTGCTGCGGGAGGCGCGCAGCGCCTCTACCCTCAACCACCCGAACATCTGCACGATTTACGAAGTGGGCGAAGCCGAGGGGCAGGCTTACATTGCGATGGAGCTGGTAGAGGGGCGGCCGCTGAGCGCGCTGCTGCCGGCCGAAGGCCTGGGGCTGGAGACGGCGCTGCGCTACGGCACGCAAATCGCCGACGCGCTGGCGCACGCCCACGAGCGTGGGATCGTGCACCGCGACCTGAAGACCGCGAACGTGGTGGTGACGCCCGAGGGCCGCGCCAAGGTGCTCGACTTCGGCTTGGCCAAGCGGTTGCAGGATGCGGATCTGGCGGAGGCGACACGGTCGACGGCGGCATTGAGCGAAGTGGGCCGGGTAGCAGGCACACTGCACTACATGGCGCCGGAGTTGCTGCGCGGCGAGCCGGCCGATGCGCGCAGCGATATTTGGGCACTTGGTGTTGTTCTCCACGAGATGGCGAGCGGCAGGCTGCCCTTCGAGGGCAAGACCGGTTACGAGTTGAGTTCGGCGATTCTCAACCGCCCCCCGGGGCCGCTGCCGACGCGAGTGCCGGCAGTGCTGCGGAGCATCATTGTCCGCTGCCTGGGGAAAGAGCCAGGACAGCGCTACCAGCGTGCTGGTGAGGTTCGGGCGGCGCTGGAGGTCATCGAAACGGCCGAATTGTTTCCCGGGCGACCCTCGAGCCCCGCCGCGCCGATGGCTCCGCCAAGAGACGCGCGGCACCTCAGCACCGGGGCAACTCCCTCCAGCAACCCCGAGGCCAACGAGTACTTCGAGAAGGCGCTGCTCTACCTGGCGGGGATCTACGAGTTCGACCGAGCTCAACAGATGTTGGAGCGAGCTCTGGAGATCGACCCGCACTTCGCCGAGGCCCGCGCCTGGTACGGGTTCGCAAAACTGTTGATGATCATAGACGGATTGTCGAACGACACCCGCTGGCTCTACGAGGCGGAAGAAGAGGTGCGCCGCGCGCTGGCGGACGACGCCGGCTGCGGCCGGGCGCACTCCGTCCTGGCAGGGATTTACCTCTTTGCCGGGCGGAAAGAGCTGATCCCGGGGGAAGTCGAGAAGGCCTTGCGCGACAATCCTCAAGATGCGGACGCACGACTGTGGCTCAGCCACTACTACATTGTGAACGGCGATACGACTACGGGCGAGGCCATCCTCGGGCCGGCACTGGAGGTCGCACCGACCTTTTGGCCAGCGCGTCTCGCGGTCGCCTACGTGCGTGTTGCTCGATGCGACTTGGACGGCGCCATTCGCGCTTATGAGAAGATTCTCGAACAGGACGCTCGGAACGGATACGCGCTGCAAGGGCTGGCGCACGCCTACTTGGTGACGGGTGACCTTCGACAAGCACGAACGACTTTGGAGCGCATTCGCCCAACGGGCTCCTCCGGGCAATATGATTACCGGACGCGGGTGCATTGGGCGCTTCTCTTTGCGCTGGAAGGGAAACGGGCCGAGGCGGAAAAGGAACTCGACCCCGAGGTCTTGAAATTCGCTACGGTGTTGTTCTGGTGTTGCTCCTGGTTGGCGGAATGCTATGCCGTCCTGGGCCAGGCCGAAAAGGCATTGGAGTGGCTCGACCTCGCGGTGCGCAACGGAGACGAGCGCCTGGAGTGGTTCCAGTATGACCCGCTGCTGGCGAGCATCCGCAATGAGCCGCGACTCAATCAGATTCTGAAGTCCATCGCCTTCCGCCGCCAGCAGCGCCAGGCCGCTGCTCGGTAACGGCAGAGAATCTCAAATTTGCGCTCGCAGATTTGAAAAGAAAAACCGGGTGCGTGCAATTGACGCGGTGTGAAGGCGCGGCCTAAGATGGGAACCCTCCGATGATTGGTCAAACACTCGGCCACTACCGCATCGTCGAGAAGCTGGGCCAGGGCGGGATGGGTGTGGTCTACCTGGCGGAAGACATGCAGCTCGGGCGGCGCGTGGCGCTCAAGCTGCTTCCGGAAGAGTTCGCCGGCCAGCGGGAACGGCTGGAGCGCTTTCTGAGCGAGGCCCGGCTGGCTTCCTCCATCAATCATCCCAATATCGTTTCGATCTACGAGCTGGGCGAACAGGAGGGCCGGCCGTTCATCGCCATGGAGTACGTGCCCGGGCAGTCGCTGCGCGCGGGGTTGCTGCGCGGGCGGCTACCGCTGAAAAAAGTTCTGGAGCTGGCCATCCCGGCGGCGGAGGCGCTGGCGCGCGCGCACCGTGCCGGCGTGGTGCACCGCGACATCAAGCCGGAAAACCTGCTGGTGAGCGAGGACGGCTACATCAAGGTGGCGGACTTCGGGCTGGCCAAACTGAAGCCGAGCTACAGTGGCGAGACGGCCACGCTGACGGGACAGTTCTCCACCGATGCCGGAAAAGTGGTGGGCACGGCGGCCTACATGTCGCCGGAGCAACTGCAAGGCGAGGCGGTGGACGGGCGCAGCGACGTTTTCTCCTTCGGCATCGTGCTCTACGAAATGACGACCGGCCGGTCGCCGTTCCTGCGCGGGTCGGCGGCGAGCACCAGCGCCGCCATCCTGCGCGATGCCCCGGAGCCGCTGCGGAAGCTGGAGCCGGCGTCGCCGGCGGAGCTCGACCGCCTCATCTCCAAGGCTCTGGAGAAGGAGCCGGGCTTCCGCTACCAGACGATGGAGGAGCTGGCGACCGACTTGAAGCGGCTGCGGCGCGATCTGGAAGGCGGCCGGCTGCTGGAAACGCAGCCGGCGGCGGCCGCCCTGAAAGCTGGCGCCGGGTGGAGAATGGGGGTGGCGATTGGGGCGGCGGCCGTGCTGGTGGTGGCAGGCGTCTGGATAGCCTCGCGCTGGAGGGAGCAGACGCCGGCCGCGCCGCCAATGCGCGTCGTGCAGCTCACCAGCCTGCCGGGGCTGGAGGACGAGCCCACCTGGTCGCCGGATGGGCGCTCCATCGCCTACACCGGGGATGCGGCGGGCAACCTCGACATCTACGTGCAGCAGATTGGCGGCGGCAGGGCGATTCGAATCACGGACTCCGATGCGGACGACGCGCAGCCGGCGTGGTCGCCCGACGGCACGCTGATTGCCTTCGTTTCGGCGCGGGCGCGGCCGGAAAAGCGCCTGTCGGCGATGCTCAACCTTGCTGCCTGGTCGCTCTTCTACGCCGGGCGCAACGGCGACTTGTGGGTAATGCCGGCGCTGGGGGGAACGGCGCGGCGAATCGCGGAAGACGGCTACTTCCCGGCCTGGTCGCCGGACGGAAGGAGGCTGGTGTATCAGTGCCTGCGAAAGGAGTATTGGGACCTTTGCGTGCAAGAGGTCGAGGGCGGCGAAGCGCGCGCGCTGGGTCTGGATCTCTTGAACCTGCCGGTAGTGACGCAGCCGGCGTGGTCGCCGGACGGAAAGTGGATTGCCTTCGTTGCCGGAACGCCTGCCTCCCTGCAGCTGCGTGTGGTGCCAGCCGAAGGCGGGGCCTCGCGCCTGCTTACCGAGGCGGACAAGGTGGCGCTGCGGCCGGCGTGGTCGCCGGACGGCCGGTGGCTCTACTTCTCCTCCGACCGGGGCGGGCAGATGAACATCTGGAGGGCACGGTTCGACAACGGGCAGATTGACGAACCGATGCGGATAACCACGGGAGCCGGGCCAGACCTGCACGTCCGAGTGGACGCCTCCGGCCGGCGTCTGGCCTACAGCAGCGTCCAGGGACAGGCGGACCTGTGGGAGCACAACCTGAAAACGGGCCGGGAGTCGCCGGTGATGACGGAAACGGCGTTTGAAGACCACGGCAACCTCTCGCCGGACGGCCGCTGGCTGGCCTTTGGCTCCACCCGCTCGGAGGGCATCCAGATCTGGCTGCGCAGCATTGACACCGGCAACCTGACCCAGGTGACGCCCACACCGTATGCGAGGCAGGCACTGGGCGCCTCCTGGTGGTCATCCGACAGCAAGTACCTGTACTTTGGCGGCGCCGAGGGAATCGAGCAGTACGACGTCGCAGTGGGGAGCGCGAGAAGAATCTACACCCTCCCACCGGAAGAGCGGGGAACGGGTGGTTCCCAGTTCTGCCTCTCCCCGGACGGCCGCTACCTGGTGCTAGGGGGAGGAGACTTCGGGATCGTGCGGATTGAGCTGGCGACGGCAAAAAGAGTAACTCTGGCCAAACCGGCGGACGGCGTGGCGTCCGAGCCCTTGTGCTCGCCCGACGGGCAGTGGGTGACGTTCCAAGTGCAGCGGGGCCCGCTCCGGAAGGTCTGGGTGGTGCCGATGGCGGGCGGAGCGGCGCAGCAGGTGACCTTTGGCGAGAGCGAAGATTCCCACCCCAGTTGGTCGGCCGACAGCCAGTTGATTTATTTCGACCGCAACCATCAGGACGTTTACGTCGTTCCCCGCGCGGGAGGCGAACCCAAGCCGGTAACGCACTACCGCTCCTTCACCGTCACGCTGGACTATCCGATGGCCACGCGCGACGGAAGGATCATTTACACGCGCAACGACAAAGTGGGCGACATCTTCGTCTTGGAAACCACGGGCGAGTAAGCCGGATGCCAATCAAGACCATCATCGAGCCGTTCAAGATCAAGAGCGTGGAGCCCATCCGGTGGACGACGCGGGCGGAGCGCGAAACGTTGCTGAAGAAAGCTCACTACAACGTTTTTCTCCTGCCCGCCGAGGACGTGCTGATAGACCTGCTGACCGACTCGGGCACGGCGGCGATGTCCACCCGCCAGTGGGCGGCGATGATGGAGGGCGACGAGAGCTACGCCGGCGGCAAGAGCTTCGAGCGCTTCCAGCGCGCCGTGCAGGGGATCTTCGGGTACAAACACGTCATCCCGACGCATCAGGGCCGGGCCGCCGAACGCATCCTGTTCACCGTGATGTGCAAGAAGGGCGACGTGGTGCCGAACAACACCCACTTCGACACCACGCGCGCCAACGTGGAGTTCGTCGGCGCCGAGGCCGTGGACCTGCCGATTGCCGAAGGCCGCCAGCCGGCGACCCTGCACCCCTTCAAGGGCAACATGGACGTCGGAGCGTTGGAGGAGTTGATTGCCCGGGTGGGGCGCGAGCGCGTGCCGCTGGTGATGCTGACCATCACCAACAACTCCGGCGGCGGCCAGCCGGTCTCAATGGAGAACGCGCGCGCGGTGAGCGCGGTCTGCCGCCAGCATGGCATCCCGTTTTACTTCGACGCCTGCCGGTTCGCCGAGAACGCCTACTTCATCAAGCTGCGCGAAAAGGGCTACGAGTCAAAGACGCCGAAGCAGATTGCACAGGAGATGTTCGCGCTGGCCGACGGCTGCACGATGAGCGCCAAGAAAGACGGGCTGGCCAACATCGGCGGCTTCCTCTGCACCAACGACGACGAGCTGGCACAGAAAGAAAAGAACCTGCTCATCCTCACCGAAGGCTACCCGACCTACGGCGGGCTGGCGGGGCGCGACCTGGATGCGATTGCGGTGGGGTTGGAGGAGGCGCTGGAGGAAGATTATCTCCGGTACCGCATCGTCTCCACCGCGTACCTCGGCAAGCACATCGCGGAGGCGGGCGTGCCCATCGTCGAGCCGCCGGGCGGCCACGCCATCTACATTGACGCGCGGGCGTTTCTGCCGCACATCCCCCCGGCGGAGTTCCCCGGCGTGGCGCTGGCCTGCGAGCTCTATCTCGAGGGCGGCATCCGCGGGGTCGAGATCGGCTCGCTGATGTTCGGCGCCGCCGCCAAGATGGACCTGGTGCGGCTGGCGATTCCTCGCCGCGTCTACACCCAGAGCCACGTGGACTACGTGGTCGAAGTGATTCTGGAAGTGTGGAAACGCCGCCAGCAAATCCGCGGCCTGAAGCTGACCTACGAGGCGCCCTACCTCCGTCACTTCACCGCGAAACTGCAGCGGGTGTAGGGATGTATGAACTACTAATTCTCCGCGAACATGGAGAGAAGCATAGCCGAACAGGGGCTATTTCATCCGACGCATCTGCTGCGAAAGCTACCCCCAAGAGGAGTCAGCAAGCAAGGGCGGGCTACTCGTGGTCAGTTAAGGCCGAAATTACCCGTCCGTCTTTGTAGATGAACGTTACAGGAGCTACGGCGACAACAGGGGTGCCTCCAACGAGGAAGGGGCGGAATCGCCATTCACGCACGGTACCTTCCACAGCCGAAAGGAAGGCTTCGTTCCCACTCAGTCGTTGAATCGAACTAACGGTGCCGTCTTGACCAATGGTCAAGACAATCGTGGCTGACTCCTGCTCCTGCCCAGTAAACTCTGGCACAACCAGGCGAGTTAGGTGTCGGCGGAGCAAGCTAATCGGCATAGCGTACTGTCCCGTCCGGAGGCGTTTCGGCTCGTCGGTATCCTTGTGTTCATGCAATAGTGCTAGTGCTTGCGCGAAATTCTTGGGTTTCTGCTCGAGCACCGAGCCCCGGCGAATTGCGATGCCGTCTGATATTGGAACACTGACTTGTGGGACCCCGTCAGCTTCAACAGTTAGACGCAGCCTCGCTGGCGCTCGGACAAAAATCACCAGTCGTCCAGGAAGCGACGAGACCCCGCGCAAGCGGAGATAGCCTGGGCCAGTTTCAACCTGCGACTCAGGCACCGACTCGACACCGGCTAGGCCATGGGTCTCCGTGAATGCGATCGCGGCCATGGCCACCTGTATCTGCTCCGTGGATCCGGGCACTACAGCCACAATCCAGGCCTCCTGTTGGGGGACATCCGCGAGCAGGATCCGCAGGCGTCCGTCCGCAGGTATCGGCAGTGTCGATTTCGGAATAAACGCTGAGAGCTTTCGGGATTCAGCCGGCTGCACATTGACTTGATACGCGGCAGCCTGGGGCACAGCAGCAAGAGCTCCAAGGGCGACAGTTAGCAATGCAGACGAAGCTGCTCTCATGGTTCCTCCGTACTCAGATAAACTGGTAGCAGTATATGGTGTAGTCGAGAAGGAGTCCGAACTGATCCTCGTATACGCACAACAGCTCTTCGCACGAGATAACGACGAAGCTACCATCCGGATAAATGCATTCGACATAATAGCTTCGGGAGATGCAGTTGCCAAATTCAATAATACGCGGCGTGGTCTGGTGACAGGTACGGGTTTGAGAAAAGGAGCTAGCGCTGAAGATGCAAGTGAGGGACAGGAGCAATACCGCCCGAACAAGCACCATACTTGAGTTTCCTGATCATCATGCCCTCCCGGCTGATAGGCGCTCGTTTCTTGTTTGGTTGCGGCGACGCATGTAGGCTAGTTCTCGGCAGCCTGAAAGAGCAATAGGAGAAGTGTCCTAATCTGTGTCCTTCGAAGTTGTTGTTGTTGCACAGGTTGTGCGTTTTGTCATCCGACCGAACGATAGGTCTACTCGGTCTCGTTTCGTAGAGACGCCGTGGAAACGCCGCCAGCAAATCCGCGGCCTGAAGCTGACCTACGAGGCGCCCTACCTCCGTCACTTCACCGCTCGCCTGGCGCCGCTCTGAAAGGGAAAGATTGACAGCCATCGCGGCCCGGTTTAGAGTGCGCGGCATCCACGCGATGTCGGGACGCAGGAGGGGCAGATGAATCGATTGTCCAAGGGGTTCTATGTGGGTTCGGTCGCGGTTGGGCTCGGATTGGGGATCCTGGTAATTGTGATCACTGCTGTGCTGATGATTGGCCTGGGCGGAAATATCTCGGAGGACGAGGCGGCGCTGGCTATCATTCCTGCCGCGCTGTTGATGTTGTACGGCGTCGTCGTGATGCTGATGCTCTGGTACAAGGCCTGGGCGGCCATCCAGGACGGGCAGGCGCGCACCACGCCCGGCAAGGCGGTGGGGTTCCTCTTCATCCCGCTGTTCAACCTCTACTGGATCTTCCAGGCCATTCACGGGTTTGCCAAGGACTACAACAGCTACGTGACCCGGCATTCACTGAACGTGCCCAAACTCCCCGAAGGAATGTTCCTTGCCTACTGCATCCTGGTGTTGGCGGGGATTATTCCGATCATCGGGCCGCTGTTCTCGCTCGCGGCCGTCGGCGTGATGATTGCGCTGTGTGCGAAGGTCTGTGACGCGGTCAATGCGTTGCCGGCAGGGACGCCGTCCGCCTAGAACTGCGCTCGGCCCAAGAGAAAAGAGCCCATGGGCTCGCCGTGGGCTCTATGTGGTCTTCCAGCTCGCTCTAGAAGCGGGCGAAAATCCCGAAGCTGAAGTTGACGTTGGAGTACATCCCGCGCTGCGTCTGAGTGACGTCGGGCCCGAAAGGAGTCACCAGCAGCGCGGAGGTCACCGAGCCGCGCTGGGTCATGCGGATCGGCACCATGCGGATGCGGATATCCCCGCGCAGGCCGAAGTGGCGGTGCGGATACCACTTGAGGCCGCCGCCGATGTTGCCGCCGAACTTGGTGTGGCGGTGCTCGTAGCCGAAGACGATGGAGGTGTCGGCCGTGGATTCGTGCATATCGATCAGCGGGCCGCGGCCGTAGGTGATGACGGTGAAGCCTCCGGTCAGGTAAGGAATCCAACGCCCCGTCTCGGTGAAGTGGAAGACGACGTTGCCGTCGTGCTGGAGCAACTCACCGGCATGGGTGCGGTAGCGGCGGATGCTCAGGGTGGGCACGGTCGCCTGGGCGTTGGGCACCACCACATTGGTGTAGTTGCTGTCCCACTCGAAATTGCCCGACTGCGTGAGGTCGAACGTGTACTCCAGCGACCACCGCGGCGTGGCGTCGTAGCTGACCCGCAGACCCCCGTGCAAGGCGAAGTCGCGCGCGCGCACTTCCGGCCGGAACAGCGGATGGAAGGCTGGGTTGACGTTGTCGTTCAGGAAAGTCGTGTAGGCCGGGTTCTCCTTGACGCCGGTGGGAAACGCCACTTTCCAGTAAAACCCGAGATGGCCTTCGACTTCGAAGTTGTCGTCCGGATCGCGCCCGTCATGAGCCGCCGCCGGTGGGGCCGCCACCAGCCCGGCCACAGCGCATAAAGCCAGTATCAGCCAGATTCTCTTCATTCGCCACCCCCAGAAAAATCGCCCAACTCTAGCGTAGCGCATAGGGGGTGTCAAGTTTTTCGCCTTCCCACCCCCCTACCGGGCCTCGCGACGCTTCTGGTTGACCCAAATTGAGCCGCGGAGTAGCATCGGCACTGCCCGCGATTCCCGGACGAACATCCGCTGGGGAGGAACCTCAATGCCGGCCATTTCCCTTCTGGTCAACGGTGAGAAATACGTCGTCAACGTCAACCCCGACATGCCGCTGCTGTGGGTGCTGCGCGACGTCTTGAACCTGACAGGAACCAAGTACGGCTGCGGCATCGCGCAGTGCGGCGCCTGCACCGTGCACGTCGACGGCCAGGCCACGCGCTCCTGCATCACGCCGGTCTCAACGGTGGAAGGCAAGAAGATCACCACCATTGAAGCGCTCTCGCCCGACCTGAGTCACCCGTTGCAGCAGGCCTGGATCGCCGAACAAGTCCCGCAGTGCGGCTACTGCCAGCCGGGCATGCTGATGAGCGCCGCGGAATTGCTGGCCCAGAAGCCCAAACCCACCGACGCCGACATTGACGCGGCCCTCTCAACCCACATCTGCCGCTGCGGCACCTACCAGCGAATACGCCTGGCGATTCATCGCGCCGCCGAGGCCGCCGCCAAGGCCGCGGCCGAGGGAGGCGCGCAATGAGTTCCTCCGCCATTACTCGCCGCGACTTCTTGAAGACCGGCGCCGCCGGCGGCGCCGCTCTGGTCATTGGTTTCTATCTGCCGTGGGAAGCGCTGGCGCAGCAACAGCAGGCGCCGGCGCCACCGCCGAATCCGTTTGAAGCCTGGGTCCGTATCGGCGAGGACAACAGCGTAACGCTCATCCTCGGCAAGTCGGAGATGGGCCAGGGCGTCAAGACGGCGCTGCCGCAGATTCTGGCCGAGGAGCTGGAAGTCGACTGGAAGAACGTGAAGGTCGAGCAGGCCCCGACGCGGCCGGAGATGTACCGCAACCCGGGGCTGGGCACCGGCGGCAGCTCCAGCGTGCGCACCTCATTCACACCGCTGCGGCAGGCGGGAGCGGCGGCGCGCGAGATGCTCATCACCGCCGGCGCCAAGCGCTGGGAGGTGGAACGCGACACTTGCTTCGCCGAGCGCGGCAACGTGGTGCACAAGCCCACCGGCCGGCGGTTCAGCTACGGCCAACTGGTCGAAGCGGCCTCCAGGCTGCCGCTGCCCGACTTCAACACCCTGCCACTCAAGGAGCCCAAGGACTACCGCATCATCGGCAAGTCGGTTCCTCGCGTCGACGTCCCGTCAAAGATCAACGGCGCCGCCCGGTTCGGGCTCGACGTGCGCGTGCCGGGAATGCTCTACGCCGTCATCGCCCGCTGCCCGACCTTCGGCGGCAAGCCGGCGAAGTTCGACGCCCGGAAGGCGCTGGAGATTCCCGGCGTCAAGCACGTGGTCGAGATTCCCGCCGTTGGCCCCGGCGCCTTCACCGCCGGCGGCGTGGCGGTGGTGGCCGATAACACCTGGACGGCGATTCAGGGCCGCGAGGCGCTCAGCATTGAGTGGGACCGCGGCTCCCACGCGCACGAATCGACCGAATGGCTGCGCAAGCAATTCGACGAACTGACTCAGAAGCCCGGCAAGGTGGTACGCAACGACGGCGATGCGCCGGCGGCGCTGGAAAAGGCGAAGAAGAAGCTGGAGGCCGTGTACGAAGTGCCCTTCCTCGCTCACGCGCCGATGGAGCCGCTGAACTGCACCGCCGACGTGCGCGGCGACCGCGCTGAGCTCTGGGCCGCCACCCAGTTCCCCGACTGGAACCGCCGCGCCGCGGCGGAGGCCCTTGGCCTCAAGCCCGAGCAGGTCACCGTGCACACGCTGCTGATGGGCGGCGGGTTCGGGCGGCGCGCCCAGGCCGACTTCGCCGTCGAGGCCGCCCAGGTCTCGAAGGCCATCGGCAAGCCGGTGATGGTGGTGTGGACGCGCGAGGACGACACCCAGCACAGCTTCTACCGGCCGGCCGCGCTGCATCGCATCAGCGGGGCGCTGGCCGACGACGGCACGCCGCTGGCGTGGTTCCACCGCATCGCCTCAACCTCCATTGACGCCTTCTGGGGCACGCCCGGCCAGGCCAAGCCGGAGGAGAGCGAAGTCAGCGGCATCTCGAACCTGCCCTACGCGGTGCCGAACTTTCGGCTGGAGTACGCGCCGGCGCAGTGCGGCGTGCCGGTCGCGTGGTGGCGCTCGGTGGAGCACTCGGGCAACGCCTTCGTCGAGGAGTGCTTCCTCGACGAGCTGGCGGTGGCCGCGGGGCTCGACCCGCTCGAGTTCCGCCTGCGGCTGCTCGCTGAACCGCGCAAGATTGTCGATCCGGTGTCGCCCAACGCGCCCCCGCTCGACACCGAGCGGCTGAAGCGCGTGCTCCGGGTCGCCGCCGAGAAGGCCGGCTGGGGCAGGCCGCTGCCGACCGGCTGGCGCATCGGCCGCGGCATCGCCTGCCAGTACTCGTTCCAATCGTATGTGGCCGAGGTGGCGGAAGTAGGGGTCGAGACCAACGGGAAGATTCACGTCAGGCGGGTGGTGTGCGCGGTGGACTGCGGCCGCGTCATCAACCCCGAAATCGTCAAGGCACAACTGGAAAGCGGCGTGGTCTACGGCTTGTCAGCCGCCCTCAAAGGGGAAATCACTATTGAGAACGGCGCGGCGGTGCAGTCGAACTTCCACGACTACGACGTGCTGCGCATTGACGAGATGCCGAAGGTGGAGGCCTACATCGTGCCCAGCGACGCGCCGCCCACCGGCGTCGGCGAGCCCGGCGTTCCCCCCATCGCCCCCGCGGTGGCAAATGCCATCTACGCGGCAACCGGGAAACGGATTCGGCGCCTGCCCATCCGCCGTGTGGGCGCATGAGAATGCGTTGCGTAGAGAGTGGGATGCAGAGCGCGAGGCACGGACGTCAACTGTGCCAAAGAGGACAGTTGAGTCCGGCACGGAATCGCAGTCCGTTACCTGGGACCTGCTCTTTCCCCCGCCACCATCGAGAGTGATGACGCTCTGGGTCGGACTCAATTTTCCGATGCTCATAGTCGCTGCCATAGCGGTGATGATTCTGGCAATACCCCTTGTTCTTGTATTTGGCGAAGCCGAGCCTGTGTTCTACCTTGCAATGGCACCTGGTGTCGTGCTCTTTCTGTGGCTCTGGTTCTTGTTTGGACGCATGATCGATCGCTTGGTATCCCCGCCCAATTCAAAAATGACCATTCCACGTAAGTTTGACCGTGTCTCGGTGCAAGTTCTTGCCGCCTTGCTTATCGTGCTGGCTGCCTGGGCGGTGACGTGGCCCGCCAAGCTGCCCGTGATGCACCATCATGCCAACGGCCTGAAAGAAGCTGTAGTGATCTGGGCGGCGATTGGCGCTGGGCTCCTAATCCTCAAGGTTCGACAATGGCGGGCGATGGGGCGCGCAGCAACCAGCACTCCTGAACAATCCCTCAGGGCCTAAAGGCCAAAAACAAAATAGCAGCTTGATGTCAGCCCTGAAGGGCTGACCCGCCTAACACGGAACGGAACTAGAGCAAGGCGGGGCAACCCTTCAGGGTTGCCAATAGGGTGGCTTCTCCCCTGATGGGCTTTAGCCCCTGAGGTCTTTCACTTCTCTTCATACTTGATCTCCGTCGGCGGCGCGGCGCCACCGGCACCCTTTAAATACAAATCGAACCACTGCATCATCCGCAGCGAAAAATCCAGCCTTGAGGCCGCCCGCCGGAAGCCGTGCGGCTCGCCCGGATACCACACCAGCCGCGTCGGGGCGCTGCTGCGCAGCTTGCGGTAGCGGTACATCTCCAGCGACTGCACCGGATGCACGCGCGTATCGGACTCGCCGTGGGCGATGAGCAGCGGCGTCTTTGACTTGGCGGCGTGGAAAATCGGGCTGCGCTGGCGGAAAAACTCCCAGTCGTCCCAGACGTGCTTCAGGTAGTGCACCAGGTAATTCTCGTTCGGGATGTCGGTCGTGCCTTCCTTGGAAATCAGGTCGCTGATGCCGAACAGCATCACGCCGGCGGCGAAGCGCTCGGAGTAAAACGTCGTCAGCCAGGCGGTGGCGAAGCCGCCGTAGCTGCCGCCGGTGACGCCGACGCGCGCCTTGTCCACCAGGCCGGCACTGACCAGGTAGTCCACGCCGTCGACCACATCGTCGAACTCCCTGCCGGCCGGGTCGCCGTGGTCGAGCTTGCTGAAGGCCACGCCGCGGCCGGTCGAGGCGCGATAGTTGGGATAGAAGACCGCGTAACCCTGCGTCGCCGCCACCTGGCCCGGCGCGGCGTAGTTGGTCAGCCAACCGTTGCGGTAGTGCGCCTCCGGCCCGCCGTGCACGGAGACGATGAGCGGATGTTTCTTTCCCTTCTCCTCATTCAGCGGGCGGATGAGCAGGCCCTGAATCCGCAGACCGTCGCGCGCCTTGTACTCGACTACTTCCTGCGGCGCCAGCTTCCGTTCCGCCAGCCAGGGGTTCGAGTCCGTCATTTGCCGCGGCCCCGCGTCGCCGTGCTTCATGAAGTAGACCTCGGGCGGATGCGTCGGGCGCTGGGCCAGAAACGCCGCCGCCTGGCCATCGCGCGAGGGGGAAAAAGCCGTGAGGATCGGTTTCTCTTCCGGCAGGCGACCCTCGGGCCCGTTGACGCGAATGATGATGTGTTGGCCGGTGCCGTCGCGCTTGATTTCGTTGAAGGTAGCCTGCACGCCTTCGTCGCTGAGGTACATGATGGTGTCGGCGTCCTGCCAGGCGACGTCACTGACGTGGGCTTCGTAGCCGGGCAGGAGGTCGCGCAGCGGCCCGCCCGTGGCCGGCACCACCATCAGCCGTCCGGCCGCGGGGTCATTGATGTCGGCCGCGGAAATGATGGCGAGATTCTTGGCGTCGGGACTCCAGGCGACCGCGCCCAGCTTCCCGGGATTCTCAATCCGCGCCACAACTTTGCCCGTGTCGGCGTCCACCACGTGCACCTTGCGCGCCATCAGATCGTCATCCACCAGCGGCGTGGGCGCCAGCGCCACCGACAACAGGTTCCCCACCGGCGCCCAGTGCAGCTCCGAGGCCGAGCCTTCGAGCTCCAGCTTGCGCGGCTTCGGCTTCTCGTCGCCCAGGTGAGCAATCCACACGCGCACAAACTTCAACTCTTCCTCGAAGACTTTCTGCTTGAAGCCTTTCTCCTTGAGCTCCCTGCTTTCTTTCGGCTCCGCCTCTTCGGCGAGAAACGCCACCCGCTCGCCATCCGCGCTGAAGGAATAGGCGCTGATGTCGGTTTCGTGGGAAAGCACACGGCGGGCTTCGCCGCCGTCGGGGGCGATGAGGTAAAGCGAGCGCGTCTTGTCCCCGCCGCGCTTGGCGAGGAAAGCGATGCTCTTCCCGTCCGGCGTCCAGGCGACGTCGCGGACGTTGACCTTGCCGCTCACGAACGGCCGGGAGACGCGGTCGAGTCCGACCACGTGCAGCTCGGCCCAGGCTTCGCCGTCCTCTTCGCCTTTCCACGGCTCGCGCGGCACGCTGAGCACGTAGGCGACGCGCGTCCCATCGGGCGACATCGCCACTTGCGTCACCAGCCGCAGCCGCGCCACATCGTGCACGCTGAGCTGCGCCCGCGCCGGCGCGGTCACTGCCAGCAGAAGCAGCGCCACCGCGGCGCAGCGAGGGAGAGTTCGGAGGGTGTTCTTCATGGGTTGCTCCCTTTCAGGTCTGAGTTTACTGGGATGGGGCTGTGAAACCTAAGCCTAGCCCGCCGCCGCACAGCTGTCAACGAATTCAGCACAGCCACGGGTTGACCCACGGCGGGCGCACGGAGTAGCATCCACGCCATCGAACCTCCTCGAAGGAGTTTACACGTGCACAACATTCGCTTCTGGCCGGTGCTGGCCTTTGCCTGCCTCGTGGCCGTTGGCACCCCCGAACTGTTTGCCCAGAGCGACCGACCCCTGAAACGGATAGTCGGCGTAGGTGAAGTCCAGAGCCTGAGCTTCTACAAGAAGAAGGGCACAGCCAGTGCGCCCTTTGGGGCTCGGATAGTTACGGTTACGCTGGAGCTCGCCGACTCTGTGGAGCAGTTTCAAGCCAATGACTGGGAGCTTTTCGCCAACCGTAAGGCTTTCCCGGCAATAGCCCTAGGCGACACGCAGCAGGGTTACTGCCCCACTCAGAATGCAGACTTCGTTGTAGGGCGCAGGGGGCACGATTTTGAGGGCTACTGCCAACCTCTGTACAGCCAAGTCGCGATGAGAGAGTCCAACCTCACAGCCGCGTTTCTCGTCCCAAGTTCTATCCCACTCGAGTCTCTAGTTCTCTTTTACCAGTTTCTTGACGGAACCGTTCCGCTGGGAAGTTGCCTTCCGGCGTCCCCCACGGATCTGGGTGGACTTTGCCATTCCGCCGGCACCGCCCGTCTCGCTGGTGGTCTGACGGTTAATGCACTGCTTACAAAAGTTCTCGAGGCCGGTGAGGATTGGTCGAAGAACGTGACCATCGAACTGGAAATACACAACGAAGGCTCGGCGAATCTCGACGTTACCCACAGCATGTTTCGGTTGCCGCTGCCCACAGACAAAGACGAAGTGGCACCTGTGCTTTGGCAAGTTGCCTTCCCCCTGTTGGAGATGGAAGGTCTGAGGCTTCGCTCCGTTCCGGTCTACGCAGGGGCGAGACAAAGGATTCGCATTGAGTTTCAGCAAATCGACAAGAAAGTTCCCCTGGAAGGGAGCCGCCTCGGTTTCTTCCGCCGCGTGTCGTTCCCGCTCAAGCCTCCCTCCTAGATTGCAACGGGCGGGTTGACCCGAGGCAGGGGCACGGGGTAGCATCTCGGTTTCGCCTCGCGCAGGGAACTTCACCGGAGGGGAGAATCCAGTGAAAGTTTACACGGGGGAGAATGTTCGCACCGTCGGGCTGACCGGCCACGGCGACACCGGCAAGACCTCGCTGGTCACCGCCTTCCTCTACACCGCCGGGCTCACCGACCGCCTGGGCCGCGTGGATGACGGCCAGTCCATCACCGACTTCGACGAAGAGGAAATCACCCGCAAGGTCTCCATCTGGTCGGCGCTGGCGCACGCCGAGTGGGCTTCGCCGGCGGCGAAAGACAAGGTGAAGATCAACTTCATCGACACGCCGGGCTACAACCTGTTCATCAACGACACCAAAGCCGCGCTGGTGGCGGCCGACAGCTCGCTGATTCTGGTCGACGCCGTTTCCGGCCCCGAGGTGGTCACGGAAAAAGTCTGGGACTACGCGGTCGAGAACGAGCTGCCGCGCGTGTTCGTCCTCAACAAGATGGACCGCGACAACGCCGACTTCGAGCGCACCATCGGGGCGCTGCACGAGCGCTTCGGCCGGGCTATTGTTCCCGTTGCGTTGCCGCTGGGCGAGGAGAAAAACTTCCGCGGCCTGGTCGACCTGGTCGGGATGAAGGCCTGGAGCTACGACCCCGACGGCAACGGCAAGGCCAAGCTGGGCGAGATTCCCGCCGAGCTTGCCGACGCCGCCAAGACTGCTCACGAGGCCCTGGTCGAAATGGTGGCCGAAGGCGACGACGCCCTGATGGAAGAGTTCTTCGAGAAAGGCACGCTGCCGGAGGAAGACCTGCGCAAGGGGTTGCGCGAAGCGGTGCGGGCCAAGAAACTCTATCCCGCCGTGCCCGCCAGCGGGCTGCACAACATCGGCTCCGACTACCTGCTCAATTTCATCGTGGACTACCTGCCCAACGGGCAGGAGCGGGGCGAAGTAACGGGCTACAAGGAACCCGGCGGCAAGGGCGAGGCCATCAGGCGCAAGGTCAGCGACTCCGAGCCGCTCTCGGTGTTTGTCTGGAAAACCCTCGCCGACCCTTACGCCGGGCGCATCACTTATTTCAAAGTAATGAGCGGGGTGTTGAAGAACGACGCCACCATTCAGAACTTCACCCGCGGCATCGCGGAGCGCTTCCAGCACATCTCCGTGGCGCAGGGCAAGGCGCAGACGCAGGTGGCGGAGCTGCACGCCGGCGACATCGGCGTGGTGGGCAAACTGAAGGAGACGCTGACCGGCGACACGCTCGGCGACAAGGCCGCGCCCATCCACTACCCGGCGGTGAAACTGCCGGAGCCGCTTATCAGTTTCGCGGTCGAGCCCAAGACGCGCCAGGACGAAGAAAAAATGAGCACGGCGATGCACAAGATCCTGGAGGAGGACCCTTCGCTGCGCTACGGGCGCGACGAGCAGACGCGCGAGTTCCTGCTTTCCGGCTCCGGCCAGCAGCACATCGAAGTGGTGGTTTCCAAGCTCAAGAAGCGCTATGGCGTCGAAGTCACCCTCAAGGCGCCCAAGGTGCCCTACCGCGAGACCATCCGCGCCAAATGCGAAGCCGAAGGCCGGCACAAGAAGCAGACCGGCGGGCGCGGGCAGTTCGGCGTGGCGCGCATCAGGATGGAGCCGCTGCCGCGCGGGGCCGGGTTCGAGTTCGTGGACGACGTCTTCGGCGGCGCCATCCCGCGCAACTTCATCCCCTCGGTCGAGAAAGGCATCCTCGCCTCGGCCCAGCGCGGCTACCTAGCAGGCTTCCCGGTGGTGGACTTCCGCGTCACCCTCTACGACGGCCAGTACCACGAAGTCGACTCGAGCGACATCGCCTTCAAGATCGCCGGCTCGCTGGCGTTCAAGAAGGCGATGGAGCAGGCCAAGCCGGCGCTGCTCGAGCCCATCATGAACGTGGAAGTCTACGCCCCGCAGGAGTTCTCCGGCGACCTGATGGGCGACATCAGCGGGCGCCGCGGGCGCATCCAGGGGATGGAGACACGCGGGTCGATGACCGTCGTCAAAGCCCAGGTGCCGATGGCGGAGATGCTCGAGTTCGCCAACACCCTCACCTCGATGACCCAGGGCCGCGGCAGCTACCACATGGAGTTCTCCCACTACGACTTCGTGCCCCACGAGCTCGAGCAGAAAATCATCGCCCAGCACAAAGCCGGTAAGGAAGAAGTGGTCGAAGAGGAAGCCTAAGAGCTCCAACCGCTCTGTTGTGCCCAGTGGCCTCAATCACTGGGCCTTGTCTTTTTGGGGAGACAATTTGGGAGTGGCGGCGCCACGACCGCCGCAGTAGAGTTTCTTTCCTGTTGCGGAGGAAATCATGGTGCCAAAAGCCAGGCCAGGGGTAGCGACGCGGGCGGTGCACGCGGGCGAGTTCCACAAGGGCATCGGCGGGCCGGTGGCCGTCCCCATTGTGCAGACCTCGACCTTCACCTTCGAAAGCGTCGCCGAAATGAAGCGCTGGGCCGAGGGCCGCTCGAAGGCCGACATCTACACCCGCTACGGCAACCCGACGCTGCGGGTGGCGGAGCAGAAGCTGGCGGCCCTGGAAGAAGCCGAGGCCGCTTTGGTGACCGCGTCCGGCATGGCGGCCATCGCCACCACCCTGCTGACGCTGGCCGGGGCGGGCGATGAAATCATCTCCACCGCCTACCTCTACGGCGGCACCTACCGGCTGATGCGGGACTGGCTGCCGCGCTACGGGATTCGAGTCCACCGGGTCGAGCCCGACCTCAACGGGGTGGACAAGCTGGTGACGTCGCGCACGCGGGTGCTCTACGTCGAGTCGCCCACCAATCCCACGCTGCGTCTGGTTGACCTGCGCAAGGCGGTGCAACTCGCCCGCCGCCACAAGCTCACCACGGTGATTGACAACACCTTCGCCACGCCGGTGCTGCAGAAACCCATCACCCTGGGCTTCGACCTCGCCTGCCACAGCGCCACCAAGTATCTCGGCGGGCACTCCGACATCATCGCCGGCGCAGTCGCCGGCCGCCGCGCGCTGGTGGAGAAAGTCCGCCAGGGCATCATCTACCTCGGCGGCTCAATGGACCCGCTGGCGGCCTACCTGCTCATCCGCGGGATGAAAACGGTGGAGACGCGGATGCAGCGCCAGGCGGAGACCGCGCTGAAGGTGGCGCGCTTTCTGGAGCGCCACCCCAAGGTAGCGCGGGTGCACTACCCCGGCCTGGCGTCGCATCCCGACCACAAGCTGGCGCGGCGGCAGATGAGCGGCTTCGGCGCCATGCTGGCCTTCGACCACAAGGGCGGGTTGGCGGGCGCGCGACGCTTCGCCGACCGCGTGCGCCTGTTTCTGCTGGCCGCCAGCCTGGGAGGACCGGAATCGCTGGCGGTGCTGCCACTTTACACTTCGCACTACAAGATGTCGGCGAAGGAGCTGGCGGCCGCCGGCGTTTCGCCCGGCACGGTGCGGCTCTCTATCGGCCTGGAAGACCCCGAAGACCTGATCGCCGACCTCAAGCAAGCACTGGCGTAACGCGGCGCTGTGCCTTTATGATTGCCGCTCCGTGCGCGCTCCCTATCAGTTGCTCGCCCTCGGCGTGCTTGCGGCTCTGGCGGCGCTGCTTGCCGCCGCACAAGCGCCGACGCCGAAGCCTAAAGTCGTGCTGGTTTTTCTGGACGGGGCGGCGAATGGGATTGTCTCGGACTATCTGACCCGCGGGGTGCTGCCGGCCGACGGCGCGCTGGCCGAGATGGCCCGCACCGGGGCGCGCGCCGAGTACATGGTTCCGCCCGACGCCTCACTCACCGCGCCGGCCCACTACACGATGCTCACTGGGACCTACCCCGACCGGCACGGAATCGTCAGCAATATCTTCCATCCCTGGGGCGCGCCAATTCAGCGCTCGGTGCGCGGGTTCGACGCGCCGGTCTATGTCGAAACGCTCTGGGAAGCGGCGCGGCGGCAAGGCAAGCGCGTCATCAGCATTGCCGCCATGGCCGATGGCACGGCGCCCGAGCGCAGCGCGGATCTGACGCTCGCCTTCGGACGCCGCCTCGGCACGGCGCTGGTCACGAAACTCGCGCCCGCCGCGGAGGGCGACTCGAGTCGGAACGCGCCGTGGAACTTCGGCGGCGAAAAGCTCGAGCGCGCCCGCGAGCTATTCCCCGTCGGCGAAGGCTCGCACCTGCCCACCTACCAGTTGGAGTCCGGCCCGCCGCTCACGCTCATGGCTCTGGCGGCGGATACGCAGCTCGACGACCGCGAAGCCTTCGACACGCTTTATCTTGACTTCGACCGCGACCTCGGCAACGGCTTCACCGCCCGCCTGCGCGCCGGGCAGTGGGCGCCCGTCGTGCTCCGCCGCCCGTCGCCGCAAATGGGAAGCTGGTTCAAAGTGCTCGAGCTGGCGCCGGATCTAAGCCGCGTGCGGCTCTATATGAGCGCGGGACATCAGAACCGCGGCGCCCCTCCGGAGTACATCGAAGCCATTGAGCGCGAGCTCGGCTTCTGGCCCGGCGAGCCCGACAACGCTGCGCTCAACGACGGCCTCATCGACGAGCAGACCTGGATGGAGCAGGCCGAGCGCCTTTCCGACTACCTCCGCGACGTCACGCTCTTCAGTATGCGCCACTACGACTACGACCTGCTCATCACCTACACGCCGCTGCTGGATGAGGTCGGAGAGCAGTTCCTGCTGGTTGATCCGCAGCAGCCCGGCTACGAGGACGAAGGCGGCGCCCGCCGCGCCCGCTACGCCGGGCACCTGGAGCGAGCCTACCGGCTGGCCGACGCGCAGTTGAAGCTCCTGCGCGCGGCCGCGCCCGGGGCGCGCTTCGTCGTCGCCTCCGACCACGGCATGCAGCCGGTGCACACCCGCGTGCGCATCAACGTGCTCCTCCAGCAGGCCGGGTTCAAGGTTGCGCCGGACGAGACCGCCGAAGTCCGCGCCTTTTCCAGCGGCACCACCGCGCACATTTATCTCAACCTCGCCGGGCGCGAGCCCAACGGCGTGGTGAGCAAGAAAGACCGCAGCAAGTTCACCAGGCGGATCGTGGCCGCCTGCCGCGACCTGCGCGACCCGTCGCGCGGGGGTGCGCGCGTCTTCGAGCAGGTTATGACCCGTGAAGAGCTCTACCTGCACCGCCTCGGCCACCCGCTCACCGCCGGCGACGTCTGGGTCAACGCCCGGCTCGGCTACGCGCTCAGCAGCCAGATGGAGGGGCCGCTGTTTGAAGCCGCCACCATGCTGCGCGGCATGCACGGCTACCCGGGCTCGCTGCGCCGGATGGACGCCATCTTCTTCGCCGCCGGCCCGGGCATCCCGGCCGCGCCCCTGCCCGGCATGCATTCGGTTGACGTCGCCGCCACCGTCAGCGCCCTGCTGGGCATTGAGCCGCCCAAGCGCAACGAAGGCCGCAACGTCCTCCCGCCCGCCCGCTAGTGCCGTTCCAATTTTTTGCCCTTAGTGCCGTGGTGCATCGTGCGCCAGCCGGATGCCGTCAGGTTCCACCGCGAGCACTTGGCGAAACAGGTTGGAACGGCACAGGCAAACGGTACCGAAGTACGGGGGAGGCTCTTCCTATTGACACCCGCGCAGGGCGCGTTTAGCATCCGTCAATCAGCGCGCAAGTGCCGTTTGCAGGGGGAGTGCGTGCCGGGAAAAGTACTTATCGCCGACGACAGCCTGAAGATTCAGAAAGAGCTGACTGCACTGCTGAAGGGCGCGGGCATCGAGGTCGTCGCGGTCTCCAACGGCGAGCACGCGGTGCGCAAGCTGCCCACCGTGCAGCCCGACGTGGTGCTGGCCGACATCTTCATGCCGGTGCGGGACGGCTACGAGGTGTGCGAGTTCGTCAAGTCCAGCCCGGAGTTCCCCCACACGCGGGTCATCCTGCTGGTCAGCAAGATGGAGCCCTACGACGACAAGCGCGCCAAGCAGGTGCGCGCCGACGGCAAGATTGAGAAGCCCATCTCCGACGACCCGGGCGGCATTCTCTCCACCATCAAGCAGCACCTCGACAAAGTGCTGGCGGCGCGACCCGCACCCGCGGCTGCGCCCATTGATGAGTTCGCCGCCGCGGTGCCCGCCGAGGCCGAGGCGGCGGCGGCCGCTCCGGTGTCGCCCGAGCCCGAGCCGGAGATGTACTCTACCCGCCCGGCCGCAGTGGAGTTCGCCGCCGAGCAGGCGCCTATCGGGTTCACCGAGATGCTGGAAGAGACGCCGCCGGCAGCCGAGCCCCCGCCTCCGGTCTCGCCCTTGCTCTCTCCCGGCGTGACCGAAGCCGCTCCTGCTGAAGAGGTCGTCGACTTGAGCCAGGCCACGATGCTGACCAGCGCCGATGAGCTCCAGCGGCGCATCGCTGACGAGCGCGTCGAGGCTGCCCCGGCTGCCGCCGCCTTTGAAGCACCTCCAGCCTACGAAGAGCCGGCGCCCGCCGAGATTGTCTCCGTCGGGCCCGTGGCCGAAACGCCCACGGTGATGGCAACCAGTTACGACGCGCTGGTCGAAGAAAAACCGCGCGAAGTGGAAAAGCCGGTGCTCGCCGAAGCGTGGGAAATGACCGGCCCGCAGCCGGGCGCGCCACCGGTGCCGGTGGTGGGCGGGTTTGTCAGCCAGTGGACTTCGGACGACGGTACGCCGGCCGCGGCGGTGGAAGAAGCGCCTGCGGTGGTTGAGGAAGTCGCCGCGCCGCCTTTGCCTGCGCCCGCCCCCGCGCCCTACGCCCCGGACGAGTTCGCGGCGGCGATGCAGGCGGCGCTGGATTCGCAGCCGGTGACGCCGCCCACGCCGGAAGAAGAAGTGGCGGCCGCAGCGCCGGCCGCGGTGGAAGAGTTTCCCACGCCGGGCCCCGAGCTCGATCCGGCGCTGGTGGATGAAATCGTCAACCGGGTGCTGGAGCGCCTGACGCCGCAGGTGATGGATCAAATCGGCCGCGAAGTCGTCCGCCCGCTGGCCGAATCCCTCCTCCGCGACCACCTCCGCCAGTAAAGGCCGCCGTCTCGCAGGCGGCCTTTCCCGCCGAACAACTGACGTCTCGTTACTGTGGGCCGGTGAGCTTGCTGCGCGTCATAACGTAGAGGTCTCGCCCCCCGAAACCGCCCGGCCGCGCCGAAAAGAAGTAGAGTTCCGTGCCATCGAAAGAAAGCGACGGGGCTTCGTCTTCGGTGCTGCTGTTGATCAGCGACCCCATGTTCACCGGCAGCGGCCACGGGTCTGACGTTGCCGCCCGCGTGGATGTCCACAGGTCAAGGTTTCCGAAGGTCCCCGGGCGGTTGGAGGGGAAGAATATCTCCAAGCCGTCGCGACGGATGGCCACCCGTGTTTCATTGAAAGGACCGCTCAGATCGGGCACGACCACGCCGGGTCCGAACGTGCCGTCGCTTTGGGTGCTGGCGCAGATATCCGCTCCGTGATTTTCCGGGCGGTCAGCGCAAGTAAAGAACAGGGTAATGACCCCGGTCGTGTCGTCCTCGAAGTAGGTTGGCCCTGACTCTCTGAATGTTGTGTTGACTACACAACCTAGGTTCTCCGCAGACCGCCAGCCGAAATCCTCTTTCTTATTGTGCCGCCGAGATACATAGATATCGAGGTCGCCGATACCGCAACTCCCAGGCCGTCTGCTCGTGAAGTACATGTAGTGCGCGTCGGGCGAGAGATTGGGGGCAAAGTCGCTCCCACTGCTGTTGACCGTGCAGCCTAGATTTTGCGGCAGCCCCCAGGGATCACCCGCGCTCGCCCGCTGGGTCACCCAAAGGTCCAAGCCCCCACAGCCGCCAGGACGATTGGACGAGAAATAGAGGCTCAAGCCGTCCTTTGAAATCGCCATGTGCTGGTCGTCGAAAACTGAGTTGACCACTGGCCCGAGGTTGACTGGGGCCGACCAGTCGGAGAACTGCTGCGCTCCGGCTGCCGAGGCAAACAGAAAGGCCGCGAGCAGACCGAACAAGGAACTCGCGGCTGCAAGACGTTTCAATGTTTTGGCTTTCATTCCCCACCTCCCCATCGTGAAGTGTGGCGACTCTCGCGCAAGAAAGACCGGGGTTCAATAGACGGCGGCTGACGTCTGGCTGGAATTCGTCTAACCGGCTAACTGCTGGCGAGAAAAGGAGTTGGAGCCGAGGGCTGGCTATTCCCCAGCTTCTGGAGTACAGTTGCGCCAAGAGGGGACTCTCATGGATGTTTCTTCACGGGTTCGCTTTGGCGACTTCGAGGCCAACTTGCGCTCGGGGGAGTTGCGGCGCAACGGCCTGAAAGTCAAACTTGGCGACCAATCCTTCCAAGTTTTGGCTCTGCTGCTGGAAAACCCCGGGGAAGTGGTGACCCGCGAGGAACTGCGGCAGAAGCTCTGGACGGAAGACACCTTCGTCGACTTCGAGGCCGGGCTCAACAGTGCCGTCAAGCGGCTGCGCGACGCGCTGGGGGATTCCGCCGACGAGCCGCGCTTCATCGAAACACTGCCCCGCCACGGCTACCGCTTCGTGGCGGCGGTCGAAACGGTGAGGGAGTCGCCGCTGCCGCTCCGGGTCGAGTCCATTGCCGTGCTGCCGCTGGAGAACCTGACCGGCGACCCGGCTCAGGACTACTTCGTCGACGGCATGACCGACGCGCTGATTACGCGCCTGGCGCAAATCGGCACACTGCGCGTTATCTCTCGCACGTCAGCTATGCAGTACAAAGGCACCCGCGAGCCGCTGGCGGAAATCGCACGCAAGCTCAAGGTGGACGCGGTGGTGGAAGGCACGGTAACGCGCTCGGGCGGGCGCGTGCGCATCACCGCCCAGCTCATTCACGCGCCCACGGACCGCCACCTGTGGGCCAGCCACTATGAGCGTGACCTGACCGACATTCTGCTGCTGCAGGCGGAAGTAGCCCGAGCGATTGCGGAAGAGATTAAGGTCAAGCTGACGCCGCAGGAGCAGGCGCGTCTGGCCAGCGGCCGACTGGTGAACCCGGAGGCCTACGAGGCCTACCTGCGCGGGCGCCTCCACTGGAACAAGCGGACCGAAGAAGGTATGAAGAAAGGCCTCCAGCTCTTCGAGCATGCGCTGGAGAAAGACCCCAGCTACGCCCTCAGCCACGCCGGGGTAGCCGAGTGCTTCAACATGCTGGGTTTCTGGGGCGTGGCCGCACCCCACGAAGTTTCCCCCAAGGCTCGGGCAGCCGCCAGCAAGGCGCTGGAGATCGACGGGAACCTGCCCGAAGCCCACGCGGCCCTGGGGTGGGTTCTCTTTACCTACGACAGGGACTGGGCGGCCGGTGAGCGGGAACTGCGGCGGGCCATCGAGCTGAACCCCGGCTACGCCACCGCGCACCAGTGGTACTCGCATCTGCTGGCCTACCAGGGGCGTGTGGAGGAAGCGTTTGCGCAGGTGCGTCGTACCCTGGAGCTCGACCCGCTTTCGCTGGTGATGAATTCGAGTGGGGCCTTGATCTATCTGCTGGCGCGGCAATACGACCAAGCCATCGAACGTGTCCACAGGACGCTGGAGTTGGATCCACACTTCGCCCCGCTCTACCTCTGGCTCGGATGGGCTCTTGGGAGAATGGGACAGCACCTAGAGGCCCTCGAAGCCCTGAGCAAGGCTGTGCCTCTCTCCGGCAACGGCCCACGCTATCTCGCTGGGCTCGGCCATGGCTATGGTGTTGCCGGGCAATCCGCCGAGGCGCTGAAGACGCTGGCGCAGTTGGAGGAGATGGCCAAGCAGCGCTACGTCTCCGCCTATGACTTCGCCGTCATCTATGCCGGACTCGGAGAGAATGAGAAGGCTTTCACCTGGCTGCAAAAAGCTTGCGAGGAGCGCTCAACCTGGCTGGCGTTGGTGAAAGCCGATTCGCGCTTCGACTCCTTACACTCTGACCCCCGCTTCCAGGAGCTCGCGCGCAGGGTGGGTGTCGCCGCCGCCTAGCCACTTCTCTTCTTCTCCAGCCAAGTCGCAGTTGCGGCGAGTTGCAGATAGCCCGCGAGGAAAACCGCCGCCGCAATTGTGGCGCTGGGCAGAACCGGCCACCAGAAGACAACTACCTGGATGGCCAGAATCCCCAGCCCAAGAAGCGCCAATCCGTGTTTCCCCATGAACGTCACCGCCGACGTAGTACGCAGGTAAAGCCACAGGCCGCCAAAATAAATGCCAATTTCGAGCGCGAGCGCCGGGAGCGGATAGTTCCACAGCGCCAAGCCCAGCTTGTAAGCGTCGTCGTAAAGCGGCATGTCCGGTCGGTGCACCACCAAGTCAAGAATCCAGTGCGAAAGCACCGCCAGAGCAACCAGCAGGGAGACCCGGTGGGACGGAGAATCAGTTTTTGAGGCGACGAGCCGGTAGGCCAAGTAGGCAGCCAGCGACCAAACAAGGACTGCGGGAAGGCTGTGCGTGTACGGCATGTAATACAAATCGAGCGGCAGCGAGCCCCGGAACTCCTGTGTGATGCGAGCCTTCTCTACGCCGAGCAAGACGAGTACGCCCCAGAGCAGATCCACGAACTGGACGGCGAGGAATAGAAGCCAAAGAGGAATCCGCTTCTCGACGCTCTTGACGGCGAACGCGACCCCGTAGTGGCCGATGAACATCTCCGCCTCCAGCAAATAGCTACCGTTCGGCGAGAAACTCCAGCACGGTTTTGTTGAAGCGGTCGGAGTTCTCCAGGTTGACCAGGTGGCCGGCGCCGAAGAAGACCACCGTCTTGGCGCCGGGAATGTCGCTCTCCAGCGTCTCTCCCACCGCCAGCAGGTCGGGGTGGTCACGCCCGCCCAGGCAAATCAACGTTGGCACGCCGATGGAGGCCAGCCGCCCAAACGCCGGCTTTTCGGGCGGCTGAGCCAGGTCTTCGGCTAGAAAGCGCGGAAAGTTTTCAGTCAGAATCTGGCGGACTTTCTCGCGGGCTGCGGGATTTTCCGGCGCGGGAACGAAGTGCGGGTCGTCGAGGAGTCCTTGCACGAACTTCTCCACGCCGGCGCTCTTGGCGCCGAGCAACGCGGCCAACCGTTTTTCCATCGAATCCGACCACTGGAAGCCGCTCAGCCAAGGCGAGGCCAGCACGAGCGCCCGCACGCGGCGCGGGTGCGCGAGCGTAAAGTCAATCGCCAGCCCGCCGCCGTGGGTGGCGCCGACGAGCACGGCGACATCCACCTTCAGGAAGTCCAGCAGAGCACGCAGGTCTTCCACGTGTGAAAACTTCTGCCGCGCTGCTTCCGAGCGGCCCCAGCCGCGATAGTCGTAGCGGATGACGCGGTAGCGCTCGGCAAAGGCGGCGAATTGATCGTCCCACATCCGGCAGTCCAAGCCGCCGGCATTGAGGAAAAGGACTGCCGGCCCGCGGCCCGCGGCTTCGTAGTAGAGCTTCGTCCCGTTGACCTCGGCAAGCCCACTGGTTATGTCCATGGGTTAGTCTGGTGCCTCAAGCGACCCCCTTGCTCAACTCAAGCTGGCGCTAGTCTCGCACACTTGGGCCGCACTTTCCAAATCGCCGCGGGCTTGCCGTATACTGAGACATTCCGCGTCGGGACCGAGAGATGACTGAGCACGAGATTCCGAAGGCCTACGACCCAAGCGCCATCGAGCGCCACTGGGCCCGGGCCTGGGTGCGCGAGCGGTTGTTCACTCCCGAAGTGGCCGCCCAGCAGCGGCCGCCGGACAAGGGCACCTACTCGCTCTGCATCCCGCCGCCCAACGTCACCGGCTCACTCCACATGGGTCATATGCTGGAGCACACCCAGATTGACATCCTGATGCGGTGGCGGCGGATGCAGGGTTACCGGGTGCTGTGGCTGCCGGGGACCGACCACGCCGGCATCGCCACCCAGGTGGTGGTCGAGCGGCAGCTCGCTCAGGAAGGTCTCACCCGCCAGCAGATTGGCCGCGAAGAATTCGAGCGGCGCGTCTGGAAATGGAAAGCGGAAAGCGGCGACCGCATCAAGGAGCAGATGGTGCGGCTGGGCGCCTCGGTGGACTGGAGCCGGGAGTGTTTCACCATGGACGCGCCGCGCTACCGCGCCGTGCTGGAAGCTTTTCTCCGGCTCTACCGCGAAGGACTCATCTACCGCGGGCGTTACATCGTCCACTGGTGCCCGCGCTGCCAGACGGCGCTGAGCGACCTGGAAGTGGTGCACCGCGAGCGCGAGGACAAGCTCTACTTCATCAAGTATCCGCTGGCGGGGGCGCCCGAGCACGTGGTGGTCGCCACCACGCGGCCGGAGACGATGCTGGGCGACACCGCCGTCGCAGTCCACCCCGAAGACGACCGCTACCGGATGCTGGTGGGGCGGGTGGTGCGGCTGCCGCTGGTGAACCGCGACATCCCTATCCTGGCGGATGAGTTTGTCGACCGCGACTTCGGCACCGGCGCCATCAAAGTGACGCCGGCGCACGACGCCGACGATTTCGAAATCGGCCGCCGCCACGGTCTGGCCGAAATCACCGTGCTGGATGAGCAGGGGCGGATGAACGAGCAGGCGGGCGGCTACAAAGGGCTCGACCGCTACGAGGCGCGGCTGCGCATCGTCGACGACCTCAAGGCGCAGGGGCTGCTGCAAAAAACCGAGCCCTACCGCCACGGGGTCGGGCTGTGCGACCGCTGCAAGACGCCGGTGGAGCCGCGCATTTCGGTGCAGTGGTTCTGCAAGATGAACGACCCGGCGAACAGCCTGGCGGCGCCGGCGATTCGCGCGGTGCGCGAGGGACTCATCAAGGTGGTGCCCGAGCAGTACGGGCGCATCTACCTCGACTGGATGGAGCGCATCTACGACTGGTGCATCTCGCGGCAGCTCTGGTGGGGCCACCGGATTCCGGTGTGGCACTGCGCCTGCGGAGGGCTGACGCCGGCGAAGGATTCGCGCGTCGAGGTGGTCGAGGGCCGGCCGCAGGCGGCCAGCCCGCCCGAAAAATGCGAGAAGTGCGGCAGCGCGGCGCTGACGCAGGACCCCGACGTGCTCGACACCTGGTTCAGCTCGGCGCTGTGGCCGTTCTCGACTTTCGGCTGGCCCGACGACACCGCCGACCTGCGCGAGTTCTACCCCACCACGCTGATGATCAACGGCTTCGACATCCTGTTTTTCTGGGACGCGCGGATGATTATGAGCGGGCTGAAGTTCATGCCGCGCGAGCGGGCGGAAGAGCGAATTCCGTTCCGCACCCTTTACATCCACGCGCTGGTGCGCGACCCGGAAGGCCAGAAGATGTCGAAGACGCGCGGGAACGTGGTGGACCCGCTGGAGCTGATCGAGGAGTATGGGACGGACGCCACCCGGTTCACGCTCGCCATTATGGCGGCGCCCGGCACCGACATCGCGCTCAGCCCCGACCGGTTGCGCAGCTACCGCGCCTTCGCCAACAAAATCTGGAACGCGGCGCGCTTCATCGCGCTCAACCGGCAGCGGGCGGAGCAGAGCGGGGCGCTCTCCGCCGACTTCGTCACCGCGCTGCTGGCGCAGGGGCCGCCGGACGCCCGAGGGCTTACGGCGCCGGCCTGGGTGGACGCCTGGCTGTCGTCGCGGCTGCACCGGCTCAGCCGCCTGGTCAGCCAGGCGCTGGAAGACTTCCGCTTCCACGAAGCGGCGCACGAGCTCTATCACTTTTTCTGGCACGAGTTCTGCGATTGGTACCTGGAGTGGATCAAGCCGGTCATCGCGCCGCCCTCGGACGCCAAGGCCGCCGCCGACGCCGAGGAGCAGCGGGCCGCCTGGCAGGCGCTGTTCACGCACTTCGAGTGGGCGTTGCGGCTGCTGCATCCCTTCATGCCGTTCTTGACCGAAGAGCTGTGGCGGCGCCAGTTCGACGCCGAGCACTCGCTGGCGCTGCAACCGTTTCCGCAGGGCGACCCGGCGGGGTTCAACGACGCCATCGAGAAAGAAATGGAGCTGGTGCAGGAGGCCATCACCGCGCTGCGGGAGATTCGCGCCGGGATGAAGATTGACCCGCGCAAGCACATCCCGGGCGAGCTGAGCTCAACCGAACCGGTCGTCCTGGAGCTGTTCCGCGCACGCCGCCAGGCGATTCTGCGGCTGGCCAACCTCTCGCAGCTTGACCTGAGCGCCGGCCCGCTGGCGGCCGAGGGCGGCGTGCTGCGCCACACGCCCCGCTTCGATGCCCGCATCCCCTACTCGCAGTCCGACCTGGCGGCGGAAATCAAGCGCCTACGGAAGGAGAAAGAGAAGCTGGAGAAAGACCTCGGCGCCATGCGGGCGCGGCTGGCCGACGAAGAGTTCCGCCGCAAGGCGCCCGACGAGGTGGTGCGCGGGATGGAGCAGCGGCAGTCGGAGTACAACGTTCAGTATGAAAAAGTCACGCGGCTGCTTTCCGACCTCGAGAACCGCTACAATAGCGGCGCGCCGGCCTGAGCGATGAGCGCCACCCGTGAGACCGCTGCGGTTCGTCCCGGAGAGAGCTTGGACTGGCGGTCGAAGGAAATCACCGAAATCCTGGAGCGGGCGCTGGCCGAAGACCTGGGCCCGGGTGACCTCACCACCGACGCAACCGTCCCTGAGAACCTCGACGCCACCGGCTCGTTTCTCGCCAAGGGCGCGCTGGTGGTCGCCGGATTGCCGCTGGTGGAGCGGCTCTACGAGTTGCTCGACCCGCGCATCGGCTTCACCCCGGTGGCAGCCGAGGGCGCCCTGGTGGCCCGCGGGGTCCTGGCGGAGGTGCGCGGCAACGCTCGCGCCCTGCTGCGCGCCGAGCGCACCGCGCTGAACTTCCTGCAACGCCTGAGCGGCATCGCCACCTTGACCCGCCGCTTCGTCCTGCGCCTGGAAGGCACGCGCGCGCGCCTGCTCGATACGCGCAAGACCACGCCCGGGCTGCGCCTGCTGGAGCGCTACGCGGTGCGGGTCGGCGGCGGCGCGAACCACCGCTTCGGGCTCTATGACGCCGTGCTCATCAAGGACAACCACGCGCGCCTGGCCGGGGGCGTGGGCGAAGCGGTGCGGCGCGCGCGGGCGCGCTACGGCGCGGCGCAGAAGATTGAAGCGGAGGTGCGGGACGAGGCGGAAGTGCGCCAGGGACTCGAAGCCGGCGCCGACGTGCTGCTGCTGGACAACATGACGCCCGACGAAGTCCGCCACGCCGTGCGCCTCATTCAGGGCCGCGCCGCGGTGGAGGTCTCCGGCGGCGTTACGCTGGAAAACATCCGCGACTATGCTGAGGCGGGCGTGGACTTCATTTCCGTCGGCGCGCTCACGCACTCGGCCCCCGCGGTCGACATCGGCTTCGACCTCATCCCGGCGGGCGAGCACGGGGCCTGATTGCATTTCTTGTTTCCGTTTTCTATCTTCGTCTTTTCGTCTTTGCCTTTTATGGCCAAACGCACCGCGCCCATCGCCTCCACCGACCGGCGCATCGACAAGCTGCTGGCGCTGCTGACCGAGCACCCGATGGTGGTGCTGAGCGGCGCCAAAATCGCGCGCCAGGTCGGCGTCAGCCGCTCGGCGGTCTGGCACTGGGTCCAGAAGCTGCGCGGGCTCGGGGTTCAGATCAAGGGCCACCCGAAGACCGGCTACCAGCTCGAGACCACGCCGGACATTCTGGTTCCGCAGCTTCTTCGCCAGCGGCTGGAAGGCACGCCCTACGCCCGCCGCATCCATCATTTCTTCCGCACCGACTCGACCAACTCGGTTGCCTTGCAGCTCGCCGCCGACGGCGAGCCCCACGGCGCGCTGGTGGTCGCCGAAGAGCAGACCGCCGGGCGCGGCCGGCTGGGCCGCAACTGGTTTTCCGAGAAGACCAGCGGCATTTATCTCTCCGTGCTGTTGCGACCGGCGCTGGCGCTGCAGCAGGCGCCGCTGCTGACGCTGGCCGCCGGCTTGGCGGCGCGCGACGCGGTGGTGAATGCCACCGGACTCAGTGTTGACCTGCGCTGGCCGAACGACCTGCTCGTTAATGGGAAAAAATTCTGCGGCATCCTGACTGAAATGCAAGCCGAGGCCGACCGGCTGCGGCACGTGGTGGTGGGCATCGGGATCAACGTGAATCACACCAAGCTGCCGGCGGAACTCGAGTCCATCGCCACGTCGCTGCGCCGCGCCGGCTTGCGCACCTACTCGCGGCTGGAGATTGTGGTCGGGCTGCTGCGCGCCTTTGACCGCTACTACAACCAATTGCTCGAAGAGGGGGCAGCCCCGCTGATTACTCGATTTGGCGAAGTTTCAAGCTACGCCTACGGAAAACGGGTCCGCGTCACCACGCCGAGAGAAGAAATCAACGGGGCCACCGCCGGGCTGGATGCAATGGGCTGCCTGCTCGTCCGCCGCGATGATGGCCAGACCGTGCCGGTGCTGGCCGGCGACGTCCGAGAAGCGTGAAGACTTTGAAACCACGGATGCGCACAGGTTCACACCGATAAGAAAAGGCTTTGGGGTGGGAAGGGACGGGCTTCAGCCCGTCCGCCACTGTCGCTCCCTCTCGTCGGCTTTAGCCGCTGAAGGCCTCAGGGGCTAAAGCCCAAGAGCAGTGCCGCGCTTTACGGCGGGGTTCAAACCCCGCCCTTCCAGCGAGTGCGGGATGACAACGCGATGAGTTGTGCGCACAGGTTCACACCGATAAGAAAAGGCTTTGGGGTGGGAAGGGACGGGCTTCAGCCCGTCCGCCACTGTCGCTCCCTCTCGTCGGCTTTAGCCGCTGAAGGCCTCAGGGGCTAAAGCCCAAGAGCAGTGCCGGGCTTTGCGGCGAGGTTCAAACTCCGCCCTTCCAGCGAGCAGTGCGGGATTACAACCCTATGAGTTGTCAGCGGCGGGGCTTGGGCTTCCTCTTGGTGGCGGGCGGGAGTTCGGCGTTGCGGGAGTAGAGCAGGCGGAGGCCGTCGAGCGTCAGGAACTCATCCACCTGCTCGATGTGGCGGGAGGCGCCGGCGAGCAGCGAAGCCTGGCCGCCGGTGGCGACCACGCGGGCGTGGCCGCCCATCTCCGCCTTGAGCTTGGCGATGACGCCATCCACCAGCGACAGGAATCCATAGAACAAGCCGGACTGAATCGAGGCCACGGTATTGGTGCCGATGACTTTGTCGGGCTCGGTGATGGCGACGCGGGGCAGGCGGGCAGTGCGCTGGAAGAGCGCGTCGGAGGCGATGCCAAGGCCCGGGGTGATGACGCCGCCGAGATAGTCGCCCTGCTCGGAGAGGGCGTCGAAAGTGATGGCGGTGCCGAAGTCGACGATGATGGCCGGCCCGCCATATTTTTCGAACGCCGCCACGGCGTTGGCGATGCGGTCGGCGCCGACTTCCTGCGGGTTTTCGTAGTGGATGCGGATGCCGGTCTTGATGCCGGGCTCGACGAAGAGCGGCTCGAGCTTGAAATAGCGCCGCACCATTTCGGCCAGGGTGGCGTCGAGCGGCGGGACGACCGAGCTGATGATGACGCCGGAGATTTCGCCCGCGTCCAGCCCGGCGTACTGGAGCAGGTTGCGGGCGCGGATGCCGTACTCGTCAACGGTTTGCTGGTGTGCGGTGACCAGGCGCCAGTGGGCGACGAGCCGCTCGCCGTCATACACCCCCAGCACGGTGTTGGTGTTGCCGACGTCAATCACCAGCAGCATCGAAGAATATAAAACCACAGATGCACACAGATTCGCACGGATAAAACAACTACCGCAGCTAGAGGGGGCCGGCGCCGATCGTGCGGCGGCGCCACTGCCACAGGTACCACGAGGCTACCGTGCGCCAGGGCCGCCAGGGCTCGGCCAGCGCGCGCATTCTGGCTTCGCTGGGATGCCTCCGCAGGCGGTAGAGATCTTTGACCGCAAGTTGCAGGCCGAGGTCGTCCACCGCCCACACGTCCGGGCGGCCGAGAGAAAAAATCAGGAACATCTCCGCCGTCCAGCGGCCGATGCCTTTGACGTCGGTGAGCACTTCAATGACTTGTTCGTCGCTCATCCGTCTCAGCCGGTGGAGCGGCAGCCGCCCGCTCGCGGCGTGCGCCGCAAGATCGCGCAGGTAACCCATCTTCTGCGGCGAAACCCCAGCCGCGCGCAGCTTCCTCCGCGGCGTGCGCAGCAATTCTTCGGGCGAGGGGAGTCGGCCGTCGCCGGGAGCATAGAGCTGGCAGAAGCGCCGGGTGATGCTCTGCGCCGCCTTCAGCGCCAGCTGCTGGTGCAAGATGGCGCGCACCAGCGCGCCGAAACGGTTGGGAACCATCACCATTCGGAACGGCCCGACGCGCCCGATCGCCCGCTTCATCGCGGGGTCGACTCGCTTCAGATGCGTCACCGCTGCGCGGGCATCAATCATGGATTCGAAGGCTCCTGGGCGGGCGTAACCATCCTAACAAATTCGTGTTCATCCGTCTTCATCCGTGGTTACACTATCGCCATGAGTGACGACGGGGCGGTTCCCGTGCTGAACTACTACACGCAAATCGAGGAGTACTTCTGGCAGAAGCGAGGCGCGCACATCCTGGTCTCCACCCTCGACTGGGCGGTCATCGAAACCTGGCAGCGCGCCGGCATCCCGCTTGAGGTTGTCCTGAAGGGAATCGACCGCGCCTTCGAGCGCTACGACGCCAAGCGCCGCGGGCGGCCTATCAAGAGTTTGCTTTATTGCGTCGACGCTGTAGCCGACGCCGCCGAAGAAGCCAAAGAAGCCGCAGCCGGCGGCGCGGCACCGGGCGAGCGCGCCGCGCCCTTCGTGGCCGGCGAGGTGCCCGCGTTCCTGCGCGCCAACGCCGCCGCGCTGCGTGAAGCCGCGCGCAACGCTCCCGCGACTGCCTCTGCCCCGCTCGATGAAATCGCCGGCGCGCTGGAGGCGCTGGCGGAGCAGCCCGCAACTCAATCGGCGCAGGACCTGGAAGACCTGGAGCGCCACCTGACCGTCTTCGAAGAAAAACTGCTGGCGGCGCTGACGCAGGCGGCGAGCGCCGACGACCTGGTCGCGCTGCGCCGCGAGGTCGAGCGCGGCCTCGCTCCCTACCGCCGCAAGATGAAGCCCGAGCAACTGGCGATGATTGAGAAACAATTCCTGCAGAAGAAACTCTTCGAGCGCTTCGGCCTGCCGCGGCTGAGTCTGTTCTACCTCCCCGTCGCTTCGACCGCGCCGCCCGCGGCGGGCGAAGGAGCCTGAGCGTGGAGTCGTTCACTCTGCGCGTCGAGAAGCTCGTCTACGGCGGCGAGGGCTTGGGCTACCACTCCGGCAAACCGGTTTTTGTGCCGTTCGTTCTTCCCGGCGAAGTGGTCGAAGTTTTTCCCACGGAGGAGTCGCGCAAGCTGATTCGCGGCCTGCCCGGCGCCGTGCAGGAAGCCGCGGCCGAGCGCATCGCGCCCGGCTGCTCCTACTTCGCGCGCTGCGGCGGCTGCCATTACCAGCACCTCAGCTATGAAAAGCAGCTCGCGCTCAAGCGTGACATTCTGCGCGAAACCCTGCGGCGCCTGGGGAAGATTGACTGGAGCGGCGAACTTGTCGCGCACGCCTCGCCGCCATGGAACTATCGCAACCGCATCCAGCTCAAGCTGGCGCCCAACCCGGCGATGCCGCAGGTGCTTCAGGTCGGTTTTCATCGCGCCGGCTCGCACCAACTCTGCGGGGTCGAGCAATGCCCGGTCAGCTCGCCCAAGCTCGGCCAAGTCATCGTCGCCCTCAACCGCCTGAGCCGCGAGGGGAAGCTGCCGCCGAACCTGCGCGGCGCCGAAGCCTTCGCCGACGACCGCGACGAAACTTTCTGGCTCACGCTCACCGCCCCCGGCCACGCCTATGACCGCGCCGTGTTGCTCGAGCACCTGCGCACCGCGCTCAACGGCTTGCTCTCCGTCCAGTTCCACGAAACTGCCGCCGACCTGCGCCACACCGACGGACTGGGCTGGATTTACTACCAGGTCGGCGCGCACCGGCTGCGCGTCAGCCACGGGAGTTTCTTTCAGGTCAACCGCCATCTGTTGCCCCTGCTGGTGGCGTGCGTAACGGACGGACTGGAAGGCAAGCTCGCCCTCGACCTCTACGCCGGAGTCGGCTTGTTCGCGCGCGCGCTGGCGGAAAAGTTCCAGCGCGTCATTTCAGTCGAATCGAATCCGCACGCCGTCGCCGACCTCGCCGCCAACGTCGCCGAAACGCCGGGCGTCGAGCCGCGCGCTGCGGGCGTGGAAGATTTTCTCCGCAACTCGTCCGAAAAGCCCGATGTCGTCGTGCTCGACCCGCCCCGCGCCGGCCTGGGCGCTGGCGTTTTCTCGCCGCTTCTCAATCTTGCCCCGCCGCGCCTGATCTATCTCTCCTGCGATCCCGCCACGTTGGCTCGCGACCTCCAGCGCCTGCTCCCTGCCTACCGCCTGACTTCGCTGGAGCTCATTGACCTTTTCCCTCAAACCTTCCACATCGAAAGCCTGGCTCGCCTCGAACGAGCCGCTTGAGCGATGCGGTTCCCCCTCTTCTGGCTGGCGGTGGCCTACGCCGCCGGACTAGCTGCATTCGCCGACGTAGATGATTCGCCGCGGACGCTGTTTGCTCATGCGCTCGTGGCTCTGGTTGCCGGTACTGCCGCCTTGTGGCGGCGCTGGCTGCGCGCCGCGTTCACCTGCGCGCTCGCCGGATACTTCCTTCTCGGCGGCGCCACCACCGGCCTCAACTCTTTGGACGTTCCCGCCAACCGAATCGACCGCTTGGCGGACTCTTCTCGGGTCGACTTCAGCGAAGCCGTACGCCTGACCGGCTGGCTGCGCCGCGCCACCGAGCGCAAGCCCTTCGCGACCATCTATGAGCTGGAACTCGAAACGCTGGAAACCGGCGGCCGCGTTTGGCCAACCTCGGGCGGCGCACGACTCAGCTACTTCCCATCCTCCAACGAACGCGCGGCATCGCTCCCGCCGCTCGCCTACGGCGACCGCGTGGAAGTCCTGACCCGCGTCCACCCGCCCATCAACCATCAGAACCTCGGCAGCTTCGACTGGCGCGGCTACCTGGCGCGGCAGGACATCTACCTCGAAGGGTCGCTGAAGAGTCCGGAGCTGCTCACGCGACTCCCGGGCCGCCGCGGCAACGCTTTTCTTGCCCGCGTGCAGGCGCTGCGCACGCGCCTGCTGGCCGAGCTCGACACGCTTCTGCCGCCGACGACCGAGCCCGACGCCAACGCCATTGTTCGCGCCATGCTGCTGGGCGACCGCGGGTTCCTGAGCCACGAGCTCGCCGACCAGTTTCGCCAGAACGGCACCTACCACGTGCTCGTCATCTCCGGCCTGCAAATGGGCATCATCGCCTGGTTCCTCTTCTGGCTGCTGTGCCGCATGCGCGCGCCCGACTGGGCGGCCACGCTCGCCACCATCGCCGCGCTGGTCTTCTACCTCTTGTTGGTTGAAGACCGCCCCCCCATCGAGCGCGCCGTCTGGATGGCTGCCACCTATCTCGCCGCCCGCCTGCTTTTTCGCGAAGTGCACCTCGCCAACACTACCGCGCTGGCCGCGCTCTTCGTCCTCTGTCTGCATCCCGACTGGATATTCGACCCCAGCTTTCATCTCTCCTTCGGAGCTGTCTTTCTTATCGCCCTTTTCGCCATGCCCTGGATCGAGCGCACCTCGCAGCCCTATCGCGAAGCGCTCAGCTTTCTGGATTCGCCCGAGCGCGCCGAGCAGCTCGGCGCTCCCCACCTCGTGCAGTTCCGCCACGACCTGCGCGCCCTGGCCGAATTGCTGAGCGGGCTGGCCTTCTGGCGCCGCGAGGAAGAAGATAAGCGCCGCGTTACTCTCCACTTGCTCGCGGGCTGCGTTCGCGTCGGCCTGCGCGTGTGGGATTTCTTCGTGCTCTCCTTCGCCATCCAGCTCGGCTTGCTGCTGCTGACCGCCGTCTATTTCGACCGGATCGTAGTGATGGGACTACTGACCAATGTCATTGTTGTTCCTCTCGTTGGCCTCATTGTCCCCCTGGGCCTGGCCACGCTGCTTCTGAGCCTCGGCTGGTCCTTCCTCGGCGCCGCCCTGGCCTGGCTGCTGAGTTTGCTGTTGTCTCTGCTTCTAAGTGTCGCCGGCTTTGCGGCCGCCTACGGCCTCTCCTACGGGATTCCGCCGCCGCCGCCGTGGCTGACGGTGCTCTATTTCGCTGCGCTTGTGGCTCTGGCGGTGGCCGCAGCGAAGAACCGCTACCAGCGTTGGGTGGCGCTGCCGCTGGCCGCGCTTACCGTGCTGGTTGCCGGGCATCCATTCCCGCCCCAGCTCGACCCCACTGAACTCGAAGTTACCGTGCTCGATGTCGGCCAGGGCGACTCGCTCTTCCTCAGCTTCCCCAACGGCGAAACCTGGCTGATTGATGGCGGCCGCGGCCCGGTCGAGATTGGCAGCGGCTACACGGTCGGCGAGTCGGCCGGCGAAACCGTCGTCGTTCCCTATCTTCGCGGCCGCGGGCTGAAGCGGCTCGACCGCGTTTGGCTCACCCACGCGCATCACGACCACATGGCCGGGCTGCACATCGTGCTGAAAGAATTCTCGGTTGGAAGCTTGAACCTCGGGCCCGGTGCGCCCAGCCGGGCGCGCCAACGGCTTGTGCAGAAGGCTCGCGACCTCGAGATTCCGGTTCTGGAACACCTCGGCGGCGAGCGGTTCACCGCCGCTGACGTTCAAGTCGAAGTGCTCTGGCCCACCCGCGACTACCAACCCAGGCGTGAGCCCGCCAACGACGACTCCCTGGTTCTGCGCTTGTGCCGCAGAGAAACCTGCGTGCTGCTGCCGGGCGACATTGAAGTCAAAGTCGAGAAGACACTGGTCGCCAGCGGCGCGCCGTTGCAGGCCGCCGCGCTCAAGGTCCCGCACCACGGCGGCCGCGCCGCCGCCGCCGAGGAGCTTCTCGCCGCGGTCCAGCCCCAGGTGGCGGCCATTTCCGTCGGCGCCACCAACCCCTTCGGCCATCCCTACGACGACGTGCTCGAGCGGCTTCGCGCCCGGGGCGCGCGCGTGTATCGCACCGACCGCGACGGCAGCATCACGCTAAAGATTGGCGGCGGCCTGCGCGCCCGGAGCTACACCGAGACCCACCGGCCCACGCTCTACCCCAACCTGTGGGCGAAGTTGACGGCTTGCGCCCGCTCCCTGACTCAGCCTAGAATTTAGTCAATGGCCGCGAACGCCCAGGACCTGAGCCGCGAGCAGGCTGTCGCGGAGGAATCAAGACGCATCCGACGCCTGCAACTCACCGTGCGCCTGGTGATGAACGTCATCAGCCAGGGCGACCTGCCGTTTGAGGAAGCCTCGAAGATGGTGGCCGCCACGCGCCAGGTGGCGCTCAACCTCTTCCCCGGCAAGGAAGACACCTACGACCTGCTCTACCAGCCCCGCCTCCAGCGCCTGCTGGCGCAGAAGTACCGCCTGCACTAGCAAGAGGAAGGGCGGGGTTTCAACCCCGCCGTCAGCAACGTCCCCAACCCGTCATTCCGAGCCTGTCCACCCGCTTTTCGGGGGGCAGGCGAGGAATCTGCTCTTCTACCAACCCACCATCATCTTCGCGTAGAGCAGCGCCAGCAGAGTAACGCAGCCGACGGCCGCCCGCCACTCCCGGTTGCGCCCGTACTGCTGCCAATTGAATCGCCCCCCGGCGCCTTCGAGCTGTGCCGGCCACAGCCGCGGCCACAGCGCCGGCACCTGCGCCGCATAAGCCGCATAGAGCTCGGCCGCGCCCGCGCGCCGCTCCTGCTCTTCGCGCCGCATCACCGGCACAAACACAACCAAGAAGTACGCCATGGCGACCACGCCGAAAAGCGGCTCCCCGCTGGCCAGCGCAAACCCCGCCAGAAGGAGCGCTGAGCCGAAGTAGAGCGGATGGCGCAGGCGCGCGTACGGACCGGAAACCGTCAGCGGCGACTCGCGACGCAAGTGCCCCGCCGCCCAGCCCCGCACTAGCAATCCCAGCGCAACCACTGCCGCCCCGAGGGTCCATAACCTCGGCGTCGGCCGCGCCAGCCAAACAAGCGCCGCCGCCAGCAAGAAGTGCAGCGGGACGCGGAGTCGCGTCGCCAGCGCGGCAACGTCAGCCACGCGCTTCCTCCAGCCCCGCCGAGGGCGGGGCCAACACGCGCCGTATCGCCGCCAAAACTTCCTCGACCGTAATCGCCAGCATCGCCGCCGAGGGCGTGTCCTCGTGCTTGTAGCTGATGACTGCCTGCTCGCAGTGATGGATGACTACTGACCGCCCGCCATACGGTCCGTTGCGCAGGGGATCCGTGGGCCCGAACAGCGCCACCAGCGGCGTGCCCACCGCCGCGGCGATGTGCAGCGGGCCGCTATCGCCGCTCACCAGCAGCCGCGCTCGCTTCACCAACGCCACCAGTTGCCGCAACGTCAGCGGAAAATGTGCCGGCTTGACCACGCGCGCTTCCCGCATGAACTCTTCCACCAGCGCCTCTTCGCCCGGCCCGGTGTTGAGGAACGATCGCCAGCCGCGCTCCCGCGCCAGGGCGTTGTGCAGTTGCGCGTAGCGCTCCAGCGGCCAGCGCTTCGAGCCCCAGCCGCCGCCCGGACTCAAGATGAAAAAATCGTTCACCTGCTGCGCCCGCAGTTGCTCTTCGATGTAGGCCTCGTCCTCGGGCCGCGTCAGCAACGGAAACTTCACCACTTGTTTCTCGGCGCCGGCGGCCCGCGCCAGCGCCAGGTTCATCTCCACCACGTGCGCGCCGGCCGGCGGGCGCACGTGCAGCGTGTAAAACATCGCCGCCGCCGATTCCTTCGCTGCGTCGGCGTCGAACCCGATGCGTTGCCGCGCCCCGCTCAGCCGCGCCAGCAGCGCCGATTTCATCAACCCCTGGAAGTCGAGCGCGGCGTCGTAGCGAGCGTCGCGCAGCGCGGCCACCGCCCTCCGCACTTCGCGCCAGGTGCCGCTCTGGTTGAGCGCCGCCCGCCAGGCTTTGGTGCTGACAGGGATGACGTTGGTGACATCCGGGTTGAGTTCGAGGAGGTCTTTCCAGCGGTCTTCCACCACCCAATCCAGGCGTGCTTGGGGAAACGACGCCCGCAGCGTGGCCGCTGCCGGCAGCGTGTGCAGGATGTCGCCCAGGGAACTCAGGCGAAGAATCAGCAGCCGCGGCTCCGCCTCACTCATACAGCTTCTCGACCTGGCCGACGCGGAACACCCGGTTCACCTGCTGCACCAGCGCCGCCCGCCGATCGTTCAGCGCCGGAATCAGCTTGGCCAGGTCGGCCAGGCGCTCCCGCTCACTGCGCGGCAGCGCCCTCACATCGTCTTCGGCGCGCCAGAGCTGCTGGTTGATCTCGGCCAGCCCGCGCGTTGCTTCGTCGTAAGCACGGCGGTCAGCGCCGGCGTGCCTGGCCAACCAGTCGGCCAGCGCCGCCTCAATCATCTCCAGCTCCTCCTGGAAGTGCGCCACGTCCACCTGCTTGCGCCGCCCGGCTTCGATTTTCAGATGCAGGATGGTCTTGCGGTCGACCAGCTCGCCCGGCGTCGGATTCAGCAGCCCCACAGCTACGCTCCCCGCCGCTCGCCCAGCGCCGCTTCCACCGCGTGCCAGACTTCGTCCACGGTGACGCGCGTCATGCAGCGGTGATCTACCGGGCAATGGCGCAGGAAGCACGGGCTGCACGACACCGGCTGCTTCACCAGGTGGGCGCGCGGGTTGAGCGGGCCCGTGCCGGCTTCGTCGGTCGGCCCGAAGATGCACACCTGCGGCAGGCCCAGCCCCGCCGCCAGGTGCATGGCGCCGGAGTCGTTGCCGATGAACAAATCCGCAGTCGACAGCACGGCCAGAAACTCCTCCAGCGTAGTCTGCCCGATGAGCGAGACCGGTTTTGTTTTCATCTGGGCGGCGATGGCGTCCCCGAGGCGGGCCTCGGCGGGCGGGCCGCAGAGTAGCACAGCGGCGTTGAACGCCTCAACCAGCCGGTCGGCGAGCGCGGCGTAGCGCTCCGGCAGCCAGCACTTGGCCGAGCCGTAGGTCGCCCCCGGCGCAATCACCACCCGCAGCCGCCCGCCGCCGTCGCCCAGATGGTGCGCGCACAGCTTGTGCTTGACTCGCTCGACCACCGCGTGCCCCGGCACCGCCAGCGGAATCCGCTCCACCACCGGCAGCGACTCGAGCCAGCCCGCGCGCCGCACCAGCTCCAGGTAGTAGAACGTTTCGTGCGGAGGGATCTCTGCGCGCCGCGGAACGGGGATCGGATGCGTCAGCAGCGGCCCGCGCGCGTCGCGCGCGTACCCGACGCGGCGAGGAATGCCCGCCAGAAACGCCAGCAACGCCGCCTGGAAGGCGTTCTGAAACAACACCGCCAGGTCGAACCGCTCGCGCCGCAGTTCGCCCGCCAGCCGCAGCAGTCCCGCCGCGCCCCGATGCCGCCCGCGATAGTCGAACAGTAACACGCGCTGCACTTCACTCCGCTGAAAGAAAACCTCTGCTACCGTCGGCCGCGCCAGCACCGCCAGTTTAGCGCTAGGGAAGCGCGCCCGTACCGCCTCCAACGCCGGCAACGAGAGCACGGCGTCGCCCACCCAGTTGGGGGCGCGGACGAGAATCTTGCGCGCGTCGGTGATGGGCGCGGGCATACGTCAATTGCCTCGCGCCGCCAGGCGCTCTTCCACCGCCGCCAGAAACCCCGGCTCATCCTCCACGCGCAGCTCCATCCGGCAATAGAAAGTCGGCGGCAGGCTGGGCGGCACCACCGTCATATTGATCAAATCTTTCTCGGTCGTCAGCAACGCGCGCGCCCTGACGCTGTCGGCGTAGCGGATGATGCGCTGGAAATCCTCGATGCGGTAGCGGTAGTGATCGGGGAACGCCAGCGTGCCGGCGAGGTTGAATCCCGCCCGCCTCAAGTCGTCCCAGAACGCTTCCGGGTTGCCGATGCCACAGAAGGCCACCGCCGGCGTTTGCTTGAGCACGAAGAGATTGGCAGCGCGGTGCGCGCCGGCTTCGAACACTCCGGTGAGATGCGTGGTCGCCTGGAACAGCGGCGCGCGCGGATTGAACTCCCGCACCACGGCTTCCAGCCTGCGCGGCACGCCGTTGGCGGCTCGCGTCAGCACGATGAGGTCGGCGCGGCCCAGCGCCGCCAGCGGCTCGCGCAGCCGCCCCGCCGGCAGCACGGCGCCTTCGCCGAAGGGGTCGGTGGCGTCAATCAGCAGCAGGTCCAGATCGCGCTGCAGCGCCAGGTGCTGGTAGCCGTCGTCGAGCAAGAACACTTCCGGCGGGTGCGGTGCTTCGAGTTCGAGAATCTGTTGCGCCAGCGCCGCGCGGTCGGCCCCGATGCCGAGCGTAACCTCCGGCAGCGCCCGCGCCAGCAGAATCGGTTCATCGCCCATCAAGTCGGGCGTGAACTTCGACACTTCCCCCTGGCCATTGATGACCAGCGGCGCCAGCTGCCGCCGACCGTAGCCGCGCGTCAGGATGGCCACCCGAACGCCGCGCTCCCGGAGCCGCCGCGCCAGGTGCAGCACCATCGGCGTCTTGCCGGTGCCGCCCACCGTCAGGTTGCCGACGCTAATGACCTTCGCCGGCAGGCGTTCGCTCTTAAGCCAGCCGTGCCGGTAGGCCACCGCCCGCAGGCGCATTGCCCCGGCGTACAGCATCTCCAGCGGCCAGAGCAGCCAGCGAACCCAGCGCGGCCACATCAGCTCGGCGCTCCTCCCTGCGCAGGCCCAATCAGCGCAGCGATGCGGGCCGCGCAACGGGCGGCAGCGCCGCGCTCGCGCTCCACCAGCGCCCGCCCGGCTGCGCCGGCGCGGTGGCAGGCTTCGGGATTCGAGAGCAGCGCTGCCAGCAGAATCCCCATCTCGTCCGCCGAGTTCACCTGAAACGCTGCGTGCGCGGCCACCAGCGCCTGCGCGATGCCGCGGAAGTTCTCCATCGACGGCCCGAACAGCACCGGCTTGCCCCACAGCGCCGGCTCTATGGGGTTGTGTCCGCCGGCGCGCACCAGCGACCCGCCCACAAAGGCAATGTTGGCGACCGCGTAGGTTCCCGCCAGCTCACCCAGCGTGTCGAGCAGAAACACTGCCGGGCGGCCGTTCGACGCCGCGCCCTGGCTGCGCCGGACGAAGCTCACGCCGCGCCGCTCCAGCAGCGCGGCGACGTCTTCAAAGCGCTCCGGATGCCGCGGGGCCAGCACCAGCAGCGGCTTCCGACCGCCAACCGAGCCGCAGATGTCGAGCGCCTGAAGAATCTGCTCCTCCTCCGCGGGCAGGGTCGAGCCGGCCACGATAATGGGCGCGCTTTGCGCCAGCGCCACCAGGTCGTCCAGAAACGCCGGGCGCCTGGGTTGCGGCAGGTCGAATTTCAGGTTGCCGCCCACTGCCACGCGCTCCGGCGGCGCTCCCAGAGCGCGAATACGTCGCGCGTCCTCTTCGCTTTGCATCAGGAAGTAATCCGCGTGAGACAGGGCCCGGCGGACAAAAAACCGGAACCACCGATAGCGCCGGAAGGAGCGGTCAGAGATGCGCCCGTTGACGAAGACTACGCGCGCGCCGGCGCGCCGCGCTTCGCGCAGAAAGTTCGGCCAGATTTCTGTTTCGGCAATGACCACCAGCGACGGCTTCACCGCCGCCAGCACTCGCCGGCAGGCCAAGGCGAAATCGAGCGGGAAGTAGAACGTCGCGTCGGCTTCGAGTCGCTCGGCCGCGACCTTCTGCCCGGTGCGCGTGGTGGTGCTGACGAATACCGCGCGGCCCGGCAGCCGCCCGCGCAGCTCTTTGAGGAGTGGCGCGACGGCCAGCGCTTCGCCGACGGAAACCGCGTGCACCCAGATCGTCCCCTCGGCGGCTGACGCCCGCGCCGCCAGCCTCTCCGGAATCCGCCCCAGGCGCTCGCGCAGGTTGTGCAGGTACTTCTCCTGCCGCAGACCCTTAAGCAGCAAATAAGGGCTGAGCAGCAGCAACCCGGCGCCGAACAGCAAGCTGTAGAGAAGGTACATGGCCTACCCAGCGCATTATAAGCCTGCGGCGGGGCGAGCTCGCAGGGCGTGTGATAGAATGAGGATTTGCAGCTCGAACCCCTTGATGTCCCGTCTCCTCCAAGACCTGAACCCGTCGCAGCGCCAGGCCGTAGAAGCCACCGAGGGGCCGCTGCTGGTGGTTGCCGGGGCTGGCACCGGCAAGACCCGCGTCATCACTTACCGCATCGCCTACCTGATTGAGCAGGGCAAGGCGCGCCCGGAGGAAATCCTCGCCGTCACTTTCACCAATAAAGCAGCCGAGGAGATGCGCGAGCGCATCCAGCGGCTCCTGGGATCGCCGCTGGCTCCGCGCTGGGCTCTGACCTTCCACAGCTTCTGCGCCCGGCTGCTGCGGCGCGAAGCGCCGGCGCTGGGGCTGCCGCGCGATTTTTCCATCTACGATGACGACGACCAGGAACGCATCGTGCGCGGCCTGCTCAAAGAGCAGGGCGAGGACGACCGCTCCTGGGTGGCGCGCGGCGTACTCGAGCGCATTAGCCGCTCGAAAACCGCCGGTCGAACCCCGGACGACTGGCACGAGAGCGCCAACGCGCAGGAACGCCGCTACGCGGAGATCTTCGCCGGCTACGTCAAGGCGCTGCGCGCCGCCCACGCGCTCGACTTCGACGACCTGCTGCTCGAAGCCGTGCGGGCGCTGGCCGAGCACCGCGACGTGCGCGAACGCTGGCAACGCCGCTTCCGCTATCTGCACGTGGACGAATACCAGGACACCAACCCGCCGCAGTACCAGCTCATCCGCTGGCTGGCGAACGCGCAGCGCAACGTCTGCGTGGTGGGCGACGAAGACCAGTCCATCTACGCCTGGCGCGGCGCCGACTACGGCAACATTTTCCGTTTCGAGCAGGACTTCGCCGGCGCTCGCGTAATCCTGCTGGAGCAGAACTACCGCTCCACCCAGCCCATCCTCGACGTCGCCACCGCCGTCATCCAGAACAACCAGAGCCGCAAGGGCAAGGTGTTGTGGACGGAGGCCAAAGACGGGGCGAAGGCGCGGCTCTACCAGGCGACCGATGCCCGCGACGAAGCGCAGTACGTCGCTGAGAAGTTGTATCACTACGCCCGGCGCGAGCCCGGCTGCCGCCTCGCCGTGCTCTACCGCACCAACGCCCAGTCCCGTCTCTATGAGGAAGCGCTGCGGGCCCTGGGCGTCAGCTACCGCCTGGTGGGCGGCTTCAGCTTTTACAAGCGCGCCGAAATCCGCGACTTGCTCGCCTACCTGCGCTCGGCCCGCAATCCCCGGGATGAGCAGAGCCTGCTGCGCATCGTCAACGTCCCGCCGCGCGGCATCGGCGCGGTCACGCTCGAGGCACTGCAAGCCGATGCCCGCGAGCGCGGCCTCACCCTGGCCGATGCGCTCAAACATACCCAGAACCCCAAGCTCCGCGCGTTCCACCACCTGCTCGAGCGCCTGCGCGAAGCTGTGGCGGCCAAGCCGCTCTCCGAAGCGTTGCAATTCACCCTGGAGCAGAGCGGCTACCTGCGCTGGCTCGAAGAGCAGAAGACGCCCGAAGCCGACGATCGGCTGGAGAACCTGCAAGAACTCATCGCGGCGGCGGCAGAAAGCGAGGGGCGCGGCGAGTCCACCGATGATTTTCTTGACCGCGCGGCACTGGTGAGCGACGCTGACGAGTACGACCCCGACGCCGCCGTCACCCTGATGACGCTGCACAGCGCCAAAGGAACGGAGTTCGACGTCGTGTTCCTCGTCGGGCTGGAAGAAGGCCTCCTCCCCCACAGCCGCTCGCTCGGCAGCGACGCCGACATCGAAGAAGAGCGCCGGCTGTGTTACGTCGGGATGACTCGCGCCCGGCGAGAGCTCTGGCTGCTGCGCGCGCGGCGGCGCCGCGGCCGGGGCGAGGAGCTGAGCGACGAGTCCGAGCCGTCGCGCTTTCTGCTCGAAATCCCTGCGCACTTACTGGAGCAGCTGGATGAGCCGCGGCCCGAGGTTGCGGTCGACAGGGGCGGCTGGCGCTACGAGGCCTTGGCCGACGGCAATGGCGGCGGTGCGCGGCTGCGCCGCTGGGGCAAGACGCGCGGCCGGCGACCGACCGAAGACGAAGAGGCCATTCCGGCGCGGGTTGCTTATCGTGATGCCCGCTACCCGCCCGGCTGCACGGTGCGGCACGCCAAGTTTGGTGAGGGAACCGTGCTCGCCGTCGACGGCACGGGGTCCGATCGCAAGATTGTGGTGCACTTTTACAGCCACGGACGCAAAAAGCTGGTAGAAAAGTACGCGGGCCTGGAGCGGATTTGACCTCAGGGGGTAAAGCCTCATAATTGTCGGGCGGCTTTGGCACGACTGAAGCCGTGTTCCTAACGAAGGAGGCGCGTGGGCTCACAACTCTGGCGCACGAGAAGCATTGACCACCTGATTGCCGGCACCGACGAGCCCGGCCGCCGGCTGAGAAAAGCGCTGGGGCCCTGGGCACTGGTGGCGCTGGGCATCGGAGCGGTGATTGGCACCGGCGTCTGGACGCTCTCGGGCACCGCGGCCCTGGGCGTGCAGCTCGAAGTTCCGTCCATCTGGCGCACGCCCGTGCTCGACCTCTTGCTGCACGGCGCCGACGCCACCGGCATTCACGGCCGCCCGGGCGCCGGCCCGGCCGTGGCGTTGAGCTACATCCTAGTGGCCGTCGCCTGTGGCTTCGCGGCCCTCTGCTACGCCGAGCTGGCCTCCAGCGTGCCGGTGGCCGGCAGTGCCTACACCTACAGCTACGCCACGCTGGGCGAGCTGGTGGCGTGGATTATCGGCTGGGACCTCATCCTTGAGTACGCCGTCTCCAACTCGGCGGTCGCCGTCGGTTTCAGCGGCCACCTCAACGAGTTTCTGCAAATTTTCGGCCTGCACCTGCCGCCGCATCTCTCCAAGCCCATCTTCAACGACGCCGGTCAACTCACCGGCGCCTGGTTCAACCTGCCGGCGTTTCTCATCGTGATGATCCTGACCGTGCTGCTGGTGCAGGGCATCCGCGAGACCGCCGGCGCGAACAACGTGATGGTCATCATCAAGGTGGCGGCCATTCTGCTGTTCATCGTGGGTGCCGCCAGCTACATCAAGGTCGACAACCTGCGCCCCTTCATGCCCAACGGCCCGCAGAGCGTGCTGACCGGCGCTGCGCTGGTCTTCTTCGCCTACATCGGCTTCGATTCCGTATCCACGGCCGCGGAGGAGTGCCGCAACGCGCAGCGCGACATGCCCTTCGGCATCATCGGCACGCTGATTGTCTGCATGCTGCTCTACGTGGGCGTCGCGGTTACGCTCACCGGCATTGTCCCCTACCTGCAGATTGACCCGCGGGCGCCAGTGGCCAGCGCGCTCAAGCAGCTCGGCCTGCACTGGTTGGAGTTCTGGGTGGTGCTAGGGGCGCTGACGGGAATGGTCAGCTCGTTGCTGGTCTATCAACTCGGCCAGGCGCGCATCTGGTTTGCGATGTCGCGCGACGGCCTGTTGCCCAAAGCCTTCAGCCGCGTTCATGCGCGCCACCAGACGCCGCACATCAGCACTTGGGTGGCGGGCGTCCTGGTGGGGCTGGTGGCGGGTGTGTGGGACATCGGCGAGCTGGCGGAGCTCTCCAACATCGGAACCCTGTTCGCTTTCGTTCTGGTGTGCGCCGCGGTGATGGTGCTGCGCAAGACGCGGCCGGACCTGCCGCGCGGCTTCCGCGTGCCCTTCTCGCCGCTCCTGCCCATCCTGGGAATCATCAGTTGCACGGTGCTGATGATTTCCTTGCCGTTGCTCACCTGGGTTCGATTCTTTATCTGGCTCGCAATTGGCTTAGCCATCTATTTCGGCTATAGTCGGAAGCGCAGCGCACTTCATTCAGAATCGTAAGAGGGTTCTACTCGCAGCATGGGCGTGGGGGAGCAGCAACGCGAAATTCGGCGGGCGGCGTGTGTCCTGCTGGCAAGCCTGCTGGTGTCCACCTTGTCGCCGCCGGCACAGGCCTGGGAAGGGCGCACGCAGCAACTGGTCGTCAGCCGGGCGGTGGAAAGCCTGCCCTATCCCCTGCGGGCCTACTACGAGAGCAACCGCAGCAGCATTGCGCAGTTGGCCGCCGACCCCAGCCAGTGGGGCGAGGAGGGCAGCCGGCCCGAGCAGCGCTACATCCAGCTCGATTCCTACGGAACTTACCCGTTCGCGGAGCTGCCGCGCGACTACAACGTGGCTGTGCGGCGCTTCACCCGCGCCAAAGTCACTCGCCGCGGCACGCTCCCCTGGGCGGTGGGCAGCTACAGCTTGAAGCTTGAGGAAGCCTTCCGCGACAAGCGTTGGGACGAGGTCAAGCGCTACTCGGCCATCCTGGCCTACTACGTCGCGGAGTCGCACGATCCGTTCAACACCACCATCAACCACGACGGAGCGCTCTCGAGCCAGCCTGGAGTCGACAAGCGCTACAGCCGCAGCCTGGTGGAGCGCTACCAGGCGTTCTTCATCATTCGTCCGGGCGGCGCCTACAAGATCGAAGACCCGACCAACCACGCCTTCGGCATGGTGGTCGAGGCCAACACCTGGGTGGACAACATCCTCTACGCCGACAACCAGGCGCGCCACGGCAAGCCGGACTACAACGACGACTACTACGACGCCTTCTACGATTCGGTGGGCGCAATTCTTGTCCGCCAGCTCACCACAGCCAGCCAGAACGTGGGCGCCTACTGGTATACCGCCTGGGTCAACGCCGGCAGCCCGCCTCCGCCCGCCCGCTGAATTGAAATCTGAAATCTCAAATCTGAGATCGCCCGTTCCTGTTCCCGATTGGATCGCCCGCCTGCCTAAAGCCGAGATTCATCTGCATCTCGAAGGTGCAGCCACGCCGGAGTTTCTCGTCGAGCTGGCGCGCCGCCGCGGCGAGTCGCTGCCGCTGGAAGAAGCGCGCGCAAAGTTCAACTACTCCGGCTTCATGGGTTTTCTCATGGCCTACAAGTGGGCCTGCGACCAGTTGCGTGCGCCGGAGGACTATGCCGCGCTGGCGCGAGACCTCGCCGCCCGCCTGCGTGCGCAGAATGCTCTTTACGCGGAGCTCACGCTTTCCGCTGGCGTGGTGCTGTGGAAGCATCAGGACCTGGACGCGGTCTGCGAAGCGTTGGTGCGCGCGGCGGAAGACAGCCGGCGCGAGCAGGGCCTCGAGGTGCGCTGGATTCTGGACGCAGTGCGCAACTTCGGCGCCGACCACGTCGCCCGCGTGGCCGAGTACGCCCTGCGCTGGAAGGACGCCGGGGTGGTCGCCTTCGGCGTTGGCGGCTACGAAGCCCAAGAGCCGGCTGAGCTGTTCCGCGAGACCTTCGACAAGATTCGCGCCGCCGGCCTGCGCGTCACCATCCACGCTGGCGAGACCGAAGGCCCGGAGAGCATCTGGTCGGCCATTCGGGACTTGGGGGCCGAGCGCATCGGCCACGGCCTGGCGGCGTTCCGCGACTCCGACCTGATGGAGTACCTGAAGGAGAAGCAGATTACGCTGGAAGTTTGTCCCTCGAGCAACGTGCGCACCGGCGCGCTCCGCCAGCATACCGGCTCCGACGACCTAGCCACACACCCGCTGGTGCCGTTCGTCCGTCGCGGCCTGCGCGTCACTCTCAACACCGACGACCCGGGCTTCTTCGACACGGATCTCAACCGCGAATACACACTCGCCCACCAGATCGGGCTCTCACGGGAGGATTTGCTGCGCGTGGCGGAGGCCGCGTTTGAGTCCGCCTTCTGCGAAGAAGTGTTGAAGCAAACCCTGCGCGCACGCTTCCACCCCGGATAAAGACAACGCCGAGTTCGGTGGCACCTGCCACCGGGTCCCAGCGGTAGGAGCCGCTGGGTTGAACTGCGGGGAGGTCCTAGCGTTCGATGTCGAAGTAGAGGCGCATCGTGGCGCGGTATTCCTTGACCTTGGGGCCGTCGAGCGCCATTTCGAGCTCGCTCACCCGCGCCCACTTCAGCCCGCGCACCGTCTTGGCAGCTTCTTCCACTGCATTCAGCGCCGCCTCGGCGAAGCTGCGCTTGGAAACCCCTACCACTTCGGTAACTTTCTGGGCCATGAATGGCTCCTTTCTTCAAGGATTGCAGGGGCAGCATAGCAGAGTTCCTGTAGTTGCAGGCAAGGCTTGACATTCAGAACCCGGCAGGCGACAATGCCTCGACCTGCCTACCGCGGGCAGGCCGCAGGAAGTCGCAGCGCCGGAAACCGAGTTGCGGGTTGCAGGGGAACGCCAACCCCGCGACCCATGCCTAAAGCGAAGCACCCGGCTCCCAAGTCCAACGGCAAGGAGCGGCGTATCTACGCCCGCTACCAGATGCCGCTCTCCACGCTCATCGAAGCGCGCTGGAACGACACCGTTTTGCCGCTGGCGCACGACCCCACACACGAGAACATCAGCGCCTCGGGGATGCGGCTCTCGCTGGCCGAAGGCCCGCCGCCGCCGCTGGGCGCCCGGCTCGACATCCGCTTTCCGCTGGTCGAGCGCCCTTCGCGGCCCGAGCGCGCCTACGCCCGCTGCATCGGCCACGTCGTGCGCCACGAGCCGCCCACCGGTGTGGCGGTGTTTCTCCAGGAAGTGCAATTCGCCGTCGAAGACGCGGCTGACCCGCTGCCGCGCCAGGCGCTGGTCCGCGGCTAGCCTATGTCCCGGCGCTCCTCCGGCGCAGGGAGATGCCGGAAGGAGAAGAAAAGCAACAGGTCGTAGACAATCTTCAGCCCGCTGCCGAGAAACAGCGGAGCCGAGAGCGTAGCCGCCGACTGCATCAGCCAGCCGGCAAACGGTGGCGCCGCCGCCCAGGAAATGTTCCTGGTGAGATTCGTAACCCCGCTGGCAAAGGTGCGCTCGGCCGGGGCGACCAACGCCAGCGTGTAAGACTGCCTCGTCGGAACGTCCATCCGCGCCAGCAGCTCCCGCATCAGGAAGAGAACCGCGGCCCACCCGAAGCTCGGCACGAAGGCCACCGCGATGAGCAGCACACTCGCCGGGATATGCGTGAACACCATCGTATTCACCAGTCCGATGTGCCCGGCAATCCACGCTGCGGCCAAGTGCCCGCCGGCGTTCGCCAGACCCGCGGCAAAGAACAGCGGACCCAGCCACTCTTCGCCGACGCCGAACCGTTTGAAGAACCAGTAGGCCAGCAGCGTGTTGGTCAGGAAGCCGCCGCCGATGCTGTCGAGCGTGAAAATGGCCGCCAGGCGGTAGACGATGCGCTTGGCCGCCGGAGACACCGGTGCCGGCGCGGCTGCGGCGGCGTGCGTCTCAACCCGCTCCGTCAGTCCGAAGTAGAACACCGCGCCCGCCAGCATTAGGACGGTGTAGAACCCGAAAGTCCAGCGGTAGGACTCGAGCACGTCCAGGCCGTAGCCCTGCCGCAGGAAGTAGGGCAGGCTGCCGGCCAACCCGCCCAGCGCCCCGCCGGCGTCGAGCAGCAGGTTGTACCAGGCCAGCGCCCAGGTGCGCCGCTCCGCGGGCACCGTCTCCGGCACCATCGCCTGCTCCAGAGCCACCGCGCCGCCGCGGTCGCGCCCCATGCCGTTCAGCATTCCGAAAAACGCCGCCAGTAGAAACGCGGTGAACTCGGAGGCGAGCACCAGCGCGACGCCGCCGGCCACCGACAGCATCGCCAACAGTAGAAGCGTTGTGCGGCGCCCCAGGCGCTCCGCCGCCAGCGCCACCAGCAGCGTGGCGGCCGCTGAGCCTGCCAGCCCGACGGCAACAACGACGCCGATCTTGCCGCCGCTCAGCCCGGCCTGCGCCAGGTACAGCGCCAGCAGCACACCCGTCAGCCCAATGCCTGCCGAGCGCAGAAACGCCGCCAAGAGGATGAGAAGAAGATCACGGCTGAGTGTCAAGGACGATCCTCAGCCGCCCAGCTTGACGCGAAGCCCCACGCCGTTCTGCATCGCCTTCTCGCAAACCACCAGCGCAGCGGCAGCATCCTGCAAGGCCATGCCGGTGCTGTCGAAGAGCGTGATTTCGTCGGCCGAGGTGCGGCCCGGCTTGCGCCCGGCGACCACTTCGCCCAGCTCGGCGTGCACCTGTTCGCGCGCCAGCAACCGCTCGTTCACCGCGTGATGGAGCTCCCCAAACGCAGCGCACTGGTCGGTGACGTCGGTCACTACCTTGCTTCCCGACAGCAACGCCGGCTCCAGTTCCTGCTTGTCTGGCGCGTCGGCGCCCACGGCGGCGAGGAACGTTCCCGGGCGGACGAACTTTTTCTTGAGGAACGGCTGCTTCGACGGCGTGCAAGTGACGCAGATATCACTGGCTTGGACGGCCCGTCCCAGGTCCGACACCGAATGGACCGCCAATCCCAGCTCTACTGTCATCTCCGCGGCAAAGCGCTCCGACTGGGCGACGTAGGCGTCGTAGGCATGAACCTCGTGCAGCGGCAGCACGGTGCGCAGCGCGCGCAACTGCACCCGGCCCTGGTTTCCGCAGCCGCATATGGTGGCCACGCGCGAGTCCGGCCGCGCCAAGTGCTTGGCCGCCACGGCCGTCGCCGCGCCGGTGCGCAGGATGGTGATTTCAATCGAGTCGAGCAGCGCCACGAGTCGGCCGTCCTCGCCATCGCACACTACGATCACGCCCTGAATCGCCGGCAGCCCGTGCCGCCGCGGGTTGGCCGCGAAGTTGGTGTTGGCTTTGGCGACGAAGTACGGGCGCTCGGAAGCGAGCACCCCGGCCTTGATGTGCAGCATGCCCTCGGCCGTGTGCAACCCGAGCACTCCCGGCGGCGCTGTCTTGCCTTCGCCGTGAAGGCGAAACGCCCGCTCCACCGCCGCGATGCACTCTTCCAGGCTCAGCAGCTCGGCCACGTACGCCCGCGTCAGGACAATAGTGTCGTCGGTTCGCATGACAACCTTTCGATTGTAGCCTTTCGGGCAAGAGCCAACTTGGCTCCTGCTCAACGAAGCGGTTCTTGCCTTGGGAGGGCACGAGTTCAGCCGTGCCGAAAACAACGTCGCGCGCGAACCGCAACTAGGGAAGGGTCAGGGAAGCCCCTCTTGGGTTCCCCACTTCCTGCCTATTCGACCGTCACCGACTTGGCAAGGTTTCTCGGCTGATCCACATCGCAGCCGCGGCGCACGGCGATGTGGTAAGCGAGCAACTGCAGCGGCACGACTTCCAGAATCGGATAGAGCAGCTCGCTGGTGGGCGGAAGCTCAATCACATGGTCGGCGGCGGCGCGGCCGTCGGTGTCGCCTTCGGTAACCACCGCAATGACGATGCCGTCGCGCGCTTTCACTTCGCGGATGTTGCTCACCGTTTTTTCATAGCGCGTCACCGACTCGGGATCGTTGCGGTCGCAGGTCGCCAGCACCACAACCGGCAGGGTCTGGTCGATCAGCGCGTTGGGCCCGTGTTTCATCTCGCCTGCTGGGTAGCCTTCGGCGTGGATGTAGGAAATCTCTTTGAGCTTCAGCGCTCCTTCGAGGGCAATCGGGTAGTGGATGCCGCGGCCGAGGAAAAGGAAGTCGTGCCCGCGGAAGTAGTGCCGGCTCAACTCCTCAATCTCTTCATCGCGCCGCAAGATGTGCTCCAGCTTCGAGGGCAGCAACAGCAACTCTTCGATGTAGGGCTTCGAGGCTTCTGCTGTCAGCTTGCCGCGCACCTGGGCCAGGTAGAGCGCCAGGACGTAGAGAGCAGCGAGCTGGGCGGTGAAGGTCTTCGTCGACGCTACCCCGATTTCCGGCCCAGCGTGGGTGTAGAGCGCCGCGTGGGCTTCGCGCGGAATCATCGAGCCGACGACGTTGGAGATGGCGAGCGTCTTCGACCCGTGCGCCTTGGCCTCGCGCTGAGCCGCGATGGTGTCGGCGGTTTCGCCCGACTGGCTGATGACCACCGTCAGCGTCTTCTCGTCAATGATGGGGTCGCGGTAGCGGTACTCGGAGCCGTAGTCCACTTCCACCGGCAGCCGCGCCAGCCGCTCGATCATGTACTTGCCCACCAGCGCCGCGTGCCACGAGGTCCCGCAGGCGACGATCTTGGCCTCGTTGAAGCCGGCGAAGTCAGCCTCGCTCAGGTCCACTTCTTCGCCGAGGAAGACACGGCCGCTTTCGCGCGACACCCGCCCCAGCAGCGTGTCGCGCACCGCCCGCGGCTGCTCGAAGATTTCTTTCTGCATGAAGTGCTTGAAGCCGCTTTTTTCCGCCTGAATCGGGTCCCAGGTGATGTGCTGGATTTCCCGTTGCACGGCGTTGCCCTGGAAATCCTCCAGCCGCACGCCCTCGGGCGTGATGACGGCCACCTCGCCGTCGGCCAAAAAGAAAACGTCGCGGGTGTGATAGAGGATCGCGGGAATGTCAGAGGCGACGAAGTATTCGTCCTTGCCCAGCCCGATGACCGCCGGCGGACCCAGCCGCGCGGCGATGATTTTGTTCGGCTCGTCGGCGGCCAGAATCGCCAGCGCGAACACGCCGTGCAGCTCGCGCACCGCGCGCCGCACTGCTTCCTCCAGCGGCACGCGCCGGCCGTCGGTGCCGTGGTACTTCTCCACCAGGTGGGCGATGACCTCGGTGTCAGTCTCGGTGACAAACTTGTGGCCGTCGGCGGCCAGTTGCTGCTTGAGGGTAAGGTAATTCTCAATGATGCCGTTGTGGACGACAACGATCTTGCCCTGGCAGTCGCGGTGCGGGTGGGCGTTTTCTTCCGTCGGGCGGCCGTGGGTCGCCCAGCGGGTGTGCCCGATGCCGTAAGCGCCATCCAGCGGCTTCATCCGGATGGCTTCTTCCAGGTTGCGCAGCTTGCCTTGCGAGCGGCGGATTTCGAGCTTTCCGCCCTCCGCCACCACGGCGATGCCGGCCGAGTCGTACCCGCGGTACTCCAGCCGCCGCAGCCCCTCCAGCAGCACCGGCACGACCGGCTTCTTCCCGATGTACCCTACGATCCCGCACATATGCGCTTACTCTTCCAGCTCGTACCGATACTCTTCAATCACCGGATTGGTCAGGACGTCTTTGGCGATGCGCTCCACTTGCTGCCGCGCCTCGTCCTTCAAAAGCCCGTTCAACTGAATCTCAAACACCTTCCCCTGCCGCACCGTTTGGACGCTCTTGTAGCCCAGCCCTTCCAGCGCCCGCAAGATGGTCTGCCCTTGCGGGTCGAGCACCGTTTTTTTCAAGGTGACGTAAACGCGCGCCTTCATCGGCTGCCTACCCCAGACATTTGACTATTCTAGCGCAAATTGAGAGGGGTGGCCTCCCAGCACCACCCCGAGGCCGGAATGCGTTCAGAACGCGTTCTCGCGCATGTACGACTAGGCCTGGAACTCCTCCCCACCCAGCGGCCGGCCCTGCTAGGCTCAACGGCGGAAGCACTGGCGGTTTTCGATTCTCTAATTTCGATTTTCGCCTTACCATTCTTTGCGTGCTTCCTTTCAAGCTCATCTACTCCGACGGTTACGACCTCAGTCTCGGCGCGCACGTCTTTCCTTCGCAGAAGTTCAAGTGGATTCGCGAAAAGTGCCTGGCCGAGGGCCTGGCCGGGCCGGACGACTTCCTTGCCCCCGAGCCCGCGCTCGATGAGGACATCCTCCGCGTCCACACCCAAGAGTGGGTGCGGAAGCTGAAGACCGGCAAGCTCGCGCCCTGGGAATTGATGCGGCTCGAGATTCCCTGGTCGGCGGCTACCCAGCGCGCCTTCTGGCTTTCGGCGGGTGGCTCAACGCTGGCGGCGCGGCGCGCGCTAGCCGACGGTTGCGCCTTCAACCTCGGTGGCGGCTTCCATCACGCCTACCCCGACCACGGCGAAGGCTTCTGCCCCATCCACGATGTCGCCGTCGCCATCCGGAGCTTGCAGGCCAGCGGTGCGATTGCCACCGCGATGGTCGTCGACCTCGACGTTCACCACGGCAACGGCACCGCCGCCATTTTTGCCGCCGACCCCTCGGTCTTCACCCTCTCCATGCACCAGGAGAACAACTACCCCTACCCCAAGCCGCCCTCCGACATTGACGTCGGCCTCCCCGACGCCACGGGCGACGATGAGTATTTGCGCTTGCTCGACGACGCCCTGGTGCAATCCTTCGCTAAGTTTGCGGAGAACGCTGCGCTCCGCACCGAGCAACGTGCACATCCTGACCTACTCTGGTATCTGGCAGGAGCTGATCCGTATCTGGAGGACCAGCTCGGCGGGCTCGCGCTTACAATCAAGGGGCTCATGGAACGCGACCGCAAGGTGATTCAAGCAGCCAGGGACCGCGGCATCCCGATTGCCATTACTTTCGCCGGCGGCTACGCGCGTCGCGTCGAAGACACCGTGCAGATCCACGTCAACACCATCCTCGCCGCCCGCGAAAGCTTTGCAACCGCAAGTAAACCCAGATGAACGCAGAGAGGAAACAGCGCTGGGTTTGCCCAAAGTGCGGGAGGAGGATACCCACGCGCAATGCGGTGCATGAGTGCCGGTCAAATGTGCCGGTCAGTGTGCACTTCCGCGGCAAGCCGCCCGAGGTGCGCGCTCTCTACGACACCGTGGTGGCGGCGCTCAAGCAAATCGGCCGCGCCGACGTGGATTCGACCAAGACCCGCATCGCGTTTCACGTCCAAACCATCTTCCTTGAGCTGACGCCCCTAGCCTCCGGCCTCCACGGCTGTCTTACTCTTCCGCAGCCGGCCACTCACCCGACAATCTTCCGCCTCATCTCCCTCTCGCCCCGCATTCATTACCACTACTTCAAGCTGACTGAGCCCAAGCAGATTGACGCCAGCTTCCGCCGCCTGCTGGCCGAAGGCTTCAAAGTCGGCCGACGGGAACATCTAAAAGCCCGAGTGGACGCAAATGCACGAGGGCTTTTACCCCGAGCGAAGTCGAGGGGTGAGTGGAGCAACGTTCCGCTGCGCCATGTATTCGTGGACACCAGCCGGCCCTTGTGGCGCTGCCCCAAGTGCGGGAACTACTTCGTCAGCCGCAACCTGGCGCATTCGTGTGTGCGCGTGCCGCTGGCCAAGCACTTCGCGGGCTGCGACCCAAGCGTGCGCCAAACGTTCGACGCGCTCCTGGCCGCGCTCAGGCGCGCCGGGCCGATTCGCGTCGTCTCCAGCAAGACCCGCATCACCTTCATGGTGCGGATGCGCTTCGGCAGCGTGACGCCGCAGAAGCGCGCCCTGCCCGGCGGCTTCTTTCTGACGCGCCCGGCGCGCCACCCGCTGCTCAAGCCCGGCCTCACATATGGGGGCCTCCACGGCTACCGCTTCCGGTTGACCCACCCGCAGCAGATTGACGCCAGCCTACGGGCTTTACTGGCCGAGGCCTACCAGGTCGGCGCCCAGAAGCACCTGGAGCGGAAGTAATGCAGGAGCTGCCGCTGGCCATTCAGATGAAGCTGCGGGCCATGCCCGGAGCCGAAAGCGGCGTGCAAGTGGTCGAGGCGCTGCTGGAAGACGGGCGCCTCGTCCCCGACGTCACCATCATCGACTGCACCTATGTCGAGGACAACGTCACCTTCGCCGCCGAGATGGTTGCCGACGTGCGCTTGCCGGCGCGCCCGCCCAGCGTGTTGCACTTCATCGTCTTCATCGGCGTCATCCTCGCCGGCATTGCGTTTATGTTTTATCTTATCCGTCGTATCCTCCCGTAGGGATTGGAAACCACAGATGCACACAGATAGGAGAACCATGGACACAACGCGCTCTTTTCTACCCTTCCTCTGCCTCCTATGCTTCCTCTGCCTCATTCCCATGGCCTCGGCACAAGAGCTCTCCTCGCGGAAGATGGATGAGCTGAACTGGATCGAGTTTCGCGAGACCGTCCCGGCGAAGGTGAAGACGGTGCTGCTGACCACCGGCACGCTTGAGCCGCACGGCGTCATCAACAATGGCGCCGACAACCTCGCGCCGGCGCGCCTCGCCGAAGCCATCGCGCCCGAGGTCAATGCGCTCATCGCGCCCCACATTCCCTACGGCGTCACCGGCTCGATGAGCCCTTATCCCGGCGCGACCCACATCCCGGCCGAGATCTACGCGCCTTATATTCGCGCCGTGCTGGTCGGCCTGGGGCGCAACGGCTTCAAGAACATCGTCATCCTCAACGGCCACGGCGGCCCGCAAACCGACGTGCTGAATCGCGTCGCCCAGGAGGTGGCGCTCGAGCACGGCGTCAACACTTTGGTCGTCAACTGGTGGGGCGCCTGCGCCGACGCGGCCCAGCAGGTTTTCGGCAACCCCGGCGGGCACGCCGGCGAGAACGAGACCGCGTTCATCCAGGCCATCAATCCCAAGCTGGTGCACAAAGAGTTGCTGCCGCAGGTCACCGCGACGCCGAACCCGGCGCCCGGTGCCTGGTCGGCCACGCCGGCGCCGTCGAGCATCGGGCTCTATCAACCCGACACCGGCGTGCCGACCGACTTCGATCAGAAAAAAGCGGATGAGTACTACCAACGCGTGGTCGCCTGCGTCGGCGCGCGGGTTAAAGACACCCTCGCCAAGTGGGACAAAGCGGGATTCAAATAGCCACAAAGACCCGAAGACACAAAGAAATCCTGTTTCTAAGACCTTTGTGTCTTTGTGCCTTCGTGGCTATCTGCGGGTCTTGAGCACGCGGGCGGTGGCGAAGTCCCACACTACCATTACCTGCTTCGAGGTCTCGTCGGTCCCGATGCCGAGCAGCTTGGTCCCGTCGGGGCTTTGCCGCACCAGGTAGAGGCTGCGGACGAACTCTGGCGGCTCGAACACGCGCAGGTTTTCTCCGTTGTCGGCGCGGTAGAGCGCCACGATACGGAAGGGCGGCACCAGCGCCAGGACGCCGTCTCCGCCGCGCGTGAACTCGACCCCGGAACCGGCGCGATGCCACAGCTCCCGGCCTCCGTCGTCAAGCACGGCGAACTCTTCCTCCACCTGGTTCTTCACGTCGCGATGCTCACCTGGCGCTAGCAGGAAGTAGTTGGCGAGAACGCGGCGTCCGTCGGGGCTTAACGCCGAGAACAGGCTCTCCGTTTCCGCCTTCGACGACTCCTGACCGGAGCGCGACGTGCCGTAGCGCCCGACTTCCTTCTTCTGCTCCAGGTCCCAGAGGATGGCACGGCCGTCGTCAAACGCCGCCAACAGCCGCACGCTGTCGGCGGAGAATGCCAAGTGCACAAGCGCCGTTGGCGGCTCGATGCCCAGGTCGGCCCACAACTCCTGCGACCCCATGTCCCACAGCAACAGGTGTCCGGTGCGGGAACCCCCGGCCAGCGTCCGGCCGTCGGGCGACCACGCCACAGTTACCAGCTCGCGCGGCCCTTCCCCTTCGGGCAAGCCGTAAGTCGCTTCCACACTCCAGTCGTTGTAGCGCCGGATTTCGAGCCGGTCGCGGCCGGCTACGGCCAACCGCGCGCCGTCGGGGCTGAGCGCAAAGGTGACGCCGGATTTGTCGAGCAACTCTTCTTGCGGCGAGTCGAGCGAGAAGCGGCCCAGCAGCCCGCGCGCGGCGATGATGACGTTGCCGTCCGGCGCCCATTCGACCACGGTGGCGCCGCGCTCCTGCGCCGACACCCCCGGCGAGGAGAGAAGCAGCGCGCAGGCTGCTAGCAGAAGGCGCCGGCGCGTGGAGCGAGTGGTGACCGGTGGCCGGTGACCGTTGTTCAGTGAAGGACCGGGCACGATGGTCACGGGTCGCCGATCACCGATCACTGGACACCGGGTTGAGGGAGCCTTGGCGGTAACCTTCGAGGTCGAGGGTGATGAACTTGAAGCCGAGCGGCTCCAGCGCCTCGCGAATCTTCGCCGCCATCTCCGGCGTAAGCGCGCGCGGCAGCTCTTCAGTCGCAACCTCAATGCGCACCAAGTCTTCTCCGTGGTAGCGCACGCGGAGCTGGCGGAAGCCGAGGGCACGCAGGGCGTCTTCGGCGCGTTCAACTTTCTTCAAGTTGTCTTCGGTTACGGCAATTCCATGGGCGATGCGCGAGGCCAGGCACGCCGCCGCCGGCTTATCCCAGGTTTCCAGCTCCGCGCGGCGCGAAAGCTCGCGGATCTCTGCCTTACTCAGCCCGACATCGAGCAACGGTGTGAGCACGCGGTGCTCGCGGGCCGCCTGCTGGCCGGGGCGGAAGTCGCCGAGGTCGTCGAGGTTGACGCCGTAGGCGACAGCAGCAACGCCGAGCTCCTGCGCTAGCGCATCGAGCTTCGTAAACAACTCATCCTTGCAATGGTAGCAGCGGTCCGGGCTGTTGACGACGTAGAGCGGGTTCGCAAGCTCCTCGGTCTCGATGAACCGGTGGCGAATGCTGTGCCGGCGGACGAACTCCGCGACGCCGCGGCGCTCGCTCTCGGGCAGCGACGCACTCACCGCAGTGACCGCCAGCGCACGCACGCCCAGCGCTTGCGCCGCCACCCAGGCGAGATACGTCGAATCCGTCCCCCCGCTCAGCGCCACGATCAGCGACGGCAATTCGCGCAATTGCCGGCGCAACGATTCCTCCTTTTGACGAAGCGTGTCGATGGCGGGCGTGGTGCTCATGGTGAAGGGTTATTGTGCCACAAAGACACAAACGCACGAAGAACCCGGGCATCCTTGTGACTTCACGGCCTATTGAGTGGACGGTTGCTGCGCGTCGACGGCGGCTTCGGCCTCTTCGCCCTCGAGGACCGCAGCGCACGCGGCGACCCGGTCGCCCTCTTCGCACTTCAGAAGCCGCACGCCCTGGGCCGAGCGGCCCATGGCGCGAATCTGGCGCGTGTGCACGCGGATGAGCTTTCCGTGCTGGGTCACGATCATGGCGTCGGCGTCCTTGCCCACGCGCGCCACTGCCGCCACCGGGCCGTTCTTCTCGGTGACCTTGATGTTGATGACGCCGCGGCCGCCGCGCGACTGCAAGCGGTACTCGCTCATCTCGGTGCGCTTGCCGTAGCCGAGCTCGGTGACGGTGAGAATGGTGTCGGGCAGCGACTTCTTGAGAACGTCGTCGGCGATTTCTTCCAGCGGGGCCGGCTCCTTCTTGATGGCCTTCTTCAACGCCTCCCAGTCAGGCGCGATGACGGCCATGCCGACGATGTAGTCGGCCGGCTTGCCCTTCTTCTTTCCTTCTTCGAGCTTCATGCCGCGCACGCCGACCGCCTGGCGGCCCATGGGGCGCACGTCGGACTCACGGAAGACAATCGCCATGCCGTTATGGCTGGCGAGAAAAATGCAGTGGCGGCCGTCGGTGAGCTTCGCGTCGACCAGCTCGTCGCCCGGCTCCAGTGTGATCGCGTAGATGCCGGTGGAGCGCGGGTTCGAGAACTGGCTGAGCTCGGTCTTTTTCACCGTGCCGTTGCGGGTGACGAAGAACACGTAGCGGTTGGCCTCTTCCAGCGAGCGCACTGCCAAAAACGCCTGCACGCGCTCCTCCTTGGGCAGCGTCAGCAGTTGCGTTATGGCTTTGCCGCGAGAGGCCCAGCCCGCTTCGGGGATGTCCCACACCCGCAGCCAGTAGACCTTGCCCGTCTGCGTGAACACCAGCAAATAGCCGTGGGTGGTGGCGATGTAGAGGTCGGCGACGAAGTCGTCTTCGCGCGCCTTGAGCGCGAACCGCCCTTTGCCGCCGCGCCGCTGGTGATGGTAGGCCTCAACCGGCGTGCGCTTGAGATAGCCGGCGTGGGTGACGGTGACGATGACTTCCTCGTCCGGAACCAGGTCTTCGACTTTGATTTCTTCCACCTGGCCGACAATCTGCGTTCGGCGCTCATCCCCGAACTGCTTCTGCACTTCGCGCAGCTCAGCGGTGATGACTTCGCGCAGCCGGGTGTCGGAGGCGAGGATTTCCTCCAGCTCCTTGATGCGGGCCTGGATGGCCTTCAATTCGTCGAGAATCTTCTGCCGCTCGAGCTGCGTCAGGCGGTGGAGTTGCAGGTCGAGGATGGCTTGCGCCTGCACATCGGAGAAGTCCCAGCGCTCCATCAAGCCGGCCTTGGCTTCGGCGGGCGACTTGGAGCCGCGGATGAGCTTGATGATGGCGTCCAGCACGTCGAGCGCTTTCTTGAAGCCGAGCAGGATGTGCTCGCGCTGGCGCGCTTTGGTGAGCTCGAACTGGGTGCGCCGCCGCACCACCTCCACGCGGTGGTTGATGAAGAGCTGCAGCGCTTCGATGAGCCCCAGCTCGCGCGGCTGGCCGTTGACGATGGCCAGCATGATCATCCCGAAGCTCACCTGCATCTGGGTGTGCTTGTAGAGATTGTTCAAGATGATTTCGGGCTGCTCGCCGCGCTTCAGCTCCAGCACCACGCGCATGCCCTCGCGGTCGGACTCGTCGCGGATGTCGGCAATGCCTTCGATCTTCTTCTCATTCACCAGCTCGGCGATGCGCTCGATGAGTTTGGCCTTGTTGACCTGGTAGGGAATCTCGGTGATGACGATGTTCTGCTTGTCGCGCGCCGCCTCCTCTACCGCCGCCTTGGCGCGCACGTGGAAGCTGCCCCGGCCGGTCTTGTAGGCCGCCTCGATGCCTTCCTTGCCGAAGATGAAGCCGCCGGTGGGAAAATCGGGCCCGGGGACGTACTGCATCACTTCCTTGAGTGTGGCGTTGGGTTTGCGGATGAGCAGCGCCGTGGCATCCAGCACTTCGGTCAGGTTGTGGGGCGGGATGTTGGTGGCCATGCCGACGGCGATGCCAGCGGCGCCGTTGACCAGCAGGTTCGGGAACCTGGCCGGCAGCACCACCGGCTCTTTGGTCTGCTCGTCGAAGTTGGGCAGGAAGTCGACGGTCTCCTTATCAATGTCGGCCAGCAGCTCCATGGCGATGGGCGCCAGACGACACTCGGTGTAGCGGTAGGCGGCGGGCGGGTCGCCGTCCACCGAGCCGAAGTTGCCCTGGCCGTCAATGAGCGGGTAGCGCATGTTGAAATCCTGCGCCATGCGCACCAGGGCTTCGTAGACGGGCGCGTCGCCGTGGGGGTGGAATTTCTTCAGCACCTCGCCGACCACGCCGGCACACTTCGAGTGCTTGCGGCCCGGCACCAGGTTCATTTCGTGCATGGCGTAGAGGATGCGCCGATGCACGGGTTTGAGGCCGTCGCGGATGTCGGGCAGCGCCCGGCCGATGATGACGCTCATGGCGTAGTCGAGGTAGGAGCGCCGCATCTCCTCCTCGATGTCCACCGGCACAAAAACCGGCTGCTCGGGTCCTCCCGGTGTTACTTTTTCCGTCGCATCCGCCATGCAGTTTTTTCCTTTCCTTTATCCGCGCTTCCCTGCGTTCATCCGCGGTTTCAAATCAGATGTCGAGGTTCTTGACGTCGAGGGCATTTTCTTCAATGAACTTGCGGCGCGACTCTACGTCTTCACCCATCAGCGTGGAAAAGATCTCTTCGGCTTCAACCGCGTCTTCGAGCTTCACCTGGAGCAAGGTGCGCTTCTCGGGATTCATCGTCGTCTCGCCCAGCTCTTCGGCGTTCATCTCGCCCAAGCCCTTGAAGCGGGTAATCGAGAGGCTCTTCTTGCCCTGCTCGACCAGGTAGTCCAGCAGCTCCCGCGCGCTCTCTTTCTTCACCTTGCTGCCGTTCGAGACCACAGTGAAGGGCGGCTTATCCTGCGGTTCCATCCGCAACCAGAGCTCGGAGGCGCGCTTGTACTCGGCCAGCGAGGCGAGCTCCCAGTTGATGCGGAACTCGCCCGCCAGCCCGTTCTTGATGCGGAGCTCGTGCAGCGAGTGCTCTTCATCGAACGCGGGCTCGGCGGCGATGCCGAGCTTCTCCAGATCCTTAGCCAGCTTGGCCAGCTTGGTCTTGGTGCGGAAGTCTTCCTTCTTGGCCAGATCGCAGGCGGCCAGCAGCTCGGCGACGCGGGCATCGCCTACGCGGCGCTCGAGTTTCTCCAAGTACTGATTGAGCTCCATCCGCTGCAGTAGGAACTTGGAGAGGTCGCCGCCTTCGAGCACGCGGCCGTTGCCGAGCTTGACCGATTGCTCCTCAATCGCCGCGCTCATCAGCCTCCGCTGGAACTCGCGCTCGTCGAAGATGTACTGCTCCGAGCGGCCCTTCTTGATGCGATAGAGGGGCGCCAGCGCGATGAAGACGTGCCCGCGCTCGATGAGCTCCTTCATCTGCCGGAAGAAAAAGGTCAACAGCAGGGTGCGGATGTGCGAGCCGTCCACGTCGGCATCGGTCATCAGGATGATCTTGTGGTAGCGCAGCCTGGCCGGGTCGAAGTCTTCCTTGCCGATGCCGGTGCCGAGTGCAGTGATGATGGCGCGGATTTCTTCGTGGCCGAGCATCTTGTCGTAGCGCGCTTTTTCGACGTTGAGGATCTTGCCTTTGAGCGGCAACACCGCCTGGTGGCGCCGGTCGCGGCCCTGCTTGGCCGAGCCTCCCGCCGAGGGGCCCTCGACCAGGAAAATCTCGCAGCGCGCCGGGTCGCGCTCCTGGCAATCGGCCAGCAGGCCCGGCAGTGAGAGCGAATCGAGCGCACCCTTGCGCCGCACCAGCTCGCGTGCCTTGCGCGCCGCTTCGCGGGCCCGCATGGCCTCGATGCACTTGGCGATAATCTTGCGCGCCACCGCGGGGTTTTTGTCGAAATAAGCCGAGAGTTGCTCGTTCAAAAACGCCTCGACCACCCCCTTGATGTCACTGTTGAGCTTGCCCTTGGTCTGGCCTTCGAACTGTGGCTGGGGAAGGCGCACGCTGACCACGGCGGTCAAGCCCTCGCGCACGTCGTCCTGGGCCAGCCCTTCGGTTTCGTCCTTGACCAGGTTGAGCGTCTTGGCGAAGCGGTTGATGGTACGGGTGAGGGAGGAGCGGAAGCCCGAGAGGTGCGTCCCGCCGTCCACGGTGTTGATGGTGTTCGCGAAACAGAAAACGTTTTCGGTGTAGCCGTCGTTGTACTGGATGGCGATTTCCATCTCCAAGGTGCCCTGGCCTTTTTCCAGCTTGCGCTCGCCCTCCATGTAGATGACGTCGTCGTGGAGCACGCTCTTATTGCGGTTCATCAGGCGGACGAACTCAGCGATGCCGCCTTCATAGCGGAACGCCGCCTTCTTGTTGTTGCGCTCGTCGGTGAGAGTGATCTCGAGGCCTTTGTTGAGAAAGGCGAGCTCGCGCAGCCGCTGCGCCAGAATGTCGTAGCTGAACTCCGTCTTGGAAAAAATCTCCGGATCGGGATGGAAGGTAACCTTGGTGCCGGTGCGGGTGGTCTTGCCCGTCTCCTTGAGCTTGGTGGTGGGCTGGCCCTTCTCGTAGGACTGCTCGAAGACTTTACCGTCGCGCCAGATTTCGAGGTCCAGCCAGTCGGAGAGCGCGTTGACCACCGAAACGCCGACACCATGGAGCCCGCCCGAGACTTTGTAGGTCTGAGTATCGAACTTGCCCCCGGCGTGCAGCTTGGTCATCACCACTTCCGCGGCGGGCACTTTGGCGGTGCGGTGGACATCCACCGGGATGCCGCGGCCGTTGTCGATGACGGTGACGGAGTTGTCGTCGTGGACGATGACTTCAATCTTGTTGCAGAAGCCGGCCAGCGCTTCGTCGACCGAGTTGTCCACCACTTCCCAGACCAGGTGGTGCAGGCCTTGCTCCGTGGTCGAGCCGATGTACATCGCCGGGCGCTTGCGAACGGCTTCGAGGTCGCCGAGAATCTGAATGCTGGTGGCGTCGTAGTGGTGACCCGCCGGCTTAGCAGGCACACCTTTCCCGGGCGTCTCTTTCGCTTTTGCCATTACCAGTAACTCCTCACTGCGTGACTGTCCCTCGACTTTCATTCGTCCCGCACATCGCGGGACCGACGTCGTCGCGGGGCCTTAGCTTGCGGCCTGCTGACTGATGCGGGGGCCCTTGCCCTCTCTTTTTCGCTTGGGCACCCTGGGCGGAGTCCCGATGGAATCGGGACGAAGCCGAAGGGCCAAGACGCCCGAAAATTATACCTGAAATTCAGCCAAGAGTCGACCCGGGACCAGGCAAAAGTGGCCTGTGTTTTCAGTTGGTTACGGCGGCCTTGCGGTCGGCTTGACCTGCAGCCTTTTGACGCTTGCAAAATCGAGCCCAACTCACTTCTTTTTCACCAGCGGGTTGGCCCCAACCTCGTGGTAGGAAATCTTCTTGTCGGGGAAGACCGCGACTAGGCGCATCACCCTGCCGCCGGCGTTGATGAACGTGTGGGGCGTACCGGCGGGCACGCGGGCAATGTAGGGACCCTCGGCGCGAAAAGTCTTGTCGCCGATTACATAGCCGGCCGAGCCGCCCAGCAGCACGTGGGCTTCCTCGGTGTCGTGGGTGTGCAGCGGCGGACCGCCGCCCGGATGCGTCTCCGTGACAATAAACGACAGCGAGTTGAAGCCGTGTTCATGCCCTTCAAGCGCGTGGCCGTACTCGCCCGGCACGTCGTAAAACGTATGCATCTGGTTCAGCTTGATGACGTAATCATCCAGGTTCGGCGGTTTCTCGGCCGGCCGCATCCATGAGCCGGTTTCCTTCGCGGGATCGCCCCAGACAGGCGGCTCCTGGCACGGCCCCTCCGGGCCCGGCGCCCCGCCTGCCGGCGTCAGCACCACACTTGCCATGCAGACGCATAGGCTTCCAATCCACTTGGGCATAACTCACCTCGCACCAATAAATTCCTGTGCTGAAATTCTACCCGGAGATTCCTGACGGCTGTCGGCTGATGGCTGAGCGCTGATCACTGACTACAGCCGCATGGGCATGACGACGTAGCGGTACTTCAAGTCTTCTTCGGCGAGGGGACGCATCTGGCCGGCCGACTGGTCGTCCTTGAACTCGAAGCTGATGGGGCCGGGGGCGGCGGCGCCGAGAAAATCGAGCAGGTAGGTGGAGTTGAAGCCGATCTTGAGCGGCTCGCCGGTGTAGGGTTTCTCAGGCGCGAGCTCTTCGCGTGCCTCGCCGTACTCGGCCGAGCGCGCAGAAATCTCCACACCCTCGGCGGTTAGGGTGAACTCGATGGCGTGGCTGCGCTGGTCGGCCACTTGGTCGGCGCGGCGGATGGCGGCTGCCACCACATCGCGGTCGAGCGTGACGGTGCGCGTATTCTCGCGCGGCAGTACGGCCTCGTAGTTGGGGAACTGGCCGGTGAGCAGGCGGGAGATGAGCAGCCGCGGTCCGACCTTGAAGAACAAATGCGCGTCGTCGCGGGCGAACTCCACCAGTGTCTTTTCCTCGGCTTCGGCGAGCAGGCGGCTGACTTCGACCATCGCTTTTTTCGGGATCAACACGCGAACCTCACCCTTGAGCCCTTCGAGTTTGGTCGGGCACTCCACGTGCGCCAGGCGGTGGCCGTCGGTGGCGACCATGGTCAGGTTATCGGGCTTGAGCAGCAGCAGCGCACCATTGAGTGTGTAGCGCGACTCCTCCATTGAGATGGCGAATTGCGTTTTTGCAATCAGGGTCCCTAGGGTTCCGGCCGGGATCCCCACCAGGGGATGTGGAAACTCCGCCAGGCCGGGGAAGTTCTCTTTTGCCATACCGACCAGCTTGAAATGGGAGCGCTCACAGCGCAGCTCCACGCGGTGGTTCTCCAGTAGTTTGAGCTTGATTTCCGCTTCTGGCAGGATGCGGACAATCTCAAACAGCCGGCGCGCGGGCACGGTCCCTGCACCCTCCTTCTTCACCTTGGCGGCGCACTTCGTGCGGATGCCTAGCTCAAGGTCGGTCGCCGTAACTTGCAGCGCGTCGTCTTTGGCTTCCAGCAGTAAGTTGCCCAAGATGGGAATCGTGGTTCTGCGCTCGACTACGCCCTGTGTGAGGTGTAGCTCGCGCAGGAGGTCGTTCTTTTGCACAGTTAGTTCCATAGCTCGGCCTCTACAGAAAGATGAGAATTAAGCATAGGTATAAATCCCGCCGTCGCCGTCGTTCGGTGAATTGCGATGAAAAGCGAGTCAAGCGCAAGCGGCACCGCCTCTTGGCCTGAGGATACAATTGTGTGAGAGCAGTGAATGCTGAGGGAATCTTCAACCTGAGGCTGAAAACATCCACCGCGCGCACTGCTAGCACACAGGGAATCCACGGGGCGGCTGTGCATCAACTTAGTCCATCCAAGAGACGGTGAAGTTGCTGGGCGAAGTCTTTATCCTGCTTGCGCAGGCGCTCGATTTTCTTGACGGAGTGCAACACGGTGGTGTGGTGCTTGCCGCCGAAGGCGCGGCCGAGTTCCGGCAGTGAAGCACCAGTGAGCTGCTTGGCGATGTACATCGCCACCTGACGCGGGAAGGCGATGGCCTTGGCGTTGGAGCGCGCCTTGAGGTCGGCGGGCCGCAGGTTGAAGTGCTCAGCGACGCGGCGCTGGATGGTCTCAATCGAGACACGCTTCTCCTGCTGCGCCAGGATGGTCTTGAGGACCTTCTCGGCCAGGGGCAGGGAAACCTCTTCGCCCACGAGCGAACTGTAGGCTTGCAGGCGGATGAGAGCACCCTCGAGCTCGCGGATGTTGGAGCGGATGCCGCGGGCGATGTACTCGGCCACCTCGGAGGGCAGTGGCGTCCCGTCCTGCTCGGCCTTCTTCATCAGGATGGCAATCTTGGTTTCGAGGTCAGGCGGCTGGATGTCGGCGATGAGGCCCCACTCGAAGCGCGAGCGCAGGCGCTCTTCGAGCGTGGGGATTTCCTTGGGCGGGGCGTCGGAGCTGATGACGATTTGCTTCTGGCCATCGTACAGGGCGTTGAACGTGTGGAAGAATTCTTCCTGGGTGCGCTCGCGGCCAGCGAGGAACTGGATGTCGTCGAGCAGCAGCAGGTCGACGGAGCGATACTTGTCGCGGAAGCCCACCATGCGCTCGAAGCGCAAGGCGTGGATCACGTCGTTGGTGAACTTCTCGGCCGTGAGGTAGGTGATGCGCAGGCCCGGGCTGCGTTTGCGCACCACGTGGCCGATGGCGTGCATCAGATGGGTCTTGCCCAGACCCACGCCGCCATAGAGGAAGAGTGGGTTGTAGGACTTCGAGGGCTGATCGGCGACCGCCAGCGCCGCCGCGTGCGCGAACTGGTTGGACGACCCGACTACGAACGTGTCGAACGTGTAGCGCGGGTTGAGCTGATAGTCGGTGGACTCGAAATCGAGGCGCGCCTGCTGGGGCTTGGCCGCCTCAGGCCGCGAGCCGTTGGGTGCCGCAGCGGGCTCGGGCGCCGGAATGTACTCGACGCGGTAGGAAAGATCGAGCGCCGCCAGCGCTTCCGCCACCGTCGCTGCGCCTTCGGTTGCCAGCCACTTCTGGAAGAGCGCGTTCGGCACCCGGACAGTCAAAAGATTTTCCTTGACAGCCTCCAGTTGCGTGGGCCGAAACCAGGTGGCGAAGGTCTGTGGGTTGAGCCGGGGCTCGATGTGCGCGAGAACTTTTTCCCAGGCGTTCATCGACCAGCTCCGGCAGGCACACCGGGGGCGAACAGGATTTTCACAGCAATTTCCACAAGAGCAAAAGACGTGAGAGGGCTGATTTGACTGAGCGTGGAAACTCTTTCCTCAATCCGCATCGCTCACCGCGCCCTAGAAGGTGTGGAAAACCGCGTGGAACCCGACGGGAATCAACAGCAAAGGAAAAAGTCCCGCGGAATTCTCTCCCCTTGGAAGCGGCGGACTATATCACAACTTTCAGAAGTTTTCCACGCGCGGTTTTCGAGTGCACCACGATGCAGCAGCGGGAGTTCTACTTTGCCGCGGGCGCAGCGGTCGACATTTTTGGGGAGGACCTGCTCGGGACCCAGGTAAGGGGCGGCGCCGAGAATGACCCCGGGGTGAGCAGGGCGAGGAATTCTACAGGGAAAGCCTAGGCGTGGTAGGAGTGCGAGGAGGCGTGGATGACGCGGATGTCGCGGATGCGCGTGGTCAGGACCTTGTTGCCGAACTCGAGGAACAGCCCGGGCGCGGCGATGATGTCATGCTTGATGGCGGTGCCGCCCCAAGTGCAGCCGTTGATGGTGGTGGTCGAGGGCGAAACGCCCTTGCGGTCGAACCAGCCACCGCTGACTGAATAGAGGTCGTCGCCCAAAGCACAAATGGCGTAGGTAGAGTTCTTGGTCTTGACCAGGACCCAGTCGCCCCGCTGCAGGTCGCTCTTGCGCACCGAATCGGGGAGCTCGCGGGCATCAGCCACCCGCGCTTGCAAGGTGTGGAAGCCGGTGTTCATCATTCTATCCAACGCCACTTAGATGCATCCTAGCCCGGCCGGGGTTTCAAGTCAACGCCCTGTACTATACCACGCCCTCAGCAGGTATCTGGTGTTGGCTAATGCAATAGCGCAGCACCAATCTAATTCAACGCCGCAAGTAGGCTAAACACGAATCGTGACAACTGCCGTTCGCCTTCACCGAGCCAGGCACAAGGCAGCGAAATGATGCCGACGCCCACGCTTATCTCTCCTAGTAGCCTGTATTCCTGATACCAACCGGCTCAAGCAGTATGCCGGGGAAGAACCACAGCACGACCACGGACGCCAGCAGCATGAAGCTCACGTACGTAGGGTACGGCCCTTCTGAGTGGTTGGCCTCTTTCTTCAACGCACTAGGAACCACGCGGCTTTGTACACGAAGTGTGCCCGCAAGAGCCAGAAGGATCCCAGCGAGAACGAGAGGTGCAAGAAGCTCAGTCGGGCATAAGGGTTGGTGGTGAACGATAAAAGATTTCGCTTGACAGATTAGGGCGGGCGTGTTAGTTGAATGGTCAATCAAATGTCGACGAAGACCAGAATACCGACCAGAGAGCGCCTCGTGGAGGCGGCACGGGAGCTGTTCTGGGCGCAGGGATACGAAGCCACGAGTGTGGCGCAAATACTGGAAAAAGCAGAGGTTAATAGCGGCAGCCTCTACCACTACTTCTCGAGTAAAGAGGATCTGCTGCTGGCGGTGTTAGAGCAGTACAAGGAACTGCTCTTACCCGAGGTCATCGAGCCTGCTTTCCAGCAGGTGACCGACCCCATCGAGCGCATTTTCGCCATCCTGGAGGGCTACCGCCGCGGCCTGCTCTACACGGTTTTCACCGGCGGCTGTCCCATCGGCAACCTGGCCATCGAGGTGGGCGACCACCACCCTGAAGCGCGCAAGCGGATTGCGGAAAACTTTGAGGGTTGGGTGGGCTGGATCCGCAAATGCCTCGACGACGCGGGCGAGCGCGTCCCGCCGGAGGTCGACCGGCAGCAGCTGGCCCAGTTCGTCCTGACGGTGATGGAAGGGGCGGTGATGCAGTCGCGGGCGCACGCCAGCATCGCGCCCTTCGACGCCGCCGTCGCCACTTTGCGGGACTATTTCAACCGCCTGCTGCGCCCGCCGGCGCCTGAGATTTCCTGAGGAGGAACCATGAAAAACGGCACTTGCACGGCCCTTGTTGTTTTGTTGCTCTGGATGATTCTCTCGGCGGCGCCGGCGCGGGCGCAGCAGAGCGCAGCGCCGGCCAACCCGCTCGAGCCGCTGGCCCGCGCCATCGGCAACTGGCGCGGGCAAATCAAACTGCTGGATGGGACGGTGATTGACGCGCGCAACGTCTTCGCCTCGAGCCTGGACGGGAAAGCCATTCTCTTCCGCGCCTACGGCATTACGAAAGAAGGCGAGCGGCATGTCTACGACGGGCTCTACGGCTGGCACCCGCAGCAGCAGCGCATCGTGCTGCGCGAGCAGTCGGCCTACGGGGCGCTGATTGACGGCACGGTGGAGCCGGAGGGCGACGCGCTGGTGTTCACCTGGACGCAATACGGCGCCAAGGGCACGGTCGAGTACCGCGAGACCTTCCGCTTCCCCGATCCCGACACCTACGTCACCGAGGTGTTTCGAAAGACCGACAAAGGCTGGGAGCGCTTCACGCTGGAGAACCGCTTCGTGCGCGAGAAAGAAACCGCCGCGGCGCCCGCCGGCTGGCAGCGCAGCCTGCGCAAGCAGGTAACGGTGGCGGCGCCGCTCGCCGAAGTGTGGAACGCTTGGACGACGACGGAAGGCGTGACCGGCTTCTTCGCGCCAGCGGCGAAAGTCGAAGCACGCATCGGCGGACCGTACGAAATCTACTTCGGGCTGTCGCAGCCGGAGGGCCAGCGGGGTAGCGAGGGCTGCAAGGTGCATTCGGTGGTGCCGATGAAGCTGCTGGCGTTCGAGTGGAACGCACCGCCGAGCATCCCGACAATCCGCGACTCGGGAGTGCACACGCTGGTGGTCATCGAGCTGGAAGAAGCCGGCCCGAAGCAGACGCGGGTGACGATGACTCACACCGGTTGGGGCGTGGGGGAAGACTGGGACAAGACCTACGCCTACTTTGACCGCGCCTGGGAGGCGGTGCTGAGCAACCTGCAATACCGCTTTGAAGTGGGGCGGGTCGAGTGGCCGGGGCACTTCATCCGCGCCGAGCGGCAAGCCAAGCCGTAACCCAAAAGGAGACGAGATGAACTGGAAACGCTTCGCGCTGGCCGTGCTGGCCGTTCTGATTCTGAACAACATCGCGGGGTTTGTGATTCACGGGATGCTGCTGCAGGCCGACTACGCGCAATACCCGAACCTGCTGCGAACGCAGGAGGAGGCGGCCAACTACTTTCAGTGGATGCTGCTGAACTTCGTGGTGTTTTCGGTGGCGTTCGTGCAAGGCGTCGAGGACAAACCCTGGGTGGGCCAGGGGCTGCGGTTCGGGATTGCGGTCTGGTGCCTGACGTCGGTAGCGGGTTTCCTCACCTACTACGCGGTGCAGCCGTGGCGCGGCGAAATCGTGGTCAAGCAGATTCTTTACGAGTTGCCGCGAGCGCTGGCACTGGGCTTGGCCGCGGCGAGCATTTACCGAAAATAGTCAAAAAAACCTGCTGTCCTTCTGCCGCTGGGCGGGGAGGCGCAAGGAGTCGGCACCGACTTCCACTTCCCGCCAGGCAAGAAAGACTAACGACCCCGGCTGCGGCGAAACCCTTTAGACCTCGGTGCGGCTGGGATATAATCGCCGGCACGAGGGAGAGGCGATGGGGTTCCCGCAAACCCGGATGAGGCGGCTGCGGCGCTCGGAGGCGCTGCGGCGGCTGGTGGCCGAGACGCGACTCTCGGTGGAGAGCCTGGTCTACCCGCTGTTCGTCTGCCCGGGCGAGGGCGTGCGCAAGGAAATCGCTTCGATGCCGGGCGTCGCCAATCTTTCCGTCGACCAACTGGTGGAAGAGTGCCGCGAGGCGCACAAGCTCGGCGTCCCGGCGGTGATACTGTTCGGCCTGCCGGAGTCGAAGGACGAGCTCGCCTCGGGCGCCTACGCCGAGGACGGCATCGTGCAGCGCGCGGTGCGGGCGCTGAAGCGCGAGCTGCCGGGCTTGGTGGTCATCACCGACGTCTGTTTGTGTGAGTACACCAGCCACGGCCACTGCGGCAAGGTGGAGAACGGCGTGGTGGTGAACGACGCCTCGCTCGAGCTGCTGGCCAAGACCGCGCTCAGCCAGGCGCGCGCCGGGGCCGACATCGTGGCGCCCTCCGACATGATGGACGGGCGCGTGGCGGCCATTCGCCAGGCGCTCGATGCCAACGGTTTCGAGCACATTCCCATCTTGAGCTACGCCGCCAAGTACGCCTCGGCGTTTTACGGGCCCTTCCGGGAGGCGGCGCAGTCGACACCGCAGTTCGGCGACCGGCGCAGCTACCAGATGGACGCAGCGAACGCCCGCGAGGCGCTGCGCGAGGTGGCGCTCGACCTCGAAGAAGGCGCCGACCTCATCATGGTCAAGCCGGCGCTGCCCTACCTCGACGTCATCCGCCAGGTGCGCGACACCTTCAACGTGCCGGTGGCGGCCTACCAGGTGAGCGGCGAGTACGCGATGATTCACGCCGCGGCCCGGCTGGGCTGGCTCGACCTGGAGCGCACGATGGTGGAAACCGTTACCGCGATTCACCGCGCCGGGGCGCAGGTGGTGCTGACGTATTTCGCCAAAGAACTGGCGCGCAAACTGGCGTGCTGACCCAGAAGCCGATAACCGAAAAGCGAAAACGGAAAACTGGTGTTCATTTGTTTTTCGATCTTCGGTCTTCGGTTTTCGTTCTTTTACTCGCTTTGGCGCTGCCAGCGGCGGCGCAGGAGGCGGGCGAGCAGGAGCTGGCGCGGCGCATCAATGAAATCGTCGGCCAGCAAGACGCGGCGCGCGGCTTCTGGGGCATCGAGGTCTACGCGCCGCAGCGCGGCCGCACGCTTTATGGGCTGAACGCCGACCGCTACTTCACCCCGGCGTCGGTGACCAAGCTCTTCACCACGGCGGCGGCGCTCTCGCTGCTCAGCCCGGACTATCGCTTCCGCACCGTCGTCGGGACGCGCGGGCGCATCGAGCGCGACGGGCGGCTGGCGGGCAACCTTTACTTTGTCGGTGGCGGCGACCCCGACCTGGCGGGCTGCGACCTGCCCTACGATCCGGCGAAGAAACGCGACGAGCAGATTTGCGACCCGAGCTTGGTCCTCGACGAGCTGGCGGCGCAGGTGGCTGCCAAGGGCGTGCAATTGGTGTCCGGCGACCTCGTCATCGACCAATCGTTCTTCGCCCCCGAACCCTACGGGCTCGACTGGTCCATCGGCGACATGGTGTGGAGCTACGGGGCGCCGGTGCGGGCGCTCTCGCTGGCGGACAACGTGCTCGCGGTGCGGGTGGAGCCGGGCGAGCAGGTCAACCAGGCGGCGCAGATTACCTGGCTGCCGTTCACGCGCTTCTATCAAATCGTGAACCGCACCTGGACCACGCCGCCCGACGGCGAAACCCAGCTCTACCTGCGGCGCGACCCGGGCAGCCGGGTGCTGGAGATCAGCGGGCCCATCGCGCTCAATCACAAGGGGCGCACCCTGTGGGTTGCGATTGAAGAACCGTCGGAGTTTGCCGGCGAGCTGTTCCTGCGGGCGCTGGAGCGGCGCGGCATCCGCCTGCAGGGCCGCGTGGACGTGCGCTACGCCCCGGCGCCGCCGTTCACCTCCGAGCCGCCGGGCGCGCTGCCGGTGATTCTGGCCGAGCGGATCTCCCTGCCGCTGGTCGAAGAAGTGCGCCTCATCAACAAGAACAGCCAGAACCTGCACGCTGAAATGCTGCTGCGGCTGCTGGGCTGCCAGATGCCCCCGCCGAGCGCGCTGACGGAGCGGCTGCGGAAGCCGAACGAGCCGCCGCCGCGACGGGGCGACGGCAGCACAGAGGCGGGGCTGGAGGTGCTGCGGGCGTGGCTGGCGAACCTCGGCATCAATCCGGATGAAGTGGCGATTCGGGATGGGTCGGGGCTGGCGCGGGCCGGATTGGTGACGCCGCGGGCAGTGGTCAAGCTGCTGAGCTATGCCGCCGCGCAGCCGTGGGGCGAGCTCTATCGCGACACGTTCCCGGTGGCGGGGCTCGACGGCACGCTCAAAGAACGCATGCGGGAGGCGCCCACGCGGGCGCGGGTGCGGGCCAAGACCGGGACGCTCAACGACGCCAACGCCCTGGCGGGCTATGTGGAAACGCAGACGGGCGAGCCGCTCATCTTTGCCATTTTCGTCAACCACCACCGGCTGGGCGACCGCCGGGCGCTGGAGCTGATGGACGCGATTTGCGCGGCGCTGGTGGACTTGCCCCCGCCCAGCAAGAACGGAAAGGCGAAATCAGAAACTAGAAAATAGAAAAGAGGGCCGGCGCGGCCGCGCTGTATACAGGCCCTTCGTGGCAGAGCGTGCCGACTCAGGACAGGCAGGAAGGCCCTGTCCTAGTGATTTCCTTTTCCCGCTTACTTCAGCAGGTGCTCCTGGATGAACTGCACGGTGGCGTAGAACTGGAAGTCCTGGTTTTTCTTTTTGGCGAAGCCGTGGCCTTCGTCCTTGGCCATCAAATACCAGACCGGCGAGCCGTTCTTGCGCACGGTGGCGACCATCTGCTCGGACTCCGTGCGCGGCACGCGAGGGTCGTTGGCGCCCTGGACGACGAAGAGCGGCTTGGTGATGTTGCGAGCGTTGTTGGCGGGCGAAATCTTTTCCAGGTAGGCGCGCATCTCCGGGTCGCGCTCGTCGCCGTACTCGACGCGGCGGAGGTCGCGGCGGTAGCTCTCGGTGTTCTCCAGGAAGGTGACGAAGTTGGAGATGCCGACGACGTCGAGCGAGCAGCGGATGCGGTCGTTGTAGTTGGTGGCGACGGCCAGGGTCATGAAGCCGCCGTAGCTGCCGCCGGTGACCATGACGCGGTCGGAGTCGAGGTCGGGCCGGGTCTGGATCCAGTCGAGCAGGGTCTCGATGTCGCGCACCGAGTCCATGCGCTTCCTGCCGTTGTCGAGCTGGACGAAAGTTTTGCCGTAGCCGGTGGAACCGCGCACGTTGGGAAAAATGAGGGCAACGCCGAGCTCGTTCAGGTAGAAGTTGTTGCGGCCGAGGAAGCCGGGCTGGAACTGCGACTCGGGGCCGCCGTGAATGTTGATGATGACCGGGCGCTTGCCGGTGAAGCGGGCGGGCGGCTTGTAGAGGAAGCCGGAAATCATCCTGCCGTCAAAAGTCTTCCAGCGAATGAGCTCGGCCTCAGAGAAGTTCTCGGTGTTGATGCCGCCGGTTTCCGAGAAAGTCCAGCGGTCGACCTTGCCGGTGGAGACGTCGACGGAATAGACGTCGACGGGGGCGCGGGCGGAGGCAAGATGGAAAGCGAGGTCGCGGTTGTTGCGGTGCCACTCGACGCCGAAGATGGAACCCGCCGGCAGCTTGGGCGCGGGCTTCTCCTTGCCGGTGGCGGTGTCGAGCAGGTGGAGCACGCCGATGCCGTCCTCGTTGGTGACGAAGGCGATGGTCTTGCCGTCGTAGGAAAGCTCAAACTCGTCCACGTCCCAGTTGATGTGGCTGGTGAGGTAGGTGTGGGAGCCGGTGGCGAGGTCAAGGTAGGCCAGGCGCTGGAACTCGGAGTCCTTGTCGGTGGTGACGTAGAGGCCCTTGCCGTCGGGGCTGAAGGCGGCGCCGCCGTAGGCGACTTTGACCGCGCCGCCCTTGGGGGTAATCAATTTCTTCTCGCCGGTGGCAACGTCAACCAGCCAGAGGTAGCTTTCATTCACCGAGATGCCTTCGCCGACGACGAGCTGCTTGTCATCGGGCGACCAGTCCTGCGCGCCCCAGCCGCCGCCTTCGACCTGGAGCAGCAGCTTATCGGACTTGGGGTCGGCGGGGTTCATCACCCAGATGTCGCGGTCCTTGCCGTTGCGGCGGGTCGAGCTGTAGGCGGTGCGGTCGCCGGCGCGGGACCACACGCCGAGGTTGTTCTGCGAGCGGCCGCCATCGCTGACCAGTGTGACGTTGCCGGTGGAGAAGTCGTAGCGGTAACGCTGGAACCATTCGCCGCCGCCGACGTCTTTGGCGAAGAGGAAGTAGTCGCCGTTCCTGGGTTCATAGCGGGCCCCTGCGACGCGGTCGGGGAAGAAGGTGAGCTGGTAGCGGGCGCCGCCCGGCATGCTGACGCGGTGGATTTGAGTGGTGTCAGCGAAGCGGGTGCTGATAAGCATCTCGCGCTTGGTGGGGTGCCAGTCTTGCAGCGAGGCGGAGCGGAAGTCGGTGTAGCGGGCTACGGTGGCGGCGAGCGAGGCTGGGATGGGCGGGACGCCTTCGACCACCAGGTTGTCGCCGGGCTGGATGACGTCGCCCGGCCCCGCCGTGGGCGGAGCCTGGGCCGGGACCAGGGTGGCAGCCAGCAGGCAGAGAACGAGTGCGCGGGTAAGCGATTTCATCGGTCGGCTCCTCATGGAGAGTCAGGATGGCAATCTCTTAGACGATTGCGGGAGCGAAATTGTTCCCCAAAAGACTCAAATAGTCTATACAAACTACGGCAGACAGGGACGTCGGCCCCACTGGAATGAACAGACCTTCTCCCGTTGTCACTGTCTTTGGCAGCTCGAGGCCGGAGCCGGGCTCGGAGCCCTACGAGACGGCACGGCGGCTGGGAGAGCTCTTAGCGCGCGCCGGGTTCGGCGTGGCGACCGGCGGCTACGGCGGGACGATGGAGGCGGTGTCGCGGGGCGCGCGCGAGGCGGGCGGCAAGACGATTGGCGTGACGGCGGCGGTGTTCAACTCACCCGCGAACCAATGGGTCGAGGAAGAGATTCGCGTCGCGACCTGGCACGAGCGCCTGCTCAAGCTGGTGGAGCTGGGCGCAGGCTACGTGGTCCTGCCGGGCGGCACTGGCACGCTGGTGGAGCTGGCGGTGGTGTGGGAGTGGATCAACAAAGGATTCCTGTTGGAAAAGCCGGTGGTGACTCTGGGCGACTTCTGGGAGCCGGTGGTGCGGGCGATTCCGGCCAGCGAGCTGCACTCCAATCCCCTCCTCCGTGGGGACACGCCGGAGGAAGCGGTGAACCTGCTGGTGAGCAAACTACTATGAAACCTCAGATTCGCAAAGATAAGGGGATTGAGAGCGCGGCTAGTCGAGGTCGGTGGCAGAGGCTTGGTCGGCGGCCTGCTGCGCGTCGAAGTCGGTGGGGCCGACGTAGCGCCAGTGCCAGGGCTCGCGGGGCGGGCCGGAGCGCGGGTTGCGGGGCCGGTTGAGCTGGAAGCCGAAGCGCTCGGCGTTCGCGCGCAGCCAGCGATAGGCGTCGGTCTTGCGGAAGCAGCGGCGCACGCGGCACTGGGGCGCGGTGCCATCGCCGAGGTCCACCGCGAGGCCAGCCTCGTGGTGCGAAAAACCAGGCACGGCCACCCAGCGCGCCGCCTGGCGCTGGCTGCCGTACTTGCGAACCGCGCGGCGGAAAAGAGCCGCCTGGCGCGCGTTGTCGCGGAAGCCGGAGATGGGAATGATCCAGACGCCTTCCTGGAGCGCGGCCTGTTGCATTTCCAGGAAAGCCTGGGCGGCAGGGCGGAGCAGCTTGAGAACTTCGCCGGTGCCAGGGTGCTCGCCCACGGGCTCGAGCGCGGTCGCGTCGGCTTGTTCAAAGGGGCCGTAGCCGTAGAAGGCGCGGCCGTCGATGCGGCGCGGCTTTTTCTTGGATTTGGGCGGGGCCGCGTCGAGCTGGGACGCGAAAAACAATATCGCCAGCGTCAGGCCGAGCGCAATTGTGCTGCGTTTCGCCATCCCTGTCCCCAAACGTTGGAAGAGGATACCACAGGTCTCTGTTGCCTTGAAAAAGTAGGTGCGCCGGGGCGGTGATTGACACCGCGCGCGCCCCCGCCTAGGATGGCCTTTCCGAACGCTGCATGCATCCCCACACTCTCGACCGTCTGGAGTTTTCCCAACTCAAGAGTTTGCTCCGGGAGCGGCTGACGTGTGCGCCGGGGCAGGGGGCGCTCGAGGCCCTGGCGCCGTCAAATGACGCCGCGTGGATTGCGGCGGAGCTCGAGCGGGTGGCGGAGGCGCGGTTGCTGCTGGAGGACGGCGAAGAGATGGGCTTTGCCGACGTGGTCGACCCCGCGGGGTGGCTGCCGAGGCTGGGCGTGCGGGACGCGGCGCTAACGCCGGAAGAATTGCTGAACGCCGTGACGCTGCTGGCGGCCTCCACCCGCGCCCGCCAGGCGCTGGGCCAGCCGCGCTATCGCGAGAAGCTGCCTCGGCTGCGCGAGCTGGCGGCGGGGCTGCGCGACTTCACCTCGACCGAGCGCGATATCCGGCGGCGGATTCTGCCCGGGGGCGAGATTGACGACTACGCCTCGCCGGCGCTGGCCGACCTGCGGCGCGAAATCCGCGCCACCGAAGCGAAGCTCCACCGCGCGCTCAAGCGCGTGCAGACGGAAGCCGGTGAGCGCGGCGCTTTGCAGGATGAGTTCGTCACCCTGCGCGGCGGGCGGCTGGTGCTGCCGATTCGCGCTGACGCGCGCACGCGGCCCGACGGCGTGGTGCACGCCGCCAGCGGCACCGGGCAGACGCTGTTCCTCGAGCCGCTGGCCACCATCGCGCTCAACAACGAACTGGTGCGCCTGCGCGAAGAAGAAGCGCTGGAGATCCGGCGCATCCTGATTGGGCTGACCGAGCAACTGGCGCGCCAGCAGGCGGCGCTGGAGCAGGCGACGGCGACGATTGCGGCGCTTGATTTGCTGTTTGCCCGGGCGCGCTACGGGCGCGACTTCCGCTGCACCCTGCCGGCGATGAGCCCAAACGGCGCGCTGCACTTGACCGCCGTGCGCCATCCGCTGCTCGAAGCAGCCCTGAAGAGAGCGCGAGGTGGAGGCGAAGTCGTGCCCATCTCGGTGAACCTGTCCGACGGGCAGCGGGTGCTGGTTATCAGCGGACCGAACGCCGGCGGAAAAACAGCCGCGCTGAAGACCGTCGGCCTGGCGGCGCTGGCGGCGCAGTCGGGGATTCCGGTGCCGGCGGAGGAAGCGCGGTTGCCAGTGTTTGAGCACGTGCTGGCCGACATCGGCGACGAGCAGTCGCTGGTGGAAAACCTCTCCACCTTTTCGGCGCACATCATGAACCTGCGCGAGATGGCCGCGGAGGCGGGGGCGCGCTCGCTGGTGCTGCTCGACGAGCTGGGCGCGGCCACCAGCCCGGAGGAAGGCGCAGCGCTGGGCATCGCGCTGCTGGAACACTTCCGCCGGCGCGAGGCGCTGACGATTGCGACGACCCACCACGAGCGGCTGAAGGCCTACGCGGCCTCGACCCCGGGCGTAGTGAACGCGGCGGTGGAGTTCGATGAAGTCAACCTGCGGCCGACCTACCGCCTGCTGGTGGGCGTGCCGGGAGTTTCCAGCGGGCTGGAGACCGCAGCACGGCTGGGGCTGCCGGCGGAGATTGTGCAGGCGGCGCGAGAACGGCTTACCGCAGAGGCCGCCGAGACCGCGGCGCTGATTCGCTCGCTGCACCAGGCGCGCCAGGAACTCGAACAGTTGCAGAGCGAAGTGCGGGCGGCGCTGGCGAAGTTGCAGCGGGAGCGGGAGCAGCTCCAGCGGGAGTGGCTGGAGCAGCAGCGGAAGAGGCTGGCCGAGCTGGAGCGCAACCTGAATACAGTTCTGGCGGAGTATCGCAAGGAAATGCGCGACGTGATTGATTCGATCCGCGACCCCAAGCTGCGCGAGCGGATGGAGAAGCTCGGGGCGCGGCAGATGAGCCGGGTGCAGGCGGAAGTGAAGCGCGAGGCCGACATTGCCATCGTGCAGCACCTGGGGGAGAGCGCGCGCAAGCCGGAGTCCAAACGCATCAAGCCGGAAGATTTGGTCGTTGGTGCTCGCGTGAAGTTGAGAGGGATTGCCCGGCGCGGGGTGATACTTGCCAAGCTCGGAGAAGACAGCTTTGAGGCGCAGATCGGCAGCCTGCGGATGCGCGCCAAAGCCGATGATGTGGAATCGGTAGAAAAGGAAAAGCAGGCGAAGGCTTCTGTAACAGTACAAGCAACTCCCACCGCAGAGGCGCAGAGGCCGCAGAGAACTTCAACGGCAGAGTTGCAGGTGCGGGGGATGAGAGTCGAGGAAGCGCTGGAGAAGGCGGACAAGTTTCTGGACGAGGCAGTTCTGGCCGGGCATCGCGAGGTGCGCATCGTGCACGGCCTCGGCACCGGCGCGCTGAAAAAAGCGCTGGCGGAGTTCTTGGCCCAGCATCCCCATGTAGAATCCACGCGCGAAGCCGAGCGCGAGCACGGCGGCGGAGGCGTCACGGTAGCGGAGCTGCGAAGAGGCGAATAGTGGCGGAGCCGGGGAGCATTGCCGAGAAGGTGAAGCAGCAGGCGGACATCGTCCGCATCGTGGGCGACTACGTGCGCCTGCGCAAGAGCGGGCAGAACTTCGTCGGGCTGTGCCCGTTCCATTCCGAGAAAACGCCGTCGTTCGCCGTGCATCCCACCAAACAGATTTTCCACTGCTTCGGCTGCGGCGTGGGCGGGGACGTCTTCAAGTTCGTGATGGAGATTGAAAAGCTGACGTTCCCGGAAGCGATGAAGCTGGTGGCGGACAAGGCGGGCGTGAAGCTGCCGGAGCGGCGGCCGCGCACGCCGGAAGAGGCCAAGGAGACGCGCATCCGCACGCGGCTGGTGGAGGTGCACGAGCAGGCGGCGCGGTTCTTTCTGGAGCAGTTGAACGAGACGCGCGAGGGCAAGCTGACGCGCGACTACCTGCACGACCGCGGGCTGACGGACGAAATCATCCAGACCTTCGGCCTCGGCTACGCCCCGGGCGCCGGCGACGCGCTGGTGCGACGGCTCAAGCAAGCGGGCTACGCGCAGGAGCTGATTGAAGCCAGCGGGCTGGCCAACAAGGACGAGCGGGGGACGGTCTACGACCGCTTCCGCCGCCGGGTGATGTTTCCGATTCACTCCGAGAGCGGGCGGCTGGTGGGGTTCGGCGGGCGGGCGATGGGCGATGAGATGCCGAAGTACCTGAACTCGCCCGAAACCCCGATTTATCAGAAGAGCCGGGTGCTCTACAACCTGCAGCGGGCGAAGGACGCGATCCGCAAAGACAACTTCGCGGTGATGGTGGAGGGGTATCTCGATTGCATCGCCGCCCACGCCGCCGGGGTCGCCAACGTGGTGGCGACCTGCGGGACGAGCCTGACCGAAACCCAGGTGAAGCTGCTGGCGCGCTCGACCCGCAACGTGGTGGTGAGCTTCGACCCCGACGCCGCCGGCGTGGCGGCGACGGAGCGCTCGCTCAACCTCCTGCTGGCCGCCGATTTTCAGGTGCGGGTGCTGGCGCTGCCGGCGGGGTTCGACCCGGACTTGTTTGTGCGGGAGAAGGGCGCGGCGGCCTACCGGGCGAAGCTGAAGGAGTCGCTGCCGTACCTGGATTACCTGGTGGAGCGGGCTCGGGGGCGGTTCGATTGGCGGGCGCAGGAGGGGAAGATTGCCGCGCTGAATTATCTGCTGCCCTATCTGGCGCGGCTGCCGAACAAGATCCGGCGGGCGGAGTGGGCGGCGGAACTGGCCTCGCGGCTGGGGATTGAAGAAAAGCTGCTGCGGGAAGAGCTGCGGCGGGCGGCGGTGGAGCGCCGCGAAGAGATGAAGTTCCGGCCGGAAGTGAAGCAGGTGCTGGAGCGCGGCGCCATCAAGCCGGCCGAGCGGCGGCTGCTGCAAATCGTGCTGGAGAGCGCCGACATCCGCGCCGACGTGCTGAAAGAGCTGGAGGATGACGCCGACCACAAGGGCGGGGCGCTGGAGCGGGTGTTCGAGCAGGTGCTGGCGATGGCCCGAGCGGGCGAGGAGGTGAGCTTCAACGCGCTGCTCGAGCGCATGCCGGAGGGCGAGCGGTGCTGGCTCTACGAGCTGGCGTTTGAAGCCAAACCCGGCGCCACGGCGACGCTCGAAGAGGCGCGGGCCTGCTTGAAGGCGATGCGGCGGATGAAGCTCGAAGCGGAGCTGCGCGAGCTTCAGCAGAAAATCAAGGCCGCCGAGCAGGCCAAAGAGTCCAGGCAGGTGCGGGAACTGCTGGGGCGGAAGCAGGCGGTATCGAAGGCGCTGGCGGAACTGCACTAGAAGACCTCAGCGGGCTACAGCCCCTTTCTTGCGGGCTGCTTATCGGCACGGCTAGAAGCCGTGCCCTGACGAGGGCGGGAGCAAGGCGCTGCCTCCGCGACGAGTCAGGGTCAGACACGGAATGGCGGACGAGAGGTGTGGGCTAGTTGAGCAAACCCGAGAGCCAGTGGAGGACGTTGAGGAGGAGCTGGCGGTTGTCGTTGCCCTCGACGTTCATGCCCATCTTGATTTCCTGCGCCTGGCCGGCGGCTTCGTAGCGGATGAGCTGGGCGGAGAACATTCCCGCCTCGCCCATAATCACCACCCGGCCCTCCCCGAAAGTGAAGGCGAGGCCCTGGGCGCGCCCGCCGACGGGGGTGGGCGCGGGCTGGGAGGGGTCCGGCGGGGCGCCGCGGAGCCTGCTCTGCACGGCAGCCTGGAGAGCGGGGCGCGAAGCGGCTTCGGCGGCGGTGGAGCTGAGTTGCATGAAGGCGGTGGCGCCGTCGGGGATGCTGAGCGACTGGCCGGTGAAGCTGACCACGCGCTGGATTTCTTCCGCTGGGTTGCGGCCGCGGGTGATGGGGTGGTCGGCGAGGAGGCCGTTTTCGCGGGAGAACACGAGGGTGGTGGGGGAGGCAGCATTGTTGGAGAGGTCGAAGACGAAGCCTTTGCCCATGTCGACGCCGAAGCGGCGGGCGAGGATCTCGGCGGCACTGCCGAAGGGGGCGTGGTCGGCGAGGAGCAGCAGCGAGCCGCCGTTGCGGACCCAGTCGCCGACGGCGTTGCACTCCTCTTCGGCGAAGGCCGGAGCGGACTTGTCGTCGCCGGCGTCTGCGGCGAGCGCATTGGCGATGACGAGCACGCGGACGCCGTCGAGGGCGGCCTTGTCGAACTTCGCTTTGCCGGGGACGACGTCGTAGCCGTCGCGGCGCAGGAGATCGGCAAAGGGCTTGTAGCGGCCGTCGGCGGTATGGAAGTTGGAGTGGGCTTCGTCGAGGACGACGCGGGGATGGTCGCGGGTGTAGGCGGGGTGCTCGACGCTGGCCTTGAAGTTCGGGTCGGCCATCTGCTGGGCGAGGGCCGGAAGAGCCAGAACGGCGGCGAGAGCAAGGAGGCGGCGGGTTCGCATGAAACAACTTGGACGGGGCGGGAGAGAAAAGGGAAGCAGGAGAAAGGCTTTGGGAACCACAGATGCACACGGATGACAAACAGAGACGGGGTGGCGGGACACAAGCTCCCGCCCCCACAGGGCACGGCGTGGGGGATTGGGCAAAGGGGGTGCCAGGAACACCGCAACCCCACAGGGGGGATACCATGTGAGTAGGCTATTCCACCGCGATACGGGGGATTGACGGGGAGCGGAGGAGAGTGCTAGTTTTGTTAGGTTTGGGCGAAATCTTTCTCCCCGGCGGCGCATCTAAGCAAGTGGGAGAGAGCAGCGGGCGCGTGCGGAGCTGCGTGAGGCTAGGGAAATCTTCCACATAATGAAGAGATTGGCCTGGCTGTCGGCCGGCGTGTCTGCGCGCCCCGACGGCGAGGAAGGAGTTTGACGGTTGGCGATTGAAGACAAGTACGACTCGGTGAAGCGGCTCATCCTGATGGGCAAGGAGCGGGGCTACCTGCTCTACGACGAGGTCAACGACCTCTTGCCGGCGGAAGTGCATACCTCGGACGAAATTGACGACGTGCTGACGGCGTTCGACGACGCCGGCATCGAGATTGTCGAAGAAGCCCCGAAGAAAATCCCCGGCCGCCTGACGCCGTCGGACGACAAGACCGAAGAAGCGACGGAAGAGGTGGAGCTCGACCTCACGCCGGGGGCGCTGGAGCGCACCAACGACCCGGTGCGGATGTACCTGCGGGAGATGGGCACCGTCCCGCTGCTGACCCGCGAGGGCGAAGTGGCCATCGCCAAGCGCATCGAGCGCGGCCAGGTGCGGGTGATGACGGTGCTCTCGCGCTCCCCGCTCATCATCAAGGAAGTCATTTCCCTCGGCCAGGCGCTGCGGACCGGCGAGAAGTCCATCAAGGAAATCGTCCAGTACGACGACGACGAGCTGACCGAAGAGCGGCTGGACGAAAAGAAGCGGGCGCTGCTGCGGGTCATCGACAAGCTGGCCCGGCACCACGACCGGACGCGGCAACTGGCGAGCCGGTTGGAAAAAATCCGCGCCAAGAAGAGCCGCCAGGCCATCCGGGCGCGCTGGGCGCTGGCGCGCGAGCGGGTCAAGGCGGGGCGCATCCTGCGCTCGATTGAGTTCAACCACCTCGAGCGCAAGCGGCTCATCGACAAGCTCCGCACCACGGTGGAAGACCTGGCGCAGCTCGAGCGCGACCTGATGAAGATCGGCCGCCGCGTCGAAGTCGGCACCGAAGAGACCGCCCGCGACGCCCGCAAAGACCTGCGCGAGCTGCGGGCGCGCCTGGCGGCGCTGGAAGAGGCCGCCGAGGTTTCCGCCGATGAGTTGCGGCGCACCCTGCGGGTGGTCGAGCGCGGCGAGGCGGAATCGGCGCAGGCCAAGCGCGAGCTCATCGAAGCCAACCTCCGCCTGGTGGTCTCCATCGCCAAGAAGTACACCAACCGCGGCTTGCAGTTCCTCGACCTGATCCAGGAAGGCAACATCGGCTTGATGAAAGCGGTGGACAAGTTCGAGTGGCGGCGCGGGTACAAGTTTTCGACCTACGCCACCTGGTGGATTCGCCAGGCGATTACCCGCGCCATCGCCGACCAGGCCCGCACCATCCGCATCCCGGTGCACATGATCGAGACCATCAATAAGTTGGTGCGCACCCAGCGGCAACTGGTGCAGGAGTTGGGCCGCGAGCCGACTTCGGAAGAAATCGGCAAGCGCATGGACCTGCCGGTGTCGAAGGTGCGCAAGGTGATGAAGATTGCCCAGGAGCCGATTTCGCTGGAAACCCCCATCGGCGAGGAAGAGGATTCGCACCTGGGGGACTTCATCGAGGACAAGGCGATTGTGTCGCCGTCGGACGCGGTCATCAGCCTGAACCTGAAGGAGCAAACCGAGTCGGTGCTGAAGACGCTGACGCCGCGCGAAGAGAAAGTGATCAAGATGCGGTTCGGGCTCGACGACGGCTCCGAGCATACGCTGGAAGAAGTGGGGCAGTCCTTCCAGGTGACCCGCGAACGCATCCGCCAGATTGAGGCCAAGGCGCTGCGCAAGCTGCGGCACCCCTCCCGCTCCCGCAAGCTCCGCGCCTTCCTGGACGCCGCCGCCAAAGAGTAGGACAGGCATTCTTGCCTGTCTTGGGGACTCGAAAACCGAAAATCGGGAAAGCAGCGCTGACAACAAGAGATCGCGGGGCGCGGGAGGCGATGCGAATTCATGAAATCGCGCGAGTAACCCATGCTGCCGGCTGCGGCAAAAATGGCTGCCGCCGGCGCGAATTCGCCGCAGCCGATCAATTCCGGTCTTGCGCGGCGCGCGGGTTGGAGTAGAATCCCGACGGGGAGTCGGGGTGGGCGAAGGGGGGAACCTGCCGTGACGAAGACCGCATGGAAGTTTGTGAGCCGAGCTCTGCCTGGAGCGATGCTCCTGCTGCTCCTGACGCCGGCGCTGGCACAGCAGCAACCCCCGGCGCAGCCGCAGCCGCCCAAGCCACGGCGTGTGGTGGTGACCTTCGACGGCCAACTGGAAGACGTGCCGGAGGTAAAGCCGGAAGATTTTCAAGTAGAGGTCGGCAAGCAGAAAGCACCGCCGGTGAAAATTCTGAAGCCGGAAGAGCTGCCCACACTGCTCGCCATCGTACTGCAGGACAACCAGCCGCCCGATTTTGCCACCCAACTGCCGGCGCTGCGGGAGTTCATCACTTCGCAGCCGCCCAACACTTACGTGGGCGTTTTTTATCTGAATGCGCAGACGATTGACTTCGCCCTGCCGCCACCGCACTTCTACTCCGACCTGCCGCGGGTGGCTAACGCGCTGCGGGCACCCAACGGCAACCCGGCGGCGGCGCCGCCCTCCCCCTACGACAAGGTGACACAGATCGTCGCCTACATGGACAGCCTGCCACCGGCACGCAAAGAAATCCTGCTGTTCAGCGAAGGCAGCGATTCAATCGCCGCGCAATCCGCTTCCACGCCGCAGCAGAACAAGATGCTGGTGCAAGCCATCCGGCACTCCATCCAGGCCGGCATCCCGGTGTGGGTGGTGTACGTGGTTGCGTTCGCGCCCGAGACGCGACTGACGGAAGTCACCGGCCAGGGCCCGCTGGCGCGCGAGGGTCAGGGGAAGCAGGCGCCCTCGGTTGAGTACGGCGGCATGGCGACGCCCGGCACCGACCCCTTCGGCAGCGCCGGCGCTGCACCCTCCGGCAGCGCCTATCTGGATTACCTGGCCGACGCCACCGGGGCCAAAGTTTTTTCCGCCGGCAAATTCGCCGTGGACATCCGGCCGTTTCTGGCCGAATTCAACAAGCTGCTGCGCCAGCAGGTGGTGCTGGAGTATCAGGGCGAAGGCGAGCTGAAGAAAGTGAAGATGAACCGGAAACTGCGTGGCGTGAAGGTGCTGGCACCGGAGCGCTAGGCAGAGAGGCATGAAGCGATGTCCGACATTCAGTGCGCTAACTGCGGCAAGATCGTCTCGGCGCGCTTCACCCTCTGCCCCTACTGCCGCGAAGAACTGACGTCGCGCACGGTTTTCCGCCAGCGCCCCCCGGGCGGCGCCGAGGTGGGGGCGCGCTGGATTCGCCGCGGGCTGCTCTACATGCTGCTGGCGGGCATCAGCTACTACCTGCTCGGCGGACACTCGCCCCTTCCCCTCGCCATCCCGTTTGAGATTCCCGACTGGGTGATCAACTACGCGCTGCCGTTTCTTTTCCTGGGGGGGCTGGGCCTGGCGGTGGTCGGCTTTATCCGCCACTCCATCGCTTGAAGGGGGCAACCGTGAACCGAAGACTCCTCGGCGCGCTCGCCGGCCTGGGTGTGGTTCTCGTCACGAGCGTGGCCGCTGCGCAGGAGTCGCGCTCCATCCTGGTGACGTTGGCCAAGCCCCTCGAATCAGTCGCAGCGTCGGAATTCGAAGTGCGCGTGGGCAACCAGCCGGCGCAGGTCACGAGGGTGTATCAACCGGAAGAGCGCCCGCTGCGGCTGGCGCTGTTGATTGACGACAGTGCCGGCCCGACATTGACTCAGAACCTCTCTGAGCTGCGGCAATTCATTGACGGCTTGCCTGCGGGCGCGCGGGTGATGGTGGCCTATAAGCGCGGAGGCGCGCTGCAAATCGAGCAGCCCTTCACGACCGACCGCGCGGCCGCGGTGGGGGCCCTGCACCTGCCGGCACAGGCCGGTGGGGGCGGGGACCTGGCGGGGTCGATTGTCGAGTTGCTGGAGTATTTCCCACCGGGTCTCCCGGAGCGCGGGCAGATTCTTTACCTCGGCGAAGGGGACAGCCTGTCGGGCCAGACCTATCACGACCCGAGTCTCAACCGCGCCCTCCCTCGGATCCAGGAGCGTGGCGTTGTCGTCTGGGTGCTCCATGTCGGCTCCTCGACGGGGGAGATTGGTCACGTCGACCAGCAGGCCTACCTACAGCGGCTGGCGAGCGAGACGGGCGGGCAGGCTCTGGCGCTGGGCCTGCATCCGCCCTCGTTGCTGCCCTACCTGAAGGAGTTGCGGGAGTACTTCGACCGGCAATACGGGGTCGAGTTCCAGCCGCCGCCGGGCAGCGCTGGCAAGAAGCTCCAGGTCAAACTCAGCGGCGGCCGCCCGCGGCTGTTCCACGCGGCGCAGTGAGAGTGAGAGGCGGCAACGAAAACAATTGTAGTGGCCCGCGCTTGTGCCTATAATGTGCGGCCAGTGAGGGCAGAGCGTCGTGCCGATTGAAGACAGCAGCCGGCCGGTGGTTCGCGAAGGCTGGCGCCGCGAGCGCTACTCGGCGACCGCCGCCGAACAGCTTCGCGAAGCCAAGGAGTGCCAGTTCTCTTTCCTGCCGTTTGAAGAGCTCGCTCATCTGGCCGGCTTCTGGTACGAGGCCTGCGCCGAAGCGATGGTGCGCGGCAACTACTCGGCGCTCGACCGCTGGATTCGCACCCAGGCGCAGATGGCCTCCGAGCAGGGCTTCGAGCTCGCCTCGCTGCTCGAGCTGCTGCGCATTTGCCGCCGGGTCGCCATCGAGAAGGAAGGCTGGAACGCCGAGCAGTTCCACGAGGTCGACACCGTCATCAACGAATGCCTCGCCCACCTTCGCCCTCACGTAAGCTGGAATATCCCCGAGGGGCTCGACTACGTCACCGGCAAGGGCAAGGTCGAAGAGGTCGTCGTGCAGGAAGGCCCCAAAGAGCGCCGCATCCACAGCCGCTCCAAGCTCAAGATGCCGATTCGCGTCTCCGGCTACCACCTGGGCGAGTCGCTGGACGAATACAACCACACCGAAAACGTTGCCCGCGGCGGCCTCTACTTCGTGAGCCAGCAGGCCTACGGCCGTGGCATCCGCGTGCTGGTCACCTATCCTTACTCCCGCGAACCCGGCGCCATCAACATTGATTACCCGGCCGAAGTCGTCCGGGTCGATGAACTCCCCGACGGCAAGAAGGGCGTAGCCCTCAAGTTCCTCGTCAGCCTCGGCAAAAAAGGCAAGAAGTAAGAAACCACCCCCGAGCCCCCCGGGCCCCCGCTTGGGGCTTTCCAATTTCCCCCTGGTGGCCTTCGTGTCTTTGTGGCCGACCGATTCTCGTTTTTCGTTTTCGAGTTTCGTTTTTCTCAGTGCTCGTGGTCGTGCTTGTGCTCGGGAGGGTTCTGCGCGGGCGCGCCCGGCGCCGGTGCGGCCGCGGGCGCCGGTTGCGGCTTGACTCCGACGGCAAACTCGTAGACCAGCTGCGCGCCGCGGTCGGCGCCAATGGCAAGCACGATGTTGGCGGCCAGCAAGCCCACCAGCAGCACGGTCTGAATCAATCGCCGCGACTGCTTGCGAAAGACTGCCGCCAGCACCGCCAGGCCGGCCGCCAGCCCCGCCGCGCTCAGCATCAGCGTCTCGTGCAGCTCCATCACTTCGTGCGCGCCTTCGGCGTGCTCCACCGTCTCTTCCGCCAGCAGGCCCGTGCCGGCCGCCGCCAGCGCCGTGAGGGCGCCGGCATAGAGCAGCCACCGCGCCGCGCGCTCCACGTCTTCGCGCCGGCTGAGCCACGCCCACGCCTGCAACACCAGCGCCATCGGGAGCAGCCCCAGCGGCAGGTGCACAAACACCGGATGCAGGTTCTGCATCGCATTCAGTCCCGGAAACAGTTCACTCATCGCTCACCTCGCCATCGCAATATAACGCATTGCGCCCGCCCTCATTTCTCTTTTCTGTTTTCGCCTCTCTCGCCTCGTTTTAGAATGGCGCCGCTCATGCACTGGTACTTTATTTTCTTTCTCCTCTCCGGCTTCTGCAGCCTGGTCTACGAGGTGGTGTGGCTGCGCTTGGCGATGGCGCAGTTCGGCGTCATCACGCCGCTGGTTTCGGTTGTGCTCTCGGTGTTCATGGCCGGACTCGGCCTGGGGTCCTGGCTGGCCGGTCGCCTGATGGCCGCGCTCGGCGCCCCCGCGCCGGCCGTCCCGTTGCGCCTCTACGCGCTGGTGGAGCTGTTCATCGGCGTTTCCGGGCTGCTGGTGCCGCGGCTGCTGCGGAGCGGCCACGCGCTTCTGGTTGAAGCCGGCGGCGACGCCGGTTGGGGCTCGCCGGAATATTTTCTCGGCGCCACGCTCTGGATTACGCTGGCGCTGCTGCCCGCCTGCACCTGCATGGGCGCCACCTTTCCGCTGGCGATGGCCGCCATCGAGCGCAGCGCCGGCCTCCGCACCGCGCAATCGTTCAGCTACCTCTACGTGGCCAACGTGCTGGGGGCGGCGCTGGGCACGGCCGTGCCGGCTTTTGTCTTGGTTGAAGCGTTGGGGTTCCTCGGGACTTCCCTTGTGGCCGTCGTGCTGAACTTCCTTCTTGCCGCTGCTGCGCTGGGACTCAGCCGCGGGCGCCAGTCGCAAGTCGCCGCCGCGCTTCCCGCCGAGCCCCCGCCGGCGCCGCACTCCTCGGACACGCCGGCCGGCGACACGCTGTGGTTGCTCTTCACCACCGGCGTCGTCAGCCTGGCCTTGGAGGTGGTCTGGATTCGCCTCTACACGCCCTACATCGGCACTGTCGTCTACGCCTTCGCCGCCATCCTGATTCTCTATCTCCTCGGCACCTTCCTCGGCTCACGCCTCTATCGCGCCACTCCCACCGCCGCCCTTCCCGCCCGCGCCGCCACTGCCTGGTTGCTCGCCGGCGTGTTCGCCGCGCTGGCGCTGGCGTGCGCCGACCCGCGCTTCGGCCAGCCGGGATTCCTGCGCGGGCTGCTGCGGGTGTTCATGGCGGTGCTGCCCTTCAGCGCCGCCGTCGGCTTTCTCACCCCGATGCTGGTGGACCGCTGGTCGGCGGGCGACCCGCGGCGCGCCGGCCGCGCCTACGCGCTCAACGTGCTGGGCTCGATTGTGGGGCCGCTGCTGGCGGGCTTCGCGCTGCTGCCGTGGCTGGGCGAACGCTGGAGCGTGGTGCTGCTGACGGTGCCGCTGCTGGCGCTCGGCTGGCGCGTCACGCGCGGTCCCGGCGCCGTTCCGGCCTTTTCGGTTCGCGCCGCCCTGCTGCTGCCGCTGGTGCTGCTGGTGGTGGCGCGCACCTACGAAGAGAAGTTCACGCCGCGGGAGGTGCGGCGCGACTACGCCGCCACGGTCACCGCCGTGGGAACGGGAATGGAGCGGCGGCTGCTGGTCAACGGCACCAGCATGACCATCCTCACGCCCATCACCAAGATGATGGCGCACCTGCCGGCGGCTTCGTTGCCGCGGGCGCCGCAGAACGCCTTGGTCATCTGTTTCGGCATGGGCACCAGCCACCGCTCGCTGCTCTCCTGGGACATTCCCGTCACTTCAGTCGAGTTGATTCCCAGCGTCCCCGAGCTGTTCGGCTACTTCCACGCCGACGGCGCGGCGCTGCTGGCCTCGCCGCGTTCGCGCATCGTAATTGATGACGGCCGGCGCTTCCTCGAGCGCACCCCCGAGCAGTTCGACGTCATCACCATTGACCCGCCGCCGCCGGTGGAGGCCGCCGGCTCCAGCCTGCTCTACTCGCGCGAGTTCTACTCCGCGCTGAAAAAACGCCTGCGTCCGGGCGGCCTCCTCCAGCAGTGGATTCCCTATGGCGACCCGGCAACCAAAGCCGCGGTGGCGCGCGCGCTTCGGGAGTCGTTCCCCTACGTGCGTGTCTTCGAGCGCCGCCCCGGATGGGAGTATCACTTCCTGGCAAGCCTGGAACCGATTCCGGCGCGCTCGGCCGCTGAGCTGGCGCAGCGGCTGCCGCCGGCCGCGGCTGCCGATCTGGTCGAGTGGGGCCCGCAGCCGACTCCGGAGGAGCAGTTCGCGTTCATTCTCTCGCGGGAGATTCCGCTGGAGCAGCTCCTCCTGCTTGCTCCCCGCGCGCCCGCCCTTCAGGACGACCGCCCCATCAACGAGTATTACCTGTTGCGACGACAGTTGGGCGTGCTGACCTACGCGGAGTGATCTCAGAGGGGGAATCTCAGATTTGGGATTCCCTTCGGGTCGGCGCTACTCGTAGCGCAGAGCGACGACGGGGTCGAGGCGGGCGGCTTTCACCGCGGGGTACATTCCAAAAAACAGGCCCACGCTGCTGGCCATCATCAGCGCCAGCACGACCACCCACACCGGGATGTAGGCCGGCAGGGAGGGCACGGTCGCCGCCACTACCGCCACCAGGAGGTAGCACAGCAGCAGTGCAATCACGCCTCCGCTGCCGGTCAGCACGACCGCTTCGACCAGAAACTGCCCGATGATGTCGCGGCGCCGCGCCCCGATGGCCTTGCGCACGCCAATCTCCCGCGTGCGCTCGGTGACGCTCACCAGCATGATGTTCATCACCCCCACGCCGCCGATCAGCAGCCCCACCGACGCGATGACTGACACGGCGATGGCGATTACTCCCACCAGATCGTGGAACTGCGCGATGATGCTCTCCGCGGTCGCGTACCCGAACGTGTCCGGCTTGTCGAACGGCACCCGGCGGCTGCGCCGCAGCGCCGCTCGCGCCTGGTCGGTGGCCAGCGCCAGTTGCCCTTCCTTGGCGTTCAGCACCACCAGGTGCCGGTCGGCCCTGGGGTAGGTCTTGCGGTAGGTCCAGTAGGGCACCATGAGGCGCCGGTCTTCCTCGGTCGAGCCGGTCGGCTTTTCGAAAACCCCGATGACGCGCCAAGTGTGCCCATCCACGACAATGTCTTTCTCCAGCGGGTCTTCCGGCCCGAACAGCCCGCTGGCCACGTCTTCCCCAATCACTGCGACGTAAGCGCGGTGCTCGTCTTCGCCCGCCGTGATTGGCCGGCCCAGTTTGATCACCGCGTTGGGAATCACCTCGAAGTAGTTGGCCGGGACTCCGTTAAAATCCAGATCCAGCACCTCTTCGTTCTTGTACCGCGCCCGCGCAATCCCCGGGGCGAAGAGGAACACAGTGGCGTCTTCGCACGCCGTGCAGGCGTCCCGCGCCGCGCGGTAATCGTCGTAGCTCAGCGGTCGTCGCATCCGCTCTTCCGGGCTGCGCGGCCCGATGTTGATGCCCGGGTTGAAGTGGTAGAAGAAAACGTTGTTGACCCCGAAGCTCTGCATCTCCGTGCGCAGGTTGCGGTCCACCCCCATCAGGATGGCCACCACCCCCACCAGCGTGAGCACGGCAATCACCACGCCCAGAATCGTCAGCCCGGAGCGCACCTTGTGGGAGCGCAGCGTGTCCAGCGCCATCCACACGTTTTCGGCAAACTCCCGCCGCCAAAGCAGCCCGAGTTTTGCCAGTGGGCTCATCATTCCATCCGGAGAGCGGCGATGGGGTCCAGCCGCGAGGCCTTGATGGCCGGGTAGACGCCGAAGAACAGCCCCACCGAGGTCGCCAGGCTCACGCCCAGCGCCACCGCCCACCACGGCATCCGCGTCGGCAGCTCGACCAGCGCCGTCACCGCCGGATTCAACCCCAGCGCCAGCCCGACGCCCATCAGCCCGCCCACCGCCGCCAGAATCGACGACTCCACGAGAAACTGCAGCAGGATGTCCTTCCGGCGCGCCCCGATGGCCTTCCGTGTGCCGATCTCGCGGGTGCGCTCGGTGACCGAGGCCAGCATGATGTTCATAATCACGATCCCGCCCACCACCAGAAACACGGAAACAATCAGAGTTGCGCCCATGAAGATGCCACCCATCACGTTGTTCCAGATCGCCTGGATGGACTCGCTGGCCACGATGCCGAAGTTGTCCGGCTCGTCCGGCTTCAGCCCCCGCCGCGCCCGCATCAGTGCCCGCGCCTCTTCCTTGGCCTGCTCCATCACCGTCGGGTTGGACGCCTTGATGGCCACCCGCACCCCGCTCCATTCCGGCGGGCCCTTGCCCTCCAGCTTGTGCAGTGTGGTAAGCGGGATGTAGGCGAAGTTGTCCTGGCTGGCGCCGAAGGCGGTGCCCATCTTTTCCGCCACCCCCACGACCTCAAACGGATTCCCGTTGATGTCAATGATCTGGCCCACCGCGTCGGTGTAGGGGAACAGCCGGTCGACCAGGTCGGTGCCGATGAACGCCACCTGGGCGCGGGTGCGGTATTCCGACTCGGTGAGGTAGCGGCCACGGGCCACTTTCTCGGGCGAGATGTCAATCATATTCGGGGTCACGCCGCGCAGACTGATCCCGGGAAAGGTATTGTTGCGCGTGCGCGCGCCGCCCTGCCGGAAATCTCTCGCCCCCACCAGGTCGCCCAGCGTCTGGTGCTCGCGGATGTACTCGTAGTCTTCCAGCGTCATCTTGGGGTTTTTCTTCTGCGCCTCGAGCCAGTCTTTGGCGTTGGTGAGCACCGGGTAGCGCTGTACGTAGAAAACGTTGGTGCCCAGGTTGGCGATGCGCTCGGCGAAATAGGCGTTGGCGCCTTCGACCACCGAGATGACCACAATCAGCGTGCTTACCGCCAGGATGATGCCCAGCAGCGTGAGGAAGCTGCGCAGCTTGTGCGCCCGCAGCGTCTCCAGCGCCATCATCAACGGCTCCCGCAACAACACGGGCGCTCGTTTCGGCATCGAGGCAGCCACAGTTCTCTCCCTGCTTTACTAGAACGGCAAAAAACTCTGCGCGGTTCCCTTGTCCAACATTAGACGGTTTCGGAAAGGAAAGTGTTACTCGTAGCGCAGGGCCACCACCGGGTCGAGGCGCGCCGCCTTGACCGCCGGGTACATTCCGAAGAACAGCCCCACGCTGGCCGCCACCACCACGCCCAGCACCACCGCCCACACGGGGATGGTGGCCGACATGCCGGCCCAGCGAAACAGCGCGCTGGCCACGTAGCCGAAGATGACCCCGATGACTCCGCCCACGCCGGTCAGCGTCATGGCCTCGATGAGGAACTGCCCGATGATGTCGCGCCGGCGCGCCCCGATGGCCTTGCGCACGCCAATCTCCCGCGTCCGCTCCGTCACCGAGACCAGCATGATGTTCATCACGCCCACCCCGCCGATCATCAGCCCCACCGAGGCAATCACCGAAATCACCAGCCCGATCATACCCACGATGGCGTGGAAGTCCTTGATCAGCGACTCGGCGGTGTTGTACTCGAAATCATCCGGTTTGTCATAGGGCACCTTGCGATTCAGCCGCAAGGCGACCCGCGCCTGGTCAATGGCCGCCGGCAGCTTGCCGGGATAGGCCTCGATGCGGATGCCGTGGTCCTCCAGATGGGGGTAGGCCTTGCGGAACGTCCAGTAGGGGACGACAATGCGGCGGTCTTCGTTCCCGCCCGGGCCGAACCCGCCCTTGGGCCGTTCCATCACGCCGATGACCCGGAAGCTGTGGCCGTTGACTACGATGTCTTTGTCCAGCGGGTCGCCCTCGCCGAACAGCCCCTTGGCGACATCTTCCCCGATCACCGCCACCTCCGAGCGGTGAAGGTTCTCCGCCTGCGTGAAGGGGCGCCCTTTCACCACCACTGCATTGGCGTAGACGGAAAAGAACTCTTCGGTGGCCCCGCGGAAATCCAGCCCGACAATCTCTTCGTTCTTGTAGCGCACGCGCGGAATGTCATCGGGGAAAATGGAGACGGTGGCGCTGGCGCACGCCGTGCAGGCCTCCTTCACCGCCAGAAAATCTTCGTAGCTGATGGGCTTGCGCATCCGCTCTTCCCGGGTGGGGCGACTGAAGCGGAAGCCCGCCGGGTTTTTGGCAAAGAATGCGGTGTTGGTGCCGTAGCCCTGAATCGTCTGCTGGATGTCGTTGTCGAACCCAACCAGCAGCGCCACCACCGCAATCAACGTCACCACCGCGACGATGATGCCCAGCAGCGTCAGGAAGCTGCGCAGTTTGTGCTCCCACAGCGTGAGCAAGGCCATCCAGACGTTCTCGGTCAGCTCGCGCCGCCAGAGCATCTCGAGTTTTTTCAGCGGGCTCATCTCATTCCATCCGCAGGGCCACAATCGGGTCCAGTCGGGCGGCCTTGGTCGCGGGATAGACGCCGAAGAACAGCCCTACCGAGGTCGCCAGCGTCACGCCCACCAGGACCGCCCACAGCGGCAAGCGCACCGGCACCGGCGTCGCGGCCGCCACCACCTGGGTAATCGCCACCGCCGCCAGCACGCCCACCAGGCCGCCTACGCCCGCCATCACCGCCGACTCCATCAGGAATTGCAGCAGGATGTCGCGCCGGCGCGCCCCCAGCGATTTGCGGATGCCGATCTCGCGCGTCCGTTCGGTGACCGAGGCCAGCATGATGTTCATGATGACGATGCCGCCCACCACCAGGAACACCGAGGTGAGCCCCACCGCCATCGCCGCCAGCCCGCCGAAAATCTGGTCCCACAACTCGGTCAACGCCTCGCTGGCGATGATGCCGAAGGCGTCCGGCTCGCCGTACTTCTGGTGGCGGCGCGCGCGCAGCAGCGCCCGGGCTTGCTCGCGCGTCTGCTCCAGCACCGCCGGCGAGCTGTACTTCACCCCGATGGTCAGCCCACTGTCGTCCGGCGGGCCTTCGCCCCAGATTTTGAAGTAAGTGCTTAGAGGGACGTTGACGAAGTTGTCCTGGCTCTGGCCCAGCACCGAGCCCACTTTCTCCGCCACCCCCACAATCTCGAACGGTCGTCCATCGACGTAAATCGTCTTGCCCAGCGGGTCGGTGGCGGGGAAGAGTCGCTCGACGATGTCGGTGCCCACGAACGCCACCATCGCCCGCCGCTCGTAGTCGCCTTCGGTGATGTAGCGGCCGCTGGCCACGGTCTCGCGGAAGATGTTGACGATGTTCGGCGTCACGCCGCGCAGGCCGATATCCTCGACGGTTTCGTTGCCGGCGCGCACACTCGCCAGCCGGCCATCGAGCGCCCCGACTTCCTCGGCCAGCGTCAGGTGCTCGCGGACGTACTCGTAGTCCTCCAAGGTGATTTTCTTGTTCCGCCGGCGCGCCTCCAGAAAATCCTTGGCGTTGGTGATGATGCCGTAGCGGGTGATGTAGAAGGTGTTGGCGCCGAAGTTCGCCACTCGCTCGGCGATGTAGCTGTTGAGCCCTTCCACCACTGAGATGACGCCGATGAGTGTGGTCACCGCGATGATGACCCCCAGCAGCGTGAGAAAGGAGCGCAGCTTGTGCGAGCGGATGGTGTCGAGCGCCATCACAATCGGCTCCCGCACCAGTACCCGCCGGCCGGTAAACAACGCTGCCGCCACTTGCGCCTCCTTCGCCCTAGCTGAAAATCCAGGTTCCGAGGCCGACCAGCACCAGCCAGAAAATCCACGTGCCCAGCACCCAGCCGAAGGCGCGGCCCCAGCTCATCTTGCGCGCCGCCGCCGAATAGCCCACCGCCAGCAGGATGAGGCCCCAGATGGTGAAGATATCGATGGACCCTGCCACCGCCTGCACCCAGCGCGGCACCGCATCGGGGTCGAGAAAAACGCCCAGGTTCGTGGCCGCCGGATTCTGGATGTCGAACTCCGCCGGATCTTTGATATACATCAGCGCCATCGCCAGAATCGCCAGCAGCCCTCGCGGCAGCATGGCGTAACTGACAATGCCGAACGACTGCATAAAGCGCACGTCGGCGCCGGCCAGCACGTTGAACACAAACAGGTAGAACGCCGCCAGGATCAGGCCGAACAGCGCCGTCCCCACCACCGAGAAGACGTAGCCGAAGATGGCGCTGATCTTGGCTTGCTGCTCGACAACCCGATCCAGTTGGTCAGCCGGAATCCGCTCCATCGCCCGCGGGTTTGACTCGATGGCTTTCCGCACCACCTGCTCCCAGCCCACGCGCTGCGAAAACAACACGATGAACACGGTGCTCAAGAGGGTGAGCAGAACTAGCGGCGCCCAGGGCCGCGGCCGTTGGGCAATGTCGGCAAAGGCCGGCTTGGGGTCGAACAGCACGCCGGTCAACCGGTCGAGCTCACTCATCGGCTCGGCTCCGCCGGCCGCCCTGGTTTCTCCAGCCGAGACGGCTGGTGAAACGCTGACCGCCGGCATTTCAAGCGCGGCCTTCCCAATCTTACTCGCCGCAATGAGCATGACGATCCCCAGCGGCAGGCCCAGAATCCCTCCGATCATCAGCGCGATCCTGGCCCGCTTATACTGTCCGTTCAGCGCGAGGAAACATCCCAGGGCGAGCAGCACACAGATCAGCAGGCAGAACGGACCCACCACCCGGTATAGAAACGGGCGGCTCCAGAACTGCTGGATGGCCACGAGCAAATAGAACACCGCAAAACCCGCGGCCACGTACGCCCAGGTCTTCACCCGACCGGGCACGGCAGGCTGTTCGTGATTCATGGCGTCGCTCCCCGAAGAGGCTTCCTAGACTATACGCTCGGAGGAAAGGGAAGTTGCACGCGGCGGGGGCCTAGCGAGTTCGCTCGTCGGCTTCGATCTGGCCGTCGCGGATGTGGATGATGCGCTCGGCGTGCGCCGCAATATCGTGCTCGTGGGTCACCAGAATGATGGTGTTCCCCTCCTTCACCAGCTTGTCGAACAGGGCCATGATTTCGCCCGAGGTCTGCGAGTCCAGGTTACCCGTCGGCTCATCGGCCAGGATGATGGAGGGGTTGTTCACCAGCGCCCGCGCTATCGCCACCCGCTGGCGCTCCCCGCCCGAGAGCTCGTTCGGCCGGTGGTTCATCCGGTCGGCCATGTCCACTGCCGCCAGCGCCGCCGCGGCGCGCTCCCGGCGCTCGGCCGGTGGCGTGCCGTTGTAAATCAGCGGCAGCTCCACGTTGTGCAGCGCTGTCGCCCGCGGCAACAGGTTGAAGGTCTGGAAGACAAACCCGATTTCCTTATTGCGGATGTAGGCGAGCTGGTCGTCGTCCAGTTCGCTCACCAACTGGCCGTTCAGCCAGTACTGCCCCCGCGTCGGCGTGTCCAGGCAGCCGATCAGGTTCATCAGCGTCGATTTCCCCGAGCCCGACGGCCCCATGATGGCCACGTACTGGTTGCGCGGGATGTCCAGGGCCACGCCGCGCAGCGCGTTCACCGCCACCGCTTCCCCCATGTCGTACGTCTTCCAGAGGTCTTCGGTTTTGATCATGCTTCCCAGCGACATCTTTGCCTGCCTTATCTCGACTGACCCTGTCCGGGGCCGCCTTCGCCCGGCTTTTCTTCCTTCACCTGGGCCAGGTGGCGCAGCTCGCGCAGCACCTTGTAGCTGCCCACCACAATCTGCTCGCCTTCCTGCAAGCCCTCGGTAATCTCGATGTCAGTCACGCCGGTGATGCCCGTTTTCACCGGCCGGAAATACGCCTTGCCGTCCTTGATCACGAACACGCCCTGCAACTCTTCCTTGCTCTTCGGGTCGGGATTCGCCGTGACCGTCGCCGCCTGCGCCACCTTCTCCCCGCGCGCTTTCTTCTCCGCCGCTTCGATGTCGCCCTTGCGCCGGATGGTGATGGCCTGGATGGGAACGGCCAGCGCGTTCTCCCGCGTCGCGGTGGTGATTTTGGCGGTGGTGGAAAGCCCCGGGCGCACCGTGGGCGGCGGGTCCTTCAGCGTGATGACGACTTTGAAGTCCTTGGCCTCCTGCGTGCCGGTGGTGAGCTCGACGGTCGAGCGCCCGGTCGAGCGCACCAGTGCGGTGCTGCCGATTTCGGTTACCGTCCCGTGAAAAGTCTGGTTGGGGAAAGCGTCTATCGTTACCTCCGCCGGCTGGCCCAGCTGCACGTTGATGACGTCGGTTTCGTCCACCTTCACTTCCGCCGTGACTTCCGACATGTCGGCTACGGTCATCAGGAAGCTGCCGGGGGAGTTCTGGATGCCGGGCACCATCTGTTCGCCGACGTGGACGGGGAGGTTGGTGACCACGCCGTCAATGGGCGAGGTGTAGATGGTTTTTTGCAGCACGTCGCTGGAGCGCGTGAGGTTGGCGCGGGTCTGGTTCAGGTTGTAGCGCGCCCGGGCCATTTCCGCTTGCGCCTGGGTCAGCCGCGCTTCGGCCGCCTCGGCGGCGGCCTTGGCGCTTTCGTACTCCGCCTTGCGCGTGTCGTACTCCTGCTGAGAAATCAGTTTGTCCTTATGGAGCCCCTGGGCGCGCTCCCAGTTCAGCGACGCCCGCTCCAGGTCGGCCTTGCTGCGTTGCAAGTCCGCCTGGGCGCTCTTCAGGCCGGCGCTGGCCATTTCCACCGCGGCTTCGCCCGCCTGCACCAGAGCCCGCGTCGCCTCCACGTCGGCGGAGGCCTGCACCGCTTCCATGCGCAGCAGCACCTGGCCGCGCTTGACCCGGTCGCCTTCTTTCACGCTGATTTCGACGATCTTTCCGAACGATTGGGAGCCGATGTTGACGTATTTCAGCGGCCGGATTTCCCCCGAGGCCGTCACGATGGACGACAGGTTCTGCCGGCCCACCTTGCCGGTTTGCACCGCCACGATGCCCGCCTGCTTCTGCTTGAAGTAGATGGACACCCCGCCCACCACCACCAGCAGGCCGACCACTCCCAGGGCAATCTTCCACTTTCGTTTCATCGCCATTGTGCCAGTCGACTCCTCTCCCGTGGGTTAAATACGAACCGCCGGCAGGAAAGTTCGGTTAAATACTCTAAAAAAATTGCCCTCCCAGAGAGCTCCCCCGGAGGGCAACTTCTATAATAGCACCCGGCGCCCCCGAGGGAAAGAGTCCAACTTGTTAAAATCTAACATCCGGGCAAACCCCGTCGCGGCGCGGCTCGTCTAATGAAGTACCCGCATCGCCAAGGAGGGCAGCGGGAATGACACCTTACCTTATGGGACAGCAACTACGTTCGATCCGGGAAGACCTCAGGCTGACCTTGAAAGAAGTGGAGAAGCGCAGCCGGGAGATTGCTCGCTTGCGGCAGAACCCCGAGTACATCTTCACCGCCGGGCGACTGAGCCAGGTGGAGAACAGCAACTCGCTTCCCAGCCTCTACAAGCTGGCGACGCTGAGCGAAATCTACTCGGTGCCCTACGCCGGGCTGCTCCAGCTCTACGGCATCGCCATCGAAGCCAGCGGCGTGCCGGGGAACGGCAACGGCCACGAGGCGCTCGAGCCCGCGCCCCACGAGTACGCCTGACGCGCACACCTCTCGCGTGCGCCTGCATCGGCACAAAAGTCCAACGTGTAGCTCCTTCCCTTCTCCCATTCTTGAAAGAATTCCCGTTCGCGAGGGCGTGTTTTGGTAAGTTAAAAACGGCGGCGATTCGCGCCGGGGCTCTTGCGGATTCAGCGCGTTTCCCTTGCGGGTTCTCCATCCAGAAATGAGAAATCGCCTGATTGAGCGCGGTTTTCGCAAGCGCGCTGAATCTTCAGCTCACCAAACTTTGTAGAGCTTGCCGCGTGCGCTTGCGATCCGGCAATGTTTTCAGCGCCGCGAAAGCCCGCAGCGTCAATCACTTTCCCACCTTGACCTCCCCCTTCTCTCGCCGTGGCCACCGGCGTGCCCTTCAAAAGGGCCTTGGTGTCGTCCCGGCGACTTGAGCGCGGGGACGCGAGGGGGAGAGCGCAATGATGTCCACTCGAGCTCGCCTTTTCTTTTTCCTATTGGCCTTCCTGCTGGCGGTCTTGCCGACGAGCGCGCAGGTAACCACCGGCACGGTGTCGGGCACGGTGGTGGATCCGACGCAAGCAGTTGTGCCCGGGGCCACGGTGACGTTGACCAACGTGGATACGGGCCTCACCCGCGAAATGGAGACGGATGAAACCGGGCACTTCGTCTTCGACCGGGTCCCGCCCGGCCGCTACAAGCTCACGGTCACCGCCACCAACTTCCAGACCATTGAAGTCGCCGCCCTTGACGTCGCCATCGGCAAAGACACCTCGGTCGGCCAGTTGCGCCTGACCGTCGGCCCCACGCAGCAAACCATCGTGGTCGAAGCCGGCGCCGCGCCACTGCTCCAGACCGGCGGCGCGCAAATCAGCGGCAACTATGAAAGCCGCGTCATCACCGAGAACATGTGGGGCCTGTTCGGCATCGACGCTCTTGCCTATCTCACCCCCGGCATCACACCCGGCTTCGGGAACATCAACAGCAACACCGCGACCGGCACCGCCACCTCCTTTGCCGGCGCCACCAACACCGGCAATTCCATCTCCTCCAACGGCCTGCGCTCGCGATTTACGAACTTCACCCTTGACGGCCAGGACAACAACGACATCTCCATCGGCGGCCCGGCTTTCTTTGTCGACATTCCCGACATCGTCGAGGAGTTTCAAGTTTCGACCAATCAGTTCAACGCCGACCAGGGCCGCAGCGCCGGTGCCAGCGTCAACATCGTCACCAAGACTGGCACCAACGACCTCCACGGCTCGGCCTGGTGGTTCTACGGCAACAGCGCCGCGCTCGACTCCACCAGCTCCGACGAGGCCCGTGCCGGCTTCCAGAAAGCCGCCAAGTTCTTCGACAACCAGTGGGGCGCCACCGTCGGCGGGCCGCTCATCAAGAACAAGCTGTTCGGCTTCGGCGCTTACCAGGGCATCCGGCAGACCTTTGACGCCTTCTCCGATCCGACCGCCTTTGGGCTCGACCTCGCCCCGGGCGGGCTCGACGTTCTCCGCGCCGCCGGCTTCGATGCCAACTCCACCACCATTGACGGCATCGTCGCCCACACCGGCTTCGGCCTGCCCACTGGCAGTCCCTTCTGCCAGGTCGGCCGTCTGGCGGGCGTGACGCCGGGCGAGCTTGGCGCCACTTCGATTGACCCCACCAACACCTTCGCCTTCTTCGACCTCGAGCAGCTCGACCAGGCCGGCAACCTGGTCGCCTCCGCCACCGACGTTCCCTTCTGCTCTATCGGCCGCTTCATCCCCGGGGCGTTCAAGCAGTTCGAAATCCTCGCCAAGCTGGACTACGTCGGCAGCCGCAACACCCTCGGCGGCAAGTACCTCATCCAGCAGCAGACCTCGGGGCCGTTTGACGATGGCCTGCTGAACGGCAACACGGTCAACGTCCCGGCGCGCTCTCAGTACCTCGACTTCCACCACACCTATCAGCTCAGCCCGCGGGCGCTGAACGAGTTCCGCTTCAGCTACGGCCGGTTGTTCGTGGCCTTTGAAGGCGGCACCGGCACCGACCACAACAATCCGCTGGACAATTCCATCAACATCTTCTTCTCCGGGCCCTTCAATCCCACCGGCAACTCGTTCGGCTTCCCGCAGGCGCGCACGGTGAACAACTTCCAGTGGCAGGACCACGTCTCCATCACCCGCGGCCGCCACACGCTCAAGGCGGGCATTGAGTTCCGGCGCATCCGCAACGCCAACGACCTGTTGTTCTTCGCCAACGGCCTCGGGGTCGGCTTCAACGGCTTCGGCAGCTTCTTCCGCAGCGGCGGGCTGACCACCAACGGCTTCCTCTGCCTGGCGGGCATCGATCCCGCCGCCTGCGGCCCGGCCAGCTACGAAGAGTTGTTGATGAACCAGTTGGCCCTGGTGCAGAAAGATTTCGCCGACTTTCGTTTTCACGTCTTCCACACCCAGCAGTTCTACTACTTCCAGGATGACTTCCGCCTGAAGCCCAACCTGACGCTGAACCTGGGCGTGCGCTACGAATACAGCGGCCAGCCGGTGAACCGCATCGCCGACCAGATGGTGGCGCGCGAGTCCGACCCCGCCACCGCCTTCTGGGATACGACGCTGCCGGTGGAGCTCCGCACCCTGCCGCGCCTGCCGGGCGACAAGAACAACTTTGCCCCGCGCATCGGCTTCGCCTACACGCCGCGCTTCTGGAAGGAGCTGTTCGGCGAGGACAAGACGGTCATCCGCGGCGGCTACGGCATCTCCTACGATGTCGGCTTCGAGAATCCCATCAACAACATCGCCACTGGCGCCCCGCGGGTCTTCTTCCAGGAGTTCTTCCCCGCGCCGCCGATTCCCGGCACCGGCACCGGCGCCGAAATTGACGCCGATCCCAACTACGCTCCCGCCTTTGGCGTCCTCGATCCGCGGCAGACTACGTGGATTGTCTTCTCCGGCCACCTCAGCAACGGCGAGGGTGCCTTCTACAACTCCTACGCCCAGCACTGGTCGTTCGGCCTCCAGCGCGAAATCGGCCGCACGGTGGCCGAGGTGCGCTACGTCGGCACCCGCGGCATCGGACTCTATACTCTGATCGAGGGCAACCCGCGCTTCTCCCAGCTCTTCGCCCAGTTCCCCCAGTTCGTTCCTGCGGGCATCGAGCCGGATCCGGCCACCGGCTTCCTCCTCGGCGACCGCGTCCGCGTCCTGCAAGTCTGCAACTGCGCCACCTCCAGCTACCACGGCCTCCAGACCCGCTGGGACTTCCGCAACTGGTTTGACCAGTTGACCGGCGGGGTTGCCTGGACCTGGTCGAAGACCATCGATACCCAGAGCGAGATCTTCGACTTCGGCAGCTTCGACGCCGGCAGCTTCAATGACCAGCAGAACCCCTTCGACATCGGCGGGGGCGAGCGCGCCCGCTCCAACTTCGACCTCCGCCACACGTTCACGCTGCACTTTCTGTGGGACATCCCGGTGCGGCGCGACCAACAGGGCTTGTGGGGCAAACTGGCGGGCGGCTGGCAACTCGCCGGCCAGACCTTCCTCTACAGCGGTCGGCCCTGGACGGTGAACGAGACCGACACCATCAACAGTATCTGCGCTGAGTTCGACAACGTCGCCACTCAGGATGACTGCCGGCCGTTCCTTATGAACCCGGAAGCGCCCATCACCGCCGTCGGCCGCATCACGCCCGGCGGCGTCTGCTCCGACCGCGCCGGCAACGTCGTGCCCTGCGACACGCTGCGCTACATCCTGAACAACGACGACGCCGTGGCCTTCTTCGGAACGCCCTTCGGCGTCGGCCGCAACACCGAGACCGGCGATGGCACCGTGCTCTTCAACCTCAATATCCTCAAGAACACCTACGTGGGTGCGGAAAAGCGGGTCAATCTCCAGTTCCGCACGCACATCATCAACCTGTTCAACCACCGCAACCACGGCATCCCGGACACCGACCCCGACTCCATCAACTTCGCCAATGAAGGCGAGAACAACGTGTTCGGTCGGACCATTCGCTTCGCCCTGCGCGTGGTTTTCTGACTACCGGCTGGCGCGCTCCTCGGAGGGCCGCGCTCCGGTTTCAGCGGCGTCCCCAGGCCACCCGGGGCGCCGCTGTTTTTTTTTGCAGCCGGGAAACCGCGCCGCCGGAGCCGGCATCGAATCCGAGGGTCGGGCTTGACGCGCCCTGCCGGGCTTCTTACAATCCTCCGAGAGGGGAGCCTCGATGAACTCCGGGAAACCCGCTTCGCTGGCGTTGAGCTTCCTGTTGTTCGCCGGCCTCGCCGCTTTCTCTCAGCAACCGCCTTCTGAAGAAAAGAAGCCGGAGGCCAAGCCCCAGGCGCCCATCAGCGACCAGCTCCCCAAGCGCGAGCGCACCAAGGAGCAGCGCGAGAAGAGCGAGAAGGAGCTGCGCAAGGAGCTCGGCAGCCACTTCAAGAAGTGGCTTGACGAAGACGTCGCCTACATCATCACCCCGGAGGAAAAGGAAGCCTTCCTCCGCCTGGGCACCGACGAAGAGCGCGAGCAGTTCATTGAGCAGTTCTGGCTGCGCCGCGACCCCACGCCCGACACGCCCGAGAACGAGAACCGCGAGGAGCACTACCGGCGCATCGCCTACGCCAACGAGCGCTTCAGCTCCGGCAAGCCCGGCTGGCGCACGGATCGCGGCCGCATCTACATCGCCTGGGGCCCGCCGGATGAAATCGAATCTCATCCCAGCGGCGGCGCCTACTACCGGGAGTGGTCGGAAGGCGGCGGCAGCACCTCCACCTATCCGTTTGAGCGCTGGCGCTACCGCTACCTGGAAGGCATCGGGGAGCAGATAATCCTGGAGTTCGTCGACCCCAGCTTCAGCGGCGAGTATCGCCTGACCATCGACCCGTCGGAAAAGGACGCGCTGCTGAACGTCCCCAACGCCGGCTTGAGCTTCCTGGAAGAGATGGGGATCGTGGACAAGGGCTCGCGCTTCGACCGCACCGACGGCACGCGCCTGCCGCTGCGGGTCGGCGAGCTCGGTCCGGGCAACGCGTCGCGCGCCGGGTTTGAGCAGTTCGAACGCCTGCGGATTATGGCGGCGGTGATGAAGCCGCCGGAGGTCAAGTTCAAGGACCTCGAGGAGCTGGTCCGCACCCGCATTTCCTTCAATCTGCTGCCGTTCGAGACCCGCACCGATTTTCTGCGCGTCACCGATGAAACCATCCTCGTCCCCATCACCATTTCCGTCCGCAAGCGCGACTGCACCTTCAAGTTCGAGAACGGCATCCACCGCTCCATCGTCAACGTCTTCGGCCGTATCACCACGATGACCGGCCGGACGGTACAGACCTTTGAGGACATCCTCAGCGTTGACGTCCCCGCCTCGCTCTTCGAGCAGACGCTGGAGACGCCCACCGTCTACCAGAAAGCGCTGCCGCTCCGCCCCGGCCTCTACAAGCTCAACCTGGTGCTGAAAGACGTCAACAGCGGAAACATCGGCACCATGGAGCAGCGCCTGGCGGTGCCGCAATTCGAGGAGGGCAAGCTGGCCCACAGCACCCTCATCCTCGCCGACCAGATCGAGCGCGTCGCCACCAAGAGCGTCGGCAGCGGCCAGTTCGTCATCGGCGACACCAAAGTCCGCCCGGCGGTTCCGGAAGATTTCACCCGCGACGAGCGCCTCGGCATCTATCTCCAGGTCTACAACCTCTCGGTCAGCGAGCAGACCCACAAGCCCGACGTCGTTATTGAGTACACCGTACAGAAGGGCGACAAGACCGTCTTCAATCACTCCGAGACCACCGAGCAGCTCCCGCGCGTCGGCCAGCAGATTACTCTGGAGAAGGTCCTGCCGCTGGGCAGCTTTGAGCCGGGTGAGTACAGCCTGGCCATCCGCGTCACCGACCAGTTGACCCAACAGACAGTCAGTCCCACGGCCACGTTCCGGATTATCAGATAGCCCCTTCCAATTTCCGGAGCGTCTCCTACCGTTTCTGGGATAGAATATCTTCCGTTGAAAACAATGGGGAATGAGTGAGTTGCCGTGGCGTCCACAATAGGCACTCCTGACTCTCAGGCTCGCTCCGGCCGGGAATACAAGCTCCGCACCGTCGGGCTGGTGCTGGCTCTGGTTACGCTTGGTATGGCTGTGGCGGCGGGCATCAACTTCGTCCAACGGGCGCGCTACGTCCTTCCCTATGACGGCATCGACTGGGATGAGACCGCGGAGGGCGTGCAGGCCAGCGTCGTCTGGCAGGATACGCCGGGCGACCGGGCCGGCATCCGCGCCGGCGACATCCTGGTCGCCATCAATGGCAATCGGATTGAGCGCCCGATTGACGTCACCAAGCAGCTCTACCGCGCCCAGCCCGGCACCCAGCTCACCTACGAGCTGCGCCGCCGCCAGAAACCTCTCACCACCATCGTAGTGGCCATCCCGCGCTCCGACCCGTTTTCGCTGCGCGGCTTTTTGGAATTCGTCGGCGTGCTCTACCTGTTCATCGGCCTGCTGGTCTTGCTGCGACGCTGGAACGCCCCGCACGCCGTGCACTTCTACATTTTCTGCCTCACCAGCTTCGTCTTCTTCACCTTCAGCTACAGCGGCAAGTTCAACGACTTCGACTGGTTCATTTACTGGGCCGACGTGGTGGCGCGGTTGCTTCAGCCGGCGCTGTTTCTGCACTTCGCCCTGGTTTTTCCCGAGCCGCGCCGCTGGCTGGAAGGGCGGCGGGGGCTGCTGGCGCTGGTGTACGTGCCGGCGGTCATCCTGCTGGGAGCCCACGTGCTGGCGGTGGGGGCACCGCTGGTGCCGCGCTCGCTGGAGGTCTTCGACCGCTTCGACCAGATTGAATTCATCTACCAGTCCATCGTCTTCCTGCTTGCCGCCAGCGTCTTCCAGTACACCTACCGTGGCTCGCGCCACGCCCTGCGCCAGCAGATGAAGTGGATCACCCGGGGCACCTGGCTGGCCATCGTTCCGTTTACCCTGTTCTACGTCGTCCCGCTCGCCCTCGACGAAGTGCCCAACGACTGGATGAAGCTCTCCACCCTGGCGCTGGTCTTCATCCCGCTCACCTTCGGCTACGCCATCGTCCGCTACCGGCTGATGGACGTGGACATCATCTTCCGGCGCGGCATGGCCTACACCCTGGCTACCGCCGCCATCGCCGGGCTCTACTTCGGCCTCGCCCTCGCTCTGACCGAGCTCTTTCACCTCCAGGTCGGCTTCGGCTCCACCGGCGTGCTGATCGCCCTGATTGTGGCCGCCATCCTCTTCCAGCCGCTCAAGGACTGGACCCAGCTCCAGCTCGACCGCCTTTTCTATCGGGAGCGCTTCGACCTCCGCCGCACGCTGGAAGATTTCGGGCGCGAGCTGGCCAGCGACGCCGAGCCTTCCGGCCGTCTGGAGCGCATCCTGGAGAAGCTGCTCGATCGCCTCCAGCGCACCCTCGGCGTTCATCCCATCGGCGTGCTGCTCGAAGACGAGTCGCAGTCCGGACGCTTTCACTGGATGACGCCGCAAGCCGCCGCCAACCGCGGTTCCCTGCTGAGCCTGGCGCTGCCCAAACTCTCGGACGAGGAACCCTACATCCTCACCGAGAGCGGCGGAACGCTCTCGCCCGAGGCCCGCCAGCAGCTGGAAGCCCACGGCTTCCACTACCTCATCGCCTGCCGCATCCAGAACCGCACCATCGCCCTGCTGGCGCTGGGCCGGCCGCAGGACGGGACGTATCTCTCCAGCGAAGACATTGAGCTGCTGGAAACCCTGGCCAGCTATATCGCGGTGGCGCTCGAAAACGCCCGCCTCTATCAACGTCTGGAGCAGAAAGCCAACCAGGTGGCGCAACTCAAAGATTTCAGCGAGAGCATTCTCGAATCCACCAGCGTCGGCCTGGTGGCGCTCGACCCCGAGGGCCGCATTGAGTCGTGGAACAGCTCGATGGAGCGGCTTACCGGGCGGGCCCGCCAGGACGCGCTCGGCCGCCGGCTGGAGGAGGTCTTCCCCGCCGACTTCGCCGCCCAGCTGGAAGCCCGCCGGCTCGACGAGCAGCAGAGCTTCCTCTACAAGCACTACCTGCCGCGCGCGCGCGACCCCGCCGTCGTGGCCAACATCGCGTTGACGCCGCTGGTCAGCAAGCAGGGCCAGCCCATCGGGCGCCTGCTCATCTTTGACGACATCACCGACCGCGTGCAGCTCGAAGATCAGCTCCTGCAGGCCGAGAAGCTCAGCTCCATCGGCCTGCTGGCTGCCGGCGTGGCGCATGAGGTGAACACGCCGCTGGCGGTAATCTCCAACTACGCCCAGATGCTGGCCAAGCAGCTCTCCAGCGAAGACCCGCGCGCCGGCCTGGTGGAGAAAATCGTCAAGCAGACCTTCCGCGCCTCGGAAATCATCTCCGGCCTGCTGAACTTCTCCCGCACCGGCTCGGCCGAGCTGGGCGACGTCCATCTGAACCGCATCGTGCGCGAAACCCTGGCGCTGCTCGAGCCCCAGTTGCGCTCGGCCCAGGTGGCGGTTGAGACCGAGCTCGACGACCGGCTCCCGCCCATCCACGGCGACTCCGGCAAGCTCCAGCAGGTGCTGCTCAATCTCTTCTTCAACGCCCGCGACGCCATGCCGCAGGGCGGCCGCCTCACCGTTCGCACCCGCGCTCACGCGGTGGACGGTGGCGGGCGCGTGTGTGTCGAGGTGGCCGACACCGGCGTCGGCATCGAAGCCGATCATCTGAGCAAGATTTACGACCCGTTCTTCACCACCAAGACCACCGGCCGCGGCACCGGCCTGGGCCTGGCCATCACCTACGGCATCATCCAGGAGCACAGCGGCTCGATTCAGGTTCGCTCGCAGCCCGGCCAGGGAACGACTTTTATTCTCGACTTCCCGGTTCCAGCGGCGGTTGCGGCTCCGGCGCCGCCGCGGGCGGGACAGGCAGGGAGCAATGGCTGACAAGGGCAACATCCTCATCGTGGACGACGAGCCCGACGTGCGCGAAGCGCTCGAGGCGCTGCTCAGCACGGCCGGATTCAGGACCGGCTTCGCCGGCGACGCCGACACCGGCCTGAAGGCCATGACCGACCAGCCGTGGGATCTGGTACTGCTTGACGTCAAGCTGCCCGGCCGCAGCGGCCTGGCGGTGTTGCAGGAATTCCGCCGGATGAACCGGCAACTGCCCGTCATCGTGCTCACCGCGCTCAAGGACATCGACGTTGCCCGCGCCGCCTTCAAGAACGGCGCCCAGGACTACATCCCCAAACCGTGGGACGCCGATGAGCTCATCGCGCAGATCCTGCGCGCCCTGGAGCACCGGCAACTGGCGGAGGAGAACGTCCGGCTGAAGCGCGTGCTCAAAGCGCGGTACCAGCTCGAGAACATCGTCGGCAAGAGCGCCCCCATGCAGAAGGTGTTCGACCTGGTCGAGCAGGTGGCGCCCACCCGCTCCACCGTGCTCATCAGCGGCGAGAGCGGAACCGGCAAGGAGCTGATCGCCCACACCATCCACAACCGCAGCACCCGCGCCGACTTCGCCTTCGTGCCGGTCAACACCGGCTCGCTGCCCGATGACCTGCTCGAGTCCATCCTCTTCGGCCACGTCAAAGGCGCCTTCACCTCGGCGGTGGCTTCGAAGAAAGGTCTCTTCGAAGTCGCCCACCAGGGCACTATCTTCTTCGACGAAATCGGCACCGTCGGCCCGCAGACCCAGGCCAAGCTCTTGCGCGTGATTCAGGAGGGCGAGTTCATGCGGCTGGGCGGCAACGAAACCATCAAGGTCGACGTCCGTATCCTGGCCGCCACCAACGTGGATCTGAAGAAGCTGGTCGCCGAGGGGCGCTTCCGCGAAGACCTCTACTACCGCTTGAACGTCATCGCCCTTCACCTGCCGCCGCTGCGCGAGCGCCGCGAGGACATTCCGCTGCTGGTGAACCACTTCGTCCAGAAGTATTGCGCCGAGAATTCGAAGCCGGCGCGGCGGTTCACGCCGGAAGCGCTGCAGCTTCTGGTGGACTACTCCTGGCCGGGGAACGTGCGGGAGCTGGAGAACGCGGTCGAGCGCGCCGTCGTCCTCTCCACCGGCGCCGAGATGGGCGCCGAGCTGCTGACGGACGAAATCGCGCGGCCGCATCTGCTCGGGCACGCGCCCACGGAAAATCGCTCGCTCTTCGACTTGCTGGACGACTACGAGCGCCGCGTCATCCTCGACGCGCTGGACCGCTCGGAGGGCTCGCAGACCGACGCCGCGCGCCTGCTGCAGATTCCGCTCTCGACGCTCAACCAAAAAATCAAGCGCCTCGGCATCCCGGCGCGCCGCAACTCCACCGACGGCGAGCCCCGCCGGCGCGCCAACGGCAGCTAGTCCGCGCCGTCGGCGAATCTCCTCGATGGACGTCGGCGAGCTGCTGGTCAGCCAGCCGAAAGGCAAGGAGCGGGCCACGCTCGTGCTCGCCCACGGCGCCGGCGCGCCGATGGATCATCCCTGGTTGACGGATGTGGCTGAAGCGCTCGCCGCCAACGGCCTGCGCGTGGTGCGCTTCGAGTTTCCCTACATGCGCCTTCGGCGTGAGCGCGGCATTCGCCCCGGCCCGGACGCGCCCGCGGTTCTGCAGGACACCTGGTTGGCGGTGATTCACGAGTTGGGCGGCGGCGCCGGACTGGTCATCGGCGGCAAGTCGCTCGGGGGGCGCATCGCCAGCATGATTGCCGATGAAGCGGGCGCGCGTGGCCTGGTTTGTCTCGGCTATCCGTTCCATCCGCCCGGCAAGCCCGGCCAGTTGCGCACCGCGCACCTGGCCGAGTTGCGCACGCCGGCGCTCATCGTGCAGGGCGAGCGCGACCCCTTCGGCACGCGCGAAGAAGTCGAAACCTACAGACTCTCGGAGTCCGTCCGCATCGAGTGGATTCCCGACGGCGACCACTCGCTCAAGCCCCGCAAGAGCTCCGGCCGCAGCGAAAAGCAAAACCTCGCCCAGGGCGTCGCCGCCGTCACCGAATTCGTTCTCTCCCTTCGCTAGCGCGCCGCAGCCTGTCTCCCATGGGCGTAGGACACACTTCGATTGCGTGAGTTCGCGCAGATAGCCCATGCTCCCGTCCCGCCGGGAGCACGCCAACGGTCTGTGAAGAAAGAGTTAGTCGCCTGTCGGGAATGGCCGTCGGCATGCTTATGCGAGTATGTGCATAGGAGCAAAAGATGGCCCTCGACCTTGTCCGCCTCCTTAAAGCCGCTGCCGAGCCCACTCGACTCCGGCTCCTCAACCTGCTGCGCGAAGGCGACATCTGCGTTTGCGACCTGCAAGCGGTACTGGGACTGCCGCAATACCAGGTCTCGCGCCATCTGGCTGAGTTGCGCCACGCCGGGTTGGTGACCGACGAACGCGAAGGGCAACGAGTGGTGTACTCGCTGGCCGCGACCCCCAGCCCGGAGCTGAAAGGCCTCCAACGGCTGCTGAAGCATTGCTGCCCGTTGGATGAAGTTCTCAGGAATGACCTCGAGCGGTTCCGTCGGGCGGTGATCCAGGGCGCTTGTCAGTTGAATTCGACGAAAGGAAATTCGAAGTGAGTGGACCGCTCTCGCGGGCCCGGGGCTGCTGTGGAGTGAATGGACTCCGAAACCGCGACCTCAACCGCAACGCGCCAAAGGAGAATCCACATGACTGAGCTGCTTTGGGGGGGCGTAGCCGCGCTGAAGGACTACATCGCCCTGCATGTCCTCACGTGTTTAGTGCCGGCGTTCCTGCTGGCGGGCGCGATGGTAACCTTCGTCTCCCGTGAAACCATCCTGCACTACCTGGGCCGGCAGGCGCGGAAGACATCGGCGTTCCCCTTGGCGGCGGGCTCGAGCTTCTTCGTCGCCGCCTGTTCGTGCACCGTCATTCCCGTCGCCAGCGGCCTCTACTACGGCGGCGCCGGCATCGGCCCTGCCTTTATCCTCCTCTGGGTCGCGCCCGCCGCCAACATCCTCGCCCTCATCTACACCGGCGCCATCCTGGGCGCGGAGATGACTGCCGCGCGCGTGGTCAGCGCCTTGCTGATGGCCTTCGTGGTCGGGGCGGTGATGACCGGCGCCTTCCGGCGGGAAGAGCAGCAGCGAGAAGTAGCGCTGGCGGCGCAGCCGGACGGCGCGCCGGCGCTGGCGTCGCGTGGCACCGTGGGACTGCTGATTCTGCTGACGGCGACCCTGCTGGCCCCCAACTACCTTGTGCGGGAAGGCCCCTACCTCCAGAAGGTCTACGTCTGGGCCGCAGGGACGACCCTGGTTGCGCTGTACGCCTGGCGCGTGAAAACCCGGCAGGAGATCGTCGCCTGGCTCAAGGAAACCGGCTGGTTCGTGCGCATCATTTTCCCGCTGTTGTTGCTGGGCGTGTTCATCGTCGGCGTGCTGGGCAAGCTGCTCCCGCAGAGCTGGATTCAAACCTGGCTGGGCGGCAATGGGTTGCTCGCTTCCTTCCTCGCCACGCTCATCGGCAGCGTGAGCTACTTCGCCACGATGACGGAAGCGCCCTTCGTGGACACGCTGATGAAGATGGGCATGGGACCGGGCCCGGCGCTGGCGCTGCTGCTGACCGGGCCGGGACTAAGTCTGCCGAACTGGCTGGCGATTGCCCGCGTCTTCGGCGCTCGCAAGGCGGTGGCTTACGTCGCCACCATCATCGTGCTCGGCACGCTGGTGGGCTGGGCGGCGGGACAGTTCTACTTTTCTTAGGAGGACAGCGATGACAATAGAAATCCTCGGGCCGGGCTGCTCGCGCTGCCGCGCCACAGAAGAAACGGTGCGGCGCGCACTGCGGGAGATGAATCTGAATGCAACCGTCATTCACATCACCGACCCGCTCCAGTTTGCACGGCGGCAAGTTCTGCTGACGCCGGGAGTCGTGATTGACGGCCAAGTGAAATCCAGCGGGCGCGTCCCCAGCCTGGAAGAGGTGAAAGCCTGGCTGGCAGGCGCCGTGGCTGCTTAGTAAGTTCTTTCCTTGCCGTCGCGGCCGAGGCGGCGCACGCGGACACTGAACGGGCCGGCATACTCCAGCAGCCACAGGTCGCCGTTGGGCGCGACCAGCCCGCCGGTCGGCGACCACCCCAGCGGCGACTCCGCCACCACCTCCACGCTCCCCGCGGGGCTGATGCGCTTGACCTTTCGCGCTCCGGAAACCGCTACGTAGACGTTCCCCGATGCATCCGTCCACAGCCCCATCAGATTGTGCGGGTCGCCGGCGGCACGACTCACCAGTTGCAGCGCGCGTCCCAGCCAGCTCTGCGGCCAGGCGTACTCCTTCAACCCGCGCGCCAGCCGCACCGCCTTGCCGTCGGTCGTGATGCGCACCAAATCCGGCCCGTCGATGAAGTAGACCGCGCCCTCCGGGGTCGCCGTCATCCAGCGCACGTCGTGTAGTCCGGCGCCGGCACCCCAATCGGTGACTTTGCTGTCCGGCGCAGCCTTGCGAATGACAACCGGCCGCGCCTCCCGCAACGCCCAGTAGCTGTTGCCGGCGCGGTCGCGCACGAAGCTGAAGTCACGGTAGTCGTCGCGAAAACCCTCGCGCCCAGGAATGATCTTCGTGAGCTTGCCGTCTGGCGCCAGCCGCCAGACGTAGTGTCCCCACTTATCCGTCGCCTCGCCCTCGTACCACAAGTGCTCGCCGTAGAGGTTGTCGCTCGCATCCATATAAAGCTCGTGCGTGTGCACGTTGGGCACGGCAACACTCTTCTTGCCATCTGGCGCAATCCACCAAACCTGCTTCAGGTCGCTGTAATAAACGTTGCCGCGGCTGTCCATCACCACGCTTACGCTAGGATGCGCCAGGGCCGGCACCGTCGCCAGCAACAACATCGCTATCCACAGCATTCTCTTCATCTCGTCACCAAAGCCCAGGACGCCGCCCGCGGCCCGATGTTAGCCGGTTGACTCGCGCTCCGCGGCGGTCTATTCTGCCTCTTCCCCCGGGGAGAATCATGGACATCCTGCAAACGCTGAAGGACCGCGCGCGCGCCCATCCGCAACACATCGTTCTGCCGGAAGGCGAGGACGAACGCACGCTGGAGGCCGCCGCCAAGATTGCCCGTGCCGGCTTCGCCCGCATCACTGTGCTCGGGCGCGGGCTCGAGCCCATCCCCGGCGTCTCGTTCATTGACCCCGCTGCCAGCACCAAGCTCGACGCCTACGCCCGGCTCTACTTCGAGCGGCGTCGCACGAAAGGCGTGACCGAAGAGGAAGCGCGCCAGGTCGCCGCGCGCCCGCTCTACTTTGCCGACCTCATGGTCGCCAGCGGCGATGCCGACGGCTCGGTCGGCGGCGCGCTCAACACCACCGCCGAAACCGTGCGCGCGGCGCTGCAGTGCATCGGCCTGAGCAAGGACTACTCCACCGTGTCGAGCTTCTTCCTTATGGTTCTGCCGCGGCCCGACTACGGCGAGCACGGCGCGCTGCTCTTCGCCGATTGCGGCGTCGTCCCCGACCCCAACTCCCAGCAACTGGCGGAAATCGCCCTGCAGACCGCGGAGAATACCCGCGCCTTTCTTGAAGCCGAGCCGCGCGTGGCCCTGCTCAGTTTTTCCACCAAGGGCAGCGCCGAGCACGCCCGGGTCGACAAAGTGCGCGAAGCGCTGAAGGTGGTTCAGGCCCGCAAGCCGGACCTGCTGGTGGATGGCGAGCTGCAGGCCGATGCGGCGCTGGTGCCGCGCGTCGGCGCGTCCAAAGCTCCCGGCAGCGCGGTTGCCGGCCGCGCCAACACGCTCATCTTTCCCGACCTCGACGCCGGCAACATCGGCTACAAACTGGTCGAACGCTTGGCGGGCGCGGTGGCGCTGGGGCCTATCCTGCAAGGGCTCGACAAACCCGCCAACGACCTTTCGCGCGGCTGCTCGGCCGACGACATCGTCAGCGTCGTCGCCATCACCGCCATCCAGTCCATCGCCCGCCAGCAGCGCCTCGCCCAACTGCCAGCGTGAAAAGCGGCGAAGCGAGGTGCGTCAGATTTCTTGAGCCAACCTAGAGGGAGAACTGGCGGTGAACAGCAAGCGTAGCGTGTGGATTACTGCGACAGGGTGATGGTGCGGTTCTTGAAATCAATCAGAACGGAATCGAACTCCCTCAGCAGGTCTAGACCCAACAGGCCGTCGATCCGACGGTCATAAACCTTTGAGACAGCCTCGAGGTTCATAACGACGACACGCCGGTCATACCACGTCTCCTTGCCCAGACGTAGAGAGTTCACTGTCTCCCAGGTTGCCTCACCTGCCAATCCTGGTCCTTTAGGATTGAACTTGGAGACCTTCAGGTTGAATTCGGCAAGCCCTCTCAAGACAGCGGGGCTGACCACTGTCCGGCCCGCACCGGTATCGAGCACGAACGTGCACGGCTTCCCGTCGACGACGACTTCAACCAACAGGCTGTTCCGTTTGCCGTCAACCTCAAAGGGCACGGTTTGGGCTGTCGCGGAGAGTGAGCTTAGTGCCAGGAGAATGCCGAAGCTCAGCAGTCCACTGAATGTCTTTGTCATCGTGCCCTGGCTGCGATTCAGCCCATATCGCCAACGATCCGGCGTTCCCTTGTCTTCGCCCTACTCCATGAGCTTGGTGCGCGTCGTAACCCACAAGTCAAAAGCAGGCGTTACGTTGCCAACGCGTTGTGCCGCCTGAAAGTACATGGTTGTATCGAAATTATTCGATGGCGAGGGTGATGGTGTTGGACTGCACGCCGCCGATGGTGAGGACGACGGGGACGGCATCGCCGGTGGGTGCGTCGGCGGGGACCTGCAGGGTTACGACGTAGAGGCCGACGAACCCCGGTGCCAAGCCCGAAAACATCACCGTTGCCGGCACGCCGCCAATGGTGACGCTCGGCGTGGCGGTGGTTTCGGAGAGTGGGTTGGCGGACGCGGCGGTGCCGGTAGCGGGCTGGTTGGTCACGGCGCCTCCACCCGTCCAGTAGATTTCCAGATGATCAGTCCCGCGTAGCGCGGGGCGTGAGCCGGGGAACATTCCTATCGGGGCCGCGAGGTTCGGCGTGTTGGCAATCAGGATGGCGCCCTGACCAGAACCCTGCTGGTTGGCGGCGAAGAGGCCGGGAGAGAAGGGGGCGAGGGGAACAACCTCGCCGGGACTGGTGACGGGCCCGACGGTGTCGGTGAGCGTAGCTTGAAACTGTCCGGCGAGCTCCCACGGAACTTGAATGTTGACCTGCAACGGGCTGGCGAAAAACTTCGGGACAGGCATTGAATCGTTGAAGTGCATCTGGGCACCGCCGAGCGTGGTGGGCAAGGGAAGGAGCGTAGCCACTTCCGTAGTGGCGGCGAGATCAGTGCCGAAGACGGCGGTAATGCTCCCGGGCGCAACGCCCGCGGCGGGCGCGAAGCTGGCTCCGCTGACGACCCCGTCCTCGTTTATCGCCGGGGGCGCGGTAATGAACATGAGCATGACGTTGGAGGTGCCGCCGCCGGGCGAGGGAGTCAGAACGGTGATTTCGGCGGTACCGGGGTTGGCGAGATCCGTGGCGGGAATAGTTGCAGTCAGCCAGGTTTGATCCCGATAGGTTGTGGGACGCTCTGCACCGTTCCAGAGCACCACGGAGGACGGAACGAACAGCCGCTCCGCAATGCAGAAGTCGGGGTCACCAGTGCAGGGAGTCTCCACGTTTAGGGTGAAGGCCGGCCCCCCCGCTGGGGCGAAGGCCGGAAGGATCGCCCCGATTTGTGGCGCAGGATTCTGGACTGTCAGGGTGAGTACGTTTGAGGGCCCTCCACCGGGAGCGGGATTAAAGACCGTGACTTGGTTGAGGGCACCCTCGGCAATGTCGCTGCTCGAAATCTGCGCATCGAGTGTGGTGCTGTCAAGAGCGGTAGTCGGCCGGTCGGCTCCATTCCAGCGCACAACACTACCGGAAACGAAGTCGGTACCGAGCACTCGTAGCGTCAGGCCGCCGAATCCTCCGGTAGCGGTCACGCTGCTCGGCAAAAGCTCGGCGAGCGCGGGCGTCGGGTGAGTGGCATAGACAGCGAAAGGCAACTCGACGGACGCCCCTCCGCCGGGGCCAGGGCTGGTGACGCTGACCAGCGCGGTCGTAGGTGTGGAGATGTCACTGCTGGCAATCGTGGCCTCCAACAACGTGCTAGTCATGAACGCAGTCGGAGAGCTGACCCCATTCCAGAGCACCACCGAGCTGGGAACAAAGTTCGCGCCATAGGCCTTGAGCGCAAAGGCCGGTCCGCCCGCTATGGCGCTAAACGGGAAAAGTCGGCTAAGGGAAGGCGTGTGGTGGCCCAGTTCCCAGAGCAGGGCGAGGCCGTCGTGGAGGCTCGGTGAATCATGACTGAATTGTGTCCCGACTTGCGGCGAGACCTGTACACCCACGGTAGCACTGGCCCCGTGGTTGAGAAAGTCGCACCCGGGGTCAAATAGAGTGTCGGCATAGTTGAAAAGGATGTCGCTGCGACCTTCAAAGAAAACCACTTGGAATCTGATTGTGGACGGCACCGGGGGCGGCGGATCAAAACAGAAAAAGAAATGCTCCACGTCGCGCCACTCGATGATTAGCTCGCGGTTGGGCGCTACCCCCTGCACCTCCCAGAAGACATTGTGACCTGTCCCGGGAATGGGATATAGGTCGTCCCAGAACGGAGCGACCAGTGAAGACCGCATGCCCGTGGGGATCAGCTCATTGAAGAAATCCCCGCCACCTCCCGTAAACGAGATGTTGCCGTTGCTTAGCACAGACAGGGTGTCGAAAGCGGCGCCGCCAAACAGGATGGGGAAGCCTGGGGTGATGGATGCCCCGCTGTCGTCACTGAGATTGAGGTTCTGGCCCGCGACGGTCCGGTAGGAAAAAGCGGCGGGCGAGAAACGGTATGGAGAGAGGACGTGGATGGTGACAACGATGTTGTTGGGGAAGGTGAAGGTGTGGGTGCCCGTAGCGGCGGGAACCCACTGACTGGAGTAGATGCCGTCGCCGGCTTCCTGGTCGGCGCCGAGGCCATCATCCAGCAGCGTAATCATCTCCACTCCGCCATCCACGGAGACCGTGACGTTGCCGTTGGGATTGGCGCAGTTGATGTGGAGCACGGCCAAGTCCACGGGCTGGCCGGGCGTAGTTGTAAGCACAGAGACGGTTGGGCGCAGGCGGGAAAGAACAACGGAGTTGGAGCAGGTCATGGAGCCGCGCGCGTTCAGGCGCTTCTGCGAGATGGTTACACGCGCAGTGAGGTGACCCGGCGTGGCAATCCCTCCGGTGTCGCCGCCCGCCAGAAGAAGGTTCTTGAGGGCCTTCCAGTCGCGTAGCGGGTTCTGGGCGGCGAGCAGCGCCGCCACGCCGGTTACGTGCGGCGCTGCCATTGACGTGCCGCTGGCCAGGAGATACGAGTCGCCGAAGAGCGCGCCGGGAACGGTACTCAAGACATCCACGCCGGGCGCTCCCAGGTGGACGGTGTGCCGGCCGAAGTTGGAAAAATCAGCAAGCTCGTCGTTGTGGTCGGTAGCGGCGACGGAGAGGACGTTGGGCAGGTAGAAGCTCGAAGGGAAGTCTGGAAAGCCGTCGCGGCTGGCTGCATTGTTGCCCGCGGAGGCGATGAAGAGGATGCCCCGCTGGCGATGGGCGTCAATGGCGTCGAAGAACGCTTTGGAGAAGGGATCGCCGCCGTAGCTGTTGTTCGTGGCCACGAGGTTGACCCCGAGATCCTTCATGGTGGCGAGATAGTCCAGACAAGCAATGGCCCCCGAGACGAAGCCGGAGCCGCCATCGTTAAGGAACTTGCAGGCAATGATCCGGACGGTCCAGTTGACGCCCACCACGCCGACGCCGTTGTTGCCCACCGCGCCGATGGTGCCGCTGACGTGGGTGCCGTGGCCGTTGTCATCCATCGGATCGGAGTCATGGTTGAAGGCATCGATGCCGTGGCAGTCGTCCACGAAGCCGTTACCGTCATCGTCGACTTGGTTGGTGTTGCAGTCGAGTGGGTTCTGAAAAACGTTGGCAAAGAGGTCTTCGTGGTTGTAGTCGATGCCGGTGTCGAGGACACCAACGACCACCTGACTGGAGCCGGTGCTGAGGTTCCAGGCTTCGGGGGCGTCAATATCGGCGTCGGCGGTGCCGCCGGTCTGGCCGGTGTTGTGCAAGCCCCAGAGTTCAGCGAAGCGCGGGTCGTTGGATACAAGGTCCACTTGGACGACGTAGTCGGGCTCGGCGTAGAGCACGGCCGGATCCTTGCGGTACTCGCTCAGGACCCGCTCGACGGCCATGCCTTCCGGGAGTCGCACGACTTGCAGGTTCCTGACGGCGGGAAACGATCGGATGACAGCGGCTCCGAACTGAGCATGTACTTTGTCGGATTGCGCTTTGGTAACAGGGGGACGGAAGCGCACCAGCAAGCGGTCGGGGGCGTACTTTGGGATGTCAGCGGGAGGCTTGAAAGTCGCGTGCCCACCAGGCTGCTGGCCAGGCGACTGGGCTGAAAGCGCCGCCGCCGAGATGAGAAAAAAAGCGCCTACCAGGAAGGGGAATACCCAACGCTTCAGTGCGTTTCCCCTGTGGCGGCCTCTGCCTGCCACGTTCCTGCGGAAGCTCCTTCTCAAGTCGTCCTCCGCTGCGCTTGCCCTTCAACTTGGAAAGCACGCGTGCCACGACTATGACCCCGGCCGAAAAGCCGCGCAAGTGACGACATCGGACAGCAACTTTTTGTCCGCTAATGTCCGATCCTGGGCTTCGTGGCCTTGGGGATTGCTCTCGGACAGGCAAATGCGCTAAACTCCCGCCAATTCTTGGAGTTGTCGCGGCAGGGAGGTCACGTGGCAGCCGACAGGCCGCCGCCCCACCGCCATCCAGTCCATCGCCCGCAAGCAGCGCCTGGGCCAGCTGCCGGCGTAACCAGGGCTAGTCCTGAAGCTTGGTGCGCGTCGTAACCCACAAGTCAAAAGCAGGCGTTACGTTGCCAACGCGTTGTGCCGCCTGAAAGTACAGGGTTGTATTGTCAAAAGAGAGAGATGCCCGGCCATCGTGAAAGGGGCTATTCACCACAGGTCCCAGATTCACGGGCGCGGACCAGGGAGCCAACGTACTGGCCCGCGTGGAAACCCACAGATCGAAGCTGGGCTGTCCCATGGGGTTGAGCAACGATCCCGGTCGGTTGGAAACTAGAAAGAACTCCAACCCGTCGCGTCGCCGAACGGCAGGGTGCTGTTCGCTGAACGGGCTGCTTAGCTCCGCGACCAGAACCGCTGGGCCGAACGTCTCGTCGGGCTGGAGCGTGCTGGCGTAGATGTCATCGCCCCCCAGACCGCCGGGCCGGTCCGATGAGAAATAGAGTGTGATGACGCCGGTCAGTTCATCCTCGAGGTACGTTGCCATCCTGTCGTTAGCGGTTGTGTTAATCGAGCCACCGAGATTCTCCGGAGGTTGCCAGGCGAGGTTGTCTCGCTTGTTGTGACGCCGAGAGACATACAGGTCGGTGGCGCCAAAACCTCCTGGTCGATTGCTGGTGAAATACATCTTGTGCTCGTCGGAGGAAAGGACGGGATTGGTTTCGTTCGCCGAGGTGTTTAGGGCCACCAAGTTCTGGGGTAATCCCCAAGGGTCCTCAGCGCGGGACCGGTGGGAAACCCAGAGATCAAAGCCCCCGAATCCCCCAGGACAGTTGTTGCAGGAGAAGTAGAGGCTTAGCCCGTTCTTCGAAATAAACGGGTCCACGTCCGCAAATATCCAATTCACGGGTGGTCCGAGGTTGACCGGCGCCGACCAGTCGGAATACTGGTCGTCCGCGTCGGCCAGCAGATGCCACGTGGATGCTGTGAAAACCAAGAAGGTCAGCAACGCACCTGCCACGTAGCGTCGAGATTGGTTTTTCATTGTGTCCTCCCCAAGCGCTGGCCCGCTGCTTCGCGGGGCGCGCTTGGCCCGACTCTGGATTGTCGTGAAAGGGAGCGCAAGTGACGACATCGGGCAGAGGCTATTTGTCTGCTAGTGTCCGATCCTGGGCTTCTCGGCCTCAGGGATTGCCCTCGGACAGGCAAATGCGCTAAACTTCCGCCAATTCTTGGAGTTGTCGCGGCAGGGAGGTCCCGTGGCTGCCGAGAGGCCACCACCCGTCACCGATTCTGGAGAGCATGCGGCCGGCGACCGTCTGGACTCATGGAAGGAAATTGCCGCCTACCTGAACCGGGACGTTCGCACCGTCTACCGCTGGGAAAAGCAGGAAGCTCTCCCGGTTCACCGGCATGCTCACGCCAAGCGCGGGACCGTCTACGCCTACAAGCACGAGCTCGACACCTGGCTGCGGGTGAACCGCAATGGGCTGGAGACTCGGGAGGCGAACCGCGCCCGCTCCCGCCGGCAGCGGCTCGGCCTGGCCGTGGCCGGGGTGGCCGCGACCGTGATTCTTCTCGTCTCGTTCGCGGCTTGGCTTGTTCCCCGGTTTCAAGAAGAACGGCCGCTGCGAGTCGTTCAATTGACGACCCTTCCTGGACTGGAAGACTCGCCCACCTGGTCGCCCGACGGGCGCTACCTTGCCTACGCCTCTGAAGCCACGGGCAACCTGGATATCTACATTCAACAGATTGGTACCGGCCAGACCGTCCGCTTGACTGAGTCGGGGGCCGACGAGTGGCAGCCCGCCTGGTCGCCCGACGGAGCCCACATTGCCTTCGTATCCTCTCGTGTCCCGCAAGAGACTCTACCCACGCTGGCCCACAGCGAGATAGTCCACTTTTCCGTACTCAAAAATATGTGGCGTTGGCAGCCATTCTTCGCTGGGCGCAACGGGGATATCTGGGTGATGCCCGCGCTTGGGGGAACGCCGCGGCGAGTAGTGCAGGACGCCTACTGCCCGGCGTGGTCGCCGGACGGGGCGAGAATCGTTTACGTAGCGTGGCGTGCGGGCAAGTGGGGCCTGTGGGTTAAAGACGTGGACAGTCCGAACGAGCCTCGAGACCTAGCGGTGGAAGCGTCGCCACCTCTCGGGGCGATGCTTCACCCGGCCTGGTCACCGGACGGGATGTGGATCGCGTTCACGACGGCAGGGATTGATGAACTGCAAGTCCATGTGGTGCCGAGTGAAGGAGGCCAAGCCCGCGCTGTGACGGAAGCAAACGCGAATGCACTGACACCCGCGTGGTCGCCTGACGGGCGCTGGCTGTTTTTTTCTTCAGACCGCGGCGGAACATTAAACCTCTGGAAGGTCCGGTTCGAAGATGGACGGTTTGATTCTCCACAACAAGTGACCGTGGGAAGTGGAGACGACCTCCAACCACGCCCCGCTCCCCACGGGGCCAGGGTCGCTTACAGCACGATGCGCAACGAGGTGGACTTGTGGGAGCATGATTTGGTGACGGGGGAAGCAAGCCGGCTGACCTCGGAAACCACGATCGAAGACCATGCGCGTCCCTCGCCCGACGGCACCCGGGTGGCGTTCACTTCCAACCGATTGGGGGAAAGCGCCCTGTGGGTGTTGAACCGGCAAACCGGTAGCTTGACCCGAGTTGGGGCTACTACTTCTCATTGGCCTTCTCGTTGGTCTTCGGACGGTAGATACCTTTTCTATACGACCTCTTCGTTGCGCGGAGAGGAGCGTACGCTCTGGCAGTACGAACTAGGCTCAGCCACATCCCAGAAAGTCTACGAAGGTGTGTGGGCCGGGGATCCATCTTGTCTCTTGGCCGATGGGAAATACATGGTCACAGGCGATAATCGCCCGCCAAGAAGCATCAACCGCGTGGAGTTGGCATCAGGCAGGAGAGAGGTCCTCGCTTGGGTTGCGACAGATCACGTCACGAACCTCTCCTGCTCGGCCGATGGCGAATGGATTGCCTTTCACGCGCAACAAGGTGACGACAGTGATATTTGGGTCGTGCCCTCGGCTGGCGGCGCGGCCCGGCAACTCACTTTCGGAGACAAGAAGGACGCACACCCGGTTTGGTCTCCCGACAGCCGCCTCATCTACTTCGTCCGCGACCATCGAGACATCTATGTGGTGCCACGCACAGGGGGCGAACCCGGGCAAGTGACCAACTACAAATCGCCTCGTATCACCGTGGATTACCCGGCAGCCACGGCCGACGGCAGGCGCTTGATATTCACGCGCAACGAAAGGGCGGGCGACCTCTACCTCCTCGAATCTCGTCCGGATTAAAGGACAGCCGCTACGAACGCGACGCTATTGTCCGCGTTGAGCCTGCCTATGATCCCATCCGCGATGACGCGCGCTTCCAAACCCTGGTCCGGCGGATGAACTTCCCGGGCAGGCCCTCGCCTTCGACAACAGCCTAGGGGTTCGCTTTGAATTTGGGCTGCCCAGGTCATCATGGGCTCATTCGCGCCACGGTACCCGTGGCTCCGGCTTTGTGGTAAAACAGGCGCCCACCCGCACTACGGAGGAAATGTATGACTACGGCTCGACGCATCTACCTCTGGCTCTGCGCATCTGTTATCGCTCTGATGGCGGCCACGCTCATCCTGGCTCCGGCCGCCACCGCGCAGGAAAAGAGTGACAAGAAAGACGAGGGCAAGAAAGAAGAGAAGAAGGAGGGGCTGACGCTCAAGCCGGAGCGGACCATCGAGTTCACGACCGATGAAGGCACCTGGCTCTCGGTCGACGTTTCTCCCGACGGGCAGACGCTGGTGCTGGAGCTGCTGGGCGACCTCTACACGCTGCCCATCGCCGGCGGCCAAGCCAAGCCGCTCACCACCGGCATGGCCTTCGACTCCCAGCCGCGCTTCTCCCCCGACGGCAAGTGGATCGCCTTCCTCAGCGACCGCGACGGCGCCGAGAACCTCTGGATCATGAAGGCCGACGGCACCGAGCCCAAGAAACTGAGCGACGACAAGGGCGCCGAGTTCGCCTCGCCCAACTGGACGCCCGACAGCCAGTACGTCGTCGTCTCCCGCACCGCCTGGGGCCTGCGCACCTTCGAGCTGTGGGAATACCACGTCCAGGGCGGCAGCGGCGTCCAGCTCACCAAAGCCAAGCGCCGCGACGATACCCCCAACAACGAGCGCCACAACGCGCTCGGCGCCATGTTCTCACCCGACGGTCGCTACCTCTACTACGCCCGCAAACAGGGCGGCTTCACCTACAACCTCAACTTCCCGCAGTGGCAGATTGCCCGGCGCGACATGATTACTGGCGACGAGGATATCCTGACCCAGGACTTAGGCAGCGCCATCCGCCCGCTGCTCTCCCCCGACGGCAACTGGCTGGTCTACGGCACGCGCTACGAAACCCAAACCGGCCTGCGCCTGCGCAACCTGAAGACCGGCGAAGACCGCTGGCTCCGCTATCCCGTGCAGCGCGACGACCAGGAGTCCCGCTTCACCCGCGACACCCTGCCCGGCTACGCCTTCACCCCCGACGGCAAGGAAATCGTTTTGACCTATGGCGGAAAACTGCATCGCCTTTCAATTGCCACCGGCGAGGCGCGCGAGATTCCGTTCACCGCCACCATCAAGCAGGAGCTCGGCCCGCGGCTCAACTTCCCCAAGCGCGTCGAGGAAGGACCGGTGCGGCTGCGCATCCTTCAGGATCCGTCGCAATCGCCCGACGGCAAGCGCCTGGCCTTTTCCGCTCTCACCAAGATCTATGTGATGGATGTTCCGGGCGGCTCACCGCGGCGCCTCACCAGCGGCAACGCGCGCGAGTACCAGCCTGCGTGGTCGCCCGACGGCCAGTGGCTGGCCTACGTTACCTGGTCGGAAGAGGGCGGCTGCCTCTGGAAGATGCGCGCCGACGGCAGCGGCCAACCAGTGAAGCTCAACCCCACGGCCGCCTTCTACGCCGACCCGGTGTGGTCGCCGGACGGCTCCAAGATTGTCGCGCTGCGCGGTTCAGCCTACGAGCGCATTGTGCGCCCGTCCGACTTCGGCCAGGTGCGTGGCATGGACCTCATTTGGATTCCCGCCAACGGCGGCGAAGCGAAAGAAATCATTCCTGCGCGCGGCTTCGGCAAGCCGCACTTCGGGCGCGACTCCGAGCGCGTCTACGTCTACGCCGACGACGGTTTGATTTCGCTGCGCCTGGACGGCACCGACCGCCGCAACCACCTGAAGGTCGTGGGGCCCGGCCTCTATGCCGCCGAGCGGCCCGTACCCGCCGACGACATCCGCATCAGCCCCGACGGCCACTGGGCGATGGCGCTGGCCTCGAACCACCTCTACGTGCTGGCCGTGCCGCCGGTGGGCGGCGATGCGCCCAGCGTCGACATCACCAAGCCCACCGTGCCGCTCAAGCGGCTGACCGAAGTCGGCGCCGATTATTTCCAGTGGGCCGACGGCGGCAAGACGCTGACCTGGGCGGTCGGCGCCAGCTTCTTCCGCCAGCCCTTCGACACCGTGAAGTTCGAAAAACCGAAGAAAGAGGAAAAGAAGGACGAGAAGAAGGATGCGAAAGAAGGAGAGGCCAAGGAACCTGCCAAGGAAGAGGCCAAGAAGGAGGAGAAAGAGAAACCGGCTTACGAGGAGATCGCCGTCGTCCTGGAACTGCCGCGGCACAAGCCTGCCGGCACCCTCGTGCTGCGCGGCGCCCGCGCCATCATCATGAAGGGCGATGAGGTCCTCGAGAACGCCGATATCGTCGTCACCGACAACCGCATTGCGGCCATCGGCGCGCGCGGCAGGGTGAAGCTGCCGGCGGCCGCGCGGGTCTTCGACGTCCGCGGCAAAACCATCGTGCCCGGCTTCATCGACACGCACGCGCATTGGTTCGAAATCCGCCGCGGCATCCTCGATGTCCAGAACTGGAGCTTCCTCGCCAACCTCGCCTTCGGCGTCACCGGCGGGCTCGACGTCCAGACCGCCACCAACGACATGTTTGCCTACCAGGATCTGGTCGACACCGGCGAGATTCTCGGCCTGCGCGCCTACTCCACCGGCCCGGGCATTTTCTCCGACAACGCCTTCAAGTCGCTCGACGAAGTCAAAGGCGTGCTGACCAAGTACAAGAAGTACTACCGCACCGGCAACCTGAAGTCGTATCTGGTCGGCAACCGCCAGCAGCGGCAGTGGATGGTGGAGGCGTCGAAGGAGCTGGAAATGATGCCCACCACCGAAGGCGCCCTGGACCTCAAGCTCGACCTCACCCACGCCATTGACGGCTTCACCGGCAACGAGCACTCGCTCCCCATCGTCCCGCTCTATAAGGACGTGGTGGAGCTCTACGCCCGCTCCGGCATCGGCTACACACCCACGCTGCTGGTTAGCTACGGCGGGCCGTGGGCGGAGAACTTCTACTACGCCACCACGGAAGTGCACGACAACACGCGGCTCGCCCGCTTCACGCCCCACAACCTGCTCGACCAGAAGACCAAGCGCCGCCAGTGGTTCCGCCCCGATGAATACGCCTACCCGCAGACCGCCGCCAGCGCGGCCAAGATTATCCGCGCCGGCGGCCGCGTCGGCATCGGCAGCCACGGGCAGTTGCAGGGCCTGGGCTATCACTGGGAGCTGTGGTCGCTGGCCCAGGGCGGGCTGAAACCGCTGGAGGCGCTGCGCGCCGCCACTTTGCACGGCGCCGAAATCATCGGCTACGCCCAGGACCTCGGCTCGCTCGAGCCCGGCAAGCTCGCCGACCTGATCGTGCTCGACAAGAACCCGCTCGACGACATCAAGAACACCAACTCGGTCCGCTACGTGATGATGAACGGGGAGCTCTTCGAGGCCGAAACCCTCAAGCAACTCTGGCCGGTGGAAAAGGAGCTGGCGCCGCTCTGGTGGTGGAAGGCGGGCCCGGCAAAGAAATAGCCACGGAGGCACAGAGACACAAAGAGGAGCCTATTCTTCGTGCCTTTGTGTCTGCGTGGCCAATCCCAGGAAGGCGCGGAGGCGCGCGGCGTAGTCCTCCGGATCGGCGGGGTAAAGCGGCTCGTGGCAGTTGTCATCATAAGCCACGAACTGCTTGGGGTCGTTGGTCGCGGCGTAGAGCTCCTCGCCGAGCGCGAAGGGAATCACCGGATCCCGACGGCAGTGCGCCACCAGCACCGGCACTGGAATATCTTTTAGCTTGGCCGCGGAATCAAACCGCGCGCGAATAATCCAGCCCAGGCCCGGCAACCCCATCGCCTGCTGTGCCACGCGCCCGGCCGAAGGGAAACCGCCCTCGAGAATGAGCGCCGAGACGCGGCGTTTGCTCGCCACATCCACCGCCACCGCCGATCCCAGTGACTGTCCCAGCACGACGATTTGCTCGGGCGGAATCTTGCGCTCGCCCACCAGGTAGTCATAAGCCGCTTCGGCGTCGCGATAGACTCCCTCCTCGGTCGGCTTTCCTTCGCTCTTGCCGTAGCCGCGGTAGTCCACTGCCAGAACATTGGCGGGAAGCTGCTGCAGCCAACCGATGTTCGGCAGCCGCAGGCTTAAGTTGCCGGCGTTGCCGTGGAAGTAGAGGACGGTGCGCGTCGCGTTCTCGCCCGTAGCCCACCAGGCGTGAATGCGCACCGCGTCGCTGGTGGTGATGAAAACGTCTTCGACCTCGACGCCGGCCTGCGCCGGAGTCAAATCGCTGGGCCGCGACGGCTCGGGAAAGAAAATGAAGCGGTCTTCAAACACGCGCAGCAGCAGAATCAGAAGCAGCAGGCCGATGAGCAGGGCCCGGGCCAGGTTCCACGCCGTCTCCACGTTTCACTCCCGCGGGATGGAGAGCGGGAACCCAGCCCAAGCGCGCTGGATGCCGTAGCCGCACAGCCACGCCGTCGCGGAGTGGCGCCCGGGAGAAATCTTGTCGACGCTGCCCAGCGGAACCTCGGTCTGAAAGACGCGCTTCTTCTTCGGCGGGAACGCCTCCGTGCCGACGACCTGCAGCGTTACTTCCGGAAAGCGGGCATAACGGTTGTGGTCGGCATCGTAGAGCTCGCCGCAGACGCGCCCGCTGTTGGCAAAGTCGAGCGTTATGTCCCGCGAGCTTTCGTTCACGACGGTCAGCTCGATGATGAGCCGCTTGCTCTTGCCCGTCTCCTTGTCGCCACGCACCCGCACGCTGTACTGCAAGTCCTCGGCCTTCTTGGCGGCGTCGGGGCGGTTCGGCTCCTGCGCCGCTAGCGGCGTGGCAAGAACCAACAACAGGCCGAGGATAATTGGGGCGCGCGTGGCGGTGCTCCTTAGGTTTCGCCTTGGCTGATTTGCTTTTTGACCCGGGCAGACGTTTCCGCGACCGAGGCGGCGAGTTTTTCTTTGAAGGCGCGCAGGCGCTCGGTCAGTGCCACATCGGACAGCGCCAGAATCTGCGCGGCAAAGATGGCGGCGTTGCGAGCGCCAGCTTTGTCGAGCGCCATCGTGGCCACGGGCACGCCGGCGGGCATCTGCACGGTCGCGTAGAGCGCATCAGTGCCGCCGAGCGACGTGTTGGCCAGCGGCACGCCGATGACCGGCCGGGTGGTGAGCGAAGCGATGACGCCCGCCAGATGCGCCGCCGCCCCGGCCCCGGCGATGAACACCTGCACGCCGCGCTTCTCGGCGTCGCGAACGTAGTCGTGCGTGCGCTGCGGCGAGCGGTGCGCGCTGGTCAACTCCACCTCGTGCGCAATGCCGAACTCCCCCAGCGCCTTCAGCGCGTCACTCATCACCGGCAGGTCGTTCTCCGAAGCAAACACCACTGCCACTCGTGGGTTCCCCTCCATCGTCCCTCCTAAGTTTTGGATGCTTCCTTGAGCGCCTTGCGGCCGATATCGCGCCGATAGTGCATTCCCTCGAACTGAATCTTTTCCACCGCGGCGTAGGCGCGCTCCACCGCGCCCTGGAGAGTGCTACCGCGCGCCGTCACGCCCAGCACGCGCCCGCCGGCTGTAACCAGCTTGCCGTCGGCGCGCTTGGTGCCGGCGTGAAAAACGGCCGCGCCCAGCTTCTCGGCCTCTTCGATGCCGGTGATGGACTTGCCGGTCTCATACTTTCCCGGATAGCCGCCTGAGGCCAGCACGACGCAAGCCGAAGCTTCGTTGCGCCAGCTCAGCTCCGTGCCCGCGAGCTTGCCGGCCGCGACTTTCTCGAGCACGTCTGCCAGGTCGCTCTCCAGGCGCACCATGAGCGGCTGGCACTCGGGGTCGCCCATGCGGCAGTTGAATTCGAGCACCTTGGGGCCGTCGGCGGTCAGCATCAGGCCAAAGTAAAGAAAGCCCTGGTAGGGGCGGCCATCGGCTTCCAGCCCGCGCAGTGTCGGCTCGACAATCTCCTGCTCAATGCGCTGCCGCAGCGCGGTGTCGAGGATGCCGTCGTCGGAGTACGCCCCCATGCCGCCGGTGTTGGGCCCGCGGTCGTCGTCGAACACGCGCTTGTGGTCGCGCGTCGGCGCCAGCGGCACGTAGCTCTTGTCGTTGCTCAGAATGATGAACGACAACTCCTCGCCCTCGAGAAGCTCTTCCAGGATGATGGTGTCGCCGGCGGCGCCCAGCTCGCGCTTCTCCATGAACGCCTCGACGATGGCGGTGGCGTCGTCGGGCGTCTCGGCAATGCGCACCCCTTTGCCCGCCGCCAGGCCGTCGGCCTTGATGACCACCGGCCACTCCACCGCGCACAAGGCGCTGTAGGCGTCGCCGTGGTCGGCGCAGACGGTGAAGCCCGCAGTCGGGATGCCGTGGCGCTGCATGAACTGTTTGGCGAAGACCTTGCTGCCCTCGAGCTCGGCGGCGGCTTTGCTAGGCCCAACCATTGCCAGGCCGCGCCGCACGAATTCCTCCGCCACGCCGGCGACCAGCGGCGCCTCGGGGCCCACGACGGTCAAGTCGGCTTTGATTCTCTCAGCCAGTGCTGCGAGCCCGGCGACGTCGTTCACGTCCACGTCCACGCACTCGCCCAGCGCCGCCATGCCGGCGTTGCCGGGCGCGCAGGTGAGTTGAGTTACGCGCGGGCTCTGCTTCAGCTTCCATGCCAGCGCGTGCTCGCGCCCGCCGCTGCCGATGACCAACACGTGCACGGCTTCCGGTCCCTCCGAGGAGCCTGACATTCTAATCGAAACTCGCTGGCCGCGGGCAGGCTCGAAAAACAGGCTCCTCGACCAGCCTCGGCGCGTCGGGGCCAGTCTCGGAATGACAGTGTGGTAGGCTGAACAGGCTATGGCGCGGCCGGTGCGACTCGAAAACGTCCAAGTCATCACGTTTGATTGCTACGGCACGCTGATTGACTGGGAAGGTGGCGCGCGGCAGACCGTGCGCGGTTTGCTGGAGAAAAGCCCGGCCCACCTGCCCAGCGGCGTCCCGCTCGACGAGGTTCTCGACAACTCCTTTCAGGCCTGGGAGCGGGCGCAGTGGGAGCGCATCCACGGCACCTACGCCCGCTACCGCGACATTGCCCGCGAGGCCCTGGTGGAAGTCGCGGCGGTACAGGGCCTGCCGCTGGGCGTGAACGAAGGCGCCGCCTTCGCCGACTCGATTGCCACCTGGAAGCCCTTCCCCGACACTGTGGCTGCGCTGCGCAAGCTGAAGCAGGCCGGGCTGCGGCTGGGCATCATCTCCAACATCGACGACGACATCCTGCAAGCCACGGTCCAGCAGCTCGGCGTGGAGTTCGACCTGCTGATGACCGCCCAACAGGCCCGCGCCTACAAGCCCTCGCCGGTTCCCTTCCAGCGGGCGCTCGGGCGTCTCGGTGTGCCGCCGGCACAGATTGCCCACGCCGCCTTCGGGTTCGAGTACGACATCGGCCCCGCCGCGGCGCTCGGCCTGCGTACCATCCTGGTACGGCGCAGCCGGGTGGACTTCCCTCCCCAACCGGTGCCTGACCTAGTGGTCGCCAACCTGACTGAGCTGGCTTCGCTTTTCGAGTAGGCCGTTCTTCCCATAGCAACGGGCCAGGCGGGTTGTGGTACGATGGGGCAAGTATGATTGTCGAATGCCCGCAGTGCAAAGCCAAGTACCGGCTGGATGAAAAGCAGTTTGTCGGGCGGCAGCACCTGCAAGTCCGCTGCACCCGCTGCCACAACGCCTTCCCGATTTCGGCCTCCACCACGGCCACTATGGCGCCCACCGCACCCTCGCCGAGCGTGCCGGAGGCCACTGTCGTCAGCCAGACCGACGCCAGTCTGAGCCTGCCGGCTGGCAAGCGTCTCTCGCTCTCCGTCACCAGCGGCAAGGACAAAGGCAAGGTCCACCAGATCACCAAGCCGCGCGTGGTGTTGGGCCGCTCAGGCACGGACATTGTTGTGGATGACACCGAAGTTTCTCGCCAGCACTGCGCGCTCGAAGTTCACGGCGTCAAGGTGCGCGTGGTGGACCTGGGCAGCACCAACGGCACCTTCGTCGGCGGCCAGCGGGTGGAAAGCAGCGAGATTGAGCACCTGGGCGAGTTCCGCATCGGCGGCACCACGCTGATGCTTACCGTTTTCGACTCCGCCTAACCGCGGCGCACGATCATGGAAAACCTGGGCCGCTACCAAATCCAGCAGGAATTGGGCCGCGGCGCCATGGGCACCGTTTACCGTGCCTACGACCCCAAGATCGACCGCGTCGTGGCGCTCAAGACCGTAACTCTGACCGGCATCGACCCCGCGGCGGAGGCCGATTTTCGCAAGCGCTTCGTGCGCGAGGCGCAGGCCGCCGGCAAGCTCTCCCACGGCGGCATCGTCACCATCTACGACGTGGGCGAAGACGAGCAGACGCGCACGCCCTTCATCGTGATGGAGTACATCGAAGGGACGACGCTGGAAGAGCTGGGGCGCGGGGAGCGGCTGCCGCTGGAGCGCGCACTGGAGTTGATTGAGCAGGTGGCCGAGGCGCTCGACTACGCTCACGAGCGCGGCATCGTCCACCGCGACATCAAGCCCGCCAATATCATCATCACCCCCGACGGCCGCGCCAAGATTACCGATTTCGGCATCGCCAAGCTGGTGCAGACGCAATTCACCCAGCCCGGCCAGGTGCTGGGCACCCCCGCCTATATGTCGCCCGAGCAACTGAGCGGCGGCGCCGTTGATGGCCGCTCCGACCTGTTCTCGCTGGGCGTCATCTTGTATTGGCTGATTACAGGCGACAAGCCCTTCCCGGGCGACACCACCACTTCGGTCAGCTTCAAGGTGGTGTACAAAGATCCCATCCGGCCGACCGAGCTCAACCCCACGCTGTCGCCTGACCTCGATTACATCGTGTTGCGCGCGCTGGCCAAAGCGCCGGCGCAACGCTATCAGCGCGGCCACGAGTTGGCCGATGACATCGAGGACGTGCGGAACGCGCGGTCCCCTCGCTCGCGCGCCGCGCAGCCCGCGGCAGCGGCGGTGGAGCGAACTGTCGTCGCGCCGTCCCTCGAACGCACCGTGGTTGTTCCGCCCGCGGGAAAGACCGCGACCATCCCCGGCTCGCCGCTCGTCGGCCAGACCCCGGCGGCGCCCACGGCCGTGCTGGTGCCCTTTCAGCGTCGCCGGTGGTTTGTGCCTGCAATCGCTGCGCTGGCGCTGTTGCTCCTTTCCGGCGTGGTTTGGTGGTGGTGGAACTGGGTTCCGGAGGAGAACCGCGCGGCCGAACAGCGCGCGGGGGTGGAACCGCCGAGCCCTGCCAAACCCACTAGGAAAGATGAGCCGCCGCCGTGGGCGCCCGCTCGCGGCGCGCGAAAGCAGCCACCCGCACAGCCGACGGCGTCCTCGGAGACGCCAACTCGTGCCGTGGCGACGCTGGTTTTGCGCGGCGAGCACAACTTCGACCGCGGCACGCTGTATGTCTACGTCGACGACCAGTTAGTCAAGCAGACGCGCATCAGTGGGCAAGCGGCCAGTCGCAGTGGCGTCTCAATAGGGCTCGGACGGATTTCCGACTCGCTGGCCGTTCCCTCCGGCCAGCATACCATCTCGATTCGCATCAACGCGCCCAACGACGGCTTTGACCAAACGCGCAGCATTTCCGGGCGCTTCGAGGCCGGGGGTTCGCGCACGCTCGAAATCAGTCTCGGGAAGCTTGGTAAGTGGGTGGGCATCGCCGACCTCACGCGAGAGCTCACCCTGCGCTGGGCCGACTGACCGCCCTTGCTCATCCCGCGCCGCCTGAGTACAATCAAACGGCTGGGAGAATCCAATGCCGATCTTTGAGTACGTTTGCCGAACCTGCTCGAATCGCTTCGAGGTCCTGGTTCAAGGTTCTCGGGCCGCCGTGTGCCCGGGCTGCAACGGGACCGACCTCGAGCAGCAGTTTTCTGTCTTTGCGGTCGGCCGCGGCCAGACGAGCACCGTCCGCTCTTCGGCGGGCGCCTGCGGGACGTGCGGGGATCCGCGCGGCCCGGGGGCCTGCTCGCTGAACTAGGCTAGTTACTACTTGTGTAGTATTACGGCGGGGTGGGCTTCTCTTCGCTCGACCGTGTGACCGCCCCGTAGATGCGATTGAGGTCTTCCAGGCTGTAGTAGTCAATCTCGACCCGCCCGCGGCCGCCCTTCAACTCCACGATTCGTACCTTGGTTCCGAGCGCCCGTTCCATTGCTTCTTGGGCTGCGCGCACGTTGGGATCCAGCGGAGCCGTTGAGATGCGCTCCCTCTTGGCGCCCGGAAGGCGACGATCGACCATTTCCTCCGCTTGGCGTACGGACACTCGACGCGCCGCCATCCGCTTGGCCAGGACGCGCTGGAGGACGGGGCTGTCCTCGAGTTTCAGGAGGGCACGCGCATGCCCGGCCGTCAGCTTACCCTCCTCGACTAGAGCCTGGACCTCTGCCGGCAGCTTCAAGAGTCGCATCATGTTGGCTACGGTGGCGCGATCCTTGCCTGTGCGACGCGCGATTTCCTCTTGCGTCAAGGCGAATTCCGAGGCCAGCCTCTCAAAGGCTCTTGCTTGCTCCAAAGCGCCAAGCTCTTCTCTTTGAATGTTTTCTATCAATGACAGTTCAAGCGCTTTTTCATCGGATATGACACGGACCATGGCCGGAATGCAGGACAACCCGGCGAGGCGGGCAGCGCGCAAGCGTCGCTCGCCGGCTACGAGCTCGAAGCTTTCGCCCATTGGCCGTACGATCACCGGCTGGACAACACCTCCAGTCCTCATCGACTGCGCGAGCTCCTCGAGGGCGGATTGCTCAAATCGTGTTCGCGGCTGGAAGGTCGAGGCCACAATCAGGTCAAGCGGAATCTCTTGGATCCCGCGGGTTGATGGCGCGGCCGGCCCCGCGGCTTCTGCTGCTGGCGGCATAGTTGTGGCCACGGGTGGCGACGGCGAGGCCGGCAGATGCTCGACCTCACGAAGCAGCGCGCTCAGCCCCTTGCCCAGCGCTTTGCGAGTCATGGGAGATAACCTCCTTGGCGAGCTCCAGATAGCTCTGGCAGCCGCGCGAGTCGGGATCGTAAAGCAGGATTGGTTTGCCGTGGCTCGGTGCCTCGGCCAGGCGGACGTTACGGGGAATCACGGTCTGAAAGACTTGGGCGCCGAAAAAGTCTCGTAGGTCGGCCATGACCTGCCGGGACAGGTTCGTGCGCTCGTCGTACATCGTTAGGAGAATTCCCTCGATTGAGAGCTGCGGATTTAGCGAGCGACGAATGCGCATTAGCGTATCCAGCAGCTCGCTAACTCCTTCTAAAGCAAGATACTCACACTGAATCGGCACCAAAACTGAATCCGCGGCGGCCAGGGCATTAAGAGTCAATAGGTCCAGCGCCGGCGGGCAGTCGAGGAAGATGTAGGGATACTCGCTGCGTACTCCATCCAGCGCTGCCCGGAGCTTGTATTCACGCTGTTCGGCCTCGACGAGCTCCACCACTGCGCCCACTAGATTCTTGTCCGACGGAACCAAATCCAAACCATCAATTGGCGTCTTGAGCTTTATTCTCGAGATGGGCTCGCCGAGGATGAGCGCCTGGTAGAGGGTTCTGCGCGCAGGGTCGCGAGGAAACCCCAGGCTGGCGGTTGAATTGGCCTGGGGGTCAGTGTCGACCAGAAGGGTCTTTTTCCCGGAGTAGGCAAGACACGCCGCCAAGTTGACGGCAGTGGTCGTTTTCCCCACGCCACCCTTCTGGTTGGCAACTGCAATAACCCTTCCCAACTTGCCTCCCGCGCGAGGCTGCTGCGGAACTGATTGTGGAAATCTAATTGAAAAGTAGATTCCGTGTCAAGAAATTGTTTCACGTGGAACAATTTTTCCTGCTTGTAAGTATCAAACAAAACACGTAAATACTAACTGCAGTTGTTAATATTTTTATTTTGAATGTAATACAGCAACTTGCAGACCACGATTTGGATCACATGGAGAGGGTTTGAAAGGAATCCACTCGAAGTCAGCGGTTTTTCTGATTTTTCGGGCGAGTTCCGGGGTGGTGAACACAAGCAACTTGCCGCCCGGGAGCAGGCACATTGCGGTCGTATGTAGTAGTTCAGCCGACACGACTACTGCGCGTGTAGTAATTAGGTTGGCTTGCTCTGACCCGGCCCGTCGCCGCGCCCAATGCTCAAACCGGTCGGCCACAACCTCGACATTAGTGAACTGGCACTGCCGCGCCACCTCTTTCAGAAAAGCGCATTTCTTCTGGCGCGCCTCGATCAACGTCACCCGCAGGTCGGGCGCTGCCAGCTTGAGCGCGAGGCCGGGGAAGCCGGCGCCAGACCCGATGTCCACCAGCCACCCTGTCAGCTCGACGACGTTGACGGCGTAGAGCGACTCCGCAAACAGGCGCCGGACGATTGTACGGGGATCTTTGAGGCCGGTGAGATTGACTTTGCAATTCCAGCGCAGCAGCAACTCAAGGTAGAGAGAAAGTTTTGGCAGCGCGGTGGGGGGCAAAGCAACGTTATAGTCAGCCAATTCGCGGGCGATTTCCTTCTCTGAGAGAAGCGCGGGCACGGGGGGCAAGCTAGGCGCGAGTTTCCTTTTCGGCCAGTCGCGCGACGGCGCGTACGATGTCGTACTTAGTCACAATGTCGTAGCGGCCGTCGCCGAGGTCGATAAAGACGGCCGGATTGCCGGCGGTGATAAGCTCGGTCACCTGGTCGGCGCCGGCGGTGCGCGGCACGATGGGGAACGGCTTGCCCATCACTTCCCGGATAAGCACCTTACGCAGGTCGCGCCCGTGCAGGGCGAGCTGAAGGATATCGTCTTCGTAAATGGCGCCGACGGGCGTGCCGTTCTCGAAGATAGGCAACTGCGAGATGTCCTGGCCCTGCATGGTGCGCAGGGCGTGGTAAACGGTTTGGTAGGGCTCGGCTTGGATCAGTTCGCGGGCGCCGCCGGCGGCGGCTTTGCTGCGCACCAGGTCGTCGGCGGTGAGCGAAACTTCCTCTTCCAAATAGCGGTTGTCGCGCATCCACTCGTCGTTGTAAATCTTGCTCAGGTAGCGCATTCCCGTGTCGGGCAGGAAGGCAACAACCAGCTCTTTTTCATGGAGTTGTCGCGCCACTTGCAGGGCGGCCCACACGCAGCCGCCACCTGAGCCGCCAGTGAAGATGGCCTCCTGACGGGCAAGCTTGCGGGTCCAGATCATGCAGGTCTTGTCGTCCACCTGGATAATATCATCAAGGAGGGAGAGGTCACAGGTCTTGGGGAAGAAGTCTTCGCCGATGCCTTCGACTACGTATGTAGTAGCCTTGCCCACCTTCCCCGTCTTGAAGAACTCGTAGTAGAGCGAACCGATGGGGTCGACTCCAATGATTTTGACGTCGGGGTTCCTCTCTTTCAGGTAGCGGGCCACCCCTGTGACCGTGCCGCCGGTGCCCAGCCCGATGACGAAGTGGGTAATCCTGCCTTCTGTGTCATCCCAGATCTCGGGCCCGGTTGTCTGGTAGTGGGCCTCGGGGTTCATGGGGTTTTCGTACTGGTTGGGGTAGTAGGAGTTGGGGATTTCCTGGGCCAGCCGGCGGGCCACCGAGTAGTAACTGCGGGGGTCGGCGGGCTCGACGGCCGTAGGACACACGATGACTTCGGCGCCCAGGGCCTTTAGGAGGTCAATCTTCTCCTTGGACTGCTTATCGGTAATGGTGAAGATGGCCTTGTAGCCGCGCACCGCCGCGACCAGGGCGAGGCCCATTCCGGTGTTGCCGCTGGTGCCTTCGATGATGGTGCCGCCGGGTTTGAGCAGGCCGCGACGCTCGGCATCATCAATCATGGTGATGGCGATGCGGTCTTTGACCGAGCCGCCGGGATTGAGGTAGTCAACCTTGACGTAGACCTCGCACTTCAGGCCTTCGGTCAGGCGATTGAGCCGCACCAGCGGCGTCTTGCCCACCGCCTCGAGGATGTTCTTGCACCGCATGCCTGCTCGCCTACAAACTGGCAAGTGTAGCACTTTTGTGGGCGCTGCGGGCAGGGTCCAGATTGGTTCGGATTTCCTATTGCGCCCTGCCGAGTTCTCTGCCAGACTGGCGGCACACAGGCAGTGGAAAAGCCGAGCGGGATCAAGTGAGCATCTTCGTCCAGCAGGGGTGACGCATGAAGTGGATGGGATCGGGGAAAGCGCCCTCGGGCGCGGAAGATTGGATTGGGTTTCTCGATAAGGGCGTCCGGCTCGAGGGCACGCTCGAGCTGGCCGGCACGTTCCGCATTGACGGCGAGGTGCGCGGCACGGTGCGCTCCAAGGAGCGGCTGATAATCGGCGAAGGTGGCCGCGTCGAAGGCGAGGTTATCGCGTCGGTGGTTTCGGTTTCCGGCAAGGTGCACGGCAAAGTGAACGGCCTGACGCGAGTGGAAATCCTGCCGACGGGTTCAGTCGAGGGCGAGGTTCACACGCCCTGTCTGGTGATTGAAGCCGGCGGCGTGATTGAAGGCCGCTGCCACATGCGCGCCGAAGCCAAGCCGCAGCGGGCGCCGCAGCCGATGCCGATTCCGGCGCACTCCAGCTAGTCAAACGGGGAAAAGCCGACGACGAAGCGTCCCACAGCGGCTTCGTCGCCGCTGCTTTCTAGCGTTCGATTTCGATTTCCGGGCCGGGAGCCGCTCCGGCAGGCGCCGCAGCGGTTGCTGCTGGCGCGGCTTGTTTTTCGGGCGGCTTGAAGTCGGCGAGCTCGAGCTCCAGGTTGCCGCGGTTGGTGGAGTAGACCAGGCCGGTTTCGTAATCGATCACGCCGTCGCGAATGAACTTCTCAATCACCATGTCGAAGTGCTGCATGCCGTCCAGCGCGCCGTCGCGCATGGCGTCGAGCAGCGTCTTGCCTTCCGACTCGCCCTTCTCGACGTACTCGCGCGTCCGCATGGTGGACTTGAGAATCTCAATCGCCGCCACCCGCCCCGCGCCGCCTTTGGTGGGAATGAGCCGCTGCGACACGATGTAGCGAAACGCCTTGGCGAAGCGGCTGCGAATGGCCTGCTGCTCGCTCAGGTCGAAGATGCCCACGATGCGCTCGACCGTCTTGGAGGCGTCCACCGTGTGCAGGGTTGAGAACACCAGGTGGCCGGTCTCGGCGGCCTCGAGCGCCGTCTCCACGGTCTCTTTGTCGCGCATCTCGCCCACCAGAATCACTTTGGGCGCCTGGCGCAGCGCGGCGCGCAGGGCGAGCGCGAAACTCGGCGTGTCGCTGTGCAGCTCGCGCTGGTGAATCGTCGACTTCCGGTGCGGGTGCAGGAACTCAATCGGGTCTTCGATGGTGACGATGTGGTAGGCCTTTTCGTGGTTGATCTTGTTCACGATGGCCGCCAGGGTCGACGACTTGCCCGAGCCCGTCGGCCCCGTCACCAGCACAATCCCGTTCTTCAACTCGCAGATGTCCGCCAGTTGCGGCGGCAGGTTGTAGGTGGAGAAATCGGGAATGTTGGTGGGAATCACGCGCATCACGATGGCGCACGAGCCGCGCTGCGTGAAGATGTTGACCCGGAAGCGCGAGAGCTTCGGCAGGCTGTAGGAGATGTCGCACGAGCCTTCGTTGCGCAGCTTGTCGAGCGCGGTGCGGTTGTTGCCGATGAGCTCGCCGGCGATGCGCGTCGTGTCTTCGGCCGAGAGAATCTTCACCTGCTCAATCTGCACTGGCACGAGCTGGCCGTTCAGCTCCACCTGCGGCGGACGCCCGGGAGAAAAAATCAAATCGCTCACCCGCTTATCGACCCGCAGCATCGCCGAGAGCAGTGCCGTGGTGGGGAAGGCGGGCTTAGCAACGGCCGGCGCCGCGGGGGCGGCCGGTGCCGCCGTCCCGCTCGGGGGGACAGAGGGTGGTGTCGTTGCCGGTGGCGTCGCCATAACTATCTCCTTCCACGCGCTGCTTTGGGAGTGCGGCATTCTAGCCTATCCGCGCCCTGGCTGCTAGTGCCTCTGCCCGGCTTTTGTTCAGCAGCCACCCGCGGCTGAGCTCGCCCGCGAACCATGCTCCTGTTTTCCTGTCGCGCCTCCTATTTGACATAATCCGAGAGGAAGGGGGGGTATCCCTTCGCTCGCTGCCCGTCTTCATTGATTCCAAACGACTTGCACGCCGAAACTAGTTCTATTCCTATATTTCCCCCGTGCTTCGATCTGGCTGATTCAAAATGACTTATGGGGAATTAGTTTCCTATGTCCGCTCCTCTTCAGTGCGGTGAAGGGCCACACTTCAACCAGCAGGCGAATGGTAAGCGAAGACAGCAAATTTGTCAAGCGCTTTCAAGCGCGCACTTGGCCTGCCATGGCGGTCGGGGCGCAGTTAGCTGGCGAGCTCGGCTGTCGGGCGGCGGCCGGCCTCCGCCAGTTCGGGCGGAACTTCGAGCGGAACGGCAGCGTGGTACTTCGCCCGCGCGGGCTGGACGCAGACCGCCGCCAGGGTGCACTTGGGGTGGCAGTCTTCGGCGTAGTTGCAATAGCTCACCAGGCGGACCTGCTTGCAGGCGCCGCACATCAGGTAGTAGACGGTGCGGACGCCCTGGTCGTCGGGATGCGGGCAGGCGTTCACGCCTACCATTGTAGCCAACTGGAGTCTTGCCCTGAAAAAAACTTCTTGCATCCGCGGTGAAGCCCGTGTCATCCTATCCCCCAGGAGGGGATATGACGAAGGCCACACCTGCCCGCGACATCTACCTCGACCCCGAGGTCGAGGAGGAATTGCAGAATCGCCTGAGCCGCATTGAAGGCCACATTCGCGGCGTCAAGCGCATGCTGGGCGAACACGCTTCCTGCGAAGACCTGCTGGTCCAGCTTTCGGCAGTGCGCTCGGCCCTTAACCAGGCCACCGCGCGCCTGCTAGAGAACCATATGGAAACCTGCGTCACGGAGTGCGTGCGCGCCGGCCAGGGCGAAAAGGCGCTGCGCCACCTCAAGGGGGCGCTCACGCAAGTGGTGAAGAATCTCTAGGGGACGACCGACGCTCGGCCGGAATCACTGGATCAGCGGCGGCGCGTTGCTGCCAGCCGCAGCGGCATTGGTCACGGCCTCTTGCTGCCTCGCTCTCGGGTTGGGCTTGCTGGGATTGAGCTCCGCTACGCTGACATTCCTGATTCCCTGGCGGCCGTATTTCCTGGCGCTGACGGTCATCCTGCTGGGGTGGGCGTTCTACCAGGCCTACCGGCCGCTGCCAGCGCCGCAGGCTTGCGAGCCGGGTGGGACATGTACGCATCCGATGGGCCGCCGGTGGCAGCGAATCTTTCTGTGGATCATCGGCGTAGTTTCGCTGGGTCTCGCGACCGTACCCTACTGGCTCAGTTGGGTCCTCTACTGGCTCGCGGTGTGGGAGGACTGATCCGATGATGAACGTGACTCTGCGCCAATGCGTTCGGCTGTTCGTCGCCCTGTTGGCAGTCGCTGCGCTGTCCGCCCATGCACCGATTATTTCCGCGCCGCCGCCCTATGCATCCAACAGGCTCCACGAGCTCAGCAGCCTGGAGCAGTTTCGCGACGCCTTCAACGCCGACCGGGATCGGCCGCGAATTCTCCTCCTGCTCTCGCCCACTTGACCCGTGTGCGTGGCTGGCACCCGGTGGGTGCAGAAGGAACTGCTGGAGAAACACACCAAGGGCGAGCTGCGTGTATATGCCGTCTGGTTCAACATGTTTCCGGGCGACGCCCGCGCCGAGTGGCCGCCGGAGCTGCTAAGCGATCCGCGGGTGATTCACTTTTGGGATGAGGAGAAAAAACTCGGCCGCTACTATCTCGAGCGCCACAAGGTGCCGCACTACGACGAAGCTCTGTGGGACACCTGGATCCTTTACCCGGCCGGCGCCACTTGGGAAGATGAACCCCCGACGCCCGTAAGTTGGGGCAACACCATCATTCGGACGCGCCACCAGCTCGAGCGCGACCTCAAGAAGCTCATCGACACGCCGGCCGCTGCTCGATAGCGGGAGCAAATCGTGAAGGTAACTGTCTACATGCAGCCGGGGTGACTGTTCTGCGAAAAGGTGAAGGAGTTTCTTTCACGCCACAGAATTGAATTCACCGAACGCAACATCGCCGGCGACCCCACAGCGCTCGCCGAGCTTGAGAAGCTTGGCTATCTCACCACGCCCGTAACCGTTGTGGACAAAGAGGTGGTGGTCGGGTTCGACGCGAACCGGCTACAATCGCTGCTCGGAATCGAATCCCACTGAAGGGGTGAGCCATGCGATTCGCCGCGCTGCTGGGCCTGCTGCTGCTGTGCGCTTTCTTTGAGAACTTGGGGGACGCCGGGGGCTACCTGGCAAAAACCACGCGCGGCCAGTTGCTGCTAGCCATCGGCGCCATGGCCGTCTACGGCGCGCTGGCGGTGGCCATCTCGAAGACAGGGTGGTCGTTCACCCACGCCTTCCCGCTCTACTACTTCTTTGTCTACAAGCTGATGGCGTGGGTTTTCGCAGTCTACATCGACGGCTACAAGATCACGCGCTACGACATCGCCGGCGGAGTGTTGCTGCTGGCGGGGATCGTCGTGACAACCTACGGCGTGCTGCACACCAAGCAGTACTGACGCCTTCCAGTCCGAGCCCGTGACCTATTGAGAAAACTTGAAGAGGGCCTCCATCAGCTCGTCGTAGACTTTAGGGTCGGAGCGGCGGATGGCGTCGGAGGCGCACTTCTCGAGGTAGTTGCGCAGGACGCTGCGGGAAACTTGGCGCAAGGCGCTCTGGGCGGCGGCCAGTTGCGTCAGCACGTCTAGGCAAGGACGCTGCGCTTCGATCATCTCCTGCACGCCACGCAACTGCCCTTCCGCCGCGCGCAGGCGCCGCAAGCAGTTCTGTTGCACCTCGCCGCTGTAGATGGGAAGAGTTGCTGCTCTGGCCACGGCCCCTCCTTACTTGGCGCTGCCGGCCGGCTCGCAGCAGCACTTCTCAATCGTCTTCTTGGCCAGCGGGCAGTAGAGCTTCCCGTCCTTCTGAATGCAGCAGCAAGAGTCGATCTTCTGGCCGGTCAGGGTGCAGCGCAGGCCGGCGGCCTTGGTGCCGCTCGGGTAGGCGGCCCAGATTGCCATCGCCAGTAACAGCGCGCCCATCAGGGCGAGCACGCGACGCGTCATAGACATTCCTCCGGGTCTTCGTTAATACCCCCACCCTGTGGGGGTATACGGAGCCTACCCCGCCCCCGCGCCCCTGTCAAGGCCAAATTGGTTGTTGGACGCCGTGCTAGGATGACGGCGGGAGGCAGGGGAGGCCAAGATGAGGCGCATCGTGGTAAAGAACCAGTTCAAGCAGTACATGAAGCGAATCAAGGGCTACGTCGGCAAGGGCGACCCGCTGAAGATGCAGGCGGCGTATCCGGCGAAATTAAAGCGAGCGGTCTCGGGATTGTCCCGGGCGCAGTTTCTGCGGCGCCCGCAGCCCAACAAGTGGTGCATCCAGGAAATCCTCGGCCATCTGGCCGACACCGAAGTGGTCTACGGCTGGCGGCTGCGCATGATGCTGGCGCAGCCGGGGCAGACCATTCAACCCTACGACCAGGACATTTGGGCGAAGAACCTGCGCTACAAGCAACAGCCGGTGGCGAAGTTGGTCGAGCAGATTCGGGTGCTGCGGGAGGCCAACCTGCGGCTGCTGAAGTCGGTGCCGCGGCCGTGGTGGAACCGCTACGGGATGCACCAGGAGCGCGGCAAGGAAACGGTCAAGCGCACGGTGGTGCTGCTGGCGGGACACGACATCAATCACCTGAATCAGATTGCGGCCATCCGCAAACAGTTCGGGTGGTAAGAAGCCACAGAGGGCCTTCGACGACCTGCGCTACACAACCATTGCCGGCAGGCGTTGGCGGAGGAGGTGCTCTGCGGAGGCCATCATCTCGCGGATGATGTCGGCGGCGGGTTTGATCTCGCGCACCAGGCCGGCGCTTTCTCCGGCAGCCAGGCACATTTCCTCGAAGTCGCCTTCGGTATCCGGCGTGGGCAAAAATGAAGAGTACTTGGGCATGGGGTAGTCCTGCCCGCCCATCTTCGTGCGCCCGATGAACTGCGGCGGTTGGGGCGAGGGGGGAGTGCGCTCGGTGCGCCCGGCCCATTCGCGCACCACGCGGTTGGCGATGACCTTCATCGGCTGGTCGGGCCATTCGACGCCGAAGATGTGGGTGCGGGTGATGTCGTCCACCGAAGCCGCCACCACGCGGCGCTTGTACTCGGCGTGGGCGTAGGCTTCGCGGCTGGCGATGAGGCGCGTGCCGACACACACAGCTTGGGCGCCGAGCGCCAAAGCAGCGGCGACCCCGCGGCCGTCGGCGATGCCGCCGGCGGCAATCACGGGCACGGGCGCGATTGCATCCACAACAGCGGGCAGGAGCGAAATCAGCCCGGTGTTCGCGCGGGAGTGCCCGCCGGCCTCGCTGCCTTGAGCGATGATGGCATCGGCGCCAGCGGCGACCGCTTCGCGCGCCGCGGCTACCGAGCCTACTTGCATCCACACTTTCGCGCCCGCGCCGCGCAAGCGTTCGCTCCAAGCCCGGGGCGGCAAATGCCAGTGGAACACGGCGACCCGGACGCGCTCCGCGATACAAACATCCATGTGCGCCTCGGTGGTGAACTCGCCCAGGGCTGGCGAGGAATCAACCACGAAGTCCACCGCAAACAGGCGCTGGGTGAGCGTGCGGGTCTGGCGAATCAGCGCCGCCGCGTACTCCGGCGGGCCCGGGCTGGCGCCCAGGATTCCGAGCCCGCCGGCGTTGCAGACGGCGGCGGTCAGCTCCGGCAGCGCCAGGAAGCCCATACCGGCGGAAATGAAAGGATGCTCGAGACCATATTCTTCGGTCAGCCGCGTGCGCAGCATGGGTTCCTCCGTTCAGATTGAATCCGAGAGGGCAGGAGTATAATCGAACTCCCTTCAAGTTTCAGGAGGTGCTTGGCGTGGCGGACGAGACGGCCGCGGCTCACAAGCCCCGGCTGACGGAAGCCAGCAAAGCCGCGGGTTGAGCCTCGAAGCTGAGTCCAGCGGTGCTGGACCAGATTCTCGCCAAACTGCCGCGGCAGATTGACCCCAACGTGCTGGTCGGCTTCGCCACCAGCGACGACGCCGGAGTGTATCGCCTCTCCGACGACCTGGCCCTGGTGCAGACGGTCGACTTCTTCACGCCCATTGTGGATGACCCCTACCTCTACGGGCAGATTGCCGCCGCCAACTCGCTCTCCGACGTTTACGCCATGGGCGGCCGACCGCTGACGGCACTGGCGGTGCTGGCGTTTCCTGAGAAGAGCGACCCGGAAATCGCCGAGCGCATTCTCGCCGGCGGGCTCGACAAAATGATGGAGGCCAACTGCACCGTGGTGGGTGGGCATTCGATCCGCGATGAAGAGTTGAAGTTCGGCTACGCCGTGACCGGAACGCTGAATCCAAAGCGCATCTGGACCAACGCCGGCGCCCGCCCGGGCGACCGCCTGCTGCTCACCAAGCCGCTCGGCACCGGCGTCATTACCACGGCGGTGAAGAAAGGCGCGGCGCGCGAGGAGTGGGTCGAAGGCGCCACCCGCGCCATGGCGCAGCTCAACCGCGCCGCTGCCGACGCCCTCGCTCCGTTCGGCGACGCCCTCCACGCCGTAACCGACATCACCGGCTTCGGCCTGCTCGGCCACGCCCGCGAGCTGGCCGCCGCCAGCGGCGTCAGCCTGGTGTTCGACAGCGCGCAGATTGAATTCCTCGCGGGCGCGCTCGAGTGCGCCCACGCCGGCCACATCGCCGGCGGGCTCAAGAACAACCGTGAGTTTCTGGGCGGCTGTGTGGAGTTCGCCGAGGAAATCTCACCCGACCTTCAGGCGCTGCTCTTCGATCCGCAGACCTCCGGCGGCCTGTTCGTGGCCATAGCGCCCGACGAGGTCGAAGCCGCCCGCCAGGCTCTGCTGGCCGCCGGCTGCTCCGCCGCCCACGTCGGCGAAGTGGTAGCCAAGACATCCCCTTTGATTGCCGTCCGTTAGAGCCTTTTAAACGTCTTTCCCGCCCGGCCGAGCATCCAAGCTCATTAGGAGGGAAAGCACATGAACCGCAACCGAGTGTTCGGTCTCGCAAGCCTGGTGGCCGCAGCCGCCCTGGTGGCCCCGCTCAGCGGGTTGGCCCAGAGCGCCGGCGGCGTGCCCGTGAAGGTAACCGTGACCGCGGTGGGGCACAAGGGCGCCGACCCGGCCAGCGTCACCAAAGAAGACGTACTGGTGCGTCAGCACGAGCAGCGGCGGCCGGTGATCAGCTGGGTCTCGGCGCAAGACCAGAAGGTCGGGCTCGACCTGATTGTGCTGGTGGACGATGCGCTCGACTCCAGCGTCGGCCTTCAGCTTGACCCGCTGGCCAAGTTCATCCGCTCGCTGCCGCCCACTACGCGGGTGGCGGTGGCATACGCGCGCAACGGCACCATCGACCTGCGGCAGAACCTGACCGACGACCACGACGCCGCCGCCAGGGCGCTGCGGCTCCCGCTGGGCACGCCCGGCGCCGGTGGCAGCCCCTATCTTTCTCTGATTGATTTGCTCAACCGCATTCCGCCGGGCAGCAACCGCCGCGCCGTGCTGTTCATCTCCGACGGCATTGATTTGTTCCGCGGCGTCTCCGGCTCTTCGCCGGGGTCGAACTTCGACCTGAAGCGGGCGATTGATCGCGCCCAGCGCGCGAACACCCAGGTCTTTACGCTCTACGCCAGCGGCGCCGGCCGTCTGCGCCGCAACTTCTTCCTGGTGGGCAACGGGCAGAGCTGCCTCGCCCGCCTGGCGGCGGAAACCGGCGGCGAGAGCTTCTTCCAGGGCTTCGGCACGCCGGTGAGCTTCGAGCCGTTCCTCGACGACCTGAAGGATATGCTGGAGCACCAGTACGTGCTGACCTTCAGCGCCAAGCCGGGCGCCAAGTCGGGCTACCAGCCGCTGAAGGTGACGACCGAGGTGCCCAACGTGGAGCTGATTGCGCCGGCGCGCGTCTGGGTCCCCGCCGAGCAGTAGCCGCGCTTCTCAGTGGGCGGGGCTGAGGAGCTCTTGCTCGATGACGCGGACGAAGACGTCGAGGGGGTGGGCGCCGCGCACCGCGCGCCCGTTGATGAAGAACGCCGGCGTGCCGGTGATGCCGAGCGCCTCGCCTTCGGCGAAGTCTTTCTGAATCGCCGCCTCGAACTTGTTGGAGGCGACGCAGGCGTCAAAGGCGGCCACGTCCAGCCCTAATCCCTGCGCCATAGCTTTGAGCTGCTCGCCGCTGGGCTTGGGCGGCACTTCGTAGAGCTTGTCCTGAAACTCCCAGAACTTCCCCTGCTCGCCGGCGCAGCGGGCGGCGACGTGCGAGCGCGTGGCGCCGGGATGCAGACCTTCCAGCGGCATGTCCTTGTGGATGATGCGCAGCTTGTCGCCGTAGCGCTTGCGCAGTTCCACCAGCGTGCCGTGGGCGCGGCGGCAGAACGGGCAGTGGAAGTCCTCGAACTTGATGATGGTCACCGGCGCCGTCGCCGGGCCGCTCGCCGGCGCGCCTTCGGTGGAAACCGAGAAGCGATAGAAAGGAGGCAGCTCGAGCTGAACGCTCACCGCCGCCTGCTGGCGCAGCGACTCGACAAAGGCTTTGCGCTGGGCGTTGCGCCTCTGGGTGTAGAGGAATTCGCGGATTTCCTCGCGCAGTCTGGCTTCGTCGCCTTCCAGGTTCTTCTGGTTGGCTTCGTAGAAGGTGTGAACGTCCTCGTCGCTGACGGCGGGAACTTTGGAATTGACCTCGGCTTCAAGCAAGGCGTCAAGCGAAACGCCGCGCCGGGCGGCTTCCTGGGCCAGCAAGCGGTTTTCGATAAGTTCGTCGAGCTTGCGGCGCCGGGCTTCGTAGAGCTGGCTTTGCAAGCGGTCGAGCTGGTCGGCCAGCGCCTTCTCGAGGTCAGCGGCGGTAATAGCTTCGCCGTTGACCACCGCCACCGGCTGGTTCGCGCTGGCGGCGGGCGCCGACTGGGCGCGCAACCCAGGGGCGGCCAAAGCCAGCAGCAACGCAGCCGAGCCACACAATCGTGTTGGCGTGCGCATCACTCTTTTGTACCCTGCGAGTCCCCTTGAACGCAACCGCATCGGAAAAAAGTTGGGGCCGTCCCGACCCCCGGGAACGGCCCCAATCACAGCCCCGTCGTGGAAGCCGCGGGGCTGGCGCGTTAGTTCAGAGGACAGCCAAGGTTGTTGTAGGCGTCGAGCTGGTCCTTCAGAGCCAGGATGGCGTCGCGGTCGCCGCTGGCGAGAGCCGCGTCAACCGCCGTCACGATCTCATCCTTAGTCATCGGGTACTCGACGTCGGGGTGCTCGGCGTTCAGCACCGCCGCCACCGCCTGCTGGAAGAGGATGCGGGCGGCGTCGTTCAGAGTGTTGCCCGGACCGGTGAACTGCATGGCGCCCAGCAGGGTGATGTCGCCCAGCGAAGGATCCATGGAAGCGGGGATGGTGAACAGGCTGCTGATGGTGTTGGTAGTCTCATAGCCATCCGGCCACGAAAGCACCTTGTTCTTCCAATAGCCGTGCGAGCAGCCCTGCTCCGACCAGCACTCCACTTCCACCTGGAAGGGCAGGTTCAGTGACAGGACGCCGCCGCCGAAGTCCACGCCCGTGCCGGAGTAGGTCTGCAGAGCTTCCAGCAGGTCATAGGTCGCCGGGCAGGGAACGCCCTCGGCGATGACCAACTGCACGGGGACGAACATGGGGAACGTATTCCCGTTGGTGTCGGTTTTGGTCGTGGTGTAGTTGTTGCCCTTGACCAGATAGATGGTCATCACGTTGAAGCAGGTGAAGCTGCCATCGGCGTTCAACTGGATGTTGTTGCAGAGCGAGATGCGGGGGTCGGCCGTGGGCGCGTTGCCCGGTCTTCCTTGGACGTCCACCATGACGTAGAAGGCCGTCGTGATGGTAACGCCCGGCTGGCCGACAATCGGACCCGCCAACAGGGTCCCGCTGGTATCGGAAGTAAGGCTGGCGCTGACTTCGGCTGCCTGAGCGGCCTGCGGCCCAAAAGCCACAGCCACCAGCAGCACTGCCAGGCTCAGTAGCGTCATTCTCGTCTTCATCGTGTTTCTCCTTTTCGTAACCCTTTTCGCCTTGCCTCGGGGCGCGCTCCCCGTTGGCCGGCGTCGCTTCTGTCGCGCTTGCCTCACCCTTGAGAGGTGGTGCGTTGAAGCGAGGACAAGTTTGAGGGAGGGGCGAAAAACCGACAATTGCGAGAAAGTGGGGGAAAGGGGCACAGCAGTTCCGGTCACAGAAGGGGTACTCGAGTACTAGGAAGGGTCGCTAATTGGCGAGGGCAAAAAGGAAGGGCCCCGACGGGCGTCGGGGCCCCAAACCAGGCCCGCTTACTCCCTGTAGGCTAGTAAGGGGTGTCGAAGGGACAGGGTTGGGCCTGGAACAAGCTCACCACACTCCCCCACACTCTAGAACTCTCGCTCCGCTGGCTTGGGCGGCGGAATCAACCGGTACTCGTTGATGGTCACCGCCACCACTGGCCGCACGCGTGAGCCGGCTGGCTCGAGGATGCGAACCACCTGAGCCTGGCAGTAAACGCTCGCTCCCACATGGCCGGCCAGGCCGACCGGCAGGGCCATTCGCATCTCCAGCGGCGTGCGGGCGTCCACCGAAACATCACTCTGGAAGAGCACGCCGGAGCGGCTGATATTCTCAATCATTCCGTGGCGCCAGTCCTTGTCGCCGGGCAGGCGGAACTGCACCGGCATATGCAGCGGGAACCGGGTGGCGCGCGGAACCGCTCGGGCCGCAATGGGCGTTGCTTCGACTGTGTTCGTCACTCGCTTCCCTCCAGTGACCCCGATTCCCCAATCAGGGTCGCGCTCGCTCCGAAGGCCGCTTCCCCAGGTCCAGGCTCAATCGGAAACGGATGCGCAGAGTACGGGCAGACCCGAAAGCTGTAAATAGTCCGGCGGTGGAGAGCGGGTGGCACGAAGGTGCCTGGCACCCGAAGGCCCTTGAGGACTAGAGCGTTCCCACCAGGCGGCGCTCGATGGCGAACAGCGCCAGTTCCAGCCGGTTCGACACCCCGACCTTGTCGAAAATATTCGTCAGGTGATGTTTGACCGTGTCTTCGCTGATGCTGTACTTCCGGGCGATGTCCTTGTTGGTATACCCGAGGACGATGGCGGAGACAATTTCCAGTTCGCGCGGCGTCAGCCCGAACGCCTTCTTGCGCGTCTCCTCGCTGGCCGCTGGCACCAGATCGCGCAGCACCTTGACCAGGTCGGTCACCGCCTCGCGGCCCACCCAGAACTGCCCGCTCACCACGGTGCGGATGCTCTTCAGCAGCAGCTCGGTGGAAGTTTCCTTCAGCACCACGCCGCGAGCGCCGAGCTGCAAGGCTTCGACGAGCTGCGACTTGTCAATGGCCACGGTCAGCAGAATCGTCCGCACCGGCGACTGCAGGCTGGCGAGCTCGCGCAGCGCCTCCAGCCCGGGCTGATGCGGCATGGCGAGGTCGAGCAAAAGCACATCGGGAAGAATCTGGCGCGCCAGGCGCACCGCCTCTTCACCATCGGAGGCCTCGCCGACCACTTGAAAATCGGGCTCGGCTTCCAGCAGCTTGCGCAAGCCGTCGCGGAAGATGGGATGGTCGTCGGCGACCAGAATGCGAATTTTTTGCTTGCGGTCAGGCACCAGCGCCCTCCAACCCCTCGGTTGGTGTTGGAGCCTGCGGCAGAGTGATCTCCAGCCGGGCCCCACCCCCGGGCGTAGATTCTACCGTAAGTTCGCCGCCGATGCTGCGGACTCTTTCTTTAATCACCAGCGGCCCGCGGCGGGCGGCGTCGAGCTCGGCCTGGGTAAGCCGCCCGCTGAAGGGAAAGCCGCGCCCGTCGTCGTCCACCACCAGGCGCCACACGCCGTCGTCGCACCCGAAGCGCACCAGCACGTTGCGGGCGCTGGAGTGTTTGCGGACGTTGACCAGCGCCTCCTGCACGATGCGGGCCAGCTCCCGGCAGACGCGCGGCGGCAAGCGCACCTCGTCCAGCTCGGAGACGAAGCGGGCGGCGATGCCGGTATCGCGCTGGAAGCGGTCGACGGTTTCCGCCAGGAACTCCAGCAACCGCTGCGGGTCGATCTCCACCGGCTTCATCTGCTGCATCAGCTCGCGCACGTTCAGGATTTCCTGGTGCAGCAGCCGCTGCAGCCGGCCGATTTCCTCAGTCACTTCCGGCCCCTGGGGCGGGCGCCGGCGCAGCACGTCGAACTGCATCTCCAGCGCGATGAGCGACTGGATGACGCCGTCGTGCAGCTCCTGCGCCACCCGCGCCCGCTCCAGCGCCCCGGCGCGCGCCCGCAGACGCCGCAGCAGGTAGACGTTGTAAATCGCCGGGCCCACCTGCCGCAGCAGGGCTTGCAGGAAACGCAGCTCGGTCTCCGGCCGGCTGCCGAGGGCGACGTCGAACAGCAGCAGTTGCCCTTCCCATTCCCCGCCGAACTGGATGGCGGCTCCCAGCACGCTCCGGAAACTCTGCCCGGTCAGCGCCGGCGGAAGCGCGGGCTCAACCTCCCGCAGCCGCCGGCCCTGCGCATCCAGCGCCAGCAGCGAGAAGCGCTGGCTGTGGTCGGCGTCGCGCACCGCATACCAGACGCGCCCCGCCGGCGACCGCAGCAGCGCCACGCGCTGCTCGGACTCATCCTCGCGCAGCGTCAGAAGGATTTCCGGCGACTCGCCCACCGCCCGCGCCTCCCAGAGAAAGACGCGGTCGCTCGCTCGCTCCCGCACCGGCAGCAGCGCCCGCCGCGTGCCGTAGACGCGAAAAATCTCCTCCAGCGCCGCCTGCAGGTTGGCGCGCAGGCTGCTGGCGCTCTGCGCCCGGCTGACCACGCGGGCCACCACCGCAGTCTCGGCCCGCAACTGCTTTTCTTCTTCCGCCAGGTAGCCGAGCAGCACGCCCATCAACACCAGGTAGGTGGAGCGCATGATGACGCGGTTGAACTCAACCGGCTCGCTGAGGATGTGCACTGCCCGGAGGCTTTCCACGCTGGAGAGTCCGATCTCCAGCAGCAGCACCCCCGCCGCCGCGCCCGCCGTCAGCAGCGTTTCCCGCGCCCCCCAGCGGTAGGCCGCCGCCAGCAGCACGAAGAGGAAGAAGACGTAGAGCGGGCTGTTGGCGCCTTCGGTGAACAGCGTCAGCAAGCCGGCGAAAATCACGTCGACGCCGTGCGACACCAGCCGCAGCCGGGAGGCCGCCCGGGGTTGCAGCCGCAGCCACAGCATCAGCGCCAGGCTCTGCGCCGCGTAGACCAGCAGCAGGAGGTAGGCAATCTCGGCGTAGCGCGTCGGCTCGGTCGGGTCGAAGTAGATGGCTACCAGGCCCGAGGTGGCCAGAAACGCCCGCGCCGTCGCCAGCACCTGCTCGGTCCGCTGCGCTTCTGTCTCCGCCAGCGGCGCTCGCAGCCGATCCAGAAACCGATGCTGTGGTCTGGCTGTCAGAGGAAGACCCCTTCAGTGCCCATCCCACGACGCTCGCTGCTCGGATTATCGCCCAGCCGCCGCGGCCCGACAAGCCCGCAGCGCTCTTCGGCCGCGCTGAGTCGGCATTTTGCGTTCACGACTGATTTTCTTGCCCGACCGACTCGAGTCGCCTTGTCGCCTCCGATCTTCTTTGTTTTCAATCCCGGCAGTACCCCCACCCCCGGGGGTTTGGTTGGTTTCCGTTGATTCCAAAGGGCTTAGGGGGCGACAGAGGTGATTCGCTGTCGCTCTCGTAGTGATTCCCAAGCACTTAGTCGG
>DATLZZ010000006.1:0-49762 GCA_035573715.1 Candidatus Xenobia bacterium | reverse complement strand
TGTGACCCCGAACCCGCCGGACCTCAGCCCCACGCTGTCAGGCCCCGGTGGGCTATTCCCGTCGTGTCCAGAATCACTAAAGGGATGGCATCACCCGGAAGCAGCCGCTCAAGCTGATTTTTAAGCTCTGCCAGGAGCCCTTCGAGGTCTTCGGGTTTTAAGTTGCGGCTCAGGTAACGCTGCAGCGACTGAAACGAGGGACACGGGCTTTCCGGGTAAAGGTCCTTGAACAGGGCTACTGTATGCCGGTAGGTAAGCCCAAAGTAGGCCAGCCGCATAAAGGGAGTGGGGATAGACCCAGGGGTGGCCCTGCCTGGGCGGGGCGTTATCCAGCCCGGCAAACCGGGCCCGGCTAAGCTTGGGCGCAAGCTCAAAAACCGCCGGCCGCTTCATCTCGCCATAACCTTAACCCCTCACCCCTTTATGGGACAAGCCCACACCAGCTTGACACGGCCGGGCCGGGCTCCTATAATCCGAAATGGACGGCATCAAGGGGATATAGCTCAGCTGGGAGAGCGCGGCGCTCGCATCGCCGAGGTCGGGGGTTCGAGTCCCCCTATCTCCACCGGGCCGAAGTGGCGGAACCTGGCAGACGCGCTGCGTTCAGGGCGCAGTGGGCGCAAGCTCGTGTGGGTTCGAATCCCACCTTCGGCACCACCCACCTACTGAACCCACTTCACCTCTTTGACGTTGGTGTTGATGACGAACACGCGCAGGATGTTGCTGTTCTGGTTGGCGGGAAAAAGAAAGAAGCCCAGCCGGTTGGGCGCGTAGCCCTCGGTGCTCCCCATCAGCACTTCGCCGTCGGAGAAGGTCACCTGGATCTTGCGCCCGTGCGGCGTGCCCACAAACTCGTTGGGGTTGACTTTCTCGGCGCCGGGCTGGGTGAACTCCTTGATGAAGAAGAGCGCCTTGAGCTTGCGCATGTCCACTTCGCGTGCTTCCGGGGCATGCGCACGCTCGGAAGGAAAAATACGGAAGCGTTCTTTGAGCGGCGAGAAGTCGAACACAAAGCCGCGAATACGCTCGCCGTCCAAGGCGGCGGCGACCACCTTGACCGCGCGAGTTCCGGCGCCACCGGGAGTAGCCATGTGTTACCTCCGAGCTTAAGAAAGCGCGACGCCAATCATACCAACATTCGGAGGACGAGTCAGGCGTTTCGTCAGGCCACGGCGGACGGGTGCCGAGCTTTGAAGCGCAGCTTGTCGATCGGCGGCCGGCGCAAGTCCCAGGCCAGCCCCACCAACTGCAGCGAGCGGATGAAAGCGTAGGAGAAATCGACCTCCCACGGCCGCAACCCGTGCCGCGACGAGGTCGGAAAGGCGTGATGATTGTTGTGCCAGCCTTCGCCATAGCTCAACAGCGCCACCCACCAGCAATTCGTGGACAGATCGTCCACGGCAAAGTTGCGATAGCCGAAGGTGTGACTGGCCGAATTGACCAGCCAGGTGCAGTGGTACGTAATCACGAGGCGCACGAACAGCCCCCACACCACGAACGGCCAGCCGCCCAGCAGGTAAAGCCCGATTCCCAGCAGCACGGAAAGCCAGAAGTGCGTCCGCTCGAGAAAGACGTAGAAAGGAACGCGCAGCAGATCGGGTGCGTAGCGCTGCGCGACGGCGCGCCTCGTGGCCTCGGGCGGCGCCCAGAGAATCCACAGCATGTGGCTCCACCAGAAACCTTGCCGGGCGCTGTGCGGGTCGCCGGGTTCGTCGGCGTGCTGGTGGTGCTGGCGGTGCTGCGCCACCCATTCGATGGGCCCGCCTTGCAGGCAGAGCGTGCCCAGCAGCGCCAGCGTGTACTCCAGCCAGCGCGGGCACTTGAAGGAGCGATGCGTCAGCAACCGGTGGAAGCCGACGCACATCCCCATCCCGCCGATCACTGCGTGCAGCAGCAAGCACAGCCCCAGCGCCGCCCAGGTTGTGTGCCAGAACACGGCCACCGTGGCGACGTGAAGACCAATCAGATACGCTACGCGCGTGGGATCAAACTGGTCACGGTCGGGAACGAAGGCAACGTCGGGAAGCGCGCTTAAAGGTTGGCTCATCGGTGCGGCTGGCAGCCTCTCTCTCAACGCCTCGGGGCTGAAATCAGGAAAGCCGCACCACGCTTTTTCGCGGCCCTGAGGGCTCAACTCAACGGCGTCAACCATCGTTTATACCACAGTCCGCACGTATTGACTACCCCGCCGATGGTCGCGCCGCGGGCGTGCGGTTTCGGTTGACGCCGACAGTCGCGGCGTCGTATAAGGGCAGCACCCCAAGCTGCGGAGGCCGACACATGCTGCTGAGCATTTCACTCATCCTGGGGATGCTGATTGTCTGGCTGACCATCACCGCCGTGTGCATCGCGGTCTTTGCCTACCGCGGCATTGTCAGCCTGCGGGAGGAGGAGACTCTCTACATTGACGCCGGCGAAGAAGACAAATTGCAGGAGCAGGCCCGCGTCGCCGCGCAGGTGGAGAAACTCAGCAAGCTTTTCTGGATTACTTTCGGGCTCTCGGTTGCTTTCGGCGTGGCCACCTTCGGGCTCTGGGTCTACCAGCAGTTGACCACCGGCTGAGCTCACGGCTGGGGCTGGCTAGCCGCCGGCTTGGGTGGCGGCGGCGGCGCCGGCACCAGCGACGTGTGGTTGTGCACGATGAGCCAGCGCCCCTTGCGCTTCTCCAGAATCAACGTCGTCTGGCCCTGCACCTCCAGTAGCTCCTTGCCGCGCAGCCCTGCCAGTTGCCACTGATAGCTGGCCCAGGCGATGTTGCCCCGCCGCGTAATCCTGGTGTTCTCTCGCGCCATTTCGATGTGGCCGTAGGCGAGGTGAGCCTGACGGTAGCGCGGCATGACGTTGGTCCAGCCGCTCAGCGTCGGGCCGTAATCGCCCGGCACCACAGTGACGTCCGGCGCGTAATACTGTCCCATCGTGTCGTAGTCGCCGCTGCTGTAGGCTTTGACGACGGCGTCGATGGTCTCCTCAATCCTTTGCTCCTCGGTCGGTCCGGCTTGCAGCGCAATCGCCACCGCCAGCAGCAATCCCACCACCACGAGTCGTCCCACCGGCGCACCTCCTATCTTTTTCCTCAGCCCAGCACTACAATAGCCGCCGCTTGGCCCCGGCGCAACCCGGCCGAGCGAATACCCCATGCGAATCCTCGTCCTCAACTGCGGCAGCTCGTCGATCAAGTTTCAACTGATCGAAACCGACTTGGAGCGCATCGACCGCAACCAGGACCGGCTGATCGCGCGCGGCCTGGTGGAGCGCATCGGCACGTCGGAGGCGGTGGTCTTCTGCGAAGCGGGCGAGCGCACCACCAAAGACGTCGGGCTGGAGCTGGCCGACCACCACGCCGCCATCGCCAAAGTCATCTCGCTGCTGCAGCACACCGGCGCCCTCAAAGACGCGAGCCAGATTGACGCCGTCGGCCACCGCGTCGTCCACGGCGGCGACTTCCGCGACTCCCAGCTCTTTACGCCCGAGGTGCTGAAGAGGATCGAAGAGACCGTCGAGCTGGCCCCGCTCCACAACCCGCACAACCTCAAGGGCTATTACGTCTGCCGCGAGATGTTCCCCGACAAGCCTCATGTGGCGGTGTTTGACACCGCGTTCCATCAGACCATGCCGGCGCGCGCGTTTCTCTACGCGCTGCCGTTTGATTACTTTCGCCGGCACCGCATCCGCCGCTACGGCTTCCACGGCACCTCGCACCGCTACGTGGCCTATCGCTTCCGCCAGTTGACTGAGACCACCAAGGAAGAGACCAACCTCATCACCTGCCACCTCGGCAACGGCTGCTCGATGGCCGCCATCCAGCACGGCCGCTCGGTGGATACCTCGATGGGCTTTACACCGCTCGAAGGCCTGGTGATGGGCACGCGCCCCGGCGACTTCGACCCCGCTATCGTGCTTCATCTCATGGCCAAGCAGGAGATGACCCATCAGGAAGTCTCGACGATTCTCAACCGGCAGAGCGGGCTCTACGGGATTTCCGGCGAGACCAACGACATGCGCGCCCTGCTGGAGAGCGCCCGCAAAGGCCACGAGCGCGCCCGCACCGCCATTGAAGTTTTCTGCTACCGCATCCGCAAGTACATCGGCGCCTACACCGCCGTGCTGGGCGAAGTGCACGGCCTGGTTTTCACCGGCGGCATCGGCGAGAACGCGCCGCGCATCCGCGAGATGAGTTTGGAGAATCTGGAAGGGCTGGGCTACAAACTCGACGCCGAGAAGAACAGCAAGGTCATGGGCGTCGAGGCCGACGTTTCCGCCGCCAAGAGTCGCGTCAAGGTTTTCGTCATTCCCACCAACGAAGAGTTGCTCATCGCCCGCGACACTTACCGCACCATCGAAGGCATAGAAAACCCCTAGCTCTCTCGTGGTTCCGTGAAGATTTCGGAGGTGTGTATGAATGCAGAGTCGAGAGTCAAGGCTGCACACGAATTCATGCGATTCTATGGCGACATGCGTTTCAAGCAGTTGGCTTTCTACGGCGTGCTTGCAGGCTTGCTAGTTAATGCCATGCGAGCCACTGATTCGTCTGGCATCAGCAGTCAACAAATCGCGCTTGGCGGATTGGTTGTGACCGCCGTAGCTTGGGTCATGGAGGTTCGGTCAACGAAGCAGTGGGTTTCGTGGAAAATGCTCGGCTCGGGAGAAGCCGCGTCAGGGTCATCCGTGCCCGTAGCAGCTGGACTTGTGCTGTGGTTGAATGCCACCAACGCCGTTCTAGTTTTCTACGCCTTGGCGTACCTATTCTGGGAACAACGAGCCCAAGGTCAACTCACGGCTGGGATAGTCGGGGAAAGCTTGTCGCGTCTTTGTTTTTGGGTTCTGGTTGGCTTTAGCGCAATTGAATACCTTCCACTTTGGTGGAACTCGTTTAGATGGAAGACGCTCAAAGGGGCATGGGAGGGCTACGTAGCGTCTTTCAGGCAGTAACCCCGTAAGAAATCAACCCACGGGCGTCCGCCCGTGGGTGCCCAGCGGCAGACGCCGCTGGGCTGAACGCAGTTAGTCCTTGTTGTTAGGCACTGCCGTTTGCTGCATTGCGCGACGCTGGCTGAGCAGGTTTACATAGAGGCGGATGCCGCCGGGGATGCCGGCGCGCACCTGGCGGAAGAGCGCCAGCCCGCAATAGATGTAAACCCCGTCGCCGTAGCGGGCGTAGAGCAACGCCCCGCGCTGCGGCGGCTCGCCCGGGTCGGCCATCTCCACGAGCGGCGTGTAGTTCTCCGACCAGCTTTCCCAGAAATAGAGCCCGCGCTCCTGCACCCAGCCACTCCAATCGTCTTCACCGATTTGGTTGGGAAAGCTTAACACCGGATTCTGCGGTGCCAGCACCCGCACCGGCGCCGTCTCATCCGTCACGCGTGGGCTGTTGCCCGACTTCACCCCCGGGAACGGAGCGAACTTCGCCGGCTCCCAGCCCCGCCCCTGGTGCTCGACAATTAACACTCCACCGCCCTTCACGTACTCCAGCAACCGCTCTGCCTGTGCCGTCAGGTCGGGACGGTAGTCGTAGGCGCGGTTGGAAATGACGATGGCGTCGTAGTCGGCCAGCGTCGCCGCCGCCAGCTTCGCTTCGTCCATGGTCTCCATCAGGATGCCGAGGGGGGCCAACTCCCGCGGCACCGGGTCGTTGGGAAATCCGATGTACGCCACGCGCAACCCCGCGGGCACTTTCACATCCAGCACTTCCAGCTCAGCGCGCGCCGGTTCGTACACTACGCGCTCGATCGTCGTGCCGGCGTTCTCCACTCGCCGCGCGAACCGATAGGTTTGCTCGCCGGCCGCGGCGCCCGGCGCGAGCACGTACGTGTCCGGCTCGAGATTGGCCGGCACGATAACCGCAAAGCACGAGCGCGCACTGTTCGTGAGGCTCAGGTCAACCTCCTGCGGCAGCGGCGTGTACCAACCGTTGGGGACGTCGAGCCACACATTCACCTTGCTGAAGCCCGGCCGGTGGGCTTCCAGTTTCACGCACCACTCCTGAAGGCTCTCGGCTGGCGCGGGCGCCAGTAGGCGCAGCGGCGTCTCCATTTCCAGCGTCAATGGCGGTGAAAGATAAACCGGCTTGAACTCCGCGTGGACGTGTTCGCGGCCCATTTGGTGGCGGCCGAACAGCCGCCGGATGTCGAGCTTCTCGGCCAGCCCGCGCGGCTCGATGGGCGCCGCCGCCAGGCCCTTCGCGGTCGTTCGCAACACCAGCTCCAGCGAACCGGTCTTCAGCGTGGCGCGCCCGCGCAGCGGCGACGTCGGTACCGACAATGGGTCGAACTTCTCCGGCGTGGCAACCATGAATTCGGTCCGCTGCTCGGTCGGGGTGGTCTCCGCCGCCAACGGCTCGATGCTCCAACCCGGTAGCGCCTCCAGGCGCAGTCCCGCGAACTCGAAGCCCGCAGCGCGGAAGACTTCCAGCGGGCCGGCGCGCACCGAGAGCCCAACCCAGACTTGCTCGCCCGGCGTAAGTGCGGCGCGGTCGGTGTAGGCGGTGAACTCGACCCCCGCCAGCGCCGCCGCGGCTTCGAGAAACTGGTTCTGCTCCGACTCCAGCAAGGTGCGTAGCGAGTTGGCCTCCTGGCTTTCGTTGTCTTCCGGAATTTCGCGCCGCAGCGCCGCAATCAACGCCGCGCCCTGCAACAGTGACAACGCGGCGTCGCTGGTCTTGCCTTCACTCAGCAGCTTTCGCGCGCTTTCAGCGAGCTCGCTTGCCTGTGCCAGCCGCTCGCGCCACTTGGTCAGAAACTCAAACTCGGGAAAGAGCGCCGGCAAATCGGTTAACGGCGGCGCCAGCTCCGCCGCCGTTTTCGGCTTTGCTACGCCGTCGGGTTTCACTTCTTCGGGATAGAGGAAGTACCTGCGGAAGCGCGTCACCTGCCCGAGCGTAATCGTGCCCATCCCCTGGCTCTGGTGGTTGCGAAACGCCTCCCAGCCGAGCTCTTCGTAGGTTTTTCCCGTTGCGGGATCGATCTCGCCGACTGGCACGGTAATTTTCGGGCCTTCGCCCTCGCCGGTCCAGTTGCGCGTCAGGAAGTAGCGCGGCTGCCAGGGCTGGTAGCCGCGGGCAATCTGCTCGGGAAAAGCCTTGGGATCGCTGGCAGCGGCGAACGCCTTGCGCGCCAGCAGGCCGGCGGCGCGATGGTGCGAGCCGCCGCCGTCACGCTCGGTTCCCGTCCACGCCGACATCACCACCAGCGGCCGCAGCTCGCGAATCTGCCGCACCAGCTCGCCCAGCACTTTCTCTTCGCCCCATACCCGCAACGATTCTTCCAGCGACTTCGAGTAGCCGAAGTCCGGCGCCCCCAGGAAGCGCACTTCGGCGCCGTAGCCGGCGGCGGCGGCGCGCAGCTCGCGCATACGCACCTCGGCCAGTTCCTCCCCCAGTTCCGGTCCGGCCTGGTTCTGGCCGCCTTCGCCGCGCGTCAGGCAGAGAATGACGACGCGGGCATGCAGCCCGCGGGCGTAATAGGTAATGACCGGCCCGCTTTCATCGTCGGGATGCGCGGTGATGTACACAATGGTGCCGAGGCGCGGCAGCCGCGCCAGTTGCGCCTCCAGCTCCGGATTTGTCGCTGCCGCCGCTGCTGCAGCCAGGATTAGCGCAAGGGCAATGACGCCAGCGCGCACTTTGCTCATGTCGTTTCCGCGAACGGGAACTCCTTCAACCGGTGGGCTCGCAGCAGATACACCAGAACGCCCAGCAGCAGGATGCCGCAACCCAGGGCAATGAACAGCATGCCCGAAGAAAAGAATACATACAACCAGCCCGCCAGTGCCAGCAGCGCCGGGGCGGGGTAGAGCCACATGCGGAAAGGGAAAGCCTCCGGCCGCGCCTGCCGCAGCCGCATCAGCCCGAAGACCTGGCTGACGAATTGCACCAGCACGCGGATGGCGATGAGCGCCTTGATGACATCGCCTAGCTTGAACAGGAAGCTGAACAGGATGCCCGCGCCGCCCACCGCCAGCAGCGAAATGTGGGGGAAGTGTTTGCTGGCATGCACCCGCCCGAAGACGCGGAAGAAACCGCCATCGAGCGCCGCCGCATACGGCACGCGCGAATAGCCCAGCGTCAGCGCGAACACGGACGCGAAAGCGGCAACCAGGATCAAGCCGGTGGCGACTTGGGCGGCGCGGTGGCCGTAGAGCCGCTCGATGAAGGTCGAGACGATGAACTTCGACTCCAACGCCTCCCGCCACGGAACCACCGCAATCAGCCCCAGGTTCATCAGGAAGTAGAGAGTTCCGATGGTGAGGATCGAAATGATGATGGCCCGCGGGATGACGCGCTCCGGGTTGCGGATTTCCCCCCCGAGGTAGTTGACGTTCTGGTAACCCAGATAGGTGTAGATGCTGGTGAGCATGGCCGCCCCCAGCCCGCTGACGAACGCCGGCGTGAGCGCAAAGGCGTCTGGCGGCAAGTCGAACGCCAGCGCGGAGTCGAAATGCGTCAGCCCGCCGACGATTACCCATAGCATCAACCCCACCACGATGGCCCAGATGACGACCGACATCCGCCCGATGGTGGTGATGCGGCGGTAGAGCAGAAAGACGATGAAGGCTGCCAGCCCCGCCGCCACCAGCCGGTGCGCCAGCGTGCGGTCGCCCACCCCCGGACCGGCGGTGCCGACCGCCGGCACGAGGTAGCTCAGGTAGTCGGCGAAGCCGATCATGCCCGACGACATCGAAAGCGGCGCCTGGAACAGAATCGTCCAGATGAACAGGAACGACATCAGGCGGCCCCAGCGCTCCGGCCCGTAGGCTTCGCGGAGGTAGACGTAGCTGCCCCCGGCGCGCGGCATCGCCGCGCCCAGTTCCGCCCACACCAGGCCGTCGCACAGCGCCAGCAGCGCGCCGCACACCCAGCCCAGCATCGCCTGCGGCCCGCCCATCGCTCCCAGCATCAGCGGCACGACGATGAACGGCCCGATGCCGACCATCATCATCATGTTGAGCGCGGTGGCCTGCGGCAGCCCCAGCCCGCGGATCAGCTTTTCTTCAGCGGCGCTCATGCGAAAGGGAGGAAGAATAGCAGATTACCGCTGAGGAGCCGAGCGGCAGAGAACTACGCGCGGGCGCAGGCTTCCTGCTCGTGGGCGTGATAGGAGGAGCGGACGAGCGGGCCGCACTCGGCGTGCTTGAAGCCGAGGGCGAGGGCGTCGCGCTTGATCTGCGCGAACTCGTCAGGATGATAGAAGCGGGTGATGGGCAGGTGTTGGCGCGTCGGCTGCAAATACTGGCCGACGGTGAGGATGTCGACCTCCTGCGCGCGCAGGTCGCGGAGGGTTTCGAGGATTTCGTCGCAGGTCTCGCCCAGGCCAACCATGATGCCGCTCTTGGTAGGCATCGCCCGATTCATTTGTTTCGCGCGGCGGAGCAGTTCAAGCGAGCGCTCGTACGCCGCGCCCATTCTCACCTGGCGGTAGAGGCGCGGCACGGTTTCAGTGTTGTGGTTCAGGACTTCGGGAGCGGCCTCGACCACGGTGGCGAGCGCTCCCCAGTTGCCGCGGAAGTCGGGGATGAGGACTTCGACCTTGCAGCCTGGGACTTGCTCGCGGATGGCGCGGATGGTTTCGGCGAAAATCGAAGCGCCGCCGTCGGGCAGATCGTCGCGGTTGACCGAAGTGACGACGGCGTAGCGCAGACGCATGGCGGCCACCGCTTCGGCCACACGGCGCGGCTCGTCGGTGTCGAGTGAAATCGGCCGCCCGTGGGGCACGGCGCAGAACCCGCAGGCGCGCGTGCACAGGTTGCCGAGGATCATGAACGTCGCTGTCCCGTGGCCCCAGCACTCGGCCACGTTGGGACAGCGCGCCGACTCGCAGACAGTGTGGAGAGAAAGCTGCCCCATCAGGCCTTTGAGGTGCGTGTAGTTCTCCCCGCCCGGCAGTCGCACTTTCAGCCACGGCGGCCGCGGCTCCCGCGGCGGTTGGATAACGGGCAGGCTGACGAGTCCCATCGGAACACCAAGTTTACCAGCTACGGCTCGGCAAAACAAAGGCCCGTCCCGCCCCTCAGGATCCGTGGGGACGGGACGGGCTATCCGCTTGCTGTCCTTCCCTTCCACCCTCCGAGGGAGGACTAGCTCTCGGGCCCCGAGGTGCCGGGGCCCGCGCTCATGCGCCAGACGAGAGCCTTACGCGGCCTTCTTGGCGGCTGCCGGCAGGCCCTTGATTTCAATCCGACGCGGCAGCACCGACGCCGCCACGGGCGCGGTGATGGTCAGCACGCCGTTGTGGTACTCGGCGGCGAGCTTGTCAGCCTGCACGCCCTCGGGCAGCGACAGTGTGCGCTCAAACGACCCGTAGGTCACTTCCTGGGCCAGGTAATCAATGTTTTGGCTCTGCCGAGTCGCCTGCCGCTCACCGCTGATGGTTAGCAGGTTGCCCTGCACCTCCACCTTCACCTGGTTCGGGTCGATTCCAGGCAGATGAACCTGGACGCGATATTGCTTGGTGTCCTGGTCCAGGCAAGCCTCCACCGGCGGGACGAAAGCGATGGACTCAGTACCGCTTACATCGCTCGCCCACGGCCAGGTAGAGAAGAATCGGTCGAACATCCGGTCGAAGTTCCGCCGGAAGTCGAACAAGTCCTGAAAGAGGTTAGGAGTAAAGGTCGGTCGAAGCATGAGGTTGGTCATACAGCACCTCCCACACGGTCTCCTGCACAAGATTTTTGTTTTGAAGGGCCTTACTGGCCCTTGGCTTGCCGGAGGAGGATCCTCCGAGCCTTTTTCAATCTCAATAGACGATGGAAGCGGTCACCTGGTTGCAATCCGGACGCAAGAAAAATTTCCCCTGTTTTCAATAAGTTACGACGATTTTCCGCTGCCCAACCGATGAGACTCCGAAGCCGTTTTCCGGGAAATTATTCTGACTCTTCGGCGTAGCGGGATTTCAAAGTTTCGATAACGGCGGGGTCGGCAAGCGTCGTCGTGTCGCCGAGGGCGCGGCCGGTGGCGACGTCGCGCAGCAGGCGGCGCATGATCTTCCCGCTGCGGGTTTTGGGCAGGTCGTGGGCGAAGAGGATGCGCTCGGGGCGAGCAATGGCGCCGATTTGCTTGACCACGTGATCTTTCAACTCGTCTTCCAGCTCGGCGTAGTCGCGCACGCCGTCCTTGAGCGTTACGAAAGCGGCGATGGCTTCGCCTTTGATCTCGTGCGGGATGCCGACCACGGCGGCTTCAGCCACGTGCTGGTGCTCGACCAGCGCACTCTCGACTTCGGCGGTGCCGATGCGGTGCCCGGCGACGTTCAGCACGTCGTCCACGCGACCGAGCAGCCACAGGTAGCCGTCCTCGTCGCGCCGGGCGCCGTCGCCGGTGAAGTAGATGCCCGGATAGCGAGACCAGTAGCCGGCCTGGTAGCGCTCAGGGTTTCTCCAGATGCCGCGCAGCATCCCCGGCCAGGGCTTGGTCAGAACCAGATAGCCGCCGCCGACTTTGACCGGCTTGCCGGCGGCGTCGACGACCTCCGCAGAAATCCCTGGGAAGGGAAACGTCGCCGAGCCGGGCTTGGGTGCGGTGATTCCGGGCAGTGGCGTAATGAGGGCGTGGCCGGTTTCGGTTTGCCACCAGGTATCCACCACCGGGCAACGGCCACCGCCGACGGTCTGGTGATACCAGACCCAGACTTCCGGGTTGATGGGCTCGCCCACGGTGCCGATGAGCCGCAGCCGCGAGAGGTCGTGCGTGCGGATGTGCTCGGCGCCCCACTTCATGAAAGCGCGGATAGCGGTGGGCGCGGTGTAGAAGACGGTGACGCCGTGGCGCTCGCAGATGTCCCAGAAGCGGTCGCGCTGCGGCCAATCGGGCGCGCCTTCGTACATCAACGTGGTGGCGCCGCAGGCCAGCGGCCCGTAAACCGTGTAGCTGTGGCCGGTGACCCAGCCGATGTCGGCGGTACACCAGAAGAGGTCGTCGTCTTTGAGGTCGAAAATCCACTGCGTGGTCGCCAGCACGCCGGTCAGATACCCGCCGGTGGTGTGCACGATGCCCTTGGGCTTGCCGGTGGTGCCGGAGGTGTAGAGGATGTAGAGCAGGTCCTCGGAGTCCATCTTTTCCGGCGCGCACCACGCTGGCGCGTCCTGCATCAGGCGATGCCACCAGTGGTCGCGGCCTTCCTTGATGTGGACGGGGAAGTCGGCGCCGCCGCGGCGCACCACGACGACGTGCTTGATGGACGGGCAATGCTTCACCGCTTCGTCGGCGAACTGCTTGAGCGGCACCACCTGCCCGCGGCGGTAGCCGCCGTCGGCGGTGATGAGCAGCTTGGCCTCGGCGTCGTTGATGCGGTCTTTGAGCGCTTCGGCGCTGAAACCGCCGAATACGACGGAATGAACGGCGCCAATGCGCGTGCAGGCCAGCATGGCGATGGCGGCTTCGGGAATGAGCGGCAGGTAAATGGCAACGCGGTCGCCCTTGCGCACGCCCAGTCGCTTGAGCACGTTGGCGAACTGGTTGACCTCGCGCCACAGCTCCCAATAGGTGAGCGTGCGGCGGTCGCCGGGCTCGCCTTCCCACGCCAGCGCCGCCTTGTTGCGCCGGGCGGTGCGCACGTGGCGGTCGAGGCAGTTGACGCTCAGGTTTAGCTTTCCGCCGAGAAACCATTTGGCGTAGGGCGGCTTCCACTCCAAAACTTTCTTCCACGGTTTGAACCACTCGAGCTGCCGCGCCCAGTCGGCCCAGAACTTTTGCGGGTTGCGGGCTGCGCGGGCGTAGATGCGCGGGTCGTTGATGTTGGCTTGGCGGCGAAACTCAGCCGATGGCTTGAAGACACGCGTCTCTTTCAGCAGCGCGGCGATGCGCGCTTCGCTGGAAGAATCCTTACTCGGAGTCTTTTTGTCTTGCCTTGGCATAGGCGAGCCTTTCCGCGCGCTTGGGTTGGGAGCGGCATTCTACCAAAACGGAGTCGTTGGTAGCGGCGACGAAGCTGTCTTGGCCAGCCCCGAGGGCTCGGCCAGCTTCGTCGTCGGGTTTTCGGAAGGGCCGACACTCCCCGCCTTGTCGGGCAGCGGGCCGGCGGGGTATCCTCTTCCTTCCCGGGATACCGAGAACAAGGGAGCCGACCGGATGACTAATCGAATGAAGCGTTCACTCTGGGTGTACTTGCTCGCTGCGCTGCTGGCCACCAGCACCTGGCTGGTTGCGCAACATCATCCGAGCGAGAGCAGCCCCGCCGCGTTGGTCGCGGTGCCGGCGCCGCCGCCGACCCGCAGCGACAACGTCAAGGAAACGCTGCACGGGGTCGAGCTCGTCGACCCTTACCGCTGGCTCGAAGACCAGTGGAGCCCGGAGACGCGCGCCTGGATCGAAGCGCAGAACAAGTACACCGACTCGGTCATCGGTCATCTGCCCGGCCGCGAAGCGCTGGAGAAGCGGCTCGGCGAGCTGTTGCGGGTGGAGAGCATCGGCACGCCGCGGGCGCGCGCGGGCCGCTACTTCTTCAGCAAACGCGCCGCCGACCAGGATTTGTTCATCGTCTACGTGCGCCAGGGCCTCGACGGCAGGGATGAAGTGCTCATCGACCCGCACCCGCTCAGCCCCGACCACACCACCTCGGTCAACCTGCTCGACGTCTCCGACGACGGCTCGCTGGTGGTCTACGGCATCCGCGAAGGCGGCCAGGACGAAGTCAGCCTGCGCTTCCGCGAGGTCGCCACCCGCAAGGATTTGCCCGATGTCTTTCCCAAGGCGCGCTACGGTTCGCCCACGCTCGCACCGGACAAGAAGGGTTTCTACTATGTGAAGTGGACCAGGACAGGCCCGCGCGTCTATTTCCACGTGATGGGCGCTGACCCGGCCGGCGACAAGGTTCTCTTCGGCGAGGGCTACGGCCCGGAGAAAATCATTGCCGCCAGTCTTTCCGAAGACGGCCGCTGGCTGCTTATCACGGTGCTCTACGGCTCGGCGGCGGACAAGACCGAGCTCTATCTGATGGACACCGCCAAGCCGGGCGCGGTAACGACCGTCGTCAACGACATTCCGGCGCGCTTTAGCGGCGCCATTGGCGGCGACACGCTTTTCCTGCACACCAACTGGAACGCGCCCAACAACCGCATCCTCGCAGTCGATCTCAAGAACCCGGCGCGAGAGAACTGGCGAGAAGTGGTGCCCGAAGGCGCCGACGTGCTGGACTCGATGGCGCTCGTCGGTGGGAGGCTGGTGACGGAGTATCTGCACAATGTCCGGTCGCGGGTAAGGATCTTCGAGGCCGACGGCAAGCCGGTGCGCGATCTGGAGTTGCCGGCGCTGGGTTCGGTGGGCCAATTCAGCGGTCGCTGGTCCGGCCCGGAGGCGTTTTACGCTTTCAGCTCTTTTCATATGCCTACGACCATCTACCGCTACGACGTCGCCGGCGGCAAGCAGTCGGTCTGGGCGCGGCTGAAAGTTCCCGTGGACACCGATAATTTCATGGTGCGGCAGGTGTGGTACGAGTCGAAGGACGGCACGCTGGTGCCGATGTGGCTGGTACACAGGAAGGGGGTTCGGCTGGACGGCTCCAACCCGACCCTGCTCACGGGCTACGGCGGGTTCAACCTGAGTTTGTCCCCCGGGTTTTCCTCGCGCGCGGTGGCGTGGGTGGAGCGCGGCGGCGTCTACGCCGTGCCCAACCTGCGCGGCGGCGGCGAGTTCGGCGAGAAGTGGCACAAGGCCGGGATGCGGGAGAAAAAGCAGAACGTCTTCGATGACTTCATCGCCGCCGCCGAGTGGCTGATCGAAAGCGGCTACACCAGCCCGGAGAAGCTGGCGATTGCCGGCGGGTCGAACGGCGGCCTGCTGGTGGGCGCGGCAATGACGCAGCGGCCGGACTTGTTCGGCGCCGTGGTGTGCTCCTATCCGCTGCTCGACATGGTACGCTACCAGAAGTTTCTGGTGGCGCGCTTCTGGGTGCCGGAGTACGGCTCGGCGGACGACGCCGAGCAGTTCCGCTACATCCGCGCCTACTCGCCTTATCACAACGTGAAGCCGGGGACGAAGTATCCGGCGGTGCTGTTCATCACCGGCGATTCCGACACGCGCGTCGACCCGCTGCACGCGCGCAAGATGGCGGCGCTGGTGCAGGCCTCCAATGGCGGCAGCCGCCCGGCGCTGCTGCGCTACGACACCAAGGCGGGCCACTCCGGCGGCCTGCCGGTCTCGAAGCAGATTGAAGACCTGACCGACGAGCTCAGCTTCCTCTTCTGGCAGCTCGGAGTAATATCGCCTGCGGATTGAACTCGCCACCAGTGTAGAATCAATGCGCCAGGAATGTAGGGGGCCGAACTGTGCTAAGGTGCCCGCATTGTGGGAAGACGATTTCTGATGCACTCGTTGTTGCTCACTCGGGAAGAATCGGGGGCCTGAAGACAGCGCGGCGAGGCCCAGAGTACTACCGTAAACTGCAAGCATTGCGAAAGCGCCGAAAGGGTGGCCGACCCAGGAAGCAGGACTAGGAGGCCATCGATGCCGAATAGGTCGAAGACAGCGCAGCAAAGCGCAGAGAAAGTCCGCTCTATATATGGCATTGGAGAGTGGTACGGTAAATCTTTCGTCCGTCTAACTCCCGAAGAGCGCCGAGAACTTGCCCGTGCAGCCTTAAGCAAGAAAACACCAAACATTGTCTGTCCATTCAAACCCACAACGGAAAAGAATGTGTTGTGTAGCAAGAAAGGTGGCGTGTGCACGATTCGACTTTACCAGCAGGACAAGAATACAGGAGTCGTTTCGACTGTTCCCGGTCCCGAAGGTCAACTTGTAACGTTGTGCCCTCATCGGCTGAAGGACGCCAACAAGATCTTTCGCTGGGTGGGAGAAAAACTCCTGGGAGATCCGAATCCTCTTGTTGTCAGCGAGGTCGGCTTCCTAGAGAAGGAAGGTTCTCCAGCGAGTGACAAGGGAAAAGGGGGACGAAGGGACGTCGGGCGAATCGACAAGGTACTTGTCCACTCAAGCCGCGAACCCATGCACTGGTGCACACTCGAAATGCAGGCCGTGTACTTTTCAGGGCGGAAGATGCGTGAAGAATTCAGGATGATTCAAAAGACACAGACGCCCGGGCTTCCGTTCCCTTTGCTACGGCGGAGGCCGGACTACCGAAGCAGCGGGCCCAAGCGACTTATGCCACAGTTGCAAATAAAAGTCTCGCGGCTAAGTCGGTGGGGAAAGAAGATGGCAGTTGTACTTGACAGGAGTTTCGCCAGTGCCATGGGTGTTACGAGTGATGTAGCTGATGTGTCCAATTGCGAGGTCGCTTGGTTCATAGTCAGGTACGTAGAACAGGATCACTCAGTAAGCCTTGAGTTGGATTCTGTTCTGCTTACCACGCTTCAGAGCGCTGTTGAGGCCCTTACTGGAGGTCGGCCTCTTAGGCAGGAAGAGTTTGAGGCAAAGATTCGGGAAAAACTAGCGAAGATTCGTCGGAAGTCCTAAGCCACTCAACGTCACGACCAATCAGAAGCTCTCGCTTTTCTTGGTTGTGAGTGTTTTTCATCGGTATGGATTCGAGGTCGAAACCGTAGCGTATGGCGAGCCCACGGATTTCCATTGTGTCCTCGTAGGTCATCAGGAAGTCCCCTGAAGCTTTGGTCATGATTCGGAAGAGGCGCTCGTGATCAACATCGGAGTATCGGTATAGCCTCTTACCCGCCGTTACATATGGAGGATCTATGAAGTAAGCAACATCCTTGCGCCTTGCCGTCTTTTCTATGTAATGCATTCCATCGGCGCGTTCTACTCTGATTCGGGACTTGTGTTCAGCAATTGCACGAATCCGACTGGCGAGCGTTTCCGGATACCAACGAGACTTCAGTCCCTTCTTGTTCTCGCCCTTCTTCATCAAGCCAGCGCCTGGTGCAAGTATCCCACCACGCTGAACTCGGTTTCGGACGATGGTGGCAAATGCTCTGTCTCGGATAGTTCTCGGGTTTCGTGCAAAGAGCTTCCGAATCGAAGAGCCTGTTGGCTCGAAGGAAAGGATTCTTTTAGCCAGCCAGTCCGCCTTGCCGTTAAGAATGGTTTGCCAGACAGCTGCGACCTCTGGGTCGCGCTCGATCAGTGTCACGTGGTTGGCCAAGTTTTCGAAGGCCACAGTCAAACCCACAATCGCCCCGCCGGCGAAGGGTTCGATAAATTCACTAATGGGTTCATGATTCTTCAGCCACTGACGAAGATAGGGAACAAGCCATGTCTTGCCGCCAGGATAACGAAAGGGACTAAGCTGGGGTACAGAGGCGACGTTTATGATTCGATTGTTCACTTTCGTTCCTTTGTTTACATCCGCCCGCCCAGGATTTCAAGGGGCTTGGCCCGCAATAATCTAAACAGCAAGCCTCGTTGTTTGTCAAGAGTAAATGTAGCGGTGAAACATTTTGGGGCCGGGAGGCGTCTCATTGGGGTAGGCTAAAGACCGGAGGGAGGAACTATGCGCAAACTATTCGTAGGGGTGGCGACGCTGGTGATTCTGGCGGGCGCGGCCGTCGTCGGCTGGAAGGTCTACTCCGGGCCGCCGGCGCCCCCGGGCCAGGTGGCGGTGGGGCAGGCGGTGGCCGACTTCACGCTGCCGGACATCAACGGGCAGACGCACTCGCTGGCCAGCCTGAAGGGCCCCAAGGGCGTGCTACTCATCTGGATTTCCGTGCAGTGCCCGTATTCGAACGGATACAACGCGCGGATGGAGGCGCTGCACCGCGACTACTCGGCCAAGGGCATCCCCGTGGTGGGCATCAACTCGAACCGCACCGAGCCGCTCGACAAGATCCGCGAGCACGCCAAGCAGAACGGTTTCACCTTCACCATTCTCAAGGATGACGGCAACCGCATCGCCGACTACTTTGGCGCCTCGGTGACGCCGGAGGCCTACTTGATTGACTCGGCCGGCGTGCTGCGCTACCACGGGCGGCTCGACGCCAGCCATGAGGACACCAGCCTGAACTCGGGCGAGGCGCGCGAGGCCCTCGACGCTGTCCTCAGCGGCGCGCAGGTGGCCAACACCGGCAAGAAGGCGTTCGGCTGCACCATCAAACGTGTCTCGGGGTAACCTGGTCTCTCTTTTCGTTCTTGCTGCCGCCGCAGCACTGACGCCGGCGTGTCCGCCGTCGGCGCCCCCGCCGCCAACTCAGTTCACCGCCGAAGCCGAGTGGGTTGACCTGAAAGGCTTGCAGGAGCGGCTGGCGGCCGAGCGCGGCCGCGTGGTGGTAGTGAACTACTGGGCCACCTGGTGCGAGCCTTGCCGCGAGGAGTTCCCCGAGCTCATCCGCTTCGACCGCGAGTGGCGCGGCCGCGGCGTGACCTTTTTCTCGGTTTCGCTCGATACCGCCAGCGTCCGCGACACGGAAGTGAAGAAGTTTCTGGCCGAGCACCGGCCCGCATTTGCGGTGTTCATCCGCCGGGAAACCGACGATCCGGACACCTTCATCAACGGCATTGACCCCCAGTGGAGCGGGGTGCTGCCGGCGACCTTCATCTACGACCGTGAGGGCCAGCGGCGCCAGTCGCTCCTCGGCCCCACGACCGCAGAAAAGCTCGAAGCGGCGGTTAAGCCGTTGCTCGCTCAATAGCGCCGGAATCCCGCCGACTCCGCTCCGGCTACCAATCAACGGTTCAACGATTAAGGCGACCGTGCGGCCAGGCGTGTTTGACCCGCATCCAAGGGTATGGAATAATCGCTTTTGTGATGCCGAGAGAGGACAACGACTGGTGAAATCCCTCCCGAAGTTTTTCTGTATTTTCCTGGTCTTGCTCGCGCCGATGGCGGCGTTGCCGCAAACGGCGGCGAGCGACCCGACGGATGCGGCCGAGGCCAGAGCGCAGGCCTACTACCATTACACGCTGGGGCGGCTCTATCTGGAGCTGGCGGGCGACTTCAATCGCGGCGATCAGCTTCGCCGCGCCATCGAAGAGTTCAAAGAAACTCTGAAGTACGACCCGAACGCCAACGATGCAGTGGTGCAACTGGCCGAGGCTTACCGGCGCAGCGGGCGCATCCGTGAAGCGGTGATCGAAGCTCGCCAACTCGTGGAAAAAGATCCCGACAACCTGGCGGCGCACCGGCTGCTGGGCCGCGTCTACTTCCAAACCCTGGGCGAGACCGACGGAGCGCCGGCCGATCCCGGCGCCGCGCCCAAGGACACGCTGGCGCTGGCGATTCAGGAATACGAGCAGGTCGCGCGCCTGGCCCCCGACGATACGGATGCGCTGCTCGACTTGGCGCGGCTTTACCGGCTGGCCAACGACCTAGCCAAGGCGGAAGCGACGCTGAAGCAATTGTTGGAGCGCGAGCCGAGCTCGGAGGTCGGCCTCTCGGCGCTGGCGTCCATCTACAGCGACAAGGGCGACTACCAGAAAGCCGTGGAGCTGCTGACCAGCGCCACCGCCGAGTCGGCGACGCCGCGGCTGCTGGCCTCGCTCGCCTACGCCTACGAGCAGGCGGGAAACCACGACAATGCCATTGACGCCTACCGCCGCGCCGTGCAACTCGACCCGAAGAACTTCGAGTTGCGCCGACGTTTGGCCGAAGCGTTGCTGGAAGGCGAGCGGTTGGAGGAAGCGCTGACCGAGTTCCAGGAGCTGGCTAAGGCCGACCCCGATGACGGCGACGTGGCCATGCGCATCGCCCAGGTCTACCGGCACCAGAAGAAGTACCCTGAAGCGCAGCAGTGGATCGCGCGCGCCAAGCGCGCCGACCCGGACAACTTGGAGATTGGATTCCAGGAGGCGCTGCTGCACGAATCGCAGGGCCAATTCGAGCAGGCCATTACCGTGCTCTCGGATATGGTGGCGCGGATGACCCGCGCTTCCGGCCAGTACAGCCCGGAGGAGAAGCGCGGGCGCTCCATCGTGCTGGAGCGGCTGGGTGTGCTCTACCGCGACAACGAGAAATTTCCCGAGGCGGTACAGACCTTCGAGCTGCTGCTCGGACTCGATGAGAACGCGGCGCGCCGCGGCTACGCCCAGATCACCGAGACGCACCGGCAGGCCCGCAACTACCAAGCGGCGCGCGCGGCGCTCGACCAGGCTTTGGCCCGCTTCCCCGATGACCGCGCCTTCCTGATGCAGAAGGCGATGCTGGATGCCGAGCTCGGGCAACTCGAGCCCGCGGTGCAGGCGGTCCAGGAGCAACTGAAGGAGACGCCCGACGACCGCTCGCTCTACATCACCTTGGCTCAAGTCTATGAGCGCAACAAGCGCTATGCCGATGCCGAGGCGGCGCTGGCCAAGGCCGAGGAACTGTCGAAGGGGCCGCAGGAGCTCGAGGACGTTTACTTCCTCAGCGGCGCCGTCTGCGAGCGGCAGAAGAAGCTCGACTTGGCCGAGCAGAAGTTCCGCAAGGTGCTCGAGATCAACCCCGACAGTGCCATCACCCTCAACTACCTCGGCTACATGTTCGCCGACGCCAACATCAAGCTGCCGGAGGCGGTCGACCTCCTCAAGCGGGCGGTCGAGCTCGAGCCCTACAACGGCGCGTATCTGGACAGCCTTGGCTGGGCCTACTATCGCCTCGAGAAGTACGACCTGGCGGAGGATTACCTCCTGCGCGCCGTAAGCCGCATCAGCCGCGACGCCACCATTCACGACCATCTGGGTGACCTCTACTTCAAGACCGGTCGTCTGCACGAAGCCGCAGCGCAGTGGGAGCGCGCTCTGGCCGCCTGGCAGATGACCTCGCCCACCGAGCACGATTCCGAGGCCGTGGCCAAGCTTGAAGACAAGCTCCACAGCGTCAAGCTGCGCCTGGCCCGCGAAAGCGGCAAGGGCGCGCCGAAGAAAGACCCGCAGTAGTATCCTTGCAAGGCCGATGCTCTCGCTGCCGGCCTTCGCCAAAATCAATCTGAGCCTGGAGCTGCTCGGCCGCCGCGCCGACGGCTACTGGGAAATCCGCACCGTCTATCAGACCGTTTCGCTCCACGACCGCCTGCACCTTCGGCTGACGCGGCGTGGCGGAGTCGAAATTCGCGTGCCGCACGGCGGCGCGCCCTCGGGACGCGCCAACCTGGCAGCTAAAATTCTGGAAAGAGCGCGGCGGCAACTGGGACTGAAGCAGGGAATCGAAGTTGAAATCGAAAAGAACATCCCGATGGCGCGCGGGCTAGGTGGCGGGTCAAGCGATGCCGCGGCGGCACTGGTCGGGTTGCTGCGCCTGGCCCGCGAGCAACTGCCGGAAGAAGCCCTTCGGCGCCTGGCCGCGGCCGCCGGTTCCGACGTGCCGTTCTTTCTGCTGGGCGGGCGCGCCTTGGGTGTCGGTCGCGGCGAAGAAGTCTATCCGCTGGACGACCTTCCGGCTCGCTACTGCGTCCTTCTGTGCCCGCCGTGGCCGATTTCGACGCGAGCGGCTTACAACTGGGCACGCCAATTGACGCCCCCGCGGCGAGCCGCTAAAATAATGGGCGCGGGGTCGTTGCAGGACGGCCTGTGGAGCAGCGGAAACGATTTCGAACCTGTTGTCTTTCCTCGCTTCCCGGACCTTGCTAGAATGAAGGCCGCGTTGTTGCGAGCCGGTGCTGAGCAGGCGGGGCTTTCCGGAAGCGGTTCCACCGTGTACGGCTTGTTCGCGGACCGGGCGAGCGCTGAAGCGGCGGCCGCCCGCTGGGCGGGAGCCGCGGCAGCGTTCGTCGCGGTTACCCTGCCGCGTTCCGCCTACCGGCGGTCGCTGGGAGCGGAGCGGTGGGGAGTCGTCCAACGGTAGGACGTCTGCCTTTGGAGCAGAAGATCCAGGTTCGAGTCCTGGCTCCCCAGCCAGTTTGCGATTTGAGATTTGAAATCTGAAGTTTGCGGAGCGAGGCAGTGACGGGAACGGTTTGCAAAATCTTCTCGGGCAGCGCCAATCCGGGACTGGCGCGGGAGATCTGCCAGTACTTGAGCCTGCCGATGGGCGAGGCGACGCTGGGGCACTTCAGCGACGGCGAGATCTATTTCCAGATCAACGAGAACGTGCGCGGCGCCGACGTCTTCGTGGTGCAGCCCACCTGCTACCCGGTGGACAGCAACCTGATGGAGCTGCTGCTGATGGTGGACGCCTTCAAGCGGGCTTCGGCGGCGCGCATCACCGCGGTGATTCCCTACTACGGCTACGCCCGCCAGGACCGCAAGGACAAGCCACGGGTGCCGATTTCCGCCAAGGTCGTCGCCGACCTGCTGGAGAGCGCCGGCATCAGCCGGGCGCTGACGCTCGACTTGCACGCCCCGCAGATTCAGGGCTACTTCAATGTGCCGGTCGACCATCTCTACCCCGCGCCGGTTTTTCTCGAGTACTTCGCCCGCAAGGGGCTGGCCGACCTGACGGTGGTTGCGCCGGACGCCGGCGGGGTGGAGCGGGCGCGCTTCTTCGCCAAGAAGATGGATGCGCCGCTGGCCATCGTCGACAAGCGCCGCGTGGACATCAACGTGGCCGAGCTGATGCACATCATCGGCGACGTCTCCGGGCGCTCGGCGCTGATTATTGACGACATTGTGGACACCGCCGGAACGCTGGTGAAAACCGTGGAGGCGCTCTACGAGCGGGGCGCCAAGGACGTCTACGCTGCCTGCACCCACGCGGTGCTGAGCGGGCCGGCCATCCGCCGCATTTGCGACTCGAAGCTGCGCGAGCTGGTGGTCACCAACTCTATCCCGCTGCGCGACGAAGCCAACGGGTGCAACCAGGTTAAGGTTCTGAGCGTGGCGCCGCTGCTGGCGCGGGCCATCCGCTCGATTCACGAAGAAGCATCGGTCAGCACGCTGTTTGTCTGAGGAAGAAATTCCCGAGCAGCGGCCTGAGAGCCGCTGCTGGTGTCTAGGAGAGAGGCAGGGATGGCAGAGCTGGTTTTGCAGGTGGAGCCCCGCGAAGGGCGGGGCAAGGGCGCGGCGCACAAGCTGCGCGCCGCCGGGCGGATTCCCGCCGTGGCCTACGGCGGCAAGGGCGAGCCGCTGGCGCTCAGCGTCGACCCGGGGGCGGTGGCGAAGATTCTGCACAGCGCCGCCGGGCAGAACGCGGTGTTCACGCTGCAGGTTAAGGGTCACGGCGCCGTGCCGGCGATGATCCGCGACGCGCAGCACGACCCCGTGAAGGGCAAGCTGCTGCACGTGGATTTCTTGCGGGTGGCACTCGACACTCGCTTGCGCGTCAAGGTGCCGGTGGAAGTGAAGGGCGAACCCATCGGGGTCAAGCAGCAGGCCGGCATCCTGGAAATCGTTCAGCGCGAAGTGGAAATCGAATGCCTGCCGTCCGACATCCCGGACCACTTTGCGGTGGATGTGGGTCCACTGAACATCAACGACAGCATCCGCGTCGGCGACCTCAAGGTGGACAACCGCAAAGTCAAGGTGCTGACCGACCCGGTGCGGGTCATCGCCCACGTGCTGCCGCCGCGCGCGGAGGAAGAAGTGAAGCCGGCCGAAGCCGCGGTTGCTGCGGTTACGGCCGAGGCGCCGGCCGAGCCGGAGCTCATCCGCAAGCCCCGCGCCGAAGGCGAAGAGGAAGAGGGCGCCCAAGCAGCCGAGGGCGGCGGCGAAGGCAAGAAGAAGTAGCGCCGAATGTGGTTGATTGTCGGCTTGGGGAATCCCGGTCGGGAATACGCCGCTACGCCGCACAATTTGGGGTTCGCGGTCGTCGAGCAGTTGGCCAGGCAGGCGCGGATTCGTGGCCGGCAGGAGCAGGCGCGCTCGGTGGTGCAGCGCGGCCGGCTCGATGGGCGGGAGGTGCTGCTGGCCCAGCCGCTCACGTACATGAATCTGAGCGGGCCGGCGGTGGCCGAGTTGCTGCGCGCCCACGGGCTGACGCCGGCGGAACTGATTGTCATCCTGGATGACATCGCGCTGCCCTTCGGGCAGTTGCGCATCCGGGAGCGGGGGAGCGCCGGAGGTCACCGCGGGCTGGAGTCGGTGCTGGCGGCAGTCGGTACCGAGGAAGTCATCCGGTTGCGGCTGGGGATTCGTCCTGCGGATGCGCCAGTCGGCGACCTGGCGGACTACGTGCTGGCGCCCATGGATGATGAGCAGTTGCGCCAGGCGGAAGAGATGGTCGGCCAGGCCGCAGAAGCGGTGCGAATGATTCTGCGGGAAGGACCGCAGCGGGCGATGGCGCGCTTCAACCGGCGGCCCGAAGCGGGGAGTTCAGAAGCAGCGAAGTAGTCAAACTTTGAGGTGACCATGCGAACGTACGAAGTGGTTTTCATTATCCGGCCGGACACGCCGGAAGAGGAGATTGACTCGCTCATCGAGTCACTGCAGCAGGCCGTGCGCGACGCTCACGGGCAGGTGGTGAAGGTGGAGAAGTGGGGCAAGCGCCCGCTGGCTTATCGGGTGGCGCGGCAGCGCGAAGGCTACTATGTCTTCTTCGAGCTGCAGGGGATGGGCGAGGCCCTGCGGGAGCTGGAGCGGCGCTTGAAGGTGGCCGAACCGGTCATCAAGTTTTTGGGCGTGCGGGTGGACCTGGAGCGCAAGAAGCAGGAGAAGCTCCGCCATCGCCGCGAGCACCAGGCGGCACGCCGCCAGCGCGCTGCGGTCCCGCAGGGCGGGACGGCCAGCGAGGCGCAGGCTTCGGCCGGCGCATAGTTTCCAAGGAGAAAACGAGGAATGGTGGACAAACCGGAAGGTACAGGCGGCGAAGGCGGCGGGCGCAGCCCGCGGGAAGGCGGCCGGGGCGGCGGGCGCCGCGAAGGCACCAGCGGACGTCGCGAAGGCGGCGGCGGACGACGCTTTTTCCGCCGGCGCAAGGTGTGCAAGTTCTGCACCGAAAAGATGGACCATATTGACTACAAGGACGTAAAACTGATCGGGCAGTTCATCAGCGAGCGCGGTAAGATTCTGCCGCGGCGGGTCACGGGCGTGTGCACGCCGCACCAGCGCGGCCTGAAGGTGGCTATTAAGCGCGCGCGCAACATCGCCCTGCTTCCGTTCCAGACGACACTGTAGTTTTTTTTCGGTCGTCATTCTGAGAAGCGGAGCGACGAAGAATCTCGGCTGAGATGCTTAACTTCGCTCAGCATGACAGGCAAAAGAGTAGGGAGAGAGGAAAGCCAATGGAAGTGATACTGCGGCAGGACATCGACAAGCTGGGACGGCGCGGCGACATCGTCTCGGTGAAAGATGGCTACGCCCGCAACTATCTGCTGCCGCGCAAGCTGGCCATCGAGGCCTCCGAAGCCAACCGCAAACAGGTGGCGGAGATGAAAGCGGCGGCGGCGCGCCACGACGCGCGCGAGAAGGGCGCGGCCGAGTCGCTGGCGACGCAGCTCGGCGAGCTGGTGCTGACCATCACTGTCAAAGCCGGCGAACAGGATCAGTTGTTTGGTTCCGTCACTACGATGGACATCGCCGCCGCGCTCGAAGGCAAAGGATTCTCCATCGACAAGCGTAAGATTCAGTTGGACGAGCCCATCAAAACCATCGGCGAGTATTCCGTGCCGGTGCGCCTGCACCACGACGTAACCGCCACCGTCAAAGTCAACGTCGCCCGCGAAGAGTGAGCCCCGCCTTTTCCACAGAAAGTCACAAGAAAGAGGCGTTTTCCACCGAAAAGTCACAGCGCGAGGGCGGTTTTCGCTTGCGCTCGCCCGTGCTCGTATAGAGAATCGCTCCCGCAATTCCGGAGTTGCCCTCGTCGCCATCGGTTCCGCAAGGGGTCGATGGGCTTGGGAGAGGTAAGCTGGGGAACCTTCGGGTCAGCCTCAGTTGAAACTTTCAGGCGGCTTTGGTTGAGCGTGCCTCTCAGGGGTATGTTCCCAAAGTTCCTGGCAGGCAAGCTGGCTATGGTGCAAGCCATGGGGCAAGCCCGCCGGTGGAGGTTGCCGGTGAGATCGAGGTGAGTTTGTCCTGAGCAATCAGGACGGATTCATCGGAACCACGGCAATCGGATGAGGATCGCTCGAGCCGGACTCGGTCCGAAGACGGGCTGGTCGGGCAACCGGTCGGCACGAGTTCGGGCCGGTCCGAGTTCGGGCGGCTTGTCCCGTGAGAACGGGATAAGATGAGCCCGTCGTGCGCGGCCAGGCGGTTCTGGTTCTAAAAACTGGGACAACCTGGCCGCCGGCGGGCTGTTTTGTTGTAGGGGGAAAGTAAGCCTTCGATGGGCAACTCGCGCGAAGTCGTGGATTCACCCTCTTGACTTAGCGAAGGGAAAGCGAATAATCTCCAACCGTCGGCTCCTCGGGGAAGAGCCAAAGTGCGCGGATGGCTACTGACCTAACTCTCGACCGCAAGCTGCCGCAGAATCTCGACGCCGAGCGCTCCGTGCTCGGCGCCATCCTGCTCGACAACGAAGCCTTTCATCCCGCCATTGAAATCCTCGAGCCCGCCGACTTCTCGCTCGACGCCCACCGCCGCATCTTCACCCGCATGGTGGCGCTTTCGGAGACCCGCCGGCCGATTGACCTCATCACGCTCAGCGAAGAACTGGAGCGCACCGGGGAGCTCGAAGCCGTCGGCGGCAGCGCTTATCTCTCGGCGCTGGTCGACGGCCTGCCGCGCATCGCCAACGTCGAGCACTACGCCCGCATCGTCAAAGAAAAAGCTCTACTGCGCAACCTCATTCACACCTCCGACAACATCATCCACCAGGCGATGGAGGCCGACGAAGAAGCCGACCAGGTGCTCGACCGCGCCGAAGAGGCCATTTTCTCGCTCGCCGAAAAGCGCGTCCGCGAAGGCCTGCTGCCCATCAAGGAAATCGTCCAGGAAACCATCCCGCGCCTGGACGAATACTTCGAGCGCCGCCAGCACATCACCGGACTGGCGACCGGCTTTGCCGATTTCGACAACCTGACCTCGGGGCTGCAGCCCGCCGACCTCGTCATCCTGGCGGCGCGCCCGGCGATGGGCAAGACGGCGCTGGCGCTCAACATCGCCCAGTTCGTCGCCGCCGAAGAGCGCAAGCCGGTGGCCATCTTCAGCCTGGAAATGGCGCGGGAGGCGCTGCTCTTCCGCCTGCTGTGCGCCGAAGCGCGCGTCGACTCGCAGCGCTTCCGCACCGGCTACCTGAGCAAGGAAGAGCAAGGGAAAATCGTCAAAGCCTCGGCGCGACTGCGCGAAGCGCCGGTGTTCATCGACGACACCGCGACCCTGACCGTGCTCGAGATGCGCGCCAAGTGCCGGCGGCTGGAAGCCGAGCACGGCCTCTCGCTCGTCGTGGTGGACTACTTGCAGTTGATGAGCGGCCGCGGGCGTTTCGAGAACCGCACTCAGGAAATCTCCAGCATCTCGCGCGGCTTGAAGGCGCTGGCCAAAGAGCTGCACGTGCCGGTCATCGCCATCAGCCAGTTGAGCCGCGCCCCCGAGCATCGCGGCGGCGACCACCGCCCCCAACTGAGCGACCTGCGCGAGTCGGGCTCCATCGAGCAGGACGCCGACGTGGTGGCCTTCATCTTCCGTCCCGAGATGTACAAAGACCCCGACAGCGTCACCGAAGAGGAGCGCAACCGCGCCGAGCTCATCATTGCCAAGCAGCGCAACGGCCCCACCGGCAAAGTCAACCTGGCCTTCCTGCGCCAGTTCACCCGTTTCGAAACCATCTCCCGCCTGCCCGAAGAAGAACTGTAGCGCCTTATTCGACGGCGATCGTTACGGCGTTGGACGGCACACCGCCGATGTTGAGCACCACGGGGACCGCATTCCCTATTGGTGCACCAGCCGGCACCATGCAGGTCACTACATACAATCCCACAAAGTTCGGCGCCAGCCCCGAAAACAGCACCGGTGTATCTACGCCGCCAATAGTGAGTGTGGGCGTCGTGGTCGTGGCTGAGAGCGGGGTGAGAGGGGCCGCCGCGCCGGTAGCGATGGCAGGATTCACCGGGCCTCCGCCCGTCCAGTAGATCTCCAGGAAATCCATGCCGCGGACGGCCGGACGCGAGCTTGCGCCGGGGATCGAGCCCGCGGGAGCAGCAAAGGCGGCCGAGTTGGCAATTAGGATGGCGCCCTGCCCGGTGCCCTGCTGGTTGATCGCGAACAGGCCCGGTGCAAAAGCCGTCAGGGCAACCGCTTCACTATTGCTGGTGACGCTGGCAAGAGTGTCGGTAAGTGTTGCTTGGTTCTGTCCCGCCAGCTCCCAGGGGACTTGGATATTGATCTGAAGCGGCGAGGCAAAAAACTTCGGCACCGCCTGGCTACCGTTGAAGTTCATGGTGGCCCCGCCCAGCATAGAGGGGAGGGGTACGGCGCCGGCGAGCACTGGAAAGGAAGCAAGGTTGGAGCCGAAAACGGCGGCTATGCTTCCGGGTGCAACCGGTTGCGCAGCCGCGAAGCCGCTGGCATTCACCACACCGCCCGAATTAATGGTTACCACTAGGGGAGTGCCAGTGCCGCTCAATGCGCTGCCGGGAGGGGAGCCGGGGACAGATGTGGACGCGTTCAGGACGGCGCTTCGCGGCCCCGTAGCCTCCGGCATGAATCCGACCAAAATCAGGCAACTCGGGGGCACGACCGCGTTTTGGCAATCCTGGGTGACAGCGGGAAAGTCCTGAGCGTTGGTGCCACCCATGCTCGCGATGCTGACAGCCACGGAAGTCGAAGTGGTTGCGGTTACGGCAAAGATCTCCTGCGAACTGCGAACCGCCACAGCCTGATTGCCGAAGCTCCGCCCTGCCGGCGTGAGGACAACGCCTGAACCCATATCGCAAAACCGAAAGTCCCGCGTTGATTCAGCGCGCACCCAATGCTCCTGGTGGTAGAAGTTTGTAGAGGGGAAACCCGCCGGCGCGTTCAGAAACGAACCGGAATAGAAGGCTAGCCACTCCTCGATGTAGTACTGCACGCCCCACGAGCCGAGCTCGGAAATGGTCTGGTCGTTTGCCGAGCACGTGTGTAAAAACCCCTGGTTGTGCCGGGCCTCATGGACCAGGAGGATCATCAGACCAGCTAGACCTTCATGGAAGACGGGGTCGATCCAGTAGGGCGTGGTGAGGGCGGTCAAGCCGTTGGCCCGAATGTTGATGAATCCGGGCGGATCACAGCAAAAGCTGAACTGAATATCGGTTCGGAACCGGACGCCGTCAATGGCGGAGACGAACCAATCGTAGAGGTTTCCGGAGGTCCAGGGAAGTTGGGTCGAGAAGGGATGGCGACGCATGACCCGCAAGGCCTGGTAGGTTCGCTCCTGCAAGCGGGTCAGGTCGGCGGAGCCCCCGGCTGCGGTGCACACTAGGGTTCCGGCCGACGGATCGCCCTCGAAGGTCAGCAGGAGGTCGGAATTGAAGCTGTTGATTTCCTGCGCCGAGGGACACGAGGAGATGAACTGGTCAACGGTCGTGCCCTGGGACCGCGCATCCTGAAGGGAGAACAGCAGCAACACGGCGAGACCTGCGATCCTCCAGCAGGAAACTACACGGCTCAATGGGCCTCCTATAATTGAGAGTCTAGGAGCCCGGCTGGCTCAAGTCAAGGGATGGCCCGCCCATGCGTCCCCTTGCGTCCGGGACGCATGAAACCTCGGGGATGGGGACGAACCCAGGATGCCCCTGGCATGCGTCAGAACGCGTTCTGAACGCATTTCGCCTTCCGGCCCGCCCCTACCCCCCTTACCCCGTGCTTCGCGCCTTACCCAGCCCCCATTGCTGATTCGGGCAATTCGCGGTAAAAAGGATGGACTTGTGCGCCGGCGCAGGCATCTTTCCTGCTCGCGCCGGCGTCGGAAGAGTTGTGGTTCGGTGAGGATGCCCTTCGGGGAAGGCCTCAAAGTCCTTCCCCTCAGGATAAAAGGAGCAAACCACAGTAGGCCATGGGACAACGCCCCTGTTGGGCTGAGATTTCGCTCAATCAACTGAAGGAAAACCTCAACATCATCCGCCGCCACGTCGGCGACCGCAAGGTGCTGTGCGTGGTCAAGGCCGACGCCTATGGCCACGGCGCGGTGCCGGTGGCGCGCGCCTTGGAAGAAGCTGGCGCCGACGCGCTCGGAGTCGCCTGCGTTGCCGAAGCGGTCGAGTTGCGCCGGGGCGGCATCCGCGCCCCGGTGATCGTCCTGACGGGCTTTTTCCCCGGGGAAGAGCAGGAACTGCTCGAATACGGCATCACGCCGGGCATCACCGAGATTGGCCAGCTCGAGCGGCTGGAGAAGGCGGCCGCGGCCGCCGGTCGCCCGGTGCGCTGCCACGTCAAGTTCGACACCGGGATGGGCCGGCTCGGCATCCCGTGCAACGAGGTCGGGCGGCTGCTGGAGGTGCTCTCGCAGTGCCGCGCGGTTAGGGTCGAAGGGCTTTACACCCACTTCGCCGCCGCCGAGGATTTCACTTCTTCGCAGACGGCGGAGCAGGTGGCGCGGTTCGAAAAGCTGCGCGCCCAATGCGCTGCCGCAGGCTTGAAGCCCGCGGCCATCCACCTGGCCAACACTGGCGCCATCGTCGCCCGGCCTGAAACCTGGGGGACGATGGTGCGACCCGGCTCGATGCTCTATGGCTACCTCTCCTTCTACAAATTCCCTGAGGGGCAGGATCGCAGCGCCGAGCTGGCCGCCCAGGTTCCGGTGCGTCCGGTGCTGACGCTCAAGGCGCAGGTCTATTCGATTCGCGAGCTGCCCGCGGGCGCGCCGCTGGGCTACGGCGCGACCTTCGTCGCCTCCCGGCCCTCGCGGATCGCTATCCTGCCTGTTGGCTATGGCGACGGCTGGAGGCGCGGCCTGAGCGGCAAAGCCCGGGTGATTGTCCGCGGCCGCTTCGCCCCCATGGTCGGCACCGTTGGGATGGACCTGACCTTTGCCGACGTGACCGACATCCCCGGCACCCAGCCGGGTGATGAAATTGTCCTCATTGGGATCAACGGCACTCAGGCCATCCCGCCCACCGAGCTCGCCCGGTCCCTGGGTACGGTGGCCTCGGAAGTGCTTACTGGCCTCAGCAAGCGCGTCCCCCGCATCTACCGCTGAATCTGCTTTTTTCGCCCCCTCAGGCAGTGCTATACTGCGCTGGCGTCATCATACATTGGTGATGGGCGCCCGCCTGCGGGCCCCCTAGGGACCCCAGGCGACGTTTGGCGGCAGCAACTGGGGAGTAGCGCCGCCCGAGAGGAGGCTATTCCTTATTTCTGACGCCTCTCCAACCCGCCGGCCGAATCGCCCTCCGGAGGGCACGGCTGCACCGGAGCCTGCCTCGGGAGTCGGCACGGCCTTCGAGAAGTGGGGCTGGGTCGATCTGAGCCTGCTGCGGACTTCTTTTGTTGTCATCACCGCGGCCGCCACCTACCATTTCCGGCCCTTTGGGCTGGAGCGCCTGCCGGCGGCGCTCTTCGGGGTCTTTCTAGGAGCGATGGGCGTGCTGCTGGAGATGCGGTTGCGGAAGTCGAGCCTCAAGCGGCTCGTCGGGGCGGTGGTGGGCGCGGTGGCGGGCATCTTCCTGGCCTTCCTGATGTCGCTGGTGCTCTCGAGCAGCAGTATCGAGTTGCGCACGCAGTCTTTCCTCCACATTGTCCTGCTGCTGGTGATGGCCTACCTGGGGATGATTATCGGGGCCAACAAGGGCGACCTGCTGAACCTGCAGGCGCTGGGCGGGCTCATCGGCACCGAGCGCACCTCGAAGCGGCTCTACAAAGTGCTCGACACCAGCGTCATCATTGACGGGCGGGTCGCCGACGTCTGCGAAGCGGGTTTTCTCGACGGCACGCTGCTCATCCCGCGCTTCGTGCTCCGCGAGTTGCAGATGGTGGCTGACTCTGCCGATCCGCTCAAGCGCAACCGCGGCCGGCGCGGGCTCGACATCCTGCAGCGCATCCAGAAACTGCCCAACCTCGACGTGCAGATCGTCGACCAGGACTTCCCCCACATCCGCGACGTCGACATGAAGCTCATCGAGCTGGCGCGCTGCTACGAGGCCAAGGTGGTGACCAACGACTTCAACCTCAACAAGGTGGCGCAACTCCAGGGCATCAAGGTGCTCAACATCAACGAGCTGGCCAACGCCCTGAAGCCGGTGGTGCTGCCCGGCGAAGCGATGCGCGTCTTCATTTTGAAGGAAGGCAAGGAGCCCAACCAGGGCGTCGCCTACCTCGACGACGGCACCATGGTGGTCGTCGACAACGCCCGCCGCCTCATCTCGCGCACCATAGACATCACCGTCACCAGCGTGCTGCAGACCACTGCCGGCAAGATGATTTTCGGACGCTATGAGGAAGGCCGCGCGCCGGGCGTCCCGCAGAGCGCGTCGGGCGAGCGCCCGCAAGCCGTTGCGAGCGCCGGCGAGCGCAACCACACGACGCCGCGGCCCCACGCCCTCGCCAATCCGCCGCGTCCGGCGAGGTTCCAGCCCGTCGCCGTCCCTGAAACCGGATCGGCTGCTGCGGGCGAGCACGAAGGCCCCGATTCCGAGTCCTGAACTCGGCGTCTTCTTATTTCCTTATGAGCATCGCCCGAGTCGTCGCCCTCGTGCCCGCGGCCGGTCTGGGTGTGCGCATGGCGGGGGGAAAGACCGCGCAGGGTGCGGCACCGCCCAAACAGTTGCTCGAGCTTGACGGTGTCCCCGTCCTGTTTCTCACTCTGCGCCGGCTGGCCGGCTGCGCCCGCCTGGAGAACTTCATCGTCGCCGTGCGCCCCGTCGACCGGGCAGAGATTGAGCAGCGCCTGAAGAAAGAGCCGTACGCGGCGAAGACGAGCGTCGTCGAAGGCGGCGAATCGCGCCACGATTCGGTGGCGAACGCTCTGAAGGCTGTGCCGGACGGGGCCGAATTGGTGCTGGTGCACGACGCGGTGCGGCCCTTCGTCGAGCCGGCGGTGATTGAGCGCGTGCTCGACGCTGCCGCGCAGACCGGCGCCGCCATCGTCGGCCTCCCGGCCACAGACACCATTAAACAGGTTGAACCTGGTGGCACGGCGCATGGCTCCCGCATCACCGCGACCATTCCTCGCGAGCGCATCGTGCTGGCCCAGACCCCGCAGGTCTTTCGCGCCCACCTGTTGCGCCAGGCGTTCGCGCAAGCCGCCGCCGACGGCTTCCACGGCTCCGATGAAGCCGTCTTGGTCGAGCGCCTCGGCCATCCCGTTACCGTGGTCATGGGCTCGTGGCGGAACATCAAAATCACCCAGCCGACCGACCTCGACCTCGCCCGCTTCCTCCTGGAGCAGGAGAAGAGCCGTTGAGCCTGCGCGTCGGCATCGGCTACGACATCCATCGGCTGGTCGCCGGGCGCCGCCTCATCCTCGGCGGCGTGGACATCCCGCACAGCAAAGGCCTCGCCGGCCACTCCGACGGCGACGTCCTCACCCACGCCATTTGCGACGCGCTTCTCGGCGCCGCCGGCCTCGGCGACCTCGGCCAGCACTTTCCCGACAGCGATCCGAAGTGGAAGAATGCCCACAGCCTCGACCTGCTGGCCCGCGTGATGGAGCTGCTTGAAGAAGAGGGCCTGCGCGTCGCCCAGGTCGATAGCGTCGTCATCGCCCAGGAGCCGAAGCTCGCCCTATGCTTCGCGCTGATGCGCGAGCGCCTCGCCTCTATCCTCGGCATCGCCCCCGCTCAGGTCAGCGTCAAGGCGAAGACCACAGAAGGCCTGGAAGCCATCGGTCGCGGTGAGGCCATGGCCGCCCACGCCATCGTCTTGCTCGAATCCCGCTGATGCCTGTACTCTATTGCTTCACTTAGCACGGATTCCGGAGGCACGAATGCGTCAGAAGGGTTTTGTGGCTCGCAAGAAGCACCAGCGCCGCGTCAAGCGCGCCAAGCAGAAGGCGCGCCTCTACGAGCAGAAGAAGTTGAAGTACGACGAGCTGCCGCGCCTGGCGAAGAAGATGCTCGCCAAGAAGCGCCGCGCCACCGCCACAGCCGGGTAGCAGCTCAGCCGAGGCGGGGCAGGGCCTTGCGCCCTGCCGCATGCTATCCTTTCCGTTTGTGAACAGCCTCACCGTCGAGGATGCCCGCACCGCGCTCTTTCTCTGGCTCGACGCGCAGCGGAAAAGCGCGCCCTGCATCGAGCCGCCGCGCGACGATCTGCGCTGGCTCGGGATTGAAGCCCCGCCCGGGAGTGCCCCTGCGCTGCCCGAGTGGGCCAGGCGCCTCCCACCCATCGAAGAGTCCGAGCCCTCGCCCTGGGGCCAATGGAGCGGTCAAACCACCCTCGCCGACCTGCGCGAGCTCGGCGTCCTGCCCGAAGCCCTCATCAACTTCCTGGCCCTGCAAGGCTGGACTCCGCCCGCCGACGGCGATAACCCGCGGGAGATTCTTTCCCGTGACCAGCTGCTTGCGCTTTGGTCGCCCGACGCCATCAGCGCCGCCCCGCTGCGCTTTGATTTCGAACTCCTTCGCCGTCTCAACCACCACTGGCTCCAACAGGCCGACCTCGATCGCCTGCTCGAACTTTCACTGCCGTACTATCGCCGCGTCGGCTGGCTCCCCGACCCGCTGCCCGAGCTCGTACGCCGCTGGCTGCGCGACGTCATCCACGCCGTGTTGCCCGGTCTCGACTTCGTCTCGCTGCTGCCGCCGCGCACCCGCCTCATCTTCGGCTACCATGCTGAAGCCTGGATGCGTTTGCCCGAGAGCCGCGAAGCGCTCGAGCGCGAAGGCGCCCGCGCCGTCATCCGCGCCTTCGGCCTGCGCGCGCTGGGAAACGGCTGGATGACGGTCGAGCGCTTCAAAGAGATTCTTGAAGAGGTCAAGCGCGAAACTTTCATCACCGGCCGCAACCTCATCCAGCCGATTCGTGTCATGCTCACCGGGCTGCCCTTCGGGCCCGACCTCGACGAGCTGATTCCGATTCTCGAGCGCGGCGCCGAGCTGCCGCTCCCCGTGCGCGTCAAGAGCTGCCGCGAACGTGTTCTAGAGTTTTGCTCCATCTTCAGCTAGGCCATGGCGATCCTCTACGGCATCCACTCCATCGAGCAGGCCCTGGCCACGCGCCGCCCGCTGGAGCGCCTCTTGGTCGCCCGCGACTTCTCCCACGGCCGCGCCCAGAAGCTGGTCGAAGCCGCCCGCGCCGCCGGCGTGCCCGTGCGTTTCGTCACCCGCGAAGAGCTTGACCGCCAGACGGGCACCCGCAGCCACCAAGGCGTCGCCGCCTTTGTCGGCGCCAAGCACTACTCCGACCTGGAGGACTTGATCGCCGCCGCGCGCTCGCCCGCGCTCTTCGTTCTGCTCGACGGCATCGAAGACCCGCACAACCTCGGCGCCATCCTCCGCACTGCCTACTGCGCCGGCGCCGACGGCGCCGTGCTTCCCGAGCGCCGCGCCGCCGGCATCACCGCCGTGGTTGAAAAAGCTTCGGCGGGCGCGAGCGAACACCTGCCCGTGGCGCGCGTCACCAACTTGAACCGCGCCCTCGAGCAATTGAAGAAGGCCGGCGTGTGGCTCGTGGGGCTCGACGAGGGCGCCCAGAAGGATTTCACCGAGGTTGACCTCACGGGTTCCATCGGCCTCGTGCTCGGCGGGGAAGGCAAGGGCCTGCACCAGCACGTTCGCGCCAAGTGCGACTTCCTGGTTTCGATTCCCACCGCCGGCGCCATCCACTCGCTCAACGTTTCCGTCGCCGCGGGCGTGGTGCTCTACGAGGCCGTGCGCCAGCGCCGCGCCAAAGGAATCAAGCGATGAGCGCCCCGCACCCGAAGCGCATCGTGGTCCTCGGCGGCGGCTTCGGCGGACTGGAGGCCGTGATTGACCTCGAACGCCGCCTTGGGCGCCGCGACGGCGTCGAGCTCTGGCTGGTCAGCGAGAACAACTTCTTCATGTTCACCCCGCTGTTGCCGCAGGTCGTTTCCTCCTACATCGAGCCGCGGCACATCATCCAGAGCATCCGCGACATCCGCCGCCGGCGCCGCTTCCGATTCCTGCGGGCGCGCGCCGTGGGCATCGACCTGGCGCATCGCCGCCTGCACACCTCCGCGCGCGAGTTGGCCTACGACTATCTGGTGCTGGCGCTCGGCAGCGTGCCCAATTACTTCGGCATCGAGGGCGTCGAGCACTGCTTCCCGCTCTTTACCCTCGAAGACGCCATCGTGCTGCGCGACCACGTGCTCGACCTTTTCGAGCACGCCGATCATGAGCCCGACCCGGCGCGGCGGCGCCACCTGCTGCGCATCGTGGTCGTGGGCGGCGGTTACACCGGCGTCGAGACAGCGATGGAGCTCCACGACCTCATCCACCGCTACCTGGTGCCGCGCTGCCGGGGTCTTCAGCCGGGCGACGCTTCGCTGGTCCTGCTGGAAGCCACCCAGAATATTCTCGTCGGCGTCGACCCCAAGCTCGCGGCGCGTGCCCGGCGGCAGATGGAGCGCAAAGGGGTCGCGCTCCGACTCGGCGCGAGAGTGACTCGGGTTACTTCGAGAGGGGTGGAGCTGGTTGGTGGAGAGAAGATCGACGCCGGCTTGGTCGTTTGGACTGCAGGCGTCCGGGCCAACCCGCTCACCGAGTTGCTGCCTGCCGAGAAGAATCGCGTCGGCCGCGTGCTCGTGACGCCAGAACTGCACCTGCCGAGCCATCCGGAAGTTTTCGCCATCGGCGACAACGCCTTGGTCGACAAGGCGCCGGTCGAGCACACACTTCAGGTGGCTCCGGTGGCGCTCAAGCAGGCCGAGCTGGCCGCGGAAAACATCGAGCGAGCGCTGGCCGGCCGACCGCTCAAGCCGTTCGAATTCAAGCTCCAGGGAATGTTGATTTCGCTGGGCATGAACGACGCCGTGGTCAACTTCATGGGCCTGAAGTTCTCCGGCTACTTTGCTTGGCTTTTCTGGAACGCCGTGCACCTGCTCAAACTCGTTGGCTTGAAGAAGCAGGTTCAGGTGGCGCTCGACTGGAGCCTGGCCACGCTCTTCCCCCGCGACATCTCCATCATCCGCACGCCGCGGCGCTGCCGCCTCTGCCACCACGGCGAGCGCCCGCACCTGCCTGATGCTCCTTGACGAGGCGATGCCGGCTTACGACGTGGCAGCGCGCCATACGATTGAAATCAGCGCCTCCCTCGAGCGCGTCTACGGCGCCCTGCAGCAAGTCGACCTCGCCCGGTCGGCCCTCACTCGCTGGCTCCTTGCCCTACGCGGCCTCTGGTCGCCCTTCCGCAAGACCGCGCTGACCCTGGCGGACTTCAGAGAAAGCGGGTTCACTCTTGTCGGCGAAGATCCCCCGCGAGAGCTGCTTCTCGGCCTGGTGGGAAAGTTCTGGTCGCCGACCGGCTGCGTTCAGCGCCTCGACGCCGCGGGCTTCCGCAGCTTCTCGCAGCCCGGCTTCGCCAAAGCCGCGTGGAGTTTTTCGCTCGAGCCGCTGGGCGCTTCTCGAACCCGGCTGGCCACCGAGACCCGCATTCAGTGCATGGATGCTCGCAGCCGGCGCCGTTTTCGACTCTACTGGTTTTTCATCGGCCCCTTCAGCGGATGCCTGCGCCGGGAGGCCCTGCGCTTGGTCAAGCAGGAGGCGGAACAGAAAAAGGCTAGGTAGGCAGGGAACTTAGTCGCTCGAACCTTCGAGCGCTTCCACCATTTTCTCGAGACAAAGCTCGGGGTCGTTCTCACGCGCCAGGATTTCCCCCAGCTCGCGCAGGGTCGCCGCCTCCGGGCGCGACTCCTCGTCCTCCCAATCCTGAATCCAGCCCAGCACGTTCTGCAGCAGCGCGGTCTCGGCGTCGATGGGCGCGGCCTCAGGCGCGAACGCCTCGGTCTGCCACAGGCTGAAGCACCACAGGTCGAGCTCGGCATAGGACGCTTCACCCGCGGCGAACTGCTCCAGTCGGCGAATGAACGCCAGCCGCCCAGCCGGCGGCCGCAGCTTGAACTCGCCCTCGGCCAGCCGGGTCAGGACTTCTTCGGCTGGATCGGCCCCGGGCGGCAACAGCGTCGCCACCCGCTCCAGCAGCTCCGGGGCGTCGATGCGCGCGTCGACAAACTCCTCCAGCAGCGCTCGCCAGCGGTCTTGCTGCGTTGAATTCATCGCGCCTTTTACTTGTCGTATTGCAGGAGCGAAAAAACGTCGACGTCCTTGAGCTTCTCCCGGCCTTTCAAGAAAGTCAGCTCGATGGCAAACCCACAGCCCACCACCTCGCCGCCTAGCTTGCGCACCAGCCGTACCGCCGCCGCCGCCGTCCCGCCCGTGGCCAGCAGGTCGTCGCAGATGAGCACCCGCTGGTGCTTGCGGATGGCATCCACGTGAATCTCGACCGAGTCGCTACCGTATTCCAACAGGTAGGGCTCGACCGCTTTTTCGGCCGGCAACTTGTTGGGCTTGCGGATGGGCACGAAGCCCGCGCCCAGCCGGTAGGCCAGCGCTGGCCCGAAGATGAACCCGCGCGCCTCAATCCCCGCCACCAGGTCCACGGGATGCGAGTCGTAATGGGAGTACAGGCTGTCGATGAGCACCCGGAAGCCCTGCGGGTCTTTGAGCAGCGTGGTGATGTCGTAAAAAAGAATGCCCGACTTGGGCCAGTTGGGGATTTCGCGGATGAGCTTCTTCAGGTCCTGGTGCTTCACCACCGTCCTCCTTCGAATTCAATGGTGAAATGATTCCGGTAGCGCTCCAGCAGCGGCGCGTCTTCTTCCAGTACGCGCTGCACGTGTGCCGAGCGCGGCCCGACTTCCAGGCGCCGCTTCAGCTCGGCCAGCTTCTCTGGCTCGCCGATGGCGTAAACTTCAACGCGGCCGTCGCGCAAGTTCTTCACGTAACCGCCCAGCCCCAACTGCCCGGCCACGCGCTCCACAAAAAAGCGGAACCCCACGCCCTGCACCATCCCCTCCACCGTGTACTGCCGCGCCTGCTCCATCGCCGCGTCGGGATTCTAGCCAGTCAGCAGGCAGGCGGCAACTGAGGGGGATGGTCGGGGCGCTGGGATTTGAACCCAGGACCTCACGGTCCCGAACCGTGCGCTCTACCAGGCTGAGCCACGCCCCGATGCAAAACTCAATTGTAGCAGAAAGGTCAGGTCGCGAGTTATTCCGGGGTAACGGCGAAGCGGCTCAACTCTTCGAACCAGGCCGCCAGGTCGTTGAGCGCGGTCGGGTCGGTGCGGTCGGTGTGCAGGGGGGTGATCGAAATGCTGCCGGCGCGCACGGCGGCGTAGTCGGTGCCGGCCTCGATTCTCGAGAGGTCCACCTGCTCATGAATCCAGTAGTAGTTCCGTCCACGCGGGTCGATGTTTTCGACCAGGATGTTCTTCGAGATTTTCTGCGACTGGCGCGTCAGGCGCACTCCGTTGCGCCAGGGCGCGGGCACGTTGACATTGAGCACCAGCCCCGGCGGCAGCGGGTCGCGCAGAATCTTCTCCGCCAGCCGCACCGCGAACGCCGCCGCCACGTCGTAGTCGAACTGGCCGCGGCTGGCCACCGAGATGGCAAACGCCGGGATGCGATTGAGCACGGCTTCAAACGCCGCCGCCAGCGTGCCGGAGTAAAAAACGTTCTCGCCCATATTGCCCCCGCGGTTGATGCCGGCGATAACGAGGTCAGGCTCGGCGGGCAGCAGCTTGTTGAGCGCCATGATGACGGCGTCGGCCGGCGTGCCCTCGACCGCGAACCGGCGCTCGCTCAGTTTCTCGCAGCGCACCGGGCGCTGCAGCGAGAGGGCGTGGCTGGAAGCGCTCATCTCCGTCACCGGCGCCACCACCCAGATGACGGCCGAGAGTTCCTGCAACGCTTCTTCCAGCGACCGCAGGCCCTCGGCGTTGATGCCGTCGTCGTTGGTCAGCAGGATGGTTCGCGTGTTGTTCTTCATAGAGGCCGATGGTCGGGACGGCGGGATTTGAACCCGCGACCTCTCGCACCCCAAGCGAGCGCGCTAGCCAGGCTGCGCCACGTCCCGACCGACAATCAGCAATGATATCACCGCCGTCGTGCCCGCGCCACCTTGCCGCCACGTTCCAGCTTCAGGCGGATGGGCGTGCCGAAAAACCCGAAGCGCTCACGAAGCTGATTGACCAGGAATCGCTCGAAGGCAAAGTGCAGCTTGGGCAGGTTGGCGCGCACCAGAAACACCGGCGGCGCCGCGCCCACCTGACGAATGGAGTGGATGCGCACCGGGCGGCCGCCGGGAACGGTAGTGCGACCGAGCGGCAGCGCGTCGACAAACTCCTTCAGCTCCGCGTCGGTCAAGCGCCGCTGGCGTGCGGTACCGACCTGTGCAATCAGGCTGCGCAGCCGGCCCAGGTGCTGGCCTTTGAGCGCGGAGATGAAAACCACCGGAGCGTAGTCGAGAAACTTCAGCCGCCCACGCACTGCGGCCGTGGCGCGACCCGTGTCGCTCCTGGCTTTGTCCACCGTGTCCCACTTGTTCACTGTCACAATCACCGAGCGGCCGCTCTCGTGGGCGTAGCCGCCGATGGTGGCATCCTGGCTGGTCACGCCTTCGGTGGCGTCGAGCAGCAGCACCGCCACGTCGGCGCGCTCCAGGTGCTTGCGCGCCATGATGACGCTCAGCTTCTCCGCCAGCAGCCTGGTCTTTCCCTTGCGGCGGATGCCGGCGGTGTCGATGAGCCGCCACCAGCCGCCATCAACAGGAATCAGGGTGTCGACGGCGTCGCGGGTCGTACCGGGCTCGGGCGAGACGATGGCTCGCTCGTCGCCCACCAGTTGATTGAGCAGCGTCGACTTTCCTACGTTGGGCCGCCCGATGATGGCGACGTTCAGCACCTGGCGCGGCTCAGACTCTTCGGAGGGTTCGAGGTTTTTCACCAGCACATCGAGCAGGTCGTCGACGCCCAGGCCGTGCTCGGCGCTCAAAGGAATCACCGGCTGGATGCCGAGTTCGTGAAAGGGAAGCGCGATGTCGGTGAGCCGTCCGGTGTCGACTTTGTTGGCCGCCAGCACGACAGGCTTGCCGGTTCGCCGCAGCAGCCGCGCGAGATCAGCGTCGAGCGGAGTTACGCCGGCGCGCGCATCCACCACCAGCACAACAGTGGACGCAGCCTCGATGGCCACGCGCGCCTGGCGGAGAATCTCCTGCGCCATGGTGGCCCGCTCGTCGGGCACCAGTCCGCCGGTGTCCACAACTTCGAAGGTGCGCCCGAGCCACGTGGCGCGGCCGTAGAGCCGGTCGCGGGTTATGCCCGGCTCGTCGGTGACGATGGCCCGCCTCGTGCCCGTCAGGCGGTTGAAGAGCGACGACTTGCCCACGTTCGGCCGCCCCACAATCGCCACCAGCGGCAGCTTCCCCGAATTGCGCGTGATAATGCTCACACCTTTTTCGTAGTCTAATTGATGGACTTGGCGGAGACTAAGCTTTCAGGAGCGATGGCTCCAGTACGTCAACGGCTTCCAGTCGCGCGCCAGAAAGAAGATCAACCATGTGCTCGTCCAGCCTAGACTTGGCTCTCTTGAAGTATTCTTCATCTATTTCGTAGCCGATGCTGTTTCTGCCCCACCTGCTTGCCGCCAGCGTTGTCGTACCAGAGCCCAGAAAGGGGTCGAGCACCGTATCTCCTACGAAGCTAAACATTCGAATCAGGCGCTCTGCGAGCGTGATTGGGAACGGGGCCGGATGGTCTCGGGTTGAAGCCCCGGGCAAGGTCCAAATCTGCTGAAACCATTCCTTCTGGTCGGCTTCGGGGATGACGCTTAGCAATCTCATTCCGAGAGAAGGCTTTCGGTAGCCACCCGGCTTTCGCTGCATCAGGATGTACTCGATATCGTTCTTGACGACAGCATTTGGTTCGTATGGCTTGCCAAGAAACCGAGAGCCGTTTTCCACTTCGTACTTGGCATTGGCAATCTTGTACCAAATTATGGGGGCAAGGTTATCGAAGCCAAGCTTGCGGCAGTGCTCTTGGATGGATGCATGAAGGGGAACCACGGAATGCCGTCCGTGCTCTTTGCGCGATTGGCACACATCGCCAACAACGACAATCAGCCGACCGCCAGGGACTAGAACGCGATAGCACTCCTTCCAGACCTTGTCCAGAGCGCCAAGAAATTCTTCGTAATGGTGAACATGGCCCAACTGGCCCTCTGTTTGGCGGTAGGGCTTGAGCGTCCAATAGGGGGGCGACGTCAAGGCCAGATGGACGCTTCCATCCCCTACTTGCTCCATCCGTCTAGCGTCACCCCGGACCATCATGTGTTTGGTGGGGAGTTGTCGGGAAGCTGCTGCAATCGCCTTAACAGCATCTGGGTTCTTGGCCAAAGCCGGGATTGCTCTTTGGGCGTTTCGACGTGACACATTGATCCCGTCAAGATGCTGGAGAGCAAATGTCAGAAGGGAATCCTTCTGAGAACTGGTACGGGTCATTGTTTCTTCCTCCCAGCGCTCGGATTCCTCTTCAGCACTTCCGTGGCCAGCACGTCAAAAAAGCCCATCAATTCTGTTTCGCTTGTTAGGATCTTCGGCCCTTTCGAAAAGTCGAGCCTGACCACACAAGCTGCCTCCACCATGCCCGTTCCCCATGCAGGCATCCCTCTACCTGAGAGGCTTTGCAACCTCCGTGTAAGAACGTCGCACCAACTCCCGCCATGCTTCGTGTCCTGAGTGTCTTCGGAAGTATCAAACAGCATCAGGTAGCCCACCACAACCTCAGGTGAGAACATCTGCAAGTTTGTTACCTCACCAATCAAATCATCGATCCTGTTGGGAACTGTTCCTCCGAGATTCTTCAACAACGACTTTAGGGAGATGGCCAATCTGTGCTTCCCATTGTGGAACCAGACTACATCCCATTTTTTCGTTCTGGCACCGCCCGGTAAGTTCACATCGACCTGTGCTCCCTTAAACCCGCGCTTCTCGAGTTGCTGAACGCCGTAGGTAGCGAGCGTGTCGAGGCGCATCGTGGACGTGGCCGACTTGTCGATGACGGCCGTGCGGTACAGCTGTTCAACAGCTTGGCGCAACGTAGGCACGAGAATGACTCCCGGTTCTCGGAAGTTATTGTATGCTGGAACCGCCTTTCTGAGTAGCCAGCCATGGCCAAGCCCGCTACCAATTCCGACACGACGCTGCGGGACTTCTTCGGGCCCGAGGGGCTGCTGGCGCGCTGCCATCCGCAGTACGAGTTCCGCGCCGGACAACTGGAGATGGCCGAGGCGGTTGAGCGGGCCTTCCGCGAGAAGCGCCACCTCGTCGTCGAAGCCGGCACCGGAACCGGAAAGACGCTGGCCTATCTGCTGCCGGCGCTGCGCAGCGGTCGTAAGGTCGTCATCTCAACCGGCACCAAAAACCTTCAGGAGCAGCTTTTCTTCAAGGACATTCCTTTTCTCCAACGTCACTTCGATCCCAACATCCGCGCCTGCTACATGAAGGGCCGCTCGAACTATCTTTGCCGCCAGAAGCTCTACGACCTCGAGCACCAGCCGGTGCTGAAAGGGATGGAGGAGGTAGACCAGTACGTTCGCATCCGCCAGTGGGAGAAGACCACCGAGTCGGGCGACCGCGCTGAGCTGACCGACCTGCCGGAGCCCATCGCGCTCTGGCCGCGCATTGACGCCCGCAGCGAGACCTGCACCGGGCAGAAGTGCGCCCAGTTCGAGCGCTGCTTCGTCACCCAGATGCACCGGCGGGCGGCCGAGGCCGACCTGGTCATCGTCAACCATCATCTGTTTTTCGCCGACCTGGCGGTGCGCCAGGACGATTTCGCCAGCATCCTGCCCGACTACCACACCGTGATCTTCGACGAAGCGCACGAGCTCGAAGACGTGGCCAGCCAATTCTTCGGCACCCAGGTGTCGACTTATCGCTTCGAGGAGCTGGCGCGCGACGCGGAGAACGCTCTGCGGCTCAAGGGCATCGCCGACAAGCGCCTGCCCAAGCTGCTGCGCCAGCTCCGCCGGCAAGCCGATGCCTTCTTCGATTTGTTCCCCGGCGGGGAAGGCCGCTACGCATTTGAGAACCGCTCTGAGTTTCTGGAGCGGTACGCCGAGCCCTACAGCAAACTCGTGGACGCGCTGCGCGCGCTGGAAGTGGCGTTGGCCAGCCTGCCCGACAAGCCGGAAGAGCTGCTGCGCCTGGTCCGTCGCGCAGCGGACATCCGCCAGGAGTTGCAGTTTCTCCTGGAGAGTACTGACCGCACTTACGTGTTCTGGTACGAGCGGCGCGGTCGCGGCGTCTTCCTCCAGGCGACGCCGATTGATGTTTCGCAGATTCTTCGCGAACGGCTATTCGAGCGCTACGACACCATCGTGCTGACCTCGGCGACGCTGGCCGTGGCTGATCGGTTTGACTATCTCAAGCAACGGCTCGGATTTTGCCAGGCGGAAGAGCGGGTGCTGCCGTCGCACTTTGACTACCGGAGCCAGGCGATGCTCTATATCCCCGAGCACCTGCCCGACGTGCGCGACCCGAGCTTCGTGCCGGAAGCCGCCGACATCATCACCCAACTGCTCGAAGCCAGCCGCGGCCGCGCCTTTGTGCTCTTCACCAGCTACCAGCAGATGCAGCAAATCTTTGAGCGCGCCGCGCAGCGTCTCGACTTCCCGCTGTTGCTGCAGGGCACGGCCCCGCGCACGGCCTTGCTGGAGAAGTTCCGGCAAACACCTGGTGCTGTTCTCTTCGCCACCTCGAGCTTCTGGCAAGGCGTGGACGTGCAGGGGCCGCAACTGAGCGCGGTCATCATCGACCGGTTGCCGTTCGCCGTCCCCACCGACCCGGTGGTGCGCGCCCGCATCCGCGTGTTGCAAGAGGACGGCCACAACGCCTTCACGGAATACCAGATTCCCGAAGCCATCATTTCGCTCAAGCAGGGTTTCGGGCGCCTCATCCGCGCCCGCTCCGACCGCGGCATCCTCGCCATCCTCGACAACCGCATCCTGCGCAAGCAGTATGGTAAACTTTTTCTGGAGAGCCTGCCTCCCTACCGTGTCACATCGGACCTGGAGGAGGTGCGCAGGTTTTTCTCCGAGGAGTGAAATGTTCGAAGTTGCTGTGGAAGAGACGTTCGCCGCCGGCCACGCCCTGCGCGGCTACAAGGGCAAGTGCGAGAACGTCCACGGGCACAACTACAAGGTGCGGGTGGTGCTGGCGGGCGAGAAGCTCGACCAGACCGGCCTGGTCTACGACTTCGTGGAGCTCAAGCAACGCATGGCCGAGGTGATTCGGCGACTTGATCACCAATTTCTGAACGACCTGCCGCCCTTCACAGAACTCAATCCGTCGGCCGAAAACATCGCCAAGTACTTCTATGACGAGTTGAACCGGCGGCTCGCCGCCAGCGTCAACGGAGCGAGGCTGCGGGAAGTGACCGTTTTTGAGTCCGAAAGTACTGCGGCCACTTATCGCCCTTAACCGTTGGCAGGGTACGGGTTTAGTGCCCGGCACCAAGGTGGGGCAGCAAGTCTGCGTCCCGCCCGCATCCAAGCTGGTGGCGGAGATGGAAGGAGGGGATCGCAGGACGTATCCCCTAACGGCTGGAGCCGGGCTATACTAGGTAGGAGCGGAGAGAAGGAGAAGAATGGCCATGAAGATTCAACGCCCTGGAATAATGATCCTGGGTGTCCTGATGATATTCCTGCTGGGCGCAGTTTCCGCCTCGGCGCAGGGCCCGGGGACGGTGACGGGCATCGTTACGCTGGACGGCAAGCCAGTCAAGGACGCCGTCGTCATCCTGAAGGCAAAGGACTCCGACCGCACGGCAGAGGGCAAAACGGATAAGAATGGCGAATACTACCTGCGCGTGATTTCGGGCACCTACGACGCCATCGTCATGATTGACGGGAAGAAGGTGGCCGAGAAGCCGGGCATCCGGGTTTCCGGCGGGATTTACGGCGACCCCAGCGCCGGCAACGCTTTCCGCAACCGACACGACTTCCCGATGAAGACCGGCGGCAGCGATCCGGAGGCCGCGAAGAAGCAGCAGGCCGAGTACGAGAAGGCACGGACGGCTTACGAGCATGCGGCTTCGCTCAATCAGCAGGGCAAGTACGAGGAGGCGCTGGTTGAACTCGTTCCTCTTGCCGAGAAGGATCCCGACCAATGGGTTGTGCATGCCCAGATGGGCGTCGCGTATCAGGGTCTGAAGCGTTACGCGGAGGCGGAGGCGAGCCTGAAGAAAGCGATTGAGCTCGACCCGCAGAACGGCGTGCTGTATACCACGCTGGGTCAGGTCTACGTCAAAATGGGCAATATGGAAGAAGCCCGCAGGTACTTCGAAACCGCGGCGCAGTTGAGCCCGGAGGACGCGGCCACGGCCTACTACAACATCGGCGTCACGCTCTACAACGCCAACGATCTGAAGGCGGCCGGCGAGTGGTTCAAGAAGGCCACCGAAGCCGACCCCAACCGCGCCGAGGCTTACTACCTGCTCGGGATGTGCCTCTACAGCCAGGCAGAGTACAAGCAGGAAGGCCAGGAGTTGAAGACCATCCCCGCGCCGGGCACACAGGAAGCATTCCAGCGCTACTTGGAGCTGGCGCCCACCGGCAAGTACGCCGAGGAAGCCAAGGCGGCTTTGCAGGCGCTCGGAGCCAGCGTGCCGGCGTCGGTGCGCGTGAAAAAGAAGTAGCCGCGCCGCTCCTGTAGGATTTCGCCCGCCGGTCCCGCAGCCGGCGGCCAACTCATCATGCGGATGCGTCGGGCCAGCCTTCTGCCTGTGGTGTCAGCCCTCATTCTTTTCTTCACCTCGCCCGGTCGTGCGCAGGAGACCGGCGCTTTCAGCGGCATTGTGCTCGATGAGGCGGGCGAGCCGTTGGTCGGCGCGGTGGTGATCGTTCGCCGGCTGGAGTTCAACCTCGAGTGGAAGACCGAAACCGACCTCCAGGGTCGCTTCTACTACGGCGGCTTCCAGCCGGGCCGCTACCGGGTGTCAGTGCAGCGCAACGAGCGCGTCGTGTGGTCCACCTATACCGTCCTGCCGCCCGGCGGCGAACTTCGCTACACCATTGACCTGAAGAAAATGCGCGAGGAGGCGGAGCGCCTCGGTCGGCTCGACCCGGGCTTGGAACAGCGCCGTGAGGCCGAGCGCCTTCGACAGGCCCGCGAGGACGAGCTGGAGCGCCACTACACCTCCGGCGCCCGCGCTCTGGCCGACGGCAAGCCGGAAGAGGCCATCCGCGAATACCAGGCGCTGATTGAGAAGCAACCCGGTCAGTCCACGCCGCACTCTCTGCTGGGGTCGGCCTACGCGGCCGCGGGGCGCCTGGAAGAAGCTGCGAGTGCCTATCGTCGCGCCCTCGAGCTTGAGCCACGCGAAGCAGCCCATCACAACAACTTGGGCCTGGTGTTGATCCGCAGCGGGCAGTTGGACGACGGCCTGCGGCACATCGAGCGCGCCGCGCAGCTTGACCCCGAGCGCGCCGCCACCTACGAGTTCAACCTCGGCGCGGCGCTGCTGAACGCCGGCCGCCCCGGCGACGCGCTGGCGCCGCTGCGCCGCGCGGTGCGCAGCGACCCCACGTTCGCCCTCGGCCAGTACTTTCTCGGTTTGGCTTTGCTGCGGACCTCTCCGCGGCGCGGCGAGCAGATCGACGCGCGCGTTGGAACCGCGGAGGCCTTTCAGCGCTACTTGCAGCTTGCTCCGGATGGTCCTTACGCCGCCGACGCCCGCGCCCACCTAAAGCAGTTGGGCGTGCCCGAGGCGCCCGCTCCCACGCCCCGGACCCCGGGGAGCCGTCCGGGAACGACGCGACGCCATTGACACTCCGCGGAGTCGCCGCTAGACTCACGCCTTTCCGTGCGCGGCCGGGGGAGACGTGCGGCGCGACCTTCTGATCACTGCTCTGGTGTTCACCGCGATTGGCTTCGCGGGCGGCTACCTCTATACCCAGTACGCCGGCCAGGGCCCTCGAACCGTCACCACACTTCCCGGCCCGGCTGCGATGGCCGGGCCGGAGAGCGAGCCTGTCCTCCCCGAAGGCCACCCGCCGCTCGACATGGCGCAGCGCTGGCGGGATCTGCAACAGAGGGCCGAGGCGAATCCGAACGACTCCAAGGCGGCGCTCGAGCTCGCCAATCTGCTCTTTGATCTTCAGCATTGGGAAGACGCCACCTTCTGGTACCAGCGCACGCTGACGCTCGAGCCCAAGAACACTGACGCCCGCACCGACCTCGCCACCTGCTACTACAACCTCGGCCGCTACGACGAAGCGCAGAAGGAGTACACCGCCTCGCTGCAGCTCGAGCCCAACAAGCCCCAGGCGCTCTATGGGCTGGCGCTCACGCGACTGAGCCAGAAGGACACCGCCGGCGCGCGCCAGGCCTATGATCAGCTCCGCCGCGCTCATCCGGAGTTTGCCGGCAACGAAGATCTGGCGCGGCGGCTGGACGCGGAGTCGAAGCCACGATGATGTGGCTGCTGCGCTTTGCGGCGCTGGTGGCGGCCTTCGTGTTGTTGCGTCACGTGGCTCGATGGGTCTGGCGGAACGTGCTTTCTCCCGGGCCGCACGCGCAGGTGCCTCCGGCGCGCCAGGGCGTGATGAAGCGCGACCCGGCCTGCGGCACCTACGTCGACGTGGAAGTTTCGGTCCAGGCGCGTGCGGGCGATGAGGTGCTGCACTTCTGCTCAACGCAGTGCCGCGACGTCTACTTGGCGCAACACGCGGCAGCGGCCAAGGCGCCGTAGCCCAAACTGTTTCCCCCGGAGCCCGTCACTTCGTTTCGTGGAGGAGCTGCGATGAAGGAAGACCTGAACCCGTACCGGATCTCGCTGCTGCAATTCGACCAGGCAGCCCACTACCTCAAGCTCGACCCCGGGCTGGCGCAAGTGCTGCGCTCGCCCAAGCGCCAGATGGTGGTCTCGGTGCCCACCAAGATGGACGACGGCTCGGTGCGGGTCTTCGAAGGCTACCGCGTGCAGCACAACATCGCCCGCGGGCCCGCCAAGGGCGGCATCCGCTATCACCCCAACGTGTCGCTCGATGAGGTGAAGGCGCTTGCCGCCTGGATGGCGTGGAAGACGGCGGTGATGAACCTGCCCTTCGGCGGCGGCAAGGGCGGCGTGGTCTGCGACCCGCGCAGGATGTCGAAGGGCGAGCTGGAGCGGATGACGCGGCGTTTCGTTTCCGAGATTCTTCCCATCATCGGGCCCGACCGCGACATCCCCGCGCCCGACGTCTACACCGACGAACAGACCATGGCCTGGGTGATGGACACCTACTCGATGACGCTTGGCTCCACCGTACTCGGAGTCGTCACCGGCAAGCCGGTCTCGCTCGGCGGCTCGGAAGGCCGCCACGAAGCCACGGCGCGCGGCTGCCTGTTTGTGGCGCAGGAAGCTTGCCGCGTTCTGCGGCGATCGCTGCGGGGGGCGACCGTCGCCATTCAAGGCTTCGGCAACGCCGGCAGCATCGCGGCACGGCTGTTCGCGGAAGCCGGGGCGAAGATCATCGCCGTCAGCGACTCTCGCGGCGGCATCTATAACCCGCGCGGCATCGACCCCATCAAGGCGATTCGCTTCAAGGAGAAGAGCGGCTCGGTGGTGGGCCTGGCGAGTACGTCGAAGATTTCCAACCAGGACCTTCTGGAGCTGAAGTGCGACATCCTGATTCCGGCGGCGCTGGAAAACGTCATCACCAGCGAGAACGCCGGCAACGTCAAGGCGCGCATCATCGCCGAGGCCGCCAACGGCCCCATCACGCCGATGGCCGACGACATCCTCACGCGCAAGGGTGTTTTCCTCCTGCCGGATATTCTCGCCAACGCCGGCGGTGTCACCGTCAGCTATTTCGAGTGGGTGCAGGACCTGCAGAACTTCTTCTGGGAGGAAGACCAGGTGAACGCCAAGCTGGAGACGATGATGAAGCGGGCGTTCAACGAGGTCTACGAGACATCGAAGCGCTACAAGGTCAACATGCGCGTCGCCGCCTACATCCTCGCCATCGGGCGCGTCGCCGAGGCCACGATGGTGCGCGGCCTCTTCCCATAAACAACTCTCTCCCCACCCGTTGTCATCTCTGAAAGCGCGACTGTCCAGGGACCGGTGCGGATCGTTCCGAGTCATCTCTCCGCCCTCAGGGGGCATGAACATCTTCCCGAGGTGTGTCGCATTCATTCCGCGAGCCCAGGGCTCATGACAACTCTGCGC
>DATLZZ010000005.1:0-147603 GCA_035573715.1 Candidatus Xenobia bacterium | reverse complement strand
AGCTCACTCCCGCACAACGTTTTTTAGGATCTCCACCTCCAGGGTCTTGCGCCCCAGCGACCGCTCCAACTGCCGGATGCGCCGCTCCTTCTCGCCTTCGGCCGCCGCCGCGCTCTTCCCCCCGAGCGCGGCGGTGGCTCCCTGTTGAGCTTCATCCTTCCAGCGGTAGTACAGGTTGGGAGCGATCCCGTACCGCCGACAGGTCTCGGCGATGTTCCCGCTCCGCAGCCCTTCCAACACGATTTCCCACTTCTCCTCCGGGATTCGTTCGACACGCGGCTTTCGGCTCATCGTTGCCTCCTGTTCGGAGGCCCTGATCATACCCAGATCGGCTGTCCAGTTTTAGCGGGGTGCACTACAGAGCGCATCCTTCATAACGTTACGTATGTACCTAACAGATGCAAGGCTGGGCACGACGCTTTCAGAGGTTAGGTGCATGTAGAATAACAAGCAGCTTGGGATGAAGCTTGTCGGTTCCGCACTTGGGACTGACCTGCCCCCGTTTTCCGCGCAGTGGATCATACGACACTGAGACCTCCTTGGGGCGGGGGCGGCGGGGGTCTTGCCCACAAACTCGGTAATCTCCTCCCGCACCTCGCCCCGCGTTGTGGCGAACTACTGCCGACCGGCAATCTCAAATTTCAAATTCCTTCCCCGTGTGCTATCGTCGCCCCCTCACGGCCAGTCGCTCATGCGCGCCCTCTCTCACGACGACGCTTTGGTCTGGTGCGAGGCCCATTCCGTCCGCGTCAGTTCCTCCGGCCATCTTTACTTCTCTCTCGACGCGGCTCACTCTCTCCTGCTCAACTCCCCTCCCGCCGCCCACGCCGACGATCTCCTGCGCGCCCTTCTCCCCCAGCCCCGCGAAGCTCTCTTTTGGATTCGCCCCCGCGACGCCTGGTCGGAATCTCCCGGCGACAAACTCTTCCGCGGCCTTCGCTCCGCCTGGGGTATCGAGCAACCGCTGGCGGAAAAGCCCGCCCTGCTTTTCCAGCCCGACGAGCAGCCCCACCTGCTCGCCGCTTTTCTCCCCGCTCTGCTTTTCGGCTGGGACGCTTACCTCATTCCCGCCGCCGCTTCCGCCTTTGCCTTCTCTTCCCGGGATGTCCTCTGCTTCGTCACCCGCGGCGCCGAAGCCCAAGCCGCTCTCGGGGCCACCCTTCACTCCTTCTCTCCCCAGCCCGACTCCTCCTGGTACTTCCGCCGCCTGCACTCCTGACCCTCTCTTGACTTCCCTCAACCGATAGGGCACAACAACTTCCGGACGCGCTATGGCCACCGGTTCCGACGCCCCTCCCCCGCCCATCCCGGTGTGCGTGGTTGAGCACCATCCGCTGGCCACGCTCTACCTGGAAGAGATTCTCCGGCGCGACCCGGGACTGGAAATCGTGTCGCGCTCGCTGCTGCTCGACACCGCAGCTGACTCGCCCCGCCGCGGCCTCCACGTTTTTATCCTCGACCTGAGCGCGCTGCCCACCGCGCTCAACAAACTGCTGCGCTTCATCCACGTCCGCTTTCGCCGCGCCAAGGTGCTCCTGCTCGGCGAGCCCCAGTCCGACGACGAACTCTGCCGGCTGCTCTTCCTCGGCGTCCAGGGCTTTCTTCCCTATTCCGAGGTGAAAGAGAATCTCGTGGCCGCCGTGCGGGCGGTGGCCGACGACGGCTACTGGCTGCCGGCCGGCGTTCTGGAGCAATTCGAAACCACGTCGTCGCGTCTGCTGCGGCGCAAGACGGACCTGGACGTGCTGTCGTTCCGGGAGCGGCGCGTGGTGGAGCTGGTCAAGCGCCGCCTCACCAACGCCGAAATCGCCTCCATCCTCAACGTCAGTGAAACCACGGTTACGACCTATCTCACTCGCATCTTCGGCAAGCTGGGCGTACGCGACCGCCAGGCAATCCTTGACGCCACCGCCCAGCCCGCCCCTCTCCCCAAACCGAAATAATCCTTCCGCGTCTGTCTCGCCTGTCTTCTCTCTGCCCCTTCGCCTCAGACGGCAACGGCCGCGCCGGGCGCGGCCGCCTTGACCTTCGCTACTGCTTTCTTTGTGCCTTCGTGTCTTTGTGGCCCTATTCGTGGCCGAGAATCTGGAGAATCTTATGGCGGGCCTTGCCCAGGTAGCGGTTCAGGAAGTGTTTTCTCTCCAGAAACGGAATCACCGGCGGTCGGCGGACGCCGAGCTTGCGCAACGCGCGTTTCAAGCGCACATCCTGCTTGGTGTAGGTCAAGCCCACCTGCAGCGCCTCCACCGCGCCCTCTTTGTCCCCGGCCTTGAGATACACTTCGGCCAGGTTCAAATAAATCTGCGGGTCGTTACGCTTCATCCGCAAGGCGCTGTGGCCCAACTGCTCGGCCGCTTCATAGTTCTTCTGCGCCAGCGCCACCAGCAGGGAGAGATAGGAAAGGTAGGTCGCGTTCGACTTGTCCAGCTCCACCGCTTTCTGGAAGTGGGCCAGCGCGCGCGCGTAGTAGTCAGCCTGATACTGGGTCATCCCCGCCTTGAATTCTTTTTCCGCTTCCGCCGCGATTTCCTTCTTCACCATTTCGCCCTCCACCGCCCCTCCTTTCTAGCCTATCTCCGCCCCACCTTCCAAATATTTTGCACTTCTCTTTTCTACTTTCGCTCTCTCCGCCACCACCTCCGCCACCGTATGTGTCACCTTCCGGTCATCCTCCCACTCACTCCGCAGCACCACCCTTCTCCAGTGCCGCACCCGCAACCCTCTGAGCGCCCGGCGAATCTCCCTCGTTGTCAGGGCGCTCAGTATCATCTGCGGCGTGCGCGGGCGCCCCGGATGATAATTCCCCCGTCGCCGCGCCAACGGCCGCAACCACGTATTCTCCTCTCCCCGCACCGGCGTCCACGCCGGGTCGCGCTTCACCCGCTGGATGTGCCGATCGCTCGTCAGCTTCGCCAGTAGAAAAAGTCTCCCGCCCGGCGCCAGCGCTTTCTTCGCTCGCTTCAGCACCCGCAGCGCCGCGCTCCGCTTCACCTGATGCAGCGCCTGGCTGATGACAACGACGTCGTACTTTCCGCGCAGCTTCGCTCTAGCAAAATCTCCCCGGCGAATCCTCAGCCGCACCCCGCGGCGCCTGGCTTCCTGCCTTGCTTCGCGCACGTACCGCCGATCTTTTTCCCACCCCTCAACGCTGTGACCCTGTTGTGCAAGCCAGAGCGCGTTTCTTCCATAACCCATGCCCAGATCCAATGCTTTACCCTCTGGCTCGGTGTCTCCGTGACGCTGTGGCCAGGCCTTGACGTATTTCCGCAGAATCTCATCCGGTCGCCACGGTTCCTCGGCGTCCTCATAATAGAATCGCTTCAATCGCTAAGCTCCCAGACTCGATGCAACAGCATGGCTGATGTGCCCGACCCAGCGCGTCACGTCCGCCTCGGTCTCGGCTTCGATCATCACCCGCAGCAGCTTCTCCGTCCCCGAGTACCGCACCACCACGCGGCCGCGGTCGCCCAAGGCCGCCTCGGCCTCGCGGATCGCCGCCTGCACGGCCGGCAGCTTCTCCAGCGGCACCTTCTCCCGCACGCGAATGTTCTCCAGCCTCTGGGGAAACACTTTCAAGTCGGCCACCAGCTCATCCAACCCGACCTTCTTCTCCCGCAGGATGCTCAGCACCTTCAGCGCCGTCAGCAGTCCGTCGCCGGTCGGCGAGTCATCCAGAAAAATAATGTGCCCCGACTGCTCCCCGCCTAGGTTCGCGCCGCGTCGCAGCATCTCTTCCAGCACGTAGCGGTCGCCCACCGCCGCGCGCACGAACCCGATGCCGGCGCGCTTGAGCGCCACTTCCAATCCCAGGTTCGCCATCACCGTGCCGACCACCGCGCCACCCTTGAGGGCTCCTTTTTCTTTCATCCAGCGCGCCGCCGCCAGCAGCACCCCGTCGCCGTCCACCCGCCGCCCCGACGCTGAAACAAAAATCGCGCGGTCGGCGTCGCCGTCGAACGCCACTCCGAGGTCGGCGCCGAGCTCTCTGACCGTGGCTTGCAGCGACTCCGGGTGGAGCGCCCCGCAGCCTTCATTGATGTTCTTGCCGTCCGGCGAGGCGTGAATCGCCGTCACCGTTGCCCCCAGCGACGCCAGCAGCGCCGGCGCCGTCCGTACCGCCGCCCCGTTGGCGCAATCCACCACCAGCTTCCTCCCCGTCAAATCACTCGGCGCCGCGCCCCGCAGCAACTCCAAGTACGCTTTCACCAACGCCGAATCAACCTGTGGCGGGTGCGCTTCGCCCCCATCGCTTGCAACCAAGTTGTGAATCCGCTCTTCAATCTCCGCCTCAAGATCATCCGGCAGCTTCATTCCATTCGCGCCGATGAGCTTGATCCCATTGTCGCGATAGGGATTGTGCGAGGCACTCACCATCAGCCCCGCCGCAAAGCCCTTGGCTTGTACCAGGCGCGCCACCGCCGGCGTCGGCAGCACCCCCGCCGACACCGCTTCCACCCCCGCCGCTCGGAGCCCGCCCGCCAGCCAACCCGTCATCCACCCTGACGACTCCCGCGTGTCCTCTCCAAGCAGCACCCTCAACTCACCCCCTGTCATCCCGAACCTCGACGCCCGCCTTCCGGGACTCGGGGTGAGGGATCTGCTTTTCCCTTTCTGCAGAAACTCTCCCACGGCCCTCCCCACCGCAAACACGGTCCTCTCATCCAGCGGCGGCTCCCCCGCCACCCCGCGAATCCCATCCGTCCCGAACAGCTTCCCCACTATTTCCTCTTCGCCACAAACGTTCCGTTCGGCTGATAGAACACCAACTCGCCGGTGTCTTTCTTGAATTCGACACTGAACCCTGTCAGCCCCTTGAGGTCGAATGTCATCCCGCTGCGCGGCACCAGCTCATAGGGCCGCTGGCCGGGCACGGTCAGCTTCAAGGTGTCGTCACCCTGGAGCGTTACGGTCACCGTCTGCGCCCCGAGCACATACTCGCCGGTGAGCGGCTCGAGGAACGCGCGCTGGCGCATTTCGGCGGCCGCTTTGCGCGCGAACACAATCTCCTTCACGTTCGGCTCCATCGGCACCAGCACCCGGTCAATCTCCCCGCGCGCGTTCATCAGGAACTGCACTTTAGCCCGCTCGAACGGGTCGAGCGGGTTCTCCGGCACCTCGAAGATGTCGTAGTGAAAATGCTTGAGCGGCGACACAATGCGGTTGAACGTCAGCTTCAGGTCGCTCCCCTCGGCCTCAATCCACAGCACCCCGTACCCCGGATGCTCGTACTCGCCCGTGTAGTCGGTGAGCTTGTGCGAGGGCTGCGTGCCTTCAACCCGCGGCGTATAACCTTTCTTTTTCGCTTCCTCCTCCGCTGCTTCCATCTTGTCCTGCTGCTCTTTGAGCCGCTGGCTCCACGCCACCGGTTCCAGCCCCAGAAACCGGTCGTAAACGTTGTAGGCCACCACCGTCGGCAGCGGGCTCGGACTAAGGTTCGTCAACACCACCACGCCCACGTTGTCGTCGGGCAAAAACGACAGGAACGCGATGAACCCGTCAATCGCGCCGCCGTGGTGCACGTGCCGGTGGCCGCGATACGACGTGACGAACAAACCCATCCCGTAACTCGTATGCCCCAGCTCCTTCCACGGCGAGGGCGCCGGCGTCGGCATCTGCGGCGTCTGCATCTGAGTCGCGTAGTTCTCCGAGATGACTTGCTTGCCCTCGTACTTCCCCTTGTTCATCAGCATCATCAGGTAGCGACTCATCTCCTCCACGCTGGAGTTGATCGACCCCGCCGGCGCCATGTTGTCGATCACCCGAAACGGCACGCCCTTCACCTCCTGCTTGGCCTTCTCGTAGGGCCGCGCGAAGTCGTTGCTGCGCTCCGAGTCGAGCACGGAAAAGTTCGACCGCGCCATCCCCAGCGGCGCCAGAATCCGCTGCCGCGTGAACTCCTCCCAGCCCATTCCCGAAAGCTTTTCCGCCAGGTAGCCCGCGGTGAGAAACATCAGGTTGTTGTACTGGAACGTGGTGCGCAGGTCGCGGCTCGGCTCCAGGTAGCGCAGCCGCTCCACCATCTCTTTGCGGGTGAAGGTCGAGTTGTACCAGAGCGCGTCGTGGCGGGGCAGCCCCGAGCGGTGCGTCACCAGGTCGCGCGGCGTCATCCGCTCGCTCGCCATCGGGTCGAAGAGCCGGAACTCCGGCAGGTACTCGCGCACCGACTTGTCCCAATCGAGCTTGCCCTCGTCGGCCAGCGTCGCCAGGCCAGCCACGGTGAACGATTTGGTGATCGAGCCGATGGCGAACAGCGTCTGCGGCGTCACCGGCAGGTTCCTCTCCACATCGCGCTGCCCGTAGCCCTTCAGGTGGACAACCTTGCCCTCCTTCACCACCGCCACTGCCAGACCGGGTACTTTCCAAACCTTCATCTGCTCTTCGACAAACGCGTCGAACCCATCGAGCGGTTGCGTCGCACTGGCCGCAGGCTTTGCCTTGGGCCTGGCTTGCGCCAGCCCGCTGGCGGGGATGCTCGAAAGAACCAGCGCCAGAATCAAAACATAGGTGGCAGCTCTCCTCATGTGGCCTCCAGGAAGAAAAGACTTGAGCCCAAACCCGACGTCTAGCGAATGTCCGGCCGCACCCCGGGCGGCAGGACGAAGGCAAAAAACGGCGGCGTCACGTCGATGTGCCGCAGGTAGACGGCCAGTTGCGCCTTGTGATGAATCTCGTGCTCCAGCATGTACCACAGCCAGGAACGCAGCGGCCACTCGACTGGAATGTTGGGCACGCGCACGGTGGCTTCGAGCTGCGCCGGGGTCAGTTTGTCCAACCGGCCCAGGGTATAGGCGCGCGCCTCCTTCAGCTTGGCGCGCAGCTCGTCGCGGGTGAAGCGCTGGCGCGGCGGCTCGAGCCGCGCCGTGTTCCAGTCGCCCTCAAACAGGCCGCGCGAGTAGAACTCTTCCACCTGGGCGATGTGGTAGAACTGCTGCGCGAAGCTGAACTGCGCCACCGAGGGATACCAGGGCAGCTTGTCCTCCGGCACCATCTCCAGTGTCTGCAGGGTCACGCCGCGGTAGCGCTCCAAGTGCTCCCGAATCACGCTCAACTCATCGATCACGTTTGCCATCACGCCTCCCCGACCCCGCCTCGATTGGATTCGCTCAGCGCGGCACCAGCTCCAACTGCACCTGGTCGGGGATGATGCGCACCACTTCCACGCCCGGCGGGAGCTCGACGTTCGCCGCCTGCAACCGGAAGGAGTGATTGCCCGCCGCGGCGCCCGACAAATCCAGCGCCACCGCCACTTCCTCCGGCTCCAGCATCCGCAACTGCCCTTCCGGGCCGCGCACGTGCAGGTGCACGCGCGTCGGAATCTCCCCCGCCACTTGCAAGTTCGCCGGCAGGTTGCGCAGTTCGAGCGGCACCGTCAAGCCGACCTCCACCGGCGGCGCCTGCGTCACCACCACCCACAGCACATACGCCAGCCCCAGCGACACCAGCTTCAGCCACCAGTTGTGCAGCACCAGTTGTTTGAGCCAGCCGCCCATCTCAGCTCGACCGCCCCAGCAGCACGCCCGGCCGCGGGCGCAGGTGGCGCCGCAGGCGGTCGCGCAACTGCTCCGGCGTCAGGTTCAGCTCCACCGAGCCGGCGTGCATCAGCGCGATGGCGCCGGTCTCTTCGCTCACCACCACCGCTACTGCGTCCGACTCTTCGGTCACTCCGATGGCGGCGCGGTGCCGCGTGCCCATCTGGGTGGAGAGCAGCGGGTTGAGCGAGAGCGGCAGGAAGCATGACGCCGCCACGATGCGGTTCTTGCGGATGATGACGGCGCCGTCGTGCAGCGGCGAGGCCGGCTGGAAGATGCTCACCAGCAGGTCGTAACTCACGGCCGCCTCGAGCGCGATGCCGCTTTCGGTGTAGGTGCTCAGGCTGATCTCGCGCTCGAAGACGATGAGCGCGCCGGTGCGGTGCTGGGCGAAGTAGCTGGCCGCCAGCACGACGTCGTCCACCGGCTCGGCGACTTCGCTGCGCGCCAGCTCGCCCAGCAGCGGCACGCCCCAGCCCAGCCGCGTCAGGCCGCGGCGGATTTCTCCGGCGTAAATCACGATGAGCGCGAAGATCAGGTAGGGCAGCAGGTTGCTCAGCAGCCACCGCAGCGCCGTCAGCCGCACCCAGTCAGTGGCGTAATAGACCCCCAGCAGCAGCGCCAGCGAAATCAGCAAAGGGAAGGCGCGAGTGTCTTTGATGATGCTGAGAAAGACGTAGAGAATGAGGGCAACGGCGAGGATGTCGAGCAGGTCAACCCAGGAGGGCGCCGCCGCCCTCCAGTCCAGCTCCAGCAGGCAATAGGCTGCCACGCCACGCTCCTTGGTTGGCGTTTATACATTGCCCTTCGCGCCCCGCGCAAGCCAGCTACTTGGCGTTGAGGATGGCGTCGGTGACGCGCGCCACCTGCACCATCTCTGCCACATCATGCACCCGCACAATGTGAGCACCACCCAGGATGGAGGCCGCCACCGTCGCCGCCGTCCCCCACAGCCGCTCCTGGGGCGGCGCGCCCCCCAACACCTTGCCGATAAAACTCTTTCGCGACGTCCCAATCAGTATCGGCAGGCGGAATTTCCGGAGGCGCGCCAGCCCGCGCAGAATCTCGTAGTTCTGCTCGGCGGTTTTTCCGAAGCCAATGCCCGGGTCAATCAGTAGCTGCGACCTCTTCATGCCCGCGCGCAACGCCTGCCGCACCGACCAGCCCAGCCCGCGCTCCAGCTCCCGCCAGATGTCCTTCGCCGGCGGGAGCTTCTGCATCGTCGCCGGCGTGCCGCGGATGTGCATCAGCACCAGCGGTAGGCGGCGCCTTCGCGCCACCTCCGCCAATCGGGCGTCACCGCGCAGCCCGGTGATGTCGTTAATCATCTCCGCGCCCGCCGCCAGCGCCGCCTCCGCTACTTCGGCCTTGCTTGTGTCGATGGAAATCGGAATGCGCAGCCGGCGCTTCAGACCCTTCAGCACCGGCAGCACGCGCCGCAATTCTTCTTCCGCCGAAATCCCGTACGAACCCGGCCGCGTGGACTCTCCGCCGATGTCAATCAGGTCGGCGCCGGCGCGCTCCATCGCCAGGGCGTGCGCGACGGCCCGCCGGGGCGAGAAGAAGCGCCCGGCGTCGCTGAAGCTGTCGGGCGTGACGTTGAGCACACCCATCACCAGCGTCCGCTCCCCCAGCCGCAGCGTGCGCGACTTCAACCGCAAGGGGAACATTGCCCGTTTGGCCATCGCGCCCGATTATAGAGGCAGGGGCGCCGCACGCGAACTTGACATCGCGCGACCGCAGAATTATCCTCTGCCGCCGAGGGAGATTCTCCATCCAAGAACCGCATCGGAGGCTACGTCCATGCAAGGCCCTGCCCTAGCCGTTTTTGCAAGAAAGTCCGCTTCGCTAGCCATTCTCTGCACACTCACGCTTCTCGTCGTTCCCCCGCCGGCGCTGGCGCAGGTCGGCGTGACCCAGCGAGTAAGCACAGGCCTGGACGGCACCGCCGCCAACGGCGCCAGCTTTGCGGTTGCCATCAGCGCCGACGGCTGCGTGGTCGCCTTCAGCTCTGGTGCCTCGGACCTGGTGTTGAACGACAACAACGGGGCAAATGATCTGTTCGCCTTCGTCTGCGACCCTCCTCCGGGAGTCATCCGCATCAGCCTGCAAAACGGCGGCGGTGCGGCCAACGGGGCTTCCTTCAATGGCTCTATCATGGGCGCCAGCGTTCGGAGCGCGGCCATTGAGTCCGCGGCCAGCAACCTGGTCACCGGGGACACAAACTCTGCCGAGGACATCTTTGTGGTTTCGGGAAACGTTGAGGCCGGCACACCCACGGTGACGCGCGTCAGCCTCCCCAACCTCGCCGACCAGGGCATGCTCGGAACCCAGGCCAACAGCAATAGTAGCAACCCCTCCATGGGCGGCAACGAGCGCTTGGTAGCTTTTGAGTCCAACGCCACCAACCTGGTCCTCGGCGACACCAACACATTCAATGATGTCTTCGTCCACGACCGCCAGACTGCCGTCACCACCCGCGTCAGCGTCCCCAACCTCGCCGACCAAGGCATGCTCGGAACTCAGGCCAACGAGGGCAGCTTCAACCCGGTAATGAGCGCCAACGGCCGCTTCGTGGCCTTTGAATCCCTCGCCTCCAACCTGGTCATCGGCGACACGAACGGCCTGAAAGACATCTTCGTTCATGACCGCCAGACCGGCGCCACCACCCGCGTCAGCGTCCCCAACCTCGCCAACCAGGGCACGCTCGGAACCCAGGCCAATGGGGGCGCTTCCTCTCTGGCCACCATCAGCGCCGATGGGCGTTTCGTCGCCTTTGAATCTAACGCCCAAAACCTGGTGTTGAACGACACCAGCGGCCCCTCTGATATCTTCGTCCACGACCGTCAGACAGGCGCCACCGAACGAGTGAGTGTCCCGAACCTGGCTGACCAGGGAACCCTGGGCACAGAGGCCAACAGTACCAGCTTCTTCGGAGCCCGCTCCCTCAGCCTCCGCGGCCGCTATGTGGTCTTTTCGTCCTCCGCCAGCAACTTGGTGTTGAACGATACCAACAACCTGGCGGACGTCTTCGTCCATGACCGCCAGACGGGGCAAACCGTCCGCGTCAGCGTCGCCGGAGGCACGCAGGGAAACGCCAGCGCGTTCAACGGGGGCTTCCTCAGCGCCGATGGGCGCTTCGTGGCCTTCTCCTCCGACGCCACCAACCTGGCCGCCAACGATGATAACAACGCCAGGGACGTATTCCTGGCGCAGACGGCTCTTACCCCTGACCCGCTTCCCATCATCAACAACGGCGGCGTGGTTAACGCCGCCAGCTTCGCCGCCTCCGGTCCGGTTGCCCCGGGCTCCATCGCCGCCGTCTTCGGCACCAACCTGGCCCAGAGCACCGCCGTCGCCCTGGCCACTCCTCTGCCCACCAGTCTGGGAGAGGGGGAAGTAGACATGGACATCTCGGGAATGGACAACATCGTCGCGGTTCCCATGTTCTTCAATTCAACCATGCAGAGCAACGTTCAGATCCCGTGGGAAACCGCGCTCATCTTCACCGGCGCCTGGGGCGTCTTGCACGGGACCAGCGGAGTGGAACCTTCACAACAGATCGAAATCCAGCAGTTCGCTCCCGGGATTTTTGCCACCAACCAGCAGGGCAACGGCCAGGGCGCCGTCCTGATTGCCAACACCGCCATGCTGGCCGCGCCCATGGGCGCCTTCCCCGGCTCGCGGCCCGCGGTGCGCGGCCAGGACTTCCTCGAGATTTACTGGACCGGTGGCGGCCCCGTGACCAACCAGCCCGCCACCGGCGCCGCGGCCGTCGCCAACCCGCTCTCCCAAACCACGACCACACCCACGCTCACCATCGGCGGCGTGCCCACGCCGGTGCTGTTCTCCGGCCTGGCCCCGGGCTTTGTGGGACTGTATGTAGTGACCTGTCAGGTGCCCGCGATGGCGCCCACCGGCAATGCCGTTGACGTCGTCCTCGCCCAGGGCGGCGTCCAGTCCAACATCGTCACCATCGCCATCGCCTCGCAGTAGCGACGGCGAGTCTGACGAAAACTACGGGCGCTTGATGAAGGCACCGTCTTTCATCACGAAGTTGACCTTGCGCAGCGCCTGAATGTTCTCCAGCGGGTTCTCCGGCGTGGCGATGAGGTCGGCCGCCTGCCCGGCCTTGATCGCGCCCCGCTGCTCGGAAATCCCCAGCAGTTCGGCGGCGTTGGTGGTCATGGCCTTGAGGATGTCGGCCGGCGCCACACCCGCCGCCGTCCACACCTCAATGTAGTCCATCGTCATCTGCCCGCGGTTCTTGCCCTCGAGATCAGCCACCACGTCCGACCCGAACGCCATCTTCACCCCGATCTTGTGCGCCCTGCGCAGCCGGTCGATGATCTTGTCGGCTGTCGTCTTCGGGTCTTCGCTCAGCAGCCCGCCGATCGCCTTCAAGTGCTCGTAGGGAAAATCCGTCCCCACCAGGACCGTGCCTTTCTCCTTCATCAACTTCAACAAGTCGTCGTCGAGCGCGAAGCCGTGCTCAATCGAATCGGCGCCGCCCAGGATGACGTCGCGCGCCGCCTCGCCGCCATAAACGTGCACCGCCACCTTCATCCCCGCTCGGTGCGTCTCATCGACGGCGGCGCGGATGTCGTCCACCGAGTAGTGATAGGGGAAGCTGTCGGCTACCAGCTTGATGGCCTTGGCCCCGTAGTAAATGTTCTGCCGGATGCCCTTGCGGATTTCCTCAGGCGTGTCGGCGTCAATGTACTCGTAGTGCCAGAAGCCCGGCCAGTCGGGCGAGATGCCCGGGAACTGCCCGCCCAGCGGCGCAATGATTTTTCCGGTGTTGATGACGGTGGGCCCGGCGAACCAGCCCTTCTCGATGGCCACGCGCACGTCGGTGTCGGCGTAGTTGGCGGCGTTGCCGACGTCGCGCACGGTGGTGAAGCCGGCTTCGAGCAGGGCGCGGCCGTTCGCCACGCCGCGCAGCGCCCGCCGCGCGTTCGACTCCCGAATCAGTGTCGACTCCCACACCGGCAGCGAGCCGGCCGGCGGCAAGTTCATGGTGATGTGGGTGTGCGCGTCCATCAGCCCGGGCAGCACCCACTCTTTCGAGAGGTCAATCAGCGTCGCGCCGGTGGGAATGGTCACGTTGGCGCCGACTTCGGCAATCTTGCCGTCCTTCACCAGGATGATTTGATTGGCGGCGGCCTTGCCGGTGGCCGGGTCAATCACGTGCCCGGCGCGAATCGCGGTGGTGGTCTGCGCCGCCGCCGGAAGGGCGCACAACAAGAGGACTGCCAACAGTCGTACCCGCATGATTCCTCCTCGGGGTGAGGGCGGCATCTTAGGCCGCGCAGGTGGGTCTGTCAACGCGGCCACGAAAGTCGGTTACTGGAATTCGCGGGTAACATCCTTCCAGGCCAGCGCTGAGCGCCACCAATCTGTGCCGCGGCGGTAGGACTGGAACAACGCGATGACCATCTCGAGGCGAACCTCGTCGCGGCGGAAGTGCTGCCCCGCTTCCCGGTACTCCACCGTGAACAAGTCCGGGCCGCCGATTGCTTGCAGGTAGGTTCCCGGGTCGCTGCCGGAGTCGAGGACGGCGAAGCTGTTGCTCTCCCCATCCAGGGAGCGCAAGGCTGTTTCCAGGGCCCGCGAATCCGGGTCGGAGAGAATCTCCCCTTTTTCCATCTCCAGGCGCACGGCTACTCCAGGTCGAAGTCGCGCAGGGGTTTGGTGACCGGTTGGTCTTTGGCTTTCTTGAAGGATTCTTCGAACTTGCGCTCGAGCAGCCGCGCCCGCTCCTTCTGCGCTTCCAACTGCTGGCGAAAGACTTCGTCGCGTTTCTGCTCGGCCTCGGTGACGGCTTTGAGCTGCTCGTCGAAGTCGGCCTTGGGCGCTGGCGGCGGTTCGTGCGAAAGCACGGCCGCCAGCTCGACGTCAATCTCCAGCTTGGTCTGGCAGTGCGGGCAGGTTACCTGAATCGGCTCCGCCGCCTTCTTGCCCGCCAGGAAGAGGAACAACGTGGAAGGTTCCAGCTTCCCGGTTACGGGGTCGACTTGCAACCCCAGTGCCTCCAACGCATGAACCCCGAGGATGGTGGCATCCTCCGCCTCACCAAAGATAACCCGCGAAGTTGCCTCTTCACCGTTGTAGCAGAAAGTCGCCTCGGCGAACTCACGCTGAATGGAGCGACCATCCGCTGTACGAAACTTCTTCTTAATCCTGGGTGTGATGCCCAATCCGCGAAGCGTCGCAGCCGGAACAATGCTGTAGATGGACCCTGTGTCGACAAGGAGCTCAAGGGTGGTGCGCCGGGCAGGATCGGCGGGGTTCCCCACCTGCATCTTCACAATCACAGTGCCCACGATGCACCTACGCCGGGGCCGGTTTTTCCTGGCTGCCCTTGGTGAAGGCAGGAGCGGGCTTGCCGGCGGGGACGGGCTTGCCGGCGGCCTCCGGAACGTCCAACGGCGTGGCCACTTTTTTCTCCGGCAAGGGCTTGTTCTCGATGAGCAGCTTGATCTCGGTGGCGTCGAGCACCTCGCGCTCCAGCAGGGCGGTGGCGATACGGTCGAGCGCCTCGCGGTTCTCCTCGATGACCTGCCGCGAGCGCTGGTAAGCGGTGGTGACGATCTTCTTGATCTCCTGGTCGATGCGGATGGCGGTATCCTCGGAGTAGTCGCGGTGCTGGGCAATCTCGCGCCCGAGGAAGATGGCCTCCTCCTTCTTGCCGAAGGTCAGCGGCCCCAACTCGCTCATGCCCCACTCGCACACCATCTTGCGCGCCACCTCGGTGGCCTGCTCGAAATCGTTGCCGGCGCCGGTGGTAACCTTGCCCAGGGCGACCTCCTCGGCCACGCGCCCCGACATCATTACCGCCAGCTGCGATTCCAGGAACTCCTTGGTGTAGGTGTGGCGGTCGTCGATGGGGAGCTGCATGGTGACGCCCAGGGCCATGCCGCGCGGGATAATCGTCACCTTGTGCAGCGGGTCGGTGTGCGGCAGCATGGCTGCCACCAGCGCGTGCCCGGCTTCGTGGTAGGCGGTGTTGCGCTTCTCCTCGTCGGAGATAATCATCGAGCGGCGCTCGACGCCCATCAGCACCTTGTCCTTGGCCTCTTCGAAGTCCTCCATCATCACGTGCTTGCGGTTGCGCCGCGCCGCCAGCAGCGCCGCCTCGTTGACCATGTTGGCCACGTCGGCTCCGGAGAAACCCGGCGTCGCCCGCGCCAGCACCGAAGCGTCCACGTCCGGACCCAGCGGAATCTTGCGGGTGTGCACCTTGAAGATTTCTTCCCGGCCCTTCACGTCCGGGCGCGGCACCACGATGCGGCGGTCGAAGCGCCCCGGGCGCAGCAACGCCGGGTCGAGCACATCGGGCCGGTTGGTGGCGGCCATAATAATGACGCCTTCGTTGGAGTCGAACCCGTCCATCTCGACCAGCATTGCGTTCAAGGTCTGCTCGCGCTCGTCGTGCCCGCCGCCCAGGCCGGCGCCGCGGTGGCGGCCGACGGCGTCCAGCTCGTCAATAAAGATGATGCAAGGCGCGTTCTTCTTGCCCTGCTCGAAGAGGTCGCGCACGCGGCTGGCGCCCACGCCGACAAACATCTCGACGAAGTCGGAGCCGGAGATGGAGAAGAACGGCACGTTGGCCTCGCCGGCCACAGCGCGCGCCAGCAGCGTCTTGCCCGTTCCCGGCGGACCCACCAGCAGCACGCCCTTGGGGATGCGCCCGCCCAGCCGCTGGAACTTCTGCGGGTCTTTGAGGAACTCGATGATTTCCTGCAGCTCTTCTTTGGCTTCGTCCACGCCGGCCACATCCTTGAAGGTGACCTTCTTGCCCTGCGAGCCCACCAGCCGCGCGCGGCTCTTGCCGAAGCTGAGCGCCTTGTTCCCGCCCATCTGCATCTGCCGCATGATGAAAATCCAGAAGCCCACCAGCAGCAGAATCGGAATCAGGTTGAAGCCCCACACCAGCCAGGTGCCGCCGGAGACGTCTTTGACCTTGATCTCCACGCCCTGCGCCCGCAGCGTCTTGTAAAAATCCGAGTGCGCCGCGTAATCGGTGGGGATGTAGGTCTTGTAGCGGGTGCCGTCCTTGTACTCGCCCGTCACCCGGTTGCCCTGGATTTCCATCCTGGCCACCTGCCCCGACTCCACCTTGTTCATGAAGTCGGAGAAGGACGGCTCCTGCACCGAGCCGGTGAGGCTGGAGCTCAGCATCATCACCAAGAACACAATCGTCCCCAGCAGGACGATCCAGAACAAGGCGTTGCGGGCCGTAGGGTTCACCGTGGTTCCTCTTATTTCTTTTTCTTCTTCGGCTTGGCCGCGCGGCGGGCCGGACGGCCCACCTTGGCCAGATAGGGCAGGTTGCCGTTCATCCCGTCGTGCGAAAGGCCGTAGCCGATCACCATCTCATTAGATGCCAGTTGGAAGCCGAAGTAATCGGGCTCGAGCAGCACGCGGCGCTCGGCCACCTTGTCGAGCAGCACCGCGACCTTGACTGTTTTCGGGCTGCGCAGTTGCAGGCGTCGCAGCAGGAAATCGTGGGTGATACCAGTGTGGACAATGCCGTCCACCAGAAGGATGTGCTTACCGGCGGCGTCAATCTCCGGCGTGTAAAAAATTTCCTGGCGGGGCTTGCCGGTGTTGGGGTCGACAATGTCGCGCGTCTCGGTGCGGATGAAGTGCGTGCGCACCGGCACGGTCAGCGCCCGCACCAGATCGGCCAGAAAAATGTAGCCGTTTTCGACCACCCCGACGACGTCCACGGTCTTGCCGCGGTAGTCGCGGCTGATGTCGCGGCCGAGCTGGCGCACGCGGCGCGCGATGGCCTCGGGCTTGTAGAGGACTCGCAATCCCGTCACGCTTCTCTCTCCTCAATCACCAGCGCCGTTTGACTGGCCGGCGTCAGCTCGTAGCCGGCCGCCACCCCCAGGCGTGCCACCCAGACAATCTCGTCGCCGGAAACCACCAGCGGCAGTCGCGCCCGCACCGCCACCGGAATCCGCTCCTGCTGAAAGAGCGTCTTCAGCTTCTTGGGGGCGCGGCTCCCCGCTGGCCGGAAGCGGTCGCCGGCTCGCCAGTTCCGCACGCGCAGCGGGAAACGCATCCGCGCGCCGTCGGCAACGCCTCTGCAGCCATTATAGACCGGTTCCAATTTGGAGACGGCAACTAATTTGATCTCCAGCATGTGGCCGTCGGGCAGCCGCACGGCTTGCGGAGCGTCGAGGCGGATTTCGAAATCGTGCGGCGACATCGAAATGCGGTCGGGGTGCATCACGAGGCGGTCGAATTCGCGCTCGACGACAACGCCCGGAAGCACCACTCGCTGCCCGCTCTGCCCTTCCGCGGCCAGGTGCAGGATGCTTTCCACGTGTTTGTGCAGAATGCGCCGCAGGTCGCCCCGCACTTCGGCCAGCGCCCGCCGCAGCAGCCGCCGCGCCACCGCCGCGTGCGCCTCCCGCGCCTGCCGAGCGGGAAGCTTGGCCAGCAGCGATTCGGGCTCAACCAGAGCACGCACCGGTAGATCGAGCTCCTCGCCCCGCCGATGCGCTAGCACCTCAAAGCGACTTTCAATCAGCGCCGCCCAGAAGGTTTCCTCCTGGCGCGCGTGGTCGGCCAGCCGGCCGAGGTGCTCGACCGCCCCCGGCCCCGCCAGCTCCGCGAGCTGCGGCAGCAGCTTGAGACGGATGCGATTGCGCAGCCGGTTCCGGTCGCGGTTGCTCGCGTCCTCGCGCCACGGCTGTTGCAACGCATCAAGGTAGTCGCGCAACTCCGCGCGGCGCACGCCCAGCAGCGGCCGCACCAATCGCCCGCTCTTGGCACCCGGAACCGGCTCGACCACCGGGTAGATTCCCGCCAGGCCGCGCGTACCCGCGCCCCGCACCAGGCGCGTCAGCACGGTTTCGGCCTGGTCGTCGAGCGTGTGCGCCACGGCCACCGCGTCGGCCTTGCCGGCAGTGATGAGCGAAGCGAAGAAGTCGAGTCGCGCTTCGCGCCCGGCTTCCTCGAGATTGACCTTTTCTTTCTTGGCGCGAGCGCCAACGTCTTCACGCCGGACGATAAACTCGATTTCCAGCCGCTCCGCCAGCCGACGGACAAACTCTTCATCGGCATTCGCCTCGGCACCGCGAAGTTGGTGATTGAGGTGGGCGACCAGCAGCCGCAGCCCGAGCTTGTCCTTCAATTCATAGAGCAGCCGCACCAGCGCCACCGAGTCGGCCCCGCCCGAGCACGCGCACGCCACCCGCATCCCCGGCGCCAGCAACTCCCCCCGCCGAATCGCCTGCTCGACTCTGTGTGCAAGCTCCACGGGCGAGTCCCCGCCCTATATAGTACGCCGAGCCCGAGCCTCGTGCGAGGCCACGGCGCTTGCTCCGAGGCCTCGCCAGGCGTAGACTCAAGTCGCAACGCGGTTCACTCTCAGCTCTCAGGAGCGCACCTATGACCACAAGCACCAAGAAACTTGCCCTGATGATCATCGGCGCGGTCCTGCTAGTCATTATTTTCATCGGCGCCATCGGCGGCGGCATTTTCTGGCTGGTCTGGGAGGCGACCGCTGAGCCGGTGCGCGTCACCCGCGACCACCTCGACGCCCTCAACAAGGAAGACTATCCGCGCGCTTACAGCTACCTTTCCTCCTCGCTGCAGGCCGAGCTGTCGCTAGAGGATTTCGCTGAGCATGTTCGCTCCAACCCGCAGATCTTCAAGACCACCGATTCGACTTTCAGCAACCGCAAGATTGAAAACGACGTCTGCACCCTGCGCGGCGCCTTGACTAGCACCGCCGGCGGCAAGACCCCCGTGCGCGTCATATTGGTGAAGGAAGGCGACCAGTGGCGCATCCGCGGCTTCCGCTGGGGCGACGGCGCCACCGAGGAAGAGGAATAGAGGAAGCCCTTCGCCTAGTTCAGGAGACCCCAGGGGCTAAAGCCCCAAGAATAAGGACGTCGCTACGGCGGGGTTGAAACCCCGCCCTTCCCCAATCCCCATCTGTGTTCATCCGTGTTAATCCGTGGTTCCATTAACCGGCCACCCAGCGGGCGAATGCCAGCCAGGCGTCAGTCCCGGCAACCAAGAGCCGCAGCGGCTGCGAGGCAATCAACGCCAGGCCGCCCCACAGGAACGCCGAATGCACCTTGCCGCGCGTCCTGAAGTCGTAGAACCAGCCAGCGACGATAAACAAATCCGTCAAGCCGAAGAAGACCAGCGGGCCCGTCCCGGCTACGAGCGGCCAGCGAGCAATGGCGGCATCGAGGATGCTGATGGTCGCCAACAGCATCAGGCGTTTGTGAGTCTCCGGCTTGCGCCGGTAATAGAGGCCGCACGCCACCAGCCCGGCAAACATCACCATGTCGAACAGCGGAACCGCAAAGAACGCCAGCGGCGACCCGACCCCCGGCGGGGCCACGCCGCGTCGCACCACTTCCACTGCCAGCGCCGTGCCCAGCACAACCATCATCCCTGCCAGCACGCCGCCGACGACGCCCAGCCGCCGGTGGACATCAGTGCGCCGCGCGGCGATCAGCGACGTTTGGACTATGAAAAGGACAATCCAGCTCGTAAACAGAAACCCGTGCACGTGCCGCAGCGGTGTCAGCGGCGGCCCGCCCAGCAAATCTTTGAGGAAGTAGGTGGGCGCGAAGCCGACAAACACCGTGACCGCCGCGGCGACGCCCATGCCGCCGAAAAACCACCGGTCGCGCGTTCCGCGGGCGAGTGGCGTCGTGGTCGCCGCTGCTAGCGTGCTCATCGGTTCAACAGCGGTAATCATCCGTTGCCAGCGACAGTCTGTCAACCAACACGATTCCCTTTGCGCTCGCACGATGAGCGGCGTATAGTCAGCCCATCTCGACGCGGAGGAATTGCGCGATGCTTCTCATCCTGCTGCTGGTGGTCGGAGCGGTAGCGGCGTTTTTCATCCTCACCTACAACAGCCTGGTGCGGCTGCGGGTGCAGAGCGAAAACGCCTGGTCGGACATTGACGTCCAGCTCAAGCGCCGCTACGACCTCATCCCCAACGTGGTCGAAACCGTCAAAGGCTACGCCGCGCACGAAAAGGGCACGCTCGAGGGCGTGATCAACGCCCGCAACCGCGCCATGGGCGCGCAAGGGCCCGCCGCCAAAGCCGAAGCCGAAGGCATGCTGACGGCGGCATTGCGGCAGCTTTTCGCGCTTGCGGAAGCCTACCCCCAACTGCGCGCGGTGGAAAGCTTCACCTCGCTCCAAAAAACCTTGCAGGAGATCGAAGACCACATCCAGAATTCGCGCCGCTACTACAACGCCGTGGTGCGAGACCTCAACACCAAGATCCAGCAGTTCCCGTCCAACATCGTCGCCAGCCTGTTCAGCTTCCAGCAGCGCGAATTCTTCGAGCTCGCTGAAGCCGAACGTGCCGCGCCCAAGGTCAGCTTCGAGCAGCCCGCCCGCTGACCCGCTCGGAGGCCGGATGCTCCGCCGCGCCCTGCTTGCTCTCCTGTTGCTGCTGAGCGCGACTGCTCTCGCCGCCGCGCAGGAGCGCTCGATCACGCTCGAGAGCTTCGACGCCGAAATCAGCGTTACGCCCGAGGGCGACGTCTTCGTCACCGAAACCCTGCGCCCGCGCTTCACCGGCTCCTGGAACGGTATCATCCGTCTGATTCCCATCGAGTACCGCCACCGCGGCTTCAACTACACCCTGCTGCTGGACCCCATCAACGTCACCGACGAGCGTGGCAACGAGTTGCGCCACGAGATCGGCCGCGAAGGCCACCTGCGCTCCTTCAAAATCTGGGTGCCCGACGCACAGAACGCCACCCGCACTGTCGTGCTCCGCTACCGCGTCCGCAACGCCCTGCGCTTCTTCGACGACCACGACGAGCTCTACTGGAACATCACCGGCGACGAATGGGAAATGCCCATCGAGTTCGCCAGCGCCACCGTCACGCTGCCGCGCGGCGCCCGCGGCCTGCGCGCCATTGCCTACACCGGTGCCTACGGCTCCACTGAGCAGGAAGCCGGCGTCGAAACCCGTGAGAGTTACGTCCGTGTCCAGACTCGCCGCCCGCTCGGCATCCGCGAAGGCTTGACCGTCGTGGTCGGCTGGGACAAAGGCGCGGTCAAAGAACCGACCGTCGTGCAGCGGGCCGCGCTCTTTCTGCGCAGCAACTGGCCGCTCGGGCTGCCCATTCTGGTTTTCGGCTTGATGTTCTGGCTCTGGTACACGCGCGGGCGCGACCCGCGGCTGCGGCCCATCGCCGCGCAGTACGAGCCGCCGGAGGCGCTCACCCCCGCCGAGGTCGGCACGCTCATCGACAACTCCGCTGACATGCGCGACATCACCGCCACGCTCGTCGACCTCGCCGTCCGCGGCTACATCTACATTGACGAACAGAAAGAGGAAAAACTGCTCGGGCTCTGGCAAGGCACCGACTACGCTTTCGAGCTTCGCAAGCCGCCCAACGAATGGCAGGAGCTCAAACCCCACGAGCGTGCCCTGCTCAGCAGCCTGTTTTACGACGCCGACAGCGCCGCAATGAAGTTTGCCGCCAAGGTCGGGCCCGACAGCCAGAAAGTCATGCCGCGCGTCGACCTCTCGGCGCTCGAAAACAGCTTCTACAAAAAGCTCCCCGGCATCCGCGACGCCATCTTCACCCAGCTCTTGCAGCGCGGCTACTACGACCGCCGGCCCGACACGGTGAAAAGAGGCTTCCTGATTGCCGCCGCGGTTCTGGCAGGGCTAAGCATCTGGGGCGGCAGCATCATCGCCGCCATGCTGGGCCAGTCGGAGTTCACTTTCATCCTGGCCGGGTTGCTCTCCGCCGCCATTGTCGCCGTCTTCGGCTGGCAGATGCCGGCGCGCACCCTGCGCGGGGCGCAGGCGCTCGAAGGCGTGTTGGGCTTCGAGGAGTTTCTCTCTCGCGTTGAAAGCGACCGCTTCGAGCGCATGGTCAGGACCCCGCAGATGTTTGAGAAGTTCCTGCCCTTCGCCATGGCGCTGGGTGTGGAGCGCAACTGGGTGCGCGCTTTCGACGACATCTACAGGCAGCCGCCCGAGTGGTACCGCGGCGGGCGCTTCGACACCGGCTTCCGCCCCAGCTACTTCGTCAACAACCTGAGCAGCATGTCCTCGCGCGCTGGCACGATGATGGCGTCCGCGCCGCGCAGCAGCGGCGGCTCGGGCTTCAGCGGCGGCGGTGGTTTTTCAGGCGGTGGCTTCGGCGGCGGCGGCGGCCGCGGTTTCTAGGACCAACACAAACCCTCCGTCGCCGGAGGGTTTCTAGTGGGCAGTGGTTGCGTTTCAGGGGTGCCCAGCCCGCGCGAAATAACGCTTACGCTTTGCCTGCGATAAGCGAAATTCCGGGGTTTGCTACACGCCCAAATTGTGGTAAAAGAGCCGCACGCCTGTCAAGCAATTTCCTGCGGGCGCCTCCACTCTTCCAGGAGGCTCAACATGGAACGCATTTGGGGCTTTGACCTCGGCACCACCTCTGTCGGCTTCGCCGTTATTGACTGGGACGAGGAGGCAGGCCGGGGCAAGATTCTCCACCAGGGCGTCCGCATTTATCCGGAAAGTCGGACGCCCGACAAGCTCGACCCGCTCAACCAGAACCGCCGCGCAGCTCGGCTTATCCGCCGACAATTTCGCCGACGCCGCCTCCGTCGGAAGCTGCTGCGCACCGCCCTGACTGAGGCCGGTCTACTGCCGCCTTTTGGCACGGCGGAATGGGACGCGTTCATGAGCGGCGGCGCCGACCCCTACCAGTTGCGCGCCCGCGGCCTGCGCGAACGCCTTGAGCCTTTTGAGATAGGACGCGCCCTCTATCACCTCAGCCATCGCCGGGGTTTCCTCTCCGCGCGTCGCATGGAAGAACGCGCAGGCCTGAAGAAAGCCCGCGAGAAGGAAGAAGGACCGATCAAGGAAGAAATCAAAGCCCTGGCGGGAAAGCTCGAAGGCCGCACGCTTGGCGAATACCTCGCCAGCCTCGCCGACGAACGCAAACGCAATCGGCACATCAGCCGCGAGATGGTGATGGAAGAGTTCGATCGCTTGTGGGATGCCCAGGCCACACACCACCCCGAACTTCTCACCGACGACCTGAAAAAACGGCTGCGCGGCATCCTGCTCTACCAGCGGCCGATCTTCTGGCGCCTGCAAACAGTCGGACAATGCTGGCTGGAACCGGGAGAGCCTGTATGCGCGCGGGGCTCCTGGCTCGGGCAACAGTTCCGCATGCTCCAGCAGATGAATAACGTCCGCCTGCGCTTCCCCGGCCAACCGCCGCGCCCGCTGGACGCCGAAGAGCGCGCGATTCTGCTCGAGAAACTCCAGCGGCAAGAGGAGATGAGGTTCGGCGGCGTTCGCACGACGCTCAAGAAGCTGTGGAAGGGACGCGGGCTTGACCTGAAGCCGGACGTCTCACTGGAGACCGGCGGGGAGACGCGGCTGCTAGGAAACGCCATCGAAGCCAAACTGGCCGAGGTCTTCGGCGACGCCTGGGACACCCACCCGGCTCGCGACCCCCTCCGCCAGGAGCTCTATCCTCGCTTGTTCGCCATCTACAACCGTCAGGTGGGCAACAAACGCATCGAGCTTCATCGGCTTGATCCCTTCGTGAACGATATCGCCCCCGCCAAAGCCCGCTTTGTCGAAGAAGCACAGAAGGACTTCGGGATCACTGGCGAGCAAGCTGAGCAGCTTGCCGACTTCGAGCCGCCCACGGGCTGGCTCCGCTTTTCTGAAAAAGCCATCCTCAAACTTCTGCCTCATCTGGAGCAAGGTCGGGGCCTGAACGAAACCGGCGGGGCGCTCGACCACGCCTATCCCGGCTGGCGAGAGAAGACCGACCAGGTCCTGGAGCGGTTGCCGTCGCATCCGAAGAAGATGCCCGTGCTCCGAAACCCGAGTGTGAACCGCACGCTGAACGAGCTGCGCAAAGTGGTCAACAACCTGCTCGGCGTCTACGGCAAGCCCGACCTCATCCGCATCGAGCTGCTCCGCGAACTGAAGAAAACCAAGACGGAACGGCAGGACATCCGCAAGCGGAATGCCGCGAACCGGCGCAGCCGCGAGGAGGCCGCAGAGGCGCTGAAGGAGAACGGCATCCCGGTGCGCAACGAGGCCATCGAGCAATGGCTGCTGTGGAAGGAATCCGACGAAACCTGCCCGTACACGGGTCGCAAGGTCAGCTTCGACGCTCTGTTTCGCCGGGGGGAATTCCAGATCGAGCACATCTTTCCGCTCTCGCGCTCGCTCGACAACGGCTACCTCAACAAGACGCTCTGCGCTACCGACGTCAACCGGGCCAAGGGCGACCGGACCCCCTTCGAGTTTTTCCGCAACCGCCCGGAGGAGTGGGAAGCCGTCAAAAGCCGGCTGGAAAAGTGGGTGGAAGCCGGCAAGTTCCCGGCGGAGAAGATGAAGAACTTCCTGCGCGAAGACTACCCGGAAGGCCAGGAGTTCCTCGAGCAGCGCCAGAAGGCTGATACCAGCTACACCGCGGTGGAAGCCCGCAAGTTCCTCGCCCGCCTGGGCGTCCCGGTGCAGGTCTGCAACGGACAGGTGACCGCCCAGCTGCGCAAAGCCTGGGGACTCGATGGCATCCTGAATCCCGAAACCCCGTGGCGCAAGAACCGCGCCGACCACCGCCACCACGCCCTGGACGCGCTGGCAGTGGCTCTCGCCACCCCCGCCTTCATCAAGCGCCTGAGCGACTACTATGCCCGCGAAAAGAGAGGCGAAAGACCTTCTCTGCCCGTGCCCTGGGAAGGATTCTGGAGGGAGGCGCAGCAGAAGACCGCGGCCATCGTCGTCTCCCACCGCGTCCGCCGCAAAGTCTCCGGCCCGCTCCACGCGCAAACCTACTACGGGGACACCGGCAAGGAAGTTATCGAGGGCGGCATCGCCTATCGCTACTTCGTCTTCCGCAAACCGGTCGAAAAACTCTCGCTTTCCGAAGTCGAGAACATCCGTGACCCCGAGATTCGCCGCCTCGTAAAGGAGCACGTGGAGAGACACGGCGGCGACCCCAAGAAAGCCTTCGGAGAAAACAACTATCCGGTGCTGGTGGACAAGGAGACGGGCGAGGCGCGCCAGATCCGGAAAGTGCGCCTGCTTGTGAAGCGACAATCGAAAGTGATGCTGCCGCTCCGCCCCAAGCCTAGGAGCCATGTAGAGCTGAACAACCTCCACCACATCGCCATCTACGATAAGGGCGACCCGCCGCACGACACGGTTACGCTCTACGAGGCTCTACGAAGGCTACGCGCGCGCGCGCCCTTGGTTCAGCGCACGAACACAGATGGTGGCCCGCTTGTCCTGTCTCTTTGTCCGGGTGATGTTCTGGAGGTGCGAAAACCTGACGGTGCTAGGGAGTATCTTGTGGTTCGGAAGTTCAACGAGAAAGGCCGGGTCTTTTACAAGCCCCTACAGATGGCTGACGAGCCCAAGCCGGAAGTGTCCTTCGGAGCCGCGCGTTTGCTCAGGGACGACATTCGCAAAGTGACGATTGACGCCATCGGGCGGGTGAGGCCGGCCAATGATTAAACGCATCCTTGAAGTATCGAGCGGGCCGGCGCGGCTTTCGATTGCCCACCGGCAACTGGTCATCTCGCGCGACAACGCCCCCGATGCCACCATCCCGTGCGAGGACATCGGGGTGCTGCTGATCGACCATCCGGCCGTCTCCTACACCCACGCCGTCTTCACTACGCTGGCGGAGATGGGCGCTGCGGTTGTCCTCTGCGGCATCAACCACCACCCCACCAGCTTGCTGCTGCCGCTGGAAGGCAACGCCGTGCAGACCGAACGCTACCGCGCGCAACTCGATGCCTCCCTGCCCCTGAAGAAACGGCTGTGGCAGGCGCTGGTGGCGGGCAAGATTCGCCTGCAAGCCGCCGTCCTGAAGCAGGCCAGGGGCGAAGACGCTGGACTGGAGGCGCTGGCGCGCCGGGTGCGCTCGGGCGACCCCGAGAATCTGGAGGCGCAAGCTGCGCAGCGCTATTGGCCGCGGCTGCTGGGCTCCGACTTCCGGCGGCGCCACGATGGACCGCCCCCGAACCTTCTCCTAAATTACGGCTACACCGCCCTGCGGGCGGCGGCCGCCCGCGCCCTCTGCGCCGCCGGGCTGCTGCCCACCGTTGGCATTCACCACCACAACCGCTCCAACGCCTTCTGCCTGGCCGACGACATCGTCGAACCCTATCGCCCCTACGTGGACTGGCGCGTCCACCGCCTGGTTGAGGAAAAAGCCAGAATCTGGGAGCTCAACCGCGAGAACAAGCAGGCCCTCCTGAGCCTGTTCAATGAAACCGTCGGTCTGGCCGAACGAAAAACCCCGCTGCTGCTGGCCTTCCACGCCACGGCAGCTTCCTTGAATGAAGCCTTTCAAACCGGCGAGCCTGCCCTGGCTCTGCCCTCGGGCTTGCCGGTGGCTGCGGAGGAAAGTACCGATGAGAGTGAGAAGGAACCCCTGGCCCCTTAGGCCCTTCGCCTGGCAAACGATGTGGGTGCTGGCGCTTTTCGACCTGCCCGTGGACAAGCCGGAAAGCCGGCGCGAGTACACCCGCTTCCGGAAAGAGCTTCTCGATGACGGTTTTACTATGATGCAGTACTCCGTCTACCAGCGCCATTGCGCCAGTTGGGAGAACACTCAAGTTCACATCCAGAGAATGGGGGATGAAGTTCCCCCAAGAGGCGAGGTTCGATTCCTGGTGATCACCGATCACCAGTACGGAAAGATACTCACGTTCCGTGGAAAAAAGCGCCAACCCGAGCCGGCCATGCCGACGCAGCTCGAGTTTTTCTGAGCGCCCTTGGCCCTTACTCCGGACTCCTCAGCCGCTTACGCGCGGCCTAGTGTAGCAAACCCCGGAATCTCCGCAAACCGCAGCGTTCGTTAGCGCGATCCTCGACGGGCTCGCAGTGTAGCAAACCCCGGAATCTCCGCAAACCGCAGCGCCAGCTGCGGCGCGATGGCGGCGACGCGAGTGTAGCAAACCCCGGAATCTCCGCAAACCGCAGCAGTTCAAGGCAAAACCCCGGACGGCGCAGAGTGTAGCAAACCCCGGAATCTCCGCAAACCGCAGCTTGGAGATTGCTTCCCCAAGAGGGTGATGAAGTGTAGCAAACCCCGGAATCTCCGCAAACCGCAGCCTGGGATGTAGGTTTCTGCGGGTCGCTTCCCAGTGTAGCAAACCCCGGAATCTCCGCAAACCGCAGCAGGCAACTTATGGGGGGCGCGCGGGTGGCCAGTGTAGCAAACCCCGGAATCTCCGCAAACCGCAGCGGACGGAGGGGTAGCATCAAAGGTAATGCAGTGTAGCAAACCCCGGAATCTCCGCAAACCGCAGCGATAGATGCTGAACGTCCAGGTGTTGTTTAGTGTAGCAAACCCCGGAATCTCCGCAAACCGCAGCCCTGCTGTCCCGCTGTGTACTTAGCCGCCTAGTGTAGCAAACCCCGGAATCTCCGCAAACCGCAGCTTGGCATGGTAGTGGCTCTCGGACAACTGAAGTGTAGCAAACCCCGGAATCTCCGCAAACCGCAGCTCAGAGCCCAGGCCACCCACCAGCCGATTTAGTGTAGCAAACCCCGGAATCTCCGCAAACCGCAGCGACGTATCCGCTGGGACAACTTCCTGAAACAGTGTAGCAAACCCCGGAATCTCCGCAAACCGCAGCGCGAGCACATGTACCCCGACGCCAGCATCGAGTGTAGCAAACCCCGGAATCTCCGCAAACCGCAGCGAAACTGGCCGCGCTCTTACTGTGGCTTGGAGTGTAGCAAACCCCGGAATCTCCGCAAACCGCAGCTACTTGCCCTGACGGTCGGTACGGCACCGAGTGTAGCAAACCCCGGAATCTCCGCAAACCGCAGCGTGCGCGGCGTGCGGCCTTACGGCTCTTCCAGTGTAGCAACCCCCGGAATCTCCGCAAACCGCAGCCCTCCAGGTAGCCGCTCGACTCGAGCTGTTAGTGTAGCAAACCCCGGAATCTCCGCAAACCGCAGCTGCGCTCGCCGCTGCCTGAAAGGTGGAACGAGTGTAGCAAACCCCGGAATCTCCGCAAACCGCAGCGAAGCCGCAGCGTTCTGCCAGCGCATTTAAGTGTAGCAAACCCCGGAATCTCCGCAAACCGCAGCAGTAGGCTTAACCGTTCGTTCCGGTTGAGGAAGCAGGACGTTAAGCGGTGCTGAGGCTCACGCTTAGACGAAAAGCGGCGTCTCGCCGCTGTAGGGGTCGGCGTCGGTGGACTGCTCGGCTGGCGTCTGCGCGAGCAAAACAGTCAGCGTCAGGATGAGCGCGCCGGCCAGCACGGTCTTCGGATGCTTCTCCACCCAGCGCGCCGCGCGCTCCAAAAAGGGAGGCAAACCAAATTCGTGCAGCGGCGTCCGGAGCGTGTCCCAATCGAGCTTCAGTCGCTTCTCCCGCTTCATCGTCCTCTCCGTCTGGCGCCGCTTCACTTACTACGATGTACAATGCCACGCCAAGGTTTCTCAATCAATAGGAAATCGGGCGAATTTTTTCCAGAACCTTGGTGCGTTGACACCCCACTTCCGTGCCGGTACGATGGTTACTGCCTGGCGCGGACGCCTTGCGGGCTAGTGTGCTCCAAGAATGAGCCGGGGTAGCTCAGTGGCAGAGCGAGGGTCTCATAATCCCTAGGTCGCGGGTTCGATCCCCGCCCCCGGCACCACCTTTTCAACAACTTACACGCCCCCAAAACAGCCTTCTGGACGACTGTGGTGACTTTTGTGTCCAAAAATTCCAGGCTTTGGCTGCCTAAGGTCCTCTTTTCGCGAGCAGCGAGTACATCGACATCTATAACGCCGTAGCGGCCAAAGATTACCCGTTCGCAGTAGTGCTTCAATGGGCATCACCGACAAGGACGAAGCCGGCCCAGTAGTAGGGGTTGCTGTAGGTACCACCGGAAGATTTGCCCAGCAACTCGCGCTGAGCTAAAGCCAGGGCTTCCGCCTTTCCATCGGTGCGGCCCCAGTGGCGGTAGAAGGCCTTCATCAGTTCCGTCGTGGACCGGTCATCCACTTCCCAGAGACTGGCGAGGACGGTGGGTGTGCCGGCGTAAATAAAGGCTCGGGTCAGGCCGACCCAGTCCTCGCCCGCGGGCAGTTGGCCGAAGTGGCCGGAGCCCAGGGCAGTGTTGCACGCGCTCAGCGTCGCCAGGTCGGCGTGGAGCCGCAGCCCCATTATCTCGTACACCTCCAGGCGCCCGTCTGAATCTCGACTCGGTTCCAGATCAATCCGGGAAAACAGAGGGTTCAACTTGTTGAGGTGCCCGTGGGTGGCAAAGTGGAGGACACCATATTCCCCACAGCGCCCCTTGCAGAGCTCTTCGGTGGCCTCGCGGCCCACCGCCAACAGCCCCTCGCCCGCGAAGAGTTCGTCAACCGCCTTCGCTTCTTCCCGGGCAAATCGCAGGCGGGATATGGCGGGCGCCATGGCCAGAAGGGCGCCTCGCTGCCGGTCAGCCTTTTGCTGACAGAACCTCAGCGTACTGGCCGAGGGAAGGTAGGCGATCAGGTGTTTCTCGACCAGAAACTCACCGCCAGAACCCACAGGCCTCCAGAGCGCTGAGAAGGGGAGGTAGTGCAACACGCCGTGCGGGACGATGTAGAGAAGAATTGACTTCTCCAGGTGTCCGCTATTCTCGACCGGGCCCAAGAGTAGTTCGCGGAGGCTGGCCGCGGGCCCTTGCCAGTCCGCGCCCGGCAGCCCGGGACGCAGCCGGTCGCGAAAGAGGTCAACCTTGGCTCGCACGTCTCGCTCGTTGACTGGTTGGTCGAAGTGGACAACTTTATCGCGCGTCAGCAGGAAGATAGTCAGGTGGTCGCGGGCGAGAAAATACTCGAGCAGAACTTCTCCCTCGCCCAAGAGGCTCTGAACCTCGGAGGCGCCCAGCGGTTTGACGGCCACAAAGGACTCAAATTCTGGGTCTGCCACGCGCAACTGAGCCAGAAGAAGAGAATACTGGCGCTGGGCTTCCGAGAGCTCGCTTCGAAAGGTCTCGAGGGCGCTGCCGCGAAGTTCAGGTTGGGGGCGTTGCTGCTCGCGCTCCAGCAATTGCTGGAGCTGGTCGATGCGCCGGCGCAGGTTCTGCTCCTCCTCGGCGAGGCCTTTGCCCCCAGAGAAGCGAATGCTGCCGTTGCCCAACAGGTCGAGGTAGGCGCGGGCCCGGGATCTTTCTACATAGAGAAACGCTTCCTCGGTTCGGCCCAACTGCAGGAGCAAGCGAACGAGGTCGACATAGACCTCATATTTGTCCTCCATGAATCCGGCTCGAAAGGCTTCCTCCCGAATCGAACCCCGTAGCGCTTCGATCACCGTCACCGCCGCTTGGTAGGCCGTCAAGGCGTCTTGTGGCCGGTTCAAGGCTTCAAGCGCGCGACCCCGCCCGTGGTGAACCCGCCAGATCAGTTCGCGGTTCGAGACAACCGTTGCCAGCTCGAGACCCTCCTGGTAAAGAGGCAGAGATTGTTCCGGTTGGTCGCGTCGGCGCCGCACTTCAGCCTGCCCGAGTAGAGCCAGTGCGGCGTGGCTCCTCAATTCCTGGCGGCGAGCAATCTCCAGCGCGGCGGCCAGATGCTCCTCCGCGCGGGCGTAGCGCTCGCGCTCCAGTTCGGCCCGGCCCAGGCGCACCAGCAGCAGAACCTGCTGGGTCTTGTCGTCCAACTGGAGAGCTTCGTCGTAGGCGCGGTGGAAGTGGCTGAGCGCTTCCTCCGACTGGCCGCTTCGCTGCGCTAGTTCACCCGTCGAGCTGAGGCTCGCCACGACCCCGCGGCGATAGCCGATGGAGGTCGCCAAGGCCAGAGCTTGCTCCAGCTCGCGCCGGCTCGAGGGGAGAGCACCCAAGCGCAGATACAGGTCGGCCAGAAACGAATGCGCCTCCGCCAGCTCTCGTTTCATTTCTGACTTCTGATAAACCTCTGCCGCGGCACGATAACTGGCCAGGGCGTCGGAGTATTCTCCCCGACGGAGCTGGGCCCCACCCAACCCCCTCAGCCAGTCCGCTTCGTCCTTCTTCAGGCCAGCCTGGCGGGCAAGCGTGAGCGCTTCTCGAAAGAGTCGCTCGGCTTCGGGAATTTCATCCAGCTCCAGGTGGGACAAGGCCATGTTGCCCAAGTCTTGGCTCTGTGAAGGCTTTAGGTTGAGTTTCCGGCTCAGCGCGTACGCTTGCGCGTGGTAACTGATCGCCTGGCGGAATTCCCCCAACGTGTAGTACACCCCGCCGATGTTGCCGAGCGTGTACGCCTCTCCCTCCAAATCGCCCTGCTCGCGATGCAGGGCCAGCGCCCGTTCGTACTGCTCCAGCGACTTGCGGTAGTCGCCCTGTTCGTCGTAAACCAGGCTGAGGTTGTTGAGCAGAGCCGCGCGCAGCTTGGTGTCCTTGGCCTCTTCCGCTTTGGCCAGGGCCTGACCGAACCGTTCCAAGGCTTTGTCGTAGTTGCCCATCTCCCAATAAAGCAGCCCCAGATGGTTCAGGGTTTTGCCGGTTTCGACCGTAGCCTTCAAGCTCTCTTTGATGGCCAGCGCCTCCAGCAACAGCTCCAGGGCCTTGTCATAATCGCCCGCGTGCTTGTGGCAGTTACCGAGATACCCGAGCACGATGGCCTCGCCCAGGCGGTCTCCCAGTTGACGGTAGCCAGCCAGCGCCTCCTCATACAGGGGAACCGCAGCAAGTGGACCTTCTTGAGAATAGACTTGGCGCGCGTGCTCCACCTGCGCATCTACGGCTGCCTTGTCGGGTGCAGAGGGCCCATCCGATTGGGCAGAGAACGCGGTAGCATTAAACAGGGAGATCCAGAAAGCCAGAAGGGCAACACCAAGCTTCCCTGTCATAGGCCTGCCTTGAGTGCCAATCCGCCGGTCAGCGCAACGGTGAGGCGGCAATCTCAAATGCGACCGAGGGCGAGCGCACCGTCCCGTTCCCCTTTGCGTGGGCAGCCACCCAAACGAAATACCGCTCTCCGGGCTGCAGCCTGACCTCGTCGGGAACCCGGAGACGCTCGCCGGGAGCCTGACCTTCCCAAACCACATCACCAGCCCGGTTCAGAAGGGTTACCTCATAGAGGTGCGCGCCGGGCATGGCCTGCCAGCGGATCTCCAGTTCCTCCCGTGCCACCTGCTTCCCTTCCTGCGGCCAGACCACCTGAGGCAAAGCCGGAGCCGCCCCCGGAGATTTGCGAACCTGAGACACTGGACGATCCGGGGGATTCTGCTCGACCAGAAGTGTCGGTTCCTTGGGTTCGGCGGGGGGAGCTGGTGACGGCTCACCCGGTGGAACCTGAGCTTGGTTGGGACTCAGAGGCAAAGGAACGTTCCCCTGATTCCAGAAGAGTCCGATTGCGAGCAACGCAACCGCAGCGGCGGAGGCGAGAGCGTAGCGCCAAGAGGGAGTGAACCACCACCTTGCGCTACGACGCTCTTGAGGCTTTTCAACCAACGATTCGGCCTGCCGGACGGCATCGCGCCATTCCAGGGAGACCGACGGCAATGAATCGAGCTCTGCTCGAGCCAGGGCGGCTACTTGCCAGAGGCACGGGCGACATTGGGCCAGGTGCGCCTCGATCTGCCGTCTGCCGGCTGCGGCGAGACGTTGCCCGACGTAGTCCACCAATTCGCTCTCGGCGGGACAGGAAGCCGGTGTCACCAGTGGGGTCGCGGGGGCAGCGGTGGTGGCCAGGCGGACTAGTTCCCGCACGCTCTTTTCCAATTCTCGGCAGCGAGAACACTGAGCGAGGTGCGTCGAGAGTTCCCTCCGCTCGGCCTCGCTCAGCAGTCCGTTCCACGCTGCCAGGAGGTCTTTGGAGTTTAGGCAATCCATACTCGGCTGACTACCTGTCCTCGCCTTTAAAGAACGGACAAATTCCTGCTTCTTCCGGCGTCATCCGCTCCACCCGCGCTCTTTCAGGGTGCATTGCAGTTGTTCAAGGATGCGCGCCAGCTCCTCGTGCACCTTGCGGTGGTCGCCCAGCCCGGAGAGCCGGGCGACTTCCTGCAGCGTCAAGCCCAGCTCGAACCGCAGCCGGAGCAACATCCGAGCCCGTTCCGGCAGCTCGGCCACGACACCCTGCAGCAATCGGGCCTTCTCCTGGAGCAGGGCGTCTTCTTCAGGGCCGGCGCGCCCGTCGGGCACCTGCTCAAGAAGGTTCTCGCCCTCGCTGCCTATCGGACTGACTGGACTCGGAACCGGTTTCTGCTCCAGCACCTTCTGCAGTTGCCAGGGCTGGAGGGCAACTTGAATCCGTTCCGAGCTTTCGAGGACTTGGGCAAAGCGAAGTCCCGGGTGGTTGGGGCGCAGCTTTTCGTAGGTTTCAGTCGCGTTGTGACCGTGCCAGAAGGAGCTCTCGAAGACTTCCTGGTCCAGGGAGGAAAGGCGCGCGATTGCCCGCGGCAAGCGGCGGCGGCCCTGCTGCTCCCGCAGGTAGTCAATGCACAGGTTCCGTGTGACCGCGCGCAGCCAGGCGCTGAACTCTCTCTGCCCGCCGCGTTTGAAGCTGAGCAGGCGCTTGCACTCCCGCTCCGCCAGCTTCTGGCACACAAAGAGGTAGCGGTCGAGGACCTGGTCGTAGTCCGACTCGCTCTCCCGGATGGTCTGGAGGAGGAGGCCGGAGAAATGCTGAATGAAATAGGACCATCCTGGCTTCGCCGACTGCTTCTGGCGCAGTTGCTCCAGGAATGCCAGTTCCGGCTCGTCTGCCACCTGCCCGCCCCGACGCGCCCAGCTTTTGGGCTTGTATTCTCGCTGCGCTGGATGATACAGTCCAGGCAACCGGCAACCAAGTGAAATCTCGCACTTAGAGTCATTTTGTCATTCGTGGCGCAAGCTGGGCAATTTGTCCGTTCCTTAAGGGCAACAGGTCGGGACTCGACCTTGTGGAACGCATTGGAGGCCTCATGCGAAGCAGCGGCAGAGCGAGTCAGGGTCGTTATCCCGGCCTAGCCATCCTAGCCTTCCTATGCTGGCTTCTGGCGGCCGCGCCGGCGGCGGCGCAGGATGTCAAGGTGACTTCCGCCAATCCTCCGGCGGCCGAGCAAGGCACCGTCAACCTGGACGTCGTCATCGGCGGCAGCGGCTTCAAGAAAGGCGCTGTGGCCCGCTTCCTGGTGACCGGAACCGAGGATCCCGGCGGCATTACCGTCAACTCCACCACGTTTAAGAACTCGGGAGAGCTGATTGCCAACATCACCGTAGCCGACAACGCCCCCGTCAGCAAGTTCGACATCGAAGTCACCAACACCAACGGCCGCCGCGGCAAGGGCATCGAGCTCTTCGCAGTCGTCGAGAAGGGCAGCCTGAACAACGCCACCCAAACCCTGGTTCGGGCCGACTTCGCCGATACCTCCGGTCAGCGAATCCGGAGCGACGGACAGGCCACGCCCTGCGGCTACGATTATGTGGATTTCTCCGACCCCTGCACAGGCTCGGTTGATTCCACCGGCGAGGTGATTCCCAATGCCGAGCAGGCCACCGATAGCCTGACCCTGAGCGACCGTTACTGGTTGCGCATGGTGCCGGGCTGCTGCGTGCCCAGCGTCAACTCGGAGAAGGCCGAGTGGGAACAGTATGTGGCCGAACCGAGCCGGTGGCTGGTGCTGGACTTTTCCGACCGGGTGGGCGGCAGCTCCTGCCTGAACATTGACCAGGAGATCGCGGATGCGGTCGGGGACACAGACTGGTCCGCGCTGACTACAGCGGACGGTTCTCCCCTCCCCACACCGGTGCCGCCCGTCCCCAACTCTGACCCCTGCGTGGATCATCTCATCGTCCGATTCCCGGCCGACCATGCTTTTCTTGGAGACGGTACGGCGTCGCTGGAAATTCTGGTCGACGAGCCGCGGGCGGTGACCTCGCGGGTCAAAGGAAGGAAGAGCTCGGGGCTTCAGTGGAACGCGCGCTACTCGCTGCTGTTCCGCCAGCTCCTGGAGGCCGTGGTGAATCCTATTTCGGGCGACACCATCCTGCAAACCGGCGGCTGCAGTGACTGCGACCTGGCCGACCTGCTCAACCCCAACGGCACCGTAATCGGCACCTACCACATGCCGTTTTCTGTGACGCTGAGGCGGCCGCAGTGAGGATGCAACGACTATGAATGGCTCAGGCAACGGCAATGGGCGGACGGCGCGGGCGACCTGGGCGCCGCCGGCGCTGGCGAGCGCTGGGTCGGAGGCAGCGCTGCACGTTGCCTGGCTCGGCTTTGTCCGCTTCTGCCAGGAGCTGCGCCATGGTGAGATTGAACGGCTCAAGATCCAGGACGGGTTACCCGTCCTGGCCGAGGTGACGAAGAAGAAGATCAAGTTCGGCCACTAGGCCGAAGCAGCATCGGCTGACCGAAGCTTTCGGAGGCCGTCGGACTCGGGCTCATCGCCCGGCTCGGCGGCCTCCTTGTTTTTGGCGGCGACGCCGAACCGGGGTTGGAACGTAAACAAGCAACCAAGGAGGCTACGATGAAAAGCAATCAAGCAGGCAGCAAGGCAGTACCCGGCGCGGGTTTGGCCCTTCTCCTCGCCTTTGCCCTGGCCGGGCAGATGGTCGTCTTCAACCCGGAAGCGCAGGCGCAAGGCAAGGGCAACAAGGGCCAAAACTGCGACGATGTCAACGTGGAGTTGCGCGTGCCGCCCAACATAGTGGGCGACAGCGTAGTGACGAGCGACGGAGGCTTCTACCCCGCGCAGCTCCTTTGCAACAACGACACCAACAACCTCTACATGGCAACCGGTCCGGGGCGTGGGATAGCGTTCGAGCTCGCCAATCCGTCGGACGGCGGAAGCTTTACGCTGAGCACGGGGCAGGTCAGCACCAACCTAGGCGCCGCCATCGCCGACTCGGGCGGCATCCTGGCGATGGGGGTAGGAACAACCGCCACCACCACCCGGGTGCAGTTCAACTTCGTGGTCGGCAGCAAGCGCTACTTCCTGAGCTGGGGCAGCAGTTATCCCGGCGCCAGCACGGCCACGGTCGCGCACCCGGATGCGGACACCTGGGTGATTGAGACGTCGGCCCAGCCCAACAACATCGCGCGGCTGCGCGAGTGTCCCGCCAACGGCGCCTGCAAGTCGCCGGTCGACCGGTTCTACTTCGCGCCTCTTCGCATGGAGCTGACCCGCGTTCCGTAGAAAGGCGCCCCAGATCCAGTTGGCGCTGGAGCAACAGAAGCAATGACGCACGAAAGCCAGCGGACGGGCAGGACCGAGGGATCCCGGGCTCCTGCCCGTTGCCGGCCGCGATTGATGGCAAGAGAAAGGCTAGAGACCGACAGACAGAAAGGAGAATCACAATGAAGATCAAGGCAGCAGTGTTCAGCACGCTGGTGGCTTTGGCCCTCGCGCAGACTGCTGGGGCACAATCGTCGCCCGAGAAGAATGACTCCACAGCCCGCCTGGGGAATCAAACAAAGCCAGTCAACGGATACGGAGTCCTTCCCCTCAGTTTCGAGCCCAACCAGGGCCAAACTAATCCTGAGGTGCGATTCCTGTCTCGAGGACAAGGATACACACTGTTCTTGACACCAACCGAAGCCGTCCTGGCCCTGCAAGGGCCTGGTCAGCGAGATCGCGTTGAAGAGACGCCCGCTCCGAGTGTGCTTCGCATGAAGCTCCTCGGCGCCAACCCAGACCCTGCACTCGTCGGGGTTGACGAACTGCGCGGCAAGAGCAACTACTTCATCGGCAACAACGCCGAAGCCTGGCGGACGAATGTGCCTCACTTTGCCGGAGTCCGATACAAGGAGGTCTATCCGGGCATTGATCTCGTCTTCCACGCCAACCCTGCCGTCGCAGGGCAACTGGAGTACGACTTTATCGTCGCCCCGGGTACCAACCCGTCGGTTATCCGACTGGACTTTCACGGTGCGGATCCGATTCGACTCAGCCCCGAGGGCAATCTCCTCCTGGGCACAACGCATGGAGAAGTCATCCAGCGCGCTCCCTTTGTGTACCAAGAAATTGAGGGCACTCGCCTGCCGGTCGCCAGCGTCTACTCGCTAGACGAGAACAGTCACGTTACCATCCACGTCGCATCCTACGATCCCTCCCAGCCCCTGACCATCGACCCCGTGCTGGTTTACTCCACCTTCCTCGGCGGAAGCCAGTCGGACGAAGTCTACGGCATCGCAGTGGATGCGGACGGAAATGCGTACGTCGCTGGGATAACCAGATCGCCGGACTTTCCCAAAACCGACGGCGCGTTGGACACCGGCTGTGGCGAAGACGGAGTGTGCAATGCTTCTCTTGTGACTTTCAATTGCGGAGCGCCGCTGTGTTACCAGAATGCGGCCTTCGTGTCCAAGCTCAATTCTAGCGGCACCGAACCTGCCTACTCCACCTTCCTCGACGGGAGCTCACAAGAACAGGCACTCGGCATCGCCGTGGACGCCAGCGGGGCCGCGTACGTCACCGGCTTCACGACCTCAGTGGATTTTCCGACCACAGACGACGTACTCGAACCTAATCATCATGATGGGGTACCCGGCCACAGTAACTCGTTCGTAGCCAAGCTCGATCCTAGCGGTGCCAGCCTAATCTACGCGACCTACTTCGGCGAAGGCAAGGCAGACGTCCAAGATATCGCAGTAGGGACCGCCGGCGATGCCTACGTCACCGGCGCAGCGTATCTAGGTTTCCGCACTACGCTACGAGCCTTCCAGCCGGAGTGCGGGCGGAGTGCCTTTGCAGCCAAGCTCGACCCCGCGGGATCAGACTTGGTCTACTCGACTTGTCTTGGAGGTCTTGGCACCCGCAGCAAAGACGAGGGCCTCGCCATTGACGTCGACAACTCGGGAAACGCCCATGTCACTGGGTACACGATATCGCCAGACTCGGACTTCCCTGTTAGGAATGCCTTCCAGTCTCTCAATCCGGCTGCGCCGTTTATCGGCGATGGGGGAAGTAGAAGCGCATTTGTGACCAAGTTCAATAGCGACGCTTCCGATGTTGTCTACTCTACCTATCTGGGCGGCAGCATAGGAGCTTTCGACGATGGAGATGGTCGAGACATTGCCGTGGACACCTCCGGCAATGCCTATGTAGTCGGCACCCACGTGTCCCCAGATTTCCCCACCGTTAACCCGATTCAGCCTTGCGTCGATGGGGGAGTTTTTTCCCCGGGTTTCTTGGCCAAGTTCAAGCCTGATGGTGGTGTGCTCTACTCCACCTGTCTCAGCAGAATTTTTGGCGTCGCTGTCGATGGAGCGGGCAGCGCCTATGTCACCGGCGAGGGCAACGCCGCTTCCATTACAGTTGATCCCTTGCAAGGCTGCGATAGGTTTAGTGCCTACGTGACCAAGGTGAATCCACCTGGCACCGCGTTCGTTTACTCAACCTGTCTTGGTGATCGTAGCTTTGGCTTTCGCATCGCTGTGGACAGCCTCGGCAATGCTTATGTCACCGGCGGCACGGACGACCCCGACTTTCCCATAACAACAGGCGCGCTCCAGCCTGCAAACGGCGGTGGTGGCGATGCCTTCGTCGTCAAGATTGGTTCGGGTGACAACACCCCTGCCGGGGCCAATGTCGTCACGCCCTTGACGAATGAAGTGACACTTACATTTGACAACGTGACGGTCTCCGGCACTACCAGCATAACTGAGACCAACTTCGGTCCCGCCCCGCCCGCCGGGTTCAGCCTGGGCGACCCGCCGACCTATTTCGAGCTGAGCACCACAGCCAGCTTCAACGGCCTGATTACCGTCTGCATCAACTACAGCGGCATCAGCTATACGACTGAGGCAGGCCTGAGACTGTTTCACTTCGAGGGTGGGGCGTGGGTGGACCAGACCTCTTCGCTGGACACCGTGAATAACATCATCTGCGCGCTGGTTTCGTCCTTGTCGCCCTTCGCCGTCTTTAGCGCTCCGCTAGAGGTTGAGGGACTCTTCCCTCCACTGGGCGCTCTTATGCCAGCGGGAGACACTCCTCCTTTGCCCAACAAGGCGTTCAAGAAAGGGAGCACGCTTCCCTTGAAGCTTCAACTCTCCAGCGGCAGCGTGACTCTGACCGATCAGAACTCCGCACCGCCGCGAATTGCGGCGTTGTCGAGAAGCGCTGAAGTGATTGCATTGGACGCCATTGACCTGAACACGGGCGAATCGAACGACAACACGCTCGTCTTCCGCTACGCGGACGGCGAGTGGGTCTACAACTTGGGCACGCGAGCGTTGGGCACCGGAACCTACACCATCACGATCCAGATGCCCGATGGTCTCCGCTACAGCGCAGCGTTTGTACTGCGGTAACTGCGGACGGGCAGGAGCCGAGCCCCTTCGCGCCCCTGCCCGTTCGGCAAGCCGGGCGGATTGTCCGTTCTTTAGGGGCAACAAGCTGCGAGCGACGGGCGCGTTGAGGAGGTAACAATGAGGCGGAAAGGTTGGACGACCCTTTTGTTCTTGGGGCTTTCGTTGGCGTTTTTCTTCGCCGAGCAGTTCCGCTGGGGCTTGCAGTCGCTCTTGTTTCTGCAGGGAGGCCTAAGCTCGCCGGCGCGGTGGCTGGGGGCGCTCGCTCCTACAATGGCTTGGGAAACGTCTACTTCCGTTGGGCAACTACCCCAAGGCGCCCGACTTCTACCACAAGGCCCACGCCTTCGTTGTTCATCGGCGCACAATGTCCAACGGACCCTCCTGCGACTTCGCCACCTCCTAGGCCTTTTGCAGATGGACTCCCCGGGTATCTACGTAGTCGGCTTCGTGGACGGCGCCCTAGCCGGCCAGAGCAGTTCAGGCGGCACCGTGGCGGAGCGGTCTTCCCGCTTCTGGGCGTACAGCACCTGATCGGCGCGCTCCAACAGCTGCTCCGGGCCATCCCCCAGCTCGTACTGCGCCAAGCCGACCGCGAAGGTCACCGGGATGGTGGCGTCCCGGAAGGAGATCTCGATAGGGCGAAGGCGGTTCAGCAGGCTCTGAGCTTCCTGCGCGGTGCAGTCCGGCAGCAGCAGCAAGAACTCATCGCCGCCCAACCGCATCGCCAAGTCGGAAACGCGGAAGGTGCGCTTGAGGTGACGAGCAAACTCTTTCAGGGCCAGATCGCCGGCGGCGTGGCCGTACTCATCATTAATCTGCTTGAACCCGCACAGGTCGAAGAGGAGCACGGTGAGCGGCTGGCCGCTGCGCTGGGCGCGGGAAATCTCGGAAGGCAGGTGCTGGTCGGCGAAGCGACGATTGTAGAGGCCGGTCAGGGCATCGCTCATGGCCTGCTGCTGATATTCTTCGGCGCGCGCCTGCAATTGGGCGGTCAGCACCATCTGCTCGGCCAGCTGCCGCCGCAGCCGCTTGATGAGAATCTGCTGGTAGACCGCATAGAGATTGAAGAGCAGCACCAAGGCCGCCAGCCCGTGCAACGCCTGGTTGAGGTTGATGGGGAGCTCATTCTCGCCCCAGCTCACCAAGGGCAGCGAACCGAAGAAGATTCCGGCGGTCAGCAGCAGCGTGACCACGCCGGCGGTCATCCACAGCCACCAGTCTCTGCGTTCCAGACGGCGAAGACGACGTTGCAGTTCGGGAAGACGATCCGGCGTAACCATCTCTCGGCCCTCCTCTCCACTGGAAAGACAAAGGGGAGCCGGCGGTTTCCGGCTCCCCTTCGAGGTGGGGCTCATTATGACCGCCTCGGCCTATCGCTTGCTCTTTCCGCCCAAGCGGATCGGGGTGGTCGGCTGTGTCGTCGGGGTCGCCTTGTTGAGCAGGACAGGGCCACTCGAGGGATTAGTCTTCAGGGCCATCGTGCCGTGAGCCAGGTACAGCGACTGGATGTCGGACTCGGTCAGGGCACCGTTGTAGATGCGAATGTCGGCCAATGAACCGATGAACTCGTGCTCACTGCCCGGCAAGCCTTCCCAGAAGCTGCCCAAACCCACGGCAACGGGGAAGGCGCCACTGTAGCTCAAACCCGTTCCAGGCACCGGCGTGTACGGCTTGGCGGCGTGCAGCTTGCCGTTGACATAGAGTGCCGCCGAGGTGCCGTCCCATCGGAAGGCTACGTTGTGCCACTCGTTGACCGTAGCCACGCCAGGCAGCGTCCGCACGAATACCCAGCGGCGGTATTCGTCGACATCTTCGAGGATGATGCCGCAGATCGCACCGTCGGCTTCGATGCGAACGCCGTAGACGAGCCATGAGCCTGGGACGTTGGTGCGAGTCAAAAGGTCGGACGTGTGGTGTAGCAGGTCCATGTCCCGAATCTCCGGTGTGTTGAACCAGAGCGCAATGGTGCCCTTCTCGGGCTCTAGCATGGTGTTGTAGGGAACGAGCATCTTACCCTCACCATCGGCGATGGTCAGCTTCGTCCCCATGGTGGCATCCGAGGTCATGTAGGCAAAGCCGTACAACTGACCCGTGTTTCCATACCCGCTGGCGTCGGTTGCCAGAACACCGGCGGGATCGTCGAACTTCCACCAGCCAACCACGGTTGAGACCGCTACCGCACTAACGGTCTTGGCCTCCACGATCGGTCCCAGCGTCAAACCCAGAGCCAGCAGCGTGACCAGGCCCGTCAGCGCTGTGGTCAGTTTGCTTCGATTCTTCATTGTCATTCTCCTTTTGGCGTTGTGCCACTCCAAAAAGAGCACGGCAGGCTCAAATCGGGATGGAGGTGCGATTCTTTTTTCCTCAGCGGATCAACCACTTGCGAGTCGCTCGAATTACCTCTGCCCACCCTGCTCTCGCGAGCCGTATGAAGCTGAGATAATTGTCCGAATCTGCGACACTCTCCGGTGCCCTCGCCAGAACGCTTTCTGGGCCGGAGTGGCCAAGGCATTGAATTCACGAATCCATTCGCACGCAAAGAATTCTTATCCTCCCCCCTGTTTCGGTCTGCGGGTTGCTCATGTGTTGGTCTGGAGGAGAAGATGCCGAGAGCTGTGGTAGCTGACGACAACGAAGCCTACCGTGCCTTGTTCGCTGAGACGCTGCGCTGCGCGGGTCTGGAAGTGGCCACCGCGGATGACGGTCTGGCGGCGCTGGACCTTCTGGAACGCGAGCAATCCGATTTGGTCCTGCTGGACGTGAAGATGCCGCGACTGGATGGGGTTGAAACCTGCCGCCGCATCAAGGCCAATCCCCAGACGCGCCTGGTTCCCGTGGTCCTCATCACGGGAAACTCCGACCTAGAGAGCCGCGTTCAGTGCCTCGAGGCTGGCGCCGACGATTTCTTCGGCAAGCCGGTACATCCCAGGGAACTGTTTGCGCGCATCTGGGCCTTGCTGCGCTTCAAGTCCTGTGTGGACGAGCTGGAGCGGTGCGAATCGGTGATTCTCACCTTGGCACGAACTATCGAAGCCAAAGACCCCTACACGCGGGGCCATTGCGAGCGCCTTTCCGAGTCGGCGTCGCGGCTCGGCGCCCGTCTGGGCCTTCCGGAAGAAGACATTCTGGCCTTGCGCCGAGCGGGCGTGCTCCATGACATCGGCAAGGTGGCTATACCCGATTCCATCCTGCTCAAGAGGGGGCCGCTGACTCCAGAGGAACGGAAGGTGATGGAGCAGCACACTGTGGCCGGAGAGCAGATCTGCTCCTCTCTGAAATCCTTCGCCCGCGTACTGCCCATCATCCGACACCATCATGAAAAGTACGACGGCTCGGGTTATCCTGACGGCCTCAAAGGCGAGAAGATCCCGCTCACCGCGCGCGTCTTTCAACTGGCGGACGTCTACGATGCGCTGACCACCGAGCGCTCTTACAAGCGCGAGCTCTCCCCTGAGGAAGCACTGGCCGTGATGGCGTCGGAAGTGGAGCGCGGCTGGTGGGACTCCCGCGTCTACGCGGAATTGGCTCGGATGATCTCGGAGAGTGACGGGCTCTACTAAGGGCCGCCCAGACCTACTTGCAGTGCTTCACCTCCTCGGCTTCCTTCTCGCCGAGGAGCCGATAGAGAGTACTGCGGCTGATTCCCAGAATTCCCGCCGCCTGCAGTTTGTTCCCGCCCGTCCTTTCAAGCACGCGGCGGGCGTGGCGGCGGCTCAGTTCGTCCAGGGTCAGCATCTCGTCCTCGCCGGCGGCGAGGCTCTCCGCAGGCCGGTGCAGCTCGGTGGGAAGATCTCCCACATCCAGGAAGTCTCCTTGCGCCATCATGCAGGCGTGCCCGATGGCGTTCTCGAGCTCGCGCACGTTGCCGGGCCACGGGTACCGAGATATCAAGGCCTGCGCACGGCGCGTCAGGCCGCGGATGGGCTTGTTGTACTGAGCGGAGAATCGCTCCACAAAGTGTCGAACCAGCAAGGGTAAGTCTTCCCGCCGCTCGCGCAGGGCCGGCAGTTGAATCCGAACCATGGACAGCCGGTAGTAGAGGTCCTCGCGAAACTCTCCCTTCTTGACCATGGCGAGCAGGTCGCGGTTGGTGGCAGCCACGACACGAACGTCAACCTTGCGCGGCGCCGGCGACCCGACCCGCTGGATTTCCTGGTATTGCAGCACGCGCAGCAGCTTGGCCTGCGTGACCAGCGGCATGTCCCCGATCTCGTCCAGCAGCAGCGTGCCGCCATTGGCGTATTCGAACAGACCGATGCGGTCCTGTGAAGCGCCGGTGAATGAGCCTTTGACGTGGCCGAATAGCTCGCTTTCGAACAGCGTCTCGACGATGGCCGAGCAATTACACACCGCAAACGGCCCCGAGGCCACCGGGCTCAACTGGTGCAGCGCCCGCGCCACCAGCTCCTTGCCGGTGCCGGTCTCTCCAGTCACTAGCGTCACGCGATAGTGCGGGGCTACCCGTTGGAGAAGAGAATACACAGCCAGCATTTCGGGACTGCGCCCGATCATGCTCTCGAAGCTAAAGGTCTGGAGGAGTTGTTGGTCGAGCTTGGCGGCTTCCTGTCTCCGACGGAACGACTCAATGGCTTGATACACCCGTCGACGCAGCTTCTCCACCGGAAGCGGTTTTTCCAAGTAGTCCGCCGCGCCCTGCTGGATGGCGGACACGGCCGATTCTGTGGAGTAGTTGCCGGTCAGCAGTATCACCTCAATAGCCGGGTCGGCCTCCACGATTCGCCTCAGCACTTCCAGACCGTTCAGCTTCGGCATGTTGAGGTCGGTCACGACAATCTGTGGGTGGCGCCGCAGGCAGAACCCAAGGCCCTCCTGCGCGTCGGCAAACGTCACGACCTCCAGCTCGTCCTGGGTGAGCGCGGCGCGAATCAACTCCAAGAAGTTCGTGTCGTCGTCAATGGCCACCAGCGTGGCGACTCTGTTGTCCAGCCCCATGAGATGTACCTCTCTTCACCTTGAACTATGGGTCCAACCCCGGGCAGCGTCAAGCGCCTCGCGCACCTTGCGCGCCAGCACCGCAGGCGTGTAGGGCTTTTGCAGAACCTCGGCTCCCTTTTCCATTTGTTCCCGCAGAGAGGATAGCCCAGAGTAGCCCGTGGTGAAGATGACCGGCACGTCCGGACGGCGGGAGGCAATTCGTTGCGCGACGGCCAGCCCGCACACCTCCGGCATCACCACGTCCAGGATGGCCAACTCCACCTCGCCGGCGTGCTGGTCGAACACCTCACAGGCCATCTTGCCGTCAGCCGCCGACAATACGCGATAGCCCAGCGTCTCCAGAACTTCCTGGGCGGTCTCGCGAAGCCCGTCATGGTCGTCGGCCAGCAGGATGGTCTCGGTTCCGCCCCGTTCCACCTGCTTGGGCTTCTCGTCATCCTGAACAACAGCACCCTGGACGACCGGCAGATAGACCCGGAACGTGGTTCCCACGCCGGGCTCGCTGTAGACGTGGATGATCCCTTCGTGCTGCTTGACAATCCCGTACACGGTGGCCAGCCCCAGCCCGGTTCCTTTCCCTACCTCCTTGGTGGTGAAGAACGGCTCGAAGATGTGCTTCTGGGTTTCGGCGTCCATCCCCACGCCAGTGTCGGACACGGCCAGTTGCACGAACCGGCCCGGGCGCGCATAGCTGTAGCGGCGGCAATAGTCTTCATCGAACTCCACTTCGCGCGTCTCCACCACCAGCTCGCCGCCCTCGGGCATGGCGTCGCGGGCGTTCACGCACAGGTTCATCAGAATCTGCCCTATCTGGGTCGGGTCGGCGCAGACGGTCGGCAGCGCATCGGCCAGCGCCACCTTCACCTTGACATCCTTGCCCAGCATGGTCTCCAGCAGTATCAGTTCGTCGCGAATAATCTGGTTGAGATCCAGGTTGCGCGGCTCCAGCGCCTGGCGGCGGGCGAAGGCCAGCAGTTGCCGGGTCAGCCCGGCGGTGCGCTCGGCCTGCACATAGATTTTCTGCAGGCGAGCCCGCAATGGACTCCCGGCCGCTGCATCCAGCAGTGCCAGATCTGTCCAGCCCATGATGGCGCCCAGGGCGTTGTTGAAGTCGTGGGCGATGCCACCCGCCAGTTGCCCCAGCGCCTCGAACTTCTGCAGCTCCTGCATCTGCCGCTGCAGCTTCTTGCGCTCGGTGACATCCTCCTTGATGGCAATAAAGTGGGTGATTTCCCCGCCCATTCGGACCGGTGTGATGGTCATCTGTTCGGTGTAGAGGGAGCCGTCGCGCCGGCGATTGACTATCTCCCCGCGCCAAACCTCACCTCCAGTAATGGTCTCCCAAAGCACGCGATAAAACGCTCGGTCGTGCCTGCCCGATTTCAGAATCCGCGGGTTCCGGCCGAGAACCTCATGCCGCTCGTACCCGGCGATGCGGCTGAAGGCCGGGTTCGCGTACTCGATGGCGCCGTTGGCATCGGTAATCACAATGGCTTCCGCCGACTGCTCCACGGCCGTTTGCAAGAGGCGTAGCTCATCCTCGGTCTTCTTGTGCTCGATGGCCTTGGCCACCTCGGCCGACATGAATTCCAGCAGGTGAAGCTCGCGCTCGCCGTAGGCCAGCGGGTCGCTGTAGTGCTGAACCGCCATCACCCCGATAGTCTTGCCGGCTACTTTCAGCGGCACGCCGAGCCAGACGGGCGAAGGCGCCCCCACCGTCTCGATTTCGCCGCTGCGTCTCAATTCCTCGTCTATGGCCTCGGTGCACAGCAGCGATCGGCCGGTGCGCAGCACGTAGGAAGTCACCTCTCGCCCGGGCCGCCGCGGCGCCGGCGTCGAGTCCTCCTGGTCCACAAAGTAGGGAAAGCTGAGCACATCCCTGTTTTCGTCGTAGAGAGCGATGTAAAAGTTGTCAGCCGGCATGACCATTTGAATGGCGGCGTGTACTTCGCGGTAGAGGTCAGCCAAGTTAGCAGTTTCGACGGTCGCGGTAGCCACGCGGTGGAGGACAGCCTGCTGCCGCTCCAATTGCCTCCGCTCGGTGACGTCCTCGGCCACCACCAGCACGGCGTCTTCGCCGGCGAACGGCAGAGTATGGGACTGGATTTCGACTTCGAGCAGCCGGCCGTCCTTGAGACGATGCCGCCAGGAACCTGAGTGTTGCAACGCCGGCCGCGGACGGCTGAGCTCCTCCCGAAGCCGGTCCACGTCTTCCGCCGGCCGGATGTCGGCGATGGTCATCTGGAGGAATTCATCCCGGCTGTAGCCGTAATTGCGGATGGCGGCCTCATTGACTTCGAGGAATCTCAGTGTTTTCCGGCTGTACACCCACATCGGAAGAGGATTGGAACCGAACAGGAGCCGGAAACTGGATTCGCTGCTCCGCAGCGCTTCCTCGGCCTGCTTGCGCTCGGTGATGTCCACGTGGGCGCCCAGCATCCGGTAGGGTTTCCCGGTTCCGTCCCGCAGGGCCGTGCCCATCGAACGAATCCAGCGGTAGGAGCCGTCCTTGTGCCGCAGCCGGAACTCAACGTCGTACTCCGGCCAGAACCCGTCCAGGTAGGCCCGCAGGGCGGATACGGCCCCCTCTCGGTCGTCGGGATGAAGGTGGCGTTCCCACGTGAGGTAGTCGTCCCAGGGGTCGTTGGGTCCAAGACCGATCTGCTTCTTCAGTTCGGGCGAGACACGAAGGGCGCCGGTGCGAACGTCCCAGTCCCAGAGGCCGACACCGGAGGCTTCCAGCGCGAGGCGAAGCTGGCGCTGGCTTTCCGCCAGGGTTTCCTCCATCTGCTTGCGCTCGGTAATGTCGTTGGCGATGGAAAGCACGTGCGGCTTTCCCGCTAGCTCGATGAGCTCCGCTGAATACAGGCAGGTGAACACTTCGCCCGACTTGCGCCGGAATCGATACTCACGGTTCTTCACATGGCCATCACGCGCCAAATCAGCGCGAAGTTGCTCCCGCTGAGCCGGGTCCACCCAGACCCCCACTTCCAGTGCCGAGCGTCCGACGACTTCCTCGCGGCGGTAGCCGCTCAGGAGCAGGGCTTGCTCATTGGCCTCCACGTAGCGGCCGGTGGCCAGTTCAGAGATGGTGATGGCCAAAGGGCTGCTGCGGAACACCTTGGCAAACCGTTCCTCGGAGAGGCGCAACGCCTCCTCCGCCTGCACGCGCCACGTGATGTCGTGGCTAACCGCCAGCACAAGGGGGTGCGCTTCTCCCTCCGGTTGGAAGGGAACGGCATGGCTCTCCAGCCAGCGCCGCGTTCCCTTCAGCCCCACGATCTCAAATTCCAGGGTGGCCTTCTGCCCGCCGCAAACCGTGCGGTTGAACTCCTGAAAGGCTTGCAGGTATTCCGGTGCGATGAGCGGGTACACACTCTTGCCTTGAACCTGCTCCAAACTGTCGGCTTCGAGCATCGCCAGCCCGGCGGCGTTGATGTGCAGCAGCGTGCCGTCGCACCGCGTCAGCTTGACGCACTCCGGTTCGGCCTCAATCAACGCCCTCATATAGCCTTCGCTCTGGCACATGGTGAAAATAGCGTCTTGCATTTCTCGGGTCACTGCGGTGTTCCCCTCTTTCTCCCTTTTCGCGGCCTAGCATCGCACCGAGGTCTGGCTGTCGCAATTCGGTACACCGTGTATTTCCGCCCCAGAATTTCCCTGGGGTGACCTACAGGATTTCCTGTATGTGTTTTCATTGACTTCCGGAGGGATTTGCGCGAAACTTGGCGAGATAAGAAGACTCCTAGTCAGAACTAAGGCCGCATCGAGGGGAGAACGAATGCGGCGCGAAGCCGATACAGGCAGGCCCAGGGCTGGCTCGGATTCGCCGGCAACCCTCGATCCTCATTTAGCAACCTCTTTTCGGCTCTTCGCCCAGGCCGTCGCCCTCCTTTCAATGCTGGTTGGCTTTCTGGTCCTGGCCGGCTGGGTTTTCGACGTCGCCATCCTGAAGAGCTTCCCCCCAGGGTTCCTGGGTTCGGTTTTGATCTCCTCCGCCGCAGTTCTTCTTCTCGGCGCGCTGGGGTTCTGGTACGCCTCCCGGCTCGACCGCAGTGATGCCGACCGCCGACGCGAGGAGGCGGAACTGCGCCGCCAGGCCCAGCGCATGCGGGACATCATGGACGGCATGGGCCCGCAGATGTTTGTCGGACTCTTGACGCCCGAAGGCGTGCTGATCGAAGCCAACCGCTCGGCCCTGGAGTTGGCCGGGGTGCAGCCGCTCGACGTCCTCGGCAAGCCGCTGGAGCAGACCATCTGGTTCTCGGACGCGGAGGAGGAGCAGCAGCGTGTGCGCCAAGCCATTGAACGTGCGGCGCGCGGCGAACTCTCGCGCTTCGACATTACGGTTCGTGCCAAAGGCAACCGAATGGCCGTCGTCGACTTCACCCTGCAACCCTTGTTCGACGAGTCCGGAAACGTTCAGTTTCTCGTTTCATCGGCCCAAGACATCACCGAGCGCAAACGCGCCGAGGAAGCGCTCAGAGAGCGCGAAGGACAATTGCGGCTGGCCATGGTGGGCGCCCGGTTGGGCATTGGGAACTGGGACCTGTCCACCGGGAAGATGGGGCTTTCGCCGGAATGGTATGAGATGTTTGGTTTTCCTCCGAATGCCCCTCTTAGTCTCGAAGACTTCCTGGCCCGGGTCCACCCGGAGGACCGCGGCCGCATTCAACGCATGGCGGAGGAAGGCGCGCAGCGAGGCGGCGAATTGGACGTCGAATACCGGATTGTGCATCCCGACGCGGGCGTGAAGTGGATTGTGGGCCGGGCCACTTTCTTTGCCGGCCCGGACGGGAAACCCACTCACGCTGCGGGAGTCGCGCTGGACATCACCGAGCACAAGCGGGCCGAGGAGGGCCTGCGCAAGCTGACCGACCAACTGCTGCGGGCGCAGGACGAGGAGCGCCGGCGGATTGCGCGCGAGTTGCACGACGCCCTCGGACAGACCGCAGCGGCGGCACTGATGAAGCTCCGAATGCTGGAACAATCCAAGCGCCTGGGGGCTACGGAGAAGGAGGAACTGGCGGAGACCATCAAGCTCGTCGAGGACGCGGCGGCCGAAATCCGCACTCTGTCCCATTTGCTGCACCCGCCGCTGCTAGAGGAGCTGGGGCTGGAGGTGGCGCTGCGAGAGCTGGCCCGGGGATTCGAGGAGCGCAGCGGCGTCGCCATGCGGATCGAGGCTCCCTGCGAGATTCTTCCGCTTGACTACGAGGCCCGGCTCTGTCTTTATATCGGATTGCCCAGGAGGCGCTGACCAACGTCCATCGCCATTCCGGCAGCAAAACAGCTACTATTCGTCTCATGCCCGATACCGACCGAATAGTCCTGGAAGTGAAGGATAAAGGCAAGGGTCTGCCCGCTGACTTCGCCGAAGCCCTGCGCAAGGGCGAGTGGCGGATGGGAGTCGGCATTGCCGGAATGCGCGAGCGTGTTCGGATGCTCGGCGGGACGCTTGAATTCGAAACGGGGGCAGGGGGGACAACCGTACGAGCCACGGTCCCCATACTCCGGCCTGAGGAATGAAGAAGACGCTGCGCATCCTGCTGGCCGACGACCACGACGTTGTCCGCCGTGGCCTGCGCGCCTTGCTGGAAACCCGGCCGGAGTGGGAAATCTGCGGCGAGGCCAGCACCGGCCGCGAGGCGGTGCAGAAGGCGAGAGAGATGGCGCCGGACATCGTGGTCATGGACGTCAGCATGCCCGAGCTGAACGGCCTGGAAGCCACGCGCCAAATCCTCAAGCTCTCCCCCCGCAGCACGGTTCTGGTGCTTACCGTGCACGAGAGCGAGGCGTTGGTTCGAGAAATGCTCGAGGCCGGCGCCCGCGGTTATATGCTGAAGTCCGATTTGGGACCGGAGTTGGTGACGGCCGTGCAGACGCTTTCCCAGGGCAAGCCCTTCTTCACGTCCAAAGTGGCCGATCTGGTTCTGGAAGGTTTTCGCGGACGAGACGCCAAGCCTGCCGCGCGCTCCCCCGCAGGCCGCCACTTGACCTCTCGCGAGCGCGAGATTGTCCAACTGATTGCCGAAGGCCGCAGCACAAAAGAAGTCGCCAGTACTCTGGGCATCAGCGTCAAGACCGCCGAGACCCACCGAACCAACATCATGCGCAAGCTCAACCTGCACTCGGTCAGCGAACTCGTCCGCTACGCCATCCGGCAGAAGATGGTCGAGCCCTAAGGTCTTCGCGCGGTACTAAGGTATTTCCCCCTGTCCAAGGACGGTCCCTCCCTGATTGTGTTGACGAGCAGCCTGACCTACTCTGCGCCCGTGAGCGCGACACACGAGCCAGAAACCGACAGCAAGACCGCCCGCCTGCGGGTGCTTATTGCAGACGACTCGGCTCTCTTCTTGCGCACCCTCAGCCTGTTGCTGCAAGACCAGCCCGGACTTGAAGTGGTGGGGATGGCGAACGGCGGCAAACAGGCGATTGACTTGATGGAGAGCCTGAAGCCGGACTTGGTGCTTATGGACCTCAACATGCCCGACCTGAGTGGGTTGGCGGTGTTGCAGTACGCTAGGGAGAACTACCCGTCCACGCGGATTATCGTTGTTTCCTCCTACGATACTCCGACGGTGATGGCCGCCTGCCGGGCGCGCGGGGCCAACGGCTTCGTTTCCAAAAACCGCCTCTCAACCGAGCTGCTCGGGGAGATTCGGCGGGCCGCGGAACAGATTCCCCATCCTTAGCCTTTCCTCTATTGCAAGTGTGCTGGTTTCCGCCAGTCATCTCAGCCGTGGACAGCCTGGCACCTCACGTCCCCGCGTGTCCACCCCAAGTAGTTGAATCTAGACGGAATGAGCCTCGCGGCAATGCGGCGCTTGGCCGGCCGGATGCACCGCCAAGGGCGTTATGAGACTGACAACGCAAACCGCCCGACGAAAGCCATCGAAGCGGTTCCACACCGCCTCCTATGAATCCTGGGCGCATCGCCTGGAGCTGACCCTTCCCAATCGGTTGGAAAGCGTCGAGGCCAGCCAGCAAGCCGCCGAATTGGTCGCTGCAAATCTAGGCTTTGAAGAAGAAGCGCAATACCGCATTGGCCTGGCGGTAAGGGAATGTCTGGCCAACGCCATGGTGCATGGCAATGGAGCGGATTCAAACAAAACAATCGGACTCAAGTTTCTTTTTTGTCCCGACAGCCTGCTGGTTCAGGTGCAGGACAGCGGCCCGGGCTTCGATCCCGCCCTGGTCCCCGATCCGCGCCAAGGAATGAATCGGCTCAAATCTTCCGGGCGCGGCCTGCTGCTGGCGCGCACATTTGTGGATGAGCTGTGGGTGGCGCGCAACGGTAACGGCTGCTGCGTCAACCTGCGTGTGTACCGAGACTTCCAGGGCCGGTTTGACCGCCCGCCGGCGCCAACGACGCGACGTCGAGGCCGACCCCCGACCCCATAGCAGGAATCGGCACCGATCGCGGCCAAGCCAGCCGGTGCCGCCGCGGAGCGGCGCTCCGCTCTTTCCGAATCTCTCCAGAGCCACCAGACATATGATGGGGCGGGCATTCGAGCCGAAGCGGGTGGGGATGAGGTTTCGGATCCACGAGCACGGGGGTCTTCTCAGCCTAGCGATGGCTGCGCTGGTGTGCCTGGCGGTATGGGGTGTGGTTCAACTCGGCAATACGAAGCTCAGGGTATTGTGCGTGTTGCCCGGTCCAACCTTCACGGGTCGGCGGGAGAGATCGCCAAAGCCATCTTTGCCGACGTGGCGTCGTTTTCACGCGCCATGGCGCATCAAGACGACAAGGTAATGATCACGATGAAAGTGACCGGCGCGTAGGCATATACTGGGCCCAACCCTCGCCGAGTCGGACTTCGCGCGCGCCGATCAATTGCGATGCGCCGCCAAGTCCGGAAACACTACCACCACAAGAGTCGTAGCGGGAATTAAGCCCTTCGCACTACCTCTAGAAGGTCAGCACAAGCTGTCGGTGATGCCCTAGAACGTGTACACAAGGCTCACCGCAACGCGATGAGTCCTGTACGACGGCTTATCCACACCCAAAAAGAAGAACCTGGCGGCGGCCGTGTCCCCAACCAAGGAGCCGGGATAGAACTCGCTGGGGATGGATGAAGCCGGGGTCGGGCCAAAGACGGGGCACCCCGGCGCGGTGGTGGCGCTGATCGACGGCGAACCGCCCGGACCCCCCGCCGCGGGCACGCCGGTGGTGGCGACGCAACCCATATAGGGCGTCATGGCCCCAGTCTGGAAGTCCTTATCGTCCACCTGCTGGTAGATGTACTCCACCTTGGGCATGAGGTTATCCCTCAACTTGTACTTGAAAATGAGGGTGACTTCGTGGGCACGGTTGAAGCTCATCGGATAGTCCGTGGCTGCGGAAGTGGTCGTCATTACAAACCGGTCCTCCGGTGCAACGCCCGTATCGGTTCCGTCGCGGCGCGTGGGCTGCGTGAGGAAATTCGCCGGCTGAGTACCCAGTGCCCGGTTGAAAATGTGGCTCTTGGAGGCGGCCAGTGAGTAGTAAGTGGTCAAGTAGACTTTCTTGCCCAGGAAGAAATCCACACCCGCCGACCAGACGTCGACGAAGTCGCGAGCGCGACTATACCAGTCGTTGTTGGCGCTGTCGCAGGGGCCCTGGAAGGCAAGCCCATTGCTGCTGATGCCGCAACCGTTGGGATTGCTGGATGCAGTTGTGCTTTCCGGGGTGCGGTACCGCGAGGTCATGGTTCGGTGATACCTCTCGTGGGAGTACTCGGCGAAGAAGGAAACCTCGGGCCGGGGGGCGTAGTTCGCATCGACGGTATAGTTGTAGGAGAGGTCAGTGAGCACACCATAGAGGTAATAGGGAGCGAGGGTGGCTGCCGGGCCGGTCAGGAAATTCAGCGGAGTGGCACTGTTGGTGCCGCCACGCCGGTTGAAATCGTCCTGAATGGTGCTGAAGGTACCAGTAAAGGTCAGCTTATCCGTGGGACTGTACTCCACCAGGATATCGCCGCGGTCGCGCACCCGGGCGGCCTCATCAAATCGCCGGGCGCAAGGGTGGATGTCCGGGAACTCAAACGCAGCCCGGGCGGCAGCCAGCTCGGCGGCGTCGCAGGGAATGCCCTCGCTGAGCTCATCTTCGTAGTGATCCGGCTTCCGGTTGGAGTGCCGGTAAGAGAGCCGGAAGAGGAGATCCTTGTGGGGGCTGAGATCGGCGGCGGCGATAAACGAATCCTCCCGGGAGTCCTCGACGTCGCGACGGGTGCGATCGAACCATTCTCCTTCATACCCGAGCTTCAGGGAACTTCGCTTGGCGAAGTACCAGTTGCCGGTCAGCTCCAAGTTCTTTTTGAAATAACTGGTAGCGCGGCTTTCATTGTCCACACCCGCAAGATTGGGCGCGCCGAAGTCCCCCTGCACGGGAGTGAACAAGAGGATGGGAGTGTTGTTGTCGTAGTCGTAGTGACGATAGGCCGCCTTGAGCTGAACGCTCTTCACCGGGGAGGCGATGAGGGTGTAGTTCATGGCCAGGGTCTGCTTATCCCCGTTGAGACTGGAGGCGGGCAGGGGCCCGGTCTGGGCCAGTCGGAGGGTATTGCTGGTGTACGGGAGGAAGGCGTCGTTCTGGTCTAGCCAGCCCGGGCTGACGCTGGCCATCAGGCGGACACGGTCGCCCAGGTCAACCGCGCCGGCAAAGGTCAGGTAATCGGCGTGGTTGTCGGGGTAGAGGTCCATCACTCCGGTGGCCGGACCTTGGGTGGCAGAGGTGCAACCTGTCGGCGCCACACAGTCCGTGGTGCGGTAGGGGTTGTCGATGGTCAGACTGGTGATGTTGTTATCGAACCAGGACCGCAGGTAGGAGACCTGAAAACCTGAGCCTTCCCGGTTGTATTCGGCGCCTATTTTCAAGAGATTGGTGAAATAGTCGATCGGTTCGGGAACCTCGGCGCCGTAGCCGCTAGTCGCACTGGCGAGGGGAGAGGTCGCGAAGAGGAAGGCAATGGGGCGAAGGCCGACCTGTTTTTCGCTCGAGAACTGCATGAAGAGGTTCCACTGCGGAGTAGGATCGTAGCTGAAGAGCAAGGTGCTGAGCTTGCGCTTGAGCCGAGGAGTAATGAAGGCCATGGTGTCCACTTGGGCCAGAGACGTGGCGGGAATATTGGCCGCCGAAGTGGCTTGCAGGGTAGCGCGGACCGCCGGATTGACAGTGAACACCCCCGGTTCCACGCGGGTGTAGAGCGTGCGGGTGGTATTGCTGAAGATGTGAGGCGTCTCTTCATATCGGAACTGCAACTTGAACCTGCCGTACTGGCCGAAGGTCGCCAGGTAACTCTGGTCGTCATAAAACGATTTCTGCGACTGGAGGCTGACGTAGAAGCGCGAGCCGAAGAGGTTGTCAAAACGCCCGCGGAAGTCGCGGATGAAAACGCCACTCTTCAGGTCGCGATACTCGTTGAACCTGGACGTCTTCCAGTCCGGTTTGAAGGGCAGGTCGGGACGGCCGTACACATCGCCCCAGATGTGCCGATAGCCAAACTCGACGCTGCCATGCTCGGGGGTCTGCTCCTGAGCAAGCGCCGCTGCGGGGGCGAGCAGCAGGACGAACAGCAACCCCCAGAGACTTTGCTTCCCGATCCTCATCATCGCGCACTCTCCTTCCTACCTCAGGAAGAAATTCCCTGAGGGGTGGTTGGACCCGTGAATGGTCACGTGGCAGTTGGTGCAGCCGCGGTTGAAATTCCGGACGGAATTCAGGGGTTGCGGTGTGCTCGGGTGACGGCTGGCCACGTGGCAGGTTTCGCAGACGCGAGGCATGCGCACCTTGAGCAGCTGCGGATTGCTGCTGCCGTGGGCCTCATGGCAGTTCATGCAATTCTCCGCCACCGCCGGGTGCTCCCAGAGGAACGGGCCCCGCCGCTCGGTGTGGCAGGCCAGGCAGTTCTCGTTGGCGGTGCTTTGCAGCAGCTGCTTGGGATTGGGGCTTCCATGAGGGTTGTGGCAACTGGTGCAGGTCACCCCACCTTCCCGGAACGGCATGTGCGAGGAGCGCTGCAGTTGCGCCCGGCGCATCGGGTGACAGGTTAGGCAGAGCTCGGGCTGGGGCTTCTTAACGCCGGTGTTCTCGGTCAGGGGTGCTTCGTAGCGGGTTTCCGACGACAGCGTTCGGACTATCTCCTGTTTGACCTGGTGGCAGTCCACACACGCCATGGCGCGAGACTCGTGAGGGCTGCCCTTCCAGAAGAGCTGGTTGCCTCGAGCATGGCAATCCAGGCAGACGCTGTTCTGCTCGTCGATGGAGTTCGGGGAGTCTTTGCCGAAGCGGATGGGGATTGTCTCCTTGGTGCCGCCCGCCTCGACGTGAGCTTTGCCGGGGCCGTGGCACGATTCGCAGCCCCGGGCCTCCCACGCAGTCCTTGGGTTGGCCATGATCTTGCCCATGACGGTGTTCTTGAAACGCCGCTCTTGGTCGGCATGGCAGGTGACGCAGATCTCGTTCCCGACATAGTCGTCGGGCTTACCCGCCTGGGGCGGCACCTCAGCACTGGACAGGTTGGCATCTGACTTGTTTCCGCTGGAGGCTCCAGCGGACACTTTGTCGCGGGGTCCGGCGGTGCTGATGATGGCTGTGCTGGCCGCCACCAGCACGAGCAAGAGGCTGAAAATAGCGGCTTTGGAAGCGGGGTTGCGCTGAATCATCATGAGTCACCTCATCATCCGGCCCAATAGGAACAGCAATTTGCGTGCCAGGAGGATATACTGCTAGCTTGCGAGGTCAAGCTTTTTGTTGAATCTTTCAACAGTTCCCGTGACATCACAGGCTCGGGGGGAGGAAGCCCGGCCCGACTCGGGAGGGTGGTTGTCATGCGACCTGGGAGTCCACATAGAGGCGGCTGAGTTCGTGCCAGTCGCTCTCGCGGAATTCGCGCTGCACGACGGGGTGCAACTCGGTTTCTTCACGTTCGAGGTGGCGGCGTAGCAGTCGCACCAGCTCGCGCCCTAGGGCGGGCATGCGACCGAGCTCGCCGGTGGCGTCAAAGCGCACCAGCTCACGGCGCAACTCTTCCAGGCCCTGGCGGAAGGCATCGTGGTCAACCCGCAGCTCGCCGACCAAGGCACGCAGGCGCGGGAGGCGAAACTCCACCATGGCGTAGAGGACGTTTTCATCCTCGCGGAAGTGGTGCTGGCACTCATTGGCGAGGACGCGGCAGAGCTCGCGCAGCACCGCCAGCGCGTGCTGGCACTGGGCGTAGCTGCTGCCGGCGCTCTGCTCCAGCGCGGCCTCCCACTCGCGCAGCTCCTGGCGCAGGCGGGCGTGGTCGGCGGTGAGCTGTTGGATGATCTCCTGGCCGCGCATGTCAGAACCCCTCGTCGTCGGACTTCTTGCGGGTGTCTTCCGGCTCCAAGCCCCAGGGCAGGCCGTAGGCCTCGGCGAAGACGCAGCGAGCCAGCGACGGCCCGGGCACCGGCGCCGCTTCGGCGCAGTAGCCCACAGCCAGCACGCCAACCAGCACCAGAGTCTCCGGCACATGCAAGAGGCGGGCGAGCGGGGGAGCATCGAACTCGTGCACCCAGCAGGTGCAAAGTCCCTGGGCGGCGGCAGCGGCGCTGATTTGCTGCAAAGCGGCGTGGGTCTGGGCGATGGCGAAGACGCGCCCGGCGTCGCCCACGCTCCACTGCCGGTGGATGCGACTCAGGTGGACCGCCTGGGTGCCGGCGGAGAGAGTTCCCTGCTGGACGAGCTCCGCCAAACGGTCGGGCGCCTGCTTCCAAACCCGCGGGTTGGCAACGGCGACGATGACCACCGGGGCGGTGCACGCTGCGCCCGGCTCGACGCAGTGGCGAAGCACCTGCCGGCGTTTGTCCTCGGCGCACACCACGATGAACTGCCACGGGCGCAGGTTCCAGGGCGAGGGCGTGCGGCAGCCGGCTTCCAGCAGGGCTTGCAGGAGGTCGGCGGGGACGGCCTTGGACTGGAAGCGGGCCACGCCGCAGCCGGAGGTCACGCTTTCGTCCGCTTCCGCGGTCTTGGCAGCGTGGTCTTCCAGGAAAATCCGCACCCGCGAGACCCCCTTGTCGTCTTCGCCTCGAATCACGTAATCACCTCCAGCGCGAGCGGCGGGCTCCCGTTCGATTGATGTAGGTGGTTCGGGGGCGAGACGGAAGAGAAGCCTTTGGGGCGATAGGCGCAGAAGGGTTCTTCATCGAGGAAATCACCGGTGGCGGCGTAGGCGCGGGCGCGGCAGCCGAGACAGAGCTTGCGGAACTCGCAAGCGCCGCACTTGCCCTTCAGGTTGTCGGGGTCGCGCAAGGTGGCGAAGACGAGCGACTGCTCCCAGATTTCGGCGAAGGACTGGCGACGGAGGTCGCCGGCCAGCACCGGCAGGTAGCCGCAGGGATAGACTTCGCCCTGGTGCGAGATGAAGCAAACCGCCGACCCAGCGAGGCACCCTTTGGTCACCGCGCCCATCTGCGGATGCCGTGAGCCGTGCCCGGGGGTAGAAGGAGCGACGCGCGGGCGCGAATCTGCCTCCAGGGTGCCGGAGGGGGAGTCAGACAAGGATTGCGCTGCGCGTCGCTCCTGAACCTGGCGCTGCTTGCGAATGCGGTAGTAGTGCGGGGCACAGGTGGCCTTCAACTCAATGACGCCTTCTTTTTCACGCTCGTAAAACCACTGCAAAACGTTTTCGTATTCCTTGGCCGGAACCATCTGGTCGTCGGCGATGTTGACGCCACAGCCCACCGGCACGAGCAGAAAGGTGTGGAGCGCGTCCACCCCCAGCGTCAGAGCCATTTCCAGAATGCGCGGCAGTTGCTCAACGTTGTGCCGCGCTACCGTGGTGTTGATCTGGGTGGAGATGCCGGCGTCCTGTACCGCCAGCAGCCCGCGCAGCGCCGCTTCAAACGACCCAGGAATGCCACGGAAGCGGTCGTGGGTGGCGGCATCGGCGCCGTCGAAGCTGATAGCCACGCGGCGGATGCCGGCGGCGCGGATCTGGTACGCCACCTCGGGCGTGATCATCGTCCCGTTGGTGGCCAGGGCGACCAGCAGCCCGCGGGCGGTGGCGTGCGAGGCCAGCGTGAACAGGTCCTTGCGGAACAGAGGTTCGCCACCGCTCAGGACGAGAATCGGGCGAGCGTAGTTGGCAATCTGCTCGATGATCCTCAGGGCATCGGCTGTGGGCAGGTCCAGGGACGAGGCCAGTTCCTGAGCGGTGGCGCGACAGTGGACACAACGCAAGTTGCATCCTTTGGTCAGCTCCCAGAAGACCAAGCGAGGGACAGCCGGGGTGTCACGCTCTGTACCCGCTGATCCGCGAGGAGCAACCTCTGTGGTCATGCCGACTCTCTCTTTGGGGGGGCGGCCTGGAGTGGCTGAGGCACTCGGCTAGTCTTGAGACTTATTCGCCGTTTGTGTGCTCCCGACCGCCCCCGACTTCGTAGTTCAAGAACTCTTCTGCGCTTCGGCTTCGAGCTCGGCCGCGGTCTTCAGCAGCCAAGCGACATAGCTGGTGGCCAGCTCGGCCTCCTCCGCCGCCAGGTCCCAGCCCTGCTCATTGATGTGCTGGCAAGGGAACGCCTCTTCGCGATAGTCTGCGGGGACGAAGGGCCGCATCGGGCAGTTCCCGCAGCGGTCCTCTGGCCGATCCTTGCTGGCCTGACCGTAGCGGGCGCAGGCAAAGGTGTGGGCGAAGAAATTGCTCAGCCCGTGGCGCCGGATGTCTTCGGCTTCGTCGCGGAGGCGTTGGGCCATCTCGCGTTTGGCGACGGTGCTCATCGCCAGCTCTCCGACGCGTCAAGCCGCCCGCCTCAGAGCCGGGGCGCGCCGTTCACTCTTGCGCTTGCCGGCAACCACCGGAACCAGACGCAACCCGCCGGCCTCGGGCCGACGAACACGCGTCCAGCAGTGCGGGCAGTGCGTGCCAGTCGGCGTCTGGGCCAGCACTTCAGTCAGCGGCGGCAGGACGCGTCCGCAAATCAAGCACTCCATGATGTCCTCCTTCAGCCCACCGGGGCCGGCTCAACGATCTCCACCCGCGCATCCACGCGGATGGGGACCTTGAGCGCATTGGCCACGATGCACCCTCGTTCCGCTTTCTCCAAAAGATGTTGGGCAAGGGCTATGCTCTCTTCACTCTGCACGGTCGCCACCGGCTGGAGGACAATCTCGGTCATCCGGTACCCCTGACCGGGGATCTTCTCCAGTCGGCCTTCAGCCTGCGCGCGATAGCCGACGACGGTCAGCTTGCTGTGTTGTGCCAGCGCCATCAGCGTGCTCATGAAGCAACTGTTGGCCGCCAGCACCAGCAAGTGTTCGGGTGACCAAAGCCCGGGCGTGCCGCCGAATTCCGGTGGGGCGGAGAAGAACACCGGAACTTCGACTTTCTCAGCTTCGGCCTCGCCCAAGCCGTTGCCCATCCAGGTGACAGCCACCTTGTAGGTGTGAGTATCCATAGCCCTTGCCTCCGGCGTAACAAATGCACACAGGTGGCCATTTCAGAGAGGGGCCGGCTTTCCCGTATCTATAAGAAAACAAGGGCATAATTGTTGGCGGCCACGGGTGACAGGGTCAACCCTGCGCGGTTAACCACCCATGCGGCAAGAACCCTGGGCCTAATCACCCACGGCGGGAAGTCAACTAGTTGACGCGCAGGGATTCGAGAATGGGCGGGTTGGGCTCTTCCACCGCCAACAGGGAATGACAGGTGCTGCAATCGCTGGGGATGGAGACCGAGCCGTCGGGCGTGGTGTGCGCGCCGTCGTGGCAACGGAAGCAGCCCGGGAAAGCGTTGTGGCCGAGGTTGTTGGGGTAAGTCCCCCAGGAGATTTTCATCTGCGGGAAAACATTGCGCTGATAGATGCCGACCAGCGTCTGGGCACTGCGATCAATTACCGGACGACGCGACTCGAACACCTCCGGGTAGTGCGCGCGGTAGAACTCGCGCAATTGTTGTGGGATTTCCTGCGCTGCGGCTTCGTGCGAAGCGTACTCCTTCTGCAAGACGGCCATGCTTTGCTTCTTGATCCACGGCAGTGACGGGTCAACAACACCGGCGGCCAGGGCCTGGTTGACCGCCGCGTCGGGCATCTGAAAGGTGTGGGTGGGCCGGTTGTGGCAGTCCATGCAGTCCATCAGCCGCAACTCGCCGCGGCGCAGCTCGTCAATGGGCTTGTCGGAAGAGACGAACTCGAGCACCTCGCCGTTGGGCTTTTGGTAGCGCACGTAGGGGATTTCCTGGCGGGCGTGGTCGGCGGCCACGTACTCGATGCGCGAGCCGGGCTGGAGGTGGACGCCGTGGTTGCCGCGGGGCTCCTGCGTGAGGGGGTCGAGCCCGCCGATGTGCATCAGCAGCACGGTCTTGGTGGCGGTGTTTGCCTCATCCTCGGCGAACTTGGGCTTGACCACCACCCGGTCGCCCACGAACTTCAGCGGCCAGTGGCACTGCTCACAGGTTTCCCGTGACGGGCGCAGGTTTTCAATCGGCGTCGGAATCGGCCGGGAATAAAGATTCAGATTCACCGAGATCACCTGGTAGGCGCCGGAAAGTTTCGACCGCACAAACCACGGCGCGCCCGGCCCGATGTGGCATTCGACGCACGGCACACGGGCGTGGGGTGAATTCAAGTAGGCGGTGTACTCCGGCTGCATTACCGAGTGGCAGGTCTGTCCGCAGAACTGCACCGAGTCCATGTAGTGCACGCCCTTGTAGCTGGCGGTGAGAAAGATTATCAGGTTGATCCCGGTCATGATCAGGACGAACAGAAGCGTCTCGCGCAGTCTGGGGTCGCGGAGGTCGATTTGCGGGTACTCAAGCGGCAGCGCGCCGGCGCCCTTCTCCGAGCGGTAGCGCCGCCAGATGCCCGCCGGGATGAGCAGCAGCCCGAAGACAAACACTCCCGGCAGCATCAGGTAGCCGATGATTCCCCAGTAGGGGCTGACGTGGATGCCGAAGAAGTCAGTGGTATAGAAGCTGATCAGGGTGACAGCGCTGCTGGTGGTCAGCACCACGCCGAACTGGCTGAGGCGGTTGTTGCCGAGATAGAAAACCGGCCGCAGCAGCCGGCCTGGTAAACCAGTGAGTATCATAGCCTCGGTACAAAGTCGCGTCGCAAAGTCTATCCTCCTTTCTTTGTCGATTTCATCCTAATTTTTCGGCCGGGGCCGCGGGCGCCATGCAGGCGGCTCAGGCGCAGCCGCCGCAGGTCGTCATCGCCCAGCGTCGCTTCGATGCGAGGAAAGATCTCGTTTTCTTCGAGGCGCACGTGGTCGTGGAGCGCGCGCCCCAGTGCTGCCAGGTGCTTTTCCAGCGCCTCGCCCGCGGCGAGCAATTGTTGCAGCCCGTCAATCCGGCTGCGAATGGCGGCGTGGTCGGCCAGCATACGGATGACCGCGGCGTCGCTCTCCAGGGGGACGTGGCGGGCATAGGCGGGGAGCAAAAGCTCTTCCTCTTCCCGGAAATGCCGCCGGCCGGCGCGGCGCCAGAAGCGCAGGAATTCGCGCGCCAGCAGGCGGGCGTGGTCTTCGCGCTTGGCCGCGGGCCGGCCGGAAAGACGCTTGATCTGGAGCGCCTGCACCAACGCGTGGTGATGATGCTCACTGAGCGCGTGCAGACTGGGGTGACGCTTCATCGCCCCCGTATCGTACTACTTCTTCAGCGTCCTCACGTAGGCGATGACGTCGGCCAGCTCCTGGTCGCTCAATCCCTTCACGGGCTTCTTCTTCGCCGTGCCCTCGGTGACGAACTTCTTGAGCTCTTCGTCCTTCTGCGCCTGCACTTCCTTCGAGCCCAAATGGCGGAGCTCCACCTTCATCGCCTTGGCGATGCCGGGGTTGCCCGCGCCGTCCTTGGCGTGGCACGAGGCGCACTTCTTGTCGTAGACCGCTTTGCCCGCCTCCGCGTTGCCGGTTGCGCCGAACGCCCAACTCGCCAACGCTAGGGCCACGAGAATCCCTATCAGCACCGCCGCTACTTTTCGAGCCATTGCGCACCTCCCTCGCTTTTTACATGGGCACGCGGCGGGCCATTTGAAAACCCGCTAAGGCATTGAAGAAGAAGAGAGTTACGGAAAGAGCGGCTTGGTCAAAATGTCGGCAGTTGGGAGTAAACCCTCACCGGCGGCTGACATTCTGCTCTGATACCGACCGGCGCTCGAGGTGGCGAATCAGCAACCAAAGGCTCAAGACCACCCAGGCAATGATGATGAGCGAGAGCGCCAACCCCCGTCGGCGAAAGGCCAGCTCCGCCAGCGCCTCCTTGCCCATCTTGCGCGCCTGGGCCGTGAACTCCAAGCCGCTGCTCACCGTCGCTTCGACACGGGCCGCGTTGAAGGCGTGCACGTCGACGCGCGCCTTAATGAGCTTCTCCTGAGCGTTGGCGAGAGCGAGGCGGGCTTCGCCGACTTCCATGCCGGCGCGTTCCACGCGGTCCATCAGTTGCACCGCGCCTTGGAGCGAAGTCTCGAGCTCGTTGAGCTGGGCGCTGATCTTCTCCGCCGTTGTCCAGCCAGCGTCGCCTTCGGAATGGCAACGGGTGCAGACGGCTTCAGGGGTCGTGCCCACCAGCGCGTCGCGGGTGTGCTCGATGCGATGGTTGCCGTGGCAGGTGGAGCAGGCTGCAAAGCCCACCTTCTCCCACGGCTGCTTGTGCGGGCTTTCGTTGAAGAGCTGCTCCTGAAAAACGTGGCAGGTGCCGCAGACGCGCTCCACCGAGGCCACGCCCGGCGGCGCAGCCCCGTGGTTGCCGTGGCAGGTGGCGCAGGTCGGCGCCGCCAGATCGCCCGCCTCCAGCTTCTCGTAGTGGACGCTGGCGCGATACTCGGTGAACTGATCGGTGGCAATCTTGTAGGGTTTCATGCGCTCGGCGTCGGCGTGGCAGTGGGCGCAGGTTTGCGGGATGCGCAGCGGATGGACGCTGGAGAGCGGATTCGAGGCCGGGCGGATGTCGTGCACGCTGTGGCAATCGGTGCAGACGGCCACGCGCGTATCCCCCTGCGCCAGGCGCTTGCCGTGGATGCTGGTCAGGTATTGCGCCAACTGGTCGGTGCGCAGCGACGGGTTGTAGCCGCGCATCAAGGCCGCGTCCGAGTGGCAGCGCGCGCACAACTGGGGAATCTGCTGGCGCGAGGGCTTGCCGCGGAAGCCGCGCGCGGGACTCATCGAGACCCGCATATCATCCGAAGTGGGGTCGCCGCCGTGGCAGGCGGCGCAGGAAAGTCCGCGGGCGTGGTGGATGTCGTCGGTGAATTTCGCCGCCGGCTCGTCGCCCAGCGTCGAATGGCAGCTCACGCAGGTGTCGGTCGTCAGCGCTGCCGGAGGAGCCGCGGTCGGCGATTGGGAGAAGCCCACGCCGGCGAACCCCAGGGCCAACAGCGCCAGCAATCCGATGCGGAGAACTCTCATCCCTTCTAACCCATCCAGCCCCAGATGGACATCGCAACCATGTAAAGCACGACGGCAACACCCACGACTTTGAATATGCGCCCGCTGCGGCCTTCGGGATTGCGGTCAAGAAACGGCACCAGCAGCCAGAGCAGCGCGGCGCCGGAAAACACCAGAAGGCCGAACTGCTCGCCTTCAATCCACAGCAGCTTAGCGGGGAGCAGCTTCAGAGTTTGAAAGACCGCCAGGAAATACCACTCCGGGTGGATGCCCGCCGGGGTGGGTGCGAACGGGTCGGCCTTGACGCCCAGCTCCCACGGGTCGAAGGCCGCCAGGGTGGCCAGCACGCCGAGGGCGATGTACCAGGCCATCAACTCCCGAAGCAGGAAATTGGGGAAAAACTTCATCTCGCGGATTTCGGTCTCGATGCCCGCCGCCTTGAGCCAGAGCTCGGCGGCCTCGGGATCGCGCTTGCGCAGGTGGGCCAGCACGTGCATCGCCGGCTCCAGGCCCGGCGGGACGCTGATACCCTGACGCTGGATGAGCGCAAGGTGAATGGCGACGACGAGCAAGGTCACACCGGGCAGCAGCGCCACATGGAAACCGAAGAAGCGCGTCAGCGTCGCGCCGGTCACTTCCTCCCCGCCGCGGAAGAAGGTGAGCAGCCAGTGCCCGATAATCGGCACCGCCGCCATCATCTCCGTGCCCACCTTGGTGGCGAAGAACGCCAGCTCGTTCCACGGCAGCAGGTAGCCGCTGAAGCCGAAGGCGAGAAAGAGGAAGAGTGCTATACACCCGCTCACCCAAGTCAACTCCCGCGGCGCACGATAGGCTTTCAGGAAAAACGTGGAGAACATGTGCAGGAACGCAGTGAAGATAAGCAGGTTGGCCGCCCAGGCGTGGATTCCACGGATCAGCCAACCGAAGCGCACCTTGGTCATAATGAACTGCACGCTCTCAAAGGCTTCGCCGGGCGACGGCCGGTAGTAGAGCAGCAGAAGGACGCCGGTGGCGATCTGAATCATGAAAAGGAAAAGGGTGATCCCGCCCAGGTAGTACCAGAAGGAATAGTAATGGACAGGAACGGACTTGTGGCGGAGGGGTTCGAGGAGGTCTTCGAGGTCGAGGCGCAGGTTGAGCCAGTCGTAGAGGCGCGCGAGCAGGCGCTTCACGTCAGGCCTTCTGCTTGCGGGCGACGACGATTTCTTCGCCGCGCACGTGCACGTCGTAGGTTTCCAGCGGCCGCGGCGGCGGCCCACTCACGGTGCGCCCCTGCAGGTCGTAGACGCCGTTGTGGCAGGCGCACCAGATATCGCTTTCCCTGTTCCGGAACTGTACGGTGCAGTTCAGATGGGTGCAGATGGCGCTGAAGGCGCGGTAACTGCCGTCCGAGAGGCGTACCAGCAGCCCCGGGCGGTTGCCGAAGCGGAAAATCTTGGCGGCGTTGAGCCCAAGCTCGTCCACTTTCGCCGCCACCACGGTGTCGGCGTCGAGCTCGGCGGCGCGTGGCGGCAGCACGAATTGCAGGATGGGATAGAGAATGGAGACGAGCGAGGCCGCCACGCTCGACCCCAGCAGGAGTTCGAGGAACCTCCGCCGGCCGGAGACGTCGGCTGCAGGCGGCGCCAGCCCGCTTGTGTCGTGCTCCCTCACGATTCCAGTGCGAAGACCCGCGCGCTTACTTCTTCAGGGTGCGCACAAAGGCAATGACGTCGGCCGCTTCGGCATCGGTCAGCTTCACCGCCTTCATCTTGCCAGTCCCTTCTACGATATCTTTCTTCAGGTCGGCGTCCGACTTGGCCTGCACTTCCTTCGAGCCCAGGTGGCGGAGTTCCACCTTCATCGCCTTGGCGATGCCGGGATTGCCGGCGCCATCCTTGGCGTGGCACGAAGCGCATTTCTTATCGTAAACAGCCTTGCCGGCGTCCGCCTTTCCGGCGGAGAACGCCGGCGCAGCCACCAGGCCCGCGACCACCAGAACCAGAACGAGAATACGCACGCGGTTGGACATTTGATAACACCTCCTCGGGGCGATTGGTGAGCACTTGGGGTTCCATTTCCTCCGGTGCTGAATCCCTTGATTTCTCAGCCGTTGCCGCGGCCCGGAAACGGATTCTTTCCTCCGCCGCGGGAAATCTCGCTCGGGCGCGGGATTTCGCACTTAGCGAATTCCCTCGAGGCCGAACTTCTTCATCTTGTAACGCAGGGCGTCGCGGCTGATGTCAAGCAGCCGGGCGGCCTCACTCTGGTTGCCCCGCGACTGCTTGAGCGCCTGCTCGACCAGCATCCGCTCGACCTCTTCCAGGCTCGTGCCTCCAGCGGGAATCTCCCACAGTGGGATGCGGCGACCGTCGCCCAGTGTCTTCCACGAGCCGGCGGCTTCCCTGCCGGCGACGGAATGGGTTTGCGGGGAAGTAACACGAATGGGAAGATAAGTCGGCGTCAGCTCTTTGCCTTCTTCCAGAATCATGGCCCGCTCGATGGCGTTCTTGAGCTCGCGCACATTCCCCGGCCACTCATAGTTGAGCAACACTCGCCGCAACTCTTCGCTCAGCCCCTCCATCGGCTTGCGGAATTTCTGGCTGTAGTGCCGCAGGAAGAAATCGGCCAGCGGGAGAATATCCTCCTTGCGCTCGCGCAGCGGCGGCAGGTGGATGGTGATGACCGAAAGGCGATAGTAGAGGTCTTCGCGGAAATGTTTTTCCGCCATGGCGCGCTCGAGGTCGCGGTTGGTGGCGGCTATGACCCGCACGTCCACTTTGAGATCCTTGACGCCGCCCACGCGGCGGAAGGTCTGGTCTTCAAGCACGCGCAGGAGCTTGGCTTGCAGGAACGGCGACATCTCGCTGATTTCATCGAGCAGCAGCGTTCCGGTATCCGCCATTTCGAACATGCCCTGCTTCATCGCCTTGGCGTCGGTGAAGGCGCCGCGCTCGTGCCCAAACAGCTCCGCCTCCAGCAGCGTCTCGGGAATGGCCGAGCAGTTGATGGCGACGAAGGGCTTGTCGGCGCGCGTGGATTCGTAGTGGATGACCTTGGCCACCAGGTCTTTGCCGGTCCCGCTTTCGCCGGTGATGAGGATGGTGCGGGCTTCACTGCGTGCCACCTTGAGCACGAAGTCCATCAACTGGCGCATCGTGGCCGAGGCGCCCACGACTTCGTGGTAGCCCATGCGGCGGCGGACTTCGTCGCGCAGGGTGCGGACCTCGCGGCGGAGGGTGGTTGTCTCAAGCGCGTTGGCGACGGTGACGCTGAGTTCGTCGAAGTCCAGCGGTTTGGAGACGAAATCGTGGGCACCGAGGCGCAAGGCCGCCTTGACGTCATCGAGCTGGGGGTCGGCGGTCATCATGATGACGGTGGCGGGGACGCCGACGTCCTTCCACTCGGCGAGCAGCTCGATACCGGTGCGGTCGGGGAGGCGGACGTCGAGCAGGACGACTTGGGGTTGCTCCTCCGCCATGTGTTTGGCAGCTTCGGCCGCGTCGGCGGCGACGGCCACCGGATAGCCGAGGTGGCTGAAGTATTCCTGGAGGGACTCGCGCACCAGCTTCTCGTCGTCCACCACTAGGATTTTTGGTTTCGCCATTGCGTATGGCTCAGCGGGCGCGCAGTTGCGCGTCGAGCTCCTTGGCCTCCAGAACAATTGTGCCCAGCGTGTCCAGCTCCTCCGGGGTAAGCGGAGCGGTGAGGCGGAGCAGGTGCAGCATCGCCAGCAGGCCGGCCAGGCGGTTGCGCAGGGCGTGGGATTGCTCGCGGCTCCAGCCGTTAGCGCCGCGCTCGACGAGCGCAGCCGCCAGTTGGTTGAACTCCTCGCCGATCTCCCCGACCTTGCCCGGCTGCCCGGTGAACTCCACGCGCGCCGGGCGGCCAGCGCGGAGGGCCGCGAAGGCCTGGCGCAGCTCCAGCGTCCAGCTCAATTCTGTCCCTCCGCCGTGGGCCGATGCTATGATGAGCGGGCACGGAGATTATGGCGCGGCGGCGAGCCGACCGCAAGCTGAGATGAGAGAGTTCCTCGAAGAAATGAAGCGCTACGTCGGCTTCACCGAAGCCGACGCGCGGCTGCTGGTGGAGGTCGGCCCCGCCTTGCAACCGCATTTCCCTGCCCTGGCGGAACGCTTTTACCAGAAAATCCTCGAGCATCCCAACGCTGCCCGTGTCTTCAGCGGGCCGGAGCAACTCAGCCGGCTCAAGCTCACCTTGCAGCACTGGGCCCAGGGAGTGTTCGCCGGGCGCTACGACGAGAGCTATGCCGCCGAGCGCTATGAAATCGGCAGGCGGCACGTGAAGGTCGGAGTGCCGCAGAAATACGTTATTAGCGCCATGACGGTGGTGCGCATTTTTCTCTTGCAGACCATCGACAAGCTCGGCCTGGAGCCGCAGCGCGCCACGCAAACCAAGCGGGCGTTGAGCAAGATTCTCGACCTTGACCTCAACCTGATGTGCGAAAGCTACTTCGAGGCCAGCGTGGAGGAGCTGCGGGCGCTGAACCAGCGGCTGGAGAGAGCCAACCTGGAATTGGCCGAACTGAGCCGGGCCAAAGATGAGTTCCTGGCCCACACCTCGCACGAGCTGCGCACGCCGCTCAATTCCATCCTGGGGTTCACGCGGCTCATCCTCGACGGGCTGTGCCAGAGCCCGGAGGAAGAGCGCGAGCTGCTGCGCGATGTCTTCCAGAGCGCGCAGCACTTGCTGGGGATCGTCAACGACATCCTCGACATCGCCAAGATTGAAGCGGGCAAGCTGCGGATGGAGCTGCGGCGGGTGGAGCTGCGGCCGCTGATTGATGAGGTGCTGATGGTGATTCAGGTGCAGGCGCAGGACAAGGGCTTGAAGCTGGTGGACGAAACCGCCGGGCTGCCGCTTCCCGCCGTGGAGGCTGATGAAAACCGCCTCCGCCAGGTGCTCATCAACCTGCTGGGCAACGCCATCAAGTTCACCGACGAAGGCTGGGTTACGCTCCGGGCCGACACCGAGGCAGTTGCCGGCCACGTCTTGATCGAAGTCCAAGACACCGGCATCGGCATTGCCCCGGAAAAACAGGCGGAGCTGTTCGAAAAATTCAAGCAAGTGGACTCGAGCTTCACGCGGCGGCACGGAGGCAGCGGGCTGGGGTTGGCCATCAGCCGGCGGCTGCTGGAGATGATGGGCGGGCGCATCGAGCTGGAAAGCGCCGGCGAGGGGGCGGGGACGACGGTGCGCTTCACCGTTCCGATCTACACGGCGGCGGAAGATAAGCCGCACCGAGCCGAGCAGGAAGCTCTGCTCATCGCCGGAAACCCCGACGGCCTGCGGGTGCTGGTGGTGGACAACGACGCCGGGTTCCGCAAGTACCTCAAGGAGGCGCTCAGCCAGCAGGGCTTCGCCGTCGTCACTGCGGCCAGCTTCCCCGACGCGCTGGATGCCGCCGAGCGTTTCCATCCCGCGGCGGCGGTGGTTGATTGGGCGTTGCCCGTTAGCGCCAGCAAGGCCTTCGGCGACGGCATTGAGTTGCTGATCACTTTTCGCAAGCGCTTCGCGCTCCCCGGCGTTCTCGTCACCGGCCACCCGCTCGATGCCGCGGAGGCGGAACTGCGCAAGCGCGGCGTCACGCCCGCACCGGTGGTGTTGCGCAAGCCGGTGGAAGCCGCGGAGTTGGCGGCGACGCTCAAGCAACTGCTGGCCGCTGCCCAGCCCAAATCCTGATGGGCGCCATCCTCATCGTCGAAGACAACCCCAGCGTGGCGAAGTTCTATTCGTTGTCACTGGAGCGTTCCGGCGGCTTCCGCTGCCTGCAGGCCCGCTCGGCGGAGGAGGTGCTGGAGCTGTGCCAGTCGGGTGAGGTTGATCTGATTCTGCTCGATATTTCGCTCGCCGGCTTCACCTACAAAGGCCAGGCCATTGACGGGCTGGTGCTCTCGCACCTGGTGAAAAACGACCCTGCCACTCGTCACATTCCGGTGCTGCTCGCCACCGCCCACGCTATGGAAGGAGACCGCGAACGCTTCCTCGCCGCCTCTGGCGCCGACGACTACCTGCAAAAACCCATCTACGACCCGGCCGAGCTGGTGGAAAAAGTCCGCGCCCTGCTCAAGAGACGGTCGCCCTCGGACGTGGGGTAAATCCCCACGGCTCGCGTAATTGAACCCAGCTCTTGCAGAGGCGCGCCCGGGCGACGGTAGGATCGCACGGCCAACCCCTTTTCTTGCAATAGATTGCGACCCTGGTTTCGGCTCTCTTCTGGCACGCCAGGTGCTCTACCGAAAACCGCAGGGGTTGCGGTTCGTTGCGAGCTGCCTTTCCTGCAAAGGAAAGACCATGAAAAGGAAACTGCCGCGAATCCTCGTGGTCGGCTCCCGGGCGCCGTTCAACGACCTGTTCAACGCCCTGGAGGCCGCCGGCGCACACCAACTCCTCTACGCAGCCTACTGGGGAACCGCCAAAGTATTCCTGGAGCCGCCACCGGACGCCATTCTACTGCACCTTCCGGAGGAAAAGCGGGCCGCCGACCAGGCGCTGGCGTGGCTGGAGAAGCTGACGGGAGACATCCCGGTCATCGTGATGTCGCCGGCAGCCAACATGGAGGGCTATCTGGCCTGCATGACGCGCGGGGCATTCGACTATATCACCGCCTACACGCCCTTGCCCGACGTGCAGCGGATACTGGAATCCGCCATCCGGCTGAAGAAGCCGGTGGCTGCCTGAGGAAAAGAAGAATGACGAACGAAGCCCACGGCGCGGCGACCGCGGTGCTGCGCAAAGAGCACGACGCCATCCTGCAAATGCTCGACGCCACCGAAATCCTGGCGCAGCGCTTGAGCGCCGGGATGGCGGTCGAGCCCGAACGCCTGACCGAGATGCTGGAGTTCTTCCAGATCTTCGCCGACCGCTGCCATCACGGAAAAGAAGAAGACCTGCTGTTCCCGTTGCTGGAGCGCAAGGGATTGCTGCGCGCCGGCGGACCGGTGGGGGTGATGCTGGACGAGCACGAGCAGGGCCGGGCGCTGATCCGCAGCATGAACGAGTCAGCGCGCGGCTACCGCGAGCGGGAAGCCAATGCGGGGCGCCGCTACGCCGACGCTTCGCGCCGCTACGCTGCTCTGCTCCGCCAGCACATCGAGAAGGAAAACAACATCCTCTTCATGCTCGCCGACCGCCTGCTCTCGCCGGCGGAACAGGAGGAGCTGGCGCAAGCCTTCGAGCGCGCCGAAGTCGAGAAGATCGGCGCCGGCACCCATGAGCGCCTGCACGCGCTGATGCAGAAATTCACGGCGAGTTTGCTTCCATGCGGTTAAAACTGGAAACCAGGGGGTTGTTTGTGGTACAGGGGGAGATCCATGACTGCGGCAGTCATGCCGGTGCGAGCAGTGACATGCTTGGGGCTGCTCGCCGCTGCGCTCGCTTGCACCGGCCTCCCTCTGCACTCCGCTGAGCCCGCCCCACCTTGCACGGATTGTCACCAGCAGGTTGTCCCCGAGAAGTTCGCTGCCAGCGTCCACAGTTTTCTTTCCTGCACCGACTGCCATGCCGGCGCGGACAAGTTTCCCCACCCGCCCGGGGTGAAACAGGCGGATTGCTCGAGCTGCCACGCCGACGCGGTGCAGAGCTACCGCGCCAGTATCCACGGGCGCGCCCGGATGAACGGCGCGGCCGAAGCGCCCACCTGCGTCAGTTGTCACGGCGATATTCACACGCTGGTGTCGCGGAGCGACGCCGGCTCGCCGGTGAATCCCACGCGGCTGGCGGAGACTTGCGGGACGTGCCACTCGAACCCGGAGCTGGTGGCCAAGTTCCACATTCCCGTGGCGCGGCCGCTGGAGGCCTACCGCCAGAGCGTGCACGCCCGCGCACTGGCCGAAGGGCGCGGCGGGGCCACCTGCAACGACTGCCACGGCAGCCACGGGATTCTCCCCGGCGCCGATCCGAACTCCTCCATTTTTCACGCCCGCGTCCCGCAGACCTGCGGGAGCTGCCACAAAGAAATCGCGGCCGACTTTCAGGCCAGCGTGCACGGGATGGCGGCGGCGCGCGGCGTGCGCGACGCGCCGGTCTGCACCGATTGCCACGGCGAGCATCGCATCCTGTCGCCGCGCGAGCCCGGCTCGCCGGTTTTCCCCACCAACATTCCGCTGCAAACCTGCGGGCGCTGCCACGGCGACCTGCGCTTGAGCGAGAAGTACGGCCTGCCGCGCGACAAGGTGCCCAGCTACGAAGACAGCTACCACGGCCTGGCGGCGCGCGCCGGGGTGCAGAGTGTGGCGAATTGCGCCTCCTGCCACGGGGTGCACGACATCCTGCCGTCGTCGGATCCTCGCAGCCACGTCAACCCGGCCAACCTGGCGCAGACCTGCGGCCAGTGCCATCCGGGGGCAGGGACGCGGTTTGCGCTGGGGCCGGTTCACATCCTGGACACGGAAGCGCGCTTCACCGCGGTGTACTACGTGCGGCTCATCTATCTGCCGCTCATCTGGTTCACGGTGGGCGGGATGTTTCTGCACAACCTGCTCGATTTCATCCGCAAGGCGCGGCGGCCGATGCCGCGCGGGTTCGAGTCCATTCCCGTGGAGGAAGAGCGGATGACGCGCGGGTTCCGCTGGGCGCACGGGATGGTGATGCTGAGCTTCCCGACGCTGGTTTACACCGGGTTCGCGCTGAAATACCCCCAGAGCTGGTGGGCGGCGCCGGTGATTCACTGGGAGTCAAACCTGGGGCTGCGGGGGTGGCTGCATCGCATCGCGGGCGTGGTGCTGCTGGGGGCGACGGTCGGGCACTTGATACACCTGGCCGTAAGCCGCAACGCGCGCGCCTGCATCGCGGCGATGCGGCCGGGGCTGGAGGACTGGCGCGAGTTCGTCGCCCGCATGCGCTACTACTTCGGCCGCAGCGACCGCCCGCCGCACGGGATCCGGGTGGGCTACATCGAAAAAGCGGAGTACTGGGCGTTTCTCTGGGGCACGATGGTGATGGGCGTCACCGGGCTGCTGCTATGGTTCGAGAATTTTACGCTGGAGTTTTTCCCCAAGTGGGTCGCCGACGCCTCGACCGCGATTCACTTCTACGAAGCGATTCTCGCCAGCCTGGCGATTCTGGTGTGGCACTTCTACTGGGTCATCTTCGACCCCGACGTCTATCCGATGGACACCACCTGGTGGTCAGGGCGCTCGCCCGCCGTCCGTGCCTTTGAGCGGCTCCCGCTCCCCGAGCCCTCCGCGCCCGCCGAGGCCGACCCCGAGCCATCCCAAAAAGACGAGGCGTAGGACAGCCTAACCATTCAGTCTAAAAGTAAGACATTTGTATCTTGACATACCTTTCCCTGTGACGTAGGATTATTTCATCCGCGGAGGACATTTACGAAGACAGGGGCCGAGGTAGCATTTATGAAGGCCGAAACCGGGGTGGTCACATCTAAAGGGCAACTGGTCATTCCTGCCCGCCTGCGGCACCGCTTTAAGATCAAGAAGGGCACCCTGGTGTCGTTCCTGGAGGACAACGGGCGGCTGATTGTGCAGCCCATTACGCGGGAATTCATCGAGAGCCTGCGAGGAATCGACAAGGGTGGGCGTGCCTACGAGATCCTGATGGAAGAGCGCAAGCGTGAGCGTGACCTATGAAGCGCTACGTCCTGGACGCCAATGCCCTCATGGCGTTGTTTGAGGACCGGCCCGGGGCGGAGAAGGTCCAGGAGTTGATCGCTCGGGCTGCTGAGACACAGAACTTCCTGCTGATGTCCGTCGTCAATTGGGGCGAGGTGTACTACTCCTACTGGCGCGACCGCGGCGAGGACGTAGCCAACGACCGCATCCGCACCATTGCCCAACTGCCGATCGAGGTGGTCGACGTCGACATGGAGGTGACCCGGCTGGCCGCCTCCCTCAAAGCCCGCCACAAGCTCCCCTACGCCGACTGCTTCGCCGCCGCCCTAGCGACCACGCGCCGCGCTCAACTCGTCACCGGGGATCATGACTTCCGCGCTCTGGACTCATCAGTTCAAGTGCATTGGCTCGATTCGAAATGAGCGAATTCAACAAGGATGTGTACGGCAAGATCGGCTACGACGAGCTCTTAATGTACTGCGCTCTGAGGCTGGCTGAGGAAACGGCCGAGATTACATTCGAGAGGATGGTGGCAACAGCGTTCGAGTTTTTCCCCGAGCGGTTTAGCTTGCGAGGATATCCACACTGGCCCGACTCGGCGTTGGTCAACAAGAGCTGGCTGAGGTGCCGAACTGACAAGGGATACCTAGTCGGAAGCGTCAAGGACGGTTTCAAGCTTACTCCTAAGGGGCAGGCTGTAGGCGAACGCATTCGTGACGTGCTCTCTGGTCGACGCCGACAGTTTGGCGGTCGCACTATACCTGCAGAACGAAGAACTCGTGAAGGAAGATTCCTTCGCTCGATTGAAGATTCGAGCGCATACAAACACTACAAGTCCGAAGGTAATCTAGAATCCGTGACCGATTTTGATTTTTGCGACATGCTGCTCTGCACATTAGATGTCCCAGCCAAGACCCTCAAGGGAAACCTGGAAACCTTTCGACAGGCGGCACAGATCTATGCCCGCAACGACATCCTTGAGTTCTTGAAGGCATGTGAGGAGCGTTTTCGACACCTCCTTGCAACTCCCAAGCCAGAGGGCTACACAGGGGGGATGTTCAAGAGGAAGCAACGAAGGGGAGGAAGGGTATGACCGTAGAAGTTGCACGCAAGCTACAGTATGCAGACCGTTTTAGCATTCAACAGGCCGACCAGGCAATCAAACGCGACGTAGTGCGGGCGTTGATTGAGTTGGTCACCAACTCCGACGACAGCTACAGACGCCTTGAACAACAGGGTAAGTCCGTCTGTGGCGAGATCCGCATCTTGGTTCGACGCAAATGGAAGGAAAGTCAGGTAGGGGTCGCGGATTGTGCGGAGGGCATGACCGGCGAAGTATTAGACCAACGGGTTGGCGTCTACGCCGAAGATACCAGCGGTTTCTCCGCTGGAGCTGATGTCCGAGGGTTCTTTGGAAGAGGCCTCAAGGATTCAATAATCGGGCTGGGTAATGGCAGTGTCTACTCAATCAGTGACGGCTCCCTCCACAAGTGCTCTTTATTCACAAGAGCAGGCACCCCTTTCTACCAGCGCGAAAAATCAGTTCGTGTCACAAGGGGGATTCGCCGGCAATACTGGATCGAGCACGGGAATGGTACGTACGTCGAGGTGGTCCTCACTCGCGAGGGTGTGCGGATCCCTCTCATTGAGAACCTGAGGCGTCAACTGGAGTTTCACTATAGTCTCCGCGAGATTCTCTCTAACGCCCACCGACAGGTCACGCTCATGGAATTGGGGCCGCGGGGCGAGGTCAAGAGAGAGATGAAGCTTCAGTACAAGTACCCCATAGGAGAACAGGTTCTTGACAAGGCCTGCGAAGTACCTGGGTTCAACAAGAGTTTTACCCTCAATGTGGTCAGGTCCGCGGAACCCTTAGCGGGGCCAAGCGAAGAGGGGGATTATGCGCCAGGTGGCTTGGTCGTCAAGAGTCAACGGGCCGTACTTGACCTTTCGCTATTCAGATTCGCTCACGACCCTGCTGCCGAGAGGTTGTACGGTACCGTGACCTGTAAGTACTTGGATGAACTCCTGCTACGGGGCGAGCCAATAGTTAAGGCCGATCGCACTGGCATCGATTGGTCCCATGGTTTTGCAAAGGCACTCCAGCGAGCTGTGGAGACAGAGATCGGCCCCTTGGTGGAAGAAGAACGCGAAAGACTGAGGGGCCTCGAGAAAGAGGCTCACGACCAGGCTTTGAGAAAACGGATAAGCGGCGCGATGTCATTGCTCAACAAGATCGCTCAGATGGAACTTGGCAAGACGCCGGTAGAAGTTGAGAAGACACCGTATCTACCAGAGGATGGCTTTGGTTTCGTTCCTCAATACTACCAAGTCGTGGTGGCCAAGCCTGCCATGCTTCTGCTGCGGGCCGATGCTGAACGGGCGCAGGCAAGAACACTGATCTCCATAGAGAGTGAAAGTGAAACTGTGTATGTCCATACTCCACAAGTCGTGTTGGAAAAAGACCCCGAGCACGAATGGTTGCTCTCTGCAAAGGTTATTGTTGAGGGAAAGCAGGTGGGCGCAGAATCGATAATAATTGCCACAACGGATGCGCTCAGAGCTGAAGCACTAACAAAAGTTGTATCAAAGCGAGTTCCTCCTGAGGAAACCAAGGAAAAGAAAAGAGCCGGGTTGTTCAAGGATGTTCGATTTGACCCGCACGCAGACCCCCGGCACCGAGTGCGGTATGACGACGGGTACATAGTCATCGCCGTTAATGCCCTGTCGGTAGCGCCCTACCTTAGGGAAGGCGGAAAGGGATCCCAAACTCCTCAGGGCCAGGTCATGCTGGCAGAACTAGTCGCGGAGGCTGTTTGCAAAGAGATAGCTCGGAGCGGGGTTTCTAAGGGCAGGTTCTTAGCTCCCCCGGGCGGCGAGACTGCCGCAATCCAAAGGGAGTTCTTGCGAATTCAAAACGAATACGCCCACCGAATCCACGAGTTGTTTGTCGACCAGAGGTACAGAGCGGGCGTTCAGGCCAAGAAGGGGCGACCTTCCAAAGAGGAAATGCTTGAGAGGGCTACAGTTCGGATCAACTGACCTCCGCGCCCTAGAAAGCAATACTGCAGTATGAATTGACTTGGAGATGTGCGCTTGTTTGTGTTTGCCATTACGGAGAACTGCCATGGACAAGAAGACAGGTGAAGGGTACCTGGGTTTCTGGCCGTCGTGGGCGCACCACATCGGCGACCTGGTGTTCGGAGCCAATGACGGCATCATAACTACGTTCGCCGTCGTCAGTGGGGTGAGCGGGGCGCAGTTGAGCCCGGCGGTGGCGATTATTCTGGGGCTGGCCAACCTGCTGGCCGACGGCTTTGCGATGGGCGCGGGCAACTATCTGGGGATGCGTTCCGAGCAGGATTATCAGAACAGCATCGGGGCGCCGGCGCGCGAGGGGCATCTGCACGCCTTCGGGCACGGGGCGGCCATCTTCGGGGCGTTTCTGCTGGCGGGCAGCGTGCCGCTGCTGCCGTTTCTGCTGGCGCCGCCGGAGTGGATGTTCGCGACGTCGTGCGTGGCGACGGCGGTGACCCTGTTTGTGGTGGGAAGCCTGCGCACGGTGGTGACGCGGGCGCGGTGGTTTGTCAGCGGGTTGGAGATGCTGCTGGTGGGCTCGGTGGCCGCGGCGGTGGCGTACGGCGTGGGCCACCTGCTGCGCCGGCTGACCTGATCCGACGACCCAGTGGCGGGGCCACTGGGCTCAACAACTAAGTTGGTTCGCCGGCGGAGATGAGCGGCATCACCAGCTGGTTCTCGGTGCGAATGTGGGCCAGCAGGCCCTGGATGATCTTGCCCAGGCGGTCTTCGAGCTTGAAGAGGTCTTCGGGAATGGTTTCCCCGCTCTCGACCGCCTCGAGGGTGACCAGGCAGCTCTGGAGTTCCTTGAGCAGGGCGCGGTGCTCGCGGGTGAGGGAGTCGAGCAGGTCGGCCACGTTCTTCTTCTCCCGGCGGAGCTCGTTGAACAGTGACTCCTCTTCGGGGATGTGGGCGGTGAGGAACTGCTCCAGCTCGCGGCAGCGCGCGCGGAGGCCGCCGAAGCCGCGCATGTCGCCGCAGACTTCGCCGAAGTACAGGATGGATTCGAGGCAGTTGTCGAGCGAGCGCAGGCGCTCGAGCAGCCAGTCGTGGTCTTCGCGGACTTTCTCTCCCTGACGGGTGATGAGTGTGGTCACGGTTCCTCCTTCCGTTTTTCGAAGCTACTTCTGGCGGCTCAGAGCCACCATCTCGAGCTCTTCGTCCTGCATGTGCTGCCGCAGCCGCGCGATGAGCTCAACGCCCAGCTCGCGCAGCCGATGGGTTTCCCCGATGGCGTCGGAGTAGAGCAGCTCGCCGCGGTAGTCCTTCCACAGCCGCAGCAGCTCGGCGTGCTCAGTCGCGAACCGTTTCAGCGCCTCCGCCGTGGCGGGGTAGCCTTCCTTCATCGACGGATACAGATCGGACTCCTCGCGCCGGAAGTGCCGCGGCAACTCTTCCTCGAAGTAGGGGACCAGTCGCCAGAGCTGCTCCAGCGCCGTGCGGGCCTGGAAGAAGGTGCCTCCAGTCAGCCGGCCGAGCGTTTTCTCCCATTTCCCCAGCCGCTCGTGCAGTTCGCCGTGTTCTTTCACCACGGAATCCATTACGGTCGCTAATTGCATAACTCCTCCTTCCTCACCCAGCGATTCATCTCAAACCGGCCAGTTGCTGGAGCAGCCGCCAGTTCTTCAAGCGGTCGTCGCGCCCCGCCAGCAGCGCCGCCGAGGGCTCGCCCTTCGCGAAGTGGTGGCGGAAGCGGCCTTCGCTGCGGGCGAAGGTGACGAAATCAACGGGCTGGTTGGTCTTGGGATGGACGTACCAGTCGTCCTTGAGGGCGGGGTTGCCCTTGAGGTCGAGCCGCTCGCGCAGCGACTCGCCTTTGCGCGGGTCGTAGATGAAGAGCGGGAAGGCGCGGGTTTCGACCGCCAGCTTGGCCTGGTGCGCGGCCTGGTCGTCGCCGATGCCGTGCTCCGGCATGCAAGGGCTGTAGACGATGATGACCGCGGGGCCGGGGAACGCGTTGGCCTCCAGCACGCAACGATAGAAATGATTGATGTGCGCCGCAGTGGTCTGGGCGACGTAGACATCGGGGTGCATCATGGCAATCAGACCCAACTCTTTGCGCCGCTCCACCTTGCCGGGGCCGCCGGGGCCGAAGGCGGCCATCTTGGCTTCTTGCGCCAGGAAGGTGGCGCCGGAAGCCTGCCCGCCGGTGTTGGAGTAGACCTGGGTGTCGAGGACGAGGACTTTGATGTCCATCCCCGAAGCCAGCATGCGGGAGAGCGCCTGGAAGCCGATGTCGTAGAGGGCGCCGTCGCCGCCCAGCACCCAGAGGCGCTTGGCTTGCCAGCCGAGCTGATCCCAGCGCCCGCGGATGCCCATGGCGACGGTGGCGGCGTTTTCAAACAGCGAGTTCGTCCACGGCACGGCGTAGGGGTTGTAGGGATAGGTTGAGCCGAAGACGGTGTTGCAGCCGGTGGCGGCGACGAGGCCGACGCTCTCGGCGCCGTAGACGAAGCCGGTGGCCGCCAGCATCATTCGAATCGCCGTGGCCTCCCCGCAGCCCATGCAGGAGCCGGCGCCGCCGGCGTAGAGCCAGGCGCTTTCGCTGAGCATCATGTCGCCCAGCGCCTTCTCGCTCAGGAAGCGCTCCGGCGTGGCCGGGAGCCTCCGCAGGAAGGACATGCTGCGGTCTTCCCAGGCGAGAACTTCATCGCTCTTGGGAATCATCTTCAGGGCCTGGTGGCTGCCGCAGACTTCGACGCATTCGCCGCAACCTTTGCACTTGGTGGCATCGATGGCCAGACCGAACAGGCCGCCGACTTCGCCCTTCTTCTCAAACACGGTGTGGTACTTCTGGGTGGGGACGAACTGGGCAGCGAGGCGCTGGCGCAGGGCGGCATCGGTTTCCGCGGCCAGCGCCGCTTCGAGGGTCGCCGGCTCGACCACCTTGGCGCGGATGGCGCTATCGGGGCACTGGTTGACGCACTCCATGCAGCCGACACAGAGGTTGGGGATGAACTCAGGGATTTCGGGGGCGAGGTGGCTGAAGTCGCGGAGGGCGCCGCTTGCCGGGGGGATGAGGCTGCGGGCGACGTCGCGGTCGGCGGGCAGCTCGTTCTCGGCGCCGCGGGCATAGGCGGCCATCACGCGGCAGAAAACTTCGGGGCGCAGGGGGCGGCCGTCGCCGTCATCGGTGACGCTGACGTTGAGCACGGCGAGCGTAGGCTCACTGGCAGCGGCGACGGGCTCGTCGGGAACGGGGACTCCGACGACTTCGCGATAGCCGCGGCGGACGGCCTGGAGGTTGGCTTCGACGACGGCAGCGCCGCGCTTGCCGAAGTACTTCTCCAGCGATTTGGCCACGGCGGCAAACAGGTCGTCTTCGCTCAAGCCGCGCTCGGCGCGGAAGGGAGTGATGCGGAGGAAAACGCCGAGCAGGGCGATGCCTTGCATCCGCAGGCTGAGCTCGGCGGTCGGGGCAAGAGCTCGCGCGATGGCTAGAGTGTCCACCGCAAAGAGCCGAAGGCCCAGCTGGCGGATCCGCTGCCGAGCTGCGACCGGCAGCGACCCCCAGACCTGCTCGGGCGGCTTGCCGGTGTTCAGAAACACCGTGCCGCCCGGAGCGAGGCCGGCCAGAGGATCGCCCTGCTCGAACGCGTTCAAGTCGTGCACCGCCACCAGGTCGACGTGAGCCAGCTCGCTGTGCATACGGATGTGGTCGTCGGCGGCGGTCAGGTAGTAGGCCGTCGGCAGGCCGCGTTTCTCCGAGCCGTACTTGGAAAACGCCTGCACGTGCTTGCCGAAGAGATCGGCGACCACGGTGGCGATGACCTTGTTGGTGGTGACGGAGCCGAAGCCGCCGATGGAGTGGCCGCGCATGGAGAAGGCGCGCGGGGGACGGACGTCAGGGTCGACGCGGCGCGGAAGCGCCAGCGGGTGCTGGATGCCGAGAACGAAGATGCCCTGGGCGCCCGAGGCAACCGCCTCGGCCATGGCGACAAAGTCGCCCGGCCGCAGGTCGCGCCCACCCAGCCCGCCGATGCCGCAGAAGAACTTGGGAAGAACTTCGATGGAAGGATATCCGCGGGAGCCGGCGGAGGCCTCGGCGAAGGCGGCCTTGAGCTCGGCGGCGAGGGGATTGGATTGGGCCAGCGGGTTGTCCATGCGCTCCAGCACCGCGATGCCCCGGCAGTGGCGGAGCTGAGCGACGAGTTGGGGGCCGGGGAAGGGACGGAAACTGGTGACGTGCACGACGCCGACGCGCAGGCCGCGCTCCCGGCGCACCCAGTCGGCGGCGGCGGCGGCAGTTTCCATCATCGAGCCCATGCCGACGAGGGCGAACTCGGCGTCTTCCATGCGGTAGGCGTCGAGGAAACCGTAGTTGCGGCCGGTGAGGCGGCCGTATTCGACGAAGGCGGCGGCGAGGGCTTCGGGGACGCGGTCGTAGAAGTAGCGCTGGGCCACCTTGCCCTTCATATAGCTGTCCTGGTTCTGGACGGGGCCGCTGAGGAGCGGGCGGCCGGGGTCGAAGAGGCGCTTGAGTTTTTGAGCGGGCTCGCCGACGAACTCGGCCATGAGGTCGGGGTCGGGGAGGAGCACGCTTTCGACCGTGTGAGTAGTGAGGAAGCCATCCTGAACGACAAAGAAGGGCGTCTCGGATTCTTCCGCCGCGCGGCGGGCGATGAGGGCCAGGTCGGCCACTTCCTGGGCGTTGCGGGCAAAGAGCATGCCCCAGCCGCAGTCCGCCACCGCCATCACGTCGTCGTGCCCGCAGTGGATGTTGAGCGCTTGCGAAGTCAGCGCCCGAGCCCCCACGTGAAACACGACCGGCAGGCGCTTGCCGGAGATGACGTGCAGGACTTCCTTCATCAACACCAGGCCCTGGCCGGAGGTGAAGTTGGTGACGCGGCCGCCGGCCAGCGCGTAGCCCTCGCAAGCCGACGCCGAGCTGTGCTCGGATTCGGGCTCAAGGAAAAACAGCGGCTCGCCCCACAGGTTGCGCTTGCCGCGCGCCACCTCCGCCTGGAAGCCGTCGCCCATCGGCGTCGACGGCGTGATCGGATACGCGCAGGCGCCCTGACAAATATGAGACTCAACCCAGACCGCGGCGCCCGAACCGTCGGTGGTGGCCGGCGTTCCGGGGCGAACCGCCACTTCTTCTATCAAGGCGTCGAGCTTTTCAGAGTAAGACATAAGCACCTCACCTAGAAGGCCAAGCAATTCGCCCACCGCGGGGTTGGGAGAAACTGAAGGGATAACCTGAGGGTTTTCAAGGGGAAGCGCCCGCAGGGAGTGAGAGGGGGCTTGCCGGAGTTGTTTGCCGCTGGGCTTTTTGGCGCATTGGCGAAGGAAGCCGACGCACAATTTGTCCTGCCGCCGCTGAGGAGTTTTTCGGCCGTCTGCCTAAGCGACTGAAAAAGCAACCCGTAAGCCGCCGGTCAGTTGCGCCGGTCTTGGGCGCGCGAATTGCTCGTCCCCAAGGTGGCGGTTGAGGTCTGCGGCTGCGGAGAGTGTGGATGCGAGTCCATCGGCCGAAGGAAACCACGGCGGAAGAAGCCCTGCGGTGCGTGAAGAGCGGCGATCGAGTCTACATTCATCCGGGTTGCGCCACGCCGGAGCCGCTGGCGAAGGCACTGGCGGCGCGGGCGCCGGAGCTTCGCGACGTCGAAGTCGTTCACCTGCTGACCTTCGGCGAAGCCAACTACGCCAAGCCGGAAATGGAAGGCCACTTCCGCCACCGCGCCTTCTTCATGGGGGCGAATGTGCGCGAGGCGGTGAACGCCGGGCGCGCCGACTTCGTGCCGATTTTTCTGGGCGAGATTGAGCGGCTGTTCTGGACCGGAGCGATGCCGCTGGACGTGGCCTTGATTCAGGTGTCGCCGCCCGACTCGCACGGCTTCTGCAGCCTGGGCGTGGGCGTCGACACGACGCTGACGGCGGCCAAGCACGCGCGCCTGGTGGTGGCGGAAGTAAACCAGCAGATGCCGCGCACGCTGGGCGACTGCTTCCTGCGCCTGGAGGAGATCGACTACCTCGTGCCCACCAACCGGCCCCTGCTCGAGCTGCCGCCGCATCCGATGAGCGACCTGCACCGCGCCATCGGGCGGAACATCGCCGATCTCATCGAGGACGGCTCGACCCTCCAGATGGGCATCGGCGGCATCCCCGACGCCGTGCTGTTCTACCTGCGGGACAAGAACGACCTCGGCATCCACACCGAAATGTTCTCCGACGGCCTGGTGGAGCTGGTGCGCCAGGGCGTGGTGACCTGCGAGCGCAAAACGCTGCACCCGCACAAGATGATCGTGAGCTTCGTGCTGGGTAGCCGGCAGGTGTTCGACTTCGTGGACAACAACCCGCTGGTCGAGTTCCACCCGGTCTACTACGTCAACGACCCCTTCGTCATTGCGCAGAACGAGAAGATGGTGGCCATCAACTCCGCCTTGCAGGTGGACCTGACCGGGCAGGTGTGCTCGGATTCCATTGGGCGGCAGTTCTACAGCGGGTTCGGCGGCCAGACCGATTTCATTCGCGGCGCGGCGCGCTCGAAAGGCGGCAAGCCGATTATCGCCCTGCCCTCGACCGCCAAGGACGGCAGCGTGTCCCGCATTGTGCCGGTGCTCGATTCCGGCGCCGGCGTGGTGGATACCCGCGCCGACGTGCACTACGTGGTGACCGAGTACGGGGTGGCCTATCTGTTCGGCAAGTCGGTGCGGGAGCGGGCGCGGGAGCTGATCCGCATTGCGCATCCGCGTTTCCGGGACGAACTGAGGTACTGGGCGGTGAAGGCGAACTATCTGCCGGCCACCGAGACCGTAGCTGTGGAGAGTGCCGCATGACGAAAGCGGAAATGGACCGGGGCCTAGTGGAGCTGAACTCGGAGGAGTGCAAAGGCTGCGGGCTGTGCGTCGAGGCCTGCCCGCCGCACGTGCTGCGCCTCTCCGAGTCCCTCAACCGTTATGGAGTGCATCCGGTGAGCTACGACGGCGCCGGCTGCACCGGCTGCGGAATCTGTTTCTTCGTCTGCCCGGAGCCGGGCGCCATCACCGTGCTGCGCGCCGCGGCGCTGAAACCGGAGGACAGCGCCGTGGAAGCGGCGGCCTGAGCCATGGAGCGCGTTGTGGCCAAACAACTCATCAAGGGCAACGAAGCCATCGTCAAAGCCGCGATTCTGGCCGGCTGCCGGGCGTTCTACGGCTACCCCATCACGCCGGCCAGCGAGATCGCCGAGGCCGCGGCGCTCTACCTGCCGCAGGTGGGCGGAACGTTCTTGCAGGCGGAGAGTGAAGTAGCCGCCATCAACATGGTCTACGGGGCGGCGGCGGCAGGGGTGCGCGCGATGACCGCTTCCAGCGGCCCCGGACTGAGCCTGATGCAGGAGGGCATCAGCTACCTGGCGGGAGCCGAGCTGCCCTGCGTCATCGCCGACATCATGCGCGGCGGGCCCGGCCTGGGGAACATCGCCCCCGAGCAGGGCGACTACCACCAGATGGTCCACGGCGGCGGCCACGGCAACTATCGCACCCTGGTGCTGGCGCCGAGCTCGGTGCAGGAGATGTTCGATCTCACCTGGCTGGCCTTCCGCCTGGCCGATGACTACCGCAACCCGGTGGTGGTGCTGGCCGACGGCTACATCGGGCAGATGATGGAGCCGGTGGAATTCCCCAACCAGGTGGTGCAGCCGCCGCGGAAACCCTGGGCGGTGGAAGGCACGGCGGCGACGCGCCGCAACCTGATTACTTCGATCTACCTGGAGCCGGACGCGCTGGAAGAACACATCCGCCACCTGGAAGCCAAGTACCGCCGCGCCGAGCAGCACGAAGCCCGCGCCGAGCTGTGGCGCACCGAAGACGCCGACGTCGTCCTGGTCGGCTACGGCATCGTGGGCCGGATTCTGAAAGCGGTGGTGGAGCAGGCGCGGGCGGAAGGACTGGCGTGGGGCCTGCTGCGGCCCATCACGCTTTATCCCTTTCCGGTGGCGCCGCTGCTGCAACTGAGCCAGCAGGCGCGGGCGTTCTTCGTGGTCGAGCTGAGCACCGGCCAACTTCTGGACGACGTGCGCCTGACCTTGCAGGGCCGGACGCCGATTGAGTTCTACGGGCGCGCCGGCGGCAATGTGCCCACCGCGGAAGAGGTTTTCGAGTTTGTTCGCGAGCACGCCCCGCGCTTTGCGCCGGTGGCGCTGCCGGAAGGACGGGTGGCCCTTGTCTAGCTACACGGTCACGCACCGCAAGCCGGAAGCGTTCTACGAGAGCTACTTCCGCAAGTCGGAGCTGCAACACCAGACGCACTACTGCCCCGGCTGCGGCCACGGAGTGGTGCACAAGCTGCTGGCGATGACCATTGACCAGCTCGGCATCCAGGACCGCACCATTCTCATCAGCCCGGTGGGCTGCTCGGTGTTCGCCTACTACTACTTCGATGTCGGCAACATCCAGGCCGCCCACGGGCGCGCCGCCGCCGTCGCCACCGGCGCCAAGCGCGCCCGGCCCGAGAGCATTGTCATCAGTTACCAGGGCGACGGCGACCTGGCCGCCATCGGCACCGCCGAACTCGTCCACGCCGCCAACCGCGGCGAAAACATCACCGTCCTATTCGTCAACAACGCCATCTACGGAATGACCGGCGGGCAGATGGCGCCCACCACGCTGCTGGGCCAGAAGACCACCACCACGCCCTTTGGCCGCAGCGCCGTCAACGAAGGCTACCCCCTGCGGGTCTGCGAGCTGCTGGCTTCGCTGGAAGCGCCGGTCTACCTCGAGCGCGTGGCGCTGGCCGACAACAAAGGTGTAATGAAGGCGGCCAAGGCCATCCGCCGCGCGCTCGAGAACCAGGTGAAGGGCCTCGGCTTCTCGCTGGTGGAAGTGCTCTCGCCCTGCCCCACCATCTGGAAGATGGAGCCGGTGGCGGCGCAGAAGTGGGTGGGCGAGGAGATGACCAAAGTGTTTCCGCCGGGCGTGTACCGCGACCGGACGAAGGAAGCGCAGCCGCGGCCGCCGGCGGCGGGGCCGCCGATTCCGCTGGGGCAGATTCCCGCGGTGCTCGGAACCGGCGGCGACTGGTCGGGCCGGCCGGCGGCGGTGCCGACGGCTGGGCCGAGGGCAGCGCGCGAGACCGACTACCGCATCAAAGTCGCCGGCTTCGGCGGTCAGGGCGTGCTTCTGCTGGGACAGTTGCTGGCGGAAGCGGGCCTGGACGCGGGGCTGGAGGTTTCCTGGCTGCCGTCCTATGGGCCGGAGATGCGCTCGGGGACCTCCAACTGCCACGTTCGGCTGTCGTCGGGCCCGGTGGATTCGCCGCTGGTCTCGCGCCCCAACGTGTTGCTGGCGCTGAACGAGCCCTCGCTGCGCAAATTCCTGCCCACCGTCGTGCCCGGCGGCTGGGTGTTCTACAACGGCGAGAAGCTGCCGGAGGACTGCCGCCGCGACGACGTGCGGGTGGTGGCGCGGCCGTTCACCAGGCTGGCCGATGAGCTGGGCGAGCCGCGGGCGGCCAACATCGTGCTGCTGGGCGCTCTGCTGGAGGCCACCGGCCTGCTGCGGGAGGAAGAAGTCTTGTCGGCGCTGGAACGACTGGTGAAGTCGGAGCGCTGGCTGGAGATTGACCGGCGCGCGCTGCTGCGCGGCCGGGAGAGTGCTCGCCAGAGGGAGGCAGGATGAAACCGAAAGTGGATCCGGAAATCCTCGTCTGGTTCAACAATCAGTTTGTGCCGCTGGGCGAGGCGCGGGTCAGCATCCTGACCCACGCGCTGCACTACGGCACCGGCGTGTTTGAAGGCATCCGCGGCTACTGGAGCGAGAAGGAGGAGGAACTGTTCCTGGTGCGGCCGTTGGAGCACTACCAGCGGTGGAAGGCGAACGCGGGCATCCTGCACATCGGCGTGCCTTGCACGCCGGCGGAGCTGGTGGAGCTGACGGCGGAGCTGGTGCGGCGGAACGGTTTCCGGACCAATTTGTACGTGCGGCCGCTGGCCTATAAGTCGGCGGCGCGCATCGGGGTGCATCCGGATGAGCAGGACGCGTTCGCGCTCATCGCGCTGCCGTTCGGGGACTACCTCGACAGCCGCAAGGGTCTGCACGCGGGCGTGGTCTCGTGGCGGCGCCTGGAAGACAACGCCATTCCCAGCCGGGCGAAAATCTGCGGCGCCTACGTCAACAGCGCCCTGGCCGGCGACGAGGCGCGGCGCAACGGATTCGACGAAGCCATCCTGCTCAATGAAGACGGGCAGGTGGCCGAAGGGGCGTCGGCGAATATTTTTCTGCTGCGGGGCGGGAAGCTCATCACGCCGCCGGTGACCGACAACATCCTGGAAGGGATTACGCGGGCCTCGGTGATGGAGCTGGCGCGGCGGGAACTGAAGCTGGACGTGGTGGAGCGCTCGGTGGACCGCAGCGAGCTTTACATTGCCGAAGAAGCGTTCTTCACCGGCACCGCCGTGGAAGTCGCTCCCATCGTCCGAATTGATCACCGCCCGGTGGGCGCCGGCGAAGTCGGCCCCATCAGCGCCGCCCTGCGCGAGCTCTACCGCGAGGCCACCCACGGGCACATGCCGGCCTACCGCCACTGGGTCCTCCCCTGCTACCAGCACGCGGCGGCGAAGGCGGCGTAGAGACAGAGCAACAGGGTTACAGAGCAATAGAGTACGACGCGATTTCGCGCGCGTAACCCATCTTGGAGCTTCCCGCCCGGATCAGACGCGTTCGAAGCTGGGCATCAGTTCGCGGGCGGGGAAGGTTTGGACGGCGACCCAGCGGTTGCCGATGCAGTGAATCTCAGCCAGGAAGTACATGGGCTCGTCCTCGGTGGCGCAGCCGGGGCAGGCGAAGACCTCGAGGAAATAAAGATGGCGCGGCTCGAGCGGGCAGTCGAGCAGGCGCTCGCCAAGATGCAGCTCGCGGCCGTGGTCGTTGCCGAAATGGGTGCTGACGGCGACCTCGCCGTGCCAGTGGCAGAGCGGGCAGGTCCAGAGGAACTTCAGCGTATCAGGCGTGGTGGGCTTGTCGGTTTTCATTCTCGCTCCTACTGGGCCAGAGTGAAGTTCACTGTCACAATCAACTGCACCGGCACCGGCACTTCGTTGAGATAGGTTGGCTCATACACCCACTGCTGCACGGCCGCCAGCGCGGCCTGGGCCAGCAACGGATGGCCGGAGATTACCTTCATCTCCACTACTCGCCCGTTGGTGTCGATGACGGCGTCAATTTGCACCTCGCCCTGAATGCGCGCGCGGCGCGCCAGCAGCGGGTATTCCGGCTCGACGCGCCGAATCAGCCGCGGCGGGCGAATGTTGCCACCCACGCGGTAGGGCTTCTGCACCACCGGCTTGGGCACGTTGGCTAGCGAAGGCCCGGGGATTCCGCCCAGCACGCCGCCCAGCACGCCGCCGATGGTTCCGCCGGGCACGCCGCCGGGCACGCCGCCGGGAACGCCGCCTTCGTAAATATCCAGCTCGCCCCGCTCCTTGATGTAGACAATCTCCTTCGGAATCGTGGTCGGCGCAAGGAGCTTTCCCGTCATGGTCTGCAGCCGCGGTCTCAATCGCCCCACCGGGCCGCGCGCAGCCGGCGGCGGCGGTGGTGGCGGCGGCGGCGGTGCCACCAACCAGTATTGCGACACTTGCTTGAGGTCGAGCACCTCGGTGTAAATCAGCGGCACCAGGACGAGCACGGCCAGCATCACCACGTGGATGACCACCGAAATGAAGCCTGTGCCCAAGCGGCGCTTGCCCAGGTCCCGCGGCGGCTCCACCAGCAGGGCCTGGCCGCGAAACGTCGCCGGCGCCCCCCCGGGGCGAGGATGCGTCGGCGCCACCGACGGCAGCACCGAGAGCAATCGCGCCGAGCCCTTCAATTCGGCGCGCAACTTGTGCGCGATTTCCGGAATCGCCTCGGGGCGAATCGGCCGCTCCAGCACCAGGTCGAATCCGAGCTCGGCGATTTCTTCGTCGCGGAAGCGCTCGCCCGGCTCGGCCAGCAGAACGAAGCGCGCCAGCGGCGAGCGCAGGCGCAAGACCTCCAGCAACTCGGCCACCTGCGCCCGGTCGGGCGCCCGGCCCAGCAGGGCCTCTTCCAGCACCACCAGATCGAATGACTCGCGCCAGAGCGCGCGGCCCTCCGCGATGGAATCCGAGGCGACGACCTCCAGGTCCTTCTTCTCCAGTTCATGCCGGAGACGCGAGGCAAAACGCTCTTCGGCCAGCATCAGCACCCGGCGGGTTTTTGCGGGCGCAAAGGTTTGAGTCGCTGTAGCCATCTTCCACCACCAGGCCTCAGCCACCCTCGAAGGTGCACGCCGCAGACCAATGCCCGCGCCGAAAGCAGTGCAATTATCTACTTTGAATTCAAAGAAATATCAGATGATGCGCCGACCGGGAGAAAGGGGAAGCGCTTGCAGTAGCGTCAAAACCCGCCGCCTGCTGGGAACTGCCGAAACAGTTCGCGGGGAACCCGGCCCGAATCTCGGGCGGATTCCCCGCGGAACCGCTACTGCGTTAGCGCCAGAGTTTCTAGCGAAGCACCATCCGCTCCTGCTCCGCCTGCCCCTGGACTTGCACGCCGAGCCAGTGCGACTCGAGCGAACCCAGGTCGGTGGGCAGCTTGATGCGGACCGTGTAGCGGCCCTCGGCGTCCAGCTCGAGGTTGCGGGTCTCGAGCCAGACCGGGGAGCCGCCTTCGCGCTCCGAGTAGAGGGCGAACGTCACGCCCACTACGCCGGTGAGAGGTTTGCCGGTTTCGTCCAGAACCACGCCGCTGACTTCGGCCTGTCCGTCTTCGACCTTCAGCGACGCAATCTGGCTCTGTTCAACTGCTTCCGTGACGCCCTCGACGTCCGCCGCTGCCGGACGGCCGATCCCCATCACCCCGATTGTGGTGGTGGGGGTCTCCGCCTTGGGCGCCGGCTGGCTGACAGGCTCCGGAGCAGTCGGAGTCACGGTCGGGGTCGTCGGCTCAGGCGCCGGCGCCGCCGGGCCTTCGCCCTCGCGGGTGCCGGGGCCGCCGATCGGGCAGCCGAGGTTGTTGTCTTCGTCGAGTTCGCCCGCCAGGCTCACGAGTGTGTTGCGATTCTGGCTGGCCAGCGCCGCGTTCACGGCGGCGATGATCTCCGCTTCCGTGCGCGGATACTGGACGTTCGGGTGCGCTGCGTTCAGCAAGGCCGCCACAGCCGCGCGCATCAGAATCTGCACGCCGCCGTTCAATCCGGAGCCGCCCTTCATGTTCAAGCCGTCCAGTAGCGTGTTGTCGCCCAGCGGCTTGTTGTTCACGGTGTAGATGCCCGCCGGCACGGTGAAGACGTCCTTGATCTGCGTGTTCGGGGTGTACGGGCTGGGCCACGCCCGCAGGTGGTTCTTCCAGAAGCCCGGCGTGCAGCCTTCGAACTCCTCCAGCGTGTTGGTGTAGGTGCAGGTCACGATTTCGCCCGCATCCAGGTGGATGGTGGCGATACCCGTGGCCAGGTCCACCGTGCTCGGGTTGGCGCTCTGACCGTCGTCGCACACCAGACCGGTCAGACTCCAGCCCTGCGGCAGGTTGACCTCCTGCACGTGGTAGGTGGTGCCGTTTTCCGCATCCAGCACTGGCTGCCAGACGCTCAGCAGCATCCCCCCGTTCTGCAGGAAGAAGTTGGTCGTCGGCCCGCGCTGGAAGTCGGCTCGCGTGTATTCAAACATGGTGCCGGTCGGATCCGGGCTCGGGTCGGTGATCTTGACGATCTTGATCTTGCCGCCCAGGCGGTTGATGAAGGTGCATTCGACGAACCCGCCCGTGCCCAGGGTGATGTTGACCGTATCGTCGCCGGCGTCGAAGTCGCCGTCGCCGCCGATCAGGAAGCTGGTCCCGTCACCCTCGTTGGTGCAGACGATGGCGGGCTGGCCCAGGTTGTCGAGCGCCCACGCCCCTGCCGGCAGCGCCAGCGCTACCAGTTCCTGCGCCGAGTAGTTGCCCGGCAGCAGGGTGTGGCCCGTGTCGCAGCTCTCGCCGTGCGCCAGGTCGCAGTCCGCGAAGCCCGTGTTGTCGAAGTGGAAGTCCACGTCGGTATCGCCGAACGCCACCTGCTTGTTCAGCTTGATCCGACCCAGCTCCACGTTGGTGTAGGTGCAGGTGACGATTTCGCCGCCCTCCAACTGGATGCGGGCGGTGTTGTCGCCGGCATCAAAGTCGGAGTCGAAGCTGCCTTCGTCACCGGCCACGCCGTACTGGATCGTCGAGGCCGACTCGCCGCCCGAGGGCGTGCAGACGATGTTGGTCAGGGCGAACCCCGCCGCCACCGTCTCGGTGACGTTGTAGAGGCTGTCGCCGTCGCCCGTACCCGCCCTCGTCCACCGGCTCAGGCGCATGTTGGTCGGGTCAACACCGTTCAGCGTGATGGTGTTGGAGTTGCCGCCGCCACCCGCCTGGTCCGGAACCGGCCAGCCGTTGTCGAGGTCCCCGGTGAAGGTGAAGAACTCCGAGGTGTCACCCTCGATGGCCTTGACGACCTTGATCTTGCCGCCCAGGCGGTTCGAGTAGAAGCAGTTCAGCATTCCGCCCGGCGCCAGGACGAAGTTGACCGTGTGGTCGCCTTCCTGGAAGGTCGGGCCGCTGTTGTTGAAGCCGCCGACGATTTCAAAGGTCGTGCCGTCGGACGCCTGGCAGGTCAGGCCGACCACCAGCCACTGGTCGGTGGGCGGTACCTGGCTCACAAGCTCGGCCAGCGAGTAGCTGCCCGGCTTCAGGTTGGCGATGGTCTTCTTGTCCTGACCCTCCGTGCCGCTGAACGGCGGCGGATCAGGCAGGTCGACCAGGTTGAAGTTGACCGGGTCTTGCAGGTCGCCGCCGGTCAACTGGAACGGGAACTGTTCCTGACCGGTGCCGCCGAAGACCACATCCTTGTTCACCATGATCGTCCCGCGCTGGGTGTTGGTGAAGGTGCAGGTGATGGTTTCACCCGGGTCAAGGTCGAGCGAGGCGCTGCGGTTGGCCAGGCTGATCACCTCTTCGTCGTCGTCGCTGCAGACCAGGCCCGTCAGGTCGAAGGCGGGCGTCGGGTCGTCCTCGGAAACCTCATAAGGTCCCGGGACGAGGAAGCCGCTGTCCTCGCTGCCACCGCAGGCTAGGTCGGCGCCCTGGATGTCGCCCGGACCGTTGAAGCTGAACAAGCCTTCAGCGTTCACTGGGTCGCAGACCTTCTCGACGATGATCTTGCCGCGCTTGGTGTTGGTGAAGGTGCAGGTGATGGTCTCACCGGCCTGCAGGTCGAGGTTGCCGGCCGACTCGGTGTGGCCCAGCGAGCTGACGCACTCCGTGCCGGTCAGATCCCAGCCGTCCGGTACCGTTTCGTTCACCGAGTAGCTGCCCGGAGCGAGGTCGCCGGAGTTGAACGGCGTCGCCTGGTCGGTCAGCGAGAAGCTGAAGCTGCCGCCGAAGCTGAACGACTGCGGGTCCTCCGCCGGGATGGTCACCTTGTCCACGATGATGAACGCATCCTTCTGGTTGGTAAAGGTGCAGGTGACGGTCTCCCCCGCCTGCAAGCTGATGCTGGACGGGTCGGATTGATCCGAGCAGGTGGCGCTGATCAGATCCCAGCCCGCCGGCACCGTCTCCGAAACGGAGTAGGTACCCGGGTCGAGGTCGCCCGAGTCGTTCTGCTGGTTGTCGGACAACTGGAACGGCTGCCCGTAGCTCGGCGTGAAGTCGAACAGCTGCGGGTCACCTTCCGGATCGGTCTGCTTGACCACAATGATGTTCGCATCCTTCTGGTTGCTGAACGTGCAGGTCACCGTCTCGCCTGCCTGCAGCGAAATGCTGGCCGGCGTCGACTGGTCGCCCTGCTGCGTCGACACGCAGCTGGACCCGATCAGATCCCAGCCCGCCGGCACCGTCTCCGAAACGGAGTAGGTACCCGGGTTGAGGTCGCCCGAGTCGTTCTGCTGGTTGTCGGACAACTGGAACGGCTGCCCGTAGCTCGGCGTGAAGTCGAACAGCTGCGGGTCACCTTCCGGATCGGTCTGCTTGACCACAATGATGTTCGCATCCTTCTGGTTGGTGAAGGTGCAAGTGATGGTCTCACCGGCCTGCAGGCTGAGGTTGCCGGCCGACTCGGTGTGGCCCAGCGAACTGACGCACTGAGTGCTGATCAGGTCCCAGCCCGCCGGGACGATCTCGGACACGGAGTAGCTGCCCGGGTCGAGGTCGCCCGAGTCGTTCTGGCCGTTGTCGGAGAGGAAGAAGTTGGCCGTCCAGCTCGGGTCGAACTCGAAGCTGGCCGGGTCACCCTCCGGATCGGTCTGCTTGATCACAATGATGTTCGCATCCTTCTGGTTGGTGAAGGTGCAGTGGATGGTCTCGTTGGCATCCAGCACCAGGCTCACCTGCGGGCTGGCGACGACACCGCCGTTATTGTCGTCGTCATCGCAGACGATGGACGTCAGGTCCCAGCCCTGGGGCACGATTTCGCTGACGTTGTAGTTGCCCGGAGCCAGGAAGCCGCTGTCGACCTGGTTGGTGTTGCCGTTGGTGAAGCAGGCCAACTGGGCCTCGTTGATGGCGCCGGGACCCGCGAAGACGAACAACTGCGGGTCTTGGGCCGGGTCGCAGAGCTTGTTGACGATGATCTTGCCGGCCACGTAGACCTTGCTGGCCGGGCCAGAGCCGTTGGGGCCGGCGGAAATGCTGCCGGTCGCCGGGTCGGTGTCGCGAGTCAGGGTCAAGCCCCCGACCGAGACCATCACCGAGGCGTTGAGGGTGACGGTGCCCGGCGTGGGCGAGTTGATGGTTACGGTGCAGGTGCCGCCGCTGGTCAGGCAGGTGTTGCCGCCGACGAAGCTGGCGGTGGCCCCGCCGCTGTTCTGCAGGCTGAAGGTCACCAGGGTGTTATCGGGCGCGGCCACGAAGCCGGTGCCCGGGTTGACTTCCACGGTTACCGTGATGACGTGCGGCTCACCGATGGGGTTGGTGTCCTCGAGCGGCGACAGGCTGATGCGTGCGTCGACGTAGGTCTTGATTGCCGGGCCGCTGTTGGGCGGGTTTCCGTCGGTCGAGAGGTTGAAGACCACCCTGTTGACGTTCAGCGTGGCGCTGGCGTTGGCGGTGAAAATCCCCGCCGCCGAGCTGTCGATGAACGCCATGCAGTTGCCGTCCTGCACGCCGTCGTTCTGCGTGCCGTTGGCGCAGTCGGTCTCATCCAGGCCGCCGTCGGGGTCGGGCGTCACGCTCACGTCCACCACGACGCCGTTGACCCCCACGAAGCCCGAACCGGTATCCTGCTCCACGAAGATGTTGAACTTGTGCTGCTGGTTCACTTCGTTGGTGGCCGTGCCCACGATGCGGATGCGGGCGTTGACGTAGTCCTTGTGCGCATCGGCGCTGTTCAACCCGCCGCTGCCCGAGGCCCGCGTCAGGCTCACCCCGCCCACCGAGAAGGTGGTGGTGGCGTGGATGTCCACTCCACCCGTGGTGTTGGACGTGATCTGAATCGAGCACATCCCCGTCCCGCCGCTCACCACGCAGTCGTTGCCTTCGACGGTGTCGCCGTTGGAGTCCACCCCGTCATCGACAAACGTCGCTCCGGCGGTGTTGTTCAGCAGGCTGAAGACCACCACCGTGCCGTCCGGCGCCGGGCCAAACCCGCTGGCGGCGTCGCCCGGAGGTCCGGCCGGCAGGCCGTCATCCTGCTGGACTGTGGCGGTGATGGTGTGCGGGTCGCCCACCCGGTTGACCGCCTGGAGCGGCGTCAGGTCAATCTGCGCGTCCACGTAAACCTTGGTGGCGCCGTTGTCGCCGCTGGGCCCGAAAGTCCCCGCCGTGTCGCGGACGACTTCCTCATCCATCAGCTGCAACGTGACGCTGGCGTCGATGTTGAACGTACCCGCCACCGTCGAGTTGATGACCACCGTGCACTGCCCGTTCACGTCGGTGCCGGCGGCGCAGTTGTTGGTCACGCTCCCGGGTGTCATCGGTGAGAAGCTGATCACCGGCACCACGCCCTGCACCGGCTGCTCGCCGGAGCCCTGGTCGGCCAGCACGGTTACGGTGAAGGTGTGCGGGTCGCCTACGGCGTTGGTGTCGTCGGGGTCAATCTTGATGCTGGCGTCGACGTACTTCTTGGTGGCGCCGTCGTTGCCGCCGGGGCCGGAATTGCCGGTGGTGTCGCGGGTCAGCGGTACGCTGCCCACGTTCACAGTAACACTGGCGTCGGCCTCGTAAATCGCGGCCACGGTGGAGTTGATGACTACCGTGCATTCGCCGCTGGCGTTGGTGCCGGTGTCGCCCACGCCGTCGCAGTTATTGGCGACAAGCGTGAAGCCCGCCGGGGTGATGCTGACGACGGGGAAAGCGCCCTGGACGGGGTCGTTGCCGCCGCCGTCGTTGGCCAGCACGCGAACCGTGAAGGTGTGCTGCTCGCCCACCTCGTTCACCGCGTCGCCCAGAACCAGGATAGTGGCATCCACATAGGTCTTGATTGCCGGGCCGCTGTTGGGCGCGTTGCCGTTGGTCGAGAGGTTGAAGTGGACCTCGTTGCCGTTGTTCGGGTCGCTGTCCAGCACGTCGATATCCACGCTGGCCGAGGCGGTGGCGGTGAAGACGCCGGCCTGGTTGTCGGTGATGATGGCCACGCACTTGCCGTTGGCGTCGGTGCCGTCAGCGCAGTCGGACTCATCGAGGCTGTCGGGGTCGGGGGTGACAGTGACATCCACGATGGCGCCGTTGACGCCGACGAAGCCGTCGCCGAGGTCCTTCTCGACGAAGATCTCGAAGTTGTGCGGGTCGCCCACCTCGTTGGTGGCCGTGCCCAGGATGCGGATGCGCGCGTTGATGTAGCGCTTGAACGCATCCTCGCTCGACCCGTGCGTGCCGTCGGTCTCGCGGTGCAGCGTCAGCATGCCCTGGCCGCCGGTGGTGGTGCCGCCGCCGGTGACGTTCACGTCGGTCTCGGCATGGATTTCCACCGTGCCGGCCAGCGCTGATGTGATCTGCACCTGGCAGGAGCCGTTGGTGGTGGTGCAGTCGTTGTCACCACCCACAAACGTCGCGCTGATGTTGTTGTTCACCAGCGAGAAAGTGACCACCGTCCCGTTGGGGGCGTTGGCCTCGCCGCTGCCGTTGTTGATCTTGACCGTGGCCACGATGGTGTGCGGGTCATTGACCGCGTTGACCGCCACCAGCGGGGTCAGGTTGATGCGCGCGTCCACATAGACCTTCTCGGCGTCGTCGGAGTTGCCGTCGAGGCCGTTGGTCTCAATATTGAACACCACGCTATCGATGGTCACCTGGGCGCTGGCGTGGGCGGTGAAGATGCCGGCCGAGCTGGAGTTGATCTGGACGTCGCAGGTGCCGTTGACGTCGGTTACGCAGGAGTCGTTGATCGCGCCCGGGAAGGCCGAATCGGGCAGGTAGTCGACGTTGACCGTTACGCCGGAAATCGGCGTCACCGGGCCGCCGGCATCCTGCTCCACGAACACGTGGAAGACGTGCTCGGTGCCGACCTCGTTGGTGCCGTCGGGCTCGATGCGGATGCGCGGGTCCTTGATGTTGGTCCAGGTGCACTTCACCTCTTCGCCCGCCGCCACCACAAAGTTGGCCTGCTCGGGGACCTGGCCGTCCACGGCGCTGTCGGTGTCGTTGCACACGATGCCCTTCAGCGTCCAGCCGTTGGGCACCACTTCGGTGACCGAGTAGTTGCCCGGGATGACTTCCTTCATGTCGGTCTCGCCGTCGCTCAGCGTGGCTTCAATCTCGCCGGTGAAGCCGAACTCGGCGGTGGACCCGTCGGGGAGGGTCTGCTTCTCGATGATAATCTTGCCGCGCTTGGTGTTGGTGAAGGTGCACTTGACCGTCTCGCCCGCCGCCACCACAAAGGTCGCCGTGCCGGACTCGCCCGGAGCCTTGGTCGGAGGGACGTTGCCGGTGCTGTCGCTGTCGTCGCAGGAAAGGCTGGTCAGGTCCCAACCGCTCGGGACCAGCTCGCTGACCTGGTAGGTGCCGGGCTCGACCAGCTTGTCGGCGGTCTCGTTGTCGCTCAGCGTGGCGCTGATTTCGCCGGAGAAGACGAAGTCGCCGTCCCCGCCCACCGTCTGCTTCTCGACGATGATGCGGGCCTTCTTGCGGTTGGTGTAGGTGCAGGTGATGTGCTCACCGGCGTCGAGGTCGAGCGTGGCCGTCTGGCCGCTGATGATGCCGCCGGCGTTGTCGTTGTCGTCGCACACCAGGCTGATGAAGGTCCAGCCAGTGGGCGGGCCGAGCTCGGTTACCGAGTAGCTGCCCGGGTCGAGGTTGGAGAAGTTCTGGCTGCCGGTGCCGCCTGAGGTGGTGATGTCGAAGTTGGCCCCGAAGCTGCGGCTGTAGCTGAAGGTGTCGTCGCCGCCGATGGTGTTCTTGACCACCGTAATCCGGGCTTTGGCCTCGTTGGTAAAGGTGCAGGTGATGACCTCACCCGGGTCGAGCACCAGGTTGGCGGGGTTGCCGCGCGGGTTGCTGCCGTCGTCGTCGTCGCAGGTAACGGTGTTGAGCAGCGTCCAGCCGCTGGGGATGTTGATTTCCTCCACCGAGTAATTGCCCGGGGTCAGGTTGCCGCTGTCGTTTGACCCGCCGTTGACCAAAGAGAAGTTGGCCTGCGACCAGCTCGGGTCAAACTCGAAGCTCTGGTTGGTCGGGTCGGGATCGGGCTGCGTCACCTTCCGGGTAATGATGCGCCCCGCCTTGGTGTTGGTGTAGGTGCAGGTGACGTCCTCGCCGTCCTGCAAGTTGATGCTCACGGTGGTGTCGCCCGGATCGAAGTCGGCGTCGCTGCCGATGGTGATAGTGGTCTGCGTGTTCTGCGTGAAGCCGCCAGTGACTGAACAACTGATGTTGGTCAGGGCCCACCCCGGCGGGATGGAGGTCTCCTGGAAGCCGTAGGTGGCGTTGCTCAGCACCGTGAAGGTCTTCATATTCGAGAGCGTGCCGTCGGCGTCGTCGTCCAGCGCGAAGATCGGGTCAACACCCTGGCCGCTGCCCGTGAAGCTGAAGTCCTGCGGATCATCGGGGATGGCGTCCTTGACAATCTTGATGCTGCCGGTGGGGATGATGGCCGCCGCGGAGAGCGAGCGGTCCTGGTTGCCTAGGTTCGTTACCTTGGTGTTGCTGTCCGCGTAGCGCCAATCTTCCAGCCGCATGTGGTAGGGCGAGCCGGAGATGCCGCCCGCCGAGCGCGGCGTGCCGTTAACGAAGCCCCAGTCGTTCCGGCTGGCGATATGGCCGCCCCAGGCGAGTAGGACATTGCCATCCGTGGCGGTTGGTGTAAAGCGGACGCGGATAAACGTAGTCGACTGATTGACTCCATCCTGGTACGTCCCCTCGCCCTCAGCTGGGCTCCCCGGGTTTCCCGGGGTGTCATAGGCGATCTCAGTAATCGTGCCGCCCCAAATAGTCATGGTGCGCGTGCAGTCGGTCAAGGATCCATTGAACTGAGGCACTTCCGAAAAACCCGGCGCATCAGGCGGCGCGCCGGAGAATGTCGGAGCAGGAATGGAGAAAGAATTGCCGTTGCCCACGCTGTAATCGGGATCAAAGGCGTTAGTTGGGTCAACAATCTCCGCCCCCCCGTGCCCGAACTGGGAGTGCGGCTCCAGGCACTGGAAGTGCGTCAGGTGGTCAATGGCGACCTTGTCACTGTGCTTGGTGTCGTAGCTGAGGTACAGGTCAATCTGGTCTGGGTTGGTGTCGGGGTCGGCCGGGTCGTCAAGCGGGACTTCGGTCAGGCGGACGCGGTAGGGGATGGAGTGGCCTTCAATGTAGTGGGAGTTCTGCTCGCCGGCGTTGCCGTTCACCCAGCGCGAACCCACGCAATCCTGCGGGCTTGTCGCCGTGCCGTTGCGGCACTGGTCAATGTCGGCCGCCGGCGCGTCGGTGAACTTGGCCATCGCCTGATGGCCGGAGGCCTGGCCGGTGGCGCTCAGGTAATAGGTAACACCGCGGTCGTGGGCTTCGAGCAGGTAGCCATCGGAAATGTTGCCGGCGGCATCGGCGAGGACGATGCTGACTACGTCGGGGTGAATCGGCGGATCCGCATCTTCGTGGTAAACCAGGGTAACGGCTTCACCCGGGGTCCAGCCGGAGCCGCTGACGATGGCGGTCTCACCCGGCAGGTAGTCTTCCTTATCCGTCTTGACGGTCGCAAACCCATAGAGCTCGGCGGAGTCCAGGCCGGAGCCGCCGGCGACCAGTTGCTCGCCCTCGCCCGAGCCGGCCGAGGAGGCGCCCTGGCGGGAGGCGCCCAGCGAGCCGGTGGCGACAAACTGCCCGTTCCAGGGCTGATAGAGCTCGGCGGAATTGCCGCCGTCGCCCCCGAATACCAGCACGGAGTTATTGTGGGCCAGGCGCACGGCCACGTGGCCGGTGCGCCCGACGCTCATCACGCCCGGGGCGGGGTTGAAGCTGCCGAAGCCGGCGTTGGGGGCGGAGTAGATTTCCGCCGTGTTCAGGCCGCTGCCGCCGATGACAACAATCGAACCATCCAGGAGCGACGTGGCGGTGAGGCCGCTGCGGGCGGCGAACATCCAGGGGCCGGGCTCGGCGTCGCCGTTGTTCAAATCAAAAATGTCGGAGGAAGCCAGGGCAGAGGCGCCGTCGGTGCCGCCCACGATGAGCACGCGCCCGTCGGCGATGCGCGCCGCCGCATGGTTGTAGCGCGGGCTGGAGAGCTCGCCGCCATAGAAGAACAGGCCGGAAGCCGGCTCATAGTATTCCACGCTGGAGAGCCCTTCGCCGTAGATGCCGCGACCGCCGGCGATGACCACGTTGCCGTCGCCGTCCACCGTAGCGGTGTGGCCGCTGCGGGCATAGCTCATCGAGTTGGCATAGGACCAGCTATCGGTGGCGGGGTCGTAGATTTCCACCGAGCTGGTGGGCGCGCCGCCGAGGGTTTCACCGCCGACGACCAGCACGCGGCCATCGGCCAGGAGCGTAGCCGAATGACCGTAGCGGGCGATGTGCATCGAAGCCGCGGGCGACCACGAGCCGCCAGCATAGAATTGCGCCGAGGCGGTGGGCAGACCACTCCCGTCGGCGCCGCCGATGATCAATACGCGGCCATCGGGCAGAGCCACAGCGGCAGCGTTGTCGCGCACTGCGCCCATCGAGCCGGTCGGCGCCCAGGTGCCCGAGGGCACGCTGCCCGACCCGCCCAGCATCAACGTCATCGCCAGAACCGCGCAGAAAGCGATCCAGGCATACTTGACCTTCGTTCTCATTGTTCGCTCCTTGTGATTGGAAACTCGCTGGAGAATGGCAGAGAGGTGGTGCAGAACTCTTGCGGCCTTTGGGTTGCGCGACAGGTGCCGCTATCCACGCCGGTCATTGACCCTCGCCGGGCAGCATGCGAAAGCTTCCGATGGTGGCTGCCACAGCCGGGGGACCTTGAAGGGGGGAGGACTCGGCCCGAACCACTTCACCCCGGCAAACGACCTGTCCTGCTCCCTGCCCGACGATCTCGGGCGGGAAGACCAGCTTCATTTCCACTGCCGTGTGCGGCGGCATCGTCGTTTGCGCGGTGAAGAGAACGCCGGTCCGACTGACGTTGGCCGTTTGCCCCTGCTGCCACTCCGTCGCTCCCACCGGCCGGAACATCATCGGTAGCCGGAGGGTGAAACGCTGCGCCCGTGGACGCAGTGGAGAGAGCATCAAAGGTTGTGGTTCCCCCACCGTTAAGCGCTTCAAGACCCCCAAAGCAATGTCTTGAATTCGGGTGGGAGATTAGTCCTATTGCCGGAAGTTGTAAATGGCCTTGAGGTGGTATAACCGTATGGCACTTAAGTGCTAGTGTTTTGTATTTTATTTACAGCAGCTTGCGTTCCGATAGCACAAATCTTGTGCGGAAATTTTCGTTCACTCTCAACCCTTTAGCACCTGCCTTCCCCTGGAAGAATGTCCCGTTTCAATGAGTAGGACTTTCGGCGGATTTTCCGCAGCACATAACGCTCGCCGGCGGCTGCGCTCCGGCGCTGCTTCTCTACCGCTGGCGTCGCACCTTGCTTGACTTCGGGGTCGCGCGCAGGTAGAGTCGGCGGGCGGTGGGCGGAGAATCACTCTAAATAAGGATGGCCGACCCGGCAGGAAGCCTGGAGCCAACTCCTAATTAATGATGGACACGGTGGGGATCCTGGGGGCCGCGCTGGCGGCGACGCTGCAGAGCGAGCCGCACGTCGACGTCGACCCGGTGCTGATCCTGCTGCGGCAGCTCTCGATCGGCTCGGCCGCCGCCGGCATCGCGCTAGTCATTATTCTTATCCTTTTCCAGCGCAAGATGACCGAGAGCCTGCTCAAGTTGCTCTTCTTCGTCGGCGTGCTGGTCTTGCCGAGCGTGTCGCTGGCGCTGGGCAACCTGGTCGGTCTGCAGCAGGCCAAGAAGGTCGAGTTCTGCGGCTCCTGCCACTTGACGATGATGCCCTACGTGAACGATATGCGGCACAGCGAAAGCGCCAGCCTGGCGGCGCAGCACTTCCGCAACCGCTGGATTCCCGACGCCCAGTGCTACACCTGCCACGCCTCCTACGGCTTGTTCGGCGACGTCAAGGCCAAGATGGCCGGGCTCTCCGACGTTTACAAGTACTACACGCGCACCTACCACGTGCCCATCCGGCTGCGCCAGCCCTACGCCAACGCCGAATGTCTGAAGTGCCACGAGGGCACGCCGAAGTTCGTCGACTCCCCGGCGCATGCCGAGTTGCTGCCTTCCATCCGGGCCGGCGAGTTCAGTTGCGTCGATTGCCACGGACCGGCCCATGTCGTCGAGGTTACCCATGCGGGTACGAACGGCCGGTAAGAGACCCTTTGGCGCCGCGGGCTGGCTCCGGGTGTGCGAGCTGCTGACTTTGTGCGGGCTCTCTTTATCGCTCTACTCGATGTGGCAGACCAACGGGCTCTCCTTCACTCTCTTCACGGTGGTCGGCACGCCGCTGATGGTCAGCTCGATGGTTGTGCTGCTCTACCTCTACCTCGACGACATGCGCAAGCGCTACAGCCTGTTCAGCGTTGAGGAGTACGGCCCGGGCGAAGTCATCATCGCCCAGGGCGATCCGGCTGACCGCGCCTACTTCATCCAGCGCGGCGAAGTCGAAGTCGTTCGCGACGAACGCGGCAAGCAGACTCAGGTCGCCACCATGGGGCCAGGCAGCTACTTCGGCGAGATGGCCCTGCTGCGACCGCACGCCAAGCGTACCGCCACGGTGCGGGCGCTGAGCGACGTCGAGGTGCTGGTTCTGGGCAAGGAGAATTTCTACCGGCTTCTCGATGCCATTCCGTCGCTCCGTCTCGAATTCATGGCCCAAACCACCGAGAGACGCGGCAAGCCCTTGCAGGAGGGCGAGGATTCAGGTAAGGTAGCAAGCAACGGCGACCGGTAGAGGGCCGCCCGTCAACCCGCCAGGGGGTTCAGGGCGTCGGCGCCAGGGGTAGGTGAAATCAGCTATGCGGTGGGGCGGGCTGAACTTGTCGGCGCTCATGGTGGGGATGGCCGTGTTGCCCCTGGCCGCTCAGGAACTTACCCCCGCCCAACTGGCCGAACAGGCTCGACAGCGCAAGCAGCAAAGCCAGTGCAAAGTCTGGACGACGGATGAGGTAGAGCGGCCCTCCGACAAAGGCTGGCTGAGCAGCCAGCGCAGCAAACCCGCCCCCAAACCTTGCGCCGCCGAGCAGTTGAACCCCGCGCTGGCTCCGCCTCCGCTGATGCCCGAAACTGCTGCGATTCCTCCCGCCGCTCCTGAAGCCGGCGAGACTCCTGCGGCGGAAGCGCAACCCCCGGCCGAACCTGCGCCCGCAGAGCCCGCGCCGGCGCGCGACGACCCGACGCCGGATGAAATCAAGCCGGTGCGCACTCGCTGGCGCACCTACAACACCGAAGGCTACCCCGAGTACGGCTACCGCATCTACGACCCCTACCACCAGAACCTCATCAAGGCCGACTATCCCATCGCCGGCAAGTGGTTCATGGAAGTCAGCGCGCTGGAGACGATGGTTTTTAAGGCCCGCCGCAACCTCGACTTCAGCAACGTCTTCGCCGATCAGATTGCCGCCGGCACGCTCGAGTTCTTCCGCCACAACAACTTCTTCGCCCAGAACCTGATTTTCGGCACCGAGTTCCGACGCAACGACGACGCCTTCGTCCCCTCGAACTTCCGCGTGCGCATCAACGGCGTGGCCGACTTCAAGAACAACATCAACGCCTTCATCCGCGGCTCGCACACCGACGTGACGCTCTTCGACGCCTTCGTGGATGTCCGCCTGGCCGACTTCGGCCACAGCAACTTCGATCAGCTCTTCCTCCGCGGCGGCATCCAGGGCTTCAAGTCGGACTTCCACGGCCTGGTCTTCAACGACGTCGGCCTGGGCGGGCGCCTCTTCGGCGAAGTCAAAAAGAACCGCCTGCGCTACGACCTCGCCTACTTCAAGCTCTTCCAGAAAGACCCCATCTCCGGCTTCATTGATTTCACGCAACCCAGCCGCCGTCAGGTCGCCATCGCCCGGCTGGCGTGGGAAGATTTTCTCGTGACCGGCTGGAACAGCGAGTGGACCTTCCACTACAACCGCGACCACCGCAAGCAGACCGACACCGACCTCGACACTTTTTATCTGGGCGCCTCGTTCAACGGCCACGTCGGGCGCGTGGTTCTCAACCCCGCAGTGTATTTCGTCACCGGCCACGCCGACGCGCTGGAAGCCGGTGTCCCCGTCCAGCACTCCGTCGCCGCCTGGATGGGCCTGGTCGACGTCCAGTACCCGCTCGACTTCATGACCTTCCGCGCCGGCTACGTCTACGCCTCCGGCGACGGCAACCCCGCCGACCGCCGCGACACTGGCTTCGACGCCATCAGCGACGGCACCGTGCTCTTCGGCGGGCCCCTCAGCTACTGGGTGGGCGAGAACATCCGTTTCGGCCGCGGAGACTTCCTGCGCGCCAACAGTTTTTATCCATCGTTCCGTGGGGCCAACGCGCCGTCGAACTACATCAACCCCGGCCTGCAACTGGTGAACCTGGGCTCCGACTTCAACCTCTCGCCGCGCCTCCAGATGGCGGTCAACCTCAACTACATGCGTTTCAACGACGTCGGACCCTACACCAACCGCATTGTTATCCTCGACCGCGACGCCGGCCTGGAAGGCAATATCTTCGTGCGCTGGAAGCCCTTCCTTCGCCAGATCAACGAGAACCTGGTCTTCGACAACGGCTTCTCCATCCTCAACCCCTTGCCCGGCATGCGCGGCGCCTTCCAGAGTTCAGGGTTTGTCTACTCGACTTTCTCAGCGGTGCGGTTCATCTTCTAGGATGACCGGGGGTCTCCAGGGAGCCTGATGGGCGAGTCCGGGCGCGGGTTACGGGCGGCAATCATCCTGCTGGCGGGGCTTGCCACTCTGGCCGTGTGGCTGCCCGGGCGCACCGCGCAGGAACAATTGTCGACGCCCAACTCCGCTTCCTGCGTCAAGTGCCACCAGGGCATCGAATCCATGCACGCCAACTTCGAGATGGAGTGCGTGGACTGTCACGGCGGTGACGGCACCCAGGAATCCAAGGAGCGCGCCCACATCCTGCCGCGCAACAAGCAGCTCTGGCGCAGCTCGGCCAACCCGCCTGACTCTTACGCCTGGCTCAACCAGGAATCCCCGGAGTTCATCCGCTTCATCAACCCGAGCGATCTCCGCATCGCCCATCTCACTTGTGGCCCCTGCCACGGCGAGCAGGTGCGTTCGGTGCGCAAGTCCATCATGGCCCACAACGCCATGGTGCATAACGCTGTTTTCTACAATAACGGCTCCATCGAAACCAAAATCGCCCGCTACGGGGAAACCCTCAACGAAAAGGGCCAACCGTCAATTCTCGAAGCCAACCCGCACCCGACGCGCGAAGCGCAGGACCGCGGCGCTGTCGCCCGCTTGGCTCCACATCCACAGTGGCAGATCACCAAGATTCGCGACCCCTTGCGCGTCGCCGAAGTCAACAACCCCGCGCTCGGCACTCGCGGGCCTGGCACCGATGGCCGCATCGCCGCCGTCTTTCTCAACGTCCTCAAGACGCGCTTGAACGATCCGACACTCTGGCCGATGGGCCCCAATAAGATCGCTGGCGACTACCGCACCAGCGGCTGCGCCGCCTGCCACGTTCCCTACGCCAACGCCCGCGATGAAACCTCCGGCCCCTACGCGCAGTACGGCAACCGCGGCTACAGCTTCAGCGGCGACAAATCCATCCCCAAAGACGAGCCCGGCCATCCCATTCGCCACCAGTTCACCCGCTCCGTTCCCGTTATGCAGTGCCTCACCTGCCACTACCACCAGGGCGACGGCGCCATCGGCACTTATTCCGGGCTCATCTGGTGGGACCGCGAGACCGAAGCCGATAAGGTGAAGGCCCTCGGGGCCGAACCCGAGTATGGCCCCGGCCAGACCGACCTCGCCGAACACAACAAGGATTTCAACCTCGTCCAGTTCGCCGACCACCACGCTCACGGCTGGAATTTCATGAAGGTCTACAAACGCGATCTCAAGGGCCGCCTGCTCGACGCCGCCGACAACCTCATCGCCGACAACGACCCCGACAAGTGGAAGAAGGCCGTCCACCTCAAGGACATCCACTTCGAGAAAGGAATGCACTGCATCGACTGCCACACCAAGCAGGACATCCACGGCGACGGCAACATCTACGTTCAGATGCGCGACGCCATCGAGATCCGCTGCATTGACTGCCACGGCACCGTCAGCCAGCGCGCCACTCTCCGCACCAGCGGCAACAACGGAGGCAACGACCTGCGCCAGGTTTTTACTCCTTTCGGCACACCGCAGTTCGAGGAGCGCGACGGGAAGATCATCCAACGCTCCAAGATGCAGCCCGACCTGGAATGGGAGGTCAAGCAACTGGCTGACGTAGTCAATCCCGCCAGCGAGTTCTACAACCCTCGCGCCGCCTACGCCAAGCTCGTCCGCCCTGACGGCTCCATCGGCTCGCCCGAAGCTGCCGCCAAGGACTCCGCCCACCACTACGAGAAAATGGAGTGCTTCACCTGCCACTCCTCGTGGACCACGACCTGCTCCGGCTGTCACCTGCCGCTAGACCTCAACGTCAAGTCGCCCGAGCTGCATTACGAGCCGGAGCTCTCTCGCGGCTACGCGCCCTACTACCGCCAGGTCGTCCGCACCGACACCTACTTCCTGGGCATCGCGTCTGTGCGCCAGCAGAACAAGATCACGCCGTTCCGCCCGGCGAGCGCTGTGGTGGTTTCCGCCTACGACCGCAACCGTAACAACATCATCCACCAGCAGCCGCTGGTCTCCGCCCCCGGTTTCGCCAATGAAGCCATGACGCCGCATCCGCCTCACACCGTTCGCACCAAGGAAACCAAGCAGTGCACCGACTGCCACCTGAGCCAGGCCAACGACAACAACGCTCGCATCGCTTCGCTGCTCGGCTTCGGCGTCAATGCCTTCAACTTCATCGGTCAGTACGCCTGGATTGCCGAGCAGGGCCGCGGCGTCACCGCCGTCAAGGTCACCGAAGGACTGGAGCCGCAGCCGGTCATCGGCAGCAACTTCCACCGCGTGCTGCATCCAGCCAGCTACGACAAGTTCGTCAAAAGCGGGCGGAAGCTCGACACCGCCTACAGCCGACGCGCCCCCCGGGTCAACGTCGTCGCCGCCCGCGGCGAATACCTGCTCGCTGCCGAAGGGCCCGACGGCTTTAAGCTCTACGACATTGCCAACATCAACAACAAGGCCGTGGCGCAACGCATCGTGCAGGCCGTCAACTCCCCGATGGGTGAGCGCACGGAAATCCCCAGCCCCGACGCTACCTTTGTCTACTTCCCCGTTTCCCTGCCCGTCCATTGGGGCCGCAAGGTTCCGGAGGAAAATCTCGAGCAGCCGCTGCACGCGCTCTTTCGCTATGCCTACGGAACCGACCGCCAAGACGGTCTCATCGTCATTGACGTCAACACGCTGACCGACGGCGACCCGGAAAACAATCGCTTGCGACGCGACCGCGTTTTCAATCCCAACGGCGCACTACGCGGCGCAGTGATGGTGAAAACCTACGGCACCTATGCGTTCGTGGTTTCGGAAGAGACCGGCCTGAGCGTGATTGACATCAACGTGCCTATCCAGCCGCGGCTCGTCTACCAGAGCCCGCCCGGCGAACTCAACCGTCCCAATGCCATCGAACTGCAGTTGCGCTATGCCTTCGTGCTCGACCGCGCCGGGCTCAAGGTGTTCGACATCACCAATCCAACCAAGCCATCTCTTGTCCCTCGGGCCACCGTGCCCTTCGAGGACGCTCGCGGGCTGACTATCTTCCGCACCTACGCCCTGGTGGCGGCCGGCAAGCAAGGGCTGGCCATTGTAGATGTCACCAACCCGGAAAAGCCGAGTGCACCCGAGTTTTTCACCGCCGAGGGCGCCGTGAACGACGTCTTCGACGTCGCTGTCGGCGCCACCAACGTCAGCTTCTTCGTGTACGTCGCCGACGGCCGCAACGGGCTGCGCATCGTGCGTCTGGTCGAGCCGCCCGACACGCCCGGCCACATGGGCTGGGCCCCGGCGCTGGTCCCCAAGCTCATCGCCACCTACCCGACTAGAGGCTCAGCGGTGGCTGTGGGCCGTGGACAGATTCGTGACCGCTATGTGGATGAGGCCGGCAATCAAATCGCCGTCTCCAACCGCCTCGGCTCCCGCCCCTTCAACGCCGCCGAAATCCACCGCTTCTTGTACTCGCCTAACGGACAACTGCTTCAGGTAACCAACGTAGTGCCCGCCTCACTCCAGCGGCCCGTTTCCGCCCAGCGGCAACGCTAGGCGGGAGATTCTGCATCTCTAAATGTTGACAATCGGTGTATGCTGAAAAACGTAAGTCCAACGCTGGAGGGCAGGGGGATTCTAATGAAGCGTTCATTGGTCGTAGTGGGTCTGGCTCTGGTTGTGGGACTTGGCTCCACCGCCTTCGCGGCCGGCGACGCCAAGGCCGGCAAGACGGTTTACACCCGTGCCTGCCAAAAGTGCCACGGGCTCGACGGCGCCGGCATGCCGGCCATCGCCAAGGCCCTGAAAGTGGAATTGAAGGCGCTGGGCTCGGAGGATGTCCAGAAGCTGACCGACGAGCAGATGGCCAAGATCATCAAGGAAGGCCAGGGCAAGATGGTCAAGATCTCAAACCTGACCGATAAGGATGTGGCCGACGTCATCGCCTACGTCCGCACCTTCAAGAAGTAACCTCGGCTGCCGAGCACTCTCTCTAGAGGAGGAGCATCCAGATGAAAAGGCGGATTGGTCTTTTCGTTCTAAGCTGCACAGTTATTCTCAGCGTCGCCGCGCAAGCTCAGGCGCCGCCGGTCTCCACGGACGATCCGGCCAGCACTGCGCTCCGCCACTTCTACAATATCGCCAAGCGCAACATCCTCCGTGGCGCCGAAAAGATGCCGGAGGAGAGCTACGCCTTCAAGCCCACGCCCGAGGTTCGCAGCTTTGGCGAGTTGCTGATGCACATCGCCGAGGGCGAGTATCTGTTCTGCTCCAGCGTCAAGGGCGAGCCGGGCCCTTACGCCCGCGGCGAGCTGGAGAAGAGCAAGATGACCAAGGCGGAAATCACCGCCGCCCTCAACGACGCCTTCAACTATTGCGAGCCAGTTTTTGCCGGGCTGACCGACGCCCAGTTGGGGGACAAGGTTCAATTCTTCGGGCGCGAAACCACCAAGTCCCGCCCGCTGACTCTGGCCGTCGCCCACTCCTGGGAGCACTACGGCAACATGGTGACCTACCTGCGCTTGAAGGGCATCGTGCCACCCTCCAGCGAACAACAGGCGCCGCCACCGCCGCCGGCAACGCAGGAGAAGCCGCCGACGCCGCCGCAACCGCCGGCGGAACCCGCTCCTGCCAAGAAAGAGCCCGGTCCGCCCAAACCCACTGCAAAGCCTGAGCCTGCCACGGCTCCCAAGGTGCCCGCGGGTGACGTCGCGAATGGCAAGGCCGTGTACACACGCGCTTGCCAGAAGTGCCACGCCGCTGACGGCTCGGGCGTCGCCGCCATCGCCAAGGCGATGAAGGTCGAGTTGAGGCCGCTCAGCTCGGCCGAGGTGCAGAAAATCTCCGACGCCGAATTGGCCAGCATCATCAAGAACGGCAAGGGCAAGATGGTGAAGACTGCCGGCCTCACCGAAAAGGACGTGGCCGACGTCATCGCCTACGTTCGCTCGCTCAAGAAGTAGCCGACGCTCTCTCTGATCCTTCGCGCCGCCCGTGCTCCTCGTGTATTCTTGGCGCGCCGATGTCCAAACCCGACGTCATTGTTGTCGGCGCCGGCGTGCTGGGGGCGTGGACCGCGTTCCACTTCCAGCAACGGGGCGCCCGCACGCAGCTCGTCGACGCCTGGGAGCCCGGCCACCCGCGCGCCACTTCGAGCGACGAATCCCGCGTCACTCGCTGCGGCTACGGAACCCGCCGCCTCTATACCCGCTGGGCCTGGGAAGCGCTGGCGCAATGGAAGCACTGGCAGCAGCAGTGGGGCGTGCAGCTCTTCCACTGCCTCGGCGTTCTCTGGATGCACACAGAGGAGAATGAATACACGACCGCCAGCGTCGCGGCGTTGCGCGAAGAAAAAATTCCCGTCGAACAGGTTTCGATGGACGAGCTGGCGCGACGCTTCCCACAGATTTCTCCCGAAGGAATCAGCGTCGCCTACTATGAGCCTGAAGGCGGCGCGCTTTCGGCGCGCCTCGCGGTACAAACGGTCGTCAATCAATTCGTACAATCCGGTGGGCTGTTTCAATTGGCGCGAGTCGAACCTGTCAACGGCAAGGGCGAGAACCTGCGGCAGATTCGTCTGGCCGATGGAACTTCGCTCTCGGCGGCGAGCTACGTCTTTGCTTGCGGCCCGTGGTTGCCGCAACTCTTTCCAAAGGTCGTGGGCGATCTCATCCGCGTCACCCGGCAGGAAGTGTTCTATTTCGGCGCGCCGCCTGGCGAGACGCGCTTCAACGCCGGTGAGTTTCCCGTGTGGCTCTCGGGATCGTTCTACGGCATTCCGGCGCTGGCCGGCCGGGGGGTCAAGATTTGCGAAGACGAAGTGGGCCCGCCGTTCGAGCCCACGAGCGGCGACCGCGTGGTCTCGGTCGAAGGACTGCGCCGCGTGCGCGACTACCTGGCGCTGCGCTTCCCCGCCCTGAAGGACGCGCCGGTGGTCGAGTCACGCGTCTGCCAGTACGAGAGCACGCCCGACGCCAACCTGCTGATTGATCGTCACCCGGAGTTTCGCAACTTGTGGCTGGTGGGCGGCGGCTCCGGCCACTCCTTCAAGCTGGGCCCCAAGGTGGGCAGCGTGGTCGCCGCGGCCGTCCTGGGCGAGCCATCCGCCATTCCGCCGGAGCTCGGCCTGCGCCCGCGCACGGCCACCGCCGTCGACAAACCCACGCTGGCCGGCTGATTCGTTCTACTGGACTGCGATCGTGACGGTGTTGGATTGGACGCCGCCGATGGTGAGAACAACTGGCACGTCATTGCCGGTCGGCGAGGCGGCGGGTACCTGCAGCGTTACGACGTAAAGACCGACAAACCCCGGCGCCAAGCCGGAGAACAGAACCGGAGCGTTGACGCCGCCAATGGTCACCGTGGGCGTGGTCGTCGTCGTTGAGAGCGGGTTGGTGCCGGCCGCTGCGCCACTGGGCGGTTGCGGGTTCACCGGACCAAGACCCGTACAGTAGATCTCGAGGAAGTCCTGGCCGCGCACTGCGGGCCGCGAGGATACTGTCGGGAACATTCCCACCGGCGCTGCGAAAACGCCGCCCGTGTTGGCAATCAGAATTGCGCCCTGGCCCGAGCCTGTCTGATTCGTGGAATAAAGCCCGGGCTGGAAGGTCGCCAGCGGTACCGTGACCGGCGCACTGGTCGAGCCACCCACAGTGTCGGTCAGGCTGGCGCTGGGGTGCCCGGCCAGCTCCCACGGGATCTGGATGTTGATTTGCGATGGATGGGCAAAGAACTTCGGCACCGGAACGGCGTTTCCGGCGGTGAACTGCATGGTCGCGCCGCCGAGCGTGGTGGGCAACGGCACCGCGGTCGCAAAGGCCAGTGACTCCGCCATGTTGGAACCAAACACCGCGGCAATGCTCCCCGGCGCCAAGCCAGCGCCGGCCGAGAAGCTGGCGCTGCTTACCACACCGCCGTTGTTGAGCACGGGCGGCGGGTTGATGGTGAAGGTCTGCGGGCTGGAGATGCCACCGCCGGGGGCCGGGTTGAGCACCGTTACCTCGGCGCTGCCCGCAGCCGAAATATCCGCAGCCGTGATAGGCGCAGTCAGTTGCGTGCTGTTCACGAACGTTGTGGTGCGGCTGGTGTCATTCCAGCGCACCACTGAACTAGGCAGGAAGTTGGAGCCGTTCACCGTCAGCGTGAAGCCTGGCGCGCCTGCCACGGCGCTGGTGGGCGAAATCGAGGTCATGCCCGGAGCCGGGTTGTTAATGGTGAATGTCTGCCCACCCGAGGTGCCGCCTGCCGGAGCGGGGTTAAAGACAGTGACGGTGGCCGTACCGGCCGCAGCAATGTCGGATGCCAGGATGGTGGCGGTCAGCTGGCCGCCGTTCACGAATGTCGTTGCACGGTCAGAGTCATTCCAGCGCACGGTCGAGGTGCTTACGAAATTCGCGCCATTCACCGTGAGGGCGAACTGTGGCCCGCCCACCAGCGTGCTGGAGGGAGAAAGGTTGGTAATAGCCGGCAATGGGTTGTTGATGGTGAACGTTTGCCCTCCGGAGATGCCGCCGCCGGGTTCGGGGTTGAAGACCGTCACGGTCGGCGTGCCGCCGGTGGCGATGTCGGAGGCGAGAATGGTGGCAGTCAGCTGATTGCTGTTGACGAACGTTGTCGCCCGGTTGGTGTCGTTCCACCGCACCACGGAAGTGGGCACGAAGTTCGAACCGTTCACCGTCAACGTGAATTGCGCCCCGCCGGCGGTGGCACTGGTCGGGGAGAGGCCGGAGGTAGCCGGGACCGGATTGTTTACCGTAAAGGTCTGTCCCGTAGAGGTGCCACCGCCCGGCGTTGGGTTGTTGACGGTGATTGTAACGGTGGCACCAGCGGCGATGTCTGTGGCCGGAATGGTCGCCGTCAACTGTCCGCTGTTGACGAACGTCGTGGTGCGCTCGGCGCCATTCCAGCACACCTTGGAAGTAGAAACAAAATTTGAGCCGTTCACCGTCAGCGTGAACTGCGCGCCGCCGGCAGTCGTGCTCGTCGGCGAGATACTGGTCAAGGTGGGCGCCGGGTTGTTGATGGTGAAGGTTTGCCCGGCGGACGTGCCGCCGCCGGGCGCTGGAGTAAAGACGGTCACCGTGGCGGTGCCGCCGACGGCGATGTCGGAGGCCGGAATGGTCGCCGTCAGTTGCGTCTCGCTGACAAAGGTGGTGGTCCGCTCGGTGCCATTCCAGTGCACTTTGGAGGCGCTGGTGAAATTGCTGCCGCTGGCGGTGAGGATGAATGGCGGCCCGCCAGCCTGGGCGCTGGTGGGAGAAATGCTGGTCAACGTCGGCGCAGGCGGATTGGTAATGGTGAAAGTCAGCCCGGCGGAGGTCCCGCCGCCGGCGGGCGGGTTGAATACAGTCACGGTAGCGGTGCCCGCGGCGGCAATATCCGTGGAGGGGATGGCAGCGTTCAGTTGGCTGCCGCTCACAAAGGTGGTGACGCGGTCGGCCCCATTCCAGCGCAAGATGGAATTGCTGATGAAGTTAGCGCCATTGGCGGTCAGGGTGAAGCCAGGCTGGCCGGCGAGCTTCGTGTTGGGCGAGATGGAGTTGAGCACGGGCGACGGATTCTGCTCCGGCTCCCACAGCCGGGCGGTGCTATTCTGGAGGTTGCAGGGGGTGATAGTTGTTAAGCAAAACTGTGTGGCCGTGTCGGGCGCCACTTGAATGCCCACGGTCGCGGACTTTCCGTTGCTCCCCGACGAGCAACTGTTCACGACCACGTCGGCGTAGTTCATTAGGATGTTGCTGCTGTTTTCGAAGAAGACGATTTGGAATTTGACCGTATCTGGAAAGCCCAGATTGAGGCAATCGAACTGTTGCACGTTGCGCCACTCGACGATGAACTCCCGATTCGGCGCTGTCCCCGCCACTGCCCAGAAGACGTTGTTGGAAGTTCCCACCGTCGGCACCAGGTCGTCCCACAAGGGCGCTGCCAGGGTCTGCAGGCTGGGATCGGGCAGGGGCTCGTTGGTAAAGTCAGGGGCCGGCCCTACGAAGCTCACGGCGCCGTTGTTGCTGACGGTGATGGAGTTGAAAGTGAAGCCGCCGAAGAGAATAGGGAACGGAGTCGCCATCGTGGCCTCGGACGGGGTTTCGTCATCAGCCAGTTGGAGGTTCGTTCCCGTGGCGGTGATATCTCGGTAACTGAAGGTGGTGGCGCTGGACTTGTACTTCTGGATCACTCGCACCGAGACCACATCGTTGCCGGGGAAGTTGAGCGTGAGCTCCTCGGCAGTGGAGGGAATAAAAGTTCTGGAGTAGATCCCGTCACCCGCAGCCTGATCCGGTGGCATTCCGTCATCCAGCAAGGTTACGGTTTGAATGGTCTGGCCGGCCTGGTTCTTGACCGCCACGTTGACGTCCCCGTTGGGCACGGCGCAGTTGATGTGGAGCGAGGCCAAGGTGACCGGAGTTCCCAGGGCCACCGTAATCGTGTTCAGCGTGGGCTGCAGGCGCGCGTTGATGACCTGGTTCGAGCAGCTTAGGGCACCGTGAGCGTTGAGCCGTCTGCCCGAAATAGTGGTGTTGGCCATCGAGGCTATGGGGTCCCCGCCGGCCAAGATGAGGTTCTTGACCCGCTTCCAATCGCGGGACGGAGTCTGCGCCTTCACCAGCGCTGCCACTCCCGACACCATAGGAGTGGAGAAGGAGGTTCCGCTGCCGCTGGCGCCATAGCCGTACGGATTGGCCGGATCGGTAACCGGGCAGTTGGTTGGACTCGGAACACTGTTGCTGCACACAGTGCTGAGGACGTTCCGCCCTGGCGCTCCCAAGTGAACAGTGTGGCGGCCAAAATTGGACTGCGGGTCCTTGTTGTCGAACTGGTCGGTGGCCGCCACCGAGATAATGTTGGCCAGCGGGAAGCTGGCGGGATAGGACGGCGTGGTGTCGTTGTCATTGCTGAGATTGTCCGCTGCGGCGATGAAGAGGATGCCGTTGTCCCGTTGCGTGGCGATGGCGTTCTGCAGCGACTGCAACAGGCTGGCATCCACGCTGACGGTGGCCCAGCTATTGTTGGTGGCGATGATGTTCAGTTCCGGGTGCGCGTTCTTGGTGGCAATCACGTAGTCCAAGCACTGGATGGCATCGGAAATCACGTTCTCCTGGATGGGTGAGAGCGCCACGCAGGCCAGCAGCTTGACGTTCTGCGCCACCCCCGAAATACCCTGAGCGTTGTTGCCTACTGCGCCGATGACGCCGGCCATCCGCGTGCCGTGGCTGTCTGTACTAAGGTCCATCGGATCCACACCCCCGATACTGCCGGGAGGGCTGTGGCCGCCGACGGCAAAGATGCCGCGACAGTCATCGGCAAACCCGTTCAAATCGTCGTCGAGACCATTGGAGCAGTTGGGCTCGAGTTGGACGACGTTGGCGGCCAGGTCAGGGTGGTTGTAGTCAATCCCGGTGTCAATCACGGCGATGACCACATCGCCGGCGCCGGTGGTAAGGTCCCAAGCCTCGGGCGCGTCAATATCGGCATCCACCGTGCCTCCCGGCTGGCCGTTCACCGACTGGCCGGTGTTGTGGAGCGCCCACTGCTCGCCAAAACGAGTGTCATTGGGGACGGCGGTGGGATAAATGGCGAAATCCGGCTCAGCGTAGAGGACTTCGGGCTGGCGGCGGTAGGCGTCAATCGCTTCTGAGACCGTGAGTCCCGGCGGGATGCGCACCAGCTGAAGGCCTTCGACGCTGTGAAACTCCCGGAGCACTTGCGCCTGCACGGCGGCGTGGGCAATGCCACGCTGGGACTTGGGGACTTCAGGCCGGAAGCGAACCAGAACGTGGTCGCGGGCGTACTTGAGCGCCCGGGCTCGCTCGCGGGGGGAAAGCTTCTTGGCGGCAGGCTGGGCGGCGTCGCCGGACTGCAAGCAGAAGAGAAGCGACAGAAGCAAAACGAGGAGGAACCCGCCCCGTCTCGATGCCAATGCCCAGAAACTCTTCGACACTTATCCCGGGGTTATTGCTGGAACCCCATTCCTCCCGCCGCGATTATAGAGCAGATGGCAGGCGGGGTCAAACTTCGCTGCTGCAGCGATGGCACCAGAGTACTGTCCCCTTCCACGCGCCAAGTCCACCTTTTTCCTACTCTGTGCGGCAGGCGATGAGTGGTAGAATCCACCCGCTGTTGACTCCCCCGAGGCGGACTGCTAGCATCCGAGCAAGGGGGTCAAGGGCGGTGGGGTGTGCTCCCCGCCCGGTGTGGCTGAGGAGTATGGGGCAGCACTCGCAACCGGCATCGGTTGAAGGTTCCGCGGAACCCGGAACTCACTTCCGCGGAACGGTTGTGGTGTGCACCGACGTAGGGCGCACGCGCTCGCAGAACGAAGACGATTTCCTCCTGTTCGACCTGAAGACGCGCACGCGGCTGGAAGCCGGCAAGGAAGAGCAGCGCTCCTTCGCCCACCCCGGCTTGCTGATGGCGGTGGCCGATGGCATGGGCGGGCATAGCTCCGGCCAGGTGGCCAGCCAACTTTGCGTTGAGACCCTGCCGATAGAGTTTGCCAAGCGCGTCCCTGAGAGGCCCGACGATTCCACCGACTGGGACAAGTTGCTGGTGGATTCCGTTCACGCCACCAACCAGGTCATCTACCAGACCGCCAAAAGCAACCCCCAGCACAAGGACATGGGAACCACGCTGACCGCCGCTTTCCTGCATGGGCGGAACGCAGTGGTGGCGCAGGTAGGCGACTCCCGCGCCTACCTCTTTCGCGGCGGGAACCTGACGCAGCTCACCCAGGACCAGACGGTCTTCAACACCCTGCGGGAAGAAGAGCGCCAGGCGCTCCGCGACACGCCCTTCGAGAACATGCTACTGCAGGCCGTGGGAGCGATGGCCAAGCTGGAGGTGGTGACGACCGACATTACGCTACGCCCCGGTGACCTGCTGCTACTGTGCAGCGATGGACTGTACAAGGTGGTTTCGCCCGAGGAATTGACCGAGATTCTCAAGCAGGAGACCTCGCTGCGGGCCCGGGCCGACGCCCTGATTGCGCGCGGCAACGACAACGGCGGGCCCGACAACATCACCGTGATTCTCTGCAGCGTGGCTGGTGGGGAGCAGTAAGTGGCTGAAGAAGCCAAACAGAAGAAGATCGGCAAATACGAGGTCATCGAAGAGCTCGGTCGCGGAGCCATGGGCGTGGTCTACAAAGCCCGCGACCCGTTCATCGGCCGCCTCGTTGCTCTGAAGACCATCTCGCCGGGCCTGCTCGACAACCCCGAGCTGCTCAAGCGCTTCTATCGCGAAGCCCAGGCGGCCGGTGGCCTCCAGCACCCGAACATCGTCATTATTTACGACTTGGGCGAAGCCGACGGCCTGCCCTACATTGCCATGGAATTCCTGGAAGGCGAGAGCGTCGAAAAGCTCATCGCCCGCCAGCCCAAAATCCCGGTGGCGCAGAAGCTGAACATCATTATGCAACTCTGCCGCGGCCTGGACTACGCCCACAAGCGCGGCATTGTCCACCGCGACATCAAGCCCGGCAACATCATCGCCCTGCACGACGGCACGGTGAAAGTAGTGGACTTCGGCATCGTGCGGCTGACCTCGACCTCGATGACCTCGACCGGCATGGTCATCGGCACGGTCGGCTACATGTCGCCCGAACAGATCCACGGCGAGCACGTCGACGCCCGCTCCGACCTCTTCTCGGTGGGCGTGGTAATGTACGAGCTGCTCACCTACAAGAAACCCTTCGCCGGCCCCAATGTCACCTCCGTCCTGTTGAAAATCATCAACGAAGAGCCGCCGGCCGTGCACGAAGTGGTGCCGGAGGTGAGCCCGGCCCTGAGCGAAATCGTCCACCGCTGCCTGCGCAAGAAACCGGACGAGCGCTTCCAGTCGCTGGAAGAGGTGGTGATAGAGCTCGAGCCGCTGGCGCGCACCCTGCAGCGGGAGATGGTGGAGGAGCTGGTCAAGCGCAGCCAGGAGCTGATGGAGAAGAAGGAATTCACCAAGGCGCGCGAGTCGCTGCGCAATGCCCTGCTGGTGGACAGCAGCCACGGCCTGGCCAAAACCTTGATGAACCAGGTGACGGCAGAACTCAAGCGCCTGGAGACTTATCCCAAGGTGCAGGAATTGCTGGTCGCCGGCGAGAACGCGCTCAAGGAAGGCAACTACAAGGAAGCCAGCGAGAAGTTCCAGGAAGTGTTGCGGCTCGACTCGCAGCACGGACAGGCGCAGCAGTTGCTGGAGCGCTCGCGGGCGGAGATGACTCGCGCTCTGCGCCTCAAGCAGGGGATCGAAACCAGCCAGAAGGCGCTGTCCGAGGGCGACCTGACCCTGGCCGAGTCCGAGCTGCAGAAAGTATTCGAGGTCGACGCCGAGAACGCTAAGGCCAAGGCGCTTCTGGGTCAGGTGCACTCCGAGCGCGCCGCCCGCGAGCGCCGCGCCCGCCTGCTCGAGAACCTGCGCCAGGGCCGCGCCCTCCTTATCCAGCAGAAATACGAGGACTGCCTGAGGCTGCTGGAGAGTTTGAAGAAGGAGTTCGCGGGCGAAACCGAGCTCGAACAGTTGCTGCAAACCGCCCGCGAGGGCTTCGAGGAGCAGAAGCGCGAGCAACTGGTCAACGCCAAGACCGACCAGGCCCGCGACCTCATAGATCAGCAGCAGTACGAAATGGCCATCGCCCTGCTGGAGGAAGTCCTCAAGGCCTATCCCAAGGAGACCGCCGCGGCGCGCCTGCTGGCCACGGCGCGCGAAGGACTCGAGGAACAGAAGCGCCAGCAACTGGTCACCGCCAAGGTGGACCAGGCGCGTAAGCAGATCAACCGCCGCCAGTACGAAGAGGCTATCCAAGTTCTGGAGGCGCTGCTCAAGGACTTCCCCGACGAAACCGCCGCCAAGAAACTGCTGCAGACGGCTCGCGAAGGGTTCGAAGAACAGAAGCGCGAGCAGGCCGTGGCGGCGCGCATGGCCGAAGCGCGAAAGTTGCGCGAACAGCAGCAGTATGCCGAATCGTTGGCGGTGCTCGACGACCTGCTCAAGACTTACCCGGACGAAACCGCTGCCGTCACGCTGCGCCGCCTGGTAGAGCAGGAAAAGAAGGAACAAGAACGCCAAAAGAAGCTGGAGCAGGAGTTGGCCGGGCTGCGCGAACTGCTGGCCAAGCAGGACTACGCCCGCGCCGTGTCGCAGGCCGAGAAACTATTGAAGGAGTTTCCGGAGGATGTCGAGGTCAGCCGGCTGGTAGCGCAGGCGCGGTCGGAGAAACAGGCTGCCGAACTGCGCAAGCAGGTGGAGTCGGCGCGCAAGTCCGTTCAGGCCTTGCTGGAAGGCGGCAAGTACGACCAGGCGGTGAAGGAAGCCGAGAGCGCGCTCAAGAAATTCCCCGACCAGCCGGAAATCACCGAGCTGTTGCACGCCGCCCAGAAGGCAGTGCAGGACCGCGCCAAACGCGCCGACCTCGAGCGCCGCATCCGCGCCATCAAGGTGGCCATCGAGCGCGAAGAGTTGACCAGCGCCATCGACCTAAGCCGCCAGGCGCTCGCCCAGCATCCCGAAGACACCGACGTCCGCCAACTGCTCAGCTTTGCCGAGCGCGAGTACGAAGCCCGCGAAAAACAGCGCCAGAAGGAGCAGCAACTGAAGGAAGCCGTGGCGCACCTGGAGCAGAAGGACTTCGACGGCGCCACGGTGATGTTGAAGGACATCGCCAAAGAGTTCCCGTTCGACCCGCAGGTGAAGGAACTGTTGAACGCAGCCCAGGCGCACGAGGCGCCGCCCAGCTCGGCCACACTGATCGGTGGACCCATGATTCCGCAAGCGCCCGCCGACGGCACCGTCTATGTGATGGAGAAGCCTGGTCCGACGCCCAAGGCCTCGGCGGCCGCGCCGGTCGAAGGCACGATGGTCGGGCCGCCAATGGTTCCGCCTCCGCCGAAGCCGGAGACCAAGCCGGCACCCGAACCGGCGAAACCGGAAGGCCCGCCGCCGCGACCGCCCCAACCTGAGGCCAAGCCCCCCGCACCGCCTCCACCTCACAAGCCCGAAGCGAAGCCGGCACTGCCGCCACCACCGCCCCCAAAACCCGAAGCTAAACCAGCACCGGCGGTGGAAGCGCCGCCCAAGCCTGCTGTGCGTCCACCCGAACCGATGCTGGGGCCGCCGGCTGAGGTCGCGGTACCCATCTGGAAGAAGCCGGCCGGTCTGGCTATCGGCGCGGTGCTGGTGCTGGCGCTGATGGTAGGTGGCTATTTCGCGTTGCGCACGCCGAGTACCACCCAAACGCAAGGCGGCGGCGAAGGCACGACGACCACGCAGGGCGGTGAAACGCAGGTTTCACCCGCCGACCAGCAGCAGGCGTTGATTGACCAGGCGCAGAAGATGCTCGACGCCGGCGACTTCGACGGCGCGCTGGCCAAGCTCTCGGAGGCGGAACAAATTCCCGGCCCGCTCGGAGCCCGCATCACCGAGCTGCGCAAGACGATCAACGACGGGCGGCAGAACCAGCAACTGCAGGAAGTGTGGAAGCAGGAAGCGGAAATCGCCCAGGAAGCGGAAGACCACCTGAACGCCGGGCGCTTCGACCAGGCCGAGCGCAGCTACCGGCGCATCCTGGCGCTGCCGGCTGGCGGGCGGCGGCGCGCCGACGCCGACCGCATGGTGCGCACCGTTATCCCGCAGCGGAAACAGGAAGAGAGCTTGTGGAGCCGCGCACAATCGGCCGCCCAGCGGGGTGACGAGAACAACCTGCAGGAAGCCGACAAGCTGCTCAAGCAAATAATTGCCCTCAACGGCCCGCGGGCCCGCGAAGCGCAGCAACTGGACACGCAGGTGCTCGGCCGGTTGAACGAGCTGGCGCAGCAGAAGAGCGCCGCCGAGCGCCAGCGCGAGATCGCCACTGCCGAAAGCGAGGCTCGCCGCGAGCTCAACCGCGGGAACTACCTAGCGGCGCGACAGAAAACGGAGGAAATCCGCCGACTGCAGGGTGATCCCAGCGGCGTGCTGGGCGAGATCGACGCCGCCGAGCGGCAGCAGTTTAGCCGGCTGGAGAGCCAGTTCAACAGCGCCAAGCAGCAGAAGAACAAGCAGGGACTGCGCGGGCTGACCGACGACTTCCAGAAGCTGGTCGAGTCGGGCGGGCCCGTGGCGTCGCAGGCGCGCGACTACATCAGCAACCAGATTCCGCGGGCAGTGAGCGAGATCGAAGCCGCCGAGTTGGCGGCCCAGCAACAGCAGCAGGCGCGAGTGCCCGAGGTCAACATCGATCGCCCGCGGTGTCGCGCCTATGACCGTCCGGTGAGCCCCGGCAGCCTGATGAACGAAGCCTTCGTGGATGGCTGCCCGCTTATGCCCATCAGCTTGAGTGTGCCGGATGCGCTTTCCCAACGCGCCACCGCCAACAGCAGCGTGACTTTGCGGCTGGATATTGAGGAGTCCGGCCGGGTCACGAACGCAAAAATCATCGGCGCCGACTCAACCGGAGTCGGCGGCGAGCTCGTCCGTCATGTGCAGAGCTGGCAATTCCCCGCCCCCAAGGTGCGCGGCACACCGGTAAAGACCGGGGCAACCGTCACCATCAAGTTCTACTAGCCCTTCCGCAAACACCTCCGGCGTTCGGTCCTTGGCGTGGGGGTTTTCGTCCTACGACTAGAAGATGAACTTGATGCCGAACTGCATCCGGCGGCTGCTGGTGTTCATCGAGCTCTCGCTCAGGAACGTCGGATTGCCGAAGAGGTCGATGGCGTCGAGGGCGTTTTCCGGCTGCACGCCGGTGACGGAAGCGGCCGTGGCGCGCGGCGCGAAAGCGAACGCCGGGGTCGGCTGGGCGTCGGTGGCGAAGACGTTGCCGATGGCGTTGCCCGGATTCGGATGGTTGAAGAGGTTGTAAACCTCCCACCGGAACTGGATGTTCTTGCTCTCACCCCAGCGGAAGTTTTTGTAGAAGGCGACGTCGAAGTTGACTAGGCCCGGCCCGGTGAGGATGTTGCGGCCGGCGCTGCCGGCGACGCAGGTGCCACTGCCGCAGGCGAAGGGATCACCGGGCTGCAGACCGAGCGGCACCTGAACGAAGCGAGCATTCATGGGATCAATGGCATTGCCGGCCAGATCCACAAACCCGAGCGTGGGGTCCTGGCACTCCGGGTCGGCGAGCAGAGCCACGGAAGAGCGCGGCGCGCCCGGATTGCCGACCGCCGGGCGGTCGTTGGTCAACCGGCCATCGCCGTTGTAGTCGCGGCAAATGCCGAACGGAACGCTGTTCAGCGGGGAGAACGGCTGCCCCGACTGCAAGGTCACGATGCTGCTAATCTGCCAGCCGCCCAGCCAGAAACCCTTATCCGGCCAGAGTTCCCAGAGCATGCTGAGGGCGAGCCGGTGCCGGCGGTCGAAGGAGGAATCGCCCTTCTCGCCGTCCAGAGTGTTGTTTGGATCGGCGGCCAGCGGCGTGATGGCTTCGATGGCCTCCACCGATTCAGCCTCATAAATGATGTCGCCGAACGATTGCGGCAGCAGGCGGACGCCGGGGCCGAAAATCTCGCTGGTGTTGTCAATCATGTGGCTCCAGGTGTAGGCCCCGGTGAAGGAGAAGTCGCCCACCGGCGTACGCGCCATCCGCTGCGTCAGGCCGACCTGCAACCCGTGGTAGGTGGAGCGACCCCCGTTGGTCACGCGGGTAATGGAGCCGCGCGTATTGTCCTGGTGCGGGTTGAGGCAGATGCCGAAGGGGCGGCCGAACGCCGGGAAACAGAAGTTATTCAGGTTGATGCCGCCCGGACCTAGGTTCCAGCCGGTGAACGGGTTGGCGTCCACGCGTTGATAGAGCTTCGTGCCCTTAGTGCCGACCCAGTTTAGTTCAAACAACAGGTTGGAGGTCAGTTCCTGCTGGAAGCCAAGAGAGTACTGCTGGATGTACGGGTTGACCAGGTCGGGTTCGACCGTGTTCTGCGCCGAGCAGTTGATCAGGGTGGTGATCGGCGGCGTGGCAAACGGCGGAATGCTGCCGCGCTCGAAGAAGTTCGAGCAGCCCGAGACCATCACGTTGACATCGGAGATGGTGTACGGCTGATCCGGAAACAGCCCGCTGTTCTGGGCTACGCCGACGCCCAGCGTATCGGTGAGCACAAAGGGGGAAATCGGCCCGCTCGACCATACCAGCGAGGGGATGTTCAGCACCATCGGGTTGTAGTAGAAGCCGTACCCGCCGCGCACCACTGTCTTCTTCCAGGGCGACCAAGCGAAACCCAGGCGCGGCGCGAAGTTGTTGTTGTCGTGGTCGACCCTCGGTCCCGCAGGGTTAAGGTCCCGGATGCGATTGATGGGCTGGCCGAAGTTTTCGTAGCGGAGGCCGAAGCTGAGGGTGAGGTTCGGCCGCACGCGCCAATCGTCCTGGATGAAGTAGAACTGGTCGAACTCGCGCAGCGAGAGTTCCGGGTCCCCTTGGCCGACGATATTGCCCGAACTGTCCGTGATGACGTTCGGAAGCCGCTGGAAGGCCAGCAAGGGTTCGTTGTTGTAGAAGGCGTCGAAGCCGCCGGCAAACGTCGTTCCCGCAAAGCTCAGGCCGTAGAGGTACTGGCCGAGGTCGGAAGGCATGATATTGATGTCGCTCAGGATGCGGACGTAGTTGACCCCGAACTTCAGGCTGTGGCGGCCGCGGTTCCAAGAGAAGTTGTCCTGCACCTGGAAAACATCACTGTCCGTCTGAGACGGGCGGGTGTCGCGCCCCAGGGTGAAGCGCAGGCCGGCGGCCGGAAACTGGCCCGCGAACATGCCAAACCCCCCCGGGACGAAGATGTCTTCCACCGTGGCGGCGGCGCGCCCTTCGCGGACGCTGGCGGGAACTTTGAAAGGCCCGATGCCCTGCGAGACCCGGCTGAACGAGAAGCGGAATTCGTTCAGGGCGTTGACCCAGTAGTGCCGTTCATTGATGAGGAGGCTCTGGGTGCGAGAGCGGCTGATGTTGAGGTACTCCGGGTAGAGCCCCAGGTCGGCGAAGGCGGAGTCGCCCGCCGGAGACAGCGGCACGCGCGGCGTCTGGAGGTCGTCGAACAGGTAGCGGCCATAGATGTCGTCGGCGCGGCCGAGACGATGGTCCAGGCGCACGGAAAACTGATGGTCAATGATGGTGAAGAGGTTGGCGTTCTGCATCCGCCAGATGTTGAACGGAACGAAAGTGTCGAAGACGAAGTCGCCGTTGGTATCCACACCTACCGTGCCACCGGTCACCATGCAGGGGTTGGTGGTGCTGAAGCCCGCCGGCGCCGGCGCGGCGAAGCAGTTGGCAGGCAGGAAGGGCGTCCCTGACACCGACGGCGACGCCAGGTAGGCGTCCAGTGTGGGCGTCGCGGAAAGACCCTGCAAGGTAGCCAACCCGGCGGCCTCGGGAAGCGTGCCGAGAACCGGAAACACGTTGGTCAGGTTGACCACGGCGCGGTCCCACTGGTAGGAGAGGAAGTAGAATGTCTTGTCCTTCCTCAGCGCCCCGCCGAAGGTGCCCCCGAGCTGGTTCTCATAGCTCTGCGAGGGCTCAGTGCGGAAGGCAGCCTGCTCTACCCGGCTGCGGGCGTTGAAATCGTCGGCCTGGGTGAACCAGAACAACGAGCCGTGGTTGACGTTGGACCCGCTCTTGGTGATGGAATTGACCGTGGCGCCGCTGTTGCGCCCGAACTCCGGCTTGGTCTGCAAAGTCAGGATGGTGTACTCGGCGAAGATGTCAGTGTTGGTGAACTGCGTGGCGGCGCCGCCGAACAGCGGCTCGTTGTTGTCCACGCTGTCGATGATGAAGTTGTTGTCGCGCCCGCGAGAGCCGTTGACGGCGAACGGCACCAGGGTGCTGGCAAAGCTGAAGGTGCGAACACTGGAGACGCCAGCGGCGAGCAGGCCGAGGTTGTTGACGTCGCGCGTCAGAATGGGAAGCTCAGACACTTCCCGCTCGGGAAAGGTGGCGGTCAGCGTCGGGCTGGTGGTGTCGCTCATCGGCGCCGCCGACGTCACTTCCACCACTTCCGTCTTAGGGGGAATCTGGAGGTTGAAGTCTTCAATGGTTACGCGGTTGACACTGACGCGCACCTCTTTGTGCCGCTCGGTCTGGTAGCCGCCCAGCTCGGCCTCCACCACGTACACCCCCGGGGGAACCTCCGGGATGCGGTAGTAGCCGTTGGCGTCGGTGCTGGCCAGGTAGGTGCGGCCGGTGGACGGGTTGGTCACCGTCACGCTGGCGGTCGCCAGCGGATTGCCCTGCGGGTCACGCACCGTGCCGGCGATGACGCCGCTGATGGTTTGGGCGGACAATAACCCCGCGCCGCCCGCAATCGCACTCACAACAAGAAGCGCAGCAAAGGCCAGCCGCTTCATGGAAGTCCCTCCCGACTTGCGGAATCTCTTGGTGATTCGCCCTCGCACCATTGACGGCCCCCTCTCTCGCGAGCCTTTGCGGCCCTCGAACGTTGAATGGCGGCGGCCGCTCGGCGGGGCTGCAAGACCCCACGACTTGCGCCCGTAGTTAACAGAATCCCGTTTTGAGTGTCAAGAAATTCCTTTGCCGGCGGGCGTCCACTGTCGGTGAACCAGTTTATTCTTGACTTGGCGAAACGCTCATAGTACTAAGTTCCCGCCGCCACTCGGTCGATTTCACAAGTACGACGTGGAGAATGTTTTTGCACAACGACTGCGAGCCAACCTCTGGGCAAAGCTGTGGCGAGGTGTGCCCGCGCGAGGCCCGATGCTGGAACCTTCGAGTCTGATGAGGTAGCGACCATGCGCCGCACTACTAGTGGTTCACCGATCCGGAAAGGAAAGATCCGAGCAGGGGCGCTGACCCTGCTGGCAGTGGCCGGCCTGAGTGGACTGCTGGCTGGCTGCGGCGCCGGCTCGGAGTTCCTGCCTCCTAACCTGCCGGGCGGGGGCGGCGGAACTTTCCTTATCACTACGTCGACCCTCGAAGACGGCGTCATCAACCGCTCCTACAGCAAAGCCATCGATACGGTGGGCGGGACGCCGCCGGTCACCAGTTGCTCGATCGTCGCCGGAGCCCTGCCGGGCGGGATGGGTGTGGCGCCGAGCGGCTCGCAGTGCATCCTCTCCGGGACTCCCAGCGCGTCGGGGACGTTCTTCTTTACGCTGCGCGCTGACGACTCCAGTACTCCGGTCGCCCGCAACGACACGCAGGATTTCACCCTGGTCATTCGCCAGGAGTACAGCCTTACGACTCCGGCGCCCGACCCGCTGCCCACCGGGGTGGAAGACCGCGCCTACAACTTCGCCTTCACCGTTATGACCAACACCGTGCAGGGCCCGGATGACGTCGGCGAAGCCGGCGAGTTCGGCAATGGCCCGCTGAGCAACTGCGTGGTCACCGGCCTGCCGGCCGGCATGACTTCCATGGTGAGCAACCTCACCGCCAACAGTTGCACCGTCACCCTGGGCGGCACCCCGAACATCGGGCTGATGGCCGGCAGCATGCCGATGGCGTTTTCCCTGACCCTAGAGGTCACCGACACCAGCATCGGCGGCTCGAACGTGCCGGCGCGCACAGCCACTCAGACCGCTATAGACTTGGTCATCAATCCGCCGATGGCGTTCACATTGATCACCTCCGACCCCGCTACGACTAACCCGTGCACGGGAGGCACGTTCAACGACGCCTTCGGTGGCGGGCAAGCGCCGCAAGCCGTCAACGGGCGCACCTACGGCGCGCCCAGCGGCTGCGACCTGCTGTTCACGGCCAGCGGCGGCAACACGCCCTACACCTGGACGAACTTGAGCGGCGCCGCCGACCCCGATCCTTTCTTCTGCGTGCAGAGCGGGGTGAACGGCGAGTTCTTCACCTGCAACAGCGCCAACGGCAACATCACCACGCTTGGCAACACAGCCACCAATCTCACCGTGCAGGTTCAAGACACGGCCAACGCCGCGGTGGCGCAGGGGACGCAGAGCACCGACGTCAACGGCCACGCCAGCCACGTCATTTTCGTCAACAACGCACTCGCTGTTGTGTCTGACTTGGGTAACACGCTGCCGCCCGCCGTGCAGGGCTCGCCCTATGGTGAGGCGCCGGGGGCGCCAGCTACGTTCACGGCCACGGGTGGGACTTGCGTCGCGACGATAAATGGTTCTTGCATGTTCTCCACCGCAGCCTCGATCGGCGCTCCGGGGCCGGCCTTCCCCACAACCATAGCCTGCGCGATGAACGCGAGCCCGAATGCCAACCGGTTCAGTTGCGCGACGAGCGCCAGCACCATCACCGGAACCCCAGGCACATACATGCCGACGGTCAACGTGGTGGATGTGCCCAACGACACCACACCGGCGGGAGCCCCGGCTATGGTTACAGTGAGTCTGGATGTAGTGGCGGCGATGATGTTCTCGCTCACCACCGACCCGAACGTGACCTTTGTGGACAACACCGGCTCGGCCCCCGATGCGGTCAACAGCCGCACCTACGGCGCGCCGGCACGGGGGGATCTGATCTTTACCGTCACGGGGGGACGGCCGCCCTTCACCTGGACCGACAGCAGCGGGACGCCGCTGGTACCGCTGAACTGCGTCCAAGAAACCTTCGTGGACACCAACGACCGCTTCCGCTGCAACACTGGCGGCGTGATCGTAGCGAATCCTGGCGGTACCGCAGCCGACATCACCGTATCCGTTATGGATACCGGCAGCGTGTCGGTGCCGGCGGCCACGGCCACGATGGATGATCAGGGCCACACCAGCCACACCATCAATGTGCTGTCGGAGATGAACATTCAGGTCTTTCCCACCGGGACGACGGCGAGCGACGCTCCCGACGGCGTGACCGGGCGAGGCTACGGGACTCCCGCGGGCGGCTCCGACCTGGCGTTCAACACCATCGGCGGGCTGGCGCCCATCGCCATGCAACCGGACGAGAATACAATCGCAGGCTCGTCGGCAGCGGCGGGCTTTCCGGCCGACCTGTTGTGCGCCTCCACGATGAGCGCCGAGACAACTTGCACGACAGGCGCCAGCACCATCACCGACCCGGCCGGAACCTATCCGCTAGCGGTGAGCGCCACCGACACCGCTAACGACACCACGCCCTCGTCGGTTCGCAACCAGAACTTCAACCTCACCATCAACGACGAGATCGTGATTGACAACCTGTTCTTGCCCAATGGGATTGTTGGACAGCCCTACAACGTCCAACTGACCTGCAACCAAGGCACGGGCAACATGCTCTGCGGCGGCACCGGCAACCCGGACAACGCCTCGGCGCAGTACACCTGGTCGGAAGTGGGCGGGCCGGCGCACGCCGACATTCTCGTCGGCAACCTGACTACCACCAATCCCAGCACCGGGGTCTACGCCGGGACGCCGACCACTACGGGCGCGAACCTGATGCCGACCATCACGGTGACCGACGACGGCAACGCCGTCGTTCCCCCGTGCGCCAACGCCCTCACCTGCCCAACCTTTACTCCCACCTATAACGTAGTGGCTTCGATGGCGCTGGTGGACGCGACCAATAACCAGGTGGATGTCTTCACCACCGAGACGGGAACGCCGGTGGCGGCAGGCAACTTCGTGCTCGGCGCCGGGGCGACGCCGCGGCGGGTGGCCATTACCCCCAACGCCCGCCACGCCGTGGTGGTCGACCCCGGGCGGAGCGAGGTGGATATCATCGACCTCATTACAGGCGTGATCACGGTGGTAGACGCCGGCGACGGCCTCAACAGCGCCGCCGGCGACCCGGTCAGCGTCGCCATCGGGCCGGGCAGCAGCCCGCTCTCCAATCCGGATAGTTGGGTCGCTTACGTGACCAATCCCAACGATGGCAGTGTTGACGTTATTGACGTGGACCCGAACAACCTCAGCTTCGGCACCGTGATTGTGTCGGCGACTATTCCGGCCCCCAAGGACGTGGCGGTAACCCCGACGATTGACCCCGGCGGCGGGCCGGAAACCCGCGCCTATGTGCTCTCAGGCACCGACGACGTGTGCGCGATTGACGCCCAGCCGGGCAGCATCGGGACGGTCCTCGACATTGACCCGGGAGTTGCGAGCTGCACCGATACAAGTGTCTCGACGGGTGATACCACGCGCATCGAGATCAGCTCTGACGGGGGTACGGCAATAGTCGTCAAGACCGACGGCGCGGGCGAGCCCGGAGGAATCGCAAATGTGGTTTCGCTTCCGGTGTCGCCCACCAGCAGCCACCGGGACACGGGAACGTTCAGCAGCGGCAGCATTGCTGCGCCGGGTTGCTTCCTGCCCACTGATATCCGTTCCCGGCCGGGAATTGGACAACAAGAAACCGTGTACGTTCTCTGCGGAACGGATGTGACAACCGGCGACTTGATACGGATTCTGAGCCCCAGCCCGTTCGCGGCCGATGACCCCTCGGCCGAATTCGACGTGGCGGGAACGACGACCCTGACGACAGGCGACAATCCGCTGGACATCGCATTCGACGCCAGCGGGGAATTGGCCATCGTAACCGTACCAGGCAGCGGCAACAACATCCGCCCCCTGACCAACGGGGCGAGCACCCCGCAGGCCACAGTCGCCCTGCCCAATGTAACCGGCCCCGACGGCGTCGCTATGGTTCCTAACCCTGCCCAGCTGCGCATTGTCTCGGGCCCCGTCCCCTTCGTCACCGCCGGAAACCCGTACTATTCGAGTTTCCGCGTCCTGGGCGGTGTGCGGCCGTACCGGTGGAGCGATCCCACCGGCGCGTCGTTCAACTCCATGACCGGAGTCGGCGTGGGCAATTGCACCGGCCTGACGCTCGACCCGGCCACCGGCATCCTCTTCGGCACCCCGACGATGGCCGGCACCACCTGCGGCCCCATAACGGTCCGGGTGACCGATTCGACGCCGGGCTCGCCCCAGAGCGTTCAGCAAAGCGGGTTCACTATAGCGATCAACCCGTAGGCAGAGGCTTCAACGACCCAGCCCCGACTGCCCCGGCGGGAGTCGGGGCTTGCTGTTTGCGAGGAGCTAGAAGTGGAGGGTGAAGGTGCGGGTTTCGAGCAGGGTGGCGAGGTCGCTTTCGGGGATGGAGACGACGAAGCTGACGCGGTCGTCGTCGCGGCCGACCCGGGCGTCGTTGAGCACGCGGGCCAGCGTGGGGTTGGAAGCGTTGACCCGCTGGCGCTGGAAGTAAACCGCAGCTTCCAGCAGGGTGGAGAACCAGGCGGCGTCGGCCGAAGTCGCGCAGCGGGCGGTTACGGTCGAGTCCAGGCTGCGCTCCAGCGTGATGCGCACGGCGGCGTTGCGGACGCGCTCGGCCAGGGTTTCGGCGCCGGGCAGCGAGGCGCCCTCGCCGAGAAACTGGAGCACGCCCAGCTTGGTGAACTGACCGTTGAGCACCAGCCAGATGGGGGCGCTGCGGTTGACCTCGTTGATGAGGGCGCGCATCTCGGGGTCGTCGAGCAGGTTGGCGCCACCCTTGGCGGCGCGGTCGAGCATGGCTTCGACTTGAGCGCTGGAACCGAACAGGCAGGTGGCGTTGTCGCGGAAGGCAAAGACGAACTCGACCCCGCGCTCGTTGGTGCCGAGGGAAAACATCTGGGCGCCGCGGTAGGCGCGGGTGCCGAGCTTGCTGCGGGCGGCGGCGCGCTGGGTCTCGCGCAGGTCGTAAGAGCCTTCCACCACGCCCATCATTTCAATCTGCTCAGTGCCACCGTCCACCCCGAGCACGGCGTAGCTGAGCCGGTCGACGTTGCGGTCGAAGTCCACGCCCAAAGCCGCCGACACTCGCTCTAGGTCGCGAAAACGCTGGGGCAGCAACTGCTCCTTCAACCGGGCGAAGTGCGGTGAACGCCGCGCGGTCTGCAAATCCACGAAGACCACCTCGCCGGCCTGCGGCGGGTAGAGCGCCAGCACCGGCGCTGAGAGTGCCTGGGCGCGGGCCATCGAGGGCGCCCAGGCGCCGAGCGCCAGAAACGCCAGTAGGATTGCCACCTGCCGAGAGTTCATTCCAAGCCTCCCCTGAAGGATTTTCCTACCCACTCCGCGACCGTAGCAGAAGGCCGGCGAAAGCGTCAAGGCGAGTGACGCCGTGGAGGCGGCCTGGCGTCGGCAGTTCGAGAAGGAAAAGCAGATTCCTCGCCTGCCCTCTCGCAAACGAGAGGACGGCCTCGGAATGACACGCATGGGAGCGGCGACGAAGCAGCAATTGGGGTTGGCAAGTGGCGGGCGTTTCAGGTAGAGTGCCATCTTCGGAGAAATTCCCAGACCCGGTTCGATGACCACCCCGCAGGCAAAAAGCGTCGAGGAAGTACTGCAAGAACGCGCGCGGCTGGGCGCGGAGTTTGAAAAGTACCAGCGCCTGGTGACGGTGATGTTCACCGACATCGCCGGCTCCACCAAGTACTTCGACACCCACGGCGATCTGGAAGGGATGGCGATGGTGACCGATGTGCTCAACGCCCTGACGCCCCAGGTCACCAAGCACAAGGGCATCGTGGTGAAAACCATCGGCGACGCCATCATGGCCTATTTCGAGAACCCGGTGGAGGCGGTGCGGAGCTCGATTGATATGCAGCGGGCGATCGTGCAGCTCAACACGCGGCGGCCGAAGGATAAGGCGGTGCAGGTGCGGGTGGCGCTGAACCTGGGCGTGGGGCTGGTCAAGGACAATGACGTCTTCGGCGACGTCGTCAACGTCTGTTCGCGCATCGAGCACCAGACGGAAGCCAGCCGCATCGGCGTTTCGCCCTCGGTGGTGGAGGCCATCAGCAAGGAAAGAGACCTCGCGGTGCGCAAGATCGGCGTGGTGGCGCTGCGCGGCAAAGCGGTGCAGATGGACCTCTACGAGGTGCTGTGGCGCGAAGGCGAGAAAGCCGCCGAGGTGCAGCCGGCCAAGATGTCGGGTGAGCAGTTAGCGCTGGCGGCCGGGACGCAGCTCGGTCTGGCCGAGGATGTGCGCGCCGCCATCGCCGCCGCCCTCAAGGGCAAGGCGCCCACAACCAAGGTGGCCGCGGCGGAGCGCAAGTTCGCCCTCGTCCAGGTGTTGCCCGACCGCTCGCTGGGGCAGAAGTTCGCGCTCAGCGAAGCCTCGACGGTGATCGGGCGCGAGAAGGCGCCCATCGCCTTCCCGGACGACCCGCTGATGTCGCGCCAGCACGCCGTGTTCACCACCCTGGGCGGCGCGCTCTACGTCGAAGACCTGGGGAGCGCCAACGGCGTCTTTGTGCGCATCCGGCGGCCGATTGAAATCGAGCACGGCACCATCATCCTCCTCGGCCGCCAGATGTTCCGCTTCCAGTTGAGCGGCCAGCCGCTGCCGGAAGCCAAGGCGGAGGAAAAGAAAGCGGTGGGGAAGAAGACCGGCCGGCAGACGCTGGTGGCCAAGTTCGATCCCAAGGACGTGGTGGCGGCGGGCGGGCCGCCGGCGAGCGCCGGCACGGGCGAAGCCCCGCTGCAAGGCGAGCTGGTGCGCTTGATCCGGGGGGGAGTGGAAGAAAAGCGCTTCCCGCTTTATCGCGGCGAGAACACCTTCGGGCGCAGCGTGGGCAACTACACTTTCCCCGACGACCCCTACCTCTCCCGTTCGCACGCCCGGCTCATTCTGCACGCGCCCCGCTGCGTGCTGGAAGACCTGAACAGCACCAACGGAACCTTTGTACGCATCCGCGAGCGGCAGATTCTCGACGTGGACGACACGGTGCTGGTCGGCAGCCAGTTCCTGCGCGTGCTGGGTGAACCCGCCTGACGCGCCGACGTTCCTTTGCTGTGACGCGGAATCTTTCATTCCCGGAGTTCGTGCCCGCGGCGGGGTTGCGCGACCCGCACCGGATGACGATTGCGGCGGCGTTCTGGCCGCGGCGCTTCCCCGCCCTGCCGCGGCACGAGTCGCGGATCGTGAAGGTGGCGCGCGATGCGCTGGTGCGGCTGGACTGTCACTGGCAAGCGGACCGCGCGGCGGCCTCGGCGGTGGTGCTGGTGCACGGGCTGGAAGGCTCGAGCCAGTCGCACTACATGCTGGGCACGGCGGAAAAAGCCTGGCGCGCGGGCTTCAGCGCTATCCGAATGAATGTGCGCAATTGCGGCGGAACCGAGCGGCTCTGCGCCACCCTCTATCACTCCGGGTTGTCGAGCGACGTGGGAGCGGTGGCGGAATGGCTGGCGCGGGAAGAAGGCGTGAAGGAAATCCACCTAGCGGGCTTTTCAATGGGCGGCAACCAGGTGCTCAAGCTCGCCGGCGAGTGGGGTGCCGACGTTCCGCGCGAGGTGGCGAGCTTCGCGACCGTGTGCCCGTCGCTGGAACTGGGGCGGTGCGCCGACGCCATCGCTCTGCCCGCAAACCGGCTGTACCAGTGGAACTTCCTGCGCGGGCTCAAGGCCCGGCTGCGCCGCAAGGCGCGGCTCTTCCCTCATCTTTTTCGGACCGACAGGCTGCGCGGAGTGCGGACGATGCGGCAGTTCGACGACGCCGTTACCGGCCCCTACTGCGGCTTCGGGAACGCGGAGGGGTACTACCGGACAGCGAGCGCGCTGCAGTTTGTGGGGCGCATCGCGCGCCCGACGCTCATCATCACGGCGCAGGACGACCCGTTCATCCCGTTTGAATCGTTCAACGATCCGGCGCTGCGTGGAAACCCGAACATCACCTTGCTGGCGCCGGCCCACGGCGGCCACTGCGGGTTCATCGGGCGGTGCATCGCGGGCGAAGACCGCTACTGGGCGGAGAACCGCGTGGTGGAGTTCATCCGCCAGCATTCGAAGCGGCCGCGCAGCTAGAGCGAGGTGACAGCGCGCTCGAGGTCGGCCGCGATGGCGGCAGGGTCGGCGTCGGGCGCGAAACGCAACGGAGCGCCGAGCGTCACTCGCACCGCCCCGGGCCGCGCGAAGCGCTTCCCGGCTTGCTTCAACTCCCAGAGCCCGTCCACGCGCACGGGCAGAACCGGCAGGTTCAGCTTCGTCGCCAGCAGGCCGATTCCGGATTGAAACCTCGCCAGTCGGCCGTCCTTGGTCAACTCGCCTTCAGGAAACACCAGCAGGCTGAAGCCGCGATCCACCGACTCGCCGGCAAAGGTGAAGCTCTCGCGGAAGCCGCTGCGGCGCGGCAACGGGAAGACGTTGAAGATGAGGAGCAACAGAAAGTATTTCATCTTCGCCACGAGCCGGGCGAAGAAACCGAGCGAACCGGGCGGGCGGCGGAAGCCCTCCAGGCGTTCCCCTTCCATTGCCACGGCCACGCGGCGCCGAATTCTTGCGGGCAGCGCGGCCAGCACGAAGGCGACGTCGGCGCGGGTGACGTGATTGCAAACGATGAGCAACGGCCCGCGCACGCCGCGGAGATTTTCGCGGCCGCGGATGCGCGGCCAGGCCATCAGCGCCAGCGGGGGCAGAATGAAGAGGTAATGGAGCAGCGCACGAGCCAGAACGGCGGGCCAGCGTTGAGGCCAGCGCCGATAAGCGTATTCGGCGCGCGGGGCCGGGCGGCGCAGCATCTCTTCCAGCTCGCGCACGGTGGTGGCGCCGGTAAGGGCGGCTTCGCTCAACTCGATCTGGAATCGGTCTTCCAGCGCGCTCAGCAGCTCGACCCGTTCAATCGAACTGAGGTTCAAGTCGGACTCCAGCGTCGCCTCGGGCCGGAGCTCGACGGCGCGGCCGGTGACGCGCGCCAGCAGTTCGGCCAGCGGGCTTGCGGCTGAGGGTGGAGCGGCAGTCGCACTGGCGGAGCGCGCGAATTGCTCGAGGACATGGAGTTGCGGCTTCTGCGTCGGTGTGCGAGGAAAATCCCCTTCCGGCCACACGACCCAGCGGCGGAGGCGCTGGAAGTCGGCCAGGTCGCGGTTGGCGCGCTGCACGATCGCTTCCGCGTCGGCGCCGGGCTCGCGCAGCAGCAGCACCGCGCACGGCTCGGCGTTGCCGTTGCGCGGCAGGCCGACGACCGCGGCGTCGCGCACTTCTGGCTGGCGGCGCAGCGCCGCCTCGAGGTCTTCCGGAAAAACGTTCAGCCCTTCGGCAGTGACGATGACGTTTTTCTTGCGACCTTTGAAATAGAGGTTGCCCTTGGCGTCGAACTCGCCCAGATCGCCGGTGTGGAACCAGCCGTCGTCGCCGGCGACGGGCGTGAGTTTCGCCTCCTGCCAGTAGCCGGCGGCGACACTTTCGCCGCGGACGAGAATTTCGCCGTCGTCGGCCAGCTTGAGCTCGCGGCCGGGGACAACGCGGCCGATGGAACCCTTGCGCAGATAGAGCGGGTGGTTGACGCTCACCAGCGACGCGGTTTCAGTGAGGCCGTAGCCCTGCACGACGGCGTAGCCGAGGCGCTTCCAGAAAGTTTCGGTCTCGCGGCCCAGCGCCGCGCCGCCGCAGACGAAGGCGCGGAACTTCCAGCCGAAGCTGCGGTGGATGCAGCGGAAACGCCACCAGCGGCGAAGAAAGTGCTGTCCCTCGGCGGCGACGAAGTCGCGCTCGAACTGCGCGCGGCGACCGTCGGCCTCGAGGTCGCGCAAGACTTTTTCTTTGAGCGTTTCGAGCAGCCGCGGAACGGCGATCAGCACCATCGCGCGCTCGCGCTTGAGCGTGCGGGCGATTTCGGCGGGATTGAGGCTGTCGGAAAAAATCACCGTGGCGCCCAGCAGCGGCGGAATCAGAAGCCCCATGAACTGTCCCAGCACGTGGCTGAGCGGCACCAGGTTGAGAAACCGCACCGGACGCACCAGCCGCACGTACTTGAGGAACTTCTGCATCTCGGTTTCGATCGGCTCGAGATTCGAGAGCAGGTTGCCGTGAGTCAGCACGACGCCGCGCGGCGTGGCGGTGGTTCCGGAAGTGAAGATGATTTGCGCGGTGGTGGAGCGGTCGAGCATGGGCAACTCGCGCGATTTCGTGGAGTGCCGGCTAACGGTGTCGCGCAAGTTTTCGAGTACCAGGGTTGGTTGAGCGAGGCCGAGGCGGGCCAGCTCGGCTGAAACCACGCAGAGCTTCGGTTGAATCTGCGCGACGACTCGCTGCACGAACTCCGGCGCAGCGATGCGGTCCATCGGGACGACGACGGCGCCGCGCAGCACGCAGCCCCAGAAAGCCGCGACCCACTCGGCGCGGTTCTCGCCCCAGAGCAGCACGCGGTCGCCCGCAGCGACCCCGCGAGCTTCCAGCTCGCAGGCAAAGCGGCTCGCGGTGTCGAGCAACTCGCCGTAACTCCAGCGCGCCATCCGGTAGCCCTGCGGATGCGCGCAGGCCACGGCCCTCGCGTGCTCCTCGAAGTGCGCAAGCAAGTCAACCAGCGAGCGATGGCGCATGGCTCTGCAACGATTCTACTCCACGCCGCAGTTCCCCTCGCGCGCGGCCGGGCAACTTTCGATTGAAAAAGGCGACAATAGAAGGTAGGGTGGCGGCTGCGGCGGTCGCGAGCGCCGCGACGACACTCATGCTGCTCGACCTCCCCACTCAAATCGGTCTGCAAGCCGCCATTCTGCTGAGCGCTGACCCCAGGATGCCCGTGCGCGCGCGCGACCTGGCCGCCACCCTCGGCGTCTCGCCGCTTCACATCCAGCGCATCCTGAACCGGCTAAAAGAACATGGGCTGGTGAAGACCGTGCGCGGGCCGGTGGGCGGCGCGGTGCTGGCGCGACCGGCGAGCCTGATTACGGTGTGGGAAGTCCTGGTGGCCATCGAGCCGGCCCAATCGCTGGAGGGCTGCATCCTCGGTCTGCGGCGGTGCAACGAGGAGAATCCCTGCGCGCTGCACGAGGCGTGGGCGCCGATCCGCGCGCGGTTGCTGGAAGAGCTGCGGAAACGCACGCTCAAGCAGGCGGCCGAGGAAGCCGAGCGCACCCACTTCGCCGGCTTCGGGCGAGGTCTCCCCAGAGACAGCGCGACCAGGTAAACTGGAGTTCGCACAGCCGGAGCGGCCCAAGCTCCGGCCTCCGGGAGGTCCGATGAAAACGACGCTGGCGTTGCTGGTGGCTTTGAGTCTCGGCGCGGTGGCGCCGCAGAGCATGGCGGGGCGGCTGGAGGAGTCGCCGCGCCACCACGAGTGGGTTCAAGTCAAGCACGGCGAGCGCACCGTGCACGCCTACCTGGTTTATCCCGAAGTAGGCCACAAGGCGCTGGCGGTCGTCGTCATCCACGAAAACCGCGGGCTGACCGACTGGGTGCGCGGCATGGTCGACGCGTTGGCCGAGCTGGGCTACATCGCCATCGCCCCCGACCTGCTCAGCGGCATGGCGCCGGGCGGCGGAAAAACCTCCGACTTCCCCAGCGGCGACGCCGCGCGCGAGGCCATCGGCAAGCTGCCGCCCGACCAGGTGACCGCCGACTTGAACGCCGTGGCCGATTACGTCGCCAGGCTGCCCGCCGCCAACGGCAAGGTGGCGGTGGCGGGGTTCTGCTGGGGCGGCGCCCAGACGTTTCGCTTCGCCACCAACCGCAAAGACCTCGCGGCGGCGTTCGTCTTCTACGGCACCGGGCCCGGCGACCCCGACGCCATCGCCCGCATCCAGGCGCCGGTGTATGGCTTCTACGGCGGCGCCGACGCCCGCGTGAATGCGACCATTCCAACTTCAGAGGAGTTGATGAAAGCCGCGGGGAAAACCTACGAGCCGGTGATTTATGACGGCGCCGGCCACGGCTTCATGCGCGCCGGCGAAGCCCCCGACGCCTCGCCCGAAAACAAGAAAGCTCGCGACGACGCCTGGGCCCGCTGGAAATCCCTGCTCGCAGCAATCAAGTAACGGGCCACTGGTAACTCGTGACTGATGCACTTGCCACTGGCGCAGACGGGGCTGCCGGACGTCACCGGCGGGATTTTCATCCTGGCGATTGTGCTCCTGCTGGGCCTCCTCGGAATCATTCTCTGCGTCGTCAGCGTAATCTATCGCAAGCCCCTCGTGTTCATCGCCGGGCTGGCCGCGGCGACGCCGGGGCTGGCTCTAGTCGGCTACTTCATCTGGCTGGAGCGACCCCAGAACTACGAATGGGACTTCAGCCGCGACCGCAGCGTGGCCCAGCTCGACATCGAGCCCACCTACGGCCGCTACTACTATCAGGGGAACCTCCACACGACGATTCGCCTGCCCGGCGGGCGCGCCTGGTCGGGCGAGGCCGGCCTGGTGACCTTTCAGGCCGACTCCGGCCAGGTCGATTCCATCTACTGGGACAGCCGCGGGCTCAGCACCAACGAGGCGTACTCGGAGGCTCGGCGGATTCTCGGCGAGCTGGGGCTGGAAGGCCGCGGCCTCGACGCTTGGCACAAGGGCGTCGAGCACAACTTCAATGCCTCGACACCCGAAGGCAGCGATCCCCTCGTCACTCTCTACATGCGCCGCATCTCGCCGGAAAGCGAAGCGGCAGTGTGGACGATTCACGTTGAAGTGGTGTGGAGGAGTGAAGCTCGTGACCCGTGACCCCCGAAAGTAGGCTCGTCCCCCGCCCGTTCTTTCAGAATGAGCAAGGTCGGAACGACAGACAACGCAGTTGGCTTCAGCGGCTGAAGCCGGTACACTGTGCCCTTTTTCACGGCGGGGTTTAAACCCCGCCCTTCTCTTCTCCGGATGCGGTGCGGAGGAGGCGGAGGACGGTGCTCCAGCTCCGCGTGGTGATGCGCTTGCCGAATTCTTTCTCGAGGATGTCCATCTGGCGGAGGTTCCTCGACCACTGCGGGCCCAGCGTGAGCACGGAACAGAGCGCGCCGCGGGTGCGGCAGAGGATGCGATAGCTCTTGTCGGCCGAGGTGTAGGGAATCTTCAGGCGGGTGCGCGGCTTTTCGGAAAGGAAGGTGACGAAGAGGCGCGTCTGCGGCGTGACGCGTATGCCGCGGAAGGGATTCAAGTCGGCCAGCGCGCGCAACTCCTCGGGCGTGCGCAGGAGGACGGTGATTTCATGCCCGAGCCTCCGCTTGAGCCCGGCCTCGATTTTCCGAATGAGGGCGGCGCGGCTCTGCGTCGGAGCGCGGAAGACCACGTTGCCGCTGGCCAGCAGCGTGCTCACCTTCCGGAAGCCCAGCGACTCGAACGCCTGGCGCAGGCCGTCCATCGAGACCCGCTTGTGCCCGCCAACGTTGATCCCGCGCAGCAGCGCAACGTACATAGTCAGGTCCTTGATGCCGGGGACATTCTACCAACTGGCATGGGCCAGCAAGGTTCTAAACTGAGATCCTTCGCTTCGCTCAGGATGACAAGCCAAGAAAAAAAGCAGGTCCCTCGACTGCGTCCAGCCCGCCGCGGCGGGCTGGACTCCGCTCGGGATGACAAGCGGTGGTTGCAGTATCGCGCTACGTGTGACGGAGGATCTCGCGGGCGGCGTTGTAGCCCGGCGCGCCCATCACCCCGCCGCCGGGATGCGTGCCCGAGCCGCACAGATAAAGATTCTCAATCGGGGTGCGGTAGCGCGCCCAACCGGGCACCGGGCGCAAGAAGAAGAGCTGGTCGACGCTCATCTCGCCGTGAAAGATGTTGCCGCCGGTGAGCCCAAAAGTCTCTTCGAGGTCAAGCGGGCTCAAGACCTGGCGGTGCAGCACTGAGCTCTTGAAGCCGGGCGCGTACTCTTCAATCAAGTCCATCACGTGGTCGGCGTATTTTTCTTTCGCCGTCTTCCAGGTGTCGCCGAGCCGCGGGTCGCGCAGCCGATAGGGCGTGTACTGCAAGAAAATTCCCATGATGTGCTTGCCGGGCGGGGCGAGCGAGTCGTCGTAGGTGGTGGGGAGGGTGAGCTCGAGCAGCGGGCGCGCCGAGGCCCGGCCGTATTTGGCGTCGTCCCAGGCGCGCTCGACGTAGTCAATGTCGGGGCAGATGTGGATGGTGGACTTGTGGTGCGGCAGTAGCGTCGAGCCGGGAATCGCCTTGAAGCTCGGCAGGCGGTCGAGCGCCAGGTTGATTTTCATCGAGCAGCCTTCCATGCGGATGGCTTTGACGGCGCGGGCGAACTCCGGCTCCAGCGCCGCTTCGCCCACCAGACCCAGGAAAGTCCGCTTGGGGTCGGCGTTGGAGATGACGACGCGGGCGCGGATTTCTTCGCCGCCGGCCAGCACCACGCCTTCGGCGCGACCGTCGCGGACGAGAATCTTGCTCACCTCGGCTTCGGTGCGAATCGTCGCCCCGGCGGCGCGCGCCGCGCCGGCGATGGCTTCCGACACCCCGCCCATGCCGCCGCGCACGAATCCCCACAGGCCGCGGCGGCCGTCGACCTTGCCCATCACGTGGTGGAGCAGCACGTAGGCGGTGCCCGGCGTGCGCGGGCCGCCATTGGTGCCGATGACGCCGTCGGTGGCCAGCGTGACCTTCAGCTCCTCGGACTCGAACCAGGGCTCGAGGAAGTCGGCGACGCTCTGGGTGAAAATCCTAATGTGCCCCAGCCGCTCCTGCTCGTCCATGCGCAGCGTGTCCCAGCCCAGCCGCGCCAGGCCGAGCAGGTCGCCCGCGCCGATACGCGCCAGGTTGGGCGGCGTCTCCAGCAGCATGCGCTCGGCGAACTGCGCCAGCCGCTCGATGTAGGCTTCGTATTTCGGATAAGTCTCGGCGTCGCGCCGGGAGAACTTGGCGATCTCCTCGCAGGTGCGTCGCTGGTCCTGCCACATCGTGAAGTGGCGCCCGTCGGGGAAGGGGGTGAAGAAGGCGGGGTCTTTGGGGAAAACTTTGTAGCCGTGGCGCGGCAGGTCGAGCTCGCGGATGATGCGCTCCTGCATCAGGCTACAAAGGTAGGCGGCGGTGGAGACTTTGAAGCCGGGGAAAACTTCTTCGGTGACGCTGGCGCCGCCCAGCACCGGCCGGCGCTCCAGCACCAGCACCCGCCGCCCGGCGCGCGCCAGATAGGCGGCCGTTACCAGGCCGTTGTGCCCGCCTCCGACAATGATGGCATCCCAGCTCTGCCCCATAGGCCCAGAGCATATCAAAGGTAACGGGGTACTTTCGCCTGTGGATGACGTCTGGCTCGGTGCTCGCGTATCCTCAGCTTGACAGGCGCGCGTGCCACGTGTACAGCTTGCGGCTAAGAAAAAGGGTGCACTACAACGCTGGGTTGTTTTCACCCTCTTCTGCCTTTTCACAACAACTTGCGTTGGTCTGGAGGTCTATCTCGTTTACGCCCTTGTTGAGAAGGGGTTCAGCAATCTCAACGCGGTGCTCGCATTGCTTAACGCGGGGGTACTCGTTGGATTCGGTCGCCTTTTCACTCAGATGACTTCTACAGCTTTTCTAAAGCCGAGCCCGTAGCGCTAGCGAACGGGAGCGCAACCCGATACATCGGGGCACTGCTGCGCTACGACTTGTTCGAGGGTGACTTTGTTCGGACACTTAAACCTGAGCTCTTCCAGGCGTTGAACGACTTAGCCAAGCGGTGACTCCCGCTGAGATGGCTGCGGCCAAGTCATTTGGGACTTCCCACAACGTTCCCTGCTTAACCGCGCCGCGCACTTTCTCGGCGATCTCCTTTGCAGTATCGTCCCACCACGGATGCATCTTCAGGTGGTCGCTCGGGGCGACCGGTCGGAAATAGATTCGCTGTCCCTCGTCGTCGTGGCGCCAATCGAGCAGTATCGCCCAACCGTAAAAGCCGGCTTCCCGGCCTCCGGCTGGCGCGTAGAAAAAAACGATCCTGTCACCAGGTTTAGGACTTTCAGATGACACTTTCCTCCCGACCGGCCAAGTCCAACGCTCGTTTTCCCAGATATCGAGACGGTAGCTCCCCGGTGGCCATTGTTCCTGGCTCATCTGGTAAAACCACATGGCCATAGTCGCACCTCCTCGGGCAGTTCGGCCTGCCTACCAATAATGGCGACATTAGACCACGCCAAGTGCCAGAAGAAAAGTGGGGGGCTGGGCGGATTCGTCGGAGCCAAGCGGAGACCCTGTCGCAGACCCTGAGCGAAGCCGAAGGGAGCGAGTCCCAATGTGCCGGGGACGAGTCGAAGGGAACCGCCGACCCGCGCCGCTGGTAAGTCACTTCTGGTTTGTGGCTGGGGGGCTGGGCGGATTCGAACCGCCGACCCGCGGTTTAGGAAACCGCTGCTCTATCCAATCTGAGCTACAGCCCCGTAACCCAACGTGCTGCTACTCAATAAGTTAGCACACCGGCACCTTTTGGGCACCGGCCAACTTGGGAACATTTGGGAACAAAACGCGCTCCAGATCCTCAACCGCCCGGCGGTGAGTCTCCGGAATCGCGTGCGTGTACACCTTGAGTGTCGTTTCCACGGTAGCGTGCCCGAGCTGCTGCTGCACAACCTTGGCCGGAACGCCGATGTCGTGCAGCACCGAGGCGTGGATGTGGCGAAGCTGGTGCCAGCCGACCCGCCCGATTCCAGCCCCCTCCGCAGCGGGCCGGAGCTCCCGGTTCAGCAGGTTGTGAGCGTTTTGCGGACCGCCCCGCTGATTCGGGAACACCAAGTCCTCGGGCTGCGTACGGACTGACCGCCGCCGATGTATCTTCAGCAGCCAGCAAGTCTGCGGTCCGAGCGGGATGGTGCGAGTTGACTTTTCGCTTTTGGGCTTCTGGAACTTGCCTTCGTAGACTGACTCCTCGACGCGAAGCGTCTTGGAAGCCAGATCCACGGCCCGCCAGCGCAAAGCCAGCAATTCACCAACCCGAAGCCCGGTGAGTGCCGCCACAGCCACCATGGTCTTGCACGGCTCTCGCAAGTGCTTCAGCAGCTTCGCAAAAGCTTCTGCCGTGAGAATCTCCGGTTGCTTTGCAGGAGCCTGCGGCGGGAACTTCACCCCGCGCGCGGGATTCACGGTCAGATAGCCGTACTCAACCGCTGAGTTAAGAATGCTGGATAGTACCGTCCAGACATTCCGCACCGTCTGCCATGCCAGCCCCTGGCGGAACTTCTCGGAGACGAACTGCTGGATGTCGAGCTTGGTGATGTCAAACATCCGCCAGTCGCCAAAATACGGCAGAAGGTGCCTTGCGATCACCATCCGGTAGCCGCGCTGGGTCGAGAGTTTGAGCGTCGGTAGAAGGAGATTTTTCCACTCGTCCTCGACGTACTTGCGTAGCCGCATCATTGATTGCGGCCGTTGCAAGCCTTGGTTGAGTGGTCCGAGGCGTCGTTCAAGCAGCGTCAGGGCCAGGTTGCGAGTTGGAATCTCGCTTATTGGCCCGAGCACCGCCGAGCGATGCATGCGACCTCGCATCCCGTCTGCCAGAATCACGTCCTCTCTCCAGCGAGCTACCCAGACTTTGTTGCGCTTACCTCTCTTGAAAAGACAGCCTGTTTGGTACCTTCGACGAGCCACTTGGAGCCTCCTTCCTCCTGTGGCTCGTCTTGCCTTTGTCGCAAGTAGAGTAGCGCGGTCCGCCATAGCAATCAACGCCTGCTCCGGTGGTTTGCTGTCTTCATGGCAGACAGATAGTGAAGAACATCGGTAGCGAAAAAGCGCAGGTACTTTCCCAGCTTTATATGCGGCAGCCGATGGCCGCCGCCAGGGCGTACATGGTCATAGACCCACGACTTCGGTACCTTGAGCAAGAGCGCAAGTTCTTCCGGCGTGAGCAATTCTCGCTTGTCAATAGGCGGTTCGCCTGCGGTCTGCGCCTCGTGCAGAGACTCGTGCAGCGGGGAGTGCAACGGTTGCACTGGTCTTCCGCTAGCGCCGAGGCTGCTTCTCCTTGACTTTTCAATCAGTTGGGCCTTCATGACCAGCCACGCTTCCTTTCCTTACTGCCCCGACTTCCTACAGGTGGATGGAAGTCCAAAAAGTCAGAGAAGGTGGACCAAACAAGGCGAGAGAGTTGAATCGTCGCTCGGCCTGAAGCTCGAAGTAGATAGACAGCTGATCTCGCGAAAACATCTTCGGCGGAAGCCTGTACGGCTTCCGTGAGATCGGTGCTTCCGCATCGCTGGCACAAGACTGCGTCCATGGGGTTCCAGTGATTCGATGGGCACAGCCGTCCATCCCAGGAACCGCCGCAGTAGCAGCAGCGCACGGGCTCAAGGCCCTCACTCCCCGCGACGAACCTTCGACATTGGCCGCAGTACCTCATGCGTCCCTCACAGTGGTACTCGCTCTTCCCCTTGGGGTAGCAACCAGATCGGTCCCAGGATCGTTTCTGGCTTGATAGATTCGAGTAGGGTGAACCGAAAGCCTTTGTCCGTGTACCGCTGAACAACGGTTCGTAAATTTCTCAGCCGCTTCTCTGAAAGCCCGACACACAAGACACGGAAGAACCGCAACCTGAAGAGTTCTTGATGTCGGCCACTTTCCGCATAGGCAAGATATCGTTCGACTTTTCGGGCAAAGATGCTAAGCGACTCCATACCACGGTCAACTTCGAGGAAGACCGACCATCGCTTCGACCCGGAACCGTCCTCGGCTGGCCGTCTGTAACAGCAGAAGCCATCAGGAATCAGCCCGAGACATTCGCGGAAGCGAGTCTCTGCAAGGGTGGAACTGATCAACCACTCCTCGATCTCGAATCCAGGCCAATGCCGCCAAGCTAGGTCAAAGGCAAGCCGCACTTCAGCTACGTCAAGAATGTGACTCAGGAAGAGAAAGGAAGAACCCCGTGCCGCTTTGGTTTCAACGTCGGGGAAAGCCTTGCTTGCTTTTCGTCCAAGGGAATAGATGGCCTGCGAGGAACCAGTCACGGCCGGTAGGAATTGCCTATCGAGCAGGCGGTTTTCCCAGAGCTTTCGCAGGCGAATGTTGATCCGCGTGGTGCAGTGCCAGTCGAGTAGACGCTGGAGCTGCGAGCGGCTGAGTAGCCCGTAACGGGCTATCGCCTCGAGGATGGTCCGGTCGCGCAGCTGCAAGTTGATCCGAGGTGCCTTACGGCTGCGCTCAAAGCGAGAGTGGCGCATGGGCTTACCAGTCGTGTTGTCCTTCATCGTCTCCACCGGCTTCTTGCCCAGAAGGGCTTGCGTCTTTTGCGGTCTCGGGAAGAGGAATACGCAATCTTTCGAGGAATTCCTGCGTCTTGGTCGTGTTTTGGCCTACGTGCTCGATCTTAGGCGGTCGCAACAGAAAAGCCCGCTCCGGTCCGCGAAACTTGACAATCGCGTGTTGTGCCGGGAGCGTTTTGAGGCACGCTTCAATCAGTCGCTCTTCTTTCGGACCACACTGAGAGGCAAAGAGTTTCGCGTCCGAGGCTTCCGCGCGAAAGGAAACTATCGTACCCACGTTGGCCAGAACCGCCGCACGTACTTCATCAGAGAGTTGCCGCCACGACTGAAAAGCCACCACAATCGAAAGCGCATACTTCCTAGATTCCGCGAAAATCGCGTGCGCCTCCGGACCCATAACACGAGCTCCCTCGTCTAGATACAGCGTGTGCGGCACCCGTTCGTCCTGGGGTTGTCCCGCACGGCTCAAGGACGCCCACTTGAAGCGGGACACGAGCAGCGAACCGATGAAGTCAGCTTGATCCTTGAGTGCAGTTTGCGAAAGGCGCGCGAGCATGCAGTCCCCTTGGTTCATGAGTTGCTGCACGTCGAGCGGAGGCAATGCAGCCGAAAACAGAGCTTGAAGCGTCGGGTGACTGAACGTTGCACCCAGGCGGTTCAACAATGGCTCGGCGTAGACGGCCTGAAGGCGCGCGCTCAGCCTTCCAAAACGTTGCCAGTAGTGCTTGGCCTGCGTCGAGCGCATCTGGCTCATTAGGCGGCGACGGAGACCTTCTTCAGTCAGTAGTCGCGGCGCGTCGAGTAAGCCGTGGCCAGTTTCGGCCAAGCCCAGCAGAGTGTTCCGCAAGAGTTCTTCAGTCCGGGCGCCGGGAATCGAATCCGGCCAAATGCGGCGGAAGATCGCGACAAGCTCGGCGCAGACCTCATGGGCCCTGCTGGCGGTTTGCTGCAGCGGGTCGAGACTGACCCCAGAGAAGGCATCAGGGCCTAGGTCGAGAAGAGCTGGCAACCCAGGAAGTTCAACTTCTCCGCTCGCGAGCCTGGCGATGACGGCCGTCCAGAGGTCTCCATGGGGATCGATCAGACTGAACCCTCCTCCGGTCTCCAATTCGTTCAGCAGCGCCACCTCAAGTAGTTTCGACTTGCCTTGACCGGTTGCCCCTGCAACGACGACCGACCAAGTCTTTCTCTGCGAGTCGAGGATGACTGGACCCAAAGGAATCCCGGAGCCGAGGGCAAATCCCTCGCCGAGAAACAAACCCTCTGGACGATTGCGTGATAGGCGCGCTCTGCGCGAAGGTTTAGACAGTAAGCGATTGAGAATTGCAGCAATGCTCCGTTCCATGTGCATCTCCGTGCCTGCCTTAAAGGCAGGCGGCCAATCCGTTTTTCAGTCTGGGTAATGCGGGCTAGGCGAAACTGGTGGGCTCAGGAAAACGTTCAAGAGGGGCAGCTTTGCCGGGGCACGTTTAGGGGTCGCGGGGAGCGACGCTATACCGCCCAGCGCAGGCAGAGCCGGAGGAGCGGGCCTGAAAGGCCTAGCCTATACAATCTGGATTGTGCTGCCTTCTAGTTGCGCGACCCTCCGGGATTATTGGCGCTGTGCCAGCATCCCTCCATCTCAGTCCCAGAGTGGCTCTCACTTGATAGAGCCGCGGTAGATGAGGGTCGTTCCGATATTGCCATACCCCCACGCATTGAGTCGCTGTTCGTCTGTTGCTTCCAGTTCCATGAGCTCCCTGGGCGACCACCCTGGAACCTCTGTGTAGCCTGCCTTCAGGTTCGCCAGCAAGCCGTACTGGGCACCTGCCGGTAATGACTTGAGCTTGCTCATGAACTGTTCGAGCTCTTCCAGAGGGGGACGGCCGACCTTTTCGTCTGGCTCCGCGCGATACACGAACTCAAAATCCCAACGCTCAATACACTTGTTCTCGCCCCGCTTGAAAACCTCGACATGGAGCGAAAAGAGAGCCTGCTCCGTCAGCCACGTGAAGAGGCCGTCCTCAATTACCTTTCGCCTCTCAATCAGGTAATCCGACGGGAGACCTCTGCCGCCTACGACCTTGAACATGGTCTGAAAGACAGTGTTGACGGTGTAGGTTACCGAACGCTGTAGAATATCGACATCGACACTAACTTTTTCCTTCACCAGGGTTGCCATTGTTTGTTTCCTCCTTAGTAGATTGAAGCTCGTCGCCCACGGTAAGCTCGTCGCCCTCCGTATGCTCAGCGCCTTCCTGCATCACCTTGACGTGGACCCTCGGGGTTGAAACCTCAACCAGTTTGTCCACGCCTGCAATGGTCGTGGAAGCGCCACGCACACAGACCACCTGAATTTCGATCTTCTCTGGTTTCTTGGGGGCACATTCAAAGCAACTAACATCGAGTTCCACGTCTTCTTGGTCCTTGTAGTACTCGACAACGATTTCCAAGCCGACGTTCCCCGCCGTAACGACCACCTTCTCCAAGACCGCCGCGTACAGAGCGGTGGTAAGAGGGTCCTGAATAGCGGTCAGTACCCCATCGACTTCGCCAGATACATCGAACTCGACAGCCTCGGCGACCTCTCTGACTTTCTCGGTGAGCAGATTTACAGCTTCCTCCGCCTTCATGAAACACACCGGAAGGAAACGCGTTGTGACTTCCATTGCTAGCCTCCTTTCACGGACCTTTTTAGTTGAGTGATGACCTCGAAGAAATCTTCAGCCCCTATCTGGTCGAGGGGTTTGTGCGTTGCTGACAGGACTTGGATGAACAACTTGCGCAGGGATCGTCCTGAGAGCCCTTCCGCCTTTCTCGCGATTGCGGAAAGCTGGCGCTCAGTGAGACAAAGATCCAAGCCAGCCGACCGAATCCCCATGTAGGTATCCTTCAGGATCGACAGTGCTCCTTCGTAGCCTGGTGGTGTGAGATAGATTTCCAAATCCGCCCTGCTTCTCAGCGCGCGGTCAATTGCCTGCTCGAAGTTCGAAGTCGCGAGAAGTAGAAAGTTCTTGTTGCTGGCGAGACTGTCGAGTTCGTTCAGCAATGTGTTTACGCCACTGATAGCATCCGAAGGCTCATGCGAAGTGAGGGTGTATTCGCGACCGATTGCAACGGACTCTAGCTCGTCGATCAGTAGAAGCGTCAATCCATCAGCGGTAGCCACCCGGATGGCCTCGAACGCCTTGGTGATTTCCTTGGCCGTAGCGCCGAAAAGCTCACTGCGCCAACATTCAGCGTTCGCATGAAACAACTGCGTCGAGTGGCCATATTCCTTCGCAGCCTTGGCGAGTTGGTTGGCAAACCCTTTTGCTAGCGTGGTCTTGCCAGTACCGGGCGGGCCAAAGAAATAGAGGAAGCGGTTGATCCCCGTAGAAAGAGGAGAAGCCCCGTCAAGCGAGAGGATGATTCGCGCGTATCCGAGCAGGGCCTCTTTGATTCCCCTGGGGGCGACGATTGATTGCCAGAAGGGATCGAAAGTTTCGGCTGGCAGCGTGACGCTTTCAAAATGCTTCATTCCATCTCCTTTTCGAAACCCAATCTCTCCCGTTGCGCCTGGGTAGCCTTCCGGTATAAAATTGAGCGTCAGCGACCCATGCTTACCGTGCATACCATATGCATACAGTACAAGTCAAGGTCTTTCTGAATGACTGCGAAGCCAACGTCTAAGGTCGACTGGAAATCCGTGGGGCGGCGAGTGCGGGAGCTTCGCGGATTTGACACCCACCAAGCGCACCTTGCCAAGGAACTTGGCATAAGCCAGAGTCAACTGTCGCGCTACGAGAAGGGCAGGAGTGAGATCAGCCCGGAGATGCTACTGAAGATTGCCCAGAAGTTTGGCAAGAGCGTGGAGTGGCTGCTGACGGGCAAACACAGTGGCTAGTGGATGACCCTGCTGTTTGGGTTCTCAAGAGCCAGCCACTGTAGCTGAAGCTGATACCGGGCTGCACAGAGCTTGGATATCAACTCTTCGACTTCGGATGATCCCCGACAGTCCGGACATACCTCCTTATGGACAAGCAAGTGTCCATGGTCCGTCCCTCTGCCTAAGATAGACGGCAGAAGTGTTGACTTTCTGACAAGCTTTCTTCACTTAAAGGAACCGGACTCTTTGCCCCCGAGGTCCGGGAACGTCAGAAGGTTGTACTTTCATGCCCGAAATAATTACTGCAAGACTCGCAATTTCTACCGAGGTGGAGGGCTTTTCTTCTTCAAGCTTTGAATAAAGCTATCAATTGCAGCCTGTTCAGTATCGAAGATCTGCGTGGCCGGAGATAACTCAGGCATTACCTCACCCTTTTTCGCTTCTTCCTTTGGTAGTACTAGCAGAGTTTTCCCGCCCGCCTGCCTGACCAATTGCCACCATTCAGACATATCACTTGTTGTCGGATAACCAACGAGGATCCCGGTCTTGCCCTTAGCTGAGTTGATTAGGATTTTCTTGTACCCCTGATCTATTGCTTTGTGTAGGGCTTCTGCTAAGTAGTCACTCTGTTCGTCTAGGGGTCGACCGACTACGTCGAGAACTGCAATATCATGGAGCTCATTCTGCATCTCCTTGAACTGAGGTGACTGTCTGGCTCGACGAAGTAAATACAGTTCCTCGAGGCAATCTTTGCAGAAAACCGTATGTTCCCTGATCAACTCTGCCCTTTCCTCGTCTAACTCCTCTCTGTCAAAGGCAACCAAGGTTTCCGCGTCCGGACAAGGCGTCTCAGGTCTTGACTCTTCCTGCGCAATCTCCTTAAGTGCAGTCCTTAGGTCGTTCACAAAGCTGAGAAACCGATTGCATTCAGCGCAGTCCTTAAGATGCTCCTCAACCCGTACTCTTTGTGAGGTTGTGAGGTCGTCTCTCGAATATCTCACGAGATTTTCGTGATCATGTTCCGTCACTAGGGTCTCCACAGATTGTCAAACTAAATGTCACCCAAGCTTCGAATTCCAAGTCCTTCAAGGGATGCCAGCTGTAGTGCACCCCGCTAAAACTGGACAGCCCATCTGGGTATGATCAGGGCCTCCAAGAGGAGGCAACTGATGAGCCGAAAGCCGCGTGTCGAACGAACCCCGGAGGAGAAGTGGGAAATCGTGTTGGAAGGTCTGCGGAGC
>DATLZZ010000004.1:0-76781 GCA_035573715.1 Candidatus Xenobia bacterium | reverse complement strand
CTGCTCCCCTAGATCTGCGCAGAAGCATATATGATTTTCGGATCTGCGGAGAGGAGGGGCGCATGTCGAAGCGGAAGTATAGCGAAGTGGAGATGATCGGGGCGTTGAAACAGCTGGAGGCGGGGCGGACGGCGGCCGAGGCGGGTGGAGTCAAAGCGGAACATGGCGTAGTCGAGGCCGGACTCGGAGTCGCGCTCGTAGGTGGTGAACTTCCACTTGTCGGAAGCCATGCTGTCGTACCAGACCTCCCCAAACGGCAAGTGCCCGCGGCCACCGGCATTCTGGCCGTTGGAATCGGTAAAGAGCCGCGCCGACAGATGGTCAGGATGGACGTACGTAGTTGTGCTGCCCTGAAGTGTAGCGACGAGTTGCGAACCGGCGTAGATGTATTCGCGGGTGGGAGAGGTAGGCGCGGCGCCACTGGCATACTCGGCAATCACCTTGCTGCCCGAGAAGATGTACACGGTCGTGGTGCTCCCCACTTGCTTCTTCACCCGCAGCTCGGCGCCATCATAACACGCCACTCGGAAATGGGCTTTAGCCCCTGAGGTTCTCCGAGTAGACTCTTGTTTGCCGCCATGAGTGTGCCGGACACGTATGCCACAGTTGCGTTTCACGAGCCGGGCCGCGCCGCCGCGAACTTGCAGCACCTGCGGGCGCGCCTGCCGGAGCATCTGCTGGCGCTGCTGCCGACCATCCTGGGGCAGTTGCCGGACCCCGATGGCTCGCTGAACTACCTGGAGCGCTTCACGCGCGAGCCGCCGCAGCGCGTGCTCGACGCGCTGGCGCGCCAGCCGGCGCTGCTGCACTACCTGCTGGCGCTGTTCTCCTACAGTCGCTTCCTGAGCGAAACGTTGGTGCAAGAGCCGGAGCTGATTCTCTGGCTCGGCCGCGAGCGCTTTCTCGAGCGGATGCCCTCGAAGGAAGAGCTGCTCGAAGACTACGCCCGCTTCGAGGCCACCGCGCTCGAGCTCGACCCGGCGCTGGCGCTGGCGCGCTTCAAGCGGCGCCAGTACCTGCGCATCGTGCTCAAGGACATCCTGCGGCATTCGTCGCTGGTCGAAACCACGCTGGAGCTTTCGACGCTGGCCGATGCGCTGCTGGAAAAAGCGCTCACCCGCGCCCAGGCCGAGCTGCGCCCGCGCTACGGCGCGCCCGAGACTTGCGACGCGCAGGGGCGGCTGGTGCCGGCACGCTTTGCCGTCGTCTCGCTGGGCAAACTCGGCGGCAATGAATTGAACTACAGCTCCGACATCGACCTGCTGTTCCTGTTTGCCGGCGAGGGCGCGACCAGCGGGCCTGAACGGATCGCCAACAGCGAGTACTTCATCCGCCTGGCGCAGCGCCTGCTACGCATTGTCGCGGGAGTAACCCATGTTGGACCGGTCTTCCGCGTCGACCTGCGCTTGCGCCCCGGCGGGGGCGAAGGCGACCTGGCCATCAGCCTGCCGGCGGCGCTCGATTACTACCAGCGCCGGGCGCGCGAGTGGGAACTGCAGATGCTGCTCAAGGCGCGCGCCTCGGCGGGCGACGCCGCGCTGGTGCGCGAATTCCTGAATGGGGTCGAGCCGTTTCTCTATCGCGGCGCCATGCACTTTGCCGCGGTGGAGGCGGTGGTGCAATCGCGCGAGGGGATGGACCGCAAGCTCGACGCCGCGGCGGCCCATCGGGTCAACGTCAAGCTGGCGCCCGGTGGCATCCGCGACATTGAGTTTCTGGTGCAATGCCTGCAACGCCTGCACGGCCGCGACGACCCGTGGGTGCGCGCCGCCGGCACGCTTGTCGGATTGCAGAAGCTGTTTGAGAAGGGTTACCTGGCTGGGCGCGATCATCATGAACTGGCGACGGCGTATCAGTTCCTGCGGATGGTCGAGCACCGGCTGCAGCTCGAGCACGGCCAGCAGGCGCACACTCTGCCCGACGACTCGCGGGCGCTCGAGCTGCTGGCGCGAAGGTGCCACGTGCCAGCCGGCTCGGGCCGCGAGGCGCTGGACGTACTGCGAGAGTCAATCGAGGGGCACCTGCGACGAGTGCGCGCCATCTACGACCGGCGGCTTCCCTCGAGCCGCCCGTCGTCGGGCGCGGAAGGGTTCGCGCTGCGCGCGCTGAATCCGGTGGTCGCGGCCGGCGAGCTTTCCTACTCGGAGATTCTCGACGGGCTGCGCGCGCAGGACGCGCCACTCTATCACGAGCTGGCGAAGTTGGAAGTCCCGTCGCGCGCGACGAAAGCCGTGCAGCGCTTCCTGGTGTCGGCCTTGCAGTCGTCCACCGTCTTTGAAGAGGTCAACCACGCAGCGGCGGCGCTGCCCGACGGGATCCGTTTGCTTCATCTGAGCGAGCCGCTGGCCGGCCTGCTGCTGCGCCAGCCCGAGCGGTTGACGCAGTTGCTGGCGCTGCGTGCTGGCGCGGCAGAATCGAGCGCTGCGCAACTGGAGATTCCCCTTGCGGGTCCGGAGCCGTCCGCTTGGCCGCGCGGCCTGGCGGCTGTGGTCGAACAGCGCGGGTCTCTAAATGAGCAGATGGCCGGGCTGCGGCGCTACTTCACCGATGCGGTGTTCCTGTGGGGCGCTGGAGAAGTGTGCCGGCAGAAAGATATTGAATCAGGTCTTCGCGCCTATTCAGAACTGGCCGACCAGGTGCTGCGCGCCGGGCTCGCCGTTGCGTCGCAACACGAGCGGGCGACGCCCGACTTCGCCGTGGTGGCGCTGGGGCGCCTGGGGACAACGGAAATGGACTGGGGCTCCGACGCCGACCTGGTTTTCGTGGCTCGCGACGCCGCCCAGCAGGAACCGTTGCGGCGGCTGCTGGAAAGATTCCTGCACGTGGTTTCCGGCTACACCCGCGAAGGGACGATCTTTCCCATTGACGTTCGCCTGCGGCCGCGCGGCGGGGAAGGCGAGCTGGTGCAGACCGCCGATAGCGTTCTCGAGTATTTCCGCAACACGGCCGCGGTCTGGGAGGCCGCGACCTACTTGAAGGCACGTATGGTTGCTTCCGCCGGCGACTTTGCCCGGGAATGGACCGAACAGTTGCCGGAAGCACTCCGCGAAAGATGCGCGTCGTGGAACGACATTCGCGGCGAGCTGCGCGCCATGCGGAAGCGGCTGGAAGAAGAAGCGGGCGCGGGTTCTGCCGAGAATTTCAAGACCGGCCCCGGCGGCGTCTACGACATCGACTTTATTCTGTCGGCGTTTGCGCTGCGGGCCGGGGCGCGCTCGCAGGCCGGGCGGTCGTGGGCGCAGCAGATTGAAGTGCTGCGCGACGAAGGGGCGCTCACCGACGGCGACGCCGAGCGCTTGGCGCAGGCAGCGAAGTGGTTGCGCGCCCTGGATCACGCCATCCGGCTCGCCACCGGCCGCAGTTCGCCCCAGCTTCCCACCGGACCGCGGCTGGAGATTGTGGCGGAGCTGGCCGGTCCCTGGGTGGGAGAGACGCTGAGTGGTTCGACGCTGGTGGCGCGGCTCGCCGAGCAGCGCCGCGCTGCCCGCGCCGTGTTCCAGCAAGTGTTTGGCTGAGACCTCGAGATTTGCAAGCGCGCGGCGGCGATGGTAGATTGAATTCGATGGCCAATCCCAGGAACAATCCTTTCGGCGTGCGCGCCACGTTGAAAACCAGCGCCGGCACCGCCACTATCTTTCGCCTCGATGCGCTGGAAAAAGCGAAGCTGGGCAGCATTGCGCGCCTGCCGTTTTCCATCAAGGTTCTGCTGGAAGCGGTGCTGCGCAACTGCGACGGCGAGCTGATTACCGAGGACGACGTGAAGGCGCTGGCGGGTTGGAAGGCGGCCCGGCCGGCCGAGCGCGAAGTGCCGTTCCGTCCGGCACGCGTGATTCTCCAGGATTTCACCGGCGTCCCCGCCGTCGTCGACCTGGCGGCGATGCGCTCGGCAATGAAGCGCCTGGGGGGCGACCCGGCGAAAATCAATCCGCTGGTGCCGGTCGATCTCGTAATCGACCATTCCGTTCAAGTGGACGTGGCCGGCTCGCTGGTGGCGCTGCAGAAGAACGCCGAGATGGAGTTCGCACGCAACCGCGAGCGCTACGAGTTTCTCCGCTGGGGCCAGAAGGCCTTTGCTAACTTCCGCGTCGTGCCGCCCGCCACCGGCATCGTGCATCAGGTCAACCTCGAGTACCTCGCCAAGGTGGTGCTGGCGCAGAAGAGCGACGGCGAGACCGTTTTCTTCCCCGATACGCTGGTGGGCACCGACTCCCACACCACGATGATCAACGGCCTCGGCGTGCTGGGCTGGGGGGTGGGCGGCATCGAAGCCGAGGCGGCGATGCTGGGCCAGCCCTACTACTTCCTGACGCCGCAAGTCGTGGGCTTCAAGCTCACCGGCCGGTTGCGCGAGGGCGTGACCGCGACCGACCTGGTGCTGACCGTCACTCAGATGCTGCGCAAGAAAGGCGTGGTGGACAAGTTCGTCGAGTTCTTCGGCCCGGGCCTGGCGGAGATGACGCTGCCCGACCGCGCCACGATCGGCAACATGGCGCCGGAGTACGGCGCCACGATGGGGTTCTTCCCGGTGGACGACGAGACGCTGCGCTACTTGCGGCAGACCGGCCGCACGGAGGAAGAAATCGAGCGCGTCGAGCGTTACTGCAAGGAGCAGGGCCTGTTCCGCACCGCGCAGACGCCCGACCCGGAGTTCAGCGACACGCTGGCCCTCGATCTCGGCACAGTCGAGCCCAGTCTCGCCGGCCCCAAGCGCCCGCAGGACCGCGTTTCGCTTTCGCAGATGAAGTCGTCGTTCCGCGCGGCGCTCTCCGCGCCGGTCAAGGAGCTCGGCTTCGGGCTCTCCGCCGCTGAGCTTTCCCGGCGGGCGACGATCAGCCTGAATAGCCACCGCGCCACCATGGGTCACGGCTCGGTGGTGATTGCCGCCATTACTTCCTGCACTAACACTTCGAACCCGTCGGTGATGCTGGGCGCGGGCCTGCTGGCGAAGAAAGCGGCTGAGCGCGGGCTGGAGCCGCCGCCCTACGTCAAGACCAGCCTGGCGCCGGGTTCGAAAGTGGTGACCGAGTATCTGCGGGAATCGGGTTTGCTCGACTCGCTGGCCGCGCTGCGGTTCCATCTGGTCGGCTACGGTTGCACGACCTGCATCGGCAATAGCGGCCCGCTGGTGAGCGAAGTTGCGCAGGCAATTATGGAGCATCAACTGGTCGCGGCCGCCGTGCTCTCCGGCAACCGCAACTTTGAAGGCCGCATTCATCCGCACGTGCGCGCCAACTACCTGGCCTCGCCGCCGCTGGTGGTGGCTTACGCGCTGGCCGGCACGGTCGACATCGACCTCACCAGCGAGCCGCTGGGCAAAGACAAGCAGGGCGCGCCGGTCTATCTGCGCGACATCTGGCCTTCACAGGAAGAAGTGGCGCAGGCCATGACGCGCTCCATCCGCCCCGAGATGTTCCAGAAGAGCTACGCCAACGTCTGGGACGGCAACGAAACCTGGAACGCCATCCCGGTCAAAGGCGGCGCGCTCTACGAATGGAACCCGGAGTCGACCTACATCCAGGAGCCGCCGTTCTTCAGCGACATGAAGCGCGAGCCCGCGCCGGTGCGCGAAATTCGCGGGGCGCGCGTGCTGGCCCTGCTGGGCGACTCGGTCACCACCGACCACATCTCACCCGCCGGCGACATTCCCGTGGAAAGCCCCGCCGGGCGCTACCTCATCGAGCGCGGGGTGCAGAAGATTGACTTCAACTCCTACGGCTCCCGCCGCGGCAACGACCGCGTGATGGTGCGCGGCACTTTCGCCAACATCCGCCTCAAGAACCTGCTGGTACCGGGCGTCGAAGGCGGCGTTACGATCCACTTCCCCTCGGGAGAACGCATGAGCATCTACGACGCGGCGCGAGCCTACGGGAAGGAAGGCGTGTCGCTCATCGTGATAGCCGGCAAAGAGTATGGCTCTGGCTCGTCGCGCGACTGGGCGGCCAAGGGCACGCTGCTGCTGGGAGTGCGCGCCGTGCTGGCCGAGAGTTTCGAGCGCATCCACCGCTCGAATCTCGTCGGCATGGGCGTGCTGCCGCTTCAGTTTCTGCCCGGCGAAGGCGCGGGCACGCTGCGCCTGACCGGCGAGGAGACCTACGACATCGCGGGCTTGAGCGACGCCATCCGCCCGCGCCAGGAGTTGACGGTTACGGCCACCTCGCCCGAGGGCGTGCGCAAGACCTTCAAGGTCGTTGCGCGGCTCGACTCCGCCGTCGAAGTCAACTACTACCGCAACGGCGGCATCCTCCCCACCGTCCTGCGCAGCCTGCTGCAGAATAGCTAGACATTCCCGCGCTCTGCGTCTACTATGAAGTTGCCCCCGCGCCGACCGGGGTGAGCAGCCCCGTACGAAGGAAACCTCCTATGAAGACAAGCTACAACGGTGTGGCGGTGCCTGCCGAAGGCACGCCGATTCGCTATGAGAACGGGCGCTTCGTCGTGCCCGACAATCCGATTATTCCCTTCATCGAGGGCGACGGAACCGGCCGCGACATCTGGAAGGCGTCGCGGCGCGTGTTCGACGCCGCCGTCGCGAAATCGTGCAGTGGGAGCGGAAAGCGGAAGATCGCCTGGCTGGAAGTTTTCGCGGGGGAGAAAGCGTTTACCACCTTCAAGACCTGGCTGCCCGACGACACCGTCGAGGCCATCCGCGACTTCCGCATCGCCATCAAGGGCCCGCTGACCACGCCGGTGGGCGGCGGCATCCGCAGCCTGAACGTAACCCTGCGGCAACTGCTCGACCTCTACGCTTGCGTGCGCCCGGTGAAGTGGATTGCGGGCGTGCCCTCGCCGGTGAAGCATCCGGAGCGGATGAACATCGTCATCTTCCGGGAGAACACCGAGGACGTCTACGCCGGCATCGAGTGGCCTTCGGGCAGCGAGGAGGCGAAGAAGATTATCGAACTGGTGCAGTCGCTCGGCAAGAAGGTCCGCCCCGACAGCGGCATCGGCATCAAGCCCATCAGCCCCACCGCTACCCACAAGCTGGTGCGCAAGGCCATTCAGTACGCGCTCGACAACGGGCGCAAGACGGTGACCCTGGTGCACAAGGGCAACATTATGAAGTTCACCGAGGGCGCCTTCCGCGACTGGGGCTACGAGCTGGCCAGGAAAGAATTCCGCCAGCAGATTGTGACCGAGCGGGAGAGCTGGATTCTCGACAACAAGGACAAGAACCCCAACCTGACCATCGAAGCCAACGCGGCGATGGTCGAGCCGGGGCTGGCGGCGGCGCCGGAGGCCTTCAAGCGGCAAATCTACGATGAAGTGAAGGAATGCCTGGCCAGTATCGGTCAGACGCACGGCAACGGGCAATGGAAGAAAAAGCTGATGGTCAATGACCGCATTGCCGACTCGATGTTCCAGCAGGTGCAGACGCGCGCCGATGAGTACGACATCGTCTGCACTCCCAACCTCAACGGCGACTACCTCTCCGACGCCTGCGCGGCCCAGATCGGCGGGCTGGGCGTGGCGCCGGGAGCGAACATCGGCGACGGCTTCGGCCTCTTCGAGGCCACGCACGGCACCGCGCCCAAGTACGCCGACAAGGACGTTATCAATCCCAGCGCGGTGATGCTGGCCGGGGTGATGATGTTCGAGTTCCTGGGTTGGAAGGATGTGGCGCAGCTCATCGAGAGGGGCATCGAGCGCACCATCGCGCAGAAGAAAGTGACCTACGACCTGGAGCGGCTGATGGAAGGGGCGACCAAGCTCAAGACCAGCGAGTTCGCCACCGCCATCATCGAGAACATGTGAAAGGGGAGCGACGACCATGCGCAAAAAAGTTACACTGGTCGGAGCGGGGATGGTGGGGGGCACGACCGCTCATCGCCTGGCGGATCTGGAAATCTGCGATGTAGTGCTCACCGACATCATCGAAGGCCTGCCGCAGGGCAAGGGGCTCGACCTGGCCGAGTCGGCCCCGGTGGTGGGCTACGACTCACGCATCCTCGGCACCAACGATTATAAGGACACAGCCAACTCCGACATCGTGGTCATCACCGCGGGCATCCCGCGCAAGCCGGGGATGAGCCGCGACGACCTGCTGAAAACCAACTACAACATCGTCAAGGAGACCACCGAGCAGGTGGTGAAGTACTCGCCGAACAGCATTCTCATCGTGGTGTCGAACCCGCTCGACGCCATGACCCAGACTGCGTTCAGGGTCAGCGGGTTCTCCAAGAACCGCGTCATGGGCATGGCGGGCGTGCTCGATTCAGCGCGCATGCGCACCTTCATCGCCTGGGAGCTCGACGTCTCGGTTGAGAACGTAACCGCTTTCGTGCTTGGCGGACATGGCGACACTATGGTGCCGCTGCCGCGCTACTCGACCGTGGCTGGCATCCCGCTGCCTGACCTGCTGCCCCAGGAGAAGATCGACGCCATCGTCAAACGCACCGCGGGCGGCGGGGCGGAGATCGTCAACCTGCTCAAGACCGGCAGCGCCTTCTACGCCCCCTCGGCGGCGGTGGTGGAAATGGTGGAAGCGATCCTGAAGGACAAGAAGAAAATCCTCCCGTGCGCGGCCTATCTCGAGGGTGAGTACGACATCAACGGGCTGTTTGTGGGAGTGCCGGTGAAGCTGGGAGCGCGCGGCATCGAGCAGATTATCGAAATCAAGCTCACGCCGGAGGAAGACGCGGCGCTGAAGAAGTCGGCCGCGGCGGTGAAGGAGCTGGTCGAGATTATCGGGGTCTGAGCTGCCCGACGCTCAGGAAGTAGCCCAGACAACGTTCCTGCTGCGTCAGATGCTGAAACAGTTTGTCCAAGGTCGAGTAGCCTCTCTCGTGCCGGCGGCGGAAACGGCGATAAGCCGCGAGACTCTCCCAGCAGTCAATGGTCAGATAGCGGTCGCGCTTGTCGGGATCTTGCAGCAGGGTGGTTCCCCGATAGCCGCGCCCGCGACGGAAGAACTTTGCCCAGGTGCCAGTGGCGGCGTAGTGCCGCTCGAAGGCGCGGCGCTTTGCTCCCCGGACGTGATATTCCCACAGGACGTAGAGCACGGCGATCAGTGCGTGAGCCAGTAGTAAATCACATACAACCAGGAAAAGAAGCCGTGCACGATGGCCCAGAAGAGAGACTTGTGCAGGCTCCAGGAAATGGCGATGGCGAGCGCGTTGCCGAACGAGATGCCGGTGCGAACCACTTCGGTTTGTACGGCCATAACTCCTCCCTGCCTAGCTGAGCTGGATGAAAAGCTTGGAGCCTTCGAGCCTGAGGGGGAAGGCCTGAACGCGGGCGTCGAAGGTGATGCACTTGCCGGTGGCGAGCTCGTACTTGCAGGCTTCAATGGGGCACTGGACGAGGTCGCCAAAGAGGTCGCCCTGGCTCAGCGAGCCGTCGTCGCGCGGGCAGGTGTCTTCCAGGGCATAGAACTCGCCGTCGAGATTAAAGACCGCGACCGCCACGCCCCCGATTTCAATCCGTTTGCCGCGGCTGGGCGGGATGTCGCCCGCCTCGGCGACCTTGACCCACTCGGCCACGCCGGCTCCTACTTGGTCTCCGAACCCGACGGCACGCGCTGAATCGTGAGCTTGTTGATGACGATGGGTTTGACGGGAATGGCGCGCTCGCCACGCTCGTTGACCTTCAGCTCCACCTTCGCCATCGCCTCCAGCACGTCCTGCCCTTCGACTACCTGGCCGAACACTGCGTGCCGGCCGTCAAGGTGCGGCGTGGGCACATAGGTGATGAAGAACTGCGAGCTGCCGGTATTTGGCCCGGCGTTGGCCATGCTGAGCCGCCCGGCCCGGTCGTGCTTGAGGCCCGGGTGGAATTCATCTGGAATGGGAGCAGACTGGCGCCAGCTTCCATCCGGCAGGTGCGATCCGCTTTGCGCCATGAAGCCCGGGATGACGCGGTGAAAGATAACGCCGTCGAAGAACGGCTGGCCGGTCACCGTCTTCCCGGTCTTCGACTCGCGCCAGGCCTTCTTGCCGGTGGCGAGGTCGACGAAGTTGCGCACCGTGTTGGGCGCTTCCTTTTCAAAAAGCTTAATGACGATCTTGCCCATGGTGGTGTCGAGCGTGGCATAAAGGCCGGGATCGCGGGGCGTCGCCTTGGCGGTCTTGGCGGGAGCCTTTTCTTGCGCCCAGGCCAGACTCAGGCTCAACACGAGACAAAGAACGGCAACGAGCTTCTTCATTGTGCATTATCTCCTTTGAAGTCCAGCAAACTAGGGTAGCGCACCGGGAGCAGCGCAGCAATAACTTCACCTGGAAGCGGATAGCCGGGCGGCGACCTTTTCCACTTCTTCCATTACGCGGAGCGTATTTCCGCCAAGGACCTTCCTGACGTCGGCTTCAGAGTAGCCACGGTCGAGCAGCGCTTGAGTGAGTCGGGGCAGGTAGCTGGCGTCGTCCATGCCTTCGGGCATCCAGGCGCCGTCGAAGTCGGAGCCCAGGCCGATGTGGTCGGCGCCGGCCAGCTTCACCGCATGGTCAATGTGCTCGATAATCTTCTCCCACGAAACCCGCGGCAGCTTGGCTCGGTATTCCTTTTCCAGGGCTTCCTGTGCCGCCAGCAAACCTTTCCGGTCGTTGGCGTACTGCTTGTCGAGCTCGCGGCTCTTGGCCCGGTATTCGTCCGCGACCTTGCTGTAGGCGTTGCGAAACTCTTCGTCCAGAAAGCCGATGTGGTAGTTGATGTGGATGACGCCGCCCTTGGCGGCCAGCGCCTTGATCATGTCGTCGGTCATGTTGCGGGCGTGGCCGTTGAGGGCGCGGCAGGAGGAGTGCGAAGCAATCAACGGCGCCTGGCTGACCTCGAGTGCGTCGTAGAAGGTTTTGTCGGAGACGTGGGAGATGTCCACCATCATCCCTAGCCGGTTCATCTCGCGCACGACGTCTTTGCCGAAGTCGGTCAGCCCGTTGTGCGCCGGCTTGTCGGTCGAGGAGTCGGCCCAGTCGTTGTTGAGCGAGTGGGTAAGTGTCATGTAGCGAACGCCCAGGCGATGGAAGTCGCGCAGCAATCGCAGGTCGTTGGCGATAGGCGTGCCGCCCTCCATTCCCATCAGCAGAGCTATCTTGCCGTCCTTGTGGGCGCGTCGGACGTCGGCCGCAGTGGTGGCGAGGACGAGCTGGTCGGGATGGCGGCGCACCTGCTCATAGACGGTGTCGATGAGCTGCAAGGCGCGCTTGGTGGCGGCGTCGCCGGTGTAGGTGCGCATCTCGACATAGATGGACATAAAGCCGGCGTCCAGCCCGCCCTCCTTCATGCGCGGCAAGTCAATGTGCCCGTGGGCGTCGCGCGCCCCGAGGTCGAAGCTCTCGTCGAGTAGCCGTTGGGGGGTGTCGAGGTGGAGATCAACTACTACGGCGTCACGGTGAAGTCGGGCGGCGCGGGGTGAGACATCGCCGGCCGCCAGGCTCATCGGAATCAGCAGCAACCACAAGAGGCTTACGCGACGCTTCTTCATCACACACGCCTCCCTCGGCAACGGGCTCGACTGTTGGACACGCGCAGGCGGGACAGGGTTGCTTGATTTCTACGGGCCGCCGGGCACTCAGTACTTGACCACCACCAGGTCGTCTGTAATGCGCACCCAGCCGGTGCCCTTCCACAATTCCGTGTGGCCTTTGACCTGAAGCCACTTGCCTTTTTCGCCCAGGATGATCACCCGCACCATCGACGGTACCAGCTCGACGGCGTTGCCGGCGCTTTCAGCCTCGGAGAAAACCGGCACCGTGCCTTCGAAGTCGGGCGTGTTGCAGTTCTTCATCACGAACAACTGCCCCGGCTGGCCCTGAGCGCGGAGCTTGGCGCGCTCTTCTTTGTCCGGCATCTGGATGTTGACCTTGGGGTCGTTAAAGAGGATGCGGTTTTTGGCTTCGTCCAGCCGCCAGACGTTGCAGTTAGCCGGCTTGGCCGCTTGCGCCTGAGCCCCCGTGGCGACCAGGACGAGCGGCAGGAGGAAGGTGACGCACCTCAGCGTGCGCCGCAGCATTAAATTCGTGGTCATTTCTGCTCCCTATGCAGTTTTGTTTTGAACCGTTTCTCCGGGAGCGAGAACGGTAAGTGCGGATTCGTCGTTGGCGAACCCGGTTGGCTGCGAACCGCCGCTCCCGTAACACCCCTGAATTAACTCCAATTCGACCGAAAAATCAAGTGCGCGGAAAGAATTTTCTTCGCCTCCCAGACGGTTGCCAAGTGCCTGGCAGCCTGCTACGATGCAGTTTCCACCGCGCGCCGTTCAGCGAACGGGCGCGCGCGATGCACCATAGCCAGCGGCGAGCCTGAAGCCGCGGAGGACTGCCTGCGATGTACCGAGGAGGAGCGGGGCACTGGGCCTGGATCCTGCACCGGCTCACCGGTCTGGGCGTGCTGTTGTTCCTGCTGATTCACATCGTCGACACTGGCCTGGTGCTCTTCGGAGCCGAGATCTACGACAAGGTGATGAAGATCTACGCCCGCCCGCTGTTCCGCGTCGGCGAAGTCGGTCTGGCAGCCGCCGTCCTCTATCACGCTCTCAATGGGATTCGCATCACCATCCTGGATTTCTGGCCGGAACTCAGCGGGCGCCAGCGGGAACTTTTCTACGCCGCGATGGTCGTCTTTGCCTTGCTGTTCGTGCCCAGCGCCTATCTGATGCTGAAGCCGTTGTTCTAGGGAGGGCAAGTGGCGGAACTGAGCGCAGCGGGCGGACGGGTCAGGCCGGCGGGCGGGTTGGAGCTGTACGCCTGGTTCTTCATGCGCATTTCGGGAATCCTGCTGCTGCTGCTGGCGCTTGGCCACCTGACCATCATGCACCTCGTCCACAGCGTGGACGAAGTGAACTTCGCCTTTGTGGCCGGCCGCTGGGCCAACCCGCTGTGGCGGCTCTACGACTGGTTGCTGCTGATGCTGGCGGTGCTGCACGGCTGCAACGGCCTGCGGGTCGTAGTGGATGACTACGTGCACTCGCCCGGCTGGCGAATGGTGACGCAGGTAGCAGTTTTTGCTCTCGCCATCCTCTTCGTCATTGCCGGCTCGCTCGTCATTCTCACCTTCAGCCCGGCCTTGGGAGGCTGAAGAGTGCAGACGACCGTCCACAAGTACGACGCGGTGATTGTCGGGGCCGGCGGCGCTGGCCTGATGGCGGCGGTCAATCTGCGCGGCAAGAACGTGGCGGTGTTGAGCAAGCTCTATCCGGTGCGCTCCCACACCGGCGCGGCCCAGGGCGGGATTGGGGCGGCGCTGGGGAACGTCGAGGAAGACCACTGGGAATGGCACATGTTCGACACCGTCAAGGGCGGCGACTACCTGGTGGACCAGGACGCGGCGGAGATTCTCGCCCGCGAGGCCGTGGAGACGGTCTACGACCTCGAGCACTGGGGCCTGCCCTTCAGCCGCACCCCCGACGGCAAGATTGCCCAGCGGCGCTTCGGCGGCCACACGAGGGAATACGGCAAGGCCCCCGTGCACCGCTCCTGCTACGCCGCCGACCGCACCGGCCACATGATCCTCCAGACTCTCTACCAGCAGTGCGTCAAAGACCGCGTGAAATTTTTTGACGAATTCCTGGTGCTGGACCTGCTGGTGGAGAAAGGCCAGACGGCGGGCGTGGTCGCTTACTCCATCGCCGATGGGCGGCTGCATGTCTTCCAGTGCAAGGCGGTGCTCTTCGCCACCGGCGGCTGCGGGCGCATCTATGAGATCACCTCCAACGCCCACGCCCTCACCGGCGACGGCATGGCGGTGGCCCTCCGCGCTGGCGTGCCGCTGGAAGACATGGAGTTCTTCCAGTTCCATCCCACCGGCATCTACCGGCTCGGCATTCTGATTACGGAAGGGGCACGCGGCGAAGGCGGCAAGCTCATCAATGGCAAGGGCGAGCGCTTCATGGAGAAGTACGCCCCCACGCTGCTCGACCTCGCGCCCCGCGACATCATCTCCCGCTGCATCTTCCTCGAGCTCCGCGCCGGCAACGGCATTAATGGCAAGAACTACGTTCACCTGGATTTGCGCCACCTGGGGCATGACGTCATCGAAAAGAAGCTGCCCGATATCACCGATTTCGTGCGTACCTACCTTGGCATCGACCCGGTCAAGGAACCCGTTCCTGTGCAGCCCACCGCGCACTACGCCATGGGCGGCATCCCCACCGACAACTGGGGGCGCGTGGTCGTGGACGAAAAAAACACCGTGTTGCCGGGATTCTACGCCGCAGGTGAGGTCGCCTGCGTCTCCGTGCACGGAGCCAACCGCCTGGGGACGAACTCGCTGGTCGACATTCTCGTCTTCGGACGCCGCGCCGGGCGTGACATGGCGCGCTACCTGAAGGAGACCGACTTTGCTCCGCTGCCGCCTCAGCCCGAGGAGCGCACGCGGGCGTGGATGGCGCGCCTGCGGGAGGGCCGCAACGGCAAGAGCGAGTCGGTCGCCGCGCTGCGCGATGAGCTGCAGAAGGAAATGATGGACAAGGCTTCGGTCTTCCGCACGGCGGAGAGTCTCAGCCAGGGCCGCGAACGGGTCAGAGAGCTTCAGGAGCGCTACCAGCGAGTGCGGGTGCAGGATCGCAGCGAAATCTACAACACCGACCTGGTGGAAGCCCTGGAGCTGGGCTTCCTGCTCGATGTGGCAGAAGTGACAGTGGAGGCGGCGCTGGCCCGACAGGAGAGCCGCGGGGCGCACTCGCGCGAGGATTTTCCCAAGCGCGATGACGTCAATTGGCTTAAACACTCGCTAGGCTACCGCAGCCCGTCCGGCGGCATCGAGTTTCGCCACAAGCCGGTGGTGATTACCCGCTTCCAACCGCAGGAGCGGAGGTATTAAACTCCGAGTCGGAGCCAACGAATGAAGGTGCAGATTCGCATCAAGCGGTTCGAGCGCGGCAAGGACAAAGAACCCTACTGGTCGGAATACACGATCGAGGCGGAGCCGACCGACCGCCTGCTCGACGCCCTGCACACCATCAAGTGGCGCCAGGACGGCACGCTGACCTTCCGCCGCTCGTGCGCGCACGGCGTCTGCGGGTCGGATGCAATGCTGGTCAACGGCCGCAACCAGTTGGCGTGCCACGTCCTGCTGAAAGACCTGGGCGAGCGCATCACCGTCGAGCCGCTGCGCGGCTTCGCGGTCATCAAAGACTTGGTCGTGGACTTCGACGGGTTCTTCGCCAAGTACCGCGACATCAAGCCCTACCTCATCACTGAGGGCGAAGCGCCGGAAAAAGAGCGATTGCAGTCGCCAGAGGAGCGCGAGCGCTTCGACGACACCACCAAGTGCATCCTCTGCGGCGCCTGCACCACTTCCTGCCCGTCGTTCTGGACGAACCCCAACTACGTGGGCCCGGCCGCCATCGTGCAGGCGCACCGGTTTCTCTTCGACAGCCGCGACGAAGCGACCGCCGAGCGCCTGTCCATTCTGGGCGACCGCGACGGGGTCTGGCGCTGCCGCACTATTTACAACTGCACCGATGCCTGCCCGCGCGGCATTCAGGTTACGCGCGCCATCGGCGAGGTCAAGAAAGCCCTGCTGCTGGGCAAAAGATGAGCAACAGCCGCCGCAGCCTTGCCGTATAATGACGAGGGGAGGGAATCGGGAGGAACCGCTATGGGCGCACCAGTAACTGCAGGCGTGGCGCGCGTCATCGGCGCCATGGTGGAAGGCAAGGCTGAGCTGGACGCCGAGCTCGGCAAGCAGGTGGCCGGGGCCATCGCCAAGAACTTCAAGGTCAAGCCGGAAGAGGTGGCCATCTTGCGCGTGACCGGCGGCGGCAAGCACATGGAATTCATCGTGCCCGCCCGGTTGGCCCAGGTGGGCAGCATCCCGATGACCAGCACCAACTCGCTTGCCGTGCGCACCGCGCGCGACAAGCGCGCCGAGGCCATCAACAACTTCGGCGCCGCGCAGCACCCGACCGTGTTTGAAGCCGTCAGGCTGGCCAAGGGCGAATCCAGCGAGCCGATTCAGAAAATCATCAGCGTGCCGATTCTGGTGGGCGGGCATAGCGCCGGCGTCATCCAGGTTTCTCGCAAGGGAAAGAACCCTGCCTCGGCTGGTCCCGACTTCACCCAAAAAGACGTGGAAGAACTGACCCAGGTGGCCGCGGCGCTGGCCGGTTGCTTCCAGCCCAAGTAGGCCCATTCGATCGTGAAACCCCTTCGGGCGAAACGCGCGGCAACAGTTCTCGTTGCCGTGCTGCTGGCGCTATTGGCGTGGCCGGCGGGCGTCGGCGGCCAGACGCCCGCGACTGCGGCCGAGGTTCATCTCACCGTGCTGGCGACCACCGACGTTCACGGCAACGTCTGGCCGCATGACTATCTGTTCGCGCGACCGGCCGAACGCGGCTTGGCGAAAGTTTCCACCTATGTGCGGAGCGTTCGCACGCAGCAGCCCAATACTCTGCTGGTCGATTGCGGTGATACCTTTCAGGGCACACCGCTCGCGTATTTGGCGGCCATGAAGTATGCCGAGGATCCGAATCCCACCATCGCCGCCATGAACGCCATGGGCTACGACGCCATGGCGGTGGGCAACCACGAGTGGAACTTCGGCCTGCGCCAACTCTGGCTCTTTAAGGAGCAGGCGGCGTTTCCGATTCTGGGGGCCAACATTGTTTCCACCTACCACGATCGCAAGCGCGACTTCGAGCCTTACGTCATCCGCACCGTCGGCGGCGTGCGCGTCGGCATTCTCGGCATGGTCACGCCGGCGATTCCGCGCTGGGATGTGCCCGAAAACCGCACCGGCTACACGTTCCGCGACCTGATTACCACCGCGAAGGAGTACGTGCCCAGGCTGCGCCGCAAGGCCGACGTCGTCATCCTCATCGTGCACTCAGGTCTGGGCCGCGATGAGAAGACCGGAGCTGCGCAAGAGGGCGGTTATCCGGAAGAAGACCGCGTCTGGGATATCGCCGAGCAGGTGCCGGGAATCGACGTCATTATCTATGGCCACTCGCATCGCGAGAATCCGGGTCTTCGAGTGAACGGTGTGCTGCTAGTTCAACCGCGGAACTGGGCACAATCGGTGGCGCAGATTGAGCTGAACCTCACGCGCGAGGGCCGCAGCTGGAAGCTCGCCGACAAGCAGAGCCGCGTAGTGCCGATGGATGGCTCGATTGCGCCTGACCCGAAGATTCTCGACCTCACCCGCGCCGCCCACGAGCGCACCGAAGCCTACCTGAACACTGTGGTCGGCAAAGTGGACGAGGACGTAAGCGGGCGCACCGGACGGCTGGTGGACAACCCGCTGGTCGAACTCATCAACCGCGCTCAGATGCACTACGGCCAGGCCGACGTTTCATTGGCGACCCTTTTCACGCCCAGCGCCTTCTTCAAGGCGGGGCCGGTGACCATCCGCGACCTCTACCGGCTCTACCTCTACGAGAACACGCTCGTCACCGTCGAGATTACCGGTGCGCAGCTCAAGGAGGCGCTGGAGCGCGCGGCGAAGGAGCTGCCGGCGTTTCCTCCGGCGGCAGGCGGGACCCTCAGCCTTCCCGGGTATTCGTTCGACATGGCCGAAGGGGTGAACTACCAGATTGACCTGCGGCGGCCCGTGGGTGAGCGCATCGTCAACCTGACTTTTCAGGGGCAGCCGCTCGACCCGGCGCGCAAGCTCACACTGGCCTTCAACAGCTACCGCTGGTCGGGCGGAGGCAGCTACGACATGGTGCGCCACGCCAGAGTAGTACGGCGAACCAACGAACAGGTGCGCGAGTACCTTATCCAGTACATCCGTGAGCATCCGCAGGTGCCGACGACAGTGGACAACAATTGGGAAATCATTCCCGCCGAGGCCCGCGAGGCGCTGATTGACCTGGCCAACACCCCGCGGCTTCCTGCCGTCGGCTCGAATTGAATCCTATGCGAGTGGTTCCCGCCATGGCCGTGGTGTTTCTGGCTCTTATCCCAGTGGCAACGGTTGCTGAGTTGAACCATGAGGGAAATGCGCGGAGCGAAGCGGAGCTGGAGCAGGCCGTGCGCGCGCAGCCAGAGAGCTGGGAGCTGCACGTCGAGCTGATCGAAGCCAGCGCTGCGGCCGGTCATCTGCCGGGGCGCACCCGCTGGTACGAAGCCTGGGCGGCGGAAGAGCAGGGCGCATCGGCGCGAAGACGCGCCACGCTGAGTGCTGCGCTCGGAACTTGCTACTGGCGCGCGGGCGACCTGCGCGGGGCGCGCGCCGAGTACCGCCAGGCTGTCCGCCTTGAGCCTGAGAATCCCGCCTTCACCGAAGCCCTGCGCTCAGTGGAAGCGCAGGCCGGTTGGCAGTTGCGCGACTCGCTCATCGTGTTGCTCTTCGTGCTTCTAATTGTGGCTTACGTGGGTCTGCGGCGCCGCCGCTGGATGCGCGTCCTGCGCGGCTAAGTTGCGACCTGCTTGGGCTTACTTGATGAGTGTTTCGATCGCATTGGCCAAAAAGCCTTCCTGCTCCTCAAGGCGGTAACCCATGGAGACCTGCATGACGTACCCTTCGCGGTCGAGCAAAATGCTGGTGGGAAGGGCCCGCACGCCGAAGTCGGATGGAATCTTACTCCCCATGCCCGGTGAGTGGACGATGAGGAATGGTAGAGGATGCTTCTCGAGGTAATGCTTCAGAACCGAGGCGCTGTTGTCGAGATTGATACTCAGTACAACAAACCTCTCGGTTCCATACTTCTCTTGTAAGCGCACCAAATCCGGCATCTCCGTCAGGCAGGGCTTACACCAGGTCGCCCAGAAATTGGTGAGCACGACCTTGCCACTGGACTGCTCGAGAGAGACGGGTTCACCCGCGATTGTTTGTGCCTTTAGCTCCGGAGGGCGGCGGCCGGGTTTGAGAGCATGTGTCTGCGAGCCGGTCACGAAACCTGTAATGCGAAAAAGGACCGGAAGTTCCAATTCCTCGTTCTTTCTTCGAATTCGGAAGCCCTTGGCCTCAAGCGAGAGTCCAGTGAAAGCCTCAAGCGTCTTGTCTCCCAGCGGTTCGCCGTCGATAGCGATAATCTCATCGCCCTTCCTGTATCCGAGGCGCTCCGCGTCGGAACGCTTCTGCACTTCGACCACTTTGAGGCGGCCTGGCTTCTTCGCGGAGCGCTTCCATTCGAGCTTGGCCCCAATCTTGAGTGGAATGTAGTAGTGCTCGGCCTCGGCACCTGCGGATGATGCGAGGACACAAAAGCTGAGGAGGGTCAAACACATCCACACACGAAAAGTCTTCATGGCCTTGAGTCGCTAGTCGTAGTACTCGGTGCCGAGGTGGGTGATGAGCGGCTCGCCGCGCAGCCAGCGCAGCGTATTCTTAAGCTTCATCAGCTGGATGAAGAGGTCGTGCTCGGGGTAGAGCTCGGGCGCGCACATGGGCGACTTGAAGTAGAAGCTCAGCCACTCCTGGATGCCGCGCAGGCCGGCGCGCTTGGCGAGGTCGAGCAGCAGCACCAGGTCGAGCACCAGCGGCGCGGCCAGGATGGAGTCGCGGCAGAGAAAATCAATCTTGATCTGCATCGGGTAGCCAAGCCAGCCGAAGATGTCGATGTTGTCCCAGCCTTCCTTGTTGTCGCCGCGAGGCGGGTAGTAGTGGATACGCACCTTGTGGTGCACCTTGCCGTAGAGCTCCGGGTAGAGCTTGGGCTGCAGAATGTACTCCAGCACACCGAGCTTCGATTCTTCTTTGGTCTTGAAGCTGGCCGGGTCGTCGAGCACTTCGCCGTCGCGGTTGCCGAGGATGTTGGCGGAGAACCAGCCGTTGAGCCCGATCATACGCGCCTTCAGCCCCGGCGCCAGGATGGTTTTCATCAGCGTCTGGCCGGTTTTGAAGTCTTTGCCGCAGATAGGAACGTTGTTTTGGCGCGCCAGTTCCCACATCGCCGGGATGTCCACCGTCAGGTTGGGCGCGCCGTTGGCGAAGGGGATGCCGCGCTTGAGCGCCGCGTAGGCGTAGAGCATCGAGGGCGCAATGGCGGGGTGGTTCGACTTCATGGCCTTTTCGAAGCTCTCCAGGTCGCGGTGCACTTTGTCGGGCTTCAAGAAAACCTCGGTCGAGCCGCACCAGATCATCACCAGTCGGTCGGCGCGCGAGCGGTGGCGGAAGGTCTCGATGTCTTCCTCAATCTTTTTTGCCAGGTCCCACTTGGTGCGCGCCTTCTTCACCCAGCGCCCCTGGAGCCGGCGGACGTAGTCGGGGTCGAAGACCGCCTTCATCGGCCGGATGCCGCCAAGGAAGGATTTGACTTTGGCAAGGTGCCCGGCCGAGAGCACGCCCGCTTTGGCTGCCGCCTGATAGGCATTGTCGGGAAAGATGTCCCACCCGCCAAAGACCAGGTCGTCGAGCTTGGCCAGCGGGACGAACTTTTTGATTTGCGGCGCGCGCTGGTCGGTGCGCTTGCCGAGGCGAATCGTCCCCATCTGCGTCACCGAGCCGATGGGCGCTGCTTCGCCGCGGCGGATGAGCTCGACGCCGGCGTAGAAGGTTGTCGCCACCGCCCCCATCCCCGGCGTCAGGATGCCTAGCTTCCCGCGCGGCGGGGCGATTTTTTCCGGTCGGCGCATCATCGTGAGTTCTCCCTCCTGGCGAGAAAGCTATCTTCTTCCATCCGCCGCGCTTTTGCAAGGCGGTGGTGGGGAGATAGGAGCGGAGGTTTCATGCGTCCGGGATGCATCGGGACGCATGGGAAGGCACTCCTGAACCCCGCGACGCCTCTCTGTGTCTCTGTCGCCTGGTTTCGTTGCGTCTTTGTGCCTTTGTGGCTAGCCTTTTCGCAAGGCTTTGAGCAGGGCGTCGCAGGGGAGGGTATTGAGCACATCTGCTTTTTCAATCCAGCCGCGGCGGGCGGTGCGCACACCGTATTTGATGAACGGCAGATGCCCGGTCGAGTGCGCGTCGGTTGAGATGACGACCTTGACACCGTGCTCCTTGGCGGCGCGCAAATCAACGTCGCGCAGGTCGAGCCGGTCGGGGAAGGCGTTGCACTCCACCGCCACGCCGCGTTTCTTGCAGGCGGCCAGAATCTTCTCCAGGTCGTAGCGATACGGCTCGCGCCGCAGCAGCAGCCGGCCGGTGGGATGGCCGAGGATCATCGTGTGCGGGTTCTCGATGGCCGCTAGCAGCCGCTCGGTCATCTCCGCCGCCTCCAGGTTCATGAACGAATGCACCGAGGCGACGACGACATCGAGTTGCGCCAGCACCTCGTCGTCGAGGTCGAGCCGCCCGTCCTTCAGGATGTCTACCTCGATGCCCGCGAGGATGCGGAAGCCGTTTTCAAACTTTTTCGAGGCTTCGCGGATCCGCTTGGCGTGTGCCAAGGTGCGCTTCTCGTCCATCCCGTTGGCCACCGTCACCGACTTGGAGTGGTCGGTGATGGCGATGTAGGCGTAGCCCAGCTTGCGCGCGGCCTCCGCCATCTCTTCGATGGTGTTCTTGCCATCGCTCTCTTTGGTGTGCATCTGGAGGTCGCCGCGGATGTCGCTCAGTTCGACGAGCTTGGGCAGGCGGCCTTCGCGCGCCGCATCGATCTCGCCCGTGTCCTCGCGCAGCTCCGGCTCGATGTAGGCGAGCCCCAGCTTCTTGTAGATTTCTTCCTCCGTTTTGCCCGCCACCCACTTGCCGCCCCTGATGGTGGCCAGCGCGTATTCGTTGAGCGTCCAGCCTTTGTCGCGCGCCAGGCCGCGCAGGACAATGTTGTGGGCCTTCGAGCCGGTGAAGTACATCAGCGCCGCGCCGTACGACTTCTTCTCCAGGATGCGCACGTCCACCTGCATGCCGTTGGTCAACTTGACGCTGACTTTGTTCTCGCCCAGCGCGATTTTGTCCGCCACCTCGGGGTAGGCGAGGATGTGCCGGCTGACTTCTTCGGCGTGCGAGCTGGTGAGGAGCAGGTCGAGGTCGCCGATGGTCTCGCGTCCACGGCGCAGCGAGCCCGCCGCGGTCACGTTTTCCACTTTCTTACCCAGGTTCTCGATGTGGGCGATGAGCCGCGCCGCGGTTTCCTCCGCCTGGTTTTGCAGGAAGCGCCCCGTCATCTGCTGGAACGCAGTAGTCGCCTTCAGCAGGTTTTGCTCGGTCTTTTCCCCGAAGCCCGCCAGGTCGCGCAGCTTCTGCTCTGCGGCCAGCTTGCGCACGTCCTCGACTGACTTGGCCTTGAACTTCTTCCACAACACCGCAACTTTCTTCGGCCCGAGGCCTTGCACCTGGAGCATCTCCAGCAGTCCCGCCGGATATTTCTTCAGCAGCTTCTGGTGCTTGGAGTACTTGCCGGTCTTCAGGATTTCCTTGATGTGCTCTTCCATCCGCTCGCCGATGCCGGGGATTTCACGCAGCCGCCCTTCGGAGGCCACCTGCTCGACCGGTTCAGCCAAGGCTTCGACCTGTTGCGCCGCCCGCTCGTAGCTGCGGTAGCGCCCGATCTGCGCCCCGTCGACTTCCAGCAGCTGCGCCGTCTCCCGCAGAATTTTGGCCACTTCCCGATTCGTCATCGCGCTCTCCGCTACGGCCCGAGACGAAAGTTCACTTCAATCGTCATTCGGATCGGCACCGGCTGGCCGTAGCGTCGAGCTGGTTTGAACTTCCAGTTCCGAACCGATTCCACTGCCTGCTCGTCCAAGCCAGCTCCCATCGGCTCCACAACCACAATGTTGTTTACCCTGCCTTGTTCATCCACGACGCACCACAGCTTCACCATTCCTTCCAGCCGTGCATTCCGCGCAAACTCCGTGTACTCGGGATCCTGGCACCATAGACACATGGGTGGTTCATTGTGCCCCTGGGTGCCCTTTCCATCGTAGGTCTGCGGTTCGTCCCCCGAAGAGATCTTCCACTCTTTCAGCTTGCTCAGCTTTTCTTCGGGCGGCGCTTCCCAAAAGAAGAAGTTCCAGTAATCAGAGAGCGCCTTCCTGAAGTCTTCCCTCGCGGTGAAGAAGACTTTTTGCGTGGCGGCACCGAGTTTGGCCTCGCGGTCAGCCCCTGGGGCGAGTGCAATTTGGATGCGTGCCTCCTTTGGAGTAAGTGCGTGCTCAAAGCCCTTCATTTTCTTGTTGTAGATGGCGACAACGCGCGTGGCGCGGATTTCCACGACGTCAGGAAGAAACTCTACAGAGGTAATCTTTACGAAGCCGCATAGGGTCCAGGGGCCAGGCGAGCTGGGGTTGAGAAGTTCGCCATCAGCGGTGAACTGCAGGTGGTTGTCGCAGTAGAAGCCTCGGAGAAACAGTTCTTTACCATCCAAGACACTCTTCGCTCTTTCCTCGACTTGACCAAAGTCGGATCGATTGCTGGAGGGCGCCGGAGGGACAAGAAAGACTACGAGCATCCAGATTGGCGCTGTAAGAACCGTCCGGCGCATGGAACCATTCTACCGCGGAGAGCAAAAAGGAAAAGCCCGCCGTGGCAATGGGCCTGCCGAGGGCAGGCAGGCTCCGCGGGCAACGCGGAGCGAGGAAGGAATCGAAGAGAAACCTAGTTGTTGGCCGTCTACGTAACCTTGCTCACGTTGGCGGCCTGCGGGCCCTTCTGGCCCTGGACGATCTCGAACTCGACCAGGTCGCCTTCGTTCAGTGTGCGGAAGCCATCGGCCACGATGGCAGAGTAGTGCACGAAGACGTCAGCGCCGTCCTCGCGCCCGATGAAACCGTAGCCCTTGGTGTTGTTGAACCACTTCACGCGTCCTTGCACCTTCACTGGTTGCTGCCCTCCTTATTCGTTCTCTTGCCGCGGCCTGTCCACCGCGGGCGGACAAGAAAAAAGGCCAGCGACTTGCCTGTTGCTGGCCGTCCTTTCTCCCTACCCACGTCGGGCCGAAAGCTGCGCCCAACAAGCCGTGCGAATTATACGTCCGTCCGAAGCGGTGTCAAGCGGCTTTCTGTGGCTAGGGCGTCGAGATGCGATAGTAGATGTAGGCCAGGGCGGCGTTGTACAGCCCTACCACTAGGATGGCCCCGATGGTCGAGCGCAGGACGCCGGGGCGACCCCAGATGTCGCGCTTGAAGAGCGCCGCGCTCACTACCATCAAGGCCAGCGAAACCAGAAAGACCAGACCGCCCACCACGTCCACCGGGTTCTGAAAGCCCTGGCCGGCTGCCAACCCGCCCAGGCCGCGCAGGCCCGCGCCCAGAATCCCCAGCAGCCACGCCTCCACGAGCCAGAGCAGCGGCGCCACAATGGCCATCACGTAGGCCCACTCCTCCAGGCCGTAGTACAGCAGCAGGAGCACGATCAGATAGAACGCGGCTTGAACGAAGTGCATGCCGAAGTAAAAGCGGTCGAAGTTGCTCAGCCAGAAGTACAGCGCCATGAGCACGGCCGCCAGCGTGAAGATGGTCTTTTCACCCATCGTGTCCTCCGGGTAGGCTGCTCAACGCCAGTAAACCGCTGTTGGGAAGCCAAGTCAAGCGCGACGACGAGCCAGTTCGAGCAGCACGCCCACCAGTGTCTTGCCGTCGCGCAGCTCGTTCCGGTTGAGCATCCGTTCGAGCTCACGCCGGCTGAACGCCCGCACCTCAAAATCCTCGTCCTCTTCCGGTCGTGACGGCCCGGCACGCAGGCCGGTGGCGCGGTAGAGGTGCATCCGCTCGGTCAGAAAACCTGGGGTGGGGAAGAACGTGAGCAGGCGCTTGAATCTCCGTGCTTCATACCCGGTTTCCTCGCGCAACTCACGCCGCGCCGCTTCCACTGGCCGCTCGTTGGGCTCGATGTGCCCCGCAACCAGCTCCCACAGGAAACTGTCGGCCGCGTGCCGGTACTGGCGTACCAGCAGGATGTGGCCGTCGGCGAAGACCGGCAAGACCACCACCGAGCCGCCGTGCTCGACGATTTCGCGCATCGCCGCCGGTCGCCGCCCGGCGCCACGCACCGCCGGCTCTTCCACCCAGTCGCGCCGCACGCGGAACACCCGCCCGCGAAACGCCACTTGGCTGCGACGAACCACGGCTTTCGGGTTGCGCTTCATCGCCCCGCACTATAACATTCTGGTTCGGGGTTTTTTCCATGCCTGATTCACTGTCTGCGCTCATTGTGGACGACGAGAAGCCGGCGCGCGACGAGCTGGCCTACCTGCTCAAGTCCATGCCCGAAGTCAGCGTAGTGGGACAGGCGCGCAACGGGCTGGAGGCGCTGAGCTTCATCAAAGAAAAATCCCCCGACCTGGTTTTTCTGGATGTGCAGATGCCGGGGCTCGACGGCTTCGGGGTCATCAAGAAGCTGGTGAAGGAAAAAGTGCGGCTGCCGCAGATTGTCTTCGCGACCGCCTACGACCACTACGCCGTGCAGGCGTTTGAAGTGAGCGCGGTAGACTACTTGCTCAAGCCGTTCGACCGTGGGCGGCTCTCCAAGGCCATCGCCCGCGCCCGCAAGTTCAAGGAGTCGGAGCCGAGCGCCGACGAGCGCCTGCGGGCGTTGCTCGAGCAGGTGGGCACGCGCGCCGCGGCGCCGGCCAAAATCCTGCTCAAGACACAGCAGCGGCTGCTGCTGGTGGATGCCGACGAAATGGTCTACGCCACCATTGAAGACGGGCTCATCACCATCGTCACGCGAGAGGTCGAAGGTACCTCGAACTTCCGCACGCTGGAAGAATTGCAGGAAGGGCTCGACCCCAAACGCTTCTGGCGCGCCCACCGCAGCTACCTGGTCAACATCAACCACATCAAGGAAGTGGTGCCATGGTTCAAGTCGAGCTACCAGCTCCGCATGGCCGACCGCCGCGCCTCCACGGTGCCCGTCAGCCGCGCCCAGACCCGCCGTCTGCGCGAGCTGGTCAAGCTCTAGCGGTTTGGTTTGTCATCCCGAGCGAGGCCGCAGGCCGAGTCGAGGGACCTGCTTTTCCTGGAGGAAGTAATGAAGGCAAAACTGTCTACACTTGTTCTCTTGGCTTGCTTGTTGGCGCTCGCTGCGCTGCCGGTTGCGACTTCACCGCCGGCGGCGTTTGATTCCGCGTGGGCACGCGACGCCCTGTGGGATGACGGGCAGGCGGAAGTGTCGTTGTATTCGGCGAAGCGGCCGCAGTACGGCAAGATTGAAACCTACGAGGCCGTCTTCATCGTCGTTAAGGAAGACTTCAACCCGCAACTGCTGGTGAAAGCCGACCCACCCCTTGAGGGCAAGCAACTGCTGGCGGTACTGAAGCTCAACGCCGTTCACAGCTACTGGACGCCGAACTATCCTTATCATTATCTCGCCAGCGTTTTTGTCCGCCGCGACGACCCGGCGGCGCTGGTGAAGCTGACTGTGGGCAGCCAGGAGTGGTGTGGCAATACTTTCAAGGAAGTGAAGACCTCTCCGAAGGCCGAGCTCACTTTTCACACCTACTGGGACGGTGAGGGAGACGGGAGGCGTGCTCTCGACTACCGCTCCGGCGATTTGCTCGAAGAGCAGCTCCCGCTCGTTTTGCGCGGCTTGCCCTTTACTTCCGGACTCGAGGTTCGCCGCCGCTTGCTCCCCAGCCTGCTCTCCAACAAACTCGGCAAGGAGCCGCAGTTCATTGACGCCACCATCACCGTCGTTGGCGAAGAAGCTGTTTCGACACCCCTCGGACGCGTCGCGGCTTGGAAAGTCAGTGTGAAGTTCGGGGAGATACAGCAGACCTGGTGGTTCGAGAAAGCGGCACCGCACACGCTGGTGAAGATGGAATCGTCCGACGGCCGCGCCTGGCTGCTCAAAGCCCGCACCCGCAAGCCCTACTGGCAGGTCCCCACGTTCCAGCCCGAGATGTAATCATTTTTCCGCTGAGCCCAGTGGCCCCCGCCATTGGGCTACTTCGTGAAGTGGTTTGCTAGGGCTTTCACCAAGCCTGGCACTGTGTATGACTTTGCTTCGACCCCGACCTTCAAGCCTAGCGCTCGCGCCGTTCGCGAAGTCACCGGGCCAATGGTCGCAACGGTCACACCGTGCAACGTTCTTTGGGCCTGTTTCGTTCCCGCCATTGCACAGAAGTTCCGAACCGTAGATGAACTTGTAAAGGTGATAGCATCCGGCTTGCGAGCGCCGAACAGCCTGGCAACGCGGGAGCGATTGGCTGTCGGGACGATCGTCCGGTAGACCGCGATCACGTCTACGCTGGCGCCGCGGCGGCGCAATTCCTGAGGCAGCACTTGCCGCGCTTTGGCCGCGCGCGCCAGCAGCACTCTCTTTCCACGCCACTGGACCCGCTGAAGAGCTTGGACAAGCCCTTCGGCGCGGAATTCTTCGGGAACGACGCGGACGCGGAGGCCGCGGACGCGCAGCGCGCGGGCGGTCGCGGGGCCGATGGCCGCGATGAGCGCCCCTTTGAGGGCGCTCATCGTCTTGCCTTTTTTTCGCAGTCGCGCTGCGAAGGCCTCCACGCCGTTAACGCTGGTGAAGATGATCCAGTCGTACTCGCGCACTCGCTGGATGGCCGCATCCACAGGCCGCCAGCTCTTCGGCGGCGCCAGCTCAATGGTGGGGAGGACGATGACCTCAGCACCGCGCGACTTCAGCGCGCGGTGCAGCGAGCCGGCCTGCTCCGCGCGGCGCGTAATCACGATGCGCCGCCCTGCCAGTGGCTTGCGACGCATCAGGCGGCTCCGGGCGGGCGCACGCCGGCTTCAGCAATTGCGGCCAGAATCTCGCGGGCGCCGTCATTTATTAGTTTCTCGGCCAGACGAATGCCAATCGCTTCGGCCTCGGCTTCGGGGCCTCCGTCCGCGCCACGCACGGCGTGCGCTCCATCCAAACTGACAACAATGCCTGTCAGGTGTAGGCGTTCCTGCTTCAGCGTGGCGTGCGCCGCCAGCGGCACCTGGCAGCCGCCGCCCAGGCGCCGGAGAAAGGCACGCTCGGCGGCGACGCAGGACGCCGCCTCGGAATCGTGCAAACTTGCCAGCGCTTGGCGAAGCTGGCCGTCGTCGCTGCGGATCTCAATCGCCAGCGCGCCCTGGCCGATGGCGGGGACCATCTCGTTGGGAGAAAAAACCTGCGTGGCGCGGTCGGCCCAGCCCAGGCGCTTGAGCCCGGCCAGCGCCACCACAACAGCGTCGTACTGGCCTTCATCGAGCTTGCGCAGGCGGGTGTCGAGGTTGCCGCGCAGGGACTCAATCGTCAAATCTTTGCGCCGCAGCCGCAGTTGAAGCTGCCGCCGCAGGCTGCTGGTGCCAACGCGCGCGCCGGCGGGCAGGGCGGCAAGTGGCTGCCCGTGGCGGGAAATCAGAGCGTCGCGGGCATCTTCGCGCGCGGGAATGGCGCCAATCGTCAAGCCGGCGAGCAACTCCACCGGCAAATCCTTCAAGCTGTGCACGGCGAGGTCAACGCGCCCCTCGAGGATGGCCTCTTCAATTTCTTTGGTGAAGAGCGCCTTTGTCCCGCCCACCTGGGCCAGCGGCACGTCGGTAATCTTGTCTCCGGTGGTGCGGATAGTTTCGAGGCGCACCTCAATCGGGTAGGCGCGCTCGAGCAGCGTCTTGATGTGGTTCGCCTGCCAGAGCGCCAGGCGGCTGCCGCGAGTGCCGAGAATGAGGGGAGAGCGCATCGCGCGCCCGTCAATCCTTCAACTGGAACGTCTGGCGGATGAACTCGATCAGCTTCAGCCCGTCGGGTTCCTGCGGCAGCCGCTTGAGCTGGGTGAGGGACATGTGAAGAATCTTGTTCACCAGCGAGCGCGACATTTCCTCCACCGCGGCACGCTGCTCGGGGGTGAGGTCTTTCAGGCGTGCCCGGGCCAGCTCCTGCTCGCGCAGTCCGTGGAGCTTTTCCTGGAGCGCCAGGATGGTGGGCGTGAGCTCCAGTCGTTTCAGCCGCGCCAGGAAGCGGTCGACCTCGCGGTCGACAATTTCCTCGGCGCGCTGGGCCTCGCGCTGGCGCTCGCGGCGGTTGGCGTCGACCACGCCTTTGAGATCGTCAATGTCGTAGACGAACATGTTGTCGAGCTCGTTCATGGCCGGGTCGATGTCGCGGGGCACGGCGATGTCGATGAAAAACATCGGCCGGTTCCTGCGCTCGGCGAGGAACTGCTCGCCGTGCTGCTTGCGGAGGATGTGGTGGGGCGCGCCGGTGGAGCTGATCACGATATCGGCCTGGCCGGCGTACTTCACCAGGTCGTCGAACTTGATGGGCTGGCCGCCGAGCTCCTCGGCCAGCTCGATGGCGCGGCCATAGGTGCGGTTGGTCACCAGGATGGCCTGGGCGCCGCTGCGGCGGAGGTGCTTGGCGGCCAGCTCGCTCATCTTGCCGGCGCCGATGAGGAAGACAGTACGGCCTTCGAGCGAGCCGAAAATTTTTCGCGCCAGCTCGACCGCGGCGTAACTGACCGAGACGGCGCTGGCGCCGATGGCGGTTTCTGTGCGCACTTTTTTTGCCACCGCGAAGGCGTGGGTCAAGACTTCGTCGAGCACGCCGCCCAGGCTGCCGACAGCACGGGCGGTAGCGTAGGCGGCTTTGACTTGTCCGAGCACTTGCGGTTCGCCGATCACCATGGCGTCGAGGCTGGAGGCGACGCGGAAGATGTGGCGCACGGCATCGCGCTGGCTGTGGTGATAGAGGTAGCTCTCGAACTCGCTCCGCCGCATGCGGCGGGCGTCGGCGAGGAAGTCAGCAACCAGCGGCAGCGCCGGCGTGTCCGGCTCAAGCCGCAGGAGCGCTTCGGTGCGGTTGCAGGTCGAGAGCAGCGCGGCCTCGGCCACGCCGGGGCGGGCGCGCAGCATTTCCACCGCCCGGGCAATTTCGCCTTCGGGGAAGTGGACGCGCTCGCGCACCTCGATCGGCGCGGTGTGGTGCGACAGTCCGACGAGACTGATCTCCATCAGCGTCCCAGGAACGTGTGGTGCGAACTCAAGTAGTTGCCGGCCCAGCTGGCGAGCGCCATCGCCATCCCGACGATGGAGAAGATGGCGGCTTTACGCCCGCGCCAGCCGGCGCTGACCCGCGCCAGAATTAGCAGCAGATAAATGAACCAGAGCAGGAACGACAGCATCACCTTGGGGTCGGACATCCAGTCCGGGCCCCAGTGGCGCGCCGCGTTGGCGGTACCGAGCAGCAGGCCGACGGTGATGAACGGAAAGCCAACGCCGAGCGCGACCGAGCCCAGGTGGTCAATCGTCTCCAGCGGCGGCAGGCGGTAGTAGAAGGCGCGCGGCTTCCTGCGCTTCAGCTCGCGCTCCTGAAAGAGGTACATCACGCCGGCCAGAAACGCCAATAGCATCCCGGCATAGCCCGTGAGGCTGAAGGAGACGTGCAGCGGGACCCAGGCGGACTCGAGGATGGGCGGGCCAACGGCGAGGGGCCGCTGGCTCAGCGCCGCGGCCAGCGTCATCACAAAGACAAACGGAAAAACAAAGACGCTCAGGGAACTGACGCCGTAAGCCCAGTAGCCGAGCAGAAACCCGAGGGTGATGAGAAACGCGAAGAGGGAAGTGGCGTCGGAGATGTTGGTGACGGGAAAGCGGCCGGTGTCGAGCCCGTGCTCGACCAGCGACACGAAGTGAAACAGAAAACCCAGCGCGAATGCGCCCAGCGCCAGTCGGAACCAGCGCTCGCGGCGCAGCGCGACGGTCACCACGGCGTGCACCAGCCCCAGCGAGTAGAGCAGCAGCGCCACCCACAGCCACAGAAGGCTCATTGGCAGGCTCTCAAAGCATTCAATTATAGCATCGGCTCTTCAGGAGGGTCGTGCCAGCGGGGAGCCCCTGTGCTAAGATTCGAGCGTTGACTCCGGGCGGAAGGAACGGGAGGGAATGGCGGCGAAGAAGCGGGTTCTGAGCGGGATGCGCCCCACCGGCCGGCTGCACATCGGCCACCTGGTGGGGGCGCTGGACAACTGGATCAAGCTGCAGGAGACTTACGACAGCTTCTTCTTCGTCGCCGACTGGCACGCGCTGACCACCGACTACGCCGACACCAGCGCCATCACCGACAGCACCATCCAGATGGTCACCGACTGGCTGGCGGCCGGGCTTGACCCGCGGAAAGCCACGCTCTTCCTGCAATCGCACGTGCCTGAGCACGCCGAGCTGCACCTGCTTTTCTCGATGATTACGCCGCTGGGGTGGCTGGAGCGCGTGCCCAGCTACAAGGAACAGCGGGAGCAGATTCGCGATAAAGACCTCGGCACTTATGGCTTTCTCGGCTACCCGCTCTTGCAGGCTGCCGACATTCTTATCTATCGCGCCCACGGCGTGCCGGTGGGGGAAGACCAGGTTCCGCACGTCGAATTGACCCGTGAGGTGGCGCGGCGCTTCAATCTGGCTTACGGCGAGTTGGTGCCCAAGCGGCACGCCATCGCAAAACTCAAAGAAGAGGATTGGCAACGCTTGGCGGAGAACGTTGGCTTGCCGCCCGAGATTACGCAGCAAGTCGCCTCCGGCAGCGACAAGTTCGCCGTGATTCGCGACTACTTTCGCCGCGCGCCGCTGCTGCTGCGCGCCTACTACCTGAGCCGAGGGCTGGGCGAGTACGCGCAGATTCGCGGCATCCTGACCGAGCCCGAGCCGCTACTCACCGAAACACCCAAGCTCCCGGGGCTCGATGGCCGCAAGATGTCGAAGAGTTACGGCAACACCATTGAGCTAGCTGACACGCCCGACACAATTCGCCAGAAGGTTTCGACGATGCTCACCGACCCGCAGCGCATCCGGCGGTCGGATCCGGGGCGGCCGGAGATTTGTCCGGTGTTCGGCTTCCACAAGCGTTTCTCGACCGCGGACGTGGTGGCGCGCGTCGACGTTGAGTGTCGCACCGCGCAGATTGGCTGCGTAGACTGCAAGAAGCTGATGGCCGACCATCTGATTCGCGCGCTGGGGCCGATTCGCGAGCGGCGGCGGCCGTACGAAGCGAATCCGAGCTCGGTGTGGGAGATTCTGGTCGAGGGCTCGCGCAAGGCGAGCCGGGTGGCGCGCGCCACGATGCGCCAGGTGCGCGCGGCGATGAAGATGACCTACCCGTGGGAGGGCCACCAGCCGCGGCCCAAAAGCGCCTCGGTGACGGCGAACTAGTAAGCAATGGAGACGCTGCCCAGCGTTCAACTGGAAGCCTACGAGGGGCCGCTCGACCTGCTGCTGGAGCTCATCCGCAAGCAGGAGATTGACATCTTCAACATCCCCATCGCGCAAATCACTCAGCAATACGTGGAGTTCTTGCACCGGATGGAGCAGCTCAACCTCGACATCGCCGCCGATTTCATCCTGATGGCGGCGACGCTGATTCAAATCAAATCGAGGATGATGCTGCCGCCCGACCCGCTGGCGGGCCCGGGCGAGTCGGAAGACCCGCGCGCCGACCTGGTGCAGCGCCTGCTGGAGCACGAGAAGTTCAAGAGCGCCGCGCAGATGCTCCAGCAGAAGCAAATCCTCGAGCAGGCAACGTGGTCGAAGCCGGACCTGGCGTCGTTCGCGGATGAAAAAGGCGAACTGGTCGTTACCCTGTGGGACCTGGCCAGGGCCTTCCGCGAAGTGCTGGAGCGGCCGCCGGCGCCGTCGGGGCTGGAGATTCGCAAGGAAGAAATCACCGTCGCCGAGATGATGGAGGAAGTCCGCCGGGCGCTGCGGGAAAGCGACTCGGCCATTCCGCTGTTGGAGCTCTGCAAGCGGCATCCGACGCGCCGCGGCCTGATTGTCTTGTTTCTGGCGCTGCTGGAACTGGTGCGCCTGGAGGCCGTGGTGGCGGTGCAGGCCGAGCTTTTCAGTCCCATTCTGCTGCGCAAGCACAAGATGTTTGACGTCGTGTTTGCCGGCGCCACTCCCAGCGAAGTCAACGAGCAATACAATTGATGGGACGCACGGAACTCAAAGCACTGCTGGAAGCCATCATCTACGTTTCGGAAGAGCCGGTGACGGTGGACGCCCTCGCCAAAGGCGTGCGCGACGTTCCGCGGGACGAGTTGCGCGCGGCGCTCGACGAGCTGGTCGAAGCCAGCCACGCCGCTGACCGCGGCGTCGAAATCCGCAAAGTGGCTGGCGGCTACCGGATGTACACCAAAGCCGAGTATCACGACGCCGTGCGACGCTTCGTGCGCAGCCAGCGGCCGCCGCTGCGGCTTTCGATGCCGGCGCTGGAGACGCTGGCGGTCATCGCCTACAAGCAGCCGGTGACCGGGCCGGAGATTCACGCCATCCGCGGGGTGGATTGCTCAAGTGCGCTGGCGACGCTGCTCGACAAAGGCCTCATCGTCACCGCCGGCCGCAAGCAGTGCGTCGGCCGGCCCATCCTCTACCGCACCTCGAAGGAATTCCTGATTCGCTTCGGGCTGAGCGATGTGGACGAACTGCCGACGCTGAAGGAATTTGAAGAGCTGGCGCGGGCAGCGTTGGGCGAAGTTGAAGGCGCGCCTGCTGAAACTGCTCCCGCGGAGCCCGCACCCGCCATTGCTGAGCCGGTTGCCGAAGAAAAGCCTGCCGAGCCGGAGCATGCCTGAGCGCTTGCAAAAGCTGATTGCCCGCGCCGGCATCGCCTCGCGGCGGCGGGCCGAGCAGCTCATTCTGGCAGGTGCGGTGCGCGTGAACGGGCAAGTGGTGACCGAGCTGGGCACCAAGGCCGACCCGGTGAAAGACCGCATCCAGGTGAACGGGCGCCTGCTTCGCTTCCCGCAACGGCCGCTGTACTTGCTGCTCAACAAGCCGCGCGGCGTGGTGACGACAGCGTCGGATCCCAAGGGGCGGCGCACGGTGTTCGATTTGCTCGGCAAAGTTTCCCAGCGCGTGTTTCCGGTCGGGCGGCTCCCGTACGAGGTGGAAGGACTGCTGGTGCTGACCAGCGACGGCGAGTTTGCCGACGCGCTGCTGCGAGGGCGGCTGGCGCAGACCTATCGCTTCAAGGTGAAGGGTGCGCTGAGCGCCGCCGAGCTGGCGGCGCTGGAGCGGGCGGCGCGGCAACACCAGCGCGCGCCGGCGCGGGTGCGGCTGGTGAAGCCGGGGTCGAATCCGTGGTATGAAGTAACCCTGGTGGAGCCGCGCGGCGACTGGCTGCGCACGGCGCTGTTCCGCTCCGGCCACCCGGTGGAAAAAGTTCGGCGCATTGCGCTCGGCTCGCTCGAAGACTCCGAGCTGCGCGCGGGCCAGCATCGCGAGTTGACCGAAAGAGAAGTGCAGCGGTTGCGGCAGGAAGCTCGCCCGGCTGCGCGGGCGGGCTGACCCCACTTATGGAGCTCCGTTGATGCCGACGAAAAAGCCGTACCCGGGTCTGGTTCCGCCGAACATCGCCGACATCCGCCCCTACGTCCCCGGCAAGCCGACTGAAGAGGTGGAGCGCGAACTGGGAGTGACGGCGATCAAGCTGGCCTCGAATGAAAACGCGCTGGGACCGTCGCCGAAGGCGATGGAAGCAATGCGGCAGTGCCTGGCGGGAACCAACCGCTACCCGGACGCCGGCGGCTACTACCTTCGCGAGAAGCTGGCCGCGGTGCACAACGTCGAGATGGACCAGATTGTGCTCGGCGCGGGCTCGACCGAACTGATCCTGCTGCTCGGCCAGATTTACCTCGGCCCCGGCCGCAACGGCCTGACCTCGCAAGGCACGTTTGTGGTTTTCCCGATGTCGGCGCGGCTGGCCGGCGGGGAAACGCTGACCGTCCCGCTCAAAAACTATGCCTATGACCTCGAGGCGCTGGCGGCACGCCTGGACGACACGGTGCGCGTCGTCTATCTCGCCAACCCCAACAACCCCACCGGCACGATGTTCACCGCGGCGGAGACCGATCGGTTTCTGGCGCGGGTGCCGGAGGACGTGCTGGTGATTCTGGACGAAGCCTACTGCGACTACGTCGAGCGCGCCGACTACAGCCACTCGCTCGACTACGTGCGCGAGGGGCGCTACCTGATGGTGCTGCGGACGTTTTCGAAGGTGCACGGGCTGGCCGGACTGCGCATCGGCTACGGCATCGGCCATCCGGAAGTTGTCGACGCGGTCAACAAGATGCGCTCCCCGTTCAATGTTTCAGCCCTGGCGCAGGCCGCGGCGCTGGCCGCGCTCGACGATACCGAGCACGTGCGGCGCTCAGTGGAGATGAACCGGCGCGGGATGGCTTTCCTCCAGCGGGAGCTGGCGGGGCTGAGCCTCAAGGTCGTTCCGTCCTTCGCCAACTTTCTCTACGTCGAGACCGGGCGTAACGCCCAGGACGACTTCAAGGACTTATTGCAGATGGGCGTCATCGTGCGGCCGCTGGGGTTTATGGGCATGCCGCAGGGGTTGCGGGTGACGGTGGGAACCGAGTCCGAGAACCAGCGCGTGGTGGAGGCGTTTGCGCGGCTGATGGCGGTCGTCCGCCGCTGAGGATGATGGAGGAGCGGTTTAGTCATCGGGTTGTGTCCAGCGGCCCCAGCCGCTGGGGGCCTCCGGGTCGGACTTGGTGCTTGGGATTCCCCGAGGCGGGAGCCTCGGGGCTCTGGGATAAATGGCAAGGTTGGCGATTCATCAAAGGCAGCCCTAATCGCCAGAGCCCCAGGCTCCTGCCTGGGGGAATCCGAGCTAGGGGCAGCTGAGGGTTAGCTTTTGTGAGGTGATGGTTTTTGGCCGACGACCCGATTCGGGAGTTGCTGGAGCGCAGCAAGGTGATTGCAGTGGTGGGGCTGTCGTCCAAGCCGCACCGGCCGAGCTACGGGGTGGCGCGCTACATGCAGTCGGCCGGCTACCGCATCATTCCCGTGAACCCCAACGAAAGGGAAGTGCTGGGCGAGAAGTGCTACGCGGCGCTGGAAGACATCCCCATCAAAGTGGACATCGTGGACGTTTTCCGCCGCTCCGAGTTTGTGCCGCCGATTGTGGAGAGCGCCATCGCCCTCGGCGCTCGCGCCGTGTGGTTACAGGAAGGCGTGATTCACGAAGAAGCCGCGGCGCGCGCCCGCGAAGCCGGCCTGGTGGTGGTGATGGACCGCTGCCTCCTCAAAGAGCACGCCCGCCGCTTCGCCCAGCCGACGAAGTAGAGAAGCAGTTTGAACCCACCGAGACCCACACGGATAAGGAAGTCGACGAATCAACCCGGCGACGGGTCAACAGGCGACTTCAGGGGCTAAAGCCCGGAGTTTTCGGCGCGGTTCCGGACGGGCTGAAGCCCGTCCCTTCCCAGTAGCGCGTTCTCGAAAGAGCACGCGCGGCGCTTTGCCCAGCCGACGAAGCAAAGATTATTTCTTGTTTCCCGCCTCGTTCCTTTTCATTCGGGCTCGAATCAGCTTCTTGACCAACGCCCCTGGGAGCCGCTTGTGGGGCGACAGGTGGACGGCCGCCTTGGTGGTTACGTAGCCCTTCAGTTCCCTTTTGTGCTCCTCCACAATAGGCGGTGGCAGGAAAAGGCTGATGTGCTTCTTGAACGCCGCAAAATAGGCCAGGGGACCCTTGTAGGCGTAGTAGGGCATCCCGTAGCTGATGCGCTCTTCCGCTTTGGACGCGGTGTTGCGGATTAGGGTGCGAAGCTCTCTCAGCTTGCCGCGCATTTCTTTGGGGGCGCGGGCGATGTAAGCGTCCACGTTTTTCGCTTCCAACATTCTTCTCACTCCTGGAGGCGATAGACCTTGATTTGCGGGCTGAGGCCGGTGGTGAGGACGGCGACCTGGCGGCCGTCGGTTGTTACCCAGAAGTCTTGAACAAGGTCGTCGCCGAGCAGGCGAGACTTCTGTTTTGTTGCCAGGTCGAAGAGCGTCAGCCAGCCCACCCGCCCGCCGGGCTTCTGCGGCTCGATGTAGAGGACGGCGCCGGCGCCGGCCCAGGCGTAGCGGCCGAGAGGAATGGGATAAGTTTCAACCGCGGCGATGGGGGCGAGGCCGCGCACCGCCAGCTTTTCGTTGCCGACAAAGTAGGAAACTTTCGTTTCGTCCGGCGTGGCGCGAAGCCCGCCGACGTACTCGCGCACCGGGCCGAGTTCCTGAATCGTTCCTTTTTCGAGGTCACCGACAACGAGCGCGGGCGTGCGGAGGAAATCAAGGTCGCGCTCGATGCCGACCATCTTGCGCGCCTGCGGCAGCCAGGCAACGGCGGCGAAGACCCGGCCTTCATAGAGCGGCACGGAGCGTCCGCCGGCGACGCGAACAATCTTGACGCGATGGAGCAGGCGCGGCTCGGCGGCTTCTTCCAGCATGCCGGCGGTTTCGTTGTCGCTCAACCACTCGGCGCCATAGCCGCCGATGACGTTCGGGCCTTCGCCGCCCAGCTTGACCCGCTTGCCTTCGTCGGTGAGGAAAAAAGTGGCGGCGGTCTTGCGCTCGTCGATGATTTCGACCAGGAGCTTGGCGCCGTCGGGTGACCAGGCGATGCGCTCGACCGAAAAGCTGACGAAGCGGCCTTCGCGGTCGCGCAGGATGTCGGACTTGAGCACCCGCCTGGGCTTGCCTGTGAAGTCGGCCACCCAGACTTCGCCGGGGTAGGTGTACTGCGGGCCTTCGTAGACGCTCAGCGGGGAGCGGCGCTGCTCGCGGCGGCGCTCGGTGCCGTAGGCCAGGCGCCGGCCGTCGGGCGACCAGGCGGCGACGACGAGGACTTCGTCGTCGCTGGCGGGCTCGAGGACGGCGGTTGGAGCCCGCGGCTGCGGGGACTCCTCTCCGCTCGGCGCACGCCTCGCTTCGCGGAGTCCCTGGAGATAGTTGGAAAGCGCCGAGCTGACGGCACGGCTGAAGCCGTGCCCTTCCAGCCACCCCTGTCCCTCGCCCGATGCAGCAAGAATCAAGCCGAGGGCTACCAGCAAGACAAGCGGGACAATGCGAGCAGGTTTCATTCCTCTTCTTTCTTCTGCTTCAGACGCTGGAGCTCTTCCATCCGTTGCTTGAGCTTCTTCTCCCAGCCTTCATCGGTGGGGAGGTAGTAGCGGCGGTTGCGGAGGCTCTCGGGCAGGCAGGGCATCGAGGTGGTCTTGTCGTCGAAGTCGTGGGCGTACTGGTAGCCGCGGCCGTAGCCGACGTCTTTCATCAACGAGGTGACCGGGTTGCGCAGGTGGAGCGGGACAGGCTCGGCAAGCGTGCGCGAGACGTCCTCGATCACTTTGCCGTAGCCGGTGTAAAGCGCGTTTGATTTCGGCGCCAGCGCCAGATAGACGGCGGCTTCGGCCAGCGCCAGCCCGCCTTCGGGCATGCCGATGAAGTCCACCGCTTGCATGGCGCTCATCGTTACGGTAAGCGCCTGCGGGTCGGCCAGGCCGATATCCTCCGAAGCCATGCGCACCAGGCGGCGGGCAAGGTAGAGCGGGTCTTCGCCGGCTTCGAGCATTCGGCCGAGCCAGTAGAGGGCGGCGTCGGGGTCGGAGTTGCGCACCGATTTGTGCAGCGCCGAGATGAGGTTGAAGTGCTCCTCGCCGGCTTTGTCGTAAAGGAGCAGACGGCGCTGCATGACGTTTTCGAGCACGGCGCGCTCGACGACGCGGCGGCCGTCGCGCGGCGCCGAGCCGAGCGCCGCGGCTTCCAGGGTGTTGAAGGCGACGCGGGCGTCGCCGTTGGCGTAGACGGCGATTTCGCGCAGCAGCTCGGGACTGACTTCGACGTTGAGCGCCGCCAGCCCGCGATCTTTATCGGCGAGGGCGCGCTCGAGCAGCGTGAGGAGCTGCTCGGTGGTCAGCGCCTTCAGCAGGTAGACCTTGGCGCGCGAGAGCAGCGGGCTGATGACTTCGAAGGAAGGGTTCTCGGTAGTGGCGCCGATGAGGACGATGTCGCCGGCTTCGACGTAGGGCAGGAAGGCGTCCTGCTGCGCTTTGTTGAAGCGATGAATCTCGTCAATGAAGACGATGGTGCGGCGGCCGGCGGCGTGAGCGCGCTCGGCGCCGGCCATTACCTGCTTGATTTCCTTGATGCCGGCGAGCACGGCGGAGAAGGGAATGAAGTCGCAGCGCGTCAGGCGCGCAATCAGCCGCGCCAGCGTGGTCTTGCCCGAGCCCGGCGGGCCCCAGAGAATCATCGAGGTGAGCTCGTCGCTTTCGATCATCACCCGCAGCGGTCGGCCGGGGCCGACCAGATGCTCCTGGCCGAGGAATTCCTCCAGCGTCTGCGGGCGCATGCGCTCGGCGAGCGGGGCGCGCGTCCTGCGCCCCGTGGCGCCGCCGGCGGGTTCGAACAGTCCCACGTCAACTTCTCCTTTGCCGCGCGGCCTCGTAGAGCGCCAGCGTGGCGGCCATGGCGGCGTTGAGCGATTCGACCGGCGCGGCCAGCGGAATCTCCGCCACGGTGTCGAGTTGCGCCAGCGTCTCGCGCGGCAAGCCGCTGCCTTCCTGGCCGATGAAAAGGGCGACCGGCTGGCGCAAGTCGGTTTGGCTCAACTCGCGCCCGGCGCCCGGAGCCAGTCCGATGGTTTCGAGCGAATAGTCCCGGCAGCGCTCGAGGATTTCGCGCAACTTCAGCCCGTGGAATACCGGCACCCGAAAGAGCGAGCCCGCCGAAGCCCGCACCGCTTTGGGGTTGAACGGGCTGACTGTGCCGTGCGTGAGCAGGCAGGCCGAGCCGCCGAAGGCTTCAAGCGAGCGCAGAATCGTCCCGAGGTTGCCGGGATCCTGCACGCCGACCAGACCGAGGACGAGCGCGCGCGGTTGCGCGAGAGTCGCTTCCAGCTTGCGCTGCGGCAAGCGCACCAGCGCGGCGATGCCTTGTGGCGTTTCAGTATCGGCGAGCGTGCGGAACACACGGTCAGGAACAACGTAGCTCTGCAGGCGCCCGTTGGCGAGGGCTTCCAGTTTCGCCAGTCGCGCTTCCGCCGAGCGCGCGGCGACAACCGCTGCCACTTCCACCGAACTGCGCAGCGCCTCCTCGACTAAGCGCGGCCCTTCGACCGCGATCGCGCCCTCGGGTGTCGCCTCGCCTTCGCGCAGCGCGCGCCACAGCGCCCGCAGCAGCGGATTCTGCGGGCTGGTCAGCTCCTGCCGGCCGTAGGATTTCATCGAAAGGCCAGCCTAACAAACGGCGCCGCAGAGTGCAAAGCGCGCCGCCTTTGCTTGACCAGCCTTTCCCCTTGTGTTAGTTTGCGCCCGTGGGTCCACGGGCTCATACTGCGCGCGACTGGACAGTCTGTGGCCGAAATCCTAACCGTATCTCCCGATAACCCGGATTCCCGCTCGATCGCCCACGCCTCCGAGCTGATTCGGCGCGGCGAAGTGGTGGTGATTCCGACCGACACTTTTTACGGTCTGGCGGCCGACCCGTTCAACCTGATGGCGGTGGCGCGCGTCTACGACATCAAGGGCCGCCCGGAGCGCAAGGCGCTGCCGATCTTGGTCGCCACCACCGAGCAGGCGCAAGACCTTGCCGCCGATTTGCCCGATCCGTTTTTCCCGCTGGTCGAGCGCTTCTGGCCGGGCGCGCTGACCATCGTGCTCAGCGCCACCCGGCGCCTGCCGCTGAAAGTCACCGGCAACACCGGGCGGGTCGCGCTGCGCCTGCCCGATTCCAAAGTGACCGCCGCGGTAATCAAGGCCGTCGGTGGTCCGGTCACCGGCACCAGCGCCAACCTCTCGGGCTTCGCCGCCTGCGTCTCGGCGCCGCAGGTTGTCAAGCAGCTCGGCGAGCGCGTGCCGCTCATCCTCGACGGCGGAGAATCGAAAGCCCGGCTCGCTTCCACGGTCGTTGAGCTGCGCAGCGATGACGAGTGGATCATCCTCCGCGAAGGTCCCATCAGCGAGGCCGACATTCGCGCCGCCATCGAGGGCGAACCCCCCGAATAAACCGGGGCTTTTCGTGGCGAGGCTGCAAGCCGAGCGTAGATCCCGAAACTTCTGCGGGAAGCCCCTGAAGCCTCCAAACCGTTCGTCGCTATTGGGTAGGACGGTTGGGCCTGTGCGCGTCTTCCCACTCGGCTGCTCTCTTTTCGGCCTCTGCCACCTGCTCCGCAGTTAGCGTTGACGCGACGACTTGCAAGACAGCTGGTGCCTTCGGGTCGCCGTTCTTCTTCGCCAGCAGGAACCACATGTAGGCGGTAACGGCATCTCGCTCGACTCCTCGCCCATTGAGATACATCCTGCCCACATTGAGCTGGGCTGTGGCATGGCCCTTCTCCGCCGCCGCCCTGAAGAGTTCAACCGCCTTGGCAAGATCTTGCTCAACTCCTTCTCCGTCGTCGTACAGCTTCCCGAGGTTGTTAAGCGCTCTCTCCTGGCCTTGAGCCGCGGCCCTTTCATACCACTTTCTTGCTTCGCCAACGTCCTTCGGAACGCCTAGTCCCTGGTAGTACATCAGCCCGATGGTGTACTGCGCTCGAGGGAGTCCTTGTTCCGCCGCTTTCAGATTCCACTTCGCCGCCTTCTCCATGTCTTTCTCGACGCCGACTCCGTACAAGTACATCGAGCCAAGATTCATCTGTGCAACCGGCTCACCTCTCTCCGCGGCTCGCTCGTACAACTGCGCGGCCTTTTGAACGTCTTGCGGGACGCCGTCCCCGGCGAAGTACATGCCGCCCAGGTTGGTAAGCGCTCGCATATGGCCCTTTTCGATCGCCTTGAGATACCACGATTCGGCCATGGCACCGTTCTTCTCAACATCGGTCCCAAACTGATACCGCGTTCCCAACACGTACATAGCCTCGGCGTTGCCTTCTTCCGCCTCGCGCATGAGGGTGGGCATGTCTTTCTTCGGCTCCGAGGAGTTCTCCGGAGGCCGCTTTTGGATTGAGGCGGGATTGAGAATGGGGCACAAGACAAGAATTAGGACGAGAGCGGTTGCTGGTTTCACTCTGGCCCCCAGGATGCCGGTGCCACGGAGGCTTGTGTCTGGGTAGCGCCGGCTTCCAGTCGGTTGCTTCATCGGGCGATCGACCCCAACAGCACCGCGCTGCGCGCGCCGGTGGCCGACGGCAGGGTCGCCGGCCAGCCGTGCCAGGTGTGGTAGGCCAGCACCGCGAACGCGAACGCTTCTTTGGCTTTTTCGTCCAGGCCGAACTTGCCCGCCGGAACGAATCGCAGCCCCGGCAGCCCCTCCCGCAGCCTTGCCATCAAGAATGAATTTCGCGCGCCCCCGCCCCCCACAATCACTTCCTCGATGCGTGCCCGAGGCAGGATGAAGCGGCGGAAGGCATCGGAAATGCCCCGCACTGTAAGCTCCGTTGCCGTGCGAACTTTGTCGGCGGCTGACGCTCGCCCCGCACGTCGCAGAAACTCGCGCGCGTAGGCTTGCCCGAATTCTTCCCGCCCCGTGCTCTTCGGCGGCCGCCGCCGGAAATAGGAGTGTTGCAACAGTCGTCGCAAGAGACCCTCAATGGGCTCGCCTCGCCGCGCCCGCGTGCCGTTGCGGTCGAAGCGCTGGCGTCCGCGGGTTACCGCCTCCACCACGGCGTCAATCACCATATTCCCCGGCCCGGTGTCGAACGCAATCACGTCTTCCGGCCGCGCGCCGGCCGGAATCACGGTCACGTTGGCGATGCCGCCGAGGTTCAACGCCGCGCGCCCGCGACGCGGATGGCGATAGAGCAGGTAATCCACAAATGGGACGAGCGGGGCGCCTTGCCCGCCCGCCGCCATGTCCCGCGGACGGAAGTTGGCGACCACGGGAATTCCGGTGCGCTCGGCGATGAGCTGCGGCTCGCCCAGTTGCAGCGTCGACACCACGCGCCGCCCAGCGAACTCCTCCGGCATCGGCTGATGAAAAACCGTCTGCCCGTGCGAGCCGATGAGGTCAATGCTGCTCAGGCGAACCCCAAACCGCCGCGCCGCGCGCACCACCGCCTCGGCAAACAACTCCCCCAGCAAGAAGTTCAACTGGCTGATCTCGGCCACGCTCACCGCCCGGGCGCGGTTGGCGTTGGCCACGCGCAGAATCTGCCGCCGTACCCGATCGGAGTAGGGAATTGTGCAGAATTTTTCGAGGCGCGCCCGAACCCGCGGCGGCCGCCCGCCGAGGCGCACCAGCGCCACGTCAATTCCGTCCGCCGACGTCCCCGACATCAGTCCAGCGACGCGCATCCTCAACCCAGTTGCTTCTTGAGCTCGGCCAGCAGGTTCAGAGCTTGGAGCGGGCTCAGCCGGTCGAGGTCGGTTGAACGCAGCGTCTCAACGATCTTTTGATCGAGCGGCGTCAGCAGCGCCAGTTGCTGCGCCGCCCCGGGCGACAACTCTTCCTTCACCGCCACCTCGCGCCGCTCGTGGCGTTGCAGAACGTCCCGGGCGCGCTCGATGACTTCCAGCGGCAGCGCCGCCAGCTTTGCCACTTCAATCCCGTAGCTCTTGTCGGCGCTCCCCGGCTCCACCCGATGCAGAAAAACAATCTCCGCCCCCGCCTCTTTTACTGCCACGTGGAGGTTCTTCACGCCCGGCAGCAAGTCGGCCAGCTCGGTCAACTCGTGGTAGTGCGTGGCGAACAGCGTCTTCGCCCGGACGCGCGCGTGCAGGTACTCGACCACCGCCCAGGCAATCGCCAGCCCGTCGAAGGTCGCTGTGCCGCGCCCCACCTCATCGAGCAGCACCAGGCTGCGGGGCGTCGCGGTGTTGAGAATCGTTGCCGTCTCCACCATCTCGGCCAGAAACGTCGAGCGCCCGCGCGCCAGGTTGTCCGAGGCGCCGATGCGTGTGTAGATGCGGTCGAGCACCGGCAGGCGGGCGCGCTCGGCCGGCACCGGACAACCCATCTGCGCCAGCACGCACACCAGGGCCACCTGCCGCAGGTAGGTGGATTTGCCGCCCATGTTCGGCCCGGTGATGATGAGAATCAGGTCGCTCGAATCGTTCAGATAGGTGTCGTTGGGGATGAACCGCTCCCCGCGCATCTCCCCCAGCCGCTCGACCACCGGATGCCGCCCGCCGGCAATCTCCAGTTCGCCCGTCTCGTTGAACTGCGGCCGCGCGTAGCCGCGCGCCCGCGCCAACTCGGCAAACGACGCCAGCGCGTCCACCTGCGCGAGCGCCGCCGCCGTCGCCCGCAGCCGCGTCGAGGCCGCCACCACCGCGGCGCGGACCTCTTCGAACAGCCGCCGCTCGAGCTCCAGAATTTTTTCTTCTGCCGAGAGCACCTTGCGCTCGTACTCCTTGAGCTCCGCGGTGGTGAACCTCTCGGCGTTGACCAGCGTTTGCTTGCGCTCGTAGTCGGCCGGCACGCGCGCCAGGTTGGGCTTTGATACTTCGAGGTAGTAGCCGAACACCTGGTTGTAGCGCACCTTGAGCGACCCGATGCCGGTGCGCTGCCGCTCGCGGGCTTCCATCTCGGCGATGTAGCGCGTGCCGTGGGCGCGCAACTGCCGCAGCTCATCGAGCTCGCTGTGGTAGCCCTCGCGGATGATGCCGGCTTCGGTGGCGCTCGCCGGCGCCTGCTCGCAGATGGCGCGGCGAATCTGCTCCCGCAGCTCCGCCAGCTCATCCACCGCGCCCGCCAGCTCTTGGAGGCGCGCCGCCGCAAACCCGCCGAGCTGCTGCTTGAGCGCCGGCAGCAGCTCCAGAGTCTGCCGCAGCGCCAGCAGGTCGCGCGGGGTGGCGGTCGCCAGCGTGCACCGGCTCAGCAGGCGCTCCAGGTCATACGCCTGCCCGAGAGCGCGCCGCAGCTCGTCTCGCTCCAGTGTCGCCCCGCCCAGTTCCTCGACCGCGTCGAGCCGCGCGGTGATTTCGTGGAGCGAAACCGAGGGCCGCAGCAGCCAGTTCTTGAGCAGCCGCCCGCCGGCGGCCGTGACCGTCAGATCAATCGCCGCCAGCAGTGTGGTCGAGCGGTCGTTGCCGAAAAGCGGCTCGACCAGCTCGAGGTTGCGCACCGAAACGCTGTCGAGCACCAGCGCTTCCTGCTGCTGGTAGAAGGCCGGCCGGCCGAGATGGTCGAGCGTGCTGCGCTGCGTCTCGCGCAGGTAATGGACCAATGCGCCGGCGGCGCCGACCGCCAGCGGCTTGTCGGCGAGCCCGAGTCCGTCGAGCGTCGCCACACCGAACTGCTCGCGCAGCAATCTCTCCGCCTGGTCGGCGTCGAACAGCCAGTCTTCGAGCGGGGTTTCCACGAACGACGGCCGCAGGCCGTCGCCCGCCGCCCCGCGCCCCAGGCTGCCTTGCTGCGGCCGCAGCAGCTCCCGCGGTGCCAGGTATTGCAGCTCTTCTTCCAGCCGCGCCCGCCAGTCGGCCCCGGCCAATTCCGTAGCGCGGAATTCGCCGGTGGACAAATCGGCGTAGGCCAGCCCGACGCGTTCGGCGGCGGCGCGCGGGAGACAGGCGACGAGAAAATTGTTCTCGCGGGGCTCGAGCAGCGCCGTGTCGGTCGCCGTGCCGGGGGTGATGACCCGCACCACTTCGCGGCGCACGAGCTTTTTCGCCTTGCTCGGCTCTTCGGTTTGCTCGCAGATGGCGACCTTGTAGCCACGCCGGATGAGCTTGGCGATGTAGCTCTCGGCGGCGTGGTAGGGCACGCCGCACATCGGCACCGGCGAGCCCCGCTCGCGGTGCCGCGCCGTCAGCGTAATCTCCAGCTCCCGCGCCGCCACCCTGGCGTCTTCAAAGAACAGCTCGTAGAAATCCCCCAGCCGGAACAGCAGCAGCGCGTGCGGGTACTGGCGCTTGATGTCGAGATACTGCCGCATCAGCGGCGTCGAAGGCACCGGCGCGGTCATGGGGTGGCGCCATTATAATGGAGGTTCGGAGCCTGGCTCATGTGGATGCTGGCGGTCGACACCACAACCAAGAACGCGAGCGTGGCGGTGGCGCGCGACCATGAACTGGCCGCGCTGGTCGCCCCGCGCTCCGACGAGCAGCACTCCGTCCAGCTTTTCCGCAACATCGAGCAAGCCGTCGCTCAGGCCGGCATTGCTCTGCGCGACATTGACCTCTACGCCGTCGCCAACGGTCCCGGTGCTTTCACCGCGCTGCGCGTCGGGCTCACGGTCGTCAAGGGCCTGGCCGAGATGCACCGCAAGCCGGTTGTTCCGGTGAGCGTGCTGGCAGCGGTTTGTGAAGCCGCGCACGCCCGCGGCCTGCTCATCCCCATCGTCAACGCCTACCGCGGCCAGGTCTTCGCCGGCGTGTACGAGAAACGAGAGGAAATTGCCGGGTACGCGGCCGAGCGCGTGTTGACCTTGCCCGAGTTTCTCGCGACGCTGCGCGCCGAGGGGATTCGACCGGAGACCTGCACCTTGGTCGGGCCGGAGCTCAGCGCCTGGCAGGCGCAGATTGCTGCCAGCCCCTTTGCGTTCGCGCGCCGCGAAGAGGTTTCGCCGGTTCTCGCGGAAGCGGTGGCGCGCCTGGGGGCGCGCAAGTTCGCCCGCGGCGAGGCCGTCGACGCGCTCCACCTCGAAGCCAACTACGTCCGGCGCTCGGACGCGGAGCTGCTGTGGAAGCAAAACTAACGCTGCGCGACGCGCACCGCAGCGACCTCGAGGCTCTGCTTTCGATTCAGAAGGCTTCGCCCGGCGCTGCCCGCTGGACCCGCGACGCCTACGAAAGCCTGCTCGCCGCCGACGGTACCCTTTGTTTGGTCGCTCAAGGCAACAGCGAAGAGAGAATGGGCTTTGTCCTGGCCCGCATCGCCGCCGACGAAATGGAGATTCTCAACCTGGCGGTGCGCCCGGTCGCGCGGCGGCGCGGGCTGGGTCGGCGGCTAGTGGAAGAAGCGCTGGCGCGCGCCCGGGGCCGGGGCGCGCGTCAGTGCTGGCTCGAAGTGCGGGCGTCGAATCGCGCCGCACTGGAGTTCTACCGCGCCCTGGGGTTTAAGGAGCGCGCCCGACGCACCGGCTACTACCGCGACCCTGTCGAAGACGCCGTGATTTGTGCCCGCTCCCTCGCGCCTTGATGGCCCTGCGGGCGTGTGTTACCGTTTCTCAGTACTCCTACTTTCATGATTCGCACTGGTTACGTGTTTGCGAGTGTCCCCGCGCTGCTCGGAGCGCTGCTGCTCTGGCTGGGCTGGTGGATTCCCGCCGGGGTGCTGCTGGCGCTGGCGGCTTTCATTCTGTTCTTCTTCCGCGACCCTGAGCGGCAGATTCCTGCGGCCACCGGCGCGATTGTTTCGCCGGCCGACGGGCGCGTGCTCGCGGTTGACCAGGTCGTTCCCGGAGGCCGCCCGCTCACCCGCATCAGCATCTTTCTTTCCCTCTTCGACGTCCACGTCAACCGCGCTCCCATCGCGGGGCGCATCGCCGAGGTCCTCTATCGCCCCGGCAAGTTCCACATCGCCTCGCAGCCCCAGGCGAGCTGGGAAAACGAACAGAACGAAGTTGTGATGGAAGGTGAAGGGACGCGCGTCGTCTTCCGCCAGATTGCCGGCCTTCTGGCCCGCCGGATCGAGTTCTGGAAAAAAACCGGCGACGAGCTGGCCCGCGGCGAGCGCCTCGGCATGATTCGCTTCGGCTCGCGGGTTGAAGTATTCTTCGAGCCGCGCTACCGTGTACGCGTCCAGCCCGGGGAGCACGTTCGCGGCGGCTCGACCATCCTGGCCCAACTCGAATGAGTGAAGAACAAAACCACGAAGTCCAGCGCGGCATCGACCTCGTCTCCTCCGTCCTCACCGTCGGCAATCTTTTTTTCGGCTACATCGCCATCCTGGCCGCCGCGCGCGGCACCGTTTTTGATCTCGACTCCGCCGCCAAGTTCATCGGCTGGGCGATCTTGTTTGACGGGCTCGACGGTCGCGTGGCCCGGCTGCGCAAGGTCGCCAGCCCCTTCGGCAAGGAGCTCGACTCGCTCGCCGACGTCATCAGCTTCGGCATCGCCCCGGCGTTTCTGGCGCTGGTCTGGGGTCTGCGCGGAATCCAGACCGGCGGGGACCCGGCGTGGGCGCGGCACATCTACGAAATCGGCTGGGTCATCTGTTTTGCCTTTGCCTTCTGCGGGGCGTGGCGCCTGGCGCGCTTCAACGTCCTGCCGACACCGACCCACGCCAACCCCGCTACGCATTCGCACCGCTACTTTGTCGGCATGCCGATTCCGGCCGGCGCCGGCGTGGTCGCTGCCATCGTGCACTTCGCGCCCACGCCCATCACTGACTGGGAGTGGGCCGTGGCCTGGGCTGGGCTCGTGGCGCTGCTGGCGCTGCTGATGGTGAGTCCCATCCGCTATCCGAGCTTCAAGCGGTTGAGTCTCGGCGGCCGCGGCCGCTCCATCATCGGCCTCGCGGTGCTCGTCGCCCTGATCTGGTTTTTCTCCCGCCCGGTTCTGCTGGCGCTGGCGATCACCTATCTGCTGTCCGGTTTGTTGACGGAAGCGCGCCGTCGGCTGACGGGGCACGTCGAGTGAAAGTGGAATGACTCCCGCGGCGCCCGAGACCGGCTTGCGTGTCGCCCTCATCGGCGCCACCTCGCTCAAAGGCAAAGAGGTCAAGCAAGTCCTCGAGGAGCGCTTGTTCCCGCTGCGCAAGCTGGCGCTGCTCGACGACCCCGAGGCGCTCGGCCAGTTGACCGACTTCGAGGGCGAGCCGGCGCTGGTGGAGGCCATTGACGCCGACACCTTTACCGAAAATGACCTCGTCTTCTTTGCCTCCACCGCCGACCGCTTCACCCGGCAGAACTGGCCCCAGGCCGCCGCCGGTTCCGCCGCCGTTATCGATTTGAGTCATGCGCTACTCGACGTCCCCGAGGCCCGCGTGCGCGTTCCGTTTCTCGAGGACTGCCTGCCGCCGACCGACGATTCACCGCGCCGCTGGTACACCGTGCCGCATGCCGCGGCGATTGCGCTGCTGGCGATGCTGGGGCGGCTGAATGCCAAGCTGTCCGTACGGCGCGCGGTCGCCAACGTCTTCGAGCCGGTCTCCGAACGCGGCGCCGCCGGCCTGGACGAATTGCAGGAGCAAACCGTGCGTCTGCTCTCCTTCCAGAGTTTTCCGCGCACGGTCTTTGATGCCCAGGTCGCCTTCAACCTGCTGGCGCGCTACGGCGCCGAGAGCGCTTCGCACCTGGAGCAGATTGACGACTTGGTTTACCGGCAAATCGAGCGGCGCGCGCCCAAGCTCGCCGAGCGCGTGGCGCTGCGCGTTCTGCAGGCGCCAGTGTTCCACGCCCATTGCTTGTCGGTTCTGGTGGAGCTTGAGCAGGCGGCTGAACTTCCGGCGGTCGAACGCGCGCTTGCAGGCCGCCGCGTTTCCGTTTTAAGACAGGACGAATCTCCGGCCGGCGCGGTGGACGCAGCCGGCCGGGATGAGATAATCATTGGCCCGGTGCTGCGCGACCGGAAACGCCCGGCGGCGTTCTGGCTCTGGGCGGTGGCCGACAATCTTCGCCTGACGGCGCAAACGGCGGTGGACATTGCGGAAACCTTGGTTAGCTGAGCGCCTTGCGCTGCTGACCTCACTGGCGGTGTTGCTGGCCAGCTCGGGCTGCGGCTACAAGGTCGGCGGCCAGGGCAACCGCCTGCCGCAGAACCTCAAAGTCATCGCCGTGCCCGCGTTCGAGAACCGGACCACTTCGATGGGGCTCGAGCAGCGGCTTACCGACGCGGTGATGCGCGAGTTCATCCACCGCACCCGCTACCAGGTGGTCGGCAGCCAGGAAGGCGCCGACGCCGTGCTGCGCGGTACCGTGCTTACCGCCCACACCGCCCCGGTGCTCTTTGATCCCAACACCGGGCGCGCCTCGGCCGTACTGGTTACCGTGACCCTTTCGGTCGAAATGCGCGACCTCCGCGACCAGCAGGTGCTCTACTCCAATGGCCACTACGTCTTCCGCGACCAGTACGAAATCACCGGCGACGTCCACAGCTTCTTCGAGGAGCGCCAGCCCGCCTTCGAGCGTCTGGCGCGCGACTTCGCCGCCGCCCTGGTCAGCGCCGTGCTGGAGAATTTCTGACCCGTGACCCCCAGGACAGCCCGCCGCGCTCACCTGATTGAAGGCGGAGACTCCTACCTGCGGCAGAAAATCCGCGAGGAACTGCTGGCGCAGTTTGTGCCGCAGATGGACGCCCGCGCCTTTGCGGTGCAGGAGTTTTCGCTCTCGCGGGCGAGCCTGGAGGAAATCGAGCGCGCCGCTTCCTCGCCCACGCTGCTCAGCCCGCGCCAGGTGCTGGTGCTGCGCGACGCGGAGAAGCTGGACGAGGAGGAGCTCGACCGACTGGAGGGGTTGCTCGATTCGCTTCCGGAATTCACCGTCGTAATTTTCGAGGAAGAGCAGCTCGACAAACGCACCCGCGCCGCCCGGCTGCTGCTGGCAAAGTGCGAGCGGCACGGCGCCGAATCGCCCGAGGGCTCCGAAGCCGTCCGCGCGGCCGAGCAGTGGGCGAAGAAGATTGGTTTGAAGCTGAGCCGCGAGCGCGCCGAAGACCTGGTCTTTGTCCTCGGGCCCGACCAGGGCCGCCTGCACGCCGAACTGGAAAAGCTGCGCGCCTACGTGGGCGACCGCGAGGTGACGATGGACGATCTGGCTGCGGTCGTCGTGGCCGCCCGCCAGTTCAGCGTCTTCGATATGGTGGACTTTCTCGCCGAGCGCCGCCGCCCCGAGGCGCTGGCGCTGCTCGAGCGCCTGCTGGCGCAGGGCGAAAGCCCCATCGGGCTGGTGGGTTTGCTTGCCTGGCGCTATCGCCAGTTGCTCATCGCGCGCGAGCTGCCGGCGGGACTCCCGTCCTACCGTGCGGCAGCGGTGCTGCGCGCGCCGCAATCGCGCGTGGCGCAATTGCAGCGGCAGGCGCGCAGATTTCGGCCCGACGAGTTGCGGCAGGGACTGGCGGCGCTGGCGGAGGCCGACGAGGCGCTCAAGTCGTCGCCGCCCGACGCGAAGGCCATCGTTGAGTTGCTGGTGGTTCAGTTGGCGGGCGGAGCGTCCACCGCTGCGCGGGTGGGGACCCGCTAAGCGGCGGCGCCGGCCAGCTTCTGGTAGTGGCGCAGCAGGCGCGACTTCGTCCGCGCCGCCGCGTTCCGGTGCAGGATGCCCTTGTGCACCGAGCGGTCGAGCAGGGAAATCGTCTGCGGCAGCAGTTGGCGCGCTTCGGTCAGGTTGCCGCCGGCCAGCGCGCGGCGGAACTTCTTCACCTGGGTGCGCAACCGGCTGCGGTTGGCGCGATTGATGGCGGCGCGTCGTTCCGCCTTGCGGATGTTTTTCAACACCGACTTCTTGCGTTTCTTGCGTTTGGGGGCTACAGCCGTGGCCATTCCTTCTCCTTTTTCCGGGGAATCGGAATTATCCAGACTAGGGGAGTTGCGGCAGCCTGTCAATCGCCTCGGCGGCGTCGGACTCGCCCGGGAGGTGCGGGCGCAGGCGGGGGATGGTATAGTCAAGTTGAGCCGTCCGGGAGAAGGCGAATGGAACAAAAAGTTTTCAGGTGTATGCAGTGCGACCTGCCGGAAGAAAAGTGTCCCTGCCCCCGCTATTGCATTCTCTGCAAGAACCCGGAAACCTGTCGCCTGGTCGGCGATGGGTTTTACTACTGCGCCGACTGCCGCGAAGCCTGTGAATACCGCACCCAGGAGGAGCTGGGACACTGACCGCCGCTAAGAATTCTGGCGGACACCGAAGTTTTGGTGTATGCTCCCACGGCGTCGTGGGTCGATCCCGGACGGGCTGAGGCGGCAGGAAGGAATTTTTTTCTGTTCGTGTGATGACCGAGCACAGGCGAATCGGTGTGGCGATAACGATGACCCCCGACCCCGAGCTCATCCCCGCCGTGCAGGGGATGGCAGGTCGCCTGGCCGAGCAGCTGGGATTTGGCGAAGGCGCGCAGCGCAACCTGAGGGAAGCATTGGCGTGCGCCTGCCGGCAAGTGATGCGCGTGGCGGGGAGGGAGCGCGAGGAATTGCAGCTCCAGTTCGCCGGCTATGAGGATCGAGTGGAGATCAACCTCGAAGACGGCCAGGCGACCGTGCCGGACGAGAGGACGGAAGCTGACGCCTGCCTTTTGGCGCAGTTGCTCGATCGCGTGGTCTACGACCAGACGCCGGACGGCAAACTGCGCCTGATTCTGGTTCACTACCTTGCCGCCGGGGAGGGTCGGCCATGAACGTCAACTTACGCCAGCGGGGCTCGACCACCATTCTGGATGTGGACGGGCAGATTACTTTTGAGTCCACGCCGGCGCTGCGGGAAAAAATACTCGGCGCGCTGAAGAGCAAGAACGCAGTCGTGGTCAACCTCGCCCAGGTGGCCTACATGGACAGCTCCGGCATCGCCACGCTGGTCGAAGGGCTCAAGGCTGCCCAGGCCCAGAAGTCCACCTTCGGTCTCTGCGGCCTGACCAAGAACACGCGCAACGTGCTCGAGCTGGTGCGGCTGGATAAGGTATTCAAGATTTTCGAGAACGAAGACGACGCGCTGAAGCAGTTGGCCAGCGCCTCGGGCGGCGCCTAAACTTTCATGACTGCGATTCTGGCGTTTGTCGGCGCGCGCAGCCTGGCTTTCCTGCGCTACGTCGGCGGCATCACTCGTCTGGGTAAGGACGCCCTCTACTGGACGCTGGTGGCGCCGCTTCAGGGCAAGGGCCTGCGCGGCCGGGCCGCCATCCACCAGATGGTGCTGGCCGGCGTCAACGCCATCCCGATTGTCTCGCTCATCGCGCTCTTCGTCGGCTTGATTCTGGCCTACCAGACCGCCAACGAGCTGCGCAGGTGGGGCGCCACGACGCTGGTGGTGAACATCGTGGCGATTTCCATGGCGCGCGAGCTGGGGCCGTTGATGACGGCGGTTATTGTCGCCGGCCGCTCGGCTTCGTCGTTCGCCGCCGAGCTCGGCACGATGAAAGTGGGGGAAGAACTGGACGCGCTCGACACCATGGGTCTGAGCAAGATCAAGTTCCTCGTCGTCCCCAAGTACCTGGCGCTCATCCTGATGATGCCCTGCTTGACTCTCGTCTCAGACTTCATGGGCATTGTGGGCGGCTCGATTTTCGCGGTCACGGAAATCCAGATGCCGCTCTCGCTCTACTGGTCGCGGGCGCTGGACGCGCTGCTGCTCAAGGATATCTTCTCCGGCCTGGTGAAGAGCGTCATCTTCGGCATCATCATCACCGAAGTCGGCTGCCACGAAGGCTTCTCCGTTAGTGGCGGCGCCGAAGGCGTCGGTCTGCGCACCACCAGCGCCGTGGTGATTTCCATCAGCGCCATTATTGCGGCCGATATGTTCTTCAGCGGTCTGTTCTACTACATCTGGTGAGGCAATGGCCGACGAGCCCGTCATCCGCGTCGAGAACCTGACAACCTACTACGGCAGCCGGCGCATCCTGCACAACATCAACCTCAGCGTTCAGCCGCGGGAGACCATCGTGCTGCTGGGCTCGAGCGGCACCGGCAAGAGCACCCTGCTGCGCCACATGCTGGCGCTGGAGAAGCCTGCCCAGGGCCACGTCTACATCAAGGGCACCGATGTCTGCCACTGCCCGACGGACGAATTGCAGGAGCTGCGTCGCCATATGGGGGTGTTGTTCCAGAGCGGGGCGCTGTTCGGCTCAATGAACCTGGGCGATAACGTCGCCGTTCCGCTGCGGGAGCTCACCAAGCTGGACGACTCCACCGTCCAGGTGCTCGTCCGCATGAAGCTGGGCCTGGTCGGCCTGGGCGGCTTCGAGGAACTGATGCCGGCGCAATTGAGCGGCGGCATGCGCAAACGCGCCGGGCTGGCGCGGGCGCTGGCGCTCGACCCCGAGATTCTGCTTCTTGACGAGCCCTCCGCCGGCCTCGACCCCATCACCGCTGCCGGCATTGACGAGCTGGTGCTGAAGCTCAAGCAGACCTTTCCGATGACCATTATCGTGGTCACCCACGAGCTGGCCAGCGCCTTCCTCATCGCCGACCGCATCGCGGTGATGTTCGCCGGCGAAATCGTCGCCCTGGGGACGCCGGAAGAGATTCGTCAGAACCAGCACCCGCGGGTGCAACAGTTCTTGAACCGTGTGCCGGAAGAGCCCGAGCGCGACAGCGAGGCCTATCTGCAGTCGCTCACGGGGGGAGCCGAAACCTAGTCGAGGAGCAACGCCATGGACCGCAGGGAAGAAATCAAAGTCGGGCTGTTCGTCATCGTGTCCGTCATCATGGTGGTGGCGGCCTTGGCGCTGGTCGGCGGCTGGAATGTCACCGGCAGCCCGCGGAATACCTACACCGTGCGCACCAAGTTTGCCGGCGGCATCGAGCCCGGCTCGCCGGTGCGCTACGCCGGGATGAAGGTCGGGCGCGTGGAGGGGTTGACGTTCGACCAGAAAGACCCGGCGCGCGCCGTGGTAACGATCTCCGTTGATCCGCAGACCCCGGTGCGCACCGACAGCACCGCCAAAATCACTTCGCTCGGCATGCTGGGCGAGAACTACGTCGAAATCTCCGCCGGGGCTCCCGAGGCTGCGCTGCTGCCCACCGGCAGCGACATCCCGACCCGGGAGTCGAAGCAGTGGGGCGAGCTGGTGGACAGCTTCGGGGCCACCAGCGATGACGCCAACAAGCTCATCAACGACCTGCGGCCCAAGATGAATCAGGCTCTCGACAACATCAACGACCTCACCAACGAAGAGAACCGCAAGCGCGTCCGCGCCTCGCTGCAGAAAATCGACCAGATCCTCACCGACGCCAAGCCGCGCCTGAAGACCATCCTGGCCAACTTCGACAGCTCCAGCGCCAAGATCGACAAGTTCATGGACGACATCAAGGAAACCCGCAAGAACCTCGACACCCTGCTGGCCAACTGGAACAACCTGGCCAAGGACGACGACGCCGAAGTGCAGCGCACCCTGCGCGAACTGCGCAAGACCCTGGCGCGGGCTGAAACGGCGATGGAGGAAGTGCGCCGGTTGCTGGTGGCCAACCGTGATCAGCTCGACAACACCATCGAGAACATCGAGGTGACCACCGAGAACCTGCGCGAGATCACCGACACGGTCAAGCAGCGGCCCTCGAGCCTGGTGTTCAGCAAGAACCCGCCCGACCGCAAACCGGGCGAGCCGCAGAAGAAGTAGCGCGGACGCGCCTCAGAGAAGGGAACGGCGCTCGAGCAGCGCCTTCAAGTCGTTCTCTGCAATCGAAACCTCAAGCTCCAGCCGGTCGCCGGCCGTCCTCACCGCCGCGCGTTGCAGCACCGCACTCAGCACCGGGTCGCTCTCCTGCACCTTCCAGCTCTGCGCCATCAGGCCGACCTGCAGCAGCATCGAGAACGACTGCGCGTCGGCCGGCTGCGCGCACCAGGCCTGGAAGCTCACGTTGGCCTCGCGGTTCACGTCCACCCGCAGCAGCCCGCCGCGGAAGCGCTTGGCCGCCTCGGCGAACTCCGGGAACTTGGCGGCTTCGGGCAGAAGCTGGCGCACCGCCAGCCGGGTGTACTTCTCATCGAACACCGCCCAGACGGGCGCGTGGCCGTTGACTTCGTAAACGCGGTCGAACAGCGCCTTGTTCTCCCCCAGGTTACCGTGGCTGCCGTAGCGCGTCTCCAGCATCAGTTCCAGGCTGGCTCGCGTCCCGAAAGCCAGCGTGGAGGGGTCGATAAAGGTGAACAGCAGATCCTGGGCCGAAACGCCGCTGCCGAAGGGAAACAGCGTCAGCCCGCGGTAGGCGTCCATGGGGAGCCTCTGCTTCTGGAAGTGCTCCTCGATTTTCTCCGGCGCAAAACGGCCCTGAGCGAAGCCGAGAAAAATTTCCTGCGGCTGGTCGGGGCCCGGAGGCACGATGGACCAGGCCAGCCAGTCGATGTCCTTGTCGGCGTCCACGCCCATCGAGCGCAGGAAGCGCTCGAAGTGCAGGAAGCGTGCGGGCAGGAAGCGCTGCTTCATCCCGGCGTAGTGCGGCGAACCGCGCAGGCTTTGCAGGTCGAGAAAGGCGACTTCGCCGCTTTCCCGCGGCACCAGGAACAGCACGTCGGAGCGCAGTTCCGCCGCCCGCGCCGCGGCGGCGAGAAGAACTACGGCGGTAACAGCCAGCAAGGCCCTTTTCATGTTCGGTCTACTGCAGCAGGCGTACGCGTTTGGCCATCAGAACGCCGTTGCCGGCCGAAAAAACCAGCACGCCTCTCACGGCTACGATGCTGATATTGGGCTGAAGGCTGGCCAAGCCGGCGGGCATGTTTTCGAGCTCCGTAGGCGAGGTGACCTGGACGTTGATGGTTCCCAGCCCGATGGAGTTGAAGAAGTCGCCGTCGGGGACGAAGGTGAAGCTGTTGGCGCCCACACTCGAACCCACCTGGCCGGTGAGCGCGATTTCGTCCAGGGTGACGGCATCAGCGGTAAAGCCCGTCGCCCCGGTGCGCTGCACCACGTGGATGAACTGGCCCGCTTGCAGCGTGGTGCGGTCAAAGTCCAGGTTGGGGAAGCTGGCCGTGGGCAGGTCTTCGGTGCTGATGCGGAAAGTCGAGGAACTGTCCACGGTGACCGTAACGATCTCGCCTGGTTCCTGGGCGGCCGGCGGCGTGGGGATGGCGTCCATCACCAGCAGATTCAGGCTGGTGAGAGTGCCCACGGCGGGTGTGCGGGAGAGAACCAGCCCGCGCAACTGCTGCGCACTCGTGCTCGTTGTTTCCCGCTCCACCTCCAGCGCCAGGAAGTTCCCGTTGGATTGCAACCGCGCGTCGAGCTCCACCCGCTCGCCGTTGCTGAGGCCGGTCAGCCCGCTCACTTGCTCGAAGCGGGTGTTGGAGTCCACCGGGACCGTCACCATCTGATTGGAGGAGAAAACGGTGAAGGGAAAGTTGCCGTTGAGGGTCGAGGGCGTCCCTATCGTTCCGAGGACGTCATCCAGCTCGCCCTGCACCTGGCCGGAAACAAAGCTGGTGGGGACGGCGGTGAACATCGGCGTGACCACAAAGTTGTTCATCGGGTTCAGGGTGATCGAGCTGCGCAGGTCGAAGTCCAGCCGCAGGCCCTGGAAGGTGTCGGCCGCCAGCGTGATACTGACCGGCACCGAGAGGGAGGAGCTGGAGAGCGAGCAGGTGGCGCTGGGGCAGGTCACTTCAGAGAAGGTACTGCTGATCGGGTCGAACACCGTCATCTGAATGCTCGAAATGGTCACCGTCAGGCTCGTGTAGGTTGCGGGCGCGACCGCGTTGATTCCCAGCAGCGTGGGCCCCACGGTCCGGCTGCGCCACTCGAGCGGCACCGCTGTAGTTACCAACGGCACGGCGCTGCCGGCGGAAGGCGTGATGGTCACGCTGCTGATGGTCATTTCGTAGGACAGGATGTTGCCCGAGGGCTGATCTTCGGCGAAGAGAACGATGGTGCCCATCCCGCCGCCACCCCCGCCGGGGTTGGTGCCGAACGAGGTGCCGGGCGCTCCCTGATGGCAGGCGTTGAAACTCAGCGCCACTGCCGCCAGAATCGCCAGTGTCGTCCAACGGTCAAGCCTTGCTGTGGAGGTGTTCATCGTGAGCCTCGCTATGTGGAGCTACTTGCTTACCGTCACCGCGTCCCCCAACCGCGCCTCGAGCTGCGCGGCGCGCGCTTTCGCGTTGGCTTGAAACCTCGGATCCTGGATGGCATCTACGTTGATCCTAACATTCTCCAGAGCCCCCTGCAATGCTGCTGTGGCCAGATGCTGGCCGGTCTTGAGGTCGGAGGCCATGGCCGGGGCGCTGAGGGGCGCGAGCTGCGTCAGGGCGTCGAGCACCGCCACGGCGGCTTCGGCGACCTCCAGCGGCACTTCGGTGGCGCGCTGGGTAGCCTCCTCGATGGCCTGCGCGCGCGCCTGCTTCTCCTTGTCGGTGTCTTTGGGCAGCTTCATCGCGCTCATCACCGCCTCGAAGCTCGCCGCGTCGCGGTCAATCGCGCCCTGCAACTGCGCTCGCCGCGCGGCAAATTCATCCGCCAGCTTCAACAAGCTGCCGGAATGCGGCGCCAGATTCTTCTTCTTCGCCGAAAGCCGCGCCACCATCTCGCCCAGCGAGGCCGCCAGCGCGCCCGCCAGCGCCGCGCAGGAGCCGCCGCCCGGCGCTGGCGTCGGCGCCGCCACGGCAGAAAGCAGCGGCTCGGCCCTCATCCCCAGCGCGACCGGCCGGCCGGACGTCGTGACCTCGCCCGACAGCGCCGCCGCCAACCGGTTCTCGAGGATTTGCTGCTCGGGGTTGAAGTTCTCGAACTGCAAAAAGAAATCAGCGGCGGCCTCGAGGGCCCGCTTGGGCACCAGCCCGACTATCTCGCTGCCGACAATCGAAACGCCGTAGCGCGCCGCCTCGCGCTTCACCATCTCGAACACGCGGAAGATGGGCGTGCGCTCGAAGTCGGTCAGGTTGATAGACACCTGCGCCAGCCCTCGCGCCTTCAAATCCACTGCCATGGCTTTGACGTAGCGCAGCCCGCCGCTGGAAAACCGGATCGCTTTGGCAATCTCCCGCGCCACCTGCAGGTTGTGCGTGTTGAGATTGATGTTGTAGGCGATGAGGAACTTGCGCGCGCCAACCACTGTCGCCCCTGCCGTCGGGTGCAAGCGCGGCTCGCCGAAGTCCGGCGCGCGGTCAGGGTTGGTGAGAATCTCTTCGCGCACCCCTTCGAACTGGCCGCGGCGGATGTTCTCCAGGTTTTCGCGCTCGGGGCGCGTGGCGGCGGCCTCATAGAGATAAACCGGAATCCGGAAGCGCTCCCAGATTTGCTGGCCGACCTGCCGGGCCAGGCCCACGCAGTCGTCAATCGTAACGCCTTCGATGGGAACGAACGGAACCACGTCGGCGGCGCCCAGGCGTGGGTGCGCGCCCTGATGCTTGGTGAGGTCAATCAGCTCCGCCGCCTTGCCCACCCCGCGCAGCGCCGCTTCGCCGATGCTCTCCTTGGGCCCGACCAGCGTGATGACGCAGCGGTTGTGGTCGGCGTCCATCTCGCGGTCCAGCAGCGATACCCCCGGGACCTCCAGCATGGCGGCGACAATCGCATCCACTTTGGCGGGGTCGCGCCCCTCGCTGAAGTTTGGCACACACTCGACCAGCGTCCGCATCTCAGCCCGCCTTCTCCGCCGGCTCGTCGGCCTCAATCGGCCCGGCGTATTTGCTGAACCACTGTCCGGCGTTCTCCTTGCCTACTTTGCGGACAAGATACGCCCGGTAGTCCATCAGCAGTGCCATGGTGCGGCCGGGTGGCCGCTTGCGGTTGGGATTCATCCCCCGCGACTCCAACCAGCGACGGAAGTCGAGCGGGCGCGCGTCACCGGTCGGCGGCGGGGAATTGCCCGGTGGCGTCATGGATCACCTGTCCTTTTTTCAGCGTCCAGCGACAGAGGTTGACTCCGAAATAATACGGAATTTCGCGGTAATCCGAAAGCGCAAACCCGCAGAGGTCGGCTTGCCTGCCAGCTTCGAGCGAGCCCAGGCGGTCGGCGCGCCGCAGCGCGTGCGCCCCGTTGACGGTGGCGGCCGTGATGGCTTCAGCGGGCGTCATCCGCATCTCGTTGCAGGCCAGCGACAGAATCATCGGCATCGAAATCGTCGGCGAGGTGCCGGGGTTGAAGTCGGTCGCCAGCGCCACAATCGCCCCAGCGTCAATCAGCGCCCGAGCCGGCGCGTAGGTGCGCTTGCCGAGATGGAACACCGCGCCCGGCAGCAGCGTGCAGACGGTGTAGGAAGCCGCCAGGCGACGGATGTCGGCGGCGTTGACCCGCTCGAGGTGGTCCACGCTGGCGGCATGCAGTTCAACCGCCAGGCGCGCCCCGCCGGTGCGCGCCAGTTGCTCGGCGTGCAGCCGCGGCTCCAGACCGCACACCCGCCCCGCGGTTAGAATCAGCCGCGCCTGCGCCGGCGTGAACGCTCCCCGATCTACAAAGACATCGCAGAACTCCGCCAGCCCCCGCGACGCCACCAGCGGAATTGCTCGCCGGACAAGCAGGTCAACGTACGCTTCCGGTTTCTTCTTGTACTCGGGTGCCACGACGTGCGCGCCGAGAAAAGTCGGCACCAGCTCCAGTGGCTGCTCGCGGTTGAGGCGTTTGATGACTTCGAGAATCTTGATTTCGGATTCGAGGCTCAGCCCGTACCCGCTCTTGGCTTCGATCGTCGTCGTGCCGTGCGCAGCAAACTCACGAAGCCAGCCGCGGGCGGCGCGGAGCAGGGAGTCGTGTGTGGCGCGACGAAGCTTCTTGACCGTCGAGACAATGCCGCCGCCGCGCCGGGCAATCTGCTCATAGGTCGCGCCGGCAATGCGCTGCTCGTACTCCTCGGCGCGGCTGTTGGGGAAGATGAGGTGCGTGTGAGAATCGACGAACCCGGGCAGAACGACGTACTTCTTTGCATCTACCCTCTCCGCCTTGCGCGCCAGCGGTTGCCGCTCAACTTGACGAGTGGTGCCGACGGCGACGATGCGGCCGTCGTGAACAAGCACCGCCCCGTCGTGAATCACGCCCAGCTCGCGCAGTTGTCTCCCCCGCCGCGGTTCTTGGCCTCCCCGCAGTGTAACCAACTGCCGACAATGAGCGATCAACAATGGTCTTGGTGGCATGGGCCGGTTCAGCGATTCAGCGGCTCTTGCCTTTCTCGCGGGCGGCGCTAGAATAGCAAAGGAGCAGCTTCGAGAGGGGAGGAAGTGCGATGCCGCTCTATGAATTCTTCTGCAAGGACTGCAAGAAGGAGTTCAGCCGGGTGCTGACCCTCGGCGAGTACGAGAAAGGCGAGTTCACCTGCCCTACCTGCCAGGGCCGGAACGTGGAGCAGCTCCCGGCGAGCTTTTTCGCCGTCACGTCCAAGAAGAGCTAGCTGGCCTGAAAGCGCGGCAGGAATTCTTCCTGCACCCAGGTTTCGAGTGTCGTAGGGGTGGTGTTGGCGGGCGAGCGCGGCTCCCGCGGCGCCATCCAGCCCGAGTTCATCGCCTCCATCATTTCCAGCAGCAGCCGCGCCACATCGTCGGACATCCCCATGCGGGCCATCGCCGGCTTCACCACCATCTCCGGCATCCTAGAATAGGAGAGCGACTTGCCGATGGCACGGCCGATGACCGCTGCGGCTTCGCTCATCGTTACCTCGCGCGCGCCCAGCAGCTCGCGCGTCTGTTGACCGGTGAAGTCGCGCTTCGCCAGTCGTTCTGCGGCCACCGCGCCGATGTCGCGCGTCGCCACCATCCCGATGGGCAGGTCGCCCCGCAGCGTCCCCGCCATCATCCCCATCGCCTTGATGAGCCCAATGAATTGCAGCAGGTTTTCCATGAAATAACCCGGTCGCAGATGGAGGATGTTGACGCCGCTCAGCTTATTCAGGCGTTGCTCGAAGCGATACAGGCCGGTGACGGGGCCGCACTTCTCGGACTTATCGGCGCCCACGCTGCTGAGCGCGACGACGTGCTTCACGCCCGCCTTCTCGATGGCCGCCGCCAGCGATTCAGTTACACGCGCTTGGTAAGCGTAGAAATCTTTCTCCGCCATGCTGGGCGGAATCATGGCGTAGACGGCGTCGGCGCCGCTGAAGGCGCGTTCCATTGCCCCGGCATCCGTAACGTCGCCGACGAACGCTTCAGCGCCCTGGGCAACAAAAGGCTGCAACTTCTCGGCGCTGCGCCCGACGACGCGGACCTTCTCGCCCGCCGCCAGCAGCTTCTTCGCAATCACACTTCCTGTATGTCCCGTCGCCCCAATCACAACAATCATGATGGCACCTCACGCAAAAACAAGACTGGATACAGAGTCACAGAAACACAGAGTCACAGAGACACAGAGTCCTACGGCATGGGGAGCTTGATGCCCTTGTTGCGGGCGAAAGACACGGCTTCGGGGTAGCCGGCGTCGGCGTGGCGGGCGACGCCGATGCCGGGGTCGTTGGTCAGCACGCGCTCGAGGCGCAAGTCCATTTCTTTGGTGCCGTCGGCGACGATGACTTGCCCGGCGTGCTGCGAGTAGCCGATGCCCACGCCGCCGCCGTTGTGAATCGAAACCCACGAAGCGCCGCTGACGGCATTGAGCAGGGCGTTGAGCAGCGCCCAGTCGGCCACCGCGTCCGACCCATCGCGCATTTTTTCGGTTTCGCGGAAGGGCGAGGCGACCGAGCCGGTGTCGAGATGGTCGCGACCGATGACGATGGGCGCCTTCAGCTCGCCGCGCCGCACCAGGTCGTTCAAGGCCAGGCCGAACTCGGCGCGCTCGCCGTAGCCCAGCCAGCAGATGCGCGCCGGCAGGCCCTGGAACTTCACCCGTTGCTGCGCCAGAGGAATCCAGCGCGCCAGAACGCGGTCTTTAGGAAACAAATCGAGCACCAGCTTGTCGGTGCGATAGATGTCCGCCGGCTCGCCGGAGAGCGCCGCCCAGCGGAACGGCCCGCGGCCTTCGCAGAACATCGGCCGGATGTAGGCGGGCACAAAGCCGGGGAAGGCGTAGGCTTCGGCGACGCCGTGCTTGAACGCCATGGTGCGGATGTTGTTGCCGTAGTCGAATGTCACCGCACCCAAGCGTTGCAGGCGCAGCATGCCTTCGACGTGACGGGCGATGGAGTCCATCGAGCGCTTGAGGTAATCGTCGGGGTTTTGCCGGCGCAACTCGGCGGCCTGCTCGACGCTGAGGCCAGCGGGAACGTAGCCGTTGAGCGGGTCGTGGGCGCTGGTCTGATCGGTGAGCAGGTCGGGCACGACGCCGCGCTCGGCCAGCGCCGGAATCACTTCCGCGCAGTTGCCGACCAGGCCGACCGAGACCGCATCCTTCTTGCGCAACGCCTCCTTCAGGATGCGCAGGGCTTCGTCGAGGTCGTTGACCATGATGTCGCAGTAGCCGGTGCGCACCCGGCGCTTGATGCGCTCGGGGTCGACCTCGACACCGAGGAAGCAGGCGCCGTTCATCGTAGCCGCCAGCGGCTGGGCGCCGCCCATGCCGCCGAGCCCACCGCTCGCGACAAGCTTGCCCTTCAGGTCGCCGTGGAAATGTCGCTCGCCGGCGGCCGCAAAAGTCTCAAACGTGCCTTGTACGATGCCCTGGGTGCCGATATAAATCCAACTGCCGGCGGTCATCTGGCCGTACATCATCAGTCCGGCGCGCTCGAGCTCCCGGAAGTGCTCCCAGTTCGACCAGTGGCCGACCAGATTGGCGTTGGCGATGAGCACTCGCGGCGCCCACTCGTGGGTCTTGAAGATGCCGACCGGCTTGCCGGACTGCACCAGCAGCGTCTCATCGTTTTCCAGCTCGCGCAGCGACCGAACCAGAGCATGGAAGCACTCCCAGTTGCGCGCCGCCTTGCCGGTGCCGCCGTAGACGATGAGCTCTTCGGGCCGCTCGGCGACCTCCGGGTCGAGGTTGTTCATCAGCATCCGCAGCGCCGCTTCCTGGTGCCAGCCTTTGCAGGAAATCTGCGAGCCGCGCGGCGCCTTGACGGGTCGATACGTGGTGGCGGAATTCGCCGCCGTTGGATTGGCCATAGGGAACCTCACTCATTATCCTAGCTCAGGGAGGCAGCGCATGGGTAGGGCGGGGGCTTGTCGCCCCGCCGCTGCCTGCGTTAGATTCGCTCTCGCATGGCCGAACGCCCGACACTCAATCAAATCCTGCTCGATAGCTTGCGGCGCTACAGCCGCCCGGACCTCCTCTACTACAAGCGCGGCGGCGAGTGGCGGACGATTTCGACGGATTTGTTTCTGCGGCGCGTCTCCTCGCTGGCGGATTCCCTGAAGAAGCTCGGGATTCAGAAGGGTGACCGGGTGGCGGTGTTCAGCGAGAACCGCCCCGAGTGGCACATCGCCGACCTGGCCATTCTCGGCCTGGGTGCCGTCAACGTGCCCATCTATCCCGCCGAGTCGGTCGAGCGCGCCGGCTACATCCTCGAGCATTCAGAGGCCAAGGTCTGCTTCGTCTCCGGCATCGAGCAGTTTGGGAAGATTTCGCAGCTCTGGCATAAACTCCCGGCGCTCCAACACGTAATTCCGTTCGACTCGCTCGCCGGCGGCGACGTGGCGCGGGCCTGGAAAGTGCTGGCGTGGGGCGGCGCGGTGCGCGACGACGCCCCGCCCGATATCCTGCGCGAGTACGAGCGTGTGGCGCGCTCCCACCAGCCGGACGACATCGCCACGCTCATCTACACCTCCGGCACCACGGGCGTGCCCAAGGGGGTGCTGCTGACGCAGCACAACTTCGCCTCCAACGTCGTCAGCGCGCTGGAGAAGCTGGCCTACCAATCCATTGACCGGGCGCTGTGCCTGCTGCCGCTCTGCCACATCTTCGAGCGCACCAACAGCTACTGCTACTTCTACAACAGCGCCAGCATCGTCTACGCCGAGAACTTCGACAAGGTCGTCGAGAACATGCGCGAGATGCAGCCTACGGTGATGGCGGGGGTGCCGCGCTTTTTTGAAAAGCTCTACGCCGGCATCCAGAAGCGGCGCAGCGAGCTTTCAGGCCCGCGAGCGAAGATCTTCGACTGGGCGGTGGCAGTGGGCCGCGAGGCCACGCCCTACCGGCTGGCGGCACAACCGCTTCCCTCCGGGCTGCGCCTGCGGTACTGGCTCGCCGAGAAGCTCGTCTACCGCAAGGTGCGCGCCGAAATCGGCGGGCGCTTCCGGCACTTCATCTCCGGCAGCGCGCCCCTGGCGCGCGGCATCAACGAATTCCTGCACGCCGTGGGCTTCAGCATCTTCGAGGGCTACGGCTTGACCGAGACCTCGCCGGTGGTTTCGGTCAATACGCCCGGCGCGGCCAAGCTGGGAACGGTGGGGCGGCCCATCCGCGGTGTCGAAGTGAAGATTGCCGAAGACGGCGAGGTGCTCGTTCGCGGGCCCAACGTGATGAAAGGCTACTACCGGATGGAGGAGGAGACGCGCGAAGCTCTGCGCGACGGCTGGTTTCACACCGGCGACGTAGGCTTTCTCGATGCCGACGGCTTCCTCTCCATCACCGACCGCAAGAAAGACCTGATCAAGACCGCCGGCGGGAAGTTCATCGCGCCCCAACCCATCGAAAACCAGCTCAAGCAGAGCTACTACATCTCCAGCGCCGTGGTGCTGGGCGACCGGCAGCGGTTCGTGGTGGCGCTGCTGGTGCCGAACTTTCCGCATCTCGAAGAGTTCGCCCGCGAGAAGGGTATCAACGCCGGCTCGCGCGCCAAGCTCGTGGCCCAACCGGCCGTGCGCGCCCTCTATGACGCCGAGGTAGAAAAGGTGAACGGGCACCTGGCGCAGTACGAGCGCATCAAGCGCTACGCCCTGCTCGACCACGAGTTCAGCTTCGATGGCGGGCAGTTGACCTATACCCAGAAAGTCCGCCGCCGCATGATTGAAAAGCAGCACCGGGAGCTGCTGGCAAAGCTCTACGCCGAAGAATCCCCGCAGCCCGCCTAGACACCACTCCTGTTGTAGAATGGAGAAGGAGAATGCACTTCATGGCTACCACCCAAGCCGCTGTCGCCGCTGAGCAACTTGTCATTGCCGGGCGGGCATTCCGCTCGCGGCTGATTGTCGGCACCGGCAAGTACCGCTCGTTCCAAGAAATGGTGCGGGCGCACGAGGCCTCAGGGGCCGAGATGGTTACGGTGGCGGTGCGGCGCGTCAACCTGACCGACAAGACCAAGGAGTCGCTGCTTGACTACATTGACCGCCAGAAGTTCTTCATCCTGCCCAACACCGCCGGTTGCTACACCGCCGACGAAGCCATCCGCACCGCGCGCCTGGGCAGGGAAGTGGGGCTCTCGAACTGGGTCAAGCTCGAAGTCATCGGCGACCAGGCCACGCTGTTCCCCGACACCGAGCAGTTGATCGAAGCCACGCGGGTGCTGGTCAAGGAAGGGTTTGTCGTCCTGCCCTACACCAACGACGACCTGGTGGTGGCAAAAAAACTGATTGACGCCGGCGCCGCCGCCGTGATGCCGCTCGGCGCGCCCATCGGCTCGGGGATGGGAATTCAGAACCAGGCTTCGATGCGCATCCTGCGCGAGATGATTACCGAAGTGCCGCTCATCGTGGACGCGGGCGTGGGCACGGCATCGGACGCGGCGATTGCCATGGAGCTGGGCGCCGACGGCGTGCTGATGAACACCGCCATCGCCGAAGCCAAAGACGCCGTGTTGATGGCGGAAGCGATGAAGGCAGCGGTCGAAGCCGGCCGTAAAGCCTACCTCGCCGGCCGCATTCAGAAGAAACTCTACGCCTCGGCTTCCAGTCCCCTCGACGGCGTCGTGCGCTAAGCTGGCGCGACTCGCGCCTGTCTGGTAGAATCCGCCGCTCATCCCCATGTACGAGCAACTCCATACCCGACTGGAAAAGCGCCAGGCTGTCCTGCTGGATGGCGCGATGGGCGCGGAGCTGGTGCGGCGCGGGGTGCGCTGGCGCAAGCACGGCCTGCTGACCGATGCCGACAAGGTCCAGCAACTGCACGAGGAGTATCTAGCCGCGGGCGCCGACGTCATCCGCACCAACACCTTCCAGCTCAACCCGCGCATTTTCCTGAACGTCTTCCGCGACCACGAGCACATGGCTCACATCGGCGCGCCAGGACTGGCGGAGCTGACGCCGAAGTTGATTCGCACCAGCGTCCAGGTGGCGCGCGCAGCGCGGGCCAAAGCGGGCCGTGAGAAGGACGTGGCCATCGCCGGCGTGCTCTCGCCGCTCGAGCACTGCTACCGGCCCGACCTTTCGCCCGCGCCGGAGCAGGCGCGCCGCGAGCATGAAGAGCAGGCGCGACTGTTCGCCGGGGAGAAGGTCGACTTGATTCTGCTCGAAAGCATGAACAACATTGCCGAAGCCAAGGCCGCAGCGGCGGCGTGCACTGCCGCAGGCTTGCCGTTTTGGGCGAGTTTCGTGCTGGGGCCGGAGGGTGAGCTGCTGAGCCGCGAGCCACTGGCCGACGCCGTCAAAGAGATGGAAAAGGCTGGCGCCAAAGCTGTGCTGGTCAACTGCGCACCGCCGGGCGACATCACGAAAGCGCTCGGCAAGTTGAGGTCGGCGACCTCGCTGCCTTTCGGCGGCTTCGCGCACATCGGGCGCTTCTCACCGCCGAGCTGGAAGTTCGAGTTCTTCCCGCAGTTCATTGACACCGAAGAGTGGCCGCCGGAGCGCTACGTTGCCGAAGCGCAGCGCTGGCGCGAGTCGGGCGCGACGATTATCGGCGGCTGCTGCGGCACGGGCCCGGCGCACATCGCGGCGCTGCGCGCGTGGCTGGGACGGAACGGGGGCGCGCGGTGAGCTATCAACCCATTCGCGAAAAGCTGCAGCTCGGCCAGACGGTGATTCTCGATGGCGCGATTGGAACCGAGATTCTTCGCCGGCAGGTGACCTGGGCCGACCATCAGCTTGCCAATCGGCCTGATGTTGTCCGTTCGATCCACGAGGATTACATTCGCGTGGGTGCGGACGTAATCAGCACCAACAGTTTCCAGCTCTGCCGCCGCGCGCTCTACAACCACTTCCGCGACGACCTGCACCGGCGTCACATCGGCGTGCGCGACCTCGACAGCCGCGCCGACAAGCTGCTCGAAGCCTCGGTGCGGCTGGCGCGCGAAGCTCGCCAGCGCGCCGGCGCTGATGGCCGCGTCGCGGTGGCGGCGGCGGTGACGACACTCGAGTGGTGCTTCCGGCCCGATCTCGCGCCTTCGGCCGAGCAGGCCAAGCGGGAGTACAAAGAAATCTTTCAAGTGATGAAAGACGCCGGCGCCGACCTAGTGCTGCTGGAGACGGTCAACAGCATCGGCGAGGCTCGGGCGGCGCTCGAAGTCGCCAAGAGCCTTGACCTGCCCTGCTGGGTGAGTTTTGTCTGCGATCAGCAGGGGCTGCTCTTCACCGGTGAAACGCTGGCGCAGGCTTCGGCGACGCTGGAGCCGCTGGGGATGGACGCCATTCTGGTGAATTGCGCTCCGCCCGACGACATCAGCGCCGGCATTCGCGCCCTGTCCAGCTCCGCCAAAGTTCCCTTCGGTGCCTACCCGCACATCGGGCGCTTCGATCCGCCGGAGTGGTATTTCACCGACGAGTATCCGCCGGCGCGCTACCAGCAGGTGGCCGCGCAATGGAAGCACAGCGGCGCGCGCATCCTGGGCGGCTGCTGCGGGACAACCCCGGATCACATCGCGGCACTGAAAGCGATATCCTGAGCCACACTACATGAGCCGGCCGGCCGAGCCGAGCGCGCATCTCCAGAAGGTCGGTCTACTCCCACTGGTTTTTCTTTTCTACGCCTACACCACCGCCGGCCCCTTCGGCTACGAAGAAGCGTTTTCGCGCTGTGGACCGGGTGCGGCGCTGCTGTTCATGGTCATCGTTCCATTCCTGTGGAGTATCCCGATGTCGCTGGCAGCGGCGGAGATGAACAGCCTGATGCCGGTCGAAGGCGGCTTCTATCGCTGGGTACGCGCCGCCTTCGGCGACTTCTGGGGATTCCAGGCGGGCTGGTGGAACTGGACCGGGACGTTCCTGCTCAACAGCTCTTACGGCGTGCTGTTCGTCGATTACCTCAAAGGTTACCTTCCCTCGCTGAGCGGCTTCGAGCGCTGGCTGGTGGCGGCATCCTTTCTGTGCCTGCTCGCCTACGCCAACGTGCGCGGCATCCGCATCGCCGGCTGGCTGGCGGTGGCGTTGCAGGTGGGCGTGCTGATTCCGGTAGCGTGGTTGTGCGTGGCGGCGCTCTTCCAGTGGCAGCACAACCCGCTGGCGCCGGTTGTTCCGCCTGACCGGCCGTGGGTGAGCGTGTTCGGCGCGGGCCTGGCGCTCATCATGTGGAACTACGCCGGCTACGAACAGTTGACCAGTGTTGCCGAGGAAGTCCGCGAGCCCGAGCGCAACTACGTTCGGGCGCTGGCCTGGACGACGCCACTCGCCGTGCTCACCTACACGCTGCCGATGGTGCTGGCGCTGGCGGCGCTGGGCAACTGGTCGGAGTGGAAGACAGGCTACATCGTGACCGCGGCGGCCGCGGTGGGCGGGCCAGCGCTGGGCGTTGCGATGCTGGCGGCGTCCATCATCGCCGTGGCTGCGCTTTCCAACAGCACCATTCTTTCGACCACGCGGATGCCGTTTGCGCTGGCGCAGGATGGGTATCTCCCGCGCTGGCTGGCGGCAGTGCACCCGCGCTACGGCACCCCCGCGCGCGCCATCGTGTTTTCGACGATTGGCTACTGCCTGCTGGCGTTGCTGCTGCCGAACGTCGTGGAACTCGTGGCAATCTACCTGTGGCTGCGGATCGCGACTTCGCTGCTGACGCTCTACTCGGCGTGGCGGCTGCGGCGCACCCTGCCGGAGGCGCGACGGAGCTTCCGGATTCCCGGTGGCACGCTGGGATTGGTTTACGTGGTCGCCCTGCCGACGCTGCTCTGCGCAGTCGGCATCTACTACAGCGATGCGGTGGCGTGGAAGTACTCGCCCTGGATGCTGCTCGCCGGCCCGCTGGCGTATCTGGTGCTGCGTCGCCGTTCGGCGACTCAGCTCAAGGCGTAATTCGGATACGGCCAGGCCGGCGCTGAAACCGGCGCCGTTACCACGTAGCGGCGCAGCGCCGCGTCGGCCACGGCGTAGCCCCAGTTGATGAGCCGGCACTGCTCGGCTTCGGCGAAGCGGCTCAGGCGCGTGCGCATCGCGGCGAGCTCGGCAATGCGCTGCAGCGAGCATGGCAGGCTGTCGGGCAGCTCGTACTTCCGGATGTCGGTGGCGATTCCCCAGTAGGCTCCTTTGCGGAGCTTCTGTTCGTAGTCGGTAATCAGCGCCCGCTTGCGCAGCGCGCGGGCCTGATTCATGGTGATGTCCACCGCGCGGCGGGCTTGAGTGAGCCAGTGCAAGTAGCGGGCCGCCCGCGGGTTGACCGGCGCGCCGGCGTCGCTGGTCAGCACGGTGTCGTAGCGGTTCCACACCGTTTCCAATCCCAGGTTGTCATAGACGCCGCCATCGGTGAGGGCGAGGCGTTTGCGGAACTCGATTCGCTCGTACAGGTCCGCGCCCTTCGTCCGAGTGAACGAGGCCGGATCCGGCTTGATTCTCGCGGGTGAGAGAAACGGCGGGAAAGCGCTGGAGGCGGCGACCGCCAGCGAGACGCGGAATTTCGGTTTCTCAATCAGGCCAATGCGGTAGTCGCCGGCGTACGGTTTGGAGAAACGAAAGGAGACTGCGGTGGCGAAGTTGGTCGAGTTGAAGACAAAGCGCGGACGATCGGGCAGAGACTGGAGCGTGGCGTCGCCCAGCAGGTGATTGCGGTACGAGCGCTCGATGAAATGGCCGGCGCCCTTCCACGGGAGCAACAGTCCAAGCAGGGCGGCCGGCACATCGATGGTGCGAGTGCAGAAATCGCGCAGCGGCCCGACGATGGCGGACTCAAAGTTGCTGGCCACGCCGCCGCTGAACTGCAACTCGCCCCACCGCACCGCCAGGCAGCCGGCGGTGATGGAGCCGCCCGAGACGCTGGAGATGCGATCGAGCGCGCTAAGCAGCCCGAGCTGGTTCAGGCGCCACAGAGCGCCGAGATGGAACAGCGCGGCACGATAGCCGCCGCCGGAGAGTGCGAGGCCGATGCCGGGTTCAACCCCCTCGTCGCCAAAGGGCATAGTCAGAGCTCGATGTCCACGTAGAGCTTGCCCGCCGCCTGTTTCTCGGTGCTGTAGACCTCTTTGCAGTGTTTCTTGAGCAAGGTGAGAGTTTTCTCGTCCGGCACTTTGTTGACGGTTCCGTAGACGTTGCTCTTGGTGGAGACCAATGCGATTCCCGTCTGCTCGTTCTTGAGCGGGAAGAGAATGTCGAGAACGTTCTTGCCGTTGACCGCCGGCGTGCCGTTCCAACTGCCGTGATGGGATACCTTGAGGAAGTCCACCCGGCCGAGGAGGCCGAGCTTGTGCATCTTGTGCCAGCTTTCGACTTCCGCGTCGCCGGTGAAGAGCAGCTTCTTGCTCTGAGCCTCGACCAGCACCACCAGGCTGGTATTGTTCTTGGCCTTGTCGATTTCGTGCACGGCGGCCAGGTCGCCAGTCTGCAAGCCCTGGCGAAGACGCTCGAAATCCGTGGCGCTGATGTGCTCCGGGACGACACGCCGTTCGGGCGCGCGCCCCAGCGTGCGGCGGAAGTCCGCCATGCCGCCGGCCAGCGCCAGGGCACTGCCGTAATAGACGCTCATTTCCTCCTCTGGCGCCAGGATGCGGAAACGAACGTCCTTGAAGTCGTGCTTCCCCTTGGTCGAAAGGCCTCGATAGAGGTAGTGGGTGCGTTTGGCGCCGGCGAGCTTCCGCACGTAGTTGATGCGGTCGACATTGCTCAGGTTGTTGAGCAGCAGCGCGTTCCATTGCAGGTTGGCGCTCAGGCCACGCTCGGCAAACGTTTTCTTGGTGAACTCAAGGATGCGCTGGGTGAGCGCGAAGGCCTGTTTGCTCTTGGGATGCTTGTCGTAATAATCGGGCTTGCTGGGGATGGACATCCAGACGCGGCGTACGGCCATGGTGTCGAAGACGGCGCGCTGGGCGAGGAAGCCTTCCATGTGGTCGAGGTGCTCGTGGGTCATCACCAGCAGGTCGAGCGTGCCGCCGGTGACTTTCTTGAGGTTGCGGGCAATGGGCTCGAAGACTTTGTTGGCGCCGCCCTTGCCGGTGACGTTGCCGAAGTCGAACAGGAGGTGCTTGGTCTTGCCCTCATCGGGCAGGCTGAGCAACACACAATCGCCGAAGAGCACGTTGTAAGCACGAATGCGGATCCCTGTGGGCATGGGCTCCTCCGTTCAGCGGCGCCGACGCTGGTGCATGGCCAGCCGGTTTTGGGTGAGTGACACCCGGCCGCGGCGCAACTCGTAGTGGAACGGTTTGTCGCGCGCTTCCGGGTCATCGACGTGGCCAATCGCGTTTTGCCGAGCCAGGTAGGCAAGGTAATCCCGCAGGCGCTCCTCGCGCTCGGGGTCGTCCTTCTTGCGGCAGAGGTAGAGGAGGTTGGCGCGCTCGTCCATCACCAGAGTCCCGCCGCACAGCAGAGGAAAAGTCTGGTTATTGAGCGGGCCATAGCGGCGGCCGCTGAGCAGGATGTCCTTTTCCCAGACGTAGGTCAGGATGAGTTCGCGCGGCATCTGGTGGAGGCGGTCGCCTTCCTTGGCGTTGCCATAGAGGCTGGCGACGTGGAAGTCCTGGTTGGGCGGAATCTCGAGCAGCCGGCGATGGCGGTCGAGGAAGTGGTAGGCGGAAACCGTGGAGTCGTCCACGTCGGCAAAGGTGTAGGTTTCGAAGGCGTCGCGCGGCGGAGTGGGTTCCGGTTCGAGCTCGTGGTTGGTAGCGGCGATGCCGCGGCGGCGGAAGACCCGGCGCACGACGTTCCGATACCCCAATTCATCCTTCGGGTAGGCCAACTCGTCGGCGCGAAGCAGAGCGCGGGCGTAGTCGAGATAGCTGATGTCGACCGGGGGGCAGTAGTCCAGCGCCCGCAGCGCCAGCCGCCTCATGTGAACGACGGCGCGCGACAACGCCGCGATGCGGTTGGGCCGCGCCCCCCGCTTTCGGGCCTTCCGGGCTTCCAGGTCCTGTTGCTTTTCGTAGAGACCAATGAGGATTTCATAAAAGGCGCCGGTCAGGACTTCCGAGTAAACGTGGGATTCCCAGGTGTAGCGCACCTTGCTCATGGTCATGTCGTTGATGGCATTGCGCAGGAAGTAGCGCCCGGCCGAGCCGTAGAGCCCCGTGCCGAACTCGTCGGCCAGGCTGGCGACGATGGTGTCCTTGCGCAGGTTGCCGCGGGCTTCCTGGATGACTGCCTTGCGATAGGCCTGGTGGGAGAAAGCCAGCAGGATGGCGGTGGCGTCGCCGATGAACTCGTGAAAGCCGGCGGTGTCGGGTGAAGAAATCTCATTGTAGAGCGGCCGGATGCCGTCGAGGATGGCGTGGCCGGTCTCGTGGCTGATAATGTCGTGCGAGAGCGCGGTGTAGATGGGTTTCTCCTGGCCCTGGAAGTAGAAGAACTGCAGCGTGCGCGTTTTGCGGTCGTAGAGCGCGTTCTCCCAGTAGCCAGCGTGGGGAAGGATGAACAGGCGGTTGCCGGGAAACGCCCACGGGATGCGGCGGCCGAGAACCTTGGGGTCTTCATACATCTCCAGCGTGAGTTGCGCCACCGCCCAAGCGTTGACCTGGCGGAACTGAGGCGAGTTGGGGCGCGCTTCGAACTGCCGCTGGCGGCGCTGGAAGCGCGCCGGCGGGAAAAGCTTGTTGTTGCTGGCGTCGTAGTCCACCACCGCGAACCGCGGGCTGACCGGCCCGTCGAACACCACCGCGCCTGGGTGCAGCTCGATTTCCTGAATTCCCAGGCTGGGGTACTTGCGCGCCACCAACGGGTCGCCTTGATACACCCTGGTTTTCACAATCGAGTCGGACGCGGATGCCATGACACCTCTACAGGGAAGGGCGCTGCTCGTTTGCCAGCGTGGGCGGGATTCTACGCCCGCGGAGAGGCGGTGTCTAGCTCTAAATGTCGCGTCGGCTCAGCGGTTCAGGCGGAACTTCACAGTGACGTCGAGCTGCACGGCGACTGGCTGGCCGTTAAGTGTGGTGGGCTCGTAGAGCCACTGCGCCACGGCGTCGCGCGCTGCTTGCGCCAGTTGCGGATGGCCGCTCTTAACGGTCAGCTGGCGAACGCGGCCGTCGGTGTCAATGATCGCCGTCAGTACGACGTCGCCCTCGATGTGCGCCGCGATGGCGAGACGCGGATAGACCGGCTCGACCCGCTGCCGCAGCCGCGGCGGTTGCAGGTTGTACCGCCGGATGTCCACCACACCGTCGTGTGGCGGTGGCACATTGGGTGGCGTGACTTGAATCGGGCTGTCCGGAGGACGGCCGAATTCCGGTCCGGTTGGATCTCCAAGTCGCTGTTGGCCATTTCCGGAACCGCTGATGTCGGGGGCGTCAGCGACCGAACTGCCGTCAGGAATGTTGTCGGGAACGCGAACGGGCATCGTAAACCCATCGTCGCGGTCGGGCCGGCTCGGTCGCGAGGGCGCGCCGCTGCCGAGGTTGTCGGTGTTGGGGTTGCCGTGCAGGTCGCCGCGCCAGATGGGCGGGGACACCTGGCCGAGCTGGGCGGTGGGGGTGAATGACTCAGGGAAAAGCAGGGGAACGGTGAGGATGAGTCCGACAAGCAGGCCTTCGATGACGAAGCCGGCCGTGATGCGCCAGCGCCGACCGTTGCGGTATTCGAGCAGGATGGGGAGCGAGCTTCCCAGTGCCAGCGACCCGGTGCGGGGCGGAGTGGAAGGGGTCATAGTGCCTCCCTGTGAAAGTAGCACTACTATCAGCAGCCTATGCCCCCACCCGCCGGTTGTCAAGCCCGCTCGGGCGGGGCGGCCTCGCACCGGCAATCGCGCTCGGAGCCGGGAAGTTCCCCGCGCCGGAAAAAAATTGCAAATCGGCCCCGTTGGTTCCATTCCTGTGGTAGTCTCTTCAGGACTTGGGCGAAGCCCCACCCCGGGAGGGCATCCAAAGTGAAATGGGACGAGGCAGCGTGAGAGGCCGGAAACTACCCCTCCTCCTCTTCCGGCTTTCAATGGTGAGCCTGGCCCTGTGGGGCGCGAGCGCGTCTGCGCGGGCGGCCGAGCCCACGCAAGCCGACGCCGGCTTCCGGCTCCTCTACGAACTGAAGTTCACCGAGGCGCGCGAGCAACTTCAGGCCTACTCCAAAGAGCATCCCCGGGATCCCAAAGGTCCCGCGTTTGAGGCCGCCAGCTATCTGTTCGAGGAGTTCTACCGCCAGGGCGTGCTGAGCTCCGAGTTTTTCACCGACGATGGCAAATTCCTGAAGGGAATCGATGGCAAGCCGGACAAGCAGCGCCGAGACGCCTTTCTGGCTGCCAACGAGCGTGCCCGGGCGCTGGCGCTCGAGCGCCTCAAGAAGAACCCCCGGGACGCCGAGGCCTTGTTCGTCCTCACCATTACTGCCGGAATGCAGGCCGACTACTCGGCGGTGATTGAGAAGCGGCAACTCGAGGGCGTCAAGCACATCAAGACCGCACAGGCCTATGGCGAAAAGCTGCTGGCCGTGAAGCCCGACGCCTACGACGCCTACCTGGCGCTCGGCTCGGCCAACTACATCATCGGCAGCCTGCCGGCCTACAAGAAGGTTTTCCTCTGGTTCGGCGGCATCAGCGGCGATAAGGACCGCGGCATGCAGCAGCTCGAGAAAGCCTCCGAGGATGGCAACCACCTGCGGCCGCTGGCCAAGACGCTGTTGGCGCTGGCGGCGATGCGGGAAAAGCGCTACGACCTGGCGCGGGAGCAGTGGAAGGAGCTGGCCGCCGAGTTCCCCGACAACCCCATCTTCGCCCGCGAGCTCAAGAAGCTGCACGACACTCGCGCCGGCGTCGGCAGCCAGTAGCCCCGCCTCCCGCGCGGCGCGGACGGCGCGGGTCAGTGTTTGTTGAGAGTGTGTGGTCGGAACGGCTCTAACCAAGAAGGTGCGCGTCTATGCCTTCACCGCGACTGTGTCAGTTCCCAGAAGCGGGTCACTCATGCAACGGGCGGCCAGGTCAGCACAAATAGCGGATCGAGTGCAGACTTCGCCTATGGCTTCGGGTTAGTGCGCTCCTGGCTTCGCAGCGCTGCGACTCAGCCCGTGGCCACAAGTGGAAACTTCAGCGGAGAGGCTCGCGAGTACCAAGTTCGAACCGACGCTGGAGCGCAGAGCGCCACGTTCTCGGCGCTTTGCCCTGCTCCTGCTACTTGCCAATCGGTCACCTTGCTCCGTCCAGTGGTGTCAGGGTTGGTGCGCAAGGGTGGCGCGCCTGAGAGGATTCGAACCTCCGACCTCTGGTTCCGGAGTTCGGGACTAACTTGCTATCTTGTTGGTTCGCTTTGCCTCTTGCTCGGTCTATTTGGCTGGTTTTGGTCAGTATTCGAGCCTTGTTGTTCCGAAACTGTTCCGAAGCCAACCAGCAAACTCCAGCTCTCAAGCAGTGCCACCTGTGGCCAGTCTAGGACACTCTAGATGGCGGCGCGAATGCCGCCCACTTCCGAACCGTCTCTTTGCCGTTAACGAGGTCATGGCGACTGCGTGCCTGCATCTTCGAGAAAACATGAGACAGGTGGAACTTCACTGTGGACTCCTTGATCCTCAGCATCTCGGCGATCTCTCTGTTGGAGAACCGCCGCTTGACTAGTTCTATAACCTGCTCTTCCCTTTGCGTCAGGGAGATCCCGCGTCCTTTGCTCCCAGCGTCACTAGGGGGGATCGCATGGTTGCCCAGCAAGTGAGCGGCCACCCACATTCGCCCCTCGGCCACGCTGTGGATCGCGTCGAGCAGATGCCTCTCGACTTCGGCATGGGTCAGGAACCCCTGAATCCCGTACCAAAGCATCCTCGGAACGTCCACATCTGCCCGATGGTCGTCTAGGATGACAAACTTGGCGTGCGGATAGCGAAGTCGGATTCCCCTCAACGCTTGGCTCAAGGGAAAGGCCAGGCTGGAATTATCAACGAGGAATATTAGGTTCTTGTCCTGCTGGAGCGCCGGCCCATCGAGAGACTCGAGAGTAAGGGGAAGGATCGAGCGGTCGCGCCTCAGGAGGTCGAGAAGATGCTCAAATGCGAGCAGATTCTCTTCGACCACGCAGACTACGAGGTAATCTTTGCGAACCCGTTCTTTGGTCGTTGTATTGTTCCCTGCAGGCAAGACGACACTTCCTTCGCTTAGCGCACGGAACTGCCACAATAGGCTTGCGCGCGAAGGGATGTCAAGGCTAACCCTAGACCAAAAGTCGAGGGGGTGCTCGACCTTTAGGAGGTTCCTATTCCAGGTTCTTTTCCCGTATCTTCACCTAACAAATGCCAGACTTGAAGGAACGCCTTAGCAGGAGGCTCACCGTGTGGATCACGCGCTTCTGTTTCCTTCTGATTCTCGCTCTCGCCTCCGCAAAGACTGTTACCGCCCAAAGCCCTGCCACCAAAGACACTACAGGCTTGGCCGTTCTGTCACAAATGGCTGCGGCCACGGGTTGGAGTCAGGCCACCCTGCCCACCGATGCTGTAGCCACAGGATCGGTCACGCGCTACCAAGGCGAGAAGTCGGAGACGGTGTCCGTGCGGCTGAAGGTGACCTGCCCCCATTTTCCGCGCAGCCAATCATACGACACTGAGACCTCCTTGGGGCGGGGCGGCGGCCGGCGGAGTCCCCTCGAAAGGGACGAAGCCGGGCGTCGCCACCTCCCGGGCAAACTCGGCCGGGGTCCGATACCCCAAACTGCTGTGGGGCCGCTCCTGGTTGTACTCCCGCCGCCAGGCCCCGATCTTGGCCCGCGCCTCGAACAGGTTCGCGAACCAGCTCGCGTTCAAGCACTCCTCCCGCAACCGCCCGTGGAAACTTTCGATGTGGGCGTTCTGCACCGGCTTGCCCGGCTCGATGTGCACCACCTCGATCCCCCGCTCCAGCCCC
>DATLZZ010000003.1:0-254467 GCA_035573715.1 Candidatus Xenobia bacterium | reverse complement strand
GAAGTGCGTTGGAGGCTCCTGCTGGTAGCATGACGAAACTCGAAAATGGAAAAATCGAAAAACGGCGGGAGGAGATGAACCGACTCGAATCACCGACTAAGTACTCTAGAATCAACACGAGTGGCGACAGCGAATCACCCCGGTCACTCCCTAAGTTCTTTGGAATCAATCAGATTCTGCCGAACCCCCGGGGGTGGCGCTGCTGCCAGGATTGAAAACATAAGACATAGCCGGTGACTACACCGACGGAATCGGTTGGGAGCTGAGGGAGCCGAAGCCGTGAGCCTTCCGCACGACGCACTCCCGGTTCAACGGTTAAAACGAATCAACGATGAACGACTCTAGAACAGCAGGCCCTGGTTGGCGACCGCCACGTTGTTCCGCGAGGTGTTCTTCACCAGGTACATGGCCTCGTCGGCCAGGCGGATCAGCTCGGCCTTGGTCTTGGCGTCGCTCGGGTAGCTGGCCAGCCCAATCGAGGCGGTGACGTGCAGGTTCAAGCCTTCGTCGGTCAGGAAGCGCGCTTCGTTCAGCCGCTGATAAATGCGCCGCGCCACCACTTCGGCGCCCTCGCGCCCGGTCTGCGGCAGCAGCACCACGAACTCATCGCCGCCGTAGCGGAAGGCGAAGTCCACCAGGCGCAGGTTGGCGCGCAGCAGCTCGGCCACCTCGCGCAGCAGCTTCGAGCCCCGCAGGTGCCCGTAGGTGTCGTTGACCGTCTTGAAGTGGTCGAGGTCCATGAAAATCAGGCTGAACTCGTAGTCGTAGCGATTGGAGCGATAAATCTCGGTGTCGAGGACAAAATTCAAATGCCGCACGTTGTAGAGCGTGGTGCAGTCGTCGGTAATGGTCAGCTCGTGGATGCGCTGCACGTGAATGGCGTTCTCAATCGCAATCGCCGCGTAGTCGGCCATGGCCTGCAGCAGGTTGACGTCGTTCTGGTCGAACTCCCGCCGCCCCACATAGTTGATAATCTCGATGACGCCCAGCGTGCGCTCCTTGCCGCGGATGGGCACGCAGATAATCGAGCGGGTGCGCATCTTGGTCATCTGGTCGATCTGGTTGAGGAAGCGCGGGTCTTTGTCCACGTCGGGGACGATGGTGGCCTTGCCGGTCTGCGCCACCCAGCCGGCGATGCCCTCGCCCATCTTCAGCCGCACGTCCTTCAATTTGTCGGCCGCCTTGCCGGTGGCAATCTGGAAGTAGAGCTCGTTGGTGGCTTCATCCACCAGCAGCAGCGACCAGGTGTCGGGCGCCATCAGCTCCTGCACTTTTTCCATGATGGTCTTGAGCACCTGATCGAGCTGGAGGGTGGAGGTGAGCGCCTTGGCCATGTCGTGCACGATGGCGTAGCCGGCGGCGTGCGGGGAAAGCTCGCGCAACGGGGGGAGGGTCGTGAACTCGGGGCGCCGCTCGCGGGTCCGGCGACGCTTGGGCCCGCCCTTGGGTTTGCGCGGTGGCATGGTCTCCTGGCGCTGATTGCCGCGGCCGCTCGCCCCACCCGCAGAGTCGGCGGCGGAAACCGACCCATTATACGTATCCCTCACCAGCGCAACAATAGAACCATTGGCCCATTGACACCCTGGTACCGGAATCCTATTATCGCGAAGGTGTTCCCTCCTTTGCAGGCAGGCAGGTAGATGGCGAGTTTCGGCGAAAATTTGAGGCGCGAGCGGGAGCTGCGCGGCATTACGCTCCAGGAGCTCGCCGACCGCACCAAGGTCAACATCCGCCACATCCAGGCGCTGGAGCGCAACCAGTTTGACCGCCTGCCCGGCGGCATCTTCAACCGCGGCTTCGTCCGCAGCATCGCCCGCTACATGAAGCTCGACGAAGCTCTCTGGGTCGGCGAGTACGCCCGCGCCGCCGGCGAAGAGCCGGAAATTCTGGCGATGTATGCGAAGGAAACGCCCAAGGCGGCCGCCGCCTCGCCGCGCCGCGGCGTGTGGAGTTACGTGGCGCTGGTTGTGGTGTTCGCCGTCGGCGCCTACGTGGTGCACGACCTGCGCATGCGACGGGCCGCCGAAGCCGCGGCGCTGCTGCCCGTCGCAAGCCCATCGAGCGCACCGGCAACGCCCGTTGTCTCACCGCCGGCTCCGGCAACGGCGACGCCGGCCGTGTCGATGCCCGCGGCGCCGGAAGGGTTCACTCCTGCGCCCGCAGCGCCCGCGCCGGCGGTTGAAACTGTTGCGCCGTCAGCGAGCGACGCCGGCGGCGGCCTCAAGCTTCAGGTGGACGTGGTCGAAGAGGCCTGGGTGCGCGTGGTGGTCGACGAGCAGGTCCGCTTTGAAGGCCGCGTGCGACCCGGCCAGCCGAAGCGCTTCCGCGCTGGAAGCCGCTTCGAGGTTTCCACCCGCAACGCCAGCGCCGTGGTGCTGACGCTGAACGGAGAAACCCTTCCGCCGCTCGGCCAGCCGGGCGAAGAAAAAACCGTCGTTCTGACCGCGCAGGATTTGAAACCCGCCACGCAGTAGCCATGGGCGCGCCTCCGCCGGAAGAGCAAGTCTTGCTGGAGGCGATTCGAAGCGGCAAAGCCTCCAGCCACGTCAAGCGCCAGGCGTCGCGCGGCGTGTTTCCAGTTTCGGAAGACGAGCAGCTCGAAATTTTGGTTATTCTCGCGCATGACGCCGACCCGACCTGCGCCGACGCGGCGCGCGAGACGCTCGCCTGCTGGCCGCCGGAAAGAGTCCTTCCCTTGCTCTCGCGGCCGGATTGCTCCGCGGAAGTGCTCGCCTACTTCGCCGCGCAGAAGGACGTGCCCGACGCGCTGCGCGACGCCATTGCGGCGCACGCCAACGCCGACGATGTCGCGCTGGCGCCGCTCGTGCCGCGGCTGCGGCTGGAGCAGATTCAATCCATCGCCGCCGATGAAGAGCGGCTGGAAGCGCTGCCGAGTTTCCTCACCGCCGTGCTTCAGCGCCGCGATGTTGCCGGCGAACTCCGTCAGCGCCTCGAGGCGCTGAACCAGAAACTCCTCGCCGCCCAGGCCGAGCTCGAAGCCGCGCTGGCCCGCGAAGAGGAGGAAGAAAAGCTGCTGGCGGAAGAGCAGAAGCGCGAGCGGATGAGCCTGACGCAGAAGATCGCCCGCATGAGCGTCTCCGAGCGCATCCAGGCGGGGCTCAAGGGCGACAAGGACACGCGGATGATTCTGATTCGCGACCCGGCCAAGGTCGTCTATCGCGCCGTGCTCCAGTCGCCCAAGCTGTCCGACACCGAAGTCGAGAACTTCGCCACGATGAAAAACGTGGCCGACGAAGTGCTGCGCATCATCGCCTCGAGCCGCAAGTTCATGAAGAACTACGTCATCGCGCGCAACCTCATCAACAACCCGCGCACGCCGCTCGATGTTTCGCTCACGCTGCTCAACCGCATGACGACCAACGACCTCAAGTTCATCACCAAGAATCGCAACATTCCCGAAACCCTGCGCGCCAACGCGGTCAAGCTCTTCAAGCAGCGTTCGGAAACCCGCCGATCCGGCGGCTGATCTCCTACGATTATCATTCCGAGCGAAGTTCCGGCGCACTCGGGACGAAGTCGAGGAACCTGCTTTGGTTATGGCTTCTGGCGGAGAGAGTCGCGAATCGCGGCGGCGAAGCGGTCGGCCTGAGCGCGGATGGCGGCTTCGTCGAGCGTGAACACGCGGCCGCGCTCCATCAGCACGCGGCCGTTGACGATAGTGGTCTCCACGTCCGACGCCTTGAGCGAATACACAATCTGCGAGTACACGTCGTAGAACGGAATCGCGTGCGGCGCGTCGCGACGCACAATGATGAGGTCGGCGCGCTTGCCCGCTTCGAGCGAACCGATTTCCTTCTCCAGCCCCAGCGCCCGCGCGCCCTCGCGCGTGGCCATCGCCAGCGCGTCGGCCGCCTTGAGCGCCTGCGGGTTGTCGAGCGAAACCTTCTGCAGCTTCGCCGCCAGGTCCATCTCTTCCCACATATTGAAGTCGTTGTTGCTGCCCGCGGGCCCGTCGGTGCCCAGCCCGACCGCGACGCCCGCCGCGCGCAGCGCGGTAATCGGCGAGACGCCCGCGGCAATCATCATGTTGCTGGACGGATTGTGCGCGCAGCCCACGCCTTTCTCTGCCAGCGTCTTGCGGTCGGTGGCATCCACGTAAATGCAGTGCGCGCCCAGCGTGTGGACGTCGAACACGCCCAGCCCGGCCAGATACGCCACCGGCGTCTGCCCGTGCTTCGAGCGCACGGTTTCCATCTCGCCTTTCGACTCGGCGAGGTGAATCAGCAGCGGCCCGCTGGCCGCGCGCTCCGCCAGCGCCGCCGAGGCGCGCAGCGTTTCCGCCGAGCAGGTGTAGGCCGAGTGCGGCGCGACTACCGGCACGACCAGGCTGTGATTCTTCCACCGCGCAATGAACTCTTCCGTGGCCCGCAGCGCCTCGGCCGGCGTCTTGTAATCCGGCGCAGGAAAATCCAGCACGGTCTGCCCCGCCACCACGCGCAGGCCCGCCTGCTCGGCCGCGCGCGCCACTTCATCCTCGAAGTAGTACATATCGGTGAACGTAGTGGTGCCGCCGCGAATCATCTCCAGCGCCGCCAGCAGCGTGCCCCAGTAGACGAAGTCCTTGGTGGTGAACCTGGCTTCCAGCGGGAAGATGAAGTTGTGCAGCCAGTCTTCCAGCGAGCGGTCGTCGGCCACGCCGCGATAGAGGCTCATCGCCGCGTGCGTGTGGGTGTTGATGAGCCCGGGAAGAATCAGCCGACCGTCGGCGCGCCGCCGTCGCCGCGGCTTGTACTTCTTTTCCAGCTCCGCCGCCGGCCCGACCGCCACGATGCGCTCGCCGCGAATGGCGACGGCACCGTTTTCGATCACGCGCCGCTCCGCATCCACGGTGACGACGGTCCCGCCCGTTATCAGCAGATCGACGCGCACCCTCTCCGCCGCCCGCGCCGACACGCTGAACAGCACGATGAACGACAGCAGCAGCGCGCCCGTCAGTCTTCTTCTGCTCATCCGTTTTTATCCGTGTTCATTCGCGGCTTGGCAAGCTTCAGAGCTGCCGGCGGTCGAAGGGTTCGGGGATCAGGTCGAGCATGCGATGCACTTCCACCTTGCCCTTCAGGTTCGCCATAATGACTTCGCAGTCGCCGCAAAACTCCCAGATGATTTGCCGGCAGGCGCCGCAGGGCGCGGTGAGCCGCTCGGTGTCGGCCACCACCGCGATCCGTTTGAACCGTCGCTCGCCTTCCGACACCGCCTTGAAGATGGCGGTGCGCTCGGCGCACAGCGTCAGGCCGTAGCTGGCGTTCTCGATGTTGCAGCCCAGATAGACGCGCCCGCGCGTCGTCTCCAGCGCTGCGCCGACTTTGAACCGCGAAAACGGCGCCACCGCCCTCTTGCGTGCCTTCTTCGCCGCGGCCACCAACTTTCGTTGTGTGCCCGTGACTTGTAGTTTCCCTCTATCTGTGTTCATTCGTGGTTCCTATTCTTTCGCCAACTCGGGGATGAGCGCCGCCAGAAACGCGCTGAACTGTTTGCCCACCCGCTCGCCGGTTTCCAGCACCTCATCGTGACTGAGCTTCTTCTTCGAGAGCCCCGCGGCCATGTTGGTGACGCAGGAAATTCCCAGCGCCTGCATGCCCATGTGATTGGCGGCGATGACTTCGGGCACGGTCGACATCCCCACCGCGTCGGCGCCCAGGCGCGCCAGGGCGCGAATCTCCGCCGGCGTCTCGTAGCTGGGCCCGTGCACGGCGGCGTAGACGCCTTCGTAGAGCCGCAGCTTCTGCCGCCGCGCCATCCGCCGGGCGATGTCGCGCAGCTTCTTCGAGTACGCCTCGGTCATGTCGGGAAAGCGCGGCCCGAAGCGCTCGTCGTTCGGCCCCAGCAGCGGGTTCGTCCCCTGCAGGTTGATGTGGTCGGTGATGAGCATCAGCCCGCCCTGGCGCATCCGCCGGTTGATGCCGCCGGCCGCGTTGGTCAGCACCAGCGTTCTCACCCCGAACAGCCGCAGCACGCGGACGGGAAAAACCACCTGCTGGATCGTGTAGCCTTCGTAGTAGTGCGCGCGGCCCTGCATCGCCGCCACCGCCACGCCGCTGCACTTGCCGACGACCAGCCGCCCGGCGTGACCGATCGCGGTCGAGACCGGAAAGTGCGGAATCTCTTTGTAGGGAATGATGGCGGCGTCTTTCAGCGACTCGGCGAACGCGCCCAGGCCCGAGCCCAGCACCAGCGCGATGCGCGGCCGCAGCTTCACCCGCTGCTCGAGGAACCGCGCCGCCTCCTGCGCCTTCTCGTATTCACTCATCCTGATTGCCCCGTCGCGGGGCGAGCATCATAGCAGAATGCCGGCGATGGCCGCGGAGATGAAATTGGCCATCGTGCCGGCGATCATGGCGCGGAAGCCGAGCTTGGCCAGGTCGCTCCGCCGCTCCGGCGCCAGCGCGCCGATGCCGCCAATCTGAATCCCAATCGAGCTGAAGTTGGCGAAGCCGCACAGCGCAAAGGTTGAGATGGTGATCGATCGCTCACTCAGCCCGCCGGCTTTGATGACGTCGCCCAGTTGGGCGAAAGCGACGAACTCATTGGTCACCATGCGCAGCCCAAGCAGGTTGCCGACCGTCGTCGCTTCGCCCCACGGCACGCCCAGCAGCCAGGCAACAGGGCTGAAAATCCAGCCGAGAATCTGCTGCAAGCTGCCGGGGAAAAACCACGCCAGGTTGTGCAAGCCCGCCAGCACCCAATTCACGAACGCGATCAGCGCCAGAAACGAAATCAGCATGGCGGCGACGTTCAGCGCCAGGTGCAACCCATCGGTGGTTCCGCGCGCCGTGGCGCCGAGAATGTTCGGGTCGGTGCGCTCCACCTCGACTTTCACCACGCCCGCCGTCACCGGCGATTCGGTTTCCGGCACGAACATCTTGGCCAGCATGATGGTTCCCGGCGCCGTCATCACCACGGCGGTCAGCAGGTGGCGCGCCTCGGCGCCGAAGGCGATGTAGGCCGCCATCACGCCGCCGGCGATGTGCGCCATGCCGGAGGTCATGATGGTCATCATCTCCGACATCGTCAGCTTGGCGATGTAGGGACGAATCGAAAGCGGCGCTTCGGTCTGCCCCATGCCGAACACGCTCGCCGCCACCGTGACCGACTCGGCGCCGCTGGCGTCCATCAGCCGCGACATCAGCCACGCGAACGCTTTGATGACCTGCTGCATGATGCCGTAGTAGTAGAGGATGGCGAAGAAGGCGGCGACAAAGATAATCGTGGGCAGGACGTCAAAGGCGAACACGATACCGTAGTTCTTGCCGAAGTCGCTGCCCGCCGAGCCCAACTGCCCGAACACAAACTCCGAGCCTGCTCGCGACAGGTGCAGGAAGCTGGTCACCAACTCTCCCAGCGTCCGGAACAGCTTGACGCCGGGCTCCGTCTTCAGCACGAAGAGCGCGAAGACGAATTGCAGGACCAGCCCGACCACCACCGTCTTCAACCGAATCGCGCGCCGGTTGCTCGAGCACAGGTAGGCAATTCCCAGCATCGCCACGATGCCCAGCAGCCCCATCAACCGTTCCATGCGTCCCTCCTGCGGAATCTTGAAGGTGGACTAGTCCAAGGTTTTCAGAACCAGCGGCGGCGGCTCGACCCGCGCGGCGCCGATCTGGAACGCGCCCTCCAGCCAGCGCCGCGCCTCGGGAACCTTCTCCGCCTGATTGAAGTAGAGCGTCGCCAGGGGCTCACCCTTCTGCACCGCGTCGCCGACTTTCTTGTGGAACATCAGTCCCACGGCGGGATCAACCGCCTGGTCGACGCGCTCGCGGCCCGCCCCCAGCGCCACGCAGGCCCAGCCGAGCCGCTCGGTCTGAATGCCGGTGATGTAGCCGTTTTCGGCGGCGACGTAGTCCTCGCGGTGTTTCGCCTGTGGCAGCCGCTGGACGTCATCCACCACTGCCGGGTCGCCGCCCTGCCGGGCGATAATCTGCTTGAACTTCTTCGCCGCCGCGCCCGACTCAATCAATTCATCGTAGAGCCCGCGGCCTTCCTCGATTCGTTCCGCCTTTTCGCCCAGCACCAGCATCCACGCCGCCAGCTCGCGGCAGAGGTCGCAGAAATCCTCCGGGCCGCCGCCGTGCAACGTCTCGATGGCCTCGGCGGTTTCCAGCGCGTTGCCCGCGGCGCGTCCCAGCGGCTGGTCCATGTTGGTGAGCAGCGCGACGACTTTCTTTCCCATCAGGGTTCCGATGCCGCGCATGGAGACCGCCAGCTTGGTAGCGTCCTCGAGTTCCTTCATGAAGGCGCCCGAGCCGACTTTGACGTCGAGCACCAGCGCGTCAATCCCTTCCGCCAGCTTCTTGCTCAGGATGGAGCTGGTGATGAGCGGGATGCTGGGAATGGTGCCGGTGACGTCGCGCAGCGCGTAGAAGTCCTTGTCGGCCGGCGCAATCTCCCTGGTCTGGCCGATGAGCGCACAGCCCACGTCTTCGAGCGCGGCGCGGAACTCCCGCAAGGAGAGATGCACCTTGAAGCCGGGAATGGCCTCGAGCTTGTCGAGCGTGCCGCCGGTGTGGCCCAGCCCGCGGCCGGAAATCATGGGCACAATGAGCCCGGCGGCGGCCACTGCCGGCGCCAGCACCAGCGAGGTCTTGTCGCCCACGCCGCCGGTGGAGTGCTTGTCCACCTTCTTCCCCGGCAGGTCGGATAAATCCAGCACTTCGCCGGAGCGCATCATCGCTTCGGTCAGCGCCGCGGTCTCTTCCGCCGTCATCCCCTGGAAGTAAATCGCCATCAGCAGCGCCGCGGTCTGATATTCCGGGACGTTGCCGGCCGTGTGTTGCTGGACGAAGAAGGAGATTTCCTGACTGGTCAGGACGCCGCCGTCGCGCTTCTTGCGGATGAGTTCGCCGACGTTCATTCGCCGCCAGCCGGCGCTGGCGCGGGACCGTTCGCGGCTTCCAGGCGCAGCACCGGAATCTCCGCCGGGCAGCGCAGCCGCAGCGGCACCACCACGGTGCCGATGCCCCGGCTGATGTAAATCTGCGTGTCGCCCACCTGGTCCCAGCCGTGCCGGAAGCGAATCGGCACGCGCAGGCCGCGCCGGTGAATGAACCGCCGGAAGCGCGGGAGGTCCATCTGCCCGCCGTGGGTGTGGCCGGAGAGAATCAGATCGACGCCGTGCAGCGCCGCCCAGGGCAGCACCGCCGGGTTATGGCTCAGCAACACCGAGCAAGGCACGTCCTGCGCCCCGCGCAGGGCCGCACGCACGTCCGCCTGGCCGTAGCCGTGGTCATCCACGCCGGCGAGCACCACCGACGAACCGTTGTTCCCCAGCCGCACGTGACGGTTGCGCAGCACTTCGATGCCGTGGCGCTCGAGCGCCGCGGTGACGCGGTCGGCCCCCACGCGGAAGTCGTGGTTGCCCAGCACGGCAAACACGCCGCGGCGCGCCTGCAGTTTCCCCAGCGCCCCCGCCACCGGCGCCACATAGTTGGGCGAGTTGGTGACGAAATCGCCGGTGAGCGCGACCAGGTCCGGCTGCAGACTATTCGCCAGCCTCACCGCGCGCTCCACCTGCTCCAGCGGCATATAGAGCCCGTGGTGGATGTCGCTGAGATGTACGATGCGCAGCCCGGTGAATTCCGCCGGCAGGCGCGAAAGAGAAATCGCCTGGTGGGTGAGGTGCAACTGATGCCGGCGCCGGGTTCGTGGGCTTCGGAATCGCATCAGGATGCGCGGGGAAACTCCCGCCCAAGTCGGCTGACTCTACCATCCGCCTCTGGAGATGTAAAGTTTCGCGCCGCGCTCAAGACGATTGCGCCACCTGGGCGGCCAGCTCGGCGAACACCTGCTGCATTTCGGGGTGGATGAGGCCGTTGGAGGCCGCGATTTCATTCCCGCCCAGCTTGTAGGGCAGGCCGCGGAAGTCGCTCACCGTGCCGCCGGCCTCGCGCACCAGCAGCACGCCCGCGGCCGTGTCCCACGGCTTGAGTCCGAATTCCCAGAAACCGTCGAAACGCCCGGCAGCGACGTAGCTCAGGTCGAGCGCCGCCGAGCCCGCCCGGCGCACGCCGTGCGACATCAGCGTGAAGCGGTGGTAGTAATGAATGTTGGGGTTGGCGTGGCGCTTGCGCGCGGGAAAGCCGGTGGCCAGCAGGCTCTCAAACAGCTTCTCGGTGCGACTGACGTGAATCCGTTTCTGGTTGAGCCAGGCGCCCTCGCCGCGGGCAGCGTAAAACATCTCGCCGCGCATCGGGTCGTGGACCACGCCCACCAGCGCCTCCTCGCCCGACCACAGCGCCATCGAAACCGCGAAGACGGGAAACCCGTGGGCGAAGTTGGTGGTGCCGTCGAGCGGGTCCACGTACCAGCAGAACTCCGACTGCGTCTCGCCGCCCGTTCCCTCCTCCGCCACAATCGCGTGCCCTGGAAAGAAAGTCCGCAGCCGCTCGACAATAAGCTCCTCGGAGCGCCGGTCAGCCACGGTGATGATGTCCGCCCCGCCTTTGTACTCAAACTCCGGCCGCTTGCGGAACTCATCCACCAGCAGTGCGCCGGCCTGCCCGGCTATTTCCACCGCCACTTGCAGGTAGCGGTTCACGGTTGCGGCTCCACGAAGTAGCCCTTGCGGTGCTGGATCCGGTAATCCTGTCTGCCCTTCACCCGCACCTCAATCGTCCTGAACTCGGCGCGGATGCCCGGCGGCGCCGGCTCGTACCCCAGCAGGTACTGTGTGCGCAGGAAGTCGCTTAGCTTGTCGAAGAACTGGTCCATATCGGCCGCGCGCGCGGGGAAGAATACCAGCCCGCCGGTCAGGTCGGCCAACTGGATGAGGGCGTGCTCGCCACGCACGTTGCGCCCGCTCTCGCCGGGAATCGGCCGCACGATAAGCGAGAACACGCTGACCTCGGCCTCCTGCGCCGCGCGCAGCGCGGCGTGAAAGTCGGCCTTGCTGGTGGTGTCGTTGCCGTCGCTGACAATCACGATGACGCGCCGGCCGGACTGCTGGCGCAGCTTGTCGGAGGCTTTGAGGATGGCGTCGTAGAGCGCGGTGCCGGCCTTGGGCTTCACGCTCCGGAGCGCCGTTTCGAGCGTCTTGGCGCTGCCGGAAAAATCGGCCAGCACGCGCACGCCGCCGGAGAATTCACAAAGCGCCGCCGTGTCCTGCGGCCGCAGCACCCTCTGGATGAAGCGCACCATCGCCGCCTTTTCGGTCTTGAGCTCGCTGGCCGTGCTCAGGCTGGCATCCAGCATCAGCACCAGCCGCAGCGGCAGCGCCACCGACTTCTCAAACACTTTCAGCGGGCGCGCCTGGCCATTCTCCAGAACTTCGAAATCGTCCTGCTTCAAATCGGTCAGCGCCGTGCCCACCGGCGTGCTGACGCTGGTGGGCACCAGCACCAACTGCACGCCGACTTTGTAGTGGAAGTCGTCGGCCGGCGGTGGCGGCGGCAGTTGCGCCCGCGCCTCCGCCGCGGCCAGCACCAGCAAGCCAAGAATAAACAATAGCCGCGGCAATACTCCGCGATGTCGAAACTCGCAGGAGGGCACGACTTCAGACGTGCCGGAAAGGCGCGCCAACATACGGGGCGTTGGCCCCTGAGGCAGGTTCATTGCTTTTTCCCGGTCGGAAGCGTCACGGTTGTCGCGCCGGGTCCGCAATAGGAGCCGCAACCTCGCCTTCAGCCCAGACAGCGCCGTCGGCAAAGTATTCTTTCTTCCAGATGGGCACGGTGCGCTTGAGTGTGTCAATGGCGGCGCGGCAGGCCTCAAACGCGGCCGCACGGTGGGCGGCGCTGGCGGCAATCAGCACGCTGGTCTCGCCAATCTGCAGGCGGCCCAGCCGATGCACCATCGCCAGGCCGTCTATCGGATAGCGCTTGCGCAGTTCGGCCGCAATCTCGCGCATCTTGGCCAGCGCCATCGGCTCGTAGGCTTCGTAGTCGAGATAAAGGGTTTCACGTCCAGCAGAATGGTTGCGCACGATGCCTTCGAAAACCACTACCGCACCATCCGGAGGCGCCTTAACGCCGGCGACCAGCGCCTCGCGCTCGATCGGGGCGCGCGTCAGTTCGATGCGCTCAGTCGGCGACCCCCCGCTCACCGGTGGAAGGAAGGCGACTTCGTCGCCGGAGCGGAGAGCCGCAGCGGCATCCGCGTACTCCTGGTTGACCGCGACCGCCAGGCTGGGGCGGAACTGGCGCAGGCGCGGCACGCGCTCCTGGTAGTGGGAAATCAAGTCGGCCACGCTCGCCCCGGCGGGAAGCTCCACACTTTCTTCCGAGGCGCCTACCAGCTCGCGCAGTTGCCCGAAGAAGAGAACTTTGACGTTCATCGCGCTCCCAAGCCTGAATCAGCAGAGTAGCACTCTCCGAGCAGCCGGGCAATTCCTCCGGTTTGTCATTCTGAGCCCCGCGAAGCGGGCGAAGAATCTCAGGGCTGAGATCTTTCGCTTCGCTCGGGATGACAAGCAAGGAGTAGAATCGGCGTCATCGATGAAAACCGTTCTTGTAGTCGGCCGGGAGTGGAAGTTTCGGGCGCTGCTACGCGCGCAACTCCGCGAAGAGGGCTACGAAGCGCTGGCCTTCGAGACCCTACAAGACATCGAAGCAGAGAAGGTCGGCGCCGCGGCCCTGGTCTTCGATACCGCCGACTTCAAACCGGAAGAGTGGCAACCTCAACTTACCCAACTCGCCGCCGCCCTCCCCGTCTTGATCGTCGCCGGCGCGGATGAGTCCCTACACCTCCCCCGAGCGCGCGTGTTGCGCCGGCCGATCCGCCTCGCCGAGGTTGTTTCCGCCCTGCGGGAAATCATTTCAGCCCGGCCCTAGCTGGTTTCGCACCCGCGGCGGCACCTGATAGACTGTCGGGCTTCTTCATGGAACCCAACAAGGCCAACGACCAGCCTCTCTATCCCGAAGCGGCCGTCTCGACGCCGGCGGCGGCGACAATCCTTCCCGGCCTGCCCGGCCGCCTGTTCGCGCCCACCACCGGAATGCTGCGCGCCCTCCGCCATCGCAACTACCGCCTCTTCTGGGCGGGCAACTTCGTTTCCAACATCGGCACCTGGATGCACCAAGTGGCGCTGGGCTGGCTGGTCATCGAAATGACCAACTCCGCCTTCCTGCTCGGCCTCACCGGCTTCGCCCAGTGGACGCCGGCGCTGCTGTTCTCCCTGCCCGCCGGCGTACTGGCCGACCGCCTTGACCGCCGCCGCTGGCTGCTTCTGACCCAGACGGTGATGATGGTGGTGGCGCTGGCCCTGGCGGTTTCCGTCTCTCTGAAGATTGCCACCTTCCGCGAAGTGCTGGTCATCGCGTTTCTGCTGGGGACGGCGAGCGCGCTCACCGCACCCGCTTACCAGGCGATGGTTCGCGACCTCTCCAGCCGGGAGGACGTGCTGAACGCCATCGCCATGAACTCGATGCAGTTCAATCTCTCCCGCTTCATCGGGCCAACCATCGCCGGCCTCCTGGTGAGCGCGGTGAGCCTGGCGAGCTGCTTCTACGTCAACGCCGCCAGCTTTTTGGCGCCGATTGTGGCGCTCTGGCGTGTGCGCTACACCCCGGAGCCGCCCCACGCCACCGGCTCCACCTACGAGCGCCTGGTCGAGGGCATCCACTACCTGCGCAGCCACCGGCAGGTTTTCCTGCTCATCGGCATCGTCGCCATGGTCAGCCTGTTCGGGCTGCCCTACCTGGTTTTTCTTCCCGTGTTCGCGCGCGACATTTTGCAGGTGGGCGCGCGCGGCCTGGGCTACATGACTTCCGCCAGCGGCGGCGGGGCGCTGCTGGGCGCGCTGCTGCTGGCCACCTGGCCGCCGGAGCGGCGTCGCGGGCCGCTGGTGCTGGGCGGCACGTTGGCGTTTTTCGGCGCCGTGCTGGTTCTGGCGGCGTCGCGGAACTTCCACGTTTCGATGGTGGCGCTGGTGGCGGCCGGCGGCGCGATGGTCTGCTCGGTGGCCACCATCAACAGCCTGATTCAAACCCTGGTGCCCGATAATGTCCGTGGCCGCGTGCTCAGTTGGCACACCATGGCCTACTTCGGCGGCAGCCCGCTGGGCAGCCTGCTGGTCGGCAGCCTGGCTTCGAGCGTCGGCACGCCAATGGCGCTGGCCATTTCCGCCGCCGGACCCTTGCTGCTTACGATCGGCCTGCTGCTGGGCGCGCGCTGGCTGCGACGCTTGCATTGAAGGCCAAAAAAGCGAAAATAGAAAAGAGAGACTGGAAAAGAGAGGCGGACATGGAAGAGACGAAAACGAAGGAAGCGGAGAAGGCATCAAACTCAGACAAGCCGGTGATTCACCGCGTCTGCGAGGGCTGCAACAACATGTTCGCCACCCACCCCGGCAGCAAAGAGCTGCGCTGCCCCAACTGCCGCAAGGAGTAGCTACCTGTTGAGCTGCGCCCGGGAGTAAGCCGCCCAGGCGTTCTTGAACTGCTGGTCGAGCTCCCGCACCCGCCGCTCGAGCTGCTGGTTGTTCTCGCCCAGCTTTTCCCGTTCGGCGGTGCACTGCTGCAGCCGGCTCTGCGTCTGCTCCAGCTCGGTTTCCTGCGCCCGGACGATATCAGCGTGCGCCGGCCGCGCCTGGAAGTACCACACGCCCACCCAGAGCAGGGTCGCCGCCACAAAGCCCAGCAGGAACAGTACCAGCAATTCGCGGCTCCACTGCCGCGAGCTCTCAAAGTAGTTATAAGTCCGTTCCGTCGCCATGGCCCGACACCCCTAAGCACCCCGACTTCCACTCACCGGCTAGCCGAAAGGCTAGCGGGAACGCTCGGCCGGCGCTACTGTCCTTCGGTACAGTTTTAGTACAGGGAACTTCCCGCCGCGCGCCGCGCCCAAGCGCCACAGTTGGCATTGACTTGCGCAGCCGAGAGGCCTAGACTCCGGCTGTCAGGCAACCGGCCACGGGGTCTTGATGATGGGAAGCGAACGCCGCATTGCACCGCGAATTCCGCTCGCCGTACCGCTCCAGGTGAAGTGGACGAACGACAAAGGGCAGACCTTCGAAGAGCGCACCGAAACCGAAGTGCTCAACTCCAAGGGGGCACGGGTGCGCCTGATGAACGCGGTCGAGCTCGGCTGCGAAGTGGACGTGGTCAACCTGGAGAACCGCGAGGCTGCCCGGGCGCGCGTGGTCTGGGCCGGCGAGTACTTTCCCGGTCAGGGCCAGCGAGTGGGGATCGAGTTCACGACTTTCCGGTCGGCCTTCTGGGGCAGCTAGCCAGGGCGCTCCGCCGTTCCGCCTTGGCCGACTTTAATCGCCATCATCACCCGATCGTCGTGGTGTATTCCGCCCTGGTGGAAGGCGGTCACTTCGGAAAAAACCGCGTCCACGATTTCTTTCGCCGGGCGCTGGCGGTGCACCTGCGCCACGCTGACCATGCGCGCGCTCTCGAACTGGTCGCCCGCGGCGTTGTCGGCTTCGGTGATGCCGTCGGTGCAGGCCAGCAGGACGTCGCCGGACTGGAGCTGGAGAAACCCGCGCTGGTAGCGCGAGGGCGAGAACAGCCCAATGGGGATGCCGGTGGCGCCGAGATGCACCGGCTCGCCTTCGGCCCGCACCACCACCGGCGGCACGTGCCCGGCGTTGATGTAGTGCAGCGTGCGCCCCGGCAGATAGATGAGCCCGAGGAACAGCGTCAGGAACTTGCTCGAGCGGGCGCTGGCCAGGATGCTTTCATTCAGCGTGTAGACGATGCCTTCCAGGGGATGGATGTGAGTGACGATGGCGCGCAAAGTCGCCTGCAGGTTCGACATGATCAGCGCCGAAGCCACGCCCTTGCCTTCCACGTCGGCGACCACGAAAAGCTGCGCGTCCGGCGTCAGCCGGATGAAGTCGTAGTAGTCGCCGCCCACCTGCAGCGAGCTTTCGTGCCGTACGGCGATGTCGAACCCTTCCAGCGCCGGCGGGCCTTCCGGAAGCAGCGCCTTCTGGATGCCGCGGGCCAGCGCCAGCTCGCGCTCCATCTTCTGGCGCTCGAGCGATTCGTGGTGCAGCCGGGCGTTTTCCAGCGCCACCGCGCAGTGGACCGAGAGGCTGCGCAGCGAGTCGATGTCCTCGTCGGTGAAGGCGCCGCCCTGCTTGTTGAGCAGTTGCAGCACGCCGACAATCTTGCCGGCGCGGTCGTTGATGGGCAGGCAGAGCAGGCTCTGCGTGCGGTAGCCGAAGCGCTCGTCAAACTCGCGGTCGAAGCGCGAGTCGGCGTAGGCATCCGGCAGGTTGATGACCTCGCCGGTTTCCGCCACCGTGCCCGCAATGCCCTTGCCCATCGGCAGGCGGATTTCCCGCTGCTCCAGGCCCTGCGCCACCAGCGACCAGATTTCTTTCCGCTGGGCGTCCACCAGGAAGAGCGAGCCGCGGTCGGCGCCGACGTTGCGGGTTGCGAGCCCGAGGATGATGTCAATTAGCTGCGGCAGGTCGAGCGTGGAGTTCAGTACCTTGCTGGCTTCGACCAGGAAGCTCAGCCGGTCGATAGTGTGGGCCTGCTGCTCAATCAGCCGCCGCGCTTGTTCCAGCGTCGCCGGCGACGCCTCCGCAACCCCACTCGGCGATGGATTCCCTTTGCGCTTTTTCCCCACGCTCGTTCCCTCTGTTGCTCAACCGGAAGGGTGCTGAGTATAGTAGGCTGGCCGACCGGCAAAGTAAACAACCGAGGCCATGAGCGAACACTTCCAGCGCGGCGTGGAATGGCTGCAGCAGGGCCAGTTCGGCGAGGCGCGCGCCGCCTTCGAGCAGGCCGTAGCGGAGCGGCCCGATTGGGTCGAGGCGCGCATCAACTTGGCGGTCGCCAGCCTCGAGGTCGGCGAGAGCGAGGCGGCGCTCGCCACGCTGGAGCAGGCCCGGAAGCTGGCGCCGGAGAGCGAGGACGTTTACTACAACCTGGGCGTCGTCTACGAAACGCTCCAGCGCTGGGACGAAGCTCAGGCGGCCTACGAGAAGGCGGTCTCGCTGCGGCCAACCGTGCCCGAGACCCGCTGCAACCTCGGCAACATATATCGCCACAAGGGCTGGCTGGAGCGCGCGGTCGAGCAGTACCGCGCCGCCGTGGACTTGAAACCGAACCTGGCGGTGGCCCACAACAACCTGGCGGCCACCTACGCCATGCTGGGCGACTTCGAGTCCGCCGCCTACCACGTCAACATCGCCCAGGCGCTCGGCTACCATGTCCACCCGGGATTTGTCTCTCAACTCCGCGCCGAGCTCGCCAAGCGCAAGTCCCAATCGCAGAAGCCTTAGGTCAGCGAGGGCTGCTAGCGGGCGCCGAGGAAGATGTCGTAACACATCCGCCGCGACGGCCCCACAACGAACTCCGAGCGGTAGCGGAAGAGATTCCCGTGCTGGTCCCGGCGCATTTCAGGCGCGTAGGCCAGGGAGATGCTCTGAATCGAGAAGGCGGATGGATGGTAGAGCTCCCCGGGTTGCGTCAACCCGTCGTGGTTGGCGTCAATCCAGATGCGCAATTCGGACCACACTGAATCGCGCGCGTCAATCCAGCCGTCGCTGTTTCCGCCCGCCTCGGCCCTGTCCCAATAGGCCAGCGCTTCAAAACCATTGGCAGCCGCCTGATCGCCTTCCAGCGGTGTGTAGTTCCCAAACAGTTCTCGGCCGTTGTCAATTACGCCGTTGTGGTTCCGATCCAGAGCCAGAAAGCCAATGGGCTGCCCGGCTACGGTCCAAGGCAGACGGTCGGCTACACCATCGCTGTTCAGATCGAAGCGGACTCCGCCAGCCACATTCGTTAGCTCGTAGGCCGACGACGTCCCCACGGCCAGGAGAATCGGCGAGCACCCGCCTCGCTCAGGATCCCAAGGAAACCTCGGGTCGGCGCAAATAAGTTCCCCTGACCCCGGGTCTCCTCCCTCGCTACCCCCGCCGCTCTCTGCCGGATAATTCTGCAGTGCGCGTGTTTGATCACAGACTGTCGGGCTGCAGGCCCACTGAGTTACCGGGGCCGAGCTCAGAGGTCGGCGTCATGATCGAATCCTGCTGGGGACAGCTAAAACTCGTATCACCCAAGCCGAGCCCATGCCCGATCTCATGCCCGAATAGACTTGTGGCTTCAGCTATGTTCCAATCCTCCGCATGTTCGACGTCAATCTCGAGCGTTCCTCCGTCGCCTGTAGCCTGGCCGGTTGCGGGGTCACGCTCCGCAGTCCAAAAGTTCCGATCACTACCAACTATCTCAATGTCGCAGCTAGAAGTATTCCTGTCAAATTGAATACCGCTGCCGGCGAGCACAGAGTTCCAACCTGCGATTGCATCGTCCAAGCCCGCGCCGAGATTGGGATTCTGCTGCATTGCAGCTGCCACCGCCTGGTCAGGACACAAGGAGTACGTTAGAGGCTCGCCGGCAACGCCGGAATCAAGCTTTGGGCCACCCGGCGGAACAGCACAGTCTGAACTACAAGTCGTCGGAGGAGCACTGCACGTGGTACCTTCCTCCTGTTGAGAATGCACAAGGGGCGCCAGAATCAAGCTCAAGCCGAGAGAGAAACAAGAGAGTGCCAGCGCGAAGTACAGAAACCGCCTCATCGCTGTCTCCCCTCACGGGCAGGATTAGCGGCTGCAAGGCTGGACACTCTGTCTTTCAAAAACTGGATAAACTCCCGAACGCTCTTGCCTTCCAGATCTTTCATCACCGGGTGAGGCACTCTTTCGCATGCCGAACAAGTCACCTTGTTCTTGCCTAACTCGAAGATTCCCAGTTCAAAACCAGTAAAGATCAATGGGCCTGACCGATAGCGACTCTGTGAGCGCTGCACGAAGAAGACGTGTTCCACCAGCCACGGAACCGGTGGGGACCAAGGTGTGTCGTATCGAATCGGGTGGCCCTCTACGACGACATTGCCACCACGCTTGCTTACCACCAACCTTTCCCCGACAGATGGCGATCCATTCTCCTGCTTAAAGACCTCCAACACCTCAATGGTGTAGTCGGTCACTACATGACGTTCGTCCTCCGAGAGGCGAGTTTTCTCATCTACCACGCGCCCACGAATGATGTAGTTGCTTCGGGTAACAAGATCATCGAAGTTCACCAGGTCCCGGGGCGCATGACCGTACCCACCAGTCCATACTGACCCATGCTTGCGCGCCTTTTCCCGTAGCGTCTCGCCTTTCTCTTGTGAGAAGGCAGAAATACCGAGAGACGCTACAATGATGACAAGCAGGGCAACGCTCATAGGTTTCTTCATATCCGCTCCCCCTCAATCACATTCTGAAATCGGATCTTCGCTATCCTACCTCAATCAGCCTGTTGGATGCTCCGCAGCCCTTTGCTCCAAGAATTGCAACGCCTCATTGATAGGTTTCCCACATAGCTCTTTGCGTGCCGGATCATCCGCCTGACTCGGAAGACAAACGAGGCTTTCGTCGCTGACAGCAAACACGCTCAAGCCGCTTGGACCCACATACAGGCCGTGATCTGTCATCGACCTTGACAAGAAAAGCAGGTGTGGCTGAATCCATGGAATGGGCGGGGAACCCGGTGTATCCATGCGGATGGGATTCCCTTCTATCAAGAGATTTCCTCCCACTTTGCTAACTGTTATCCTCGCGCCAGGTGAAACTTCTGAATAATCCCCCTTGACCACATCCAGAACCTCGACGCTGTAATCCGTGATGACTCGTTGTTCATCAGCACTTAGCCGGGTTCTTTCTCCCCTCACGCGGCCAAGGATGATCACGTCGGTTCGCGCTACGAGTTCGTTGAGGTTCGTGGGGCCGAACCAAGTCTCTGCGTGATAGGTGGTCCAGACATAACCCTTTTGCCTTGCCCACTCCCGCAAGGAGCGAGGCTGCTGGGCTCGGGCTAGCCCGGAAACGAGAAGTGCTAGGACAAGAACGCAACTCATTCGCTTCATGTGACTCCTCCCTCGCGTTTGCCTAAGGGTTCCAGTCGTTTCGCTTCATTGATGCTGGACATTTACCACCCTTGTTGCACCATTCTACTCCTACGTCAGGAGTCTACCGAGTCATAGGGCAACACTCAAACTGGAATCGGCCAACACGATGCGGTTGCGGCCGTCGGCTTTGGCGCGATAGAGAGCGCGGTCGGCGGCGCCCAGCAGGCCGGCTTCTTCGCCGGCGTGCTGGGGAAACACGGAAATCCCGACACTGATGGTCACGCCCACAGCATCGGCCTCGGCGAGGCGCGTCTCGGCCACGGCGCCGCGCAGGCGCTCGGCCACAACGTGCATCCGGGCTTTGTCTCTCAACTCCGCGCCGAGCTCGCCAAGCGCAAGTCTCAATCGCAGAAGCCTTAGGTCAGCGGGGGCTGCTTAGCGGGCGCCCAGGAAGACGTCGTAGCACATCCGCCGCGACGGCCCCACAATGAACTCCGAGCGGTAGCGGAAGAGATTCCCGTGCTGGTCGCGTCGCATCTCAGGCCTGTAGTCCAGTGAAATACCTTGAATCCCGAACGCCGACGGATGATACAGCTCCCCGGGTTGCGTCAGACCGTCGTGATTGGCGTCAATCCACAGCAAGAGCTCTACCCACAGCCCGTCGCGGTTGTCGATCCAGCCGTCGCCGTTGCCGCCCGCTTCGGGCCGGTCCCAATACGCCAGCGCCTCAAAACCATTAGCAGCGGCCTGATCGCCTTCCAGCGGCGTGTAGTTCCCAAACAGTTCTCGGCCGTTGTCAATCACGCCATTTCGGTTCCGATCCAAGGCCAGGAACCCGATAGGCTGCCCCGCCGCCGTCCACGGCAGGCGGTCAGCCACACCGTCGCTGTTCAGATCAAACCGCACCCCGTTCGTCTTATCGGTCAGTTCGTACGCCGACGATGTCCCCACGGCCAGAAGAATGGGCGAGCACCCGCCTCGCTCAGGATCCCAGGGAAACCTCGGATCCGCGCAGATCAGCTCTCCTGACCCCGGGTCTCCCCCCTCGCTACCCCCGCTACTCTCCGGCGGATAGTTTTGATCCACAGCCGCGCTGTCGCAACTAGTTGGTCCACAGGCCACTGGCTGACCTGCCGTAATAGGCGATTTCATTACAGTATCCGTTTGTGAACAACCGCTGTCCGATCCGACATCGCCTAAACCTAATCTGTGGCCAACCTCATGGGAGATATCACTAGTTGCTAGGTCCGCATTCCAAGAACCCGCCGAACTGGAATCAAGAGTAACTACCCCTCCGGTGATGTTGCCGTTGGCATCAGTTGTGAAATCCCATTCAGCGTCAGCACCTCCGGTAGCCTGTACCCGCCTGAACCGTTATCTCACATCCGGATGTGCCCGTCTCGAAAGAAACCCCCGTTTCCCGAAACCGCGCCATTCCATCCGGCAACCATATTGTCTATGCCGGTCTGCAAGTTCGGGTTATTCAAATTCGTAACGCTGGCAGCCGTGCACACGGTATAGACCCGAGGAGCCTCCGAAGTGCCGCCCGGGAGAGCTGGTGAGGTGGCCGGGACGTTGCATGTACTGCTACAAGTCGTGCTACCGCTACACGTGGTACCACTTTGCGCATGACCAATTCGTGGCAATAACGCGTGGATCGCCATCAACAGGGCAAAGAGAAATCCGAACGACCAGCGCTTCACGCCACGCTCACTTGGGCAGTGAGCCAACATCAAATCGAACCACCCTCAAGGGACTGGATTGGTCTTTTTAGGCGAGGTGATTTTACTCTTCAAATCCTCAACAAACTTGACTTCACTCTGATTGTGCAGTTCCCCAATGAGGCGATGATTCTTCTTGCCGAAGCTGTTCGAAACGACCCTGCCGTTACTTAATTCATAAACACCGATTTCCCCACAAGTGAAACTGTAACCTGAGTTGGCGTTCCTTGCGACCGCAGGATCTTGCACAATGAACAGAATGTGGGGAGCAATCCACCGAAGCGGGGGAAACCAAGGCGTGTCCTCCCGAACGGGTTTGCCCTCAAGGATAATGTTTCCGCCACTCCTTGTGACGATGATCCGGCTGCCAGTCTGTATCATCTGTTGCGCGTCTTTGAAGACTGCCAATACTTCAACTGTATAGTCGGTCCACACGTGGTATTCGTCTGGTGACAAGCGTGTCTTCTCGTCTACAACACGTCCACGAACAATCAAATCACTACGAACGATGAGGTCATCAAGGGGGTCCTCAATCACGCGTGTGCGACATTCAGGATACGAAATGCGCCACGCCATTCCCTTCGCGCGAACTTCCTCCCGTAGGGTAGGGGCCTCGGATTGTGCTGCCGTGCATAGTGGGAGCACGAGAGCCAACAGGGTAAGTACAGTCCACTTCATATCCGGTCTCCGTACTTGATGGAACACCACCAACAATAGGCCGGAGTTGTACCTCCAGTCAAGAGAACGACATCCGGTCTGTGGACAGAGGCCGTGGCTACATATTCCTTCGAGCTCGACAAGTCAAACGCAAATCTCATTCCTGGGCTCCCACTCCACAACTCGGAAACTCTCCAACTCACAAGGCGACACTCAAGCTGGAATCCGCCAGCACGATGCGGTTGCGGCCGTCGGCTTTGGCGCGGTAGAGGGCGCGGTCGGCGGCGCCCAGCAGGCCGGCTTCTTCGCCGGCGTGCTGGGGAAACACGGAAATCCCGACACTGATGGTCACGCCCACAGCATCGGCCTCGGCGAGGCGCGTCTCGGCCACGGCGGCGCGCAGGCGCTCGGCCACCTTCAATGCGCCCTCGCTCTCACTCTCCGGCAGGATCACCAGGAACTCTTCTCCGCCCCAGCGGGCGGCGATGGCGCTCTGGCGCAAGGTGCCGAGCGCGGCGGCGGCGAAGGCGCGCAGCAGCCGGTCGCCGGCGGCGTGGCCGAAGCGGTCGTTCCAGAGCTTGAAGTGGTCGATGTCGATGAGCAGCACGGCAAAGCTGCGGCGGCTGCGGCGGCTCAGAGCCAGCAGTTTGCGCAGGTACTCCTCGGCGAAGCGCCGGTTGTAGAGCCCGGTGAGCTCATCCACCATCGCCTGGGTCTGGGCGTGCACGAGCCGCAATTGGGTGGCGAGTTCCCGCGCCAGATGATCGGTGTAGCGCAGCCAGTGCTGCCGCCGGGCATCGTCCCAGTGGCCGGCCGGTCCGGTGGCGGCGACCAATCCCACAAGACTCCCGCCGCGCAGCAGCGGCACGCAGAAATAGCTGCCGGCGTTGGCCACTTGAATCTCGCACTGGCAGACGGGCTCGCGGGCGGTGTCGGCCACGCCAAACGGCTTGCTGGTGCGCACCGCCGGACAGGCCAGCGGCTGGGTCATCACCGTGGGCTGTTCGGGCGCGCCGGGCACAAGCTGCGCGCTAACCTCCAGCAAATGAGAGCTTGAGTCACTCGCCAGAATGAACACATTCTCCGGACGGAAGCGGGTGTGCGCCGTGTGCAGAAACGTGCGGTGAATTTCCTGCACCCCCTGGGTGCGCGGGGAGCGGTCGACGAAATGCTGGAAGGCTTCCAGCTCGGCCCGCACCTGTTCCAGCGCCCCGCCCACGCGATGGAGACTGGCGCCCAGACGAACCATTTCCGGCGGCCGGTTGAAGGCGAGCGGCGGCGCCGGCTGGCCGGCTTCGATGCGCTCGGCGGCGGTGAGCAGGGCCTCGAGCGGCCCGGTCAGCGTGCGTCCCAGCCAGCCCGTCCACCACAGCGTCCCCAGCGTGCCGAGAATGCCGAGGAAGAGCGCCAGGAAAATCATGCGGCGGACGTCGGCTTCGGCGGCCGCGCGCAGGTCGCTCACCCGCTGCTGCTGCCATTCGAGAAAAAGATCGAGCTCGCTGTAGAAGTTGACCAGAGTGGCCTGCGCCTCCGGCGACTCCAGAACGGCCCGCCAGGCCTGCGGGCGGCCGAAGAGGCGCGAGTCGTGGACGGCGCGGGCGGCGTACTCGGAGGTCCAATGGTCGGCGTGCCGCACCGCCTTTTCAAAACGCAGCCGCGCGGCGGGGTCATCCACCACCAGCGTGTAGACGCGCTCGGCTTCGAACTGGTAGGCCTTGTGGGCGTTGTGGTAGGCGAGCAGGAACTCCGGCCGGCCGCTGGCGGCGTAGGCGGTGACGGCGGTTTCCACGCTGGGCAACAGCCGCCGGAGGTTCTTGGCGCCGGCGAGGGTTTCCTCCAGCCGATGACTCTCGTACAGGCTGGCGAGCAGGCGGTTGGTCGTCCAGGCGAACATAACCAGCGTGCCGAAAAAGAGCAGGAGCGAAATGGTGGCCGTGGTGGTGAGCTGCTGGCGGATGGTGCGGCGGGTCGACCAGTCGCGCAGAGCGCCGCTCCAGCTCATCGAGCCACCGTGCGCGGCCGGCGAAGTGAAGCGGGCGAGTCGGGACTCCGGCCGAGGCCGCTGCCGTCGCGGTCGAGCTGGGTTTCGAGGTTGCGAACCACGTCGCGGAGCCGCACCGCCAGTTGGATGATGGTGGCCAGCCGGCGGCGCGTCTTTTCAGGCAGCGCCGAGGCTTCCGCCAGCACCAGCTCGGCGTTGCCCAGCACGCCGGTGAGCGGGTTGTTGATTTCGTGCCGCAGCAGCGCCGCCACTTCTTCCCAACGGCGGCGGCGGCGGCGCGCCAGGCGCCGCACGGCGGCGGGCAGCAGCGCGCAGTAGTCGCCGGCGCGCAACATAAACTCGGTCGGGTCGTGTTCCAGGCGCGCCGCCGCCTGAAGTTCCTCTCCGGGTGTGACCAGCACCAGGGTGGGCAGGCCGGCGGGGTCGTAGCCGGGCGCCTGGCCGGAGTCCCGCAGGAAGAGATAGAAGGAGAGGTCGCAAAGCAGCAGTTCGGCGCCGCCGGGCTCGAGCCAGGGCAAGGCGTCGGCCGCCGCTCCGGACTCCAGCCACTGCAGCGTGGAGTCGGCTCGCAGACCTCGCTGCAAGGCTTCCCTCTCACTGCGCCACAGGCCCTGGAGCAGCACGCGCGTCGGCGCCGCCGCCGGGACTGAGTTCGGTTGGAGTCTCATGGCTGTTCGGTCCCGGGTCCGGCCGGACGCAGGCGCGCCGGCGCGTCCTTCTCCGCCTCCGGCCCGGTGTCCCGCTCCAACGCTTCGCGGACGCGCCCTTGCAGCTCTTCGACGTGGAAAGGTTTGGGAAGGAAGGGGGCGCCGACCTGCTCGAGGAAGTCGGTGGTTTCCCGCGCCAGCGTGTCGCCGGTCGTGAACAGCAAGCGGTCGGCGAGCGGCGATTCCTGGTGACGAAGGATGCGATAGAAGGCCTGGCCATCCAGTTCCGGCATGCGGATGTCGCAGATGGCGAGGTCAAACGGATGCGCGAGCGCCTCGGTGAGGGCGCGCTGGCTTTCGGTGTGGACGCGGACTTCATAACCCTGCTGCTCGAGGGCGTCGGCGATGAGATAGGCGACGGAGGGCTCGTCGTCTACGACCAGGATGCGGCGACCCGCAAGCGAGGGGCGATGCGCCACGACGGAAGCGGGCTCGGGCGCGGGCGGAGCGGCCGGAGGCACCAGCGCGGGCAGGTTGATGACAAAAATGGCGCCGCCGCCCGGCCCGCTGCGCGCCTCGATTTCGCCCCCGTGCTCGCGCACGATCCCGCGGGCGATGTAGAGGCCGAGCCCGGTGCCTTCCACCGGCGGCTTGGTGGTGAAGAAGGGGTCGAAGATGCGCGGCAGCAGCTCGGGCGAAATGGCGGGGCCATCGTTCGCGATTTCAAGGCGAATCCGCCCGGGCGGCTCGACAGCGGTGCGCACCGTCAGCGTGCCGTGATCCCGCTGGCTGCGGATGGCCTGTTCGGCGTTGAGCACGATGTTGAGAAAAACCTGTTCGAGCTGGTTCGGCTCGGCAAAGACCGGCGGGAGGGAGGCGGCGTAGTCCCGGACCACGCGGATGTTCTCCACCCGCAGCTCGTAGGCGCGCAGGCTCAGGATGCGCTCCAGGGTGGCGTGCAGGTCCACCCACTGCTTTTCCGGTTTGACGCCACGGGCAAACAGCAGCAGGTTCGACACAATGCGGCTGGCGCGCTCGGCCTCTTGCCGCAGGCGCTCCACTTTTTCCCGCAAAGAGCCGGGCAGATCCGCCGCGGCCAGCAGGTGGGCGTAGCCGCCGACCGCGGTGAGCGGGTTGTTGAGCTCGTGGGCCACGCCGGTCAGCAACTGCCCGATGGCGGCCAGCTTTTCGCGCTGCACCACCTTGTCCTCCAGCAGCCGCTCGCCGGTGATGTCGCGGAAGAGCTCCAGGCGCGCCTGCACCTGCCCGCCGGCGTCGAAGATGGGCCGCGCGAAGCGCTCCAGGATGCGCCGCCGCGGACGGCGAAACTCGACTTCATCCCAGGAAACCTGCTCGGGGCTGGACTCGAGCTGCCGCCAGCGCCCCAGCGTGGTGTCCGGCGCCTCCAGATGCGGCCGCAGTTTTTCCAGCACCTCGGATTGCTGCGCCCCGCCGGCAAGCTCGTGCGGCGGCAGGCCGAAGAACTGCGCCAGGCGGTGGTTGGCCCGCTCGACCCGCCCGTCGCGGCTCAGAATCCAGACGCCATCGTGCATTGAGTCAAGCAGCGCCCCCAGGCGCGCCTCGGTCGCCAGCGCGCTCGCTTCGGCGCGGTCGGTACTGTTGTCGGCTCGCCCGCCGGGCATCGTGTCGAAGCGTCTCGCGGGCCGGCCTAGAAGCTGGGGCGCAGCACTACCCAGCAAACCAGGCCGTAGGCCAGCAGGTAGACGGCTACCAACAGTGCCCGGCGAAGGCCAGGGCGGAGACGCTCGACCGGAACCGAGCCGATGAGGAGAATTCGTCCGGACATAGCTCTGCTTGCTGAGCAGGCCAGTGGCCAGAGGGCCTCGGCGTCAACCGGCGTGAATACAACGGGTTAGGAGTGAATCTTGCGGGGCGGGCGTCGAACCGTTCCAGAATGGAACTCGACCCCTCCCATTGCGAGAAGCTACGGCTCTAAGTTGTACTCCTTGAGCTTGCGGTAGAGCGTGGTCTTGCCGATGCCGAGCAGCCGCGCGGCGGCCAGCTTGTCCCCGCCGAGTTCCTGCAAGGCGTGGAGGATGGCGCGCTTCTCCAGTTCGCGCAACGGCAGAACGCCTTCGCGCCCACCCGGCCCCGCCGGCGGGGTCAGCGCCGGGCTTTGCAGGTTGGTGGGAAGATCAACGGTGTGGATGACCGAGCCGGCGCCCAGCGCCACGGCGCGCTCGATGACGTTTTCGAGCTCGCGGACGTTCCCCGGCCAGTCGTAGCTCATCAGTCGCGCCATCGCTTCCTCCGACAAGCCTTTCAGCGGGCGCTCGGGGGCGCGGTAGCGCTCCAGGAAATAGTTGACCAGCAGCGGAATGTCGCTCTTGCGCTCCCGCAGCGGCGGGATGCGAAGGGTGACCACGTTCAGCCGATAGAACAGGTCCTGGCGGAAGCGGCCGTCGCGGATAGCCTGGTCGAGGTCGCGATTGGTGGCGGCGAGAATGCGCGCGTCGAGCGGAACGCGATGGGTCCCGCCGACGGGCTTGATCTCTTTTTCCTGAATGGCCCGCAGCAGCCGCGCCTGCAACTCGGGCGAGAGCTCGGCAATTTCGTCGAGAAAAATCGTCCCGCCCTGCGCCATCTCCAGCAGGCCCTGCTTGGGCCGCACCGCGCCCGTGAACGCGCCTTTGACGTAGCCGAAAAGCTCGGATTCGATCAGCGTCGGCACCAGCCCGGCGCAATCTACCGGCACGAACGGTTTGTCGCGCCGCGGGCTCAGGTAGTGAATCGAGCGGGCGACGATTTCTTTTCCCGTGCCGCTCTCGCCCAGGATCAACACCGGGTGGCGGCTTTCGCTCACCTTGGCGATGAGCCGGTAGACCCGCTGCATCTCGCGCGAGGTGCCCACCAGCCCGCCGAAGCCCGGCTGCCCGCTCGCCTGCTCGCGCAGGATTCGGTTCTCCTGAGCAAGCTGCACGGCGCGCAGAGCGTTCTGCAGCTTGGCCCGCAGGTCGTCGACGTGGAACGGCTTGGCCAGGTAGTCGTAGGCGCCGCGCTTGATGGCGTCGACCGCCAGCTCGATCGAACCGTAGCCGGTCATCAGGATGACGGCAATCTCCGGGTAGTCGCGCTTGATCCGCTCCAGCAGCTCCATCCCGCTGCGGTCCGGCAGCCGCAAGTCGGCCAGCACCAGATCCACGTGCCGCTGTTCGAGCTGCTCTTGCGCCTGCTCGGCAGTCCCGGCTTCGATGACTTTCAAGCCGAGCGGCTCGGCCACATCGCGACACACCTCGCACACCGTCGGATCGTCGTCGGCCACCAGCAGCACAAAACTGTCCGCTGGCGCTCGCGCGTCGTTGCGCCGGTTGGGCATAACCCACCCCCAAAGTCCTGCTTTGCACCTCGCCAACCCCGTGGGAGATGCCTGTTGTTGATGCTAGAGCATACATGGTTCCAAAACGGGCTGCAAGAGCAAATAGCAGTAAAGAATAGGCTTAATCTATATGCCTGGCGCTTTTCCTGCCGCGGCATAAACGAAAACTTCCCGAAACCGGATGCGTTCCCAAAATGAAACAGGCGACACTCTCCCCACTGGCATCTGCTATCCTTGGAGCTATGCCCTCGAGTGATGTCGTCATTATCGGCGGCGGAATCATCGGTTGCGCGCTGGCCCACCGGCTGGCAAACGACAAGCTCAGGGTCACGCTCGTCGAACGCCGCCAGCCCGGGCGCGAAGCGTCCTGGGCGGCGGCGGGAATGCTGGCACCGACCAGCGAGACGCCTCACTTCGACGAGCACGAGGCGGAGGTGGCGGCGGCCAGCGCAGCTCTCTATCCCCAGTGGCTCGAGCGACTGGGCGTACGCGGCGGGGTCGGCTACCGCACTGAAGGCACGTTGCAAGTCGCGTTCAGCGACGACGAAGCCGCGGCGCTGGCCGCGCTGCCCGGGGAGCGCTTGAGCGGCGCTGAGGCGCGCCGGCTCGCGCCGGCGCTCTCGGACCGCATCGTCGCGGCCGTCTTCCTCCCCCGCGATGTCCAGGTGGACAACCGGCAGTTGGTGGCCGCGGTGGCGGAACAGGCACTGTCGGCGGGGGTGAAGTTCGTCACCGGGGTTGAGGTCAGGCAGTTGGTGTTCAAATCCGCCGCAATCGTCGGCGTACGAATGACGAGCGGCGAAATCCTGAGCACGGGCGCGGTAGTCAACGCGGCAGGCTGCTGGGCGGGCCAACTCGACCCGCAGCGGACTCCAACCCGGCCCATCCGCGGGCAGATGCTTGCGCTCAGTGGCGGCGAGGCTGTGGGCCTGCGGCACGTGCTGCGCTCGCCGCGCGGCTACATCCTGCCGCGCGCGGATGGCCGGCTCGTCATCGGCAGCACGAGCGAAGACGTTGGCTACGACAAGAGCCTGACGCCCGCCGGGCTGCGCCAACTTCTCGCCGCCGCGATCGAGCTTGTCCCCTCCGCGGCTTCCCTGCCCTTTGCCGAGGCCTGGGCCGGCCTGCGGCCCGACTCGCCCGACCACGCGCCCATCCTGGGCGCAACCGATATCGAGAACTACTTCGTCGCCACCGGCCACTACCGCAACGGCATTCTGCTGGCCCCCATCACCGCGGAGTTGGTGGGAGACGTTCTCCTCGGCAGAAAGCCTCGTGTTTCGCTCGACCCCTTCAGCCCGCAGCGCTTCGCGGCGGGCGGCGGCTAGCCTGTCTTTCCAGCCTTTCAATTGAGCGCAGGATGCCGGCGAACTTGCGGCCAAAGGCAGTCAGGCGGTACTCGACCCGTGGCGGAATCTCCGGATAGGCGCGCCGCTCCAGAATCCCGTAGGCGGCGAGCTTGCGCAGCCGCTCGTTGAGCACCTTGGCCGTCAGCCCGTCGATGCTGCGCCGGATGGAGCCCGGGCGGCGAACGCCGCGCCGGATGGCGCCCAGCACCGCCAGCGACCACTTGCAACCCACCACGTCCTCGACCATACGGCCGACCGACGGCGGCTGGTTGGCAGGCGCTCTCGTCCCCATATCCTGACATATACCACAAGGTGCCTAGAGCACCGAATGGTGCCTACTTGTCGGCGGGCGCGGAGTGTGCGAGGTTGGAGACCACCAAACACAGGAGGAGGGTGCGGCCATGAAAAAGATTCTCACTCTGGCTCTGGGGTTGACGGCTTTCGTTCTGCTGGCGGGGCCGCGCGCCTGGACGCAAGCCGACAAGGGCGTCGCCTACCCGCAAGGCTACCGGCAGTGGACGCACGTGAAGTCCATGGTGATTGGAGAAGGCCATCCGCTTTACGCCGCCTTTGGCGGCATCCATCACGTCTACGCCAACCCGCCGGCGCTCAACGCGCTCAAGAAGGGCAAGGCATTCCCCGACGGCTCGGCGCTGGTGTTTGATCTGCTGGAAGCCACTAGCGAGGGGCATGCGGTGGTCGAAGGGCCGCGCAAGGTCGTCGGGGTGATGCAGAAAGATTCCAAACGGTTCCGCGCCACCGGCGGCTGGGGGTTCGAGGGCTTTAAGGGCGATACGCGCGAGCGCGTGGTCAAAGACCCCGCCAAGGAATGCTTCGGCTGCCACAAGACGCAGGCACAGTCCGACTACGTCTTCTCGAAATTTCGCCAGTAGGAAGCCGCGCCAGTCGCCGGCCTCCGCCAGGCCTGAGAGAGCTCCTGCGGCTCCCCTTCTCCTCTTTTCCGGCTCGGGCCGCCGAAGTTCCGAAGCTCCGTCCAGGCAGCGAAAGCTGACAGCGCAGCCGGACCGCATGCGGTTTTCGCGGTTTTTGCGGTTTTCGCGGTTTGGCCGTTGTCTCGGAACCCCCCGAAAAGGACAACCAGAAAAAAAACAACCGCAAAAACCGCGAAAACCGCAAAAACCGTAGACAGCGCGGGCCGGGAGCGAGTATGGAAGAAGTGGCAGTGTCAAGGAGTAGTGAGGTGGAAAAGTGGTGCACCGAATCGAGTCACCGACTAAGTGCATTGGAATCAACACGAGAGGTGATAGGGAATCGGTTGGGTCACCCGCTAACTCATTGCCTGTCAAACACATAGCTCAAAAAGGGGAGGGGGTGATAACTCATCCGGCTGAAAAACAAAGGCTTACAGGGTGAGGAGGCGACTGGGAGTCGGTTCCGAGACTGGAGGCTGGAGCTGGAGGCAGGGCGCGCCACCCGGCTCGCCGCTCTTGCGGCGGCAGCACGGGCGCGACGCTACAGCACCCGAGGCCAATGTTGCAAGCCAGGTGGATGGCAAGGGTTCGAACACACTGCGAATCGCCGAGAACGCGCAAAGATGCATCGGGAATCGCGAAGAATCGGCCGGGAGTCGCTAGTTGTCGGCTTGAGGCCGCAGGGGAAAGCCCTCCGAGCGCGCGATGTAAAGCGCGGCGGTGGTGTCGCCCACGACGTTCAAGGTGGTGCGGCACATGTCGAGGATGCGGTCGACGCCGAGCACGAGCGCGATGGCCTCGGGCGGCAGGCCGACGGTGCCGAGCACAATCATCAGCAGCGGAATCGAGCCGCTGGGCACGCCGGCGGTGCCGATGGCCATGAGCACGGACATCAGCACGACGATGACCTGCTGCTCGAGGCTGAGCGCCACCCCCAGCACCTGGGCGATGAACAGCACAGTAACGCCTTCGAAGAGCGCCGTGCCGTGCATGTTCATTGTGGCGCCCAGCGGCAGCACGAACCCGCAGATTTCTTTGGGCACGCCGAGCTTCTTTTCCGTGACCTGGAGCGTGGTGGGCAGGGTGGCGTTCGACGAGCTGGTGGAAAAAGCAGTAACGACGATGGTGCGGATGCGGGAGAAAAACGCCAGCGGGCTCATCCCGCCCAGTACGCGCACCAGAAAAGAGTAGACGCCGAAGAAGTGGATCCCCAGGCCGAGCAGCACGGTGAGCACGTACCAGAGCAGCTTGCGCAGAATGTCATAGCCGAACAGCGCCGTGACCGAAAAGATCAGGCAGAAGACGCCGAGGGGCGCGAGCTTCATCACCCAGCCGATGATGACCACGACAATGTCGCCCAGCGCCTCCAGCACGCCGACCATGGGCCGGGCGCGCTCGGCCGGCAGAATCCCCAGCGCGGCGCCAAACAGGAGCGAGAAGAAGATGACGGCCAGCATATCGAACTGCGCCGCCGCGGCCACCGGATTGCGCGGCACGATGTTCACCAGCAGCTCCACCCCGACCGTCACCGTGCCGGTCGTCTGCCTCATCTGTTGCGCCTGGCCGCTGAAGCGACTCATCAGTTCTTGGCGGGTTTGCTCGGAGAGGCCGGCGCCGGGGTGCAGCAGGTTGACGAGCACCAAGCCGATCGCGGTGGCTACGGCGGTGGTGATGAGGAAATAAGCAACAGTCTTGAACCCGATGCGGCCGAGCTTGCGGACGTCGCCCAGGCCGGCCACGCCGAGCGTGAGGGAAGCGAACACCAGCGGCAGGACAATCATGATAAGCGCCCGCAGCCACATCTGTCCGACGGGCTGGGTGATTTTTTCGACCACCCACACCAACGCCGGCGAGGGCGCCAACAGCCAGTGGGCGGCCACACCCGTGAGCGCGCCCAGCAGCAGGCCGAGCAGGATGCGGCCCGCCTGCGTTGCTTCCGTCTTTTCTGCGTCTGCCCCGTTGCTCATCGCCAATTGTCCGCGGGATTATCTCCGATTGCCCGCCAATCGCCAAGCCGACCGACGAAAAGAATGGGACGCCGGCAGCCCCCGGCGACGCTGCACGCTTACGGTTGACAAAATCGCCCGGCTCGAATTGAATTGAGGATTCATGCCCACGGCCCTTCTGAGCAGGAAGCACCTGGCGACCCTCCTGATGGGAGCCGCGCTGCTGGCGCTGCCCGCGGTCGCGGCCGAACCCGGCTTGCCGCTCTACACCGTTTCATTGGCCGACAACCAGTTGCGCAGCGTCGACCCGCTGACCGGCCGGACGCTTTCCCGCGTTGCGCTCACACTGGGCGGCGCAGCGCTGGAAGCCGCCAGCGGCCTGGCGCGCCATCCGCAGACGGGCGAAATTTTTGCCCTGGTGCGCGTCGCCGGGCAGATTGGCGATGAGCTGGTCGTGCTCGATCCTGCCAGCGGCGCTGCCACCGCGCGCGGCAACACCGGCGACCGGTTCGCAGCGCTCTTCTTCGCGCCCGATGGAATGCTCTACGCCGTGAGCAGCGCTACCGCCACCACGCCCGACACAGTCTTCCTTCTCAATCCAGCCGACGGCAGCGCGCAGCCGGCCAGCCAGACCGAACCCGTAGAACGGCTGCGGGCTCGGCCGGCCGCCGCGGGTCGCAACCGCCCCTCTACGCCCTGGCGCGGCGACTTCATTCTCGCGGTGAATGAAGAGCAGGAGCTGCTGCTGGTCAATGCGCAGGGCGAAGCGCGCTTGGGCAGGCTCGACCACGCTGCCAGCGCCTTGCTGCTGGCCGGCGATGCGCCCGCCTGCTCGACTCGCGCTGCTCTCTTTGGCGCCGCGCATCTCGACGCCGCCAGCCTGTTCTACTCGATTGATCCCGCTAGCGGCGCCGCCACGCTGGTCGGCCCGATCGGTTTTGACGAAGTTACCGCGATGGACTTCGGCTCCGCCCGCCGCCTCTACGCCATCGGCCAGCGCGGTGACACCAGCTACCTCCTGACCATTGATCCCTGCACCGGCTTGGGCACGGAAGTCGCCGCAATGGGCCTGGCGGGCGGCGAGAGCATCGCCGATCTCAGCTATCGGAAATCTGACCGCACCCTCTTCGCGCTCCTCGAAGCGCCGAACGAACTGGCTTCGGTGGATACAACCACCGGCGCGCTCACGCGGCTGGGCCGCGTGGCGGCGGGCGGCGACGGCCTGGCGACGGAACGGAGCGACGAGTTGCTGCACGCCGCGGACTCGACCCTGTGGCGGGTGAATCCCGCCAGCCTGGCGGAAGCGATCGTGGCGCCGCTGGCCACCGCCGGCGAGTCGTCGCGCCTGGCCTCGCTCGACTTTCTTCCCACCGGCGAGTTGCTGGCGCTGGTGCAGGCGTCGCCGCGAGAGAGCTTCCTCGCGGAGATCGATCCCACGTCGGGCGCGATGAACTTTCTGGGACCGACGCAGCCGGGCCTGGTGGCGCTGGCCACAATTGACGCCGACCCGGACCTGGTGCTGAGCATGACCGAGTCGCCCGACCCGGTTCCGGTTTCCACCAACCTTGTTTACACGCTGACGGTCGCCAATGCCGGCCCCGACCAGGCCACCAACGTGGTGCTGACCGACACCTTGCCGGTGGACTCGACGTTCCAGAACTCGGCAGCGGGCCAGGGCAGTTGCTCGCATTCGATGGGCGTGGTGACGTGCACCATCGGCACCATCGCCTCGGCCGCCAGCGTCACCACCACCATCACCATCCGGCCAACCATGGTGGGCTCCATCACCAACAATGCCAGCGTGACGCTGACCGAGGTCGACCCCGACACCACCAACAACAGCAAGATGGTTGCCACCGACGTGGTGGACTTCGCCATCAGCGTGATGCCCGCCAGCGTCACCGTGAACCAGGGAGAGTCGGCGAGCTACACCGTGACGCTGACGCCGGTGGGCGGCCGCTTCGACAACGCCGTCGGGCTTTCCTGTATGGATCCGCCCGTGGGCGTGACCTGCGGCTTCAGCCCGTCCAGCCTTGCGCCGGGCGGCGTAACCGTGACCGCGACCCTGACGGTGCGCACAACCGCGAGCTCGAGCAGCATCCCGCCGTCGGGTCCGCCGCCGGCGCCGCCGGTGTTCCTCTGGCTGCTCGCCGCCGCGGCACTGCTCAGTTGGCTGATGGCCCGGCGGGTTGCGCCGCAGCGCCCGCGATTCGCCACCGCGTGCGCCCTCCTGGCGCTGCTGTTGCTGGTGAGTCTGCAGGTGGCTTGCAGCAGCACGGAGGAAACGCCGCCGCCCTCTCCCCCTGCCGGCACGCCGCGCGGCACGCACACGCTGACCGTGCGCGGCGCCTTCAGCACACTCGAGCACACGGCGACCACGATGCTTGTGGTGCAGTAGGAGAGAACTACGGCTGCGTCAGCCGCTGGTAGAGAAGCCAGGCCAACCCCGCCAGCACCACGCCGCCGGCCAGAATCCAGTACAAAATTTTTGATTTTTCTTTCGCGGGCGCGGCCTCGACTACCGCCGCGGCGGCTTCGGGCGGCGCCGCGGTGACCGACGCCGGCAAGGGCTCGCCGGCGGCGATGGCGCGCAACGCGGCCGCGGCTTCGGCGGCGCTGCTCAAGCGTCGCGCCGGTTCTTTCTCGAGCAGGCGGGCCAGCAGCACATCCAGCGCCGCCGGCAGGCGCGGATTCATTCGGCTCGGCGGTTCGGGCTGACGGCCCAAGACCCAGTGCAGAGTCTGGTTGGCGTCGTCGTGCGCGAAAGGCTGCACGCCCGTGCACATCTCAAAGAGCACTGCGCCGAGCGCGAACAGATCGCTGCGCGCGTCGGGCTCCGCGCCGCGGATTTGTTCCGGCGCCAGCGCGGCGACGGCGAGAGGCTCGAGGCCGGACTCGCGCAGCGCCGCCGCATCGCGCAGGTCGCGCCCGCTCGGAACTTCCAGCCGCCACAAGCCGGCGTCGAGCAGCTTGATCATTCCCTGCTCGGTGATGAAGACTTTGCCGGTGGTGAGCTCGCCGTGCGCCACGCCTTCGGCGTGGGCGGCCGCCAGGGCGTCGGCGATTTCCGCGCTCCACGCCAGCGCGGTTTCCGGCTCGACCGATCCGCCGACCAGCAGGCTGCGCAGGGTCGAGCCCTCGAGATATTCCATCGCCAGGAAAACCTGGTCTCCGCTCTCCCCGGCCTCGAAGACTTGTCGCAAGTGCGGATGCGCCAGCCCGGCCGCGGCGCGCGCGTCTTCGAGGAACTTCTGCCTGGCTTCGGGCGTGGCGAAGTGGCTGGCCGGCACCAGCTTCAGCGCTACCGCGCGACCGTCTTCGGTGTCCTGCGCGCGGAAGACGATTCCCACGCGCCCTTGTCCCAGCGGCGCAACGATGCGGTATTTGCCGATGGATTCCGGAATCACGGCGAGCTCGCAGCTTACCTTATCGTTCCGGCGACTGCAACGCGGCCGCAGCGCTCACTCGTTCGGTTCGGCGAGGGTTTCCCAGGCGACGTTCTGAAGGTAGAGCGCGGCTTCGGGGCTCAGCGGCGCCACCGTCGGCAGCGGCTTCACGGGCCGCTCGCCGTAGAACACGCCGAGGAAAACACAGGCGGCGAGATACGAGCCTGCCAGGCTCGGATGGCTGCCGTCGGGCAGATAAAGCTCCAGGTTCGGATTGCGCTGCAGTACTTTGTGCCAGGCCGCGCCGACCGGCGCCACCTCCGCACCCAGTTCGCGCCCGAGCTCTTGATACGCCTGCGTGATCTGCCCCTGCAGTTCCGGTCGCGGCTGTCGCGACCACGTCAGGTAGAGGACCGTGCGGGCGCTCTGCTTCTTGATTTCGGCATCGAAGGCGCGCGCGTACTCGAACATCCTCGGCTTGTCGAGCAGCGGCCGCTGGCTTTGCTCCTGCAGCACTACGTAATCCCAGCCGCCCTGCTGGATTCTCTTCAGCGCCAGCCCCACAGTCCAATGCCACTCCAGCGTCGCGCCGCCCTGAACCACCATACGCGCTTCGATCGGCCTTTCAGCCGCCGACAGCCGCTCCACCAGTCCTGGCAGGTCGTTGAAGTAGGTGTAGCTGTTCCCGATGAACAGCACCCGCAGCTTCGCCGGCGGCGCCTGCCCGTCGGCCACCGGCGCCGCGCCCAGCAGCAGCCCGGCCAGACAACAGACAATCGCGAAGCGCTTCGCAATTGCATCCCTCGTGCGGCCCCGCATGATTCTTCCCTCCTGTATCCTACGCTTCCCTTGCCTCCTTTGCTAAGCTAGCGACTCATGCCGACGCCGATTGCTTCCTGGCGGCCCTTCGGCCTCGGCCTGCCCAAGCCGCGCCACTACCGCGAAATGCTGCGGGCGCTGTGGGAGAACCGCGACAACCTGCCTTATGCCTGGCGCATTCTGCGCCACGGCGTCTGCGACGGCTGCTCGCTCGGTCCGGCCGGCCTGCGCGACAACACCCTGGACGGCGTCCACCTCTGCCTGGTGCGGCTGAAGCTGCTGCGCCTGAACACCATGCCGGCGCTCGATCCGAAGAAGCTCGAAGACGTTCAAGCGCTGCGTCGGCTCGATAACTATCAACTTCGCCAGCTCGGCCGCCTGCCGTATCCGATGGTGCGCTATCGCGCCGACCGCGGCTTCCGCCGCGTTTCCTGGGACCGCGCGCTGGAGCTCATCGCCGACGCCATCCAGGAAACCACCCCGCAGCGGCTCGCCTTCTACACCACTTCGCGCGGGCTGACCAACGAGGTCTACTACGTCGCCGGCAAGCTAGCGCGCGCTCTCGGCACCAACAACATCGACAACGCCGCGCGCCTCTGCCACGCCGCCTCCACCAGCGCGATGAAGTACGCGCTCGGCGTGGCGGCTTCGACTTGCTCCTACAACGACTGGATCGGCACCGACCTCATCGTGCTGCTGGGCTCGAATCTCGCCGCCAATCAGCCGGTCGCTACCAAGTATCTTTACTACGCCAAGCAGCGCGGCACGCGCGTCGTGGTCGTCAATCCGTTTCGCGAGCCCGGCCTCGAGGCCTACTGGATTCCTTCTGTGCCCAAGAGCGCGCTGTTCGGAACACGCCTGGCCGATGAGTTCTATTCCGTGCGCAACGACGGCGACATTGCCTTCTGCAACGCGGTGCTGAAGATTCTCCTTGAGCGCGACGCGCTCGACCACAATTTCATCGCCGCGCACACCACCGGCTTCGAAGAGCTCAAGAGGCAGCTGGCCGCGCAGCGCTGGGAGGATCTCGAAGCTTCCAGCGGGCTCTCGCGGGCGCAGCTTGAGCGCTTCGCCGACACCTACCAGCGCGCGCGCACCGCCGTCTTCATCTGGTCGATGGGCCTGACGCAGCACGCCTTCGGCGTCGAGAACGTGCTGGCGGTCATCAACCTCGCGCTGGCGCGCGGCATGGTCGGCCGCGAAAAGTGCGGCCTGGTTCCGATTCGCGGCCACAGCGGCGTGCAGGGCGCCGCCGAAGTTGGTTCCGTGCCGACTTCTCTCCCTGGCGGCTTCCCCCTCAAGGAAGAGCATGTCCGCCGCTTCGCACAGCTCTGGGGCTTCGACGTGCCGACAACAAAGGGGCTCGACGCGCCCGAGATGCTGGAAGCGGCAGCGGCCGGCAAGCTCGACGTCCTCTACAACCTCGGCGGCAACTTCTACGAGACGATGCCGCAGCCCGACTTTGTCCGCGTGGCCTTCAACCGGCTCCGCCTCCGCGTCCATCAGGACATCACGCTCAACAACTCGATGCTGCTCGACTCCGACTGCACGGTGCTGCTGCCCGCGCGCACCCGCTACGAGCAGCCCGGCGGCGGCACGCTCACCAGCACCGAGCGCCGCATCCGCTTCAGTCCCGAGATTCCCGGACCGCGCATCGGCGAGGCGCGCTCCGAGTGGGAAATCCTTTCCGACCTGGCCCAGCGCGTCCTGCCGCCGGATCGCGCCGGCGCTCTCTACTACCGCAGTGGCGCCGACATCCGCACCGAGATGGACCGCGTCATCCCGCTCTACAAAGGCATCGGCCAACTGGAAAAAGAGGGCGATTGGATTCAGTACGGCGGCCCGCGCCTGCTGGAAGGCGGCGTCTCGCCTTCGTTGCCCGAGGGTCGTCTCCGCTTTACGCCTCTGAGCCTGCCCGCACTTCCCAAGGCCGACGGGCGCTTCTATCTGACGACGCGGCGCGGGAGCCAGTTCAACTCCATGCTGTTCGACGCCGCCGACTTGCTCAGCGGCGCAGCCCGCGATGAAATCTTCATCAACGCCGACGACGCAGCGCGGCTCGGCCTGCGCAGCGGCGAACGCATCCGCCTGCGCTCCGATGCCGGCGAGTATCTCGGCCGCCTCCGCATCGCCGACGTCGCCCGCGGCTGCCTCATCGGCTGCTGGCCCGAAGTCAACGTCCTCCTTCCGCGCCGCTGCGACCCCGTCTCCGGCGAGCCCGACTACAACGCCGAAGTCACCCTGGAGCGCTTCGGGCAATAATCGAACTTAGCGAACTACGGCGAAGGGGACGAGTTCGGAGGGCAGCGTGAAGCGGACGTCTTCGGGGATGATTTCGACGTCTTCGACGTTCGCGAAGCCCAGTTCCTGCAAACGCTGGCTGACGCGCTCGACCAGGACATCTGGCGCCGAGGCGCCGGCGGTCAGCGCCACGCGCGTAACCTCCTTCAACCACGCGGCGTCAATGGCATTCTCATCTTCAATCAAGTAGGCGCGGGCGCCGGCGCGCTGCGCCACCTCCACCAGGCGGTTGGAGTTGGCGCTGTTGGCCGAGCCCACCACCAGCACGAGTTCGGCGCGGCGGCCCACGGTCTCGACCGCCTCCTGGCGATTCTGGGTGGCGTAGCAGATGTCGTCGGCGGGCGGGCCCTTGATGGCGGGAAAGCGCTGGCGCAGCCGCGCGATGATTTCCGCGGTGTCGTACTGGCTCAGCGTGGTCTGAGTGAGATAGACGACGCGGTTGGGGTCGGGCACGGTGACGCGCTCGGCCTCGGCCACACTGGAAACCACCTGCGTCACTTCCGGCGCTTCGCCCGAGGTGCCCTCGACCTCATCGTGCTCCTGGTCGCCGATCAGCAGGATGCTGTAGCCCTCGCGGGCGAAGCGAATCGCCTCGAGATGCACCTTGGTCACGAGCGGGCAGGTGGCGTCAATGACGCGCAACTGGCGCTCGGCCGCCATCGCTCGCACCTCGGGCGAGACGCCATGGGCGCTGAAAATCAGTCGCGCGCCAAACGGCACTTCTTCCAAGCGATTGACCAAGACCGCGCCCTTGGCCGCCAGGTCTTCGACCACGTAGCGGTTGTGGACGATTTCGTGCAGCACGTAGATGGGCGCGCCGTAGGCTTTGAGCGCCAGGTCGACGATTTCAATGGCCCGCACCACGCCGGCGCAGAAGCCCCGCGGACGAATGCGGTAAAGAGTCCTCGGCGGCGCAGGCGGCATGACCCTATGATACCCCAAACAGCCTGCGCTTCGGACCAGCGGTAGGATTCGCGGCGGGTTGCCGATTCCGACGCTGAGATCCTTCGCCCCGATGAATGCGGCTTAGGATGGCCAGAAAGACTTCACTGCATCGCCCCGACCAGGCGCAACAAGCGGGGCTTGAGGCGGCGCCAAGCGAAGTAGAGGAGGACGAGCCAGAAGAGAAGCGAGAGGCCGTGGCGGGCGAAGAACAGCGCCAGGCCGACAAACGTCCCGACGAAGTCTTCGTAGCCGTCGACGAAGGCATTGTTCAGGCGCGTCCAGGTGCCGATGGGTGTCGGTTGAAGCTGCGCCTTGAATTCTTCCAGCAGCGCCACCTGCACGGTGGCCAGTTGCACGCGGTTCATCAGGTTGACCCGTTGCGCGTCCATGCGCTCGATTTCTTCCCGCGTGCGAGCGATCTCGCGCTCAACTTCGAGGATGTCCTTCACTTTCCCGGTGCGCTCGTTGAGCACGGCGATGAGCCGCTGCTCAGTGTTGCGGGCGTTGCGCAGGCGGGCATCGAGGTCGACCACCTGCTCGGTGACTTCGTCGGTCGAAAGCTGCTCGTTCTGCACACGGCCCAAATGGCGCAGGTCGGCCAGCAGCGCGGGAAGCTTTTCGGCCGGGACGCGCAAGGTGTAATCGGCGCGCTGCGGCTGCCCGGGCGTCTCCGCGGTGCTGGCTTCGCTGACGTAGCCGCCGGATTTCTCGACCGCTTGCAGCAGCTTCGCCTTGGCCGGGCCGAACTCCTTCACTTCAATCGCCATCGCCACGTTGTAGGCGATGAGCCGACGGACTTCTTCTGCATTGGCGCGCTTCTGCGCCGCCAGCGCGCCGGCAACGCTCGGCGGAGGAGGAGCCGCCGCCGGCCGCGCCGCGGTATCGAGCGCTTCCGATTTGTCTTCATACAACCGGTTGTCCTGTCGGCCTTCAGCCGGGCCGGCGGCCGCCTGCCGGCGCGCCATCTCTCGCGAAAGGTGCGCGTCCCTTTCCCTGATCTCCTGCGACGGCTTCGCTGCCGCCCGGTTGTCCCGCGGCTGCTCGCCGCCCGTTGGAGGCGGCGAAGGCGCTGATTGCGGCGCGGTCGCATTCAGAGGCGGTTGCTCGGGACTTGCCATGCGCGAGGTCAGCAGGTTCGGGATGCTGACGGCCAGCGCCAGCAGAAGCACGGCCGTGGTGCCGCCGAAGGCCAGCACGAGTCGCGGCCAAGTCCAGCGAATCGCCACTCGCAGCTCATCCACCTCGGGCGGCCGGAGCGTGGCCGGGGCGGGCTCAACTTGCCAGCGTTGCAAAGTTTGCGTCACCTGCTGGAGGTCGCGCACAACAGCGCTGCATTCAGCGCAGGTGCGCAGATGCGTCTCCACTTCCGCACGACGCGCAGCTCCCAGCTCACCATCCAGGTACGCTTGCAGCTCTTCCGGTTCCACGACGTGGTTCACCATGGTCCTTACCTTCCCTTGACCTCGCGCTCCGACCAGCGCGGGGCCAACAAATCTCTGAGCGCCATCTTGGCGCGAAACAGGCGCGAGCGGACGGTGCCGACCGGGATGTCGAGCACGCGGGCGATTTCGTCGTAGCTCAGACCCTGGTACTCGCGCAGGGTGACGATTTCGCGCTGCTCGGGGTCGAGCCGCTCCAGCGCTTCGCGCACCTGTTGCACCACTGAAGGGTCGCCGCCCGCCGCGGGCAGCGCGTCGGGCAGCGGGTCGTTCTCTTTCTTGCGCCGGTACTCCGACACCACGCGGTTCATCGCAATGCGATAGAGGTAGGTGCGGAAGGTGGACTCGACCTCGTAACCGTTTCGCTGCCGCACCAGCGCCAGAAAAACATCCTGGGTGATTTCTTCCGCGCGCCCGGGGTCGCCCACCCGCCGCCGCACGTAGCCGTAAATGGCGTTCTTGTAGCGGCCGAAGAGTTCTTCGAAAGCGCGCCCTTCGCCGCGCTTGAAGTCGAGCATCAGTTCCTCGTCAGACCTTGGACTCAAGGGCCGGTCTCCCCTGGGTGATTCAATCGTGTTATCGCGGAGGGCGCGGAATGGTTCCCAGCCATACGGGGATTGTAGCTCTTGAGAGACAGGGATGTCGCTTCGGGCTTCGCCCTGCACGACCTACGGCAGTGCGGTAGAGAACATTGAATTGTCCGGCAACGGCGGGGCTGAAGCCCCGCCCTTCCCACGCTAGATGAGGACCACCGACTGCTGGGAGGGGCTTTCGAAACGCTTGCGGCAGCGCGGGTTGCGGCAGGCGAACTGCTCATCCACGCGAACCATGTAGGAGCGGGCCTTGGCGAAGCGGGCGCGGTCGTCGGGGTTGAGGCCGCGCGGTGGCTCCTTGCGCTTCTCGCGCACCATCCAGCGCACCGGGTATTCGTTTTCCTGGCGACAGTGAGGACAGACGAAAGTGGCGGTCTTGGTTTCGGTCCGCTCGGTGTAGAAGTCGCGCTCCTGCATGGCGCCATTCTACCCGAGATGGCGCCGGCGGCACACAAGCAAACATTGAAGTGGCCGCACCGGAGTGATAGCATTCGTCGACAACGGGCTGTCGGGGTGCTTGTCCGCTCGCCAACGCAGCCTGTCGGGCGGGTATGCTCAGCAAGCTGGGGAAGTACGAGATTGAAGCCGAGCTCGGCAGCGGCGGCATGGGCGTCGTCTACCGGGCGATTGACACCCGCCTGGGGCGCGCGGTGGCGCTGAAGACGATGTCGCCCACCGTAATCGGCAACCCCGACGTCTTGAAGCGTTTCTACCGCGAAGCGCAGGCCGCCGGCCAGCTCCACCACCCCAACATCGTCACCATCTACGATATTGACGAAGCTCAGGGCATCCCCTTCATCGCCATGGAGCTGCTGGAGGGCGACGACCTGGAAAGAATCATCGGCGAGAAGACCGACCTGCCGCTCTTCAAGCGGCTGGACATCATCGTGCAAACCTGCCGCGGCCTGCACTACGCCCACGCGCACGGCGTGGTGCACCGCGACATGAAGCCGGGCAACATCGTGGTGCTGCCCAACGGCCAGGTGAAGATTGTGGACTTCGGCATCGCTCGCATCGGCACCGCCACGCTCACCCGCACCGGCTCGGTGCTGGGCACGGTGCTTTATATGTCGCCCGAGCAGATCCGCAGCCAGCCGGTGGACGGCCGCTCCGACATTTTTTCCGTCGGCATCATCCTCTACGAGCTGCTCACCTTTCGCAGCCCGTTCCCGGGCGATGACATCCCGGCCATTCTCTTCAAGATTACCCACGAAGCGCCGGAGCCGCTGAGCCAGCACCTGGCGCACTGCCCGGCCGACCTGGAACTGATCGTGCTCAAGGCCCTGGAGAAGGAGGCGGAGAGTCGTTACCAGACCGCCGAAGAAATGGCGCTCGACCTGCAGTCACTGGCCGACTCTCTTCGGCACGACACGCTGGGCATCTACCTCAAGCAGGGCGAGCGGGCGCTGGCCGAGAAAAAGCTCAACATCGCTCAGGAATGTTTGCAGAAGGTTCTGGAAATCGACAGCAGCCACGAGTTGGCCAAGGCGATGTTGGAGCGGGTGCGCGAGGAGACGGTGGCGCGGCAGCGCGCGCAGAAGATCGAGCAGTACATGCGCCACGCGCAGGAATCGCTCGACTCCAGCCAGTACGCCGAGGCGCTCATCTTTCTGGACGAGGTTCTGCGGCTCGACCCGCGGCACGAAGCAGCGCGGCAGCTCAAGCAATCGGCGGTCGAGCGCCACGAGCGCGACCTGCGCATTGCGCGGCACCTGGAGCGCGCCGAAAAATGCGCCGCCGCGGGCGACCTTCCGGGCGCAAAAAGAGAGCTGGATGCGGTGCTTTCGCTCGACCGCCAGCACCAGACCGCCCTGCGCATGTCCGGCTGGCTGGAGCGCGAGTTGGCCGAAAAAGTCCAGCAGCGCCGTGCCGCTGAACTGGCGCAAACCGGAGAAGCCCCCACGATGCTGGGCGGGCCCATCGCCCTGCCATTGGCCAAGGAACCGCCGCCCAAGCCGGCTCCGCGTGACCTGTCCACGATCACGACCGATGACGCCGGGCAGTACGCCAAGGCCGCGCGTGACCCGGCGACGGTCACGACCGACGATGTGGGCCCCTACGCCAAGGCCGTGAGGCCGCCGAGCGAAGAAACTCAGTTGATGCCGCCGCCGGCGCCGATGCCGGAGCCACCAGCGCCGACGCCAGAGAAGGTGGCGGTGCCGCCTGCTTCGCCGCCGGTGAGAAAAGCAGAGCCGCCACCGGCTCCCAAGCCGACACCACCTCCGGCGCGGCCGGCGCCGAAGCCCGCTCCAATACCACCGCGCCCCACTCCGCCCCGTCCGGCAATCGGCCAAGCGCCCGAGTTGCGCCCTGAGAGATGGGTGGCGCCGGCCGAGCGCAGTTTCTCGTGGATCTGGATGGGCGTGGGCGCGCTGGTCTTTCTGCTGGTGGCGGCAGGCGCCTGGTATCTCTTTACTCGCGCCAGCGCGCCCGGTTACGTGCAGATTACCGCTTCCCCGTGGGCCGAAGTCACCGACGTGCGCCAGGAAAGCGGGAAACTTTTCGACATCACCGGGCAAACCCCGATGCAGATTGAGCTCCCGCCGGGCGACTACGTCATTGAGCTGACAAACGGGAAGAACACCGACAAAGTCCGAGTCAAGGTGAAATCCGGCAAAGTGCAGGTCGTCCACCACGCGTTCGCCCAGAAGAAGAGCGAAGAGCTGGTGGACGAGGTGCTGCGAGAGTACTGAGCCGTCACGGGATTTTTCCCGCCCTGTAATCCTCCTGTAATACCCCCATGCTACAAGCGTCACAACCGCCGAACCACTGCATCCCCGCATCCCCGATGGGAGGTGGGCCACTTGGGCGGTCCTGGCAACGGGACCGCCCAATGACTTTTCGGGTCACCCCTTGCCGATTCGACCCTCAAGGAGTCTGACCAAGGCGGCAGCAGCGCGAGAGAAGCGGGCGTCGCGGCGGTGAATCAAGTGCAGGTGGCGCGGCAAATTGAGCTGGCGGATCTTGACCTCCACGAGCAGGTTGCGCTCGACGTCCCAGCGCACGCACATGCGCGGCACGATGGCCACTCCCATGCCCATCTGCACGAACCGCTTGATGCTTTCGATGGTCGGCAATTCGACCGTCATGCGCAGCGGCACGCGGTGCCGCTCAAAAAGCTGGATGACTCGCCAGCGATAGGGCGAGTCCACGATATGGGCAATGAAGCTTTCCTCCCCAAGCTCCGAGATGTCGACGATGCGTCGGCGCGCCAGGCGGTGGCCGGGCGGCACCACAAAGGTCAAGTAGTCGCGGAAGATGGGCACGGCGGCAAGTTTTTCCTCCGTCGGAATGTAGGAAACGACGCCGAGGTCGAGTCGGTAGTTGAGCACTTCGTGGGGAATGTCGCGAGAGAACGTCCGCTGAACCGCGACGTGGATGTTGGGATGGCGGCGATGAAAGCGCGCCAGCAAAGGCAGCAGGGCGTGGATGGAGCTTTCGTTCACGCCCAGCGAAACGCGGCCGCGGTGGAGCCCGCCGAGCTCTTCGACGGCGCGACGCGTTTCCTCGCGCAGGTTGAGGATGCGCTCGGCGTAGTCGCGCAGAACCTCGCCGGCGTCGGTGAGCCTCACGGTGCGGCCACCGCGGACGAAAAGCCGCTGGCCGATCCAGTCCTCCAAGCGGCGCACGGCGAGACTGACCGCGGGCTGGGTACGGTAGAGCTTGTCGGCAGCGCGAGAGAAGCTCTTTTCGCGCGCGACCACCAGAAAAGCGTTTAGCTCCTGGAGATCCATGGAACCTTCAATAACAGAGATTTATTCCTAATACAAGAATTATAAATTTGACTTCCGTGGCATAGGCCGTCAAGGTGCGACTTTGTTGTCAGGGGTGCTGCCATGGAACGCGTTCACATCTTCGACACCACGTTGCGCGACGGCGAGCAGTCACCCGGCTTCTCGATGAACGTGGAGGAGAAGCTGCGCATGGCGCGGCAGCTCGAAGAGTTGGGCGTAGACATTCTCGAAGCCGGCTTCCCCATCGCCTCGCCGGGCGACCTGGAGGGCGTGCGGGCGGTGGCGGGCGCCCTCCGCGGCTGCCGGGTGGCGGCGCTGGCGCGCGCCAAGCAGGTGGACGTGGAGGCGGCGCTGCGGGCGCTGGAGCCGGCGGCCAGGCCGCGCCTGCATGTCTTTCTGGCCACGTCGGACCTGCACCTGAAGTACAAGCTGAAGATGACGCGCGCCGAAGCGCTAGACGCCATTACGCAGATGGTGGCGTATGGGCGGCAGCGCTGCCCGGAGGTCGAGTTCTCCGCCGAAGACGGCAGCCGGACGGATTTGGACTACCTTTGCCAAGTGATGGCGGCGGCGGCCGACGCCGGTGCGACCGTCCTCAACATTCCGGACACAACCGGCTACAGCATCCCGGAGGAATACGGACAGATCTTCCGCCGGGTGCGCGAGCACCTGGGCGGGCGGCCGGGGATCACGCTGAGCGCGCACTGCCACAACGACCTCGGGCTGGCAGTGGCGAACTCGCTGGCGGCGGTGCAGGCCGGCGCGCGGCAGGTGGAGTGCACCATCAACGGCATTGGGGAGCGGGCCGGCAACGCCTCGCTGGAGGAAGCGGTGGTGGCCCTGGCGGTGCGGCAGGCGGCTTTCGGTGTGACCACGAACATCCGGCTGGAGAAAATTTATCCCACCAGCCGTCTGCTGACCGAAATTACCGGAGTGCGCGTTCCGCCCAACAAGGCGGTGGTGGGGGCCAACGCCTTCGCGCACGAGGCCGGCATCCATCAGGACGGCATCATCAAGAACCCGCTGACCTACGAGATTATCCCGCCGGAGGCGGTTGGGGTGCCGGCGCGACGCCTGGTGGTGGGCAAGCACTCCGGCCGCAACGCCATCTGCGTGCGGCTGCGGGAGCTGGGCTACGAGGTGACCGGCGTGGAGCTGGCGAAGTGCTACGACGCGGTGATGCGACTGGCGGATGAAAAGAAGCTGGTAACCGACCGCGACCTGCTGAACACCGTGCACAAAGTGATGCGGCAACGAATTCGCCCGCAGCCCTGCGTGCCGCTGCCCGTTTCCACTGTCGGCCAGGCCAGCCGCGCCGGCGTGGGTCGCCCGGAGTTCCCGCAGCGAGCACGCGAGGCGGTGCGCCGCCCGGCGTCCGACTTCGACCCCTACGGCTGGGGCGTCTGACCTACTTCTTCGCCGTGGCGGACTCGGGCCAGCCCGACGCGTCCGAGCGCAGCCACGTCAACGCCTCGCCCTGGGGATTGAGCGGCGCCGGAACGAGGTTGCCCTGCGGAAGAACTCCCCAGAAATTTCTTGACAGTCGGGGATGCTCCACCTAGAATCCGCGCCGAAGCCGGGGTGCCGCGAACGTGTACTGGTATTGGGGCAAGCCCCAACCCGTCCACCCGAAAGTCGACTTGGAGGATTCGTCCATGCTGAAGGCGATGGTGCGCGTGTTTGTCTGCCTGGTAGTTGCCGCTCTGATTCTGGTTCCTTCCGCCAACGGCCAGGTGCTGGAGAAAGGCACAATCAGCGGGACGGTGTTTGACCCGACGGGCGCCGCCGTTCCGAACGCCACGGTAAAGATCACTCACGTGGCCACGGGCGCCGAGCGCACGGTGAGCAGCGGGCCCGACGGACGCTACACGGCAGCCATCCTTACCGCAGGCGAGTACACCATCGAGGTGTCGGCGAGCGGGTTCGCCACCGCTGTCGTCAAGAACGTCTACCTGAACGTCGGCCAGGAGTTGATTCAGGACGTGAACCTCAAGGTCGCCGCGGTCGGGCAAGTGGTGGAAGTAACGGGCGAGTCGGGCCCAATCGAAAAGAACGAGCCGCTGGAGAAGGTGGTCATCAACCAGACCTATGTGGACCAGTTGCCTATCAACGGGCGGGACTTCCGGAACTTCGCCACTTTGGCCGGCACCGGCGACGTCAGCCCGGCGTTGCGCTCCCCCGTGCGTCTGGGCGGCCAGATGGGCGAGTACACCGGCCTGATCATTGACGGGGTCGACAACCGCAACTCCTTCTTCGGCGAGTGGTTCGGGTCGCTGGAGACCAAGAACTTTACCTTCCCCCAGGACGCCATTCAGGAATTCCAGGTGCGCGAGGGCGGCTTCTCGGCCGAGTTCGGGCACGCCACCGGCGGACTGATCAACGTGGTGACCAAGTCGGGCGGCAACGAGTTCCACGGCACGGCGCACTGGCTGTTCCAGACCAACTCGCTGACGTCCTCGACCTTTGTGGAAGACGTGAACCAACTGGTTCCCCCCGACAAGGACACGCGGCACCAGTTCGGCTTTACGGTGGGCGGGCCGATTGTGCGCGACCGCGCCTGGTTCTTCGTCGGATTGGACGACCAGCAGCAGAAGGGGCCGCTGACGGCGGTGTTCGGCGACGCTGGCGGCATCCGCATCCTGTGCAACCCGCCGAGCAACTGCCCGCTGCCGCCGGAGTTCGGCGGAGGCAACCTGACCGACCTAGAAGGCTCTTCGGGGCAACGGCAGGACCTGCTGACGCCGCTGATTCGGCTCGACTACAAGTTCACGCCCAACCACACCGGCACCACGCGCTTTAACTACACCCGCAACGAGACCGATGGCTTCACCGGCTTCGCCGGCAGCCAGACATTTGTGGTGGGACGGGTGGGGAACAACTTCGAGAACTTCGTCAACGAGGGCTGGACGGTGGCGCAGTCGGTGACCTCGGTCATCGGGTCGGCGTCGGTGAATGAATTCCGGGTGAGCTACTCGCAGGAGAAGCGGCCGCGACGGACTCGAGAGCCGAACTACACCCAGGAAACCATCATCGGCGACGGCACGGGCAACTTCGGGCCGGTGTTCTTCCTGCCGATTGACAGCGAACACAAGCGCTGGCAGTTCCTGGACAACTTCAGCCACACCTTTGGCAAGCACGACATCAAGCTGGGGGTGGACGCGAACTCGAACGCCACCAACCAGGTCTTCATCGGCTTTGCGGGCGGGCAGTACAACTTCGCCAGCCTGACGGACTGGATCAACCGCCGGCCGCTGTTCCTGCTGCAGCGCATCGGGTTGAACGGCTTGACGGCGACGGAATCGGGGTCGCTGTCGGACTTCTGGCAGCATGAGCTGTCGTTCTACGTGCAGGATAACTGGAAGATCCACCGCAACGTCACCCTCAACCTCGGCCTGCGCTGGGATGGCATCTGGAATCCCAAGTCCGACTTCGGGCTCCCGTCGGCCATGCTGCCGGTGGGCCGACCGCGCATCAGTGGCAACACGGTATCGGTGGATCTGGCGCCGGCTTCGGCCAATGTTCCTAACGACTTTGACAACTGGGCGCCGCGCATCGGGGTGGCCTGGGACGTGATGGGGACCGGCAAGACCATTATCCGCGGCGGGACGGGAGTCTACTACGCCGCCTCGCCGACGATATTCTTCGCCGGGGCCCTGGCGGGGCCGGGCCTGCGGGGCGCGGTAGCCTTCGTTCCTTTCTTCGGCTCGATGACCGACCTGTTGGGCTGCGGGCTGAGCTACCCCGACCTGCTGCCCTCGACCGGCGCGCCCTGCATTTCGCTGGGCCCGCAGAGCATCGACTACATCGACCCGGACTTTGAGAGCGCGCGCGTCTGGAACATCCAGGCAGCGGTGGAGCAGGAGATCGTCCCCAGCTTGAGCGTTTCGCTCACCTATATGTACAACCGCTCGGACAACCTGCGCACGGGCGGGTTCTTCAGCACGCCCTGGGACCGCAACCTCGACCCCACCGGCGTCATTCTGAACTCGCTCGGTCAGACCACCACCGACGGCGTCAATCCCACCTTCAATCTGCCGCGGCTGGCGGCCAATATCGACAACGCCAACGCAGTCTCCAGTTTCGCCAAGGCGCGCTACCACGCCTTCATGATTCAGGTGAAGAAGAGTTACAGCCACCGGGTGCAGTTCGGGGCCAACTACGTATACTCGCAGAACCGGGACAACGCCAGCAGCGACCGCGACACCGACGCCTTCAACGGCCCCTCGGATCCGTTCAACTTCCTGGCGCTGGACTACGGCCGCAGCCAACTTGACATCCGTAACCGGTTCACCTTCTACGGTTACTTCCTGCTGCCGGCGGACATCGAGTTGAGCACCTCGGTTGCGGCGCGCAGTGGCCGCGCTTTCCCGGTGTGGGCAGCGACTTGCTCCGACCCGGGCATCGTGGCGCCGTTCGGCCTGGAGGGCACCGGTTCGCCCTTCCACTACCGCAACTCCTTCCAGTGCTCGAACAACTTCGACCAGATTCGTCCGCCGGACGGAGGCGAAGTGCTGGGCCGCTATCCCATCAGCAACAATGCCTTCTTCAACTGGGACATCCGCTTCGGGCGCGATTGGAACCTAGGCAGCGAGAAAGTTAAGCTGCGCACCACCTTCGAGCTGTTCGACATCTTGGACAACAAGAACTTCTTCACCAACCCGACCGCCGGGCGCAACGCCATCCTAGGTGACCCGGACTTCCGGCAACGCGACCAGTTCGCCACCACCCGCACGGCGCAGTTCGGGCTGAAGATTATCTTCTAGGCCGACACCCCAGATTTGCTTCCAACCCGCTTGCCCCGCCAGGGGCGGCGGGTTTACTTTTGTCGGGCCGTGCTCGTGCCCCCCATCCTGTTTGCCCTGGCGCTGATCCAGGCTCCGGCCGCGACGCCGAATTCCGTCGCGGAGCTGGTGGAGCGCGGGCTGAGGGCGCTGGCGGCGAATCAACTGGAAGAAGCCGAAGTCGCGTTCAGCGCCGCCGCGCGGCTCGAGCCCGGCGACGCCCGGCTGCGCTATGAACTGGGAGAAGTGCTGGCGCGGCGCGGCAAGCCGGCCGACGCCATCGCACAGCTCCGACGAGCCATCGCACTGGCACCGAATGAGCCGCAGGCTTACGCGCGGCTGGCTGTCCTGCAGGCGCAACTGCAACGGTTCCACGACGCGCAAGAAACGCTGACGGCGTTGGAGCGCGCACGGCCGGACTACGCGGAGACGCACTTCCTGCGCGGCCGCATCGCGGAAGAAGAGGGCGACCACGCCCGCGCCGAAGCCCACCTGCGCCACTATCTGCGCTTGAAACCGCAGGATGTTGTCGGGCTGGGCGAGCTCGGCGTGGCTCTGTTGGCACAGGAAAAGTATGACGAAGCCGAGCCGCTTTTCCAGCAAGTGCTCGCGCGCCGGCCGGAGTCCGGCGTCGCGCACTACAACCTCGGGCTGCTTGGCAACCGCCGGGGTGAGCACGAGAAAGCGCGGGCGCATCTCGAAGCCGCGGCACGGCTGCTGCCCGAGGACGCCGGCGTGCAGTATCAGCTCGGGACGTCGCTGGCGCGGCTGGGCGAGCTGGCGAAAGCCGAAGAGGCGCTTCGCAAAGCGGTGGCGCTGGCGCCGGATAACCTCGAAGCGCTCTACGCGCTGGGCACGTTGCTGAGTCGAATGGGGCGCAGCAAAGAAGGCTCGGCGTTGCTGACCGAACATGAACGCCGCAGCGCGGCGGCGCTGGATCACCGCCAGCGCGCCCGCCGCGTCGCCGCCTTCCACAACGACGTCCGGCAACTGCTGGAGCAGGATCGGCTCGAGGACGCCGATGCCAAGCTGCGAGAAATCCTGGCGCTCGATCCCGCCAACGACCTCGCCTACTACCGCCGCGGGCAGATTCTCTTTCTGCGCCGTGAGTACCAGGCGGCGCTCGCCAGCGCGCAGGCGGCCTCGGAAAGGAAACGTTTCGAGCCGGCGTATCACTTTCTCGAAGCGTTGTGCTGGGAGCGGCTCGGGCAAGATGACAAAGCCGCCGCGGCTTACGAGCGAGTCATCGGCCTGGCCGACTACGCCGACGCCTACGCAGCGCTGGCGCGGCTGGCGGTGAAGCACGGCGAGACCGAGCGCGCGCTGGCGCACCTGCGCCGCGCGGTCGAGCTCGAGCCCGCCGACGTCGAGTTGCGGCTCGCGCTCGCCGACGTTCTGGAAAAAACAGGCAACCTGGAAGAAGCCCGAAAGCAGCGCGCCGAAGCTGAAGCGCGCCGCGCGCGCACTACTCGCCCTTAGCTTTCGCCGCCGCAGGCGCGCGAGCGTTCACAATTCCGCTGCCTTCCCGCACGCGATAGAATTTCCCCGCCGCCACGTTTTCCAGCACTTCGCTGGCGCCGCTCGGCCAGCGGATTTCAATGCGCTCGGCGCGCGCCGCGCGCCCCAGGCCGAGATGCACCCGCGTGTCACTGGCGGAAAGATAACTTCCGCCACCGGCAACGTAGCGGGTCAGCGTGCGTGCGCCAACTTGCACGCGCACTAGCGCCCCGACGGCCTGCCGCGGGCTCTTGGTGCCTTCGAGCGCGAGCGAGAGCCAGTTGTTGCGGTTGCCGCCGTCGTTGCGCAGCAAGCTGGGCGCGCCGCCGAGGTTCAGCACCAGCACGTCAACGTCGCCGTCGTTGTCGTAGTCGCCAAAGGCGGCGCCGCGGCTGACTTCGGGCTTGGCCAGCGCCGCACCGTGGCGTGCCGCCACTTCGCGAAAGCGGTCGCCCAAATTTTCAAACAGCAGCTTGGCCTGGGGATAAGTCTGCCCGGCGCGAAACTTTTCGATGTTGTCGATGACGTGCCCGTTGGCGACCAGGATGTCGAGGTCGCCGTCGTTGTCGAAATCAAAAAACTCCGTGCCCCAGCCGACCAGCGGAATGCTGGGCGGCGCGAACCCGGTCGGAAAGCTCATGTCGGCGAAGAATGCGCCCGCGTTGCGATAGAGCGCGTTGTATTCGCGGTCGAGGTTGGTGACGATGATGTCGAGCCGGCCGTCGCCGTCGTAGTCGCCGGCGGCGGTGCCCATGCCAGCCTGCGGGCGCCCGCCCTCATCGAGCGCCACGCCGCTGGCAATGCCGATTTCCTTGAACGTGCCCTTGCCCTGATTGCGGAAGAGAAAGTTGCGCACCGAATCGTTGGCCACGTAGAGGTCGATCCAGCCGTCGCCATCGAAGTCCGCCGCCACCACGCCCAGCCCCTTGCCGATTTGCGAGGCGATGCCGCTCGACTTGCTCGCGTCGCTGAACGTCCCGTCGCCGTTGTTGTGGTAGAGCAGGCTCGTGACGCCGTCGTAAATGTCCGGATGGCAGTAGGCGCGGATGCCGCGCGCCGGGTCGCCGCAGATGACGTTGCGCTCGAAGGCATAGTCGACGTAGCGCGCCACGAACAGGTCCAGCCGCCCGTCGCGGTCGTAGTCGAGCCACGCCGCGCTCGAGCTCCAGCCGCTCCCGGCCACGCCGGCGCGTTCGGTCGCGTCTTCAAAAGTTCCGTCGCCGCGGTTGCGGTAGAGAACGTTGCGCCCGAACGCCGTGACGTAGAGATCAGTCCAGCCATCGTTGTCGTAATCTCCCGCGGCCACGGCCATGCCGTAGTGGCCGTTGCCGCCCACGCCCGCCGCTGCGGTCGCCTCGACAAAAGTTCCATCGCCGCGATTGCGATAGAGCGCGTTGCGCACCGGCGCGGCCGGCGGATGACCGGGCACCCCGCCGCCGTTCACCAAATAAATGTCGAGCCAACCGTCGTTGTTGTAGTCGAGAAACGCCGCGCCCGAGCCCATCGTCTCCAGCACGTACTTCTCCGGCGACGCGCCGTTGTAGTGCGTCCACCGCAGCCCCGCCAGCGCCGCGGCGTTCACGAACGTCACCCCGCGCCCCACCGCGCTATTCTGCGCGCCCGCCGTCGGAGCGAAAACGCAGCTTAACGCCAGCAACAAAACGACGAATTGGCTCAAAACGCTTCTCATTGAAAAGAAAGCGATTCTATGGCATCGCCCTCGCGCCTGCAACCCGCAACATGGGCTACTCCCGCGAAGTCTCGTCGCCGATATCCGCACTTGTGTCTCAGGCGGGCCGAACGCGATCAAAGGCTCGGCGCCGGAGCGGCAGCGCACCCGTCCCTCTTCTACGCGCGTAATCCCGAGCCTGTCCCCGACAGGTCGGAGGGCAGGCGAGGGAGCTGCTTTACCGCCGCCTTCCCTCCTTCAATTGTCAAAGAGCTTACCCGCTGACCCGGAGCGGAGCCGAACCGGCCAAGGGCCCTACCCGCGCGGGCTTGGCCCGGCGGCGGGGGCTGAATCGTCCTCCGAGTTTCGCTCCTCCAATTTCGATTCTCGTTGTCCTGCGAGCGAGGCTTCGGACAGACCTCTGGCCGGCCACTCCTTTCCATACTCGCTCCCGGCACCGTTTGTCTACGGTTTCTGCGGTTTTTGCGGTTTTTGCGGTTGTTTATTTTTTGGTTGTCTTTTTTGGGAGGTTCCGGGACAACGGCAAAACCGCAAAAACCGCACGGGGGCGTTGGCAGGACATAGCGTTTGTCTCAGCCTACCCATTTTCGGGCGGCAGTGCTAGAGTACGCTTTTCTCGCGGCGACCGGGGCGCTGCCGATGGGCAAGGTCTATCTGACTCTCCTGGTGGTTCTGGCGGTGTCGGGGGTGTACTCGTACGCCTGGCCGACGCCGACGCTGGACCGCCTTTTCGTCACGCTGCTGCACCTGGTCGCCGGCGTGGCGTTCGCGGTGGCGGGCGGGATGGAGTTCCGCCGCGGGCTGCGCACGGCGAGTCTCGAGCGGCTAATCGGCCGCGGGCTGCTGCTGGCCGGCGCCGCCACCGGCCTCGTCCTGCTTATCACGGGGGCGCTGCGCGCCTACCGGCCCGTCCTCTGGCTCCACATCGCTCTCACCGCCGCCGGCCTCGTCATTCTCCTCGCCGCCTGGCTCCGCCCGAAGCTGCGCGTCGCCGCCGCCGCTTACCCGGCCGTCATCGTCCTCCTCGCCGTCCTCTGTGCCGGCCTCTGGTCAGTCCGCGAGCTTCGCTGGCGAAGCCAGTATCGGATTCAGAATCCGCCTCTCGCCCCCGCCTCGATGGACGAAGAAGGCGACGGCCCGCGCGGCCCCTTCTTCCCCAGCTCGGCGCAGACCGCCCACGGCGGCCTCATCGCGGGCGAATACTTCATGGGCTCGGACTCCTGCCAGCGGTGCCACGCCGACATCTACCAGCAATGGCAAAGCTCCGCCCACCGCTTCGCCTCCTTCAACAACCAGTGGTACCGCAAGAGCATTGAGTACATGCAGGAGGTGGTCGGCCCGCGGCCCTCGAAGTGGTGCGGCGGCTGCCACGACCCCGCCGTGCTCTTCAGCGGAATGATGGACACGCCCATCAAAGAAAACCTCCACCGCCCGGAAACCCAGGCCGGCATCGGCTGCGTCGGGTGCCACTCCATCGTGGCGGTGAAATCCACCATGGGCCAGGGCGACTACGTCCATGAAGTGCCGCCGCTGCACGAGCTGGCGGCGAGCAAGAACGCCGCGGTGCGCTGGGTGCATGATTTTCTGGTCAAGGTCGACCCGGAGCCCCACCGCCGCGCCTTCCTCAAGCCCTTCGTGCGCGCGCAACCGGCCGAGTTCTGCTCGTCGTGCCACAAGGTCCACCTCGACGTCGCCGTCAACCACTACCGCTGGTTCCGCGGGTTCAACGAATACGACGCCTGGCAGCAGAGCGGCGTCTCCGGCCAGGGCGCCCGCGCCTTCTATTACCCGCCCCAGCCGCAGAATTGCGTCGATTGCCACATGCCGCTGGCTCCCTCGAACGACCTCGGCAACCACGGCGGCGCCGTCCATTCCCACCGCTTCCCCGCCGCCAACACCGCCCTGCCGGTCGCCAACCAGGACGCCGTGCAGCTCAAGACCACCGAGAGCTTTCTCAAGGACGACATCGTCAGCGTGGAAATCTTTGCGCTCGAATCCGAGTCCGGCTCGCTCCAGGCCCCGCTGCATCGCGGGGCGCCGGTGGTGCGCGCCGGCGAGTCGGTTCGGCTCGACGTCGTCGTGCGCACCCGCAAGCTCGGCCACCTCTTCCCCGGCGGCACCAACGACGCCTTCGACGTCTGGCTCGAGCTTCTGGCCACCGACGAGACCGGCCAGCCGATTTTCTGGAGCGGCCGCGTGGAAGACGACGGCAAAGGCCCCGTCGAAAAGAACGCCCACTTCTACCAGACGCTCCTGGTCGACGCGCGCAGCAACCCCATCAACAAGCGCAACGCCTGGGCCGGCCGGTCGCTGGTCTACCAGCGGCTCATCCCGCCCGGCGCCGCCGACACCGTCCGCTACCGCCTCCGCGTTCCCAAAAACGCCGGCAAGGAAATCCAGCTGCGCGCGCGGCTCTGCTACCGGAAGTTTTCCTGGTGGAACACCCAGTTCTCCTTCGCCGGCGTGCGCGACCCGAGCGAGCCGAATCCGGCCGTCAGCCCGCACTACGACGACGGCCGCTGGGTCTTCACCGGCGACACCTCGGGCGTTTCCGGCAAGCTGAAGCACACGCCCGAGCTGCCCATCGTGACCGTGGCGGAAGACTCGGTCACGGTGCGCGTGGTTCCGATGAGGGAGAAGCTCGCGGCGGCGCAGATCGCCGCCGAGCCCGCCGACTGGGAGTCGTGGAACGACTACGGCATCGGGCTGCTGGCGCAGGCCGATTGGGGCCGCGCGGAAGCCGCCTTCCGCCGCGCGGCTGAATTGCAGCCTTCGCGGCCCGACCTGTGGACCAACATCGGCCGCGTGCACCTGGAAACCGGCGACTTCCCCACCGCCCGCGAAGTGCTCGAAAAAGCTTTGCAGCTCAAGCCGGACTTCGGCCCCGCCAACTACTTCTACGCGCGAGTGCTGCAATCCGAAGGCCGGCTGGAAGAAGCCCTGCAACACCTGCGCAGCGTCGCCGCCCGGTTCCCTCGCGACCGCGTGGTGCGCAACGACCTGGGGCGCATCCTGTTCCGCCTGCGCCGCTTACCCGAAGCGATTCAGGAATTCCAGCAGACTCTGACGATCGATCCGGAAGACCTCGACGCCCACTACAACCTCATGCTCTGCTACACCGCGCTCGAGCAACCCGAGTTGGCGAATCAGCACGAAGTCCGCTACCTCCGCTTCAAGACGGAAGAGCTGGCGCCGTCGCTGATGAATCCCTATCTGCGCCAGCACCCCGAGGCCAACACCGAGCGCCAACCCATCCACGAGCACGAGTCCGTGCCGTTGCGCCCCGCGCGCCGCCCGCCCGCCGCTCAGTACTCCCGCGCCCCGGCGGCCAAGGCCACCGACGCTTCCGGCAGCCGCGATGACTGAGAACCAAAGCGGAAAAATCCTCGTCCTCGGCGACATCACCGTGGACGTGGTGGGGCGGCTGGAGTCGCCGCTGCTGGTGGGCGGCGACTCGATGTCTGCCGCGCTGGAGTTCCACCTCGGCGGCGTGGGCGCCAACACCGCCCTGGCGCTGGCGCGCTGGAGGACGCCGGTACGGCTGCTGGGCTCGGCGGGGCGCGACTGGTTCGGGGAGTTCGCCCTGCGGGCGCTGGAGCGCGAAGGGGTCGACACCGCCTTCGTCTCCCGTCCCGACACCCTCCCCACCGGGCTCATCTTCATCGCCGTCAACCCCGACGGCCAGCGCACCATCTTCGGCGCCCGCGGCGCCAACGAGGAGGTCGCTCTGCCGCCCGACAGCCGCCCCTGGGAGGGCGTCGCCGCCCTTCACCTCGTCGGCTACTCGCTGCTCACTCCCTCCGGCGCTGAAGCTGTGGGTCGCCTCCTCGCCGAGGCCCGCCAGCGCGGCCTCCCGACTTCGCTCGACGTCGGCTGCAACCCCAGCCGCCAGACCCCCCAGGCAATCTTGCAAGCCGCTCCCCAACTCGATATCCTCATCGCCGCCGGCGATGAAGCCCGCAGACTCACCGGCCGCGACGATGTGCGCAGCGCCTGCCAAGCGCTCGCCGCCGCCGGCGCCCGCCAGGTGGTGGTGAAGAGGGGCGCCGAGGGCTGCTGGCTTCGCGAGCGCGGCGAGTGGGTGCAGGTCCCGGCCTTCAGCGTCGAGGCCGCCGACACCACCGGGGCCGGCGATGTTTTCACCGCGGCGCTGCTGCGGGCGCGGCTGCGCGGCTGGAGCTGGCCGGAAGCCGCGGTGCTCGCCAATGCCGCCGGCGCGCTCACCGCCGCCGTCGTCGGCGCCCAGGCCCCGACGATGGCTCGCGTTGTGGAGTTGCTGCAATCGAGCCGGCTGCCGGGCCAGTGGGACGCCGCGCGAGCCCGTGTTTTGGAGGAATTGGCCCCAGAGCTGAACCGCACCGGTTCAGCCGCGATTGCGTGAGGTCATCGTGGAACCGAAGCCGAAGTGGAAGCAGGAGATGGAACGCCCTCGCCTCAAGTCGCTCGCCGACTTGTTCGGCGTGCCCAAGCCGGTGATCGGCATGGTGCATCTGTGGCCGCTGCCGGGCGCACCCGGCTACTCCGGCTACGGCATGCAGACCATCATCGACAAGGCGCTGTGGGACGCCGAAGCTCTTGTCCAGGGTGGCGTCAATGGCCTCATCGTCGAAAACATGTGGGACTGGCCCTACTACGTCGGCGGCGACGTCAAGCCCGAGGCCATGACCGCCCAGGCCGTCGCCGCCGCGGAGGTCGTCAAGAGCTTTCCCCTCCCCACCGGCATCAACGTCATCCACAACGGCGGCGTGGTGTGCCTGTCGATTGCCGTCGCCGCCCGCGCCCGCTTCATCCGCGTCTGCATCCTCACCGGCGCGCGGCTGTGGGACACGGGCGAGCTCGACCACGGCTGCGCCGCCGACCTCTTCCGCAAGCGCAAGGAGCTTTATGCCGAAGACATCCACATCTTCGCCGACGTGGACAAGAAACACTCGGTCGCCTTTCCCGGCCTCGACCTCGCCACCCACATCGAGTGGTGCGAATTCTACGGCGCCGATGCGCTGATTGTTACGGGGCGAATGACCGGCGCGGCGCCCGAGGTCGCCAAAGTCGCCGAAGCCCGCCGGCGGGCCACCCGGCCGATTCTGGTCGGCAGCGGCTCGAATGAATCGAACATCGCCGCCTTCCTCCAGCACGCCGACGGCGTCATCGTCGGCTCCAGTTTGAAGAAAGACGGCGTGATGGAAAACCCGGTCGACGTCCAGCGGGTCCGCCGCTTCATGGACCTCGTGCGCTCGGTGCGCGAGGCCGCCGCCGCCCGCGCTTAGTCGGTGGGATCTCAAATCTCAGATTTGAAAATTCAAATCTGAGATTCTCAAGCCCGCCGCAACACCCACGCCGCTGCCCAGCCCAGCAGAATCAGAGCAATCAAAATCACCCCGTTGTAGGCGCTCCCGTAGGTCGCCACCGGGAAGTGATTGCTGATCATGATGAACACGACCGGGACGACCATGAAGGTATTGTGCTTGGAGCGCAGCTTGGCGCCGGCGCCCAGCGTCGCGTCGGGCACTTTCCCCTCCGCCGCAGCGGCAATCATCCGCCGCTGCGCCGGCAGAATCCGCATCCAGACGTTGGCCGCCATGATGGTGCCGAGCAGCGCGCCCACGTGCATGTAGGCCGCCCGCCCGCTGAACACCTGCGTCAGGCCGTAGACCGCGGCCGCCAGCAGCGCGAAACAGAGCGCCGCCGTCTCCGCTTCCGCCTTGCGCAGCGGCGATTGCCAGAGCCGGTCATAGACCAGCCAGCCGACCACCAGCACGCCGAGCCCGATGCCGATCCCCGTGCCGAGAGAAAGTTTGGAATCGGCCTCCAGCAACAGCCCGCCAAAGTAGTACATCAGCACGAGCAGAAACATCCCGCTCAGCCAGGTGAAGGCGGCTTCCCAGCGGAACCAGCGCACCGCCGCGGGCGATACGCCCAGCGTGGCGCGCTTGCCGACCACATAGAAGCCGCCACTGTGCACCATCCAGACCGAATCGGCCTCGCCGGCGTGCAGCTTGTGGTCCAGCCAGGTGAAGAAATAGGTCTGGCCGACCCAGAGGATGCCCGCGAACACGTGAACCCAGCGCGCCGCCAGGTTGAGCCACTCGCTGAGGTCGAAATCCATGCCGAGCTAGCTGCCTCGATAGGCGGAGTAGCCGAACGGGCTGAGCAGCAGCGGCACGTGGTAGTGCTGGGTCGGGTCGCGGACTTCGAAGGTCACGACGACACGGGGAAAGAAGCCTTCCTCTTCCTGCGCCACGAAGTACGACTGGGTGTCGAAGGTCAGCCGGTAGAGCCCGGGATGCAGCTCGGCGCCAGCGGGCAGCAGCCGCGCGATGCGGCCGTCGGCGTCGGTTGTCCCTTTGCCGACCACCGACCAGCGGCCTTCGCCCGACTGGGACTCCAGGGTGACGTGCAAGCCGCTCGCCGGGCGCCCGCGCGCGGTGTCGAGCACGTGGGTGCTGATCCCGCTCATAGCGTCAACAGTTTCTCCACTCGCAACCGCGTGATGCGCCGCTGCTCTTCCGCCGCCACCGCCAACTCTTTGTCCGGCTCATTCTGGAGGCGTTGCCGGAGAAGCGCAAGCATCTCCTCGGTCGTTTTCCCGGTGGCGCACACAATAAAGAGCCAGCCGAACCGCTGCTCGTACTCCCGGTTCGCCTCGCGCAACTCCGCCCGCAGCTTTTCGCTCGCACCGCGCGTCCCCGACTGTTCCTGCTCCACCCAAGCGCGCGCCGCGGCCTCTTGTTTTTCCGAAGCCTTCTCCCCGATTCGCGGGTGGGCGCGAAACGCTTCGAGCCAATCCTCGCGACCTAGCGTGCGCGAGATTGCGTCGGCCGCCTCCTGCATCTGCTCGAGCGAGCCGAACGGCCGCCGCGCCAGCATCTGGTGCGCCCAGCGGCTGGAACCGCAGCAGGCCCGCAAGGCTCGCTCGGCTTCTTGCGGCAGGAGCGCGTTGAACCCGCGCACGGCCGCCTGCCGCCGGCCGGCCGGGGTCACTTCCCCGAAGGCACGCAGCCGCGCCACGCCGCCATCGGGAAAGATGTTGAGCCGCAGGTGCGTCACCGGCCCGGCCTCTTTTAGTTCCTCCTCGAACACGTGCCGCGTATCCGCCCGCAGCCGAGTTCGCGGCAACAGCTCGCGCCAGTGCGCGTCCGCGAGCGTTGCATCGCTCGTTTGACACCCTTCCAGCGAGCAACTCTCCGGAAAGTTTCCTTTGAAGTGCGAGGTGTCGACCTCCAGCCGACGCACCACGCCTTCGGCGCCCAGCTGCACGATCGCCCAGTCGTGCCCGGGCCCGCGGCGCCGCCTGGTCTCCCAGCCGTCGCCCATGTTGCGCGCCGGGCCGGGCAGAATCAGGTTGTGGCGCGAGCCAAAAAACATGTCACTCGCCCCGCATACTCGCCCGCCATTCTCGACCGCGATCAGGTCAATCTCGCCTCCGACCGCCAGCACCTGCTTCCAGTCCGGAATCACGTCGCCATAGACGCGCAGGCGAGCCACGCCGCCATCGGGAAAGATGTTGAGCCGCAGGTGCGTGAACCGCCACGGGCTCTCAATCGAAAACCGGTTCTGCGTATCGCCCTGCAGGTTCGACGGCGGCAGGATCTCCACCCACTGCGCCGCCTGGAGGTGCTCCGCGGTCGCGTTGGGCTCGGCCGCGCAGGCCTCGAGCGAGCACTTCTCGGGATAGTTGCCTTTGAAATGGCGGGTGTCCACCACCACTCCCCGAATCACGCCCGGCAGGCCCAGCCGGATAATCGCCCAGTCGTGCCCCGGCTCGCGCCGCCGCCGCGTCTCCCAACCGTCCATCCACTTGCCGCGATCGGTATACTTGTCTTCAATGAAAACCGGCGCGCTCGCCCGCAGCAGGTTCTCTTTGGGCGCGAAGAATTCATCGTTGGCGGCGAGTGCCACGCCGCCGACGCGCTCCGAGGCCAGGTCAACCAACTCGGTGAAGTCGCTCACGGCCCGCGCCTCAGTACAGCTCCGCTGGGCTTCTCGGCGAAGCGTCCGCGCTCGTAGATTTTCTCTCCACGCAGAAACGTCGCCTCCACGCGCCCGTGGAGCGTGTGTCCGCCATACGGCGTCAGCTTGTGCCGATGCTGCAACTCGTCCCCTGCCACTTCGAACTCCGTTTCCGGGTCCCACACTACGAGGTCGGCATCATACCCTACCGCAATCTTTCCTTTGCGCTCATCCAGCCCTGCCAGCCGCGCCGGGCCGGAGCACAGCCACTGGGCCAGCCGCTCGACGCCAAAGCCGCGCCGCCGCGCCTGGGTCCAGAGCGCGGGCAAGCTCAGTTGCAGCGAGGCAATCCCGCCCCAGGCCCGCAGAAAATCGCCCGACTGGCGCTCCTTCATCGCCGGCGGGCAGGGCGAGTGGTCGGTGGCCACGAAATCAATCAGGCCATCGCCCAGCGCCGCCCACAGCTTTTCGCGGTTGTCGCGCTCGCGAATCGGCGGCGCGCACTTGAACTCGGTGGCGCCGTCGGGAATTTCCTCTGCCGCGAAGGTCAGATAGTGGTGACAAGTCTCAACCGTAATCGGCAGCCCTTCCTGTTTGGCCTCGCGCAACAACGGCAGCGCCTCCGACGAGGACAAATGAACGATGTGGATCCGCGCTCCAAACTCCCGACTCAGCCAAATCAGCAGCGCAATCGCCCGGTTCTCGGCTTGCCGCGGCCGCGAGGCGAGCCAGGTGGCGTAGCGCCGAGCGTCAGCATTGCGCGCGCCGGCTGCGGCAGCTTCGATCGGCTCCGGCAGCTCCGCGTGTGCCAGCAGCACCGCGCCCAAGGAGGCCAGCTCCGGCAGCGCCGCGCGCAAGTCGGTCTCCGTCACCGGCTCGAACTCCGGCACGCCCGACGGGACGAGAAAACACTTGAACCCGAAGGCACCCGCCTCGAAGAGCGACCGCAACTCCGCCGCGTTGCCCGGAACGAGGCCGCCCCAGCAGCCCACATCCACCCAGCAGCGGTCGCGGGCCGCGGCGAGCTTGGTCTCAAGCGCGGCGCGGGTGGTCGTCGCCGGGATGCTGTTGAGCGGCATCTCTACCAGCGTCGTCACCCCACCGGCCGTCGCCGCCCGCGTCGCGGTCTCGAACCCTTCCCACTGGGTCCGTCCGGGCTCGTTGATGTGCACGTGCGTATCAACCACGCCCGGCATCACCAGCCGCTCGCCGGCGTCGAACACGGCCGCGCCCGGTGGGATATCGGAGTAGGTCGCGAGCGCCGCGATCTTGCCCCCATGAATGTGAATTGCCGCCGGCTGCACTCCCGCAGCCGTAAGCACGCGCCGCCCGCGGACGATCAGTTCCGCCGTCATCCCTGCACAGAACCGGCACAACGTTGCAGAAAGTCGGCGAGCAATCGCAACGACACCTGGCGGCGATAGCGCCGCGTGGAGCGAATGTCGTCAATCGGGGCAATTTCGCCGGCCAGCGCCGCCTGCGCCCGCTTGATGGTTTGCGAATCAATTCGCTGCCCGCGAACCGCCTCCTCGGTTTGCCCGCAGCGCAGCACGGTCGGCGCGACGCTCCCCAGCGCGATACGCACATCGCGCACCCCACCGCCCGCCATCTCCGCGACGCCGGCAAAGACTACTTTCGAAATCGCCTGCGCCCGCCGCGTGCCCACTTTGCGGTAGTACTGCACGCGCGGCTTGTGAACCCGAGGCAGCCGGATGGCGCGAATCAGCTCGTCGGGTTGCAAGTCCATCACTTTGTAGCCGAGGTGAAACCGGTGATACGGAAGGCTCCGCGTGCCGCGCGCCGAGACCAGCTCCAGCTCCGCGTCATACACCAGCAACGCCGGTGACGAGTCCGCCGCCGGCGACGCATTGGCGATGTTTCCGCCCAGCGTCCCGCGGTTCTGCGTCGCCACCCCGCCGGTCTGCCGCGCCGCCTGGCACAGCAGCGGGAATTCTTTCTGCAGCACGGGATGGTTCAACACTTCGGTGTAGGTGGTCAGCGCGCCGAGCACGACCGCGTCGTCGGCGACCGCGATGTCCTTCAACTCCTCCAGGTGCCAGAGGCTGAAAAACTTCTTGTGCGGCAGCTTGCCGGCTTCGAGCAGCACCATCAGGTCGGTGCCGCCCGCAAAGGGTTTCCAGGCGCCGGGCTGGCGCGCCAGCAGCGCCAGCGCCTCGGACAGATTCGCCGGCGTCACCAACTCGTAGTCCGGAAGGTAAGACCTCATGCGCTTACTCGTTCCCGCTGCCGACGGCAGGCGCGTACCACGGCCTGAAAGATTTTCATGTAGCCCGTGCAGCGGCAAAGATTCCCCGCCAGGCCGAAGCGGATTTCTCCCTCGGTCGGTTGCGGGATCCGCGCCAGCAGGTTGACCGCCGCCACAATCATCCCCGGCGTGCAGATGCCGCACTGCGCCCCGCCGGCTTCAATGAAGGCCTGCTGCACTTCGTGCAGGCAGTCCGGGCTGGCGAGCCCTTCAATGGTGGCGATTTCAGCTTTGTCCGCTTGAAGCGCGGGAATCAGGCAGCTATTGGCCAACTGCCCGTTGAGGAGCACCGAGCACGCCCCGCACTCGCCTTCTCCACAACCTTCTTTGGTGCCGGTGAGGTGGAGCTCCTCGCGCAGCACGTCCAGCAGCCGCGCCAGGGGATAGACGCGCAGGGTGCGCTCCAGCCCGTTCACCTTGCAGGTGACCGTCACCTTGCGCCCGTCCTCAGGCACGGCTCGCCTCGAGCAGATCCAGCAGGTGCTCGGGCAGCACCGGCAGGCGGTCGACGGCCACGCCGGTGGCGTTCTCAATCGCGTTGGCAATGGCCGGCGCGGTGCCGTCGAGCGGCAGCTCGCCCAAGCCCTTGGCGCCCGCCGGCCCGCGCGCGTACGGAATCTCTTCAAAGTAGACGCGGATGCGCGGCACATCCATCGAAGTCGGCATGATGTAGTTGGTCATCTGGTTGTTCATCATCCGGCCTTCCTGCCAGACGACGTTTTCATAGAGCGCGTAGCCGATGCCCTGCGCCACCCCGCCTTCAATCTGGCCCGCCGCCAAGACCGGATTCACCACGCGGCCTACTTCCTGAACCGCGACGAAATCGTCCACCCGCACCTCGCAGGTCAGCGAATCTACGGTCACTTCCGCCACGTAGGCCGCCCAGGCGTAGGCGCCGTAGGCGTCGCCCTTGTAGTTCTCTTCGTCCCACTGAATCTCTGGCGGGAGTTGGTATTGGCTGTAAGTCCTGAGCGGGCCGAACTTCTCCATGTAGCGCCGACACGCCTCCCCAAATTCCTGCTGCGAGTACTGGCGCGGAAGAAAACCGCTTCCCTCGAGCGTCTGCTTCAGAGCCAGCGCCGCCGACTCCACCAGCTTCCCCACAATCATGCAGGTGCGCGAGGCAACGGTGGGCCCGCTATTCGGCACGGCAGCTGTATCCGGCGCCGCCATCTCCACCCGCTCCAGCTCCAGTCCCAGCGTCTCGGCCGCAATCTGGCAGAGAATCGTGTTCGTGCCCTGGCCGATTTCGGTGCTGGCGGTCAGAATCCGCACCCGCCCCTCGGGAGTCGCTTCCACACCCACGACCGACGCCAGATATTTCTCGCCGGAGCCCGTGAACCCCGCGCCGTGCATGAAAGTCGCGAACCCGATTCCCTTTTTCTCCTGCCGCGTCGCGTTCTCCGCCGCGAAGCGCTTGAGCTTGGCGTGATAGTCGGAGAGCTCGAGCGCGCGCGCCAGCAAGTCCGCCAGGGCGACCTTCTCTCGAATCACCTGGCCGGTCGCCGTCGTTTCGCCCTCGCGCAGGAAGTTGCGCCGGCGCAGTTCCTCCGGCGGCAGTCCCACCGCTTGGGCCACTTTGTTCAAATGGCGCTCGAGAGCAAAGGTGCTCTGCGGCGCCCCGAAACCGCGGAACGCACCCTGCGGCGGCGTGTTGGTCGCCATTGCCCGGCTGCGCACCCGCACATTCGGACAGAGGTACGGCCCCGCCGCGTGAATCGTCCCTCGCGAGAGCACCACCGCCGAAAGCGTCGCGTAGGCGCCTCCATCCAGCACAAACTCAATCTCCATCCCCAGCAGCCTGCCCTCTTTGCTGACAGCAGTGCGATGACGCGTCCGGGAGGGATGCCGCTTGGTCGTCGCCGCCATGTCTTCGGCGCGGTCGTAGACAATCTTCACCGGCCGCCCCGATTTCCACGCCAGCAGCGCCGCGTGCGCCGCAATCATCGATGGATACTCTTCCTTGCCTCCGAACCCGCCGCCGGTTTCCACCTGAATCACGCGCACCTTGTTCTCCGGCAGCCCGAACAACGGCACCAGCGCCCTGTGGACGTAGTAGGGGCACTGCATCGAACCCCACACCGTCACGCCCTCCTGCGGGTTCGCCACCGCCACCATGCCGTTGGGCTCGATGTAGAGCTGCTCCTGCGCGCCGGTTTCGTACTCGCCCTCGACAATGAAGTCCGCCTGCGACCACACTTCGTCCACGTTGCCTTTCTCAAGGTGAATCGCTTTCAGCACGTTGTCGGCGCCCCAGATGATTTCTTTCCGGGCCAGCGAATCCTCCAGCGTCAGCACTGCCGGCAGCGGCTCGACTTCAATCCACACCGCGCGCCGTGCTTCCTCCAGCAGGTACTTGTCCGCGTGCGCCAGCAGCACCACCGGCTCTTCGGGATGATTAATGACGGTGTCGGCCAGGCATGGCTGGTCTTCCAGGAGCAACGTCACGCAGTTCTTGCCCGGAATGTCTTTCGCGGTAACGATGACGAACTCGTCCCAGGGAATCGAAGCGTCGAAGTGAATTTTCTTGATTCGCGCGCGCGGGCAGGTGCTGCGCACCGTCACGCCGCGCAGCATGCCAGGGAACGAGAGGTCGTCCACGTAGCGCGCCTGGCCGGTCACTTTGTCGCGGGCTTCCTTGCGCGGGACGGGCTGGCCGATGACACGGGGCATGGGGGTCAATACCGGATTTTGTCGGGCTTCTGCTCCCAGGCGATGAACGGCGCGAGGGCGTCGTCGCCCATCAGCCGGGTGAGCGGAATCTTGCGCTGCTCCGGCGGCTTCTGCAGTTCTTGTCCGATGAAGGAGTCATCAAAGCCGAAGCGCGCCGCATCGGCCGCGGTGGCGGCGAAGTAGACGTGCGCCGGACGGGCCCAGTAAATCGCGCCCATGCACATCGGGCAGGGCTCGCACGAGGTGTAGATCTCGCAGCCAGTCAGTTGGAAGCTGCCCAGCGCGCGACAGGCCTCGCGGAGGGCGACAATCTCGGCGTGGGCGGTGGGATCGTTGCTGGAAGTTACGCGGTTCGTGCCCTCAGCGAGGATGCGCCCGTCCTTCACCACCACCGCCGCGAACGGGCCGCCGCGGCCGGAGCGCACGTTTTCGAGCGCGAGCTCAATCGCCCGCGCCATGAAGGGGTTCTGCATAAACCGGCCCCCCGGACGCCGACCGCGGGCGAGTATAGCATTGAAGCCGCATGGCTCTCTGAGGCATGATGCGGCCCGCTGCCAAACTCGCTCAGGAGCAACTGCCCATGCGCACTCGACGTTGCCGACTACCGGGCCTCGCCGCACTTCTTCTGCTGGCCGCACTCCCCGCTGCCGCCGCCACCGAAAAGAAAGTCATTATTGATACCGACCCGGGCATTGACGACGCCATGGCCATCCTGCTGGCGCTCAACTCGCCCGAGCTGGACGTGCAAGCGCTGACCGTGGTTCCTGGCAATGTCCCGCTGCGCCAGGGCACCGAGAACGCGCTCAGACTTGTCTCGCTCGCCGGCCGCTGTGACCTCCCCGTCGCTGCCGGCGCCGATCGCCCGCTTGTCCAACAACTCACCACCGCCGAGTTCTGGCACGGCCAGAACGGCCTGGCCGACGTCAACCTGCCTGCGCCCCAATGCAAGCTCGACCCGCGCTTCGCGCCCGACCTCATCATCGAGTTGGTTCATCGCTTCCCAAACGAAATCACGCTCGTGCCGGTCGGGCCGCTCACCAACATTGCGCTCGCGACGCGCAAAGACCCCTCTATCGTTCCGCTGGTCAAAGAGGTGATTCTGATGGGCGGCTCGATTTCCGGCGGCAACGTCACTGCCGCGGCCGAGGCGAACATCTACGGCGACCCGGAGGCCGCGAAGATTGTCTTCAGCGCCGGCTGGCGGATCACGATGGTCGGCCTCGACGTCGGCAACAAAGCACTCGTCCGCCGCGCCGACCTGGCGCGGCTCAGCAGCGGCCCGCAGAGCGAGTTTGCGCGGGCGGCGCTCGGCTACATTCTCGACCGCTCGGAGGAATTCGGCTTCCCGGGCACCGCGGTTTACGACGCGCTCGCCGTCGCCGTGACGATCGACCGCAGCCTCGTCACGGCACAGCCAATGCGGGTCGAGATTGAAACCCGCGGCGAGCATACGCGCGGCGAAACCGTCGCCTACCGCTACAACTTGGTGGATCAGGTGGAGTGGCGAGACGGCCGCAACATGGTGGTCGGCATTCTCCGCGTCCGGCCCAACGCCGAGGTCTGCGTCGAGGTCGACGCCGCGCGCTTCGTCCAACTCCTTCTGTCGCGGCTCAGCGGACGCTAAGGTTTCTTCGCGCCGGGCGTCGGCCGCGTCATCAGGTCGGTGAAAATCTTGTAGAAGCGCGGGAAGTCTGCATCCACCAGCACGGTTACCGCCTGCTCGCCCAATCCCGGCCCGTCCCCCGGCGCCCACACCAGCGTGTCGCCGTAGCCGGCGCCGTGGTCAATGTTCACGTCCATCAGCGCCGTCTCCGTCTTGGTCACAATCGACGGGTCGAGCCACGCAATTGCGGCCAGTTCGTCCCACATGAATTCTTCATCCGCCCACCGGGCAGTGTACTGAGCCGCAGGTGTGTTGGTCTTGCCAATCTCCTGGATCATCGTGTTCGTCAGCCGCGTCTTGATGGAGATGTCTACCGGCGTCACCGTAATCTTCGGCCACGGCGCCCGCAGCACCATGTGCGAGGCTTCCGGGTCCCACCAGAAATTGAACTCGCGCCGCGGCGGATGAATCACGCCGGCGCCGTTGGGGTTAATGGCCCCGCCCATCACCACCAGTTCTTTCGCCAGCCGCGGCACTTCCGGGTCAATCGCAATCGCCAGCGCCAGGTTGGTCAGGGGCCCGCCGGCATAGACCGTTACTTCGCCCGGATACTTCCGCAGCATCCGGATGATGAAGTGTGCGGCATCCTCGTCCAGCGGCTTGGTCGTCGGCGCCCCCTCCGGCAGCGGCGGCATCTCAAACGGCCCGTAGTAGCGGTCGCGGTTCCAGGCCCCGGTGTAGCCGGGCATTTTGGTCTCGTTCCACGCTCCCTTGTAGCGCACGCGGCCGTAAAGCTTTTCCCAGCGCGCGATCCCCTCCTTGCTGTTTACCAGCGGAAACACGGCGCCCGGCACCACCGGAATATCGGTGCGCCCGACAATCTCCAGCAGCCGCAGCGTGTGCGCCACTTCTTCGTCGCGCCACTGGTCACCGCTCACTACCGTGATGCCCAGCGTCTCCACCTCGGGCGACTGGACGAAGATCAGCACCGTATTCAAATCGGTGGTTGCGGGGCCGCGGCAGTCCTGGTCGACAATCACCTTGCGCTTCTGCGCCGTGAGCGGCGCGGCGAACAGCAGGGCGGCCAGAGTCAGGACAACCAACGTCAGTCTTCTTGGCATGGGGTTCTCCTTCAGTCAGGCAATCAGTACATGATGGTGCGCGTCAGGTGATGCGGCCAGTGAGTGGTGTGGTAGTGCGTCCACAGGCGCGCGTCAATCTGCGGAATAATTACCTGTTTGTCCTTGGGCCGGCGCAAGTTGACCTCTTCGCGCAGCAGCGCCGTCGCGTAAATCGTGTGGGCGCGGATTTCAATCTCCTGCGGGCTGTCGCGCGGAATCAGCTTGCCGCTCGCAATGGCCGACTCCAGCGCCGGCGAGTACCGAAGGATGTTCATCACCCGCAACGCCACCGGCACAATGTAGTCGGCGAAGGCCGTCATCTTCTCCGGGTCTTCGAGCCGGAAACCGCCCGAGCGGCCGAGCGTGGCGTAGGCCATCCAGAAGCCGAGCTGGGTCAGCTTGTAAATCTTCACCTCGTGCCCGTCATAAACGCTGACGTCATTGAAGCGCGGAAACTCCTTGACCAGTTTGTCCACCAGGCCGCGCCCGCCGTCATACAGGCGCGGGCTCGCCGACTCGACGAACTTGTGGAAGCGACCCTCGTAGCGTTCCGCCAGCACCTTGCCCACGCTTTGCAGCACCTCCACCCGCTCCTCGAGCATGGGCATCTCAATGTTGCCGCCGCGGAAGATGTGCTGCAGGTCGGCTTTGGTGATGCGGCTCAAGTAGCGGCCGTCAAGGAAGGGAATGCCCTCGTCCAGGGCGCGCTTCAGGCAGGCGAACATGGCCTCGGAGTCCGACCAGCGCTTGCCGTCGTAGTCCACCTCGAACTTCACGCCGGTGCTGAAATCGGTGAAGGCGAAATCAATGGCGTTGGAAACCAGGATGAAGTCAATCGCCTTCGGTGGGTCGGCCCCGAGGCCGAACGGCGCGGGGAAATCGGGAAACGGCAGCTCTTCGTAGGCCATCCAGCCGGCGTGCTCGACGATCTTGTCGACATCGGTGCGCACGTCGCGCGATTTCATAATCACCGGCAGGATGCTGTCGAGCACCGGGCTGCCGATGGGCTTGGGGACTCGCACGGACATTTTCTTCGGCGCCGCGCCGCCGGAGCCGGGGCCCGCCAGGCTCAGCGCCGACAGCCCCGCAGCGGTTAGAAAGGAACGGCGATCCATCGAAAGCCTCCTCAGGCGGCCCGCGCCCAGACAATCAAGCTCAGCCCCGCCACGAAACAGACGAACATCAGCGCAATCAAGCGGCCGGTTCCCGCCGGTGCGTCCTTGAATTCCTTCCACACGAAAACGCCCCACAACGCCGCCACCATCGTGGCGCCCTGTCCCAGCCCGTAGGAAATGGCGAAACCCGCCGGCCCCGAGCTCAGGATGCTGAGCATCATCCCCACACCCCAGATGATGCCACCCAACACGCCCACCAGATGCGTGCGGGCATCGCCGGCGAAGTAATCGCGCGCCGCGAGCGGTGCCCCGCGAAACGGCTTCTTCATGATGAAGGTGTTGAAGAAAAGACTGCTCGCCAGCACACCCACGGCGAACGCGACGACGGCGGTGTAGGGGCTCAGCTTGCCGGGCTCGAGCTGCGTGAAGTCGGCCGACATCGAGGCGGCCACGAAGCGGTAGAAGAGCCCCATCAAAATCCCGCAGGCAATCGAAAGCCCCAACCCCTTGGCGCTTGCACCACCGCCCTGCCCCGGAAGCTTGCGGTAGGCCACCGCGTCGAGCACGATGGCCAGCGTCACCAGGCCCACTCCCGCAAACAACAGCAGCGCGTCGCCCACCGGGTTGCCGACGTAGTTGACCACCACGCCCAACACCAGTGCCAACCCGATCCCCACCGGAAACGCCACGGCCATCCCCGCGATGTCAATCGCCGCCACCAACAAAATATTCGCCGCGTTGAAAATCACCCCGCCGACAAATGCCGACAAGAGATTGTTCGGATCGGCCTGCGTCAGGTCCTGCACAAACGGCCGTCCATCGGCGCCCATACTGCCGAACGTGAACGCAAAAAGAAGCGAGAGCAGCAGTACCCCGAAGGTGTAGTCCCAGTAGAACAGCTCGAACCGCCAACCCGTCCGCGCCAGCTTCTGCGTGTTGGCCCACGAGCCCCAGCACAGCATCGTCACCACACAAAGCACAACCGCCCACGCGTAGCTTTGCAGGACAAACATTCTGCCCCCTGTGCGCGATTATCCCGCCCGCGCTTTCCACTCCGCTTCAAACTCCGCCCGAGTCGGGAACGACTTCTGCGTGCCTACCTTCATCGTTGAAAGCGCCGCGTAGAGGTTAGCGCGCCGAACCGCCTCGCGCTCCGCGACACCCTCCGCCAGAAAAACGGCGAAGCTGCCGATGAAGGCGTCGCCGGCTCCGGTCGTGTCCTTGGCCTTGACGCTGAACGCCGGGATGAGCTCGGTCTTCTCCGGCGTCGCCAGCAGTGCGCCCTTGTCTCCCGAGGTAATAAGGACCCGGCGAATGCCCTGCCGCCGCAGCCCTTCGGCGCACTTCGCCGCCTCCTCCGGCGTGCGCACCGGCGCGCCGGTGAGGGCCTCCGCCTCGCTCTCATTGGGAATCAAATAATCGGCCAGCTTCACCTGCTCGAGGTCCAGCGGCTGTCCCGGCGCCGGGTTCAGGATGCACAAGCTCCCGTTCGATTTCGCCACCCGAATCGTGTGGTACACGGTCGCCAGCGGTATCTCCAGTTGCAGAATCACGCAGCGAGCCTTCTGGATGACCGCCGCGGCGGCGTCCACGTCCTCGGGCAAAAGCCGGTCGTTCGCCCCTTTGACCACGATGATGCGGTTCTGCCCGCTCGGATCCACAAAGATGGGCGCAACACCGGAGGACACGCCCTCGACCATCCGCACGTGCGCGCAATCAATTCCGTACGACTCGAAGTTCTTTATGGTCGCCGGGCCGAACAAATCGTTCCCCACGCGCGCCACCATCGCCACCTCGGCGCCGCACAGCCGCGCCGCGACCGCCTGGTTCGCGCCCTTGCCTCCGAAGCCCAAGTCGAAGTGCTCTCCGAAGATGGTTTCCCCCGGCCGCGGAAAGGCGTCGGTGAAAGTTGTCAGGTCGATGTTGGCACTACCGACAACGGCGATGGAGGGCGGCGGCATCTCGGCTCAGGGCTGAAGCGGCGAAGAGCATACTCAGCCCTCGCGCGACTTGCAACCGTTTACCGTTCTTAGTAGTGTCCAGCCCGCCCGGTGAAAAAGCCACTGCCCAAGGCGATACTCTTCGACCTCGACGGCACCCTCCTCGACTCCTTCGAGCCTCACTACCGCGCCTTCCGTGCCACCCTGGCGCGCTTTGGCATCCGACTCACCCGCCGCCGTTTCCTCCAAGCCTATTCCCCCGACTGGCGCGAAACCTACCGCGCCATGGGCCTGCCCCGTGAGCTCTGGGACGAGGCCAGCGTGCATTGGCGCGAGTTCGTCCGCACGCATCCGCCACGCCTGCTCCCCGGCGCGCGCGAGACCCTGCGCTGCCTCAGGAAAAACTTCCGACTCGGCGTCGTCACCGGCGGCTCAAGGAAACGGGTGATGAACGACCTGCGCCGCACGCGCATTCGGCGCTTCTTCGACACCGTCGTCTGCGGCGACGACGTCGTCCACCGCAAGCCCTCACCCCAGGGACTTCATATCGCCCTGCGCGCTTTGCGGGCCAAGCCGCGCCAAGCTCTCTACGTCGGCGACACTGAGGTGGACCGGGTTATGGCCCGCAAGGCCCGCGTCCCCTTCATCGGCATTGTCAGCCCCTTTATGCCCCGCCGCGCCCGCGCCCCTTACACCACCCTCCGCCGGGCTTCCGAACTGGTTCCCCTGTTGCATCCGGCACCTGCCACGTGACTGGCTGGGAGGGATGGGCCTTTTTGTCACGTGGCCGAGGGATATGGCCCATGCCAGCCAGAAAGCTTGACTCGGCCGCGTGACAAACTGTCCACCCCCGAGAATCCTCACCGCCTGCGCCGGAACACATAATGCCTGCCTCTACCTTCGAGCATTCTGTTGATCGGCGTCGTGGATGCTGGCTAACTGATAACGCAGCAACAGGTTAGCAGCCTGCTGGCCCGGCGTTCTCCCCTTCTGCTTTGGCCGCCGAGTTGCATCGCACGGAGGGGAGAGAATCCATGCCGATACCTACGCCTGCCCCCGAGTTTGAAGTAGGCAAGTACGTTTGCCCTAAGACCAAGCAATTGACGCCGCTGATGGCGCCCTGTTCATTTGCCTCGATCCAGTGGCCGTTCGTAGTCGAGCACTGCCATGCGTGCGGAGAGCGGCACGTCTTTGAATGCGACGAAGTCGAGCACGTGCCCGTGTTCGGCTACGAGTAGGCGCGCAAGAGGACTATCATGAGCACGACCGCTGAAGTCGAAGGCCTGCTCCGCGGGCGCCCGATGCGCTCCGACGAGCTCATCGCCATCCTCCAAGACATCCAGGAGCGGTTCCACTACCTGCCGGAAGACGCTCTGCGGGCGGTGGCGCGCCGGCTGCGCATCCCGCTCACGCAGGTGTTTCATGTCGCCACCTTTTACAACTGCTTCAGCCTGGAGCCCCGGGGCCGACACCACGTCCGCGTCTGTCTCGGCACGGCGTGCCACGTGCGCGGCGGCCAGCGCATCCTCGAAAAAGTTCTGCGCGAACTGAAGCTGCCCGCGAGCGGAACCACGCCCGACTTCGACTTCACCGTTGAGCCTGTTCGCTGCCTGGGTTGCTGCGGCCTCGCTCCGGTCGTCCGCGTCGACACCACCACCTTCGGCCACATGATGCAGAGCCGCATCCCCAAGCTCCTGAAGCGCTACAGCAGCCGGAAAGAAGAGGCCGCCTAGCCATGGGCGATATTGCTCGCATCGCGCATCTCCAGGACTTGCGGCGCGTTGCCACCCTGGGCCGCAAGACGCTGACCCCCAAAGTGCCCAAGATTCTGGTGGGCACAGCCACCTGCGGGCTAGCTGCCGGAGCCGACGAAGTACTCGCCGCCATTCGAGAAGAGGTTGAGCGCCAGAAGCTCGCCTATGTGGTCTCGCCCACCGGTTGCATCGGCTGGTGTTCGCAGGAACCCTTGGTCGACGTCCACCTGCCTGGCCGCCCGCGCGTCACCTACGGCCGCATGGACGCCCGCAAAGCGCGCGAGCTGGTGCACGGCCTGAAAGACGGCGACCTCAAGCCCAAGTGGGCCATCGGGTTCTTCACCAGCGACGACAACCCCGTCACCGGCAAGCGGACCCGCTATGCCCGGCAGGATCTGCGCGTGGACGGCGTGCCGCGCTATGACGAGCTGAGTTTGTTCCGTAACCAGCAGCGCCTGGTGCTGCGCAACTGCGGCCTCATCAACCCCGCCAGCCTGGAGGAGTACATCGCCCGCGGCGGCTACTCGGCTCTGCACCACGCACTCACCGGAATGCAGCCTGCCGAAATCGTCGCCGAAGTAACTCGCTCCGGCCTGCGCGGTCGCGGCGGCGCCGGCTTCCCCACCGGCCGCAAGTGGAAGTTGATGGCCGAGCAGACCCGCACTCCCAAGTACATCATCTGCAACGCCGACGAAGGCGACCCCGGCGCCTACATGGACCGGGCGGTGCTGGAGGGCGACCCCCACAGCGTGCTGGAAGGCATGCTCATCGGCGCCTACGCCATGGGCGCCACGGAGGGCGTCATCTACGTGCGGGAAGAGTACCCGCTGGCGGTCCAACGGTTGAAGGGGGCCATTGCTCAGGCCAAAGAGGCCGGTCTGTTGGGCGACAACATCTTTGACACTGGCTTCCACTTCCACCTCCGCATCGTCGAGGGCGCCGGCGCCTTTGTCTGCGGAGAGGAAACCGCTCTTATCGCTTCGGTCGAAGGCCGCGTGGGCGAACCGCAGCAGCGGCCGCCCTACCCGGTCGACCGGGGGCTCTGGGGCCAGCCTACTTGCATCAACAACGTCGAAACCTGGACCAACATTCCGGTCATCGTGTCGCGCAGCGGCGAGTGGTACTCCCACGTGGGCACCAAGACCAGCAAGGGAACCAAAGTCTTCAGTCTGGTCGGCGCCATCAACAACACTGCCTTGATTGAAGTCCCCATGGGCATCACGCTGCGCGAAGTGGTCTACAACGTTGGCGGCGGCATTCCCGAAGGGCGCCGCTTCAAGGCCATCCAGACCGGCGGCCCATCCGGCGGCTGCATCCCGGAAAACCTGCTCGATCTCCCGGTGGACTACGAGTCGCTCACCGGCGCCGGGGCCATCATGGGCTCGGGCGGCATGATTGTGATGGATGAGTCCAACTGCATGGTGGACATCGCCAAGTACTTCATGAGTTTTCTCTCCGACGAATCCTGCGGTAAGTGCTTCCCCTGCCGCGTCGGCACACAGCGAATGCTGGAGATTCTCACGCGAATCTCCGAAGGCAAAGGGACGGAAGCCGATCTGAAGTTGCTCGAGGACCTCTGCTGGGTAACCCATGAAACTTCGTTGTGCGGGCTGGGGCAGACGGCCCCCAACCCGGTGCTCTCGACCCTGCGCTACTTCCGCGACGAATACCTGGCCCACGTGCGCGAGCACCGCTGCCCGGCCAAGGTGTGCAAGCAGCTCATCACCTATTCCATCGAGCCCACACTCTGCGACGGTTGCCACGCCTGCGTGCGGGTGTGCAGTTCGGAGGCGATTCTGGGTGATAAGGACGCTGTTCACACGATTGACGCCGCCAGGTGCATCAAGTGCGGTGCCTGCCTGGAGGTCTGCCAGCCCAAAGCGGTGCTGGTAGCTTGAGGGATTGACTGATGCCGAAGCTGACGATCAACGGAATCGAAATCGAAGTCGAGCGCGGCACCTCGGTGCTGGAGGCAGCGCGCTTTCTCGGCATTCCCATCCCCACGCTGTGTCACGACGACGGCCTGACCCCCTACGGCGCCTGCCGGCTGTGCGTGGTCGAGGTCGGCAAGGCGCCGGCCAGCAAGCTGCAGACAGCGTGCACGCTGCGCGCCGACGACGGCCTGGTGGTCAACACCCATTCCGCGCGCGTCGAGCGCGCCCGCCAGCTCCTGCTCGAGCTCTACGTCGCCACCTCGCCGCAATCGAAGACCATCCAAGACCTCGCCTCCCGCTACGGCGTCGCCGGCGTCCGCCTCTCACCCAAGTTCGAAGACTGCATCCAGTGCGGCAAGTGCGTGCGCATCTGCAACGAACAGATGATGGCCGGCGCCATCGGCTTCGCCTTTCGCGGCCCGCGCCGCAAGGTGATGAGTCCCTTCGGTTGGGAGTCGGAGGTCTGCCGCCACTGCGGCGCCTGCCTTTACATCTGCCCGGTGTGCGAGCTGCGCTGCCACGGCGCCCAGCCGGAGACGACGTTGTGCAGCGGCTGTCTGAACTTCGCCCCCGCCTGCCTGAGCCACCACGACCACGCCATGTGCTTCCTCGACCCCTGTGCGGCCTGCGAGCTGGCCGGCCCGCTCCGCCAGGAGCTGGTGAGGCCGAAACCGAAATCCCGTACGAGCCCGACCCAAGGAGAACAACCATGACGTACTCGCGCTTGAACGCGTCGGCGGCGACGCTGACCAAGAACCGCACCGAGGATTCTGTCAGCCCCTTCAGCGGGATGTGCACCACCTGCGTGGACGGCTGCATCGGGATGTGCGAAATCGGCAAGTCCGCCTACCGCGGCCCGGAGATGATTTACCCGCAGCCCTTCGGCATCATCACCACCGCCTCGGGCAAGGACTACCCGGTCGACCTGTCGCACTTCACCATCCTCGGCCGCGCCACCGGCGCCTGGGGCATCGCGCCCGACAGCGACGTGGCGCTGTTCCCCAATGTGAACCTCGAAGTCGTCTTCGGCCGGCCGCCCGGAATCCACTCCCGCTTGCCCTTTGTGCTGGCCGCGCTCGGCTCCACCAACATCGCCAAGAACAACTGGGAGAGCCTGGCGGTCGGCAGCGCCATCTCCGGAACGTGCTTGACGGTGGGCGAAAACGTCTGTGGGATGGACCCCCAGTCGAACATCTCCGATGGGCGTGTGCTTTCCAGCCCCGAGTTGGAGTGGCGCGTGCGCACCTTCCGCGAGTGGCAGGAGGACGGCTACGGTGAGGTCATCGTTCAGGCCAACGTGGAAGACACCATGCTCGGCGTACACGAGTACGCCCTCACCAAGCTGGGCGTGAAGGCGGTGGAGTTGAAGTGGGGGCAGGGTGCCAAGGACATCGGCGGCGAAGTAAAAATCCGCGACCTCGAAAAGGCGCGGCTCCTCAAGCAGCGCGGCTACGTCGTTCTTCCCGACCCTGACGACCCGGTGGTGGAAGAGGCCTTCGGCCGCGGCAGCTTCCGCGAGTTCGAGCGCCACTCCCGCATTGGCATGGCCAACCGCGACGCCTTCCTGCAGCGCGTTGAAGAGTTGCGCAAGTTGGGGGCCAGGTGGGTCTTCCTCAAGACCGGTGCCTACCGGCCGGTAGACTTGGCGCGCGCGGTCAAGTGGTCGTCGGAAGCGGGCATCGACCTGCTCACCGTAGATGCGGCAGGAGGCGGTACCGGCATGAGTCCCTGGCGGATGATGAATGAGTGGGGCGTGCCGGCCATCGAGCTCCACTCACTGCTGCGCCAGTATTGCGACACTTTGGCCAAGCGCGGCGACTACGTCCCACCCATCTCCATCGCCGGCGGCTTCACGTTTGAAGACCAGATTTTCAAGGGCCTGGCGCTGGTGGCGCCCTACGCCCGCATGATTTCCTGGGCGCGCGGCCCCCTGGCGGCGGCCATGGTGGGCAAGACCATCGGCCACCGCATCGAAGAGTCAAACCTGCCCGTCTACGTCGAGCGCTTCGGCACCACCGTCAGCGAGGTGTTCGTGACCGCACCCGAGCTCCAGGAGCGCTTCAAGGATCGCTTCAAGAAAATTCCCACCGGCGCTATCGGCCTCTACACCTACTACCAGCGCGTGGCTCAAGGCCTGCGGCAACTGATGTGCGGCGCGCGCAAGTTCTCGCTGGAGTTCATTTCCCGCGACGACATCGCTGCGCTCACACCCGAGGCCGCGTCGCTGAGCGGCATCCCGATGGTGATGGAGTCGGACCAGGAAGAGGCCGAGCGCGTCCTCTGCGGCGCGTAATCAAAAGCGGATGGTGGTCTGGATGTAGCCGAAGTGGTTCGGCTCCGGCCCGCGCGTCGTTACGGCAAACCGGCCGGGCAGAAAAAGCGAATACCCACCCAGAAAACTGAGGTGCGTTGTCACCGGCGCGCGCAGCGTGAAGTCAATTTCCTGCCCCAGATCGCGCCCGGCAGCGCCGGTGGGATCAAATCCCAGTACCCGACCGCCGGCGTTCTTCCACGGGCCGCGCGGCGTCGCCAGCAGAAACCGATGATAGTCGGCCTCAAAGGTGAGCTTCGCGTGTAGGCGAACAGCCGCAGTCAGGCGGAAGTCATGCATGTTGCGCAGACCCACCAGATCGGCGTAGCCGTAGAAGGTGTGGTTGGTAGGGAACAGATTGTTGAACTCTCCCGAGTGGCCGTCGCTGCGGTTGTTGTCGCCGGTGGCGAAGTCGTACTCAAACTGGAGTCGTGGCTGCCAACGCCCGCCCCACTGGTAGCCCCCGGTGGCGACCAGCATGGCGGCGCGGTGGCCGTCTGGGCCACGCCCGCCGAACTGCCAGGCGTGCTCGACGCTGTAGCGCCAGCCGGTCTTCGGTTGCCGCAGGTGACGGAACCCGACAGTGAGAATGTCGGTGGGCTCGATGCTTCCCGCCGAGCTCTCACCTTTGGTGCGCAAGCCGTCGTGCAGGAAGAGCGCATAAAGCTCCGTCCGGTCCGGCGAGTCCTTCCGCGTGCGGGTTGAGTAGATTCCGTACAGGTCCTGGTTGCCGACGCGATGCTGCGCGCCTGCCCGCCGCACGTCCACCAGGCGCGCGCCGAAAAAGTCCGTCGACCAGAAGCCGGCGCGGTACCGCAGGCGCGCGCCATCGAAAGACCGGCCAACGTTGTCCCAGCCGAAGGCGCCCACCAACCGTTCTTCGCCGTAAATCAGCTCGTGGCGGCCGGCGCGCAACTCCAGCCGTTCGCTGCCCGCGGGCTTCCAGTCCAGATAGAGCTGATAAAGATTCGTCCCCAGGCTGTGAACTATCTTGTCGCTTTCGGCGCCGTAGAGCCACACATCCTGCACCTGCACGAAGAGAGTCAAGTCAGGATGAACCCGAAAGCGCAGGTGCGCGCGCACACGCTGACCCAGGAAGGCATCGAAGTCGTCGGTGGGCTTGAAATCGTTGTTGTCGCGAAACTCGCCCCGCAGGCGTATCTCGACGCCGACCTCGACCCGCTTGGGCGGCTTGCTTTGCTTCGTTTCCGCTTTCTTGGCTCCGCCGCCGGCCTGCGGCCCTTCGGCGCCCACCAGCCCCGGCAGTCCTAGCGCCAGGCCCAGAAGCGCCAGAGAGCACAACGGCCACCGGCAAAACTGGGCTTGAGTCTTTCTCACGTAGCCTCGAAATCTCCGCGGTCGAGCGGGCTTGCCGCAGTTTGGGTCATTTCGAGAATCGCCTGGTGCCACAAGGCCAGTCCCGCCTGCGCCAAGCGCTCTTGAAAAGCCGGAAGCCAGGTGTGAAGGTGGTCCCGCAAGAACCGCTCGTAGGCATCGGCAGTGGTTCGCGCCTCCGAGGCGATCCCCCTCTCGATGGCGAAAGCGACTTTGAAGGCCAGATAGGACAGGAAGTCCGCCTCAGCAGCAATGTGGTCGGGGACAGGCGCTGGCGGATACTGGGGGCGATAGGCAAACGCTTCGTGGAAGCCGGCGATGTCGGCCAGCAGCGGCCCTCGGCCCGCCAGCGCGTTCGGGTCGTAGGACGACTCCGCGGCCGGAATCCCGCCGGAGCCTAGGACGCGATGAAACTCAGCCTCCGCTACTGCCAGCGGAACGCGCGTCCACTCTTTGACCATGCTGGCCAGTTCGCTTGAGGCCGCGGCCGCTGACCGATTCAATTCACGACGCGTCTGCCGCGTGGGCAACTGAAAGAGCAGGGACAGCAAGCGCCAGCGCGCCGCGCTCTCCAGCCACCGACGGGCGTCTTGGCGCAGAGGCGCCCGCTTGGACTTTTCCGCGACGGCTTTCATTGGCCCAGCACCAATGGAACCCACTCGGAGCGCATCTTGCGCGAGCCGGTATGCGCCTTGGCGCCGTCCCAGATGGCAAAGGCAACGTAGCTGCGCTTCCGGGGCTCGAGGTCACCCAGCTCGACGCCGCCGCGCAAGGGGCGGGCGATGGTCGTCATCCACTTGCCCCCGGCCCATTGCCCGCGGCCCCGCCCGACCTGTACCGGCGCCGGGCGTGTGCTGCCGAAGCCTTCGGCCACCAAGACCTGCACGCCGCCTGCCCCTGGGCCAAGCGTCACCGGATTGCCCGCCGCGCGCGCCGGCGCATAGCGCTTCTCCATCTCGGCTCGCGCTTCCGGATTGGCTTGGAAGGGATAGTGATCCACAGTGGCATTGGGATACAGAGTGGCGATTCGGTCTTTTCCGCCGGCCTGCGCCCGTTTGGTGTCGTCCTGCCAGACGGATTTCCAGTACCAGATGCGAACCCCTTTGCCCTTTTCCCCCATGGCGGCGTGCGGGACGTCGCCGTCCGGCGTCATGGGGAACTGCAAGGCGGCGGCATCGCTGCTGTGCCCGACGAGAGGAATCAGGTCCTGCGTCGCGTCCTCCCACTCCAGGCGAAACACAACCCAGTTGCCATCGTGCAGCGCCCGCACCTTGACCAGCTCGACCCCTGGCTCTTTTAGCATCGGCTCGGTCAGATCCTGCTTCAAGAGCTTGACCCGATGCTCCACCGCCTGCTGCCACAAGCCGGAAGCGGGATCGTCGAACGGCAGCGGCGCCGCCACCCGCTTGGCGGGAATCTTCTCCGCGTCTACCGCCGGCTGGCGACTGCAGCCGGCCAGCGCCACCGCGAGGAGGATCAGAACTGCAAACTTGCGAACCATCTTCCCTTTCTCCTTTCCAACCGCAGCTACGTGGTGTTGCTGCGCATGATCTGGTAGAGTCGGTCCTGGGCCGGCCGCACGTGCACCGGCTCGTAAATCGGCACGCGGACCAGTTCCCGCCGCGAATCGTCGAGCGCCACGGCGTAATCGCCCACAATCTTGAAGTAGGGAATGGTGTGCTCAGTGCTACCGAAGAGCGCGAACAGCCCGGCGAGCGTCTTGTCGTGCTTCGCGTTGCGGTAGGCCTGCACGGCCGCGGGCGCGCCCGGGCCGAACATTTGGATGATGAAGGGATCGGGCACGTGGACGGGCGGGACGTAGTACACGTTGGGCTCGAGCCCGTACTGCGGGTAGAGCGGCAGAGCGATCTTGCGCACGTGGACGAGGTAGTCTACTGGGTTGTCCTCCCGCGCTTTCTCCGGCGGGTTGATCCAGCCCTGCAGGCGAATCTTACCGATGCAGTTGACGAAGCACTGCGGCTGGATGCCCTGCTCAATCTTGGGGAAGCAAGCGATGCACTTCTCGCTCGTGCCGGTGGCGGGGTTGAAGTAGACCTTGCCGTAGGGGCAGGCCTTCACGCACTCCTGATAGCCGCGGCAGCGCGCCTGGTCAATCACCACAATCCCGTCTTCCTGCCGCTTGTAGATGGAGGAGCGCGGGCAGGACGCCAGGCAGGCCGGATAGGTGCAGTGGTTGCAGATGCGCGCCAGGTAGAACATCCACATCTGCTGCGGCAGGCTGAGCGAGCCGCCGCGGGTCACCTCGCCGAGAATTTCATCTTCGCCCACGTTGGGGTAGGCGTAGTCCACATCCTGGCGGATGGTAGTCAGGACGCGGTCGCCAGCCGGGAGCGACTCGAACACCGTGCGACCCGTGTAGCGACCGTTCTGCCAGGTTTGCGGCCCCAGCCGGCTCAGTACCTGGAGGTCCCAAGCCAGCGGGTAGCTGCCGTAGGGCTTGGTTTCGACGTTGTTCCACAGCATGTATTCCTGGCCGCGCCCGCTCGTCCAGGTGGTCTTGCAGGCCAGGGTGCAAGTCTGACACTCGATGCACTTGTTGATGTCGAAAACGGCGCCGAACTGCCGCTTGGGGCGGTTCTCGGGATACCAGTAGTTCATCGTGCGGCCAATTTGCCAGTTGTAGACGCGCGCCATGGCTTCCTATCCTTTCTTGGCGAACTCGCCCTTGAGGTATTTCATCATCGCTTCGCTCTCATAGCCGGGCCGCAGGCCGAGTTGCGCCGGGCGCCACAAGCCCTTGCCGCCGAGCCCGCCGGGCTCGGCGCGCGTAATCTTCACGATCGCTTCGCGCGGCGCGCCGGTCGGGCAGTGCGAATCCGGCAAGAATCCCTGACCCATGGCGTGGCCCATCAGCTCCTTGCGAGAGAGCGAGTCGGTCATCAGCGACGGCTTGAGCCAGCCGCGGGTGGCGCTCTGGTGACTGCCGCTGCGGAACATCGCCTGGTAGTTGGTGTCGGGGTTCTTCGCCAGCTTGTCTGGCCGGGTTTCCGCGCCGCGCACGCTCCCCGGCGTGGCAGCGTACATGTTGAACCACATCCGCGTCACGCCGCGCGGCGTGCCGGGGTAGTAGCGCGCGCGGCACAGCAGCCGCGCCACCTTGTAGGCCGGGTCGCGCTTCTTCCAGCCGCGATAGGGGCGGTCGGAGGGGTCGGAATCAATCCAGACGTAATCGCCATCCTCAACCCCCAGCTCTTTGGCATCGGCGGGATTGATGTCCACGTAGCCTTCGGTCACAAACGGCATGCGCTGGTCGTGGCGATAGAGGTCGCCGAAGGGCCCGAAGAGCACCGCCACCATGTCGGTGTCAATCGGCGTGGTGTGCGCGCCGTGACGATACTTGGGCGTGTGGAAGATGAAGCGGTAGCCGTCCTTGGCCAGCGGGTGCTGTGTTTGCGCCACCTCCGACCACGGCTTGACCACGTTGCGCACCTGCCGCACCTCGCAGGAGAGGTCGTCGCGATCAATGCCGAAGGCGCCCGGCTCTTCGTTGCGGAAGCAGGGGTGCGAGGCGCCAACAATCACGTTCGGCTCGTAAAAAGTGGAGTCTATTGGTTCGCGGTAGACCGGCAGATTTTCGCCGTACTCGATGAACTCGTTCTCGTCGCGATAGAACTCAAGCCGCCCAGTGCGCGTGTACCAGGGCTTCGAGTCTTCAATCTGCTCGTAGCCGCCCAAGCGCGGCGAGGTGCGCGTCATCATCAACGCCGGCACCCCCTTCTGAGCGTTGGCTTCCAGCTTGGCGATTTGATAACCCTTGGTTGCGGAGCTAGCAGACAGGATCCGTTGCAGGTACACCTCCATCCGACCTTCGCGGACGAACTTGAAGTAGTCGAGAAAGCGGTTGTCGCCCGTGATGCGCGCCAGCTTCTCCGCCACCAGGGCCACCGCTTCGGCGTCACCGCGAGTGTCAAAGATGCGCTTCAGCGGCGTGCGCGGGAACACCTGCAGGAACGGATTGGTAACCGAAGCGGTCATATCCGGCTGCTTCAGCTCCGCCCAGGAGTCGATGGCGAAGAGCACATCGGCGTACTCGCAGGAAGTGGACCACCACCACTCGTTGACGCAAATCATCTCCATCCGCGGCAGGACGTTGTTGACCACGTTGTAGTGCCACTTCACGTTCCCGAGAATCGAGTTGGCGTTGGCGAACCACAGCGACTTGGTCGGCGACGGCATGTGCGTCTTGCCGGTGAACATCTTCTTGCCGACCTTCAGCGGATGGTCTTCGTGGTTGTAGTAGTGCGCGGACTCGGGCCGCCAGTACTGCTTGACCTTGGCGGGCTTGGCCGGGTCGAGCTCGATGTCGAACGGGTTCTCCATCATGTACTGCGGCAGGCCGTTGAAGAGCGCGATGCGGTAGTTGCCGGCGTAGCTGCCGATGTTGCCGCCGACGCGGCCGATGTTGCCGGTGAGCGCCGCCAGCAGAAACTGCGTGCGGTCCTTCAGGTCGTTGTTGAAAAACTGGTTTGGCCCCATGCCAACGGCGAAGAGCGTCTTGCCGTTATTGGCCGCGATGTCGCGCGCCAGTTTCTCAATCGCCGCGCGGGGCGCCCAGGTGATTTCTTCGGTGGCCGCCGGCGAGAAGTTGTCCATGATGTATTGCCGGACGAGGTCGAAGACGGTGCGGCAGGCGACGCGCTTGCCATCGGCCAGCGTCACCTGGAATTGCCCTTCCAGGGCGGGAGCAAGCTGGGCGCGGTCGAAGTGCGCCCCCACCATGTCGCGCGTCAGTGGAACCGGCGCATTCTTCTTCCGATCCCACACGACGGCGTCGCCCCATTGTTCGCGCAACTGGGTGGGAACGAACTGAGTTTGTTGAACGCCGGGCGGTGGCGGGGCCTGGCCCACGGGCAGGACGGTGGTGAAGTTGCGGAGCTCGGCGAGCGGCTTCGACTTGTCAATGTCCGAGGCGCGCAGCAGCTTGAGCGTATCCATACGCACCAGCAGCGGCAGGTCGGTGAAGCGCTGAACGAACTTCTCATCCCAAAGTTTCTCGCGGAGCAGGACGTGGCAGAGGCCGAGCGCCAGCGCCGGCGTGGTACCGGGGCGCACGATGATTACCTCGTCGCCCTTGTTGGCGGTGGCGCTGTACTCGCAAGCGATGACGACAATCTTCGTGCCCTTCAGCCGCGCTTCGGTGAGCCAGTGCGAGTCGGGCATCTTGGTGGTGATCCAGTTCATCCCCCAGACCAGCACCAAGTTCGAGTGCTCGACCGCGTGCAGGTCGAACTCCACCGTCTGCGTCCCGGTCACCATGGTGTGGCCCGGCGGAAGGTCGGTGTGCCAGGAGTAGTTGTCCCAGCCGCGGCCGCCGAGGGCCTGGTCGGGCCCGACGCCGCGGATTTTCGAGTCGAGCAGCGCCAGCACGCCTGCCATGCGGTACATCGCCATCACCCGCGTGACGCCCAGCAGCGGCATGCCGCCGCGGAACTTCAGGCACTGCGTCCCCGCGCCTTTCATGGCGGCAATGGACTCTTCGTCGTAGCGCTGCGCCGCCAGCTTCCTGGCGCCGGCCTCACCGGAATAAGTAGTGGCGATATTGTGCAGCGTTTTGGCCACGTACTCCGCCGCCTGATCCCAGGAAACTTTCTCCCAGCCGTCCCAACCCCGCCGGAAATACTTCGCCGGGGGCTTGCCGTTGGAGTCGCGCGGAAAGCCTTTGTCCACCCACTCCTTGAATCCCTTGCGGATCATCGGGTAGCGCACCCGGCGGTCGCCGTAGAAGCGGCGCGTCAGCGCCAGCCCTTTCTGGCAGCAGCGCGGGTCCCAGCGATGCGAGGTCCGGTTGCCCTGCAAGTCGGTGGCCTGGCCGTAGCCCATCGTTGGGCCGATGCGCGTGACCACGCCGTTGCGCACGTAGGCGCGCAGCAGACAGTTGTGGGTGTCGTTGGGCGCGCAGAGGAAGACGAAGGAGTCGTCCACCTTGAACAGATCGCGGTAGGTTTTTTCCCAGTCGCGGTCGGGATAGTGCGCCAGCGGGTTGGAAAGGTCGTCCAATCCCCACGCACGGGTCACGCCGGCGACCAGCGCGCCGAAGCCCATCGCCGAGGCTGATTGCAGAAACTTTCTTCGGTCCATGGTCAATCTCCTGTTTTCGGCTGGGTGGCCGGTTGCGAGGCTTGGAGCTTGACGCCCAGTCCACGCTTCACAAAGGCCCCCAGGTCGAGCACTTCCTGCGCCGTGAGCCTCGGGTAATTCACACTGGCACGGCCGAAGGCCGGCATGGGCGTGCCGGCCCGCCCCCGCACGACGGTCGCAGCGACGAAAGCTTCGGTGGCGGCTTTCTGGAATCCGTGGCTGGCCAGAGCCGGGCCGGTCTTGCCCTGTCCCTGGTCTCCATGGCAGCCGGCACAAATCTTTTGAAAGAGTTCTCGGCCCGCGTTTGGATCTCCCTGCCCCAACTCCCACCGAGCCCGAGAACCTGGAACCGTGGGCAGAGACGCGGTGTAATCAATCAGAGAGCGCAGCTCGGCGGCAGTGAAGCGGGTGTAGCGCGGCATCGCCGTGCCCGGCACACCTTCGGCCAGGGCGCGGTGCAGAGCGGCGCGACCCGCGGCGCGGCGGTCCGCCGTGGCCAGGGGCGAACCCAGCGGAGTGCCCTGGCCGCGGTCACCGTGACAGGCGGCGCACTCGGCCTGGTAGAGTTGCTCGCCCAACGCGCGGTCGGAAGCCGCGCGCTCGACTTCAGCCAGCGAGGGCGCGCGCGGCGCTCGCTGGCGGAGAAAAGCCACCAGGCCCTGGGCCTCGTCGGCGGAGAGCGTGCCCTTGGCGGCCGCAAACGCCGGCATCTTGCGCTCGGAACGGCCCGCCTCCAGCGTGGCCAGAATGAACTGGTCGGAGGCTACATCGATAAAATCCGAGCTGCCGATGGCGGGTGCGCGCACGCCGAGCGCCGGGAAGTTGCTCCCTTGGCCCTGCGGGTGGTGGCAGGCGGCGCAGTAGGCGGTGTAAATCTGTTCGCCGACGAGCGGCTCCGGGTGCAGTTCGCGGTACTTCTCCTCAATCTTGTCCGGAGCGAGGTAACTCTCCGGAACGTCGCGCCGGCGCAGCGCCAGCATGTAGACGGTCAAAGCCAGCGCTTCCTGGTCGGAAATGGGCGGGACAACCATCTGGCTTCCGGGGACGATGCCAGCAGGGTCGCGGAAGTGGGCTACGTGCCAGCGCCAGGTGGTGTGCGGCGGCTCGATGTTCACCATGGTCAACTGATGGCGGGTCTTGCTCCCCACATCATCCAGCGCCGCGCCCAGGTTGCCGCCGCGGCCCTTCAGTTGATGGCACGAACCGCAACTTTTCTCTTGATAGAGTTTCTGGCCGGCCAACAGCAGCTCGACTTGCTTGGCCGGCAGTTTCTCGGGGTCGTGACAGGCCAGGCAGGAGGACTGCGTCAGCTCGGCGGTGAGCAGGGGATAGTCCCAATAGACGTCTTCCGCCTTAGCGTCGCGGAAGTTGGTCGCCGGGCCCTGGCCCTGGTGGCATACGGTGCAGCCGAAGCGATCTACCGGATGGTGCTCGAGGATGTCGCCGGGATGGACGGCAAAAGGCTGGCGTACGTCGGTCATGCGCGGGTCATCAATGCCGACGTGGCAGGTGACGCAGCGGTCGACAGCCCTCAACTCCGGTACGCTGACCTGGCGCAGCTCAATCTCGAAGTTCCGGTAGAGCTCCTGTCCCCGCGCGTCAGTGGCTTTCTGCTTGAGAATGGCGCGGTACTGCCGCTGCAAGACCTGCCACTGCGAGAAGAAGTTCTCCTGCACCGCCGCCACGGAGAGAAACAGAAGGGTCGCCAGGCTCGTGCCCAGCAACAGCCAGCGGTACAGCCGCGACAGGTCGTTCATTCGCTCGAAGCTCCTAATGCACCGGCCACTGCGACGGCCACCAGTAAAACTGCCAGTTGGGCCCGCGGTGCACGGTGGCGAAGTAGGTCAACACCGTGAAGCCCACCAGGAAGCAGGTGAACAGCGCCACTGCCGCCAGCCGCACCGAGTTCCTCTGGCGGAGAACCCAGAGCGACCAGCCGGCGTAGAGCAGCACCAGCAGCGAACCCGGGTTGATGAGCAGAATCACCAGTTGCGGGATGCGCGGAAACCAACTGCGCAGCCAGCCGAAGTTGACGGTGAAAGCCAGCATGCCCACCGCCACCGCAAAGCCGAACAGGGCGGATTGCCAGGCCACCGGCCGCTCGCCCGGCGTCCCGAACCACACGCCCTCGCCGCCCGGCCTCCGGTCGAGGAACGGGATCAGGGCCAATCCGATCAGCGCCACCAGCGGAATCATCAAGCCGCCGGTGAACGCCGAATAAGAAACCAGTTCCTGAATGCCAAGGAAATACCACGGCGCCTTGGCTGGGTTCTCGGGGATGGCCGGGTTGGCAATCTCTTTGAGAGGCGCATCGAAAAAGAACGACAGCGCGAGCGAGATGAGTACGGTGAACATGAAGACGGCCAGCTCGGCCCAGAAGAGGTGCGGCCAGCTCATCATCGTGTTCTCGGGACCGCGATTGACCGGAGGGCGCCGGCCGCGCACCAGCGCCATCAACCCATAGGTCTTGGTGGCCAGCGGCTGAAAAACGGGCCGCACCCTACCGCCCCATTCGGCTCCCCCACCCATCGGGTCCTCGGGCCGCGCCAGGCCTCCATCCTTGCGGATGCGCCAGAAGTGCACGCTCACCAGAATGACCAGCACCACCGGCAGGACAAAAACGTGCAGGATGTAGAAGCGGATCAGCGCGTCCTCGCCGACGTAGTTGGCGCCCAGCAGCAGCCGGCGCTGGAAGCCGCCGGGGTCAAACCAGGCGGTGATGCCGAGGGCGTCGGTGAGCTCGCGGGGAGAGTTGGCGATGTTGGCGCCGATGGTGATGGCCCAGTAGGCGAGTTGATCCCAGGGGAGCAGGTAGCCGGTAAAGCTCAGGCCCAGTGTCACCACCAGCAGCGCCAGACCAATGAGCCAGTTGAACTCGCGCGGCTTCTTGTAGCTGGCGGTGAAGAACACGCGCGCCATGTGGAGGAAGACGGCCAGCACCATGATGTGCGCGCTCCAGCGATGGATGTTGCGCACAAAGCGGCCGGTGGCGACGGTGAAGTGGATGTCCTTCATCGACTGGTAAGCCAGCTCGGTCGAGGGCTTGTAGTAGACCATCAGCAGGACGCCGGTAATGCAGAGCACGATGAAGCTGGAAGTGGCGATGAGCCCCAGCCCGAGCGTCAACGTCGGCGCCAGGCTCCGCACGTGCACGCGCACACTGTGGATGTGGAGAAAGAAATTGTGGAAGGTGGCCTGCGATTCCTCGCGCTCCGACTCTGGCACTTTGCCCAGCCGCAGCCAGGCGTCCTTGAAGGTCTGCGGCAGGTGGCGCAGGTTGTGCAGGAATTCCTGCGCGGCGTTGCTGCCGGGCGGCGGAGTGAGTTGCGTGGCCATCCCCATCTCCTACACGGCGAAGCGAGTGCCGGCGGGCACTTCGTTGTCGGCCAGAACGACAAGTTGGCCATCGGCGGCACGAGTCACTTCCAGTTGCGGCAGCGGCCGCGGCGCCGGCCCACCGAGGACGTCACCGTTCAGACCGAAGCGCGAGCCGTGGCAGGGGCACGCAAAGCCTTCGCCCGTGCGCGCCACCGTGCAACCCAGATGCGTGCACACCGCGGACATGGCATAGACCCCTTCGGCGTCGCGAAACACGAACACGTTTTCCTTGGGAAAAAGACGCTCGCTCCCAACGGGAAAGTCCTCGGGGTGGCCCACCTTGTAGCGGCGCACCGGCCCGGGGAGCACGGTGGGCGTCGGCAGGCGAAACACGCCGGCGGCGGCCACGCCGATGGCGGCGAAGAAACTCCCCAGCGAAGCCAGGCTCAGAAAACTCCGCCGGCTCACGCGGGGCGGATCGAGACGGGAGCCTGCGGGCTCGTTGTCGTGCATGGCATCCACTCCTTGGTGAATTGGAACCGTTCCATGGTGATGGCTTGGGTGGGGCAGCGCTCGGCGCAGAGGGCGCAGCGAATGCAGCGATCCTCGTCCTTGAGAATGGCGGTGGCCTCGGCCGCATCCTCGCCCAGCAACTGATTGACCGCGGCGTCGAGCTCCGGCGAGGGCTCGAGGCGATCGAGTGAAACCAGCTTGAGGCACACCGTCGGGCAGACGTCTACGCAGCCGCCGCAGAGGATGCAGCGCTCGCCGTCGAAAACGGTGTTGATACCGCAGTCGAGGCAGCGCCCGGCTTCGGCGCGCGCTTGCGGTTCGTTGTAGCCGATCTCGACCAGCGCCTTCGGCTTGCGCAGCCGCTCGGCGGGCGGCAGAACCGGAATCTCCACCCGGCGGCGGCTCTCATAACCCTTCTCCCGCCTGTAGTGCTCCAGCGGGAAATGGAACTGCACTTCTTCCGGCGCAATCTCGCAACCGGTGAAATAGCGATAGACGGAGCGCGCCGCCTGCTTGCCACTCGCGATGGCGTGGATCATCAGCCGCGGCCCGTAGGCGATGTCGCCAGCCACGAATACGCCCGGCGCCGACGTGGCGCCAGTGGCCGGGTCGTTGACGATTTGCTGCCCGCCGCGTAGCTCGATGCCGTCGCGCGCCGGATCGAGGAAACTCAAGTCGGCCGATTGCCCGACCGAGAGCAGAACGGTGTCGGCCTCGAGAACCATCTCCGCGCTTTCATCGAACTTGGGCGCAAAGCGTTTGTTCTCGTCGTAGACCGAAACGCAGCGAACGAAACGCACGCCGCGGGCGAACTTCTGTCCGTTCCTCTCTTCGACGATAATCTCCTTCGGCCCCCAACTGTTGTGCCGCGTGATGCCTTCTTCGGCGCCCTCGACAATCTCCACCGTGTCGGCCGGCATTTCTTCCAGCGATTCCAGACAGACCAGATGAACTTGTTTCACGCCCAGCAGGCGCGCGGCGGTGCGGGAGACGTCGTACTCCTCCTGACGCAGCACCGTGCGCGCAACGTCGTAGGCGACGTTGCCGCCGCCCACCACGATGACACGTTCACCCAGCTCGACCTTCTTTCCCAATGCCACGTCGCGCAGGAAGTCCACGCCGCCGCGGACGCCGATGGCATCGGCGCCCAGGATGGGCAACGTGCGCGATCTCTTGGCGCCACAGGCGATGATGACGGCGTCGAACTGGCGCCGCAGCTCATCGAACCCCACGTCCTTGCCGACCTGGGTATTGCAGCGAATCTCGACCCCCAGCGCCTGAATCACCGTCACCTCAGCGCGGATCAACTCGGCGGGCAGCCGGTAGCCGGGCACGCCGGTGAAGAGCATCCCGGCCGGCTGCGGCTCCATTTCGAAGATGGTCGGGCGAAACCCCATCAGCGCCAGATCGTGCGCCGCCGCCAATCCAGCGGGGCCGGAACCGATAATGGCCACGCGTTGCCCAGTGGGACGCGGAAACTCCGCACGAGCCAGAAAACCCAGGAGGTGTCGAAGTTCCTCCTGGTCGTCACAGGTGCGGGCGTCGTTCTTCGCGCGCAGATAGTCAAGCTGTTCAACGGCCCGTGCCTCGCCGCGCGACTCCACGCCGAACTGCTCGCACACAAACCTCTTGAGGGCGCGGATGGCAATGGGCTGGTCAATGGCGCCGCGACGACAGGCGGCCTCGCACGGCGCCCCGCAGATGCGCCCGCACAACGACGCCAAAGGGTTGGGGCCGCGCGCGATCAGGTAGGCGCGCTCGTAGTCGCCTTCGGCAATCGCCCGCACGTAGCCCCGGGCATCGGTATGAACCGGGCAGGCGAACTGACACTTGATCTGTTCGCGCCAGTAGGTTTCATCGGCGAGCCGGACGCGATACCGCGGCCCGGCACTCTCTAGCACCAGTTCCTCAGCCATCGGGGGCCCTATTTGCACGTGGCGTCCCATTCTGCAAGGGTGACCTGCGGCGCTAACTTACTGATTCTTCTACTACTTGCAACAGAGCAGCCGTCGCCTCGGTCCTTCCTGGGCCAGCCACGCTGCGCAACCTCCCGCGGGTGGTGGATTTTTCCACACTCTCGCCCCTCACTTGACCGACGTTCGAGGGCTCCGGCGGGTGTCGCTGTCCCGCATCGGGATGGCGAGGCCGGCGTCGAACTCCTCCACCGAGAGCCGCTCGGCGGCCCGCCGTGCCAGCCAGCGCGTCAGCCAGACCACGCCAACCGCGCCCACCCCCAGCGCCACCAGCAGCCCGCCAATCCCCAGCAGCAAGAGTTTCATTGCGTTGGCTCCTACTTGACTGCCAGACCCTTTAGTCCATTGTTCGGCGCCAAATAAATCACCGTCTCAGCCGTTTCCGCCGCGACGCCACCGCCGCCAAATCCGCCAGCGTCGTCCGCTGCATCATGTTGGTCAGTTGCGTCCGCACTTCCTTCCAGGAGTGGTGCAGGGGGCAGGGGTTTTCCTCGCTGCACTGCGCCAGGCCGAGCACGCAACCCTCGACCACCTCGGTGTTGTCCATCGCCCGCACGATGTCCTCCACGTTAATCTTCCGCGCCGGGCAGGCCAGCTCATAGCCGCCGTGCAGGCCCTTGAACGAACGAATCAGGCGGCGGCGCGCCAGGTTCTGGAGGATCTTCCACAGGAAGGGCATGGGGACCTTCTCGGCGCGGGCAATCTCGCGGGCCCCGCTCAGCTTCCCGGGGGGCTGCATGGCCAGGAAGGTCATGGCGCGCAAGGCGTATTCGGCGGCGCGGGAGAACATACTGGACTAAATACTCCATTGACCTCATCGTGTCAAGTATTTTCGGAGGCCGGTGCAGCGGCCCGCGCCTACCGGGGATCTCGAACGGCAGGAAAGGGGGTTGACACTAGTGGAGTCTATAGTCTATTAGTGTCGTATGACTGGCGGAACCACGGTCATCCTGCCCCGCGAGCACGGCGCCTGGGGCATTGTGGCAATTCCCTTCCTCAGCGCCGTGGTCATCGCGGGGCGCATTTCCTTCCCGGTACTGCTCACCGCGCTGGCGGTCTTGGGCGCTTTCCTGGCCCGCTATCCGCTCGAGTTGCTGCTGATTCCCATGAGCCATCTGCGCGCCGGCCGCCCGGAGCGAAGCGCCTTGCTCCGCAGCGCTGCGGCTTATGGTGCTCTAACGCTCGGGCTCGGCGTGTTGCTCGCGGCGGTCTGGAAACTCTATCTGCTTTGGGCGTTGGCGGGCCTCGGGCTGCTCCTTTTTGCCTTGCGCGTCTGGTGGGGCCGGCGCGGTGAAGACCGCAGCCTGGTAGCCGAGTTGGTAGGGACTGCGGGTCTGACGCTCTCGGCGCTGGCCGGCTGGATCGCCGCCACCGGCACCATCGACGCCAGCGCTCTGTGGATATGGGCGCTCAACGGGCTGTTCTTCTCCAGTGGCGTCCTCTACGTGAAGTCGCGCATCCAGACCCGCCGCGCGGTCTCGCGAGCCGACGAGAGCCGAGCAGGCACTGTCGCCATAGTGTTTCACGTTCTGGTGTTGGTCTTTGTGGTCGCGGTGGTGTTTGCCCGCTGGCTTTCCCCGTTGGTTGTCGTTCCCTTCCTGCTAGCGGCGGTGCGGGCCGCCCACGGGATTCGTTCGGCGGCCGAAGCCCGCTTTGCGCTGCGACGCCTGGGCTGGACCGAGGTCGCGCTCTCGCTGGTCTTCGCCGCCTTCCTCACCCTAGCCTTCCAGCAGTAATCCGGGCTGGCCGCCATAACCGCTAGCGGGAGGCGTTGCGCCTCCGGCGTTACGCTGTGCTCCCCGCCAGCGAATTTTGACCAGAGGCTTGCGCTGCGCTTCCGCTGAACGACGGCCATGCCTCCGGCTGCCAGGCGGCTCCGTCATCGCGGGTGAGGGAAGCCGGGGCCTCGGGACTGCCAGAGCGAGCAGTGGCATAACCCCCCCCCACTGCGAGCGTTGGCCCAGTCGTCGCACGACGCAAGGCCGTCAGCCGCCACGCTCGGCGGCACGCTAACCTGTTGTCCTTTCGCGCGTAAACAACGAGAAGAGAGCAGCCGGAGTGCAGACGACCAACGGCCCCAAACGTGCTGCACCCCAAAACAGAGGGGTGTGTATAGGCAAGCCAGAGAGCCGCAGGCGTACTAGGAGGGTCCATGGAAGAACAGACGATTTGGGACTCGAGCTTTTTTGAGCATTTCTCTCCCCGGGTTCAACAGCAGATGTTGTCGCTGGCCGAATCGCGCACCTTTGCTCCGGGCGAGACCATCTTTCGCGAAGGCGACCCGAGCCTCTATCTCTATCTGGTGAAGCGCGGACGGATTGCGATCGAGATGAACTTGCCGGGGAGAGGCGCTCGCACCGTGCTGGTGGTGGGGCCCGGAGAGTTGTTCAGTTGGTCGGCCTTGGTCGAGCCGCGGGTGGAAACCGCCTCGGCTCGGGCGCTGGAAGAGTCGGAAGCCCTGGCCATCAAAGGCGGGACGTTGACCGACGCCTGCCTGAGCGACCCGGGATTCGGCTTGGAACTCTACCGCACGCTGTGCGAGGTCATCAGCGCCCGACTGGTGGCCACGCGCCTGCATTTGCTCGATGAGCTGACTTGGCCGGTCGACGTCCGCCCCAAGTAGAGCACTGACATTCTCTGTCCTCCGTGAGCCGCTGGCCTCTAGACGCAAGCGGCATTCTCCGAGCAGCCCGGGCAAAGGCGACGCACCCTGCAATCCAGCCCGTAGCTCCGGCGCCCCCGGCCCTGAGCGAATTCGAAGGACGCCCGGGGGACAGCCTCGAGGGCAGCGTTCCGTTCTTGCCTCCATTTTCTACCTTTACCCTCGGGCGGCTGCTATAATCCGCGTGTCCGGCCGCCTTCTCCGGGGAACCTGCGTTCGTTCAGCAAAGGAGAACTCCGATGACCAAGATTGCCTCCGTTCGCGCGCGAGAGATTCTGGATTCCCGGGGAAACCCCACCGTTGAAGCCGATGTGGTTCTGGAGGGCGGCGCGCGCGGGCGCGCTGCCGTGCCTTCGGGCGCGTCCACCGGCGAGCACGAGGCGCTGGAGTTGCGCGACGGCGATAAATCCCGCTACCTCGGCAAGGGCGTCCGCAAGGCGGTCGAGAACGTCAACACCCTCATCGCCCCCAAGGTCAAAGGCCGCGACGCCGCCGACCAGGCCGAGCTCGACCGCTTCTTGATTGACCTTGACGGCACGCCGACCAAATCCAAGCTCGGCGCCAACGCCATTCTCGCCGTCTCCATGGCCGCGGCGCGCGCGGCGGCCGCCGCCAAGGGCGTTCCGCTCTACAAATATCTGGCGCGCGACGGCGGCAACACGCTGCCCGTCCCGATGATGAACATCATCAACGGCGGCGCCCACGCCGACAACAGCGTCGACTTCCAGGAGTTCATGGTTTTCCCCTGGGGCGCGCCGTCGTTCCACGAGGCTATCCGCTGGGGCGTGGAGGTGTTTCACAATCTGAAAACCGTCCTGAAGAAGCGCGGCTACTCGACCGCGGTCGGCGATGAAGGCGGCTTCGCGCCCAACCTCAAGTCGAACGTCGAGGCCATCGAAGTCATCCTGGAAGCCATCACCGCCGCCGGCTACAAACCCGGCGAGCAGATTGCCATTTGCCTCGACCCCGCCGCCAGCGAGTTCTACGCCGACGGCAAGTACGTTTTCAAGAAGTCCGACAAGTCGGTGCACACGCCCGAGCAGATGGTGGCCTTCTGGTCCGACTGGGTGCGGCAGTACCCGATCGTCTCCATCGAAGACGGCCTGGCGGAGGACGACTGGGACGGCTGGAAGCTGCAGACCCAGCAGATGGGCAAAAAGATTCAGCTCGTCGGCGACGATTTGTTCGTCACCAACACCCAGCGGCTCAAGCGCGGCATCGAGCAGGGCATCGCCAACTCCATTCTCATCAAGCTGAACCAGATTGGCACGGTGACCGAAACCATCGAAGCCATCGAGATGGCGCGCGCCGCGGGCTACACCTCCATCGTCTCGCACCGCTCCGGCGAAACCGAAGACGCCTTCATCGCCGACTTCGCCGTCGCTATGGGCACGGGGCAGATCAAGACCGGCTCCGGCTCGCGCACCGACCGCATCTGCAAGTACAACCAGTTGCTGCGCATCGAAGAAGAGCTCGGCCCGGCGGCCCGCTTCCCCGGCCGCGCCGCCCTCAAAGTCGGATGAACGGACTGGCCTGAAACCAGAGCAGAGGACGGATGGTCTCTAACTAAAGTGCGAAGCCTAGCTGGCTCCCACCCCCGAGGCCGGTGGCAACCCTACGACCCCACCCCGTAGCCCCCAGGCTCCCGCCTGGGGGAGGCCGATGCTAGGCTCTGGATTGAATGGAACCGACGAACGTGAAGTCCGGCTATCTTTTCATCACAGGTTCCGTTTATCGCCGCATTCCGATCTTTCGCTACTCTGCGCCTTGCAGGATCTTCCTCCGCAGTCTTGAGGCTTATCGTCGCAGCTACGGCCTTCGCCTCCACGCCTATGTTCTCATGCCGGATCACTACCATTTGTTGCTTTGGTTTCCTCCTGAACGTCGGCTCGCCGATTTTCTACGCGACTTCAAGAGCTTGGCGGGAAAACAGATCATCGATTGGCTTCGGCGCGAGAAGTTGGAGCAGCTTCTTGACCGCTTTCGACTCGCACGCCCGCCGAAACAGCGAAGAGACGCCCGCTCTTCCATCTTGCAGCAGAAGACTCACGTCAAGGTGCTTTCGACCTCGCGTGCGCTTGGTCAAAAGATCGAGTACATTCACATGAATCCCGTGGTTGAGCGCCTAGCGGAGTCTCCCCATCTCTATCTACATTCGAGTGCTCGTGCCTATGCAGGAACAGAGTTGACTCCCGCCAAGGTTGATCTCTTGGAGCTGCCCTACGATTGATTCTCCCCGAGGCAGGAGCCTCGGGGCTATGGGGTGAATGGCGCGACGGTCTTCCTGTAGTACACTACGCCCTCTCCCATGGCCAAGCCGCCGAAGCCGGTCGTGCTCACCATCCTGGATGGGTGGGGGTTCCGCGCCGAGCGCGAGAACAACGCCATTGCGCTGGCGCGCAAGCCGACCTACGACGAGCTGCTGAAGAAATTCCCCAACACACTGGTCCACACCTCCGGCCCCTACGTCGGCCTGCCCGAAGGCCAGATGGGCAACTCCGAGGTCGGCCACCTCAACATCGGCGCCGGCCGCATCGTCTACATGGACATCACCCGCATCGACCTGGCGATTCAAAATGGCGAGTTCTTCCAGAACGAGCTGTTGCTGAAAGCCATGGAGCGCGGCCGCCAGAACCAGCTCCACCTGCTCGGGCTGGTGAGCGACGGCGGCGTCCACTCCCAGCTCGCGCATCTTTTCGCGCTGCTGGAGATGGCCAAGCGCAACGGCCTCACCCGCGTCTTCGTCCACGCCTTCACCGACGGCCGCGACACCCCGCCCGAATCCGGCATCGGCTACCTCGAGCAGCTCGAAAACAAGATGCGCCAGCTCGGACTCGGCCAGATTGCCTCCATCAGCGGGCGCTACTACGCCATGGATCGCGACAACCGCTGGCCGCGCGTGGAGAAGGCGTACCGCGCGATCGTCCACGGCGAGGCGGAATTCACCCATACCGACGCGCTCGCCGCCCTGCGCGAGTCCTACCAGCGCGGCACCACCGATGAGTTCGTCGAACCGATCGTGCTCGTCGATCGCGACGGCAAGCCCCGCGCGCGCATGCGCGACTCCGACGCCGTCATCTTCTTCAACTTCCGCGCCGACCGCGCCCGCCAGATGACTCGCGCCCTCACCGAGCCCGGCTTCAAGGAAATCGCCGACCCGGCGCGCCCCAAAAACCTTTTCTTCGTTTCGATGACGCAGTACGACAAGACCTTCACCTGGGTGCCCTACGTCTTCGGCCCCCAGACGCTGGAGAACATCCTCGCCAACGTCTTCGCCCGCGAGGGCATCAGGAACCTGCGCGTGGCCGAGACCGAGAAGTACGCCCACGTCACCTATTTCTTCAACGGCGGCATCGAGAAGCCCTACGACTTTGAAGAGCGCGTGCTGGTGCCCTCGCCTAAAGTGCCGACCTACGACCTCAAGCCGGAGATGAGCGCCGCCGGCATCGCCGAGGAAGTGGTTAAGGGAATCAAGCGCGGCGACTTCGGCGTCATCGTGGTCAACTTTGCCAACGCCGACATGGTCGGCCACTCCGGCAAGCTCGAGGCCACCATCAAGGCCGTCGAAGCGGTCGACGAATGCTTGGGGAAGATTTTTCAGGCGCTCCAAGATGCCGGCGGAGTCTGGCTCATCACCGCCGACCACGGCAACGCTGAAACCATGGTCAATTCCGACGGCAGCCCGCACACCTATCACACGACGAATCCCGTGCCGTTCATCTGCGTCACCAACGACTCCGGCGTGCGCCTGCGCGCAGACGGCGCCTTGCAGGACATCGCGCCCACGCTGCTCGGCCTGCTCGGCCTGCCCCAGCCAAAGGAGATGAAAGGCCGCAACCTCCGTCTCTGAAATTTTGAATCTGAAATCTGAGATTGTGGTTTCATAACCTGCTATGCCGAGCCCGGCCGACACCAAGATCGTGCTGTGCATCTGGCACCCCTTCGACCAGTGGCGCGTGCCCGACTGGCTGCCGCAGGCGCTTCGGGTGCGCTACCCCGACCTGCGCGTCGCCCACCTGCCCGACTACAGCGGCCTCGACGCCGCCATCACCGACGCCGACATCTTCGCTGGCTTCTCGCTCAAGCCCGAGCAGTTCGCGAGCGCAAGGAAACTCAAGTGGATTCACTGCCTCGCCGCCGGCGTCAACCAGCTCATGCGCGACGACATCCGCAACTCGAGCGTCGTCATCACCAACTCGCGCAACGTGCATGCCGCCTGCATGGCCGAGCACACGCTCGGCCTGATTCTCGCCCTGGCGCGCCGCCTCCCCAGCGCCGTGCGCCACCAGCTCAACAAGCACTGGGCGCAGCAGGAAATCTGGGACGAGCAGCCCCACCCGATGGAAATCAGCGGGCGCACGCTGACCATCGTCGGGTACGGCGCCATCGGCCAGGAGCTGGCACGCCGCGCCGCCGCCTGCGCGATGCGCGTGCTGGGCGTCAAGCGCGACGTCACCCGCGGCACCGAGCACGCCGAAGCCGTCTTTGCACCCGATCGGTTTGGCGCAGCACTGGCCGAAGCCGACTTCGTCGTGCTGGCCACGCCGGTGCTGCCGGAAACGCAGCACTTCTTCGGCGCGGCGCAGTTTGCCGCGATGAAGAAGACCGCCTATTTCCTTAATATCGGCCGCGGCGTACTCGTGGACGCCGAGGCGCTGGTGACCGCGCTGCGCAACGGCCAAATCGCCGGCGCGGCGATTGACGTCGCCGAGGTCGAGCCGCTGCCGCCGGAAAGCCCGCTCTGGGACGCGCCCAACCTGCTCATCACACCGCACCTCTCGGGCGTCTCCGAGCGGCTCTGGCACCGCCACGCCGCGCTGCTCTTCGAGAACCTCGACAGGTATTTCGCGGGCAGGGAATTGCTGAACGTGGTGGACAAGCAAAGAGGCTACTGAAGGAACCACGGATAGACACGGATGAACACTGATGGGAAAACAATGGGTTTCTGATCCGTGTTCATCCGTGTTCATCTGTGGTTTCATAGGGGGTAATCATGAAAGTGGTTGAAGTAACCAAGTTCGGGCCGCCGGAAGTCCTGCAACTCCGCGAACGCGCCGAGCCCAAGCCCAGACCCGACCAGGTCGTGGTGCGCGTGCGCGCCGCCGGCATCAACTTTGCCGACATCCTGATGCGTCTCGGGCTCTACACCCGCACGCCCAAGCCGCCCTTCGTGCCTGGTTTTGAAATCTCCGGCGAGGTCGACGCCGTCGGCGCCGAGGTGGACACGCTGCGCGTCGGCCAGCGCGTGGTCGCTTCGACGTTCCCCGGCGGTGGCTACGCCGAGAAGGTGGCGCTTCCCGCCGACCGCATCCTGCCGATTCCTGATGAGATGAGCTTCGAGGACGCCGCCGCCATTCCGGTTAACTACCTGACGAGCTACCAGGCGCTGACCTACATGGGGAACCTGCGCACGGGCGAGCGCGTGCTGATTCACGCCGCCGCCGGCGGCGTCGGCCTCTCGGCCATTCAGCTGGCCAAGCTGGCCGGCGCCGAAACCTTCGGCACCTCCTCCGCCGCCAAACACGATTTTCTTCGCCGCTGGGGCCTCGACCACGCTATTGACTACCGCACGGAAGACTTCGAGGCGGAGGTCAAGCGGCTGACCAACAACGAAGGGGTCGACGTCGTGCTCGACGCCGTGGGCGGCGAGTCCTATCGCAAGAGCTACCGCCTGCTGCGCCACGGCGGCCGGCTCATCTGCTTCGGACTGTCATCGGCGGTGCCGTCGAAGGGCCGCTCGCTCAAAGCTCTCGGCGCCTGGTGGAACACGCCAAGCTTCAACGCCCTCGACCTCATCGGCAAGAACCGCGCCGTCATCGGCGTGCATCTGGGTGAGCTGGGCCGCGCCAACCCTGAGTTGGTGCGCTCCTGGATGCCGGTGATGTTTGAGCTCTACCGCGAACGCAAAATCAAGCCGCACATCGGCGCGACCTTCCCGCTCGCCGAGGCGCCCGCGGCGCACCACTTCATCCACGACCGGAAGAACATCGGCAAAGTTCTGCTGATTCCCTGAGCTAGTTCCGCGGCGCGAAGTAGCCCGGGCGGGCGAAGACACGCGGGCGAAACGGGCGGCCCTTGCGGTCGCGCAGTTCGAGCGGCGCGCCGGCTTCGTCCACGAGTTGCACGCTAATAGTTCGGTAGCGCCCATCGCGAACGGTACTCGTCGGGTAATAGCCGAGGCTGTAAAGGTTGCGCAGCCGCTCGCCAATCTCGGTGTAGACCTTGTCCAGCTCCTTCAGCGACTTCGGAAAGTAGGCTTGCCCGGCGCTGGCTTCCGCCAGGGCGCGCAGCCGCGCCTCGCCCTCGATGAACAGGCTCGCTTCTTCCGTATCTTTCTCCTTTCCGAGCAGCAAGCTTCCGGTGGCGATGGTGAAGAACGTAATCTGGCTGGCGCCGATGCGCTGCTGGAGCGCCTGCCAGCGCGCGCGGCTGCCGGAGTCGAGCCCGGTGCCGATAAGCAGCACGGCGGTGCGCTGCGGCGCGGGGCTCAACCGGTCGAGCGTGTCGGCCACCGCATCGAGCAGGTTCAGGTCGGCCATCTCCAGTCCGAACTGGCTGACCCGCAGCAGTTGATCCTCCACCAGCCTCTTGTCGCGGGTGAAGTCGGCTTGCGGCTGCACGGTGCGGGCGTAGCTCGCCAGGGCCGCTTCGTCTTCCGGACGCAGGTGGCGCAGCAGCAGGTGCGCCGCGGCCAGGTGCTGTCCGCGCAGCAAAAAGACCGCCGGGCTGGCCTCGACCAGCAGCAGAATCCGCACCGGCGCCCGCGTGGGCGCAAAGTGCGCAATGGTCTGGGGCCTCCCGTCCTCGCCGACGCGGAAGTTCTCAGCTTTCAGTTCCGCAACAAAGTTGCCCTCCGGGTCGGTCACTGCCACATCCACATTGACCAGTCGCACTTCCACCCGCAGTGGTGGAGCTTCCTGAGCGTGGACGGGCAAGGCGACACAGAGGAGAAGGGCGGAAACCAGAGCGAAGGCGCTACGACTCAGGCGCGTAGAACCCCTTGCGGGCGTAGATTTCAACTTTAAGCTCTTTGCGGTTCTGGTCCAGCACCTTGAGCGGCGTGCCGTCCGGGGCCACCAGCTTGAGCTCGATCTTGTGGAATTTGCCGTCGCGCTGGAACGGTTTGGGGCGGAAGGCCAGGCTGTACTGGTTGCGCATCAGCGTGCCGACTTCCTCATAAATCCCGGGAAGCTGGGTGATGAACCGCGGGTTCCAGAAGCGCCCCCCGGTCTGGTCGGAGAGGTCGCGCATCTGCGCCTCCGCAAGCTGGATCCGCAGACGCAGCTCGTCAGCGACCCGCTGGGCCCCGCGGCTGTAGCGGGGGTTGCCGCTGACGCGGTCTGCGGCGTACAGCACGGGCCAGCCCATGCCGATGGTGAAAATGGGGACGCCGGCGTTCCGCGCCGCCTTGCGCGTATCGTCCCAGGTGTGCTTGCTGAAGGTATCGAGGCCGGTGCCGATGACGATAATGGACTTCTTGCCTTCAACGTCCTTCAGGCGGTCGAGGGTGTCGATCACCGCATCGTACATGTTCACTTCGCTGAAGCCACCAAACTCCATGTAGCGCAGGCGATTGATGATCTCGTTCGCGTCGTGGGTAAAGTCCACCTCGATGCGCGGCCGCATGTCATAGCTGACCAGCGCCACCCAGTCGTCTTTGCGCAACTGCCGCAGGAAAAGGTAGGCGGCGTCGAGGTTGTCGTAACGAATGTAGCCGATATAGGGTGAGGCTTCGACCAGTAGCACCGTGGTCAACGGCGCCTCGGTAGGCGCAAAGGCCACAATCTCCTGCTCCACCCCATCCATGTAGACGCGGAAGTGTTCTTTTTTCAGGCCGGAGATGAAGGTGCCCGATTTCGGGTCCACTACCGAGAGGTCAACGCTCACCACCGGTACGTCGACCCGCAGCGCGTAGGGAGCTTCCTCCTTCTTATCTTCGCGCGGCTGGATGGGGCCTTGCTTCTGTTCGGAGGGAGGCGGCTGCTGCGCCAGCGCCAGAAACACGCCTCCGGCCGCCAGGAGCAGGGCCAACCCCATCGCCCAGGGTTTTTGCGCTTGGCTTCTCATCGTCCCCGCCTCAACTGCCAGTCTGCCACGCGGTCGCCCCAGGGTCAATCGGCTGTGCTAAGATGGCTGCCTTTTGATCCCCGCAGCATCGCGGACCGTCCGCCTTTCACACTCTCTTGGATGCGACCGGGGGTAAAGTCGGATACAGGAGCTGGCAGGAGCTCTCATGCGCAAAGCCAAAATCGTCGCCACCATCGGCCCCGCCTCGCGCGAGCCGCTGATGCTGCTGGCCTTGCTCGAAGCCGGCATGGACGCGGCCCGGCTGAACTTCTCCCACGGTGAGCACCGCGAGCACGCCGCCGTCATCCGCGATCTCCGCAGGCTCACCACTCTGCGCGGGCGCTCGCTCGCCATCCTCGCTGACCTCCCCGGCCCCAAAATCCGTACCGGCAAGCTCGTGGACGCCAAGCCGGTGATGCTTGAAGCCGGGCACAAGATTACGCTGACCGGGGAAGAAATCGTCGGCACCGCCAAGCGCCTGAGCATCAACTACCCGCACCTGGCCGCCGATGTAGCTCCGGGGAACCGCATCCTGCTCGCCGACGGGCTCATCGAGCTGCGGGTGCTGGAGAAAAAGGGCAAGGACATCGTCTGCCGGGTGGAGAACGGCGGCGAGCTGGGCGAGCGCAAGGGCGTCAACCTGCCCGGGGCGAAGCTGCGCATCTCGTCCGTAACGCCGCGAGACCGCGAGCACGTGCGCTTTGCGCTCGAGCACCGGGTGAACTACATCGCGCAGTCTTTCGTGCGCTCGGCCGACGACGTGCGCGAACTCAAGGAAATCATCCGCCGCGCCGGCTACGACACGCCGGTCGTGGCCAAGATTGAAAAGCCGGAGGCGCTCGAGCACCTGGAAGAGATTCTCGCCGTGGCCGACGGCGTCATGGTGGCCCGCGGCGATCTGGGCGTAGAGATGAACCCGGAGCAGGTGCCGGTGGCGCAGAAGCGCATCATCGCTCTGGCCAACCAGTTCCGCAAACCGGTTATCACCGCCACCCAGATGCTGGAGTCGATGATTCAGAACCCGCGCCCGACGCGCGCCGAGGCCAGCGATGTCGCCAACGCCATCTTCGACGGCACCGACGCCGTCATGCTTTCCGGCGAAACCGCCAACGGGCGCTACCCGCGCGAGGCGGTGGCGATGATGGCGCGCATTGTTCGGGAGGCTGAGACCGTAGCCGTGCGCCCGATACGCCGCGGCGACGCGCAGAGCGATATCGCCGAGACCGTGGCCGATACCGTAGCCGCAGCCACCGAACACCTGCGGCTGAGGGCCATCGCCGTGTTCACCGAGAGCGGCTCCAGCGCCCGGCTGGTGTCGAAGGCGCGCCCGGACGCGCCGATTGTCGCCTTCTCGCCCAACCAGGATGTGCGGCGGCGACTGGCGTTGCTCTGGGGTGTGCTGCCGCGGCGCATCAAGCGGATTCGCGCGGTCGACCATCTGTTTCGCGAGGCCGAAGCGCGGCTGCGCCGTGAGAAGCTGGTGAGCAAGGGCGACATCATCGCCATCGTCGCCGGCACGCCGCTGGGCGCGCGGGGCACGACCAACATGGTCAAGTTCCACGTCGTCGGCTCCTAGCTCCACCCCCCGAGTTCGGCGGCATCTGCCGCCGGGTCCAAATTGGTCGTTGACCGGCGCGGCCCCGATCCAACAACCTCATTCTTGAGGACTCTGATGGCCTATCGCTTGATTGACCGGCTGACCGACAAGCAGGTCGAGGAGCTGCTCGCCCTCTACCAGAAGGAATGGTGGACCAACCACCGCCGCCTGGACGACGTCCACCGCATGCTGGCCGGCACCGGCGTCATCATTGCCCTGGAGGATTCAGCAACTGGGGAGCTGCTGGCCTTCGCCCGGGTGCTCACCGACAACGTCTACCGCGCCCATCTCTTTGACGTCATCGTGCGCGAGTCGCACCGCGGCCAGGGTCTGGGCAAGGCCATCGTGGACGCGGTGGTCAATCACCCTGTCATCGGCAAAGTGGAGAAAATCATTCTTTCTTGTCGCACGGAGCTGGTGCCGTTCTATGAGCGGTGGGGATTTACGACCGAGCTCGGCTCCGACATCCACGTCATGGTGAGGACGCCACCGAAGAATTAATTCACCCAGCCGGGCGGCTCGCGCCGGTCTTCCTGCTCGTCCTGCTCGCGCATGTAGACCTCAAACTTGCGCTTGGCCTGCCCAAGCTTCCATTCCGCGTATCGCTGTCGTCCGCGGTAGAGCAGCCAGCCGCCGCGCAGATAGATGAGACCGAAGAGCATCCCGCCCAGGTGCGAGACGTGGCTGATGCCCGAGCCCGGCCCCTGTAAGGCGGAAAGGAACGTGACGCCGCCATAGATGGAAACGAAAATCCAGGCCGGCACCGGCAGCACAAACCAGATGAAGATGGGCTGGCGCGGATAGAGCACGCCAAACGCCAGCAGCAGTCCATAGATGGCCCCCGACGCCCCGATGGTGGGAATGTTTGCCGCCGCGCCACCCCAGATCAGACTCACCAACACGTTCAGAACTCCCGCGCCCACTCCGGTCAGCAGGTAGTAGCGCAGGAAGCGCCGGCTCCCCCAGTCGCGCTCCAGCGGCGTGCCGAACATCCACAGCGCAAACATGTTAAAGAAGAGATGCCAGAAGCCGCTGTGCAAGAACAAGTACGTAAGGGGCTGCCAGATTCGGAAGCTGAACACCGTCTCAATCGGCACGACTCCGAAGAGCACCACCACGGCTCGCGCCCACAGAGGCGCGAAGATGTCCAGCAGGGCCAACGCGACGAACAGGACAGTGTTCAGAATCAGCAGTTGCTTGACAACCCGCGTCGGCCGCAGGCCCCACCCAAACCCGGCGCCGTAGCTGCGATAGCTCGGCCGTCCCCAGCTCCGATACGAACTCATGCTTACAGACTAGAGCCAAGGGGGTGCGCTGTCAAAAGGTCAAAGAGTCGAAGAGTCGGCACACCTAGAGGGAAGGTTTTCTGAGATGGGTAATGAGCGAGCCTGCGGGTAGACATTCAGATCGTCGAGACTCCCGGGCGGGCCCTCGAGTTCCTTCTCTCACAGACACTTCGACTCTCGGACTTCTTGACTCTTCGACTTTCCTAGTCCAGCTTCTTCTTGGCGAAGAAGTAGAGACTCGCCGCCAACAGCAGGAACATCAACACCGCCGGCCAGTGCGCCTGCGTCAGGCCGCCGAGCAGGCTGGGCCCAATGTGGAGGACGTCGCGGGGAATCCAGCCGAGGTCTTCAATGACTTTGATGGCGATGGCGAACAAGCCCAGCAGGCCGCCGGCGGCGATGAGGCCGCTGGAGAAGAGCGATCCCGGGCTGACCTCGCTTTCCGCGTGGCCGCCCTCGCCTTGCTTGGTGCCGCGCTCGGCCAGCCAGCGCACCACGCCGCCAGTAAAGATGGCCATCGTCGTGGCAATCGAGAGGTAGGAACCGACGGCAAACGCCAGCGAGCGGATGCCGAGCAGCTCCACAGCCACCACCAGGAACACTCCCAGCAACACCAGCCGCCACGGCAGGCGCTGGTTCAGGATGCCATTGATAACGGTGGCCATCAGGCGCGCCTGTGGCGCCGCCGCCTGCTCGCTGCCGATGCCCTGCACCCATTGGACCTCAATCTGGTTGGTCTGCCGGTCGAAGAGGTACTTGCCGTCGGGCACTTCGCGCGAGCCGATGGCGTTCACCAGCGTGTAGGCCTTGCCCTGGTACTCGTGCTCGCCTTCCACCTGCACGCCTTCGGGCAACTGGGCAAGGTTGAGCGGGAGCTGGATGGGCTTGTACTGCGCCAGGCCCTGGTTCATCAGAATCAGTGTGCCGCCGATGACAAAAACCGAGGCCACCACGCCGATCATCAGACCCAGCTGCTGCCGCGACGGCGTGGCGCCCACCAGGAAGCCCGTCTTCAAGTCCTGCGAGGTGGCGCCGGCGTTGGCGGCGGCGATGCAGACCACGCCGCCGATGGTCAGCGCCAGCACCGCGAAAGCGCCGCCGGTCCAGCCCAGCAGCAGGAAGATGGCGCAGGTGGCCATCAGCGTGGCGATGGTCATGCCGGAAATCGGATTAGCGGAGCTGCCGATGAGGCCGACGATGCGCGACGACACCGTAACGAAAAGGAAGCCGAACACCACCACAAACAGCGCAGCCATCAGGTTGGCGAACCAGCCGGTCTGCGCCCCTGGGATGGGCTTGAAAGTGAGCAGGAGCCACATCATCACCAGGATGGCGAGCGAGCCCAGAACGACGACGCGCATCGACATGTCGCGCTCCACCCGGCTCGCTGCGTTTGCCGTGCCGGCGCGCTCGGCGCGCACGTCTTTGAGGCCGGCGGTCAGTGCGCTGACGATAGTCGGCATCGTCTTCATCAGCGTGATGAGGCCCGCGGCCGCCACCGCGCCGGCGCCCATCGGCCGGATGTAGCTGGCCCAGAGTTGGTCGGAGGTCATCTGCGGGATGGGCACCGTGCTGGGGTAGAGCGCCACGTCCGGCATCAGCGAGCCGAAGAACTTGATGGCCGGCATCATCACCAGCCAGGAGAAGACGCCGCCGGCAAAAATCACCCCGGCAATCCGCGGCCCGATGATGTAACCCACGCCCAGGTACTCGGTGGTGATGTCGGCGCGGAACGAGGCGCCGGGCAGCCAGCCGGGTTCGTAGAGCGGCCGCTCGCGCCACAGCCCAACCGACTTCATCAGGAAGGTGTAGAGGCCGCCGAGGCCGAGGCCCCAGAAGACGCGCCCGGCAAAGCTGCCCCCGCGCTCGCCCGCCACCAGCACATCGGCGCAGGCCGTGCCCTCCGGGTAGAGCAGGTTGCCGTGCTCCTTGACGATAAGTTGGCGCCGCAGCGGGATCATGAACAGCACCCCCAGCCACCCGCCGATCATCGCCAGCAAGAAGATGCGCGAGTACTCCAGCTGGAAGCCAAGGAAGATGAGCGCCGGCAATGTGAAGATGACGCCCGCCGCTACCGACTCGCCCGCCGAGCCGATGGTCTGCACGATATTGTTTTCCAGAATGGTGGCGCGGCCGAAGGCGCGCAGGATGCTGATGGAAAGCACCGCGATGGGGATGGAGGCGGAAACCGTCAGGCCGGCGCGCAGGCCAACGTATACCGTGACGGCACCGAACAGGATTCCGAACACTGCGCCTAGGAAGATAGCGCGCAGCGTGAACTCAGCCGGGGATTGCTCGGGCGGGATGAACGGCTTGAACTCGCCCGGGGGCGCGGTGGACGACCAAGCCTTGCCGGTTTGCTCCGCCATCGGTATCTCCTTTGTTTTTGCGCGTAACTGTCGCGCGGCAAACTAACACGCTTGCGCGCGCAAATTCAACCTGATTGGGATTCTTCGCGAACGCAGGCCAGCTCCAGACGCGCCCATTCGACCCCGCGTCGCAGCAGCCGCTCGCGCAGCCCCCCTCGCGCCAGCCGCTGCGCTGCTTCGGCCAGCCGCACGCTGATCTCCGCTGTTACTTCCGTGCGGTAAATGTCGGCGCGATGCAGGTAGGAGTATTCCTGGTAGGCGATCTGGCTCACGGCCAGTGAGTTCATCAACGAATCCCAGAAGCTCTGTGGGCGAAACCAGCGCCGCGCTGCCGCTTCCTCCTTCTCAATCAGAAGCATGTGGGCTACGGGCTGGCTGGAGTCCGAGAGGCGCGCCCACCGGCAGGCCTCGCGCCGGAACGGCCGTGAAGGGTCGGCGTCGGGGAACTCCGCCAGCACTTCGGCCAGCGCCGCCTCTTCAATCTCGAATCCCTCCCACCAGTAGCGGTAGATGTTGTAAGGGCAGGTGCCGCTGCGCAGGCGCTCGCGCACGCGTTCCGAGTGTTTGCCGGTGGCCGTCAGCACCAGCCCCACCAGCTCATGCAGGGTCATCGGCTGCCGCCGCACTGGACGCACTTCGGCGAACTGCGCCAGGTCCTCGCTGTACTTCACCTGAATGAGATCGGCTGATTTCAACCCGATAGGCGTTGGCGGACGAACTCGTTGACCTTTTTGCTGTCCACATTCTGCCCGGTGTAGCGGCCCATCACCGCCTTCATCACCTTGCCCATGTCTTTCGCCGAAGTGGCCGCGGTTTCTTTTACCGCCTCTTCAATCGCGGCACGGATGGCGTCTTCGCTCACCGCCGCCGGCAGGTAGCCTTCCAGGATTCCAACCTCTTTCTCCTCTTCCGCGGCGCGGTCGGCGGCGCCGCCCTTACGGAACTCGGCCGCCGCTTCATGGCGCTGCTTGATGAGCGACTTCACGACCCCCATCGCTTCGGCGTCGTCTAGTTCCGCGCCCTTCTCAATCTTGCGTTTGTGCAGCGCCGTTTTCAGCATCCGCAGCACCCGCAGCCGCAGCTCCTCCCGCGCCTTCATTGCCGCGGTCAGCTCCTGCTGAACCTTCTCCGCGAATGTCATCCGTTGGCACTCACCTCCGAACCAGCTTAGAATACGTTGCCCACCAACAGCGAGGCAAGTTAGCCGATGAAGATTCTGGTTACCGACCCTGTCCCCGAGCGCGGGCTGGAATTGCTGCGCGCCGAAGGTTGGTCTGTCGAGCAGGTGCCGCCCAAAGACTTGAGCGCCGTGCGCGCGGCGCTGGCGCAGGCCACGGGTTGGGTGCTGCGCTCGGGAACCCGCGTCACGGCGGGGCTGCTGGAGGCCGCGCCGCGGCTCAAGGTCATCGGCCGAGCAGGGGTAGGCGTGGACAACATTGACGTCGAGGCCGCCACGCGCCGCGGCGTCCTGGTGATGAACACGCCTGGCGGCAACGCCGTCAGCGTTGCCGAGCACACCTTCGCGCTTCTGCTGGCGCTGGCGCGGCGCGTGCCGGCCGCCAGCCAGTCCACCCGCAGCGGCGAGTGGCGCAAGGCCGACTTCCAGGGCTACGAGCTCAAAGGCAAAACTCTCGGCCTGGTTGGATTCGGGCGCATCGGGCAGGAAGTGGCGCGCCGCGCCCGCGCCTTCGAGATGGAGGTGGTTGCGTTCGACCCGTTTGTCGCTGCCCCGGTGGCGCGCGACCTGAGCGTGGCGCTGGTTTCGCTCGACGAATTGCTGGCGCACGCCGATTTCATTTCCCTGCACGCCACACTCACTGCTCAAACGCAGGGCCTGCTCAACCGCGAGACCCTAGCGAAGGCCAAGCGCGGCGTGCGCATCATCAACGCCGCCCGCGGCGAGCTGATTGACGAAGCGGCGCTCGCCGAAGCGCTCGAGACCGGCCAAGTAGCTGGCGCGGCGTTGGACGTCTTCGCGCAGGAGCCACCGCGCGACTCGCCGCTGCTCCAACACCCCAACGTCATCGCCACGCCGCACATCGGCGGCTCAACCGCCGAAGCGCAGGAGGAAGTCGGTTGGCGCATCGCTCAGCAGGTGCGCGACTACCTCAAGGACGGCGTGGTGCGCAACGCCGTCAACCTGCCGGGCATTTCCGCCGAAGAGTACCGCCGCCTGCATCCGTGGCTGGAATTGGGCGAGCGCCTGGGCGCCTTCGCCGTTCAGGTCGCCGGCCCGGCGAGCCGCATCAGCCTGCACTACGCCGGGGAAGTGGGCGAGCTCAATACGCAGTTGTTGCGCAACGCGGTGCTCAAAGGGATTCTCCGCTTCGTGGTCAGCGAGCCCGCCAACCTCGTCAACGCCGCCACGCTGGCCGCCGAGCGCGGCCTGGCGCTGGAAGAAACGCGCGTTCGCCGCACCGAAGGTTTTCCCGACACACTTGGCGTCACGCTCCACGCCAACGGCTCACAGTTTTCGCTCGAAGCCACGGTGCTGCACGGCGCGGCCCGCATCCTGGCGGTGGACGACATCGACGTTGAAGGCCCGCTCGAGGGTACGATGATTTTTCTCCGCAACCGCGATGTGCCCGGCGTCATTGGGCACATCGGCACCATTCTCGGCGCCCGCAACATCAACATCGCGACTTTCGCCTTGGGACGCCGCGAGCAGTCGGGCTCGGCCGGCAGCCCCGGCCCCGGCGGCGGCGCCGAGGCGGTCGCCATCGTTCGGGTGGACGGCGCCGTGCCCGAAGCAGTCCTGGCCGCCCTGCGCGGAATCCCCGGCGTCACCTTCGCCCGCCTCGCCCAACTTTAGCCTTTGATGACGCCGATGGGCCGCAGACGGGCGACTTTCTGCGAGATGCCGGCGGTGTGGACGACTTCGATGACTTCGTCCACGTTCTTGTAGGCCTCCGGAATCTCTTCGGCGATGCCTTCGCGGGTCTCCGATTTCACGTAGATGCCCATCTCTTCCAAGCGCTGCCGGGCGTTGCGCGCCGCTTCGCTCTTCTTGGCTGCGGTGCGGCTCATCTGCCGTCCGGCGCCGTGGCAAACGGTGCCAAAGGTCTCATCCATTGCTTTCTGTGTGCCGACCAGCACCCAGCTCGCAGTGCCCATTGAGCCGGGGATAAGTACGGGCTGGCCGACGCCGCGATAGGCGGCGGGAATCTCAGCGTGGCCAGGAGGAAAGGCGCGCGTAGCACCCTTGCGGTGGACCAGCACTTCGCGCTCCTCGCCATTTACGCGGTAGCGCTCGCGCTTGGCGATGTTGTGGGCCACGTCGTAGACCACACGCACCTCAGTCTCCGGCCCGAACAGCCGCTGGATGGCCTTGCGCGTAAAGTGGGTGATGGCCTGGCGGTTGGCCCAGGCAAAGTTGGCCGCCGCGTTCATAGCCGCGAGGTAGCTCCGTCCCTCGGGCGAGTGGATAGGCACGCAGGCCAGTTGCCGGTCGGGCAGCTCGATGTGGTAGCGCCGCATCGCTTCGCCCATTTCTTTCAAATAGTCGGTGCAGACTTGATGGCCAAGCCCGCGCGAGCCACAGTGGATGAGGACTACGATGCCGCCCTCTTCCAGCCCCATCGCTCTTGCAGCCTCGGGATGGAAAATCCGCTCGACGTACTGCACCTCCAGAAAATGATTGCCCGAGCCCAGCGTGCCGAGCTGCGGCGCCCCGCGCTTCTTGGCGTGGTAGGAAACTTTGGTCGGGTCGGCGCCGGGAAGCGTGCCTTCCGACTCGCAATGCTTGATGTCGGCTTCGGTTCCGAGTCCACGCTCCTCGACAACCCAGCGGGCGCCGCGCTCCAGCACGTCCTCGAGGTCGCCGATCGAGCACTCCACCGGCCCTTCGGTGCCGGTGCCGCAGGGGACGTCGCGGAAGAGTTGGTTGACAAGCTCGCGGATGCGCAGCGCCACGTCCTCGCGCCGCAGCGAGGTTGTCAGCAGCCGCACGCCGCAGTTAATGTCAAATCCCACCCCGCCCGGCGACACCACGCCGGTGCGCACGTCGGTGGCCGCCACGCCGCCGATGGGAAAGCCGTAGCCCTGGTGAATGTCCGGCATGGCCAGCGAGCGCCCGACGATGCCCGGCAGGCAGGCGACGTTGATGGCCTGCTCGAGCGACAAGTCATCGAGAATCTGCCGCAGCAGCTTCTCGCTGGCGTAGATGAGCGCCTCGGTGCGCATCCCTTCCTTGGTGCCTTTGGGGATGAGCCAGCGGCAGTCGTCGAGCTTCTTGAGTTGTCCCAGTTGCAGCTTCATTCGGCATCAAAACAAAAGGCAGCGGAACCGACCCGGAAGGGAAGTTCCCGCTGCCCGAACTCGGGCTTCTCGATTGCTCTAGCTCGCTGCCGCCTTCTTCTTGTACCAGTCGGCGTTGATCTGGGTGAAATGCGCCCACTTTTCGGGCAGGTCTTCGAGCACGAAGATGGCGGTCACGGGACAGACGGGAACGCAGGCGCCGCAGTCTATGCATTCATCCGGGTTGATGTAGAGCTGGGTCTCTTTTTCAAACTCCGGCTCGTCCTTGCGCGGATGAATGCAGTCGACCGGGCAAACGTCGACACAGGCGGTATCCTTGGTTCCGATGCACGGCTCAGCGATCACATAGGCCATGGATGCGTTCTCCTCATTTCGTTTCGGGCTAACCTGCTCGGAAGCCGTCCTTATAGCACAGGCAGCAAAAGCACCGCAAGCATCAGGCCCCTTGCGCCTGCACCTTCAGTATAGCAATCCAATTCCGCCACTTCAAACAACCCTAGAACCGTGGGAAGCGCCGCAGCGTCTCCTCGATTTCGCTCCACGGCGGGCGCTCCTGTGGGTTTTCGGGCACGGCGATGTAGTAGGCGATGCCGTACTTGTCGTGCACGATGAGCCCAGCGCGCCGCTGCGGCTTGCCGAGAAACTTTTTTTCCACCAGGCCGTAGCTCGCCGCCACCGCGTCGCCCGTATCGCTCAGCAGCGGGAAAGTGAGCTGCAACTCCCGGTGGGCCCGCGCCAGCTCTTCCACCGGATCGGGCGCAATGCCGACCACCGCGGTCTTGAAAACTTTGGCCACCGCCGTGTGCTGGCTCAGCTCCCGGCAATACTCGCGGCAGCGCGGGTTGCGGATGCTCTGCAGGAAATACAGAATCGAGTGCGTATGGCCAGTGAAGTGGTGTTGGGCAACAATCTTTTCGTCGTGTGCCGTCAGCCGATAAAACGGCGTCTTCTGCATGTAGCGAACCGTCTTGGTCTCAGCGCGCATGACGGCGTCCGAAGAATTCGCCAAGATAGCATAGGGTCCGAAGGGCGACAACGCGGCGCGTTGCGCCGAGGCGCGCGCGGCGGGTAGAATGGCGCTTCCGCTTCAATCCTCCGTTTCACGGGAGGTCTCATGGATACGCGCGGAGTCAAGTTCACCTGGCTCGGCCACGGCACCTTCAGAATCGACACACCAGAAGGCAAGACGGTCCTCATCGACCCCTGGGTGCAGGGCAACCCCGCCTGCCCGGAGCACTTGAAAGGCTTCGGCAAGATTGATGCCATGCTCATCACCCACGGCCACTTCGACCACATTGCCGATGCGGTCGCGCTCGCCAAGAAATACAAGCCGCAAGTGGTTGCCATCTGGGAGACCTGCCAGTGGCTGGGCTCGAAGGGCGTCGAGAACCTGGTGGACATGAACAAAGGCGGCACGGCGGAGGTCGCCGGCCTTCGCGTCACCATGGTGCACGCCGACCACAGTTGCGGCATCCTCGACGACGGCAAGATTATCTACGGCGGCGACCCCTGCGGCTACGTGGTGCGCTTCCCCAGCGGCCTGGTGCTCTACCACTCGGGCGACACCAACGTTTTCGGCGACATGAGAATCATTGCCGAGCTCTACGCCCCCCAGCTCGCTTGCCTGCCCATCGGCGACCACTACACCATGAGCCCTCGCGAGGCCGCCTACGCGGTGCGCCTGCTGGGCGTCAAGGCCGTCATCCCCATGCACTACGGCACGTTCCCGATTCTGACCGGCACGCCCGATGAGCTCCGGCGCCTCACCGCCGATGTAAAGGACTTCGAGGTCATCTCCCTTAAACCCGGAGAAAGCCTCGGCTAGTTCAGATGCTTGGGAAGGGCGGGGGTTCCCGCCGGTAGAAGACGAATCGCACTTTTGTACCACACTGCCGTAGGCCGTCGCGGAGGTCGTCAGACCGTAGCGACAATGAGAAGCCAACGATGGGCGGAATAACCGACCCTGAAGTTGAAAAGTACTTCTATGGCCTGCTGCCGGCGCGTGACGCGGTGCTGGCCGAGATGGAGCGCCAGGCTGCCAAGCGCAACATCCCTATCGTCGGGCCAGCAGTTGGCCGCGTTTTCTATCAGTACGCCCAGCTCATCGGTGCCAAGCGCATCTTCGAAATGGGGTCGGCGATCGGCTACTCCACGATCTGGTGGGCCCGCGGCGCCGGCCCGGGCGCAACGGTTTACTACTCCGACGGCGACCCGAAGAATGCCGAAGAAGCGCTCGGCTACTTCGAGCAGGCCGGTGTCGCTGACCGCATTCAGATTCTGGTTGGGAATTCGCTCGACCTGATTCAGCAGACCGAGGGCGAGTTTGACATCATCTTCAACGACGTAGACAAGCACTACTACCCGGAAGTCCTGCCACTGGCGGTGCCGCGCCTGCGCAAGGGCGGGCTCTTCATCACCGACAACGTACTATGGTCGGGCCGCGTGGCGCACGAGCCGGCGCCGGACGACCGCGACACGCCCGCCATTCAGGAGTTCAACGGCCAGCTCTACAACACGCGCAAGCTCTGGACGACCATTCTGCCGCTGCGCGACGGCCTCGCCGTCTGCCTCAAGCTGTAGGTCACAACCACCGAGCCCCCAGGCTGGGGGAGGGCTCAGCAACCCCTGTTTTGTTTTCCCCGAGGCAAGAGCCTCACGGCTGCAAGAAAAGAAGTTCCGTCGTCTAGGGGTGGGCCTGGGGCTCGAGCCAGCGCTCGGCGTCCATCGCCGCCTTGCAGCCGGCGGCGGCGGCGGTAACGGCCTGGCGATAGACATAGTCGTGCACGTCGCCGGCGGCAAACACGCCGGGGATGCTGGTCTGGGAGCCGTTCTTCACAATCAGGTAGCCGTTGGCGTTCATCTCCAGTTGGTTTCTGAAGATATCGGTGTTGGGCTGATGACCAATGGCGACGAAGACACCGTCGACCTTGCGGATTTCTTCTTTTCCGGTCTTCAGATTCTTGAGCTTCACCGCTTCCACTGTGTTCTTGGCGACGTCGAGGATGTCGGTGACCACGGTGTCCCACACAAACTCAATCTTGGGGTTGGCGCGTGCCCGCGTGGCCATGATTTTCGAAGCGCGCAACTGGTCGCGGCGGTGCACGACTGAAACCTTGCTGGCGAACTTGGTAAGGAAGAGCGCCTCTTCCATTGCGGTGTCGCCGCCGCCAACCACAATCACTTCCTTGCCCTTGAAGAAAAAACCGTCGCAGGTGGCGCAGGTGGAAACGCCGTGGCCGATGAGTTTGCGCTCCGACTCAAGACCCAGCAGCTTGGCCGAAGCCCCCGAGGCGATGATGAGCGCTTCCGCCTGGTAGGTGTTCTTCGCGGTCTTGATGGTGAAGGGTCGCTGGCTCAAATCGGCGGCGACCGCTGACTCCAGCACGTACTCGGCGCCGAAGCGCTGCGCCTGCTTCTTCATAATCTCCACCAATTCCGGGCCTTGGATGCCGTTGACGAACCCGGGGTAGTTTTCGACCGTGGTGGTGAGCGAAAGCTGCCCGCCGGGCTCGTGGCCTTCGAGCACCAGCGGCATCAAGTTGGCGCGGGCGGCATAGATGGCTGCGGTCGAGCCGGCGCAGCCGGAGCCGAGGATAATCACCTTGTGCACCATGCCGGGTTCCTTTCAGTTCAGGGATCAGGCGAACCGCACGAAACGCCTATTCTATCGTGATTCTCGTTGCAGCCGCCGACACTTCATTGGATAATGGCGCGCCGGAAAAGTCGCTAGGGGGTCTTCGATGAGCAAGCGCGAAGCGGGGGTCTACGCCATCCTGGAAACCTCGATGGGGCGGATGGTCTGCCGTCTCTACGCCGACAAAGCGCCGCGTACGGTGGAGAACTTCATTGAGCTCGCCGAAGGCCGCAAGGAGTGGACCGACCCCAATACCAACGAGTACGTGAAGCGGCCCTTCTACAACGGCTTGGTGTTCCACCGCGTCATCCCCGACTTCATGATCCAGGGCGGCTGCCCGCTGGGCAATGGCACCGGGGGACCGGGCTACGAGTTCGAAGACGAGTTCCACAAAGACTTGAAGCACGACTCGCCGGGCGTGCTCTCCATGGCCAACGCCGGGCCGGACACCAACGGCAGCCAGTTCTTCATCACCGTAGCGGCCACGCCCTGGCTCGACGGTAAGCACTCAGTTTTCGGCAAAGTGGTCGAAGGGCTTGACGTGGCGCTGAAGATTTCTCAGGTAGCCCGCGACCGCAACGACAAGCCCCGCACCCCCGTAATTCTCGAAAAAGTCACGATCGAGCGTGTGAGCTAGAGAAGCCCTGGGCTAGTGCTGGTGGCCGTTCTGGCCGGTGAAGTACTTCTTCCCTACCAGCAGGCCTTCGACGGGGATGACCAAGTCGTCTCCTTCGGTGCGCGAGGCAACTGCAATCGGGTTGCAGCCGCCGGGAGAATCCACGAAGCCGAGCGGGATGGCGGCGGCGCAGTTGTGGCAGATGATGTGCGCGCCCTCCTGGTGGTAGGGGTGGGCGCCGCAGATGGAGCAGGCTTCGAGCGCGGCTACGAGGTGGCCGTCGGGCTTCTCCACGATGATGAACCGGATGGAAGTCCGGTCGTGGGTAAGGCGAAAGCGGTGCAGCGCGCCGTCGTCCACCCACGAGATGGGGATGCGCACAGCGTCGCCATCGGCTTCGATAACCTGCACCGGGGCGAGCGCGATGTCGTTGCGGGCGTAGATGTGCTCGGCGGCAAGCGCGACCAAAGCCACGAGCGCGGTCGCCGTGGCGGCGGCCACCCAGCGCTGCTCGCCTCCCTGGGCGCGGCGTTGCAGCAGCTCCCGGCCCAGCAGCCAAGCGGCGACCGCCAGCAGAACGACGAAGAAGAACACCTCGTTGCGCACGATCGGCCCGAGCAGGTGCATCATCCAGGGGCCGCTGGGAATGGCTTCGGCTTCCGAAAGTTCGTGGATGCCGGTGAGGATGAGCTGGACCGCAATCACCATTAGCATCACGCTGGTCACTTGAAAGAAGCGGTGGAGCGGGATGGGCAGCGCGCCCTTGAAAAAGAGAATTCCGATGACCACCGCCGCCGCCAGGCCGAGCGAGGTGCCCACGGCCAGCAACAGGCCTTCGGTGTTGAGCGCCACCGCACTCAGGAAAATGACAGTTTCAATGCCTTCGCGAACCACCATGGCGAAGACGAAGGCGAAGAGGCCCAGCGCGGCGAAGCGGCCGCGGCCGGCGAATTCGTTGACCTTGCCTTCGATGTCGCGCCGCAGCGTGCGAGCCACACGCCGCATCCAGACAATCATCGAAACCAGCAGGGCAGCCGCCACCAGCATCAGGACGCCTTCGACCCATTCCTGGTTGACCGCGAAGCGCTCCAGCAGCACGGCGCCCGCGAGGCTCGCAGCCAGGGCCGCGAGGACGCCGTACCAAACGGCGCGGCGGAGCTCGGGCCGGCCGATCTTCTGAAGGTAGACCAGGCAGATGCCGACCACCAAGGCGGCTTCCAGACCTTCACGGAGACTGACCAGCAGGGCGGAGAGCATGGAATTGGGCGTGTTGCAACTTGTTGCAACTGAATTGCAACAACAGCCTCCAGTCTACGGCTTGCTGCCCTAACTGTCAAGGAAAACAGAGCAGCGCTGGAACGTACCAAAGAATCCCCGAGGCGGGAGCCTCGTGGGGAGACCGCTTCTCCTTCACTGAGCTCCCAGGCTGCTGCCTGGGGCACATCTCACGTCGATTCAATCCCCGGCAATTGGAGGTGGTCGGTGGATTGGCGGTTCTCGAGAGCATCGAGCCAGGGAGTCAGAGCGGCAAGCAAGGCGACGAGGTCGACGCCGTGATAGGAAGGCCGGTAGCGGCGGAGTTTCTCAACCCCGGCACGCAGTAGCGACTCCAATCCCGTCCGGTTGCCGCGCTGGTGATGGTGGAAGGCGGCGGCGACTTGGATAAGTCCCTGGTAGAACGGTTTTTCTTCTTCCGGCTCTTCGAGCCAGATTTCTTCCAGCAGCTCATGGCAGGCGAAGAATTCGCCGCGGTTGAAGCAATCCAAACCGCGGCGGAACAGATCGTGCTTGCGCCCTGCGTCCATGCCTGACCAGAGTAGAGGCAAGGAGGCAGGGAGGCAAGGAAGCAGAGCAGACACGCGACCCGGAGCCCGCGGCACCGGGCCGCGCAATCCTTTTCTTGTTCCCGGCTCCGGCGCGGGACTATACTCAGCCTGCCGCGCTTGAGCAGCCCTCGTTAGCGGTTCGGTTGTTGGCGGGAGGAGGAAAACCATGTTCCGACGGCCGCTCATCCTATCGTTTGTGTTCCTTGTTTCCTTGGCCCCGGCAGCGGCGCAAGAGTGCGTCACCTGCCACAAGAATGTCACGCCCAACATTGTTTCTGACTGGTATTTGAGCAAGCACGCCCAAGTCGGTATCTACTGCGGCGTCTGCCATGGAGAAGAGCACAAGACCGCCGAGGATGTGGCGAAGGCGCTCATACCCACGCCCGAAACCTGCGGCCAGTGCCACACGACTCAGGTCGCGCAGTTCAAACGCGGCAAGCACGCCTTCGGTTGGGCGGCGATGAAGGCCATGCCGACGGCGCACTGGCAGCCCATGGCGCTGATGGAGGGAATGAAGGGTTGCGGCGGTTGCCACAAGGTCGGCCTCAAGACGGAAGAGGAAATCCGCGGGCTGAAGAAAGAAGGCGCCGGGTTCGGGGTGGCTTCCTGTGATGCCTGCCACACGCGGCACGTCTTCTCCACCGTGGAGGCGCGCCAGCCGCAAGCCTGCCAGACCTGCCACATGGGATTCGATCACCCGCAGTGGGAAATGTACTCCGGCTCCAAGCACGGGGTCCGCTACCTGCTGAAGCAGAACAAGACGTTGCCGGAAACCGTGGCGGCACCGACCTGCCAGACCTGTCACATGCAGAACGGCGACCACGAGGTTCGGACCGCGTGGGGCTTCCTGGCGGTGCGGTTGCCGATGCCGGAGGACCCGCAGTGGGCGGCCGACCGCGCCACCATCCTGCAAGGGCTGGGGGTGCTCGACCCGCAAGGCCAGCCCACAGCGCGGCTGGAGGTGGTGAAAGCCGCCCAGGTGGCGCGGCTGACCCAAGAGGAATGGCAGCAGGAGCGCGACAAGATGATCCGAACCTGCAACCAATGTCACTCGGTCAACTTCGCCCGCGCCGAGCTGGAGAAGAGCGACGAGCTGATCCGCGAAGCCGACCGCTTGATGGCCGAGGCCATCCGCATTGTGGCAGCGCTCTACCGCGACGGCCTCCTGGAAAAGCCGAAGGGCTACGCGGCAGCCTTTCCCGACCTGCTGACTTTTCACGATGCCCCGACACCGATTGAACAGAGGCTCTTCGTGATGTTCCTGGAGCACCGAATGCGGACGTTCCAGGGCAGCTTCCACGCCAATCCCGACTACGCGCTGTGGTACGGCTGGAGCGAAATGCAGCGCGACCTGACGGAGATCAAGGCGATGGCGGCGGAATTGCGCCGCGCCCATCCGAGCAAACCCCGCAGCGACCCCGACGCGCACTGAGAGCGATGAGCTGGTTTGCGGGCCTAAACCCTGTCCAGCAGGCGTTCCTGGCGGCCTGTTTCACCTGGGGCGTAACCGCACTGGGGGCGACGACAGTGTTTCTCAGTGGAGGCGCACGACACTACTGGTCACTGCCATCACGCTGCATAATATCCCTGAAGCGCTCGCGATCGGCGTGGCCTTCGGCGCGGTTGCCGCCGGCCTTCCGGCCGCCAGCCTGCCGGCGGCGGTGGCCCTGGCGGTGGGAATTGGCCTCCAGAATTTTCCGGAAGGGCTTGCAGTGGCGGTGCCGCTGCGGCGCGAAGGTGTCTCGGCGGGCAAGAGTTTCTGGTACGGACAACTTTCGGCGGCGGTCGAGCCGGTTGCGGCGGTTCTGGGAGCGCTGGCGGTGTCGGTGTCGCACAGCGTGCTTCCCTATGCGATGGGCTTCGCGGCGGGCGCGATGGTTTTTGTGGTTCTGGAAGAAACTATCCCCGAAGCCGAGCGGAGCGGGAACACCGACCTGGCATCGCTGGCGGCGATGCTCGGGTTCGTGGTGATGATGATTCTGGACGTCGCTGCCGGCTAGGCAGCCCTTTTTCATCGACAATCAACCAGCTCCCGCTTGTCTTGCCCCTGCGAGTAGAATGGCGGCGGCGATGTGGTTAGTAAATGTTGTACTGCTCGAAGTGCAGGGTGTTGTCGGCCTGCAAGATGATGTTCTTGCTGGTCTGTTCTTCCAGCTCGCGAATGAGCAGGCTCTGCGCGCCCTTCAGCGCCTTGACGATTTCCGGATGCGCACGGACAGTGAGCTCGGGCGCGTCCATGGTGCTGGCCATGCGCCGCGCTTCGCTCTGAATTTCCAGGCAAAGCGTTTCGACCGACTTCACCATCCCGGTGCCGACGCAGACCGGGCAGGGCTGGCATAGCACGCGCTCGAGCGACTGGCGGGTACGCTTGCGAGTGATAGCTACCAAGCCGAATTCATTAAAGGGCAGAATTTTCGAGGGCGAGCGGTCGGCGCGCAGCGCGTCTTCCAGCGCCCGCATCACCCGGTGGCGGTTGCGCGGATCCTCCATGTCGATGAAGTCGATGATGATGATGCCGCCGAGGTCGCGCAGGCGAATCTGGCGGACGACTTCCTGCACAGCTTCGAGGTTGGTCTTGACAATGGTGTCCTCGAGGCGCGTGGACCCTTTGCCGACGAACTTGCCGGTGTTGACGTCGATGGCCACCAGCGCTTCGGTCTGGTTGATGACCATATAGCCGCCGGACTTGAGCCAGACTTTGGGCCGCAGGGCGCGGTCGATTTCCTGCTGCACGCCCATTTCTTCGAACATCGGCGTGGGCTTGGTATAGAGCTTGGCGCGATTGGCGAGCAAGCCCTGGTAGCGGCTCACCCACTCCACCACCCGGGCGTAGTCCTCCTCGTTGTCCACCCAGACGGTCTCGTAGTCCGGGGTGAGGTGGTCGCGCAGGATGCGCTCGACCAAGCCGAGGTCGCGGTGCAGCAGGGCCGGTGCCGAGCTTCCCTCGGCCTTGACGCGGATGTCGTGCCAGAGCTTGACGAGGTAGTCGATGTCCACCCGCAAGTCTTCTTCGCTGCAGCCGGCGGCAGCGGTGCGGACGACGAAGCCGCCGGTGATGTTGCCCTTGAGCTCCAGCAGGATGCGGCGGAGGCGAGCGCGCTCTTCCGCAGTGCCGATCTTGCGCGAGATGCCGATGTGGTTGATGGTGGGCATGAAGACCAGGTAGCGCCCGGGCAGTGTGATGTGCGAGGTGATGCGGGCGCCCTTCTTGCCCATCTGCTCCTTGGCAATCTGGACGATGATCTCCTGGCCGGGGCGGAGCAGCTCGGCGATGGCTGGCTGGCCGCGTGACGGCCGGGCGTGATGTGGCCGGCTTTGCGGGCGTCCTTGGGGGCGACCCTGGCCGAAGCGGCGCTCGCTGCCGCGGCCGCGCCCGCGACCCATCTCGCGCCCGCGCCCGCCGCGTCCGCGACGGAAGCGTCCGCGGCCTCCCCGGGGCCGGCGGGCATCGCGGGGTCCACGGACCCATTCCACTCCGCCCGCGGTGCGTTCCACCACCGACGGCGGCAGTTCGCTTTGTTCCTGGTAGCGGCGTACCTGTTCCACTTCGGCGAGTGTAGGGCCGCCTTCAATCCCGTTGTCGGTGGCCAACTCGACCGGTTGAGCTCCCTCGGGCTCCTCTTCCGCCGATTCCCCTTCGAGCTCGGTTTCGACGGGCGCTTCGAGTCCGGTTTCTTCCAGAGCTTCCGGCCCTTCTTCGTTCGTCTCATCCTCGCCGGCGACGTCTTCGGCGGGCTCGGCTTCCATCACAGGGATTGCTTCGTCGTGCGTGGGAGCATCGGGCTGGAGGTTGATGGGGAATTCCTCGGCCACTTCGGGCTCGGGCGCGGCCTCCGCCTCGGGCTCGGGAACAACCATAGGCTCTGCGGGGGCCATTTCCGGCTGGGGGAGAACAGAGGTTTCTGGATGGGCGGCCGCTTGAGGTTCGGACGGCGACGGAGCGGGGACGCGGTCGCGGTACTTGGCCAGCGATTCGCCGGGGAGAATAATAGGTTCGTAGTCGGCCGGCGGCTCTTCGCCGCGCGGCTGGAAACTGCTGCGCGAATCGCGGCGCTCCCACGGGCGCGGGCCACGCCCTTCGCCCTGACCAAAAGGCCGGCGGTCCATCATGGGTCCGATCGGAGCGCGACCGTCGGGCCGACGCCCTCGGCCACCACGACGGCGTCCGCGACGGTGGCGACGCCCGCGGCCTCCGCCCGGGCCGTGGGGGCGAGTTTCGGGCAATTGCAGCGCCGGCTCGTGGTGGACATAAGGCGGCTGGCGATCTTCTTCGGGTTCGAGTTCCGGCCGCGGTTGAGGTTGGGCGTCTTCCGCGGCGGGCGTTGCTTCCGGCTCGCCGGCCGGAGCCGCTTGCGGCTGCTCCTCGGTTTGAGGCGAAGCCTCGTCGCTGGGCTGAGCAACGGTCTCGGCAGCGTCGACCCGCTCGGTGTCGGCAAGCTCTTCGAGCTCTTCGAAGTAGTCGGAGACGTACAGGAAGGCGTCGCGCTCGAGGCCGATGTCTATGAAGGCCGACTGCATGCCGGGCAGCACGCGGGTAACGCGACCCTTGTAGATGCTGCCGGCCAGTCCGATTTCCTTCTCGCGTTCAATGTAAAACTCAACAAGCTGTCCGTCCTCCAGCAGAGCCACTTTGGTCTCGTGCGGGGAGCTGGAAATGAGAATCTCTTTGCCCATGGAAACACCTCGGCGGGCAGAAGAAACCGGAGAGCGGCCTTAGGGCCGGCAGGTTCGGTTGCCCGCGTAGATTCATTGTCTCGTTCCGGCGGCGGCGACTCGGGGCCGCGGCCTGTTTTTAGTCAATCTCTTCTGCGCGCTCCGCCCGAGCGGAACGTTTCCCCCGACGATTCGGGGAGGCCCTCAGAAGAAGCGGGCCGTCGCGGGCTAGAGGTTGACGAAGCGGCGCATGCGCACGGTCATCACCAAGCCCAGCATCAGAAACGTCGAGATCGTGGCCGAGCCGCCGTAACTCATCAGCGGCAGCGGGATGCCGGTGACCGGCATATAGCCGATCACCATGCCCACGTTCACCAACAAATGAAACACCAGCAAGCTGAAGACACCGCCGATCAATAGAGCGCCCGCCCGGTCGGCGGCGCTCTCCATGACCTTGAGCAAGCGCAACAGCAACATCAGGTATAAGCTCAGCGCCAACAGCACGCCGGCAAATCCGTGTTCCTCGGCGTAGGCGGCGAAGATGAACTCCGCGTGGCGGACGGGGATGAACCCGAGTTGGTTCTGGCTGCCCTCTCCCAATCCCTTGCCCCAGAACCCGCCCGACCCGACGGCAATCTTGGATTGCATCGTCTGGTAGCCGGGTCCGCGAGGGCCGTGCTCGGGGTTGACGAAAGTCACCAGGCGCTGGCGCTGATAGTCGCGCAGCGCAAACCACCCGGCCGGCAGCAGCAGCAGCCCCAGAATCAGCAGGGCCAGCGCATGCTTCCAGCGCAACCCACCCAAAAAAACTCCCGTCGCCGCCACGGGGACCAACGTCAACGCCGTCCCCAGGTCCGGCTGAGCGGCAATCATCACGACCGGCACGCCCGCCAGAATGGCTACTGTGGCCAAGTGGCGCAGGGCGAGAGTCTCGCCCCGAACATCGCCCACGTACTTGGCCAACACAATTATTATAGACCACTTGGCCAGCTCCGACACCTGAAAAGTCAGCCCCCCCACCACTATCCAGCGCCGCGCGCCAAAGATCTCGGTGCCGAAGAGGAAAACGGCCACCAGGCCGGCCAGCGTGGCGATGTAAATCCAAAGCGAGTTGTCGAGCAGGGTGTGGTAATCGATGCGGCTCACCAGGAACATCAGCACCAGACCGATACCGACCCAGGCGAGCTGGCGGAGGTACATACCGGCGAAGCGGGGCTGATTCTGGGTGGTGGAGTAGATTTCCAGGATGCCGAGAATGGAGATAAGCAGAACGAGCCCGAAGAGGAACCAGTCGAACTCGCGGTAGCGCGCGCGGCCGCTCATCGCTGTTCCTCCGCGGCGGCGTTTGCGCGGCGTTCCGAAGCCTGCGCTTCTTTCGCGTCCATACTGGCCTTGGACAACCGCGCAGCTTCCGAGAGCGGGGCGCCGGGGCCGCGCTGTTTCTTTTCGAAGTAGGCCCGGATGACCTCGCGGGCCACCGGCGCCGCCAACGCGCCGTGCTCGCCGTGCTCCAGCAGAACCGCGACAACAATCTCCGGATTGCGGCGCGGGGCGAAGCCCACGAACCAGGCATTGTCGGTCAGGTGCCGGCCGACGCGGCCGACGCGCCGGACGGTGTCGTACCCGACGAGCTGGGCGGTCCCGGTTTTCCCGGCGACATCAACGCCCTCGATTTGCGCCGCCGCGCCGGTGCCGCCTTCGTTCACCACACCCCAGAGGGCGTCAGTCACGAGCGCCACGGTCTCCGGGCGCAAGGGAACCTGTTTGAGGATGGCCGGTTCCTGCGGGTCCAGGACCAGACGCGGGCGGGCGAAGTTGCCGCCGGAGGCGATGCCGCCCACGGCATAGGCCAATTGCAGGGGGGTCACGAGCACCGGCCCCTGGCCGACGGCGACGCTGATGGTCTCCCCGTCGTACCACGGCTGCTTCTGCGTGCGCTGCTTCCACTCGGGCGAGGGCACCAGACCGCCTTTTTCATCGGGAAACCCGATGCCGGTGGGACTGCCGAGGCCGTATTGCTTGGAATAGCGGGCGATGCGCTCGATGCCGAGGCGGCGGCCGACCTGGTAGAAGAAGACGTCGCAAGAGTGGACCAGGGCGGAGTGAAGGTTCACCGTGCCGTGGCCCTGCGGCTGCCAGCAGCGGAAGGTGCGGCCGTAGTGGTTGGCGTAGCCGGGACAAAAGACGGTGAAGGTGTTGGGATCAATGAGGTTCTCTTCCAGGGCGGCGGCGGCCATGATGATCTTGAAGACTGAGCCGGGGGCAAGCTGAGCCTGGGTGACGCGGTTGAGCAGCGGTTTGGCTGGGTCCTGGGTCAAGGCGCGCCACTGGTCGGGCCGGACGCGAATGGCGAAAACGTTGGGATCGTAGGCAGGGCGGCTGAGAAAGGCGAGGATGTCGCCGGTGCGCGGGTCGAGAGCGACCACGGCACCCTGGCGGCCCTGCATAGCCTGCTCGGCGGCGAACTGAACATCGGAATCCAGAGTGAGGCGAATCTTGTGGCCGGCGGTGGGGCGCTTGTCGTCGAGCTTGGCGACTTCTTTGCCGCGGCTGTCGACAATCACGCGCCGCTCGCCGTCTTCGCCGCGTAGCACCGCATCGTAGGAGCGCTCCAGCCCCAGCTTCCCGACAATGGCGCCCAGCGGCAGGTTTGCCGCCTCAATCTCGGTCTTTGTGGCCTCGCCCACGTAGCCGAACAGGTGAGCGCCGAGGCCGTCGGGCGGGTAGCGGCGGCGATACATCTGGATGAGCTCCAGCTCCGGCATGTCGGTGCGGTGCGCTTCCACGAAAGCGATGTCGGCGATGGTGGCTTCGTCCTCCAGAACGATGGGCTGGTAGGGCGGGGCGTCGCGGTACTTTTCCAGATACTCGGCGAGCCAGGCCGGATCGAGTTCGAGCCCTCGAGCGATGACGGGGAGTGAATCCTCAATGTCCTTCATGTGCTCGCGGACGAGAATGACGCTAGTGGAAGGATAGTGGTCGACCAGCGGGCGGCCGTCGCGATCAAGGATGAGCCCGCGGGGCGCCATCAGCGGCAGGGTGCGGATGCGGTTGCGCTCTGCCAAGTTGGAGTAGTAATCCGACTTGACCACCTGCAACTGCCAGAACGCGATAAGCAGCAGGAGCAACAGAACCACACTGAAGGAGCGCAGCACAGTGATCCGCCAGGCGGGAATGCGGGATTCGTTGTGCAGGTTCATTCCCGGGCTCAGGTAGACTGACGGAATCGATCCAGCAGCGGAAAAACTAGCACACTGAGAAGCGAGTTTACAAGCGCCCCTTCCAGCACCGGCAAGGTGAAAAAGTCAGCCGGCTGGTCAAGCAGCAAGCGCTGGATGAGCGCGTAGGCCCACTGGTGAATGAAGTAGAAGCCGAAGACCAGCAGCAGGCGAGCCGGGCGCGGTTCGGTGTCAATGCGGCTGGAAAGCGAGGAGGCGCCGTAGCCGACCAGTGTCTTGGCCATGCCGTAGAGCCCGATGGGGTGGTAGCTGAGGGCGTCCTGCAGAATTCCGATGGCCAGTCCCAGCAGCAGGCCGGTGGCCGGATTGCGGCGGCTGAAGCCGAAATAGATGACCAGGATTAAGGGAAGGTCTAGAAGAGCGAGAAAAGGAATGAACGGCAGGTAGAGCGGCAGAGAGGTTTGCAGGAAGATGGCGACGACAACCGACCCGACCAGTACGAACGGGTGGAATCGGTAGACCTCCAGCCGCGCTTCTGCCTTCAGTGCCATTAGGACGCGAGTAGACAATGGTCAGCGCTCAGGAGGCTCGCCTCCGGAGGTTTTCTTTGCGGTGGTCAGCGTTTCGGGCGGACCGGCAAGGACGAGGACCTGCTCGAGGCGGGTCAGAGAGGCGGCCGGCTGGATGACGATTTCCTGGAAGAACTCGCCCGGGCGCACGGAGAGAACCTGCCCGACGGGAAGGCCCTTGGGGAAGAGCTGGTCCTGGCCGGAGGTGACGAGCTGCGTTCCGACCGCCACGGTTTCTTCGTGGGGGATGTACTCCAGCCGGCAAAGCGAACTGCCGGTGCCTTTGAGCACGCCTTTGACTTCGGAGTCGGCGAGCTCGACGCCGACACCGCTCTTGCGGTCAGAAATCAGAAGAACCTGAGCGGTGCTGTCAAAGACTTCAACCACTTTGCCTACCACGCCGTCGGGGGTGAGCACAGGCATGTTGACGCGAAGGCCGGAGTCGCGCCCGCGGTCAATAAGGACGGTGCGCGTGGCTGAAGCCGGGTTGGCGGCGATAACTTCGGCGGCGACTAGCGGCGCGTCCGGGTAGGACTGGCGGAACTGAAGCAGAGCCGCGAGCTCATCGGCTTCGGCGGCGCGGGCTTCGACGCTTTGCAGGCGGAGGCGGGCTTGGTCGAGCTCGGCGCGGAGGCGCTCGTTTTCCCGGCGGGCGTTGTACAGAGCGATGTAGTTCTGGATGAGAAAGGCGCCGCCGTCCCACACGGAGTTGAAGCCGCGCTCGACCGGGCTGATGACGGCCACGGTCCAGCGGCGCAGCAGGCGGACGTTGTTGTCGGTCTTGATCTGGTAGGCGAGCAGGAAAAGCTGGGCGAGCAGCACGGCCACCAGCAGGCTGAGGTGGCGCGGCGTCTCCCAGACGTGATTCATGGACTCACTCGATGGTGATGCGGCGGAGCAGGGCGAAGTCGCTGAGCATCTTGCCGGCGCCCAGCGCCACACAGCCCAGTGGGTCGTCGGCCAGCGAGACCGGAAGACCCGTTTCCTCCGAGATGCGCTTATCGAGGTTCTTGAGCAGCGCGCCGCCGCCGGTGAGCACGATGCCGCGGTCGGAGATGTCGGCGGAGAGTTCGGGCGGAGTGCGCTCCAGCGCCACGCGGATGGCGTTGATGATGGTGGAGACGCACTCGGAGAGCGCTTCGCGGATTTCGCCGTCGTTGATAGTCAGCGTCTTGGGGATGCCGGCGATGAGGTCGCGGCCCTTGATCTCCATGGTCAGCGGCTTTTCGACGGGGTAGGCGGAGCCCACCGCCTGCTTGATCTGCTCGGCGGTGCGCTCGCCGATGAGCAGGTTATGCTTGCGCTTGAGGTAGTGCATGATGGCTTCGTCCATCTCGTTGCCGGCCACGCGGATGGAACTGGAGAAAACGATACCGCTCAGCGAGATGACGGCGATTTCCGTGGTGCCGCCGCCGATGTCGACCACCATGTTGCCGCAGGCTTCGTCAATCGGCAGCCCGGCGCCGATCGCCGCCGCCATGGCCTGCTCGACCAGGTAGACCTCGCTGGCCTTGGCGCGGTAGGCCGAGTCCTGCACGGCGCGCTTCTCCACCGGTGTGATTTCGCTCGGCACCCCGATGACGATGCGCGGGTGCACGAGCAGCTTGCGGTTGTGCGCCTTCTGGATGAAGTAGTTCAGCATCCGCTCGGTGACTTTGAAGTCGGCGATAACCCCGTTCTTCATCGGCTTGATGGCAACGATGTTCGCCGGGGTGCGGCCGAGCATGTCCTTGGCTTCCTTGCCCACGGCCACAATCTCGCCGTTGTTCTTGTTGAGGGCGACGATGGACGGTTCGTTGACCACGATGCCGCGGTTGTTGGCGAAGACCAGCGTGTTGGCCGTGCCCAGGTCAATGGCCAGGTCGGACGAAAACACGCTGAAGAGCGAGCGGAAGTTCATTGTCGTTTGACTGATCAAGCGTCCCCCAGAACGATTATTTCACATAAACCCGTTGCGTGCGGGTGACCACGTCGCCGCGGCGGTTCTGCGCCACAACGGTAATAGTGTGGACCCCGGGCTCGTCCAGCGGCCGGGTGAAGTGAACGAAGCTGCCGTCGGGCTTCACCGAAGCGACTGGCTCGGCGTTGATGGTGACGCTGGCCCCGGGCTCGGTGCGGCCCCGCACCTCAATCACGCGGCCGTGCTGGACGATGCTTTCAATCTTCAGCAGCAATTGCTCGGCGGCCGGCTGGGCCGAGAGGGTAAAGCGGTTGGGCTCGCCCTCGGCGGACTCCTGGTTGCGCTCATCCAGCGCGCGTACGGTCCAGTAGTAGTCCGCCGGCTCGAAGCCGCGGGCGCTGAAGCTGGTTTCGGAAAGGGCGCGATCGACCACCGGGTTGGCGAACAAGGGCGAAGTGGAAATGCGCAGGCGATAGCTGCGGGCGCGCGGCACGGGCGTCCACTCGAAGCGGATGACTTCCCGGGTCGGATTGGCGCTGATGATGGGCTCGAGGTTGCGGGGCCGCACCAGCGCAGGCGGCGCCAGAACTTTTTCGGTGCGCAGGCTTTCGTCGGGCCGGCGGAAGCTGGCGCGTTCATACGGGCCGATCTCGATGCTCTCCTTGCCTCTGCGCAGCTGGGCGCCGCCTTCGTTCACCGTGATTTCGTGGATGTTGGATTCCGGGTTCTGCCGCACAGCAGCGCGGGTATTCTGGCGCATGCGGGCCACGGCGTTCTCGAAGCGGACTTCCGAAGTCGAAGTAGCCACCTCCCAGCTGCCGGTAGTCAGGTCGACCGCGCCGGTGCTCACCTGAACCCCGACGCGGGTCGAGCGATTGTGGAATTGGTCGTTGGCCTCGACCACGATGAGCGTATCGGGCTTCACCACGTAGGTGGTGCCGTCGACAAAGATGATGCGGGCGTAGCCGGTGGGGCCGGTCTGGACGCTGTCGCCGGCTTCGAGCGGCGTGCGCAGGTCGGCCTCGACCCAGTGAGCCGAGTTGCGCTTCTTTACCTTGACGCTGCCGTCCAGGTTGATGAACTTGGCTTGGGAAGTCGCCTGCGCGGCGACCGGCGTATCGTCGCCGCTGAACACCGAATTCCACGCCCGCACCAGCCAGGGCGGACGCAGCAGAATCAGCACGGTGATGGCGATGACCAGCCCGAGCACACCCAGCAGCACCAGCGTGCGGTAGCGCACGATGGCGTAGTGGTCAATCTCTAGGCGCTTTCGAAACGGCTTCTCGACCATAGAGTTCAGAAATTCCGGCTTCTCTGCGGAGCGGTGGCTCCGTGCCCATCGAGCGACACTAGCACAATGTTGCAGCGGGTTCAATCGCCCGGAAGTCCTAGTCGGGCCGCCTTGTGCACCCTCGCAGCTTCCCCTATAATGAACGGTTTGCGGCTCTGACTCGGCTGCGATAAGCAGGCAGGCGAACCGAACCAATGCTGAAAGTCTTCCGACAGCGCAAGTCCGTAATCAAGGTGCTGCTCTACGTTGTCGTCGGGCTTGTGGGCCTGATGATGGTGGTGACGCTGGTGCCGGGCCTGGGCGGCGGGCGGACCGACTTCTACGACCGTCCCGACGTACTGGCGCGCATAGACAGGGAGATCGTCACCGAAGAAGACGTGCAGCGGGAGTATCGTCGTCGCTCCGAGCAGTTCGGCGGCCAGAACGACCTGTTCCGCAACCTGATCCTGGAACAGGCAATGAAGGATTTGATCGAAGAGAAGGTCATCGAATACGAGGCCAACCGGCTCGGCTTTGAAGTGCCACCGGAAGTGCTGGCGCAACAGCTCCAGCAGGTGCAGTGGCTCTACCCGGACGGGAAGTTCATCGGCGCGGAGAGCTACCGCAACGTGGTGCAGTCGGAATTCGGCATGACCGTGCCGGAATTCGAGAACATGGTGCGGCGGCGCACCAAGACGGCGCGGCTGGTGGCCTGGGTCACCAGCGGCGTGGTCGTGAGCCCTGCCGACATCGACCGGGCCTACCGCCAGCAGCGCGAGCAGGTGCAGATTGACTACGCGGTGTTCAGCCCCGATGAGCACGCGCGGCGCTTGCAGCCGAGCGAAACCGAGCTGCGGGAGTACTTCGAGAAGAACAAAGACCGCTATGTCATCCCCGAGCGGCGCGCGGCGCGCACCGTGTGGGTGAGCGAGGCGGTGCTGGCCAGCCGCGTGCAGGTGAGCCCGCGCGAGCTTCAGGCCTACTACGACGGCCACCGCAGCGAGTACTTCGTGCCCGAGCAGGTGCGGGTGCGGCAGATCCTGCTGCTGAAGCAGCCGCCGCTGGGGGCGGCGCGCGACCCCGCTGAGCTCAAAAAGACCGCCGAGCAGGTGCTGGCCGAAGCGAAGCGCGGCAAGGATTTTGCGGCGCTGGCCCGTCAGTACTCGGATGACACCGAGCGAAAGAACAAAGGCGGCGAGATGGGCTGGGTGCAGCGCGGCCAGGCGTCCCCGGAGGTCGACCAGAAGCTGTTCGCCATGACGCCGGGTTCGATTGAGCTGATTGAGACCGGCTATGGATTCCACGTGGCGCAGGTGCTGGAGCACCAGCCGGAACACTATCGCCCGCTGGCCGAAGTGCAGTCGCAGATTGAGTCGGCGCTGAAGCAGCAGAACGTGCGGCAGCGCGCCGAGACCGATGCGCGGCGGCTCGTGGAAGCGGTTCGGGGCGGCAAGACGCTCGACGCCGCGGCCCAGGAGCAGGGCTGGGTGGTGCAGGAGGTGCCGCCGTTCGCCCGCGGCGAGGCCACCGCGCCCTTCGGCGACAACCCGGATTTTCAGGACTGGGTGTTCCGGGTTTCGGCGGACAACGTGGGCAAGTCGGTGAGCGATCCGATTTCAGTTACGGGCGGGTATGTGATTGCGCAGGTGAAGCAGATTCTGGCCTCGCATCCGGCGGCGTTCGAAGAAGTGCGCGACAAAGTCGAGCAGGCCTACCGCGCTGAGCGGGGCGCCGCCCAGGCGCGGGAAGCCGCCGAGAAGCTGGCGGCGGAAGCCAAGGCCAGCGGCGACCTCAAGCGCGCCGGCAAGGCTCTCGGTATTGAAGTCAAGACGAGCGAGAAGGTGACGCGCGACCGGCCCGTTGCAGGCCTGGGACCGCTGCGCAGCCTGACCGGGGCATTCAGCTTGCCGGAAGGCGCGGTGAGCAACGTTGTCGAGCAGGGCGGCAACCGCGTGGTGTTCAAGGTGGTCGCGCGCGTTTCGGCCGATCCCGGCCAAATGAGCCTCGCTGAGCGCGAGGCGCTGCGCCAGCAGCTTCTCCAGGAGAAGCGCGGCCTGGCCTGGTCTGTCTACATTGAGTCGCTGCAAAAGCGGCTGAAGGCGGAGAAGATTCTCGAGATCAACGAAGAGACCCGGAAGCGCGTCCTCGGTCAGAAGTCCTGAAGGAACTCAAACAGACATCACGATGGTCGTGGAGGGAGTGTTGAAGGCTGGCGGGCTGGTCCGAGGAGGTCACTCGGTGCGGGAGCAGTGAGCGCGCCAGGCGAGCCACGCCACAGTGGCCAGCATGCCGAGCCAGCCGAGGGCGCGGGTGAGGGCGGCGATGGTTGTGTCGTAGTTCAGCAGGCCGAGGCTGGAGAAGATGAGGTGCCAGTCGTGCTCAATGTCGCCGCCGCCGACCGAGACCAGCGGAAGCTCCTGGCGGCGGGCGTCGGCCATGTAGGTGGCGATGTAGAGGAAGTTCTCGAAGAAAAGGAAAATGCAGAAGGCGGCGCCTTGGAGGTGGCGGCGGAAGGTGAAGGTGAGGGCGAGAGCCGCGGGGACAAAGAGCTCGAAGAGCGTGCCGCCCCAGATAGAGAGGGTCTCACCCAGGTAGCTGAAGAGCAGGTGGCCGGCTTCATGGACAATCAGGTTGGCGTTGTCAATGAATAGGAAGCCGTCGTCGTCCAGCAGCGCCAGGAGGAGGATCAGTCCATAGAAAACCAGCCAGGCGATGAGGGCCGGGCGAGGGACTCCCTGCCAAGGTTCTTCGAGGGCTTCGAAGCGGACGCGGAGCACGCAAGAATAGTAGCCAGAAAAACACCAGGACGCAAAGGCAACCGGTAAGCGAGGGCGCTGGGCTTGACAAATGCTTGAAGTTCGCCTATTATTCGCTTGCAAGGCTGTGCCGCCAGGTCGCCGCCCGAATGAGGTACCGACTCGAGTCACCCACTAAGTCCTTCATAATCAGTTCATGGACCGACTTGACCGACTCGAGTCACCCAATAAGCCCTTTTAGTTCAATGAGATCAACAAAAAGGGGGGAGGGGTATCGGTTATTTGCTTGAAAATAAAGATGTTAGTTTGCGACAAGGCGACAAGGAGTCGATTGTGCAGGAAGCCAGCCCGAAAGTGCTATTGCTCTATGGGCAAGGAATGGGCTAGACTAGATCATCCTGCAGCCGAACGTCGGGTTCGAGCCGAGGTGCCCTTTGCGTCAAACGAGCCAGAACCTCTACCGGGTTGTCATCGAACCCAACCAGTTGGGCAAGTACGTGGCGCGCATCGAGGCGCGTTTTGCCGAGAGCGACTTCCGCCTGCGGGTCTACTTCCAGGCCGCCACCCCGGAGCGGGTGCTAGCGAAGCTGCCGGGCACGCTGCGCTTTCTGCAAAGCCGGGAGGAGCAATTGTGGTTGTGGGGCTCGGAGGCGAGCGACCGCAGTTTGTTTTTCGAGGAGTTGTTGGACGAAGCTGGGCTGACGCTGGATCGCCGGCGCGACTTTCCCCGCGCCGCCGTGGCGGTGAGTGCGGCGCAGGGGGCGTCGTTCCGCCCGCTGCAACTGGCGGAGCTGAAGCGCCGGCTCAGCGAGCGCTTGGCGCCCGTGTTCACCACGCGCCGCGCCGTGGAGGTCGCGCGGCCGTCGGCCTGAGCGCGACCGTTTTTCTTCAATCTCTGTTGTTCTCCTGCTGTGCTAGAATCCGCCTTCCCATTCTGCCGGCGATGACCCGCCCCACGAGAGAGCAATCATGACCCGCGAAGAAACCATTGCCGTGCTGCGCGAAAAAGCGACGCGGCTGCGCATCCACTCGCTGCGGGCGACGACGGCGGCGGGCTCGGGACATCCGACCAGTTGTCTCTCGGCGGCCGACTTGATGAGCGCGCTCTTCTTCCACGTGATGCGGTTCGACCCGCGCGACCCTTCGAACCGCGGCAACGACCTTCTGGTGCTCTCCAAGGGGCATGCGGCGCCCATTCTCTATGCGGCCTGGGCGGAAGCGGGATTATTTTCGCCCGAACGGTTGACCGACCTGCGCAAGTTCGGCAACGAGCTCGAAGGCCATCCCACGCCGCGGTTTCCCGGAGCGCTGGCGGCAACGGGTTCGCTGGGCCAAGGGCTGAGCATCGCCGCGGGACTGGCGTACGCGGGCAGGCTCGACAAGGCGCAGCGCCGCATCTACTGCCTGCTGGGCGACGGCGAAGTCGCCGAAGGCGCGGTGTGGGAGGCGGCGGCGTTCGCCTCGCACTACAAGCTCGACAATCTGTGCGCCATCGTGGATGTGAACCGGCTGGGCCAGTCCGACCCCACGATGCTCCAGCATGACACCGGCACCTACGCGCGGCGCTTCGCGGCCTTCGGCTGGCAGGCGTTCGAGATTGACGGGCACAACTTCGCCCACATCCTCGACGCCTTCGAGCGCGCGGCGAAGACCAACGGTCAGCCGGCGGTGCTGGTTGCGCGCACGCTGAAGGGCAAGGGTGTCAGCTTCATCGAGAACAAGAACGGCTGGCACGGCAAAGCAGTTCCGAAGGACCAACTCGAGAAAGCGCTGGCGGAGCTCCCGCTGAACGGCTCAGGCTGTGCCGTGGCGATTCGACCGCCGAGCCCGGCGCCGGCGCCGTTTCCGGCGCCGAAGCCGATGGCACCGCCAGCCTACACGCTCGGCCAGCAGGTGGCCACCCGCGAAGCCTACGGGCAGGCGCTCAAGAAACTGGCCGAAGCCGACCCGCGGGTGATGGCGCTGGACGGCGACGTCAAGAACTCGACCTTCGCCGAAGTGCTGGCGCAGGCGCACCCGGAGCGCTTCATCGAATGCTACGTCGCCGAGCAGAACATGGTGGGCGTGGCGGTGGGGCTGAGCGCGGCGGGGCGGATCCCGTTCGCGTCGAGCTTTGCGTGTTTTTTGACGCGCGCCTACGACCAGATCCGCATGGCGGCGGTGTCGCGCGCCAACCTCAAGCTGATGGGCTCGCACGCCGGCGTCTCCATCGGCGAAGACGGGCCGTCGCAGATGGGGCTGGAAGATTTGGCGATGATGCGCGCGGTGGGCGGCTCGACGGTGTTTTATCCGTCCGACGCGGTGGCAATGGAGAAGCTGGTGGAGCAGGCGGCGAAGATTCCCGGCATCGTGTACCTGCGCGGGACGCGGCCCAAGACGCCAGTGCTTTATGACAACAACGAAGATTTTTGGCCGGGCGGCTCCAAGATTGTGCGGCAGTCGGCGAGCGACGCCGCGACGGTGGTTGCCGCCGGTGTGACGCTGCACGAGGCTCTCAAGGCGCATGAGGCGCTGAAGAAGGAAGGAATCAACCTGCGTGTGATTGATTTGTATTCGGTCAAGCCGGTTGACCGCGAGACGCTGGTGGCGGCCGCGCGCGCCACAGGCAACATGTTGCTCGTCGTCGAAGACCACTGGGCGGAAGGCGGCCTGGGCGATGCGGTGGCGAGCGCGCTGGTCGAAGACGAAATCCGCATCGTGCACTTGGCAATTCGCACCATGCCGGTCAGCGGCAAGCCGGATGAGTTGCTCGACGCCTACGGAATCTCGGCGCGCCACATCGCTGACCACGCCCACGCTTTGGCCAAGCAGGCCTCCGCTGCGCGGCGCTAACCACCACGCTTGTCATTCTGAGGCCGCACGCCGAAGAATCTCAGTCTGAAGCACCAACTCCGCTGAGATGCTTCGCCCGCCGCGGCGGGCCCAGCATGACAAGCAACCTTATTGTGGCAGCGCTGAGGTTTCGAACAGCTTTTCCGCGGGGACGATGCGGATGCGGTTGCGCGGGATGTTGAGCGGGTAGAAAGCCCAGACGGCATCGCCCTGAAGAGTTCTGAGCCGCGCCTCGGGAATTTCGTAGAGCTTGCGCCCGCCCTCTTCCTTCACATCAATCTGATAATCGGCCGGCGACTTACCCCACGCCGGGCCGCCGGCGGCGATGTCGTCGGCCAGTTTGGGCGCGACGTCTTTGTGGGTAATGATGACGTAGCGCAGGTTCTCGGCCTGCAAGTACTTCTTGATGGCGGCGTTGATCTGGGCGCAGCTTACCGCGTCGACGGTGGCGAGGTAGTTGTCGAGGTAGCCAGCGTCGAGCCCGTAGAACTCGTCGTCGAGTTTGGTGCCGAGCAAGCGGCTGCCGGTCTCCGCCAGGCTCAAGTACAGCACGCGCGCTTTGTTCTTGGCGTCGCTGCACTGCTCCTCGGTCAGGCCGGTGCGAACGAAGTTCTCCAGCTCCCAGGTCAGCGCCTTCGTGATGTGGTGCGCGTAGTCGTGCTGCACGGGGCGAATCCAGATGCTGAAGTACTGGAAGCGCCGTGGCGCGTTGGGCGGCGGAAACAGATAGCGCGGGCGGCTCTCGAAGTGCTCGATGTAGGAATAGTCGCCGTAGTTGTAGCCGCGCTCCTCGCGGATGACCTGATAGAGGTGCGAGAAGCCGTCGCGGTGCGTTCCGAACCAGATGTTGGCGATGTAGAGCGGCCAGTAGTCCTCGTCGGCGCGCGTCAGCGGCAGCGGAAAGCCGGCGTGGATGCCGGCGGAGATGGCGTTGGGCTGGGCGACGATGAGAAGGTCGCGGCCCTTCACCGCTGGCGGCGCTTGCGCAGCGCGGCGCGAAAACGGCGCGGCCTCGAGCTTGAGGCCGACGGCGAGCGCGTCCTGCACCTGCTTCATCACCGCGGCATCGCCGCTGGAAACGCCGACGATGATGTTCTCCGGCTTGTAGTAGGTGGCGTAGAAGCGCCGCACGGCTTCGGCGGTGATCTGCTCAAGTCCTTTCTCGGTGCCGATATCGGGATGCGCGTAGTTCGTGCCCTCGTGGATGACATTGTCGAGCGCGATGAGCCCAACCAACTCAATCTGCTCGAAGCGCAGGTCAGAGCGCAGGGTCTGCAGCGTTTCGGCTTTGACACGGTCGAGCTCAGCAGCGGCAAACAGCGGCTGCGTGAACATCGGCCGCAGCACCTGCTGCACGTAGGTCGTCAACACTTCCTTCGGCACCGTCATCGAGAACACGGTAACTTCTTTAGTCACGCTGACCTGCGGGTAGGCGCCGCTGCCCCACGGCCGCGTCAGCTCGGCCAGCGCCTCCTTGGTGACAGGTTTCTTCGGCTCGCCGAAGCCGCCTTCGATGACAAGCTGTCCGGTCAAGTTCGCCAGGCCTTCGAGTCCTTCCGGGTCGGCGGCCGAGCCGGCTTTGACCATCACTTTGATTTCCACCAGCGGCGCCGGCGAACCGAGCGTAACGACTTTGGGCGTCTGCGCCGCCAGCGGCAGCGCGACCAGTGCGAGCAGTGTTGCGAGCAGGAAAGAGCCACGGATTCGCATGGCTATCGGTCCCCGTTTTCTATTTTCCATTTTCCAGTTTCGCCTTCTGTTGATCGTAGGAGAGCGTCAGCACAGCGCGATTCTCGGGCACGAAATACTTCTGCGCGAAGCGGTCGATGTCCTGCGGTGTCAGCTTCTGCACCGACGCCAGCAGCTTCTCGAACACGTCGGGGTCGCGGTCGAACCGGTAGTACCAGGCGAAGGTCTGGGCGATATCGGCCGGGCTCGACATCGCCGCCAGAAAGTCATAGCGGTAGCGGCTCTTGAGGGTCTCGAGCAGCTTGCGCGCGGTCTTCTGCCTGGAGAAGCGCTTTAGTTCGTCCATGCCCGCGATAATGTCACCGCTGACTTCGTCGAAATATTTCGTCCCTTGCGCGGCCTGCTTTTCTTTGTAGAGCTGCGCCGAAACAATGACCGCGCGCGGGTCGAAGCTCTCGAAGCCCTGCGTGCCCTCCTCGAAGCCGAGCTGGCTGGCGGTCTGCTTCTCGTAGCGCAGCTTCTTGTAGAGCGGCGCGGCGGGCGAGACCAGCAGCTCGCTCAGCAGTTCCGCCACCGCGGAGTCGGTCGTGCCCGGCTTGAAGGCGGGCATGCGATAGGCCACCCAGACCAGCGGCGCCACGTCGGCGTCCCAGGTTACGTGCTCGCGCTGCTCCTTCTTCGGTGGCTCGCCGGTGGCCTGGATCGGCGGCACGTCCTTCCGCTGCCAGTCGCGGTAGTAAGGCTCGACGGTGGCGAAGATTCCCTCGGCCTTGACGTCGCCGGCAATCACCAGCACGCAGTTGTTCGGCCGGTAGTAGGTGTCGTAGAAGCGCCGCGCGGCGTCGTAGTGGTTGGGCATGTCGAGCACGTCCTGGTAGTAGCCGATGGTGTCGTGCCCGTAGGAATGATGCGGGAAGAGCAGCGCCAGCGCGTGCTCGGTCATCTTCTGCGAGGGCCGCGAAGCGCCGCGGCGGTACTCGCCCAGCACCGCGCCGGTCTCGGTCTTGAAGATCTTCTCGGTGAAATCGAGCGCCTTGAAGCGCGAGGATTCGAGTTCCAGCAGGCCGGGCAGGTCGCCCTTGGTGTTCAGGTTCGAGGTGAAGGTGAGCGGGTGATAGTAGGTGACGTCAAACCACGTCCAGGCATTGTTGTGGGTGCCGAGCTTGCTCATGCGGTCGTCGTAGCCGCCGTCTTCGCCGCCGTAGCGGTGGCGGAAGAGGATGTGCTCGAAGAGATGCGCCAGGCCGGTCTTGCCCTTCTCGGTTTCGTTGCGCGCCCCGGCCAGCACCAGGGTGTTGTAGCTGAGCACGCTCTTGAACTCGGGCGTCTCGATGACCACGACATCGAGCCCGTTCGGCAGCGTCTTCTTGTGGATGGGATAGGGGAAGACTTTCTGGCTCGGCGCTTTGGTTTGCGCGCCGGCGCTGGCGACCCCAACTGTCAGAACGAAGAGGACGATGGCGAACAGACGAGACGGCTTCATCGAATGCACCTCGCTAGGATTTCGGCGGGTCTGGGGCTGCGGCTCGACCCGCTCGCACCGCATCATAGCACCGCGCTCCGGCCGGTTCAACGAATCAACGCTTCAACGATTACCGGGTGAGCCGTTGGCGAAGGTGGACCAGCCGCTCGGGGTAGTCGGTGATGATGCCGTCGACCCCCAGCTCTACCATTCGCCGCAGATCGGCTTCGCGGTTCACCGTCCAGACGTAGAACCCGAACCCGGCCTTCTTGACTTCGCGCACCTGCGCCGGCTGAACCGACTTATAGCCCTGGAACACGGCATCGGCATGCGCGCGATGAAAGTCGCCGGCGGGGTTGCGCAGCCGCCCGCTGGTGAGGATGCCGGTCGCCACGCGGGGGCGCAGGTCGGCCAGCTCGCGAATCGCTGGCCAGTGGAACGAGCTGCAAATGGCGCGGTCAACGGCTTTGTGGCGGGCGAGCGCGGCCACCACGGCGCGGCCGGCGCGCGGGTCCTTGATTTCTACGTTCAGTCCAATGTGGCCAGCGATGGTTTCCAGGACTTCATCCAGAGTAGGCAGTTCGATGCGCTTGCGTCGGCGCGCCAGGGCTCGAGCTTCTTCCAGCGTCAACTTGCTCAACGCGCGGCGGGCGAGGTGGGCATCGTGATGGACGGCCACCTGCCCGTCGGCCGTCAGGTGGACATCCAGCTCGATCCAGTTGGCCCCGCGAGCGATGCCGGCGAGGAAACCGGCCAGGGTGTTTTCGCGGCGTCCCGGCTCGCCACGATGCGCGATGATGAGAGGGAAAGACAAGGTCAGGAGGCGGCCCGGGCCTCGCCGGGTTCTTCCAGCAGGCGCTTCAGCCGCGGCAGGGCGGCCAGCATGGCCTCTTCACCGGCGGCAATCAACTCATCGGCGCGGCCGAAGTCGTCCCAATCGAAGTGGCGCACTTCCGGTTCGATGACGATGTCGGACTGCTCGCGCCACACTGGCTCGGCGGCACGGGTGGCGATGCTCAGCGCCCGCGCCCAGACTTCGGCGATGTTCTTCGGCTCCAGGCCGTAGCGGATGTTGTCGAGATTGACGGAGATGACGATGTCGGCGCCCAGTTCGCGCACCGCTTCCGCCGGCACCGCCGAAACCAGCATACCGTCCACCAGCAGGCTGCCATCGACCGCAACAGGAAGGAAGAGGCCCGGATACGCGCAACTGGCGCGCACGGCCACGCCCAGCTCGCCCGCCGTGAACACCACCGGCTGGGCGTTCACCAGGTCGGTGGCGATGATGGCCAGCGGAATCTTCAGGTCTTCGAAGCGCAGGGCGCGGAAGGTGCGCCGCACCAGCGCTTCCAGCCGCTGATTGGACGCGAGCCCGCGAGTAGAAATGGTCCAACTGCCGAAGTCCTTCCAGCGGATGCCGCGCGCCACGGTTGCCATCTCGGCCACGGACACGCCGCTGGCGTAGGCGCCGCCGATGATGCTGCCGATGCTGGTGCCGGCGAGGCAGCCGACGGGAATGCGGCTATCTTCCAGCACCTTGAGCACGCCGATGTGCGCCAGGCCGCGCGCGAACCCGCCGCCCAGCGCCACCCCCACGCGGCGTTCGGCTCGGGGAGGCTCGGCGCGCGGGGGTCGCACGCGCACCCGCTGGTAGGCGAAGGCGCGGATGCGGGCCAGCGCCTGCGCCAGCTTTTCCTTCCAGCTCTCGAGCTCCATCTCGTTACCGCTCAGCCGCCGCTTGACGCCCGCAGCGGCTTCCGATACTCTGCCTCTTCGCCTCGAACGCTTCCTCGGCGAGAGCCTCCGCTTTTCTGCGGCGGAGCCTGTGTTCGGCCCTATGATCCGGATCCAAAACGTTGCCGTCCTGGGCGCAGGCGTTATGGGCGCCCGCATCGCCGCCCACCTGGCCAACGCCGGCCTGTCACCCATTCTACTCGACATCGTCCCGCGCGACCTGACGGAAGAGGAGAAGAAGCGCGGGTTGACACTCAACGATTCCGTGGTGCGCAACCGCATCGTGCGCGCCGGGCTGGAGGCCGCGCGCCGCAGCGACCCCGCCGCTTTCTTCCTGCCCGAGTACGCCGACCGCATCCGCATCGGCAACTTCGAGGACAACCTCGATTGGATCGCCGGCGCCGACTGGATTATCGAAGCCGTGGCGGAGAAGCTCGAAATCAAGCGGCCGCTGCTGGAGCGCGTCGATGCCCTCCGCAGTCCCGGCAGCATTGTCAGCTCCAACACCAGCGGTATTCCGCTGCGCCTGCTCGCCGAAGGGCGCTCGGCGGGCTTCCGGCAGCACTGGCTGGGCACGCACTTCTTCAATCCGCCGCGCTACATGCGCCTGCTGGAAGTGATCCCCATCGCCGAGACGCTGCCGGAAGTGGTTGAGGCGGTTTGGAACTTCGCCGAGCTCAGCCTGGGCAAAGTCGTCGTCCGCGCCAAGGACACCCCCAACTTCATCGCCAACCGCATCGGAACCTTCTCGGTGCTCAACACCCTGCGGCTGATGCAGGAGCAGAACCTGAGCCTGGAAGCGGTGGACGAGCTGACCGGACCCCTCATCGGGCTCCCGCGCAGCGCCACCTTCCGCACACTCGACATTGTCGGCCTCGACGTCTTCAGCCACGTGGTCGCCAACCTGCGCGACAACCTGCCCCACGACGAGCAGCGCGCTCTCTTCCAGTTGCCCGACTTCGTGCAGAAGATGGTCGCCAACGGCTGGCTGGGCGAGAAGTCCGGCCAGGGCTTCTACAAGCGCGTCAAAGAGGGCGGCGAGTCGAAAGTGCTGGCGCTCGATTGGAAGACACTCGAGTATCGCCCGCGGCAGAAGGTCACTCTGCACACGCTGGAGATGGCGCGCGGCGTCGACGACCTCGGCGAGCGTCTGCGGATGCTGCTGGCCTCCAAAGACAGCGTCGGATTGTTCTACCAGCGGCTGCTCGGCGACCTCTTCCTCTACGCCGCCGCCCGCGTGCCCGAGATTGCCGATACGATAGTCGAGATTGACCAGGCCATGCGCTACGGCTTCAACTGGGAGCGCGGGCCCTTCGAGCTCTGGGACGCCATCGGCGCCGACACCATCCTCGAGCGCTGGAAGCAGGAGAAGCGCGCGCTGCCGCCACTGGCCGAAGAGCTCAGCCGCGCCCCGGAAAAGAAGTTCTATCTCTGGCAGAACAACCAGCGGTTCTATTTCGACCTCGAGCGCACCCGCCACCGCTTCGTGCCCGAGCGCCCGGGCGTCATCCTGCTCGCCGACCGTCGCGCGGCCGGCGCCGTGGTGCGCTCGAACGCCGGCGCCAGTTTGATCGACCTCGGCGACGGCGTCGCCTGCCTCGAGTTCCACACCAAGATGAACGCCATCGGCGGCGACATTCTGGAGATTGCCCGCGTGGCGCTGGAGGCGTTGCAGGACCACTTCGACGGGCTGGTCGTCGGCAACCAGGGCCCGCACTTCTCCGCCGGCGCCAACATCATGCTGCTGCTGGTGGCGGCGCAGGAAGAAGAATGGGATGAAATTCACGCCATGGTGCGCACGTTTCAGAACACCGTGATGGCGTTCAAGTACGCACCGCGGCCGGTGGTGGTGGCGACGCACGGGATGACACTGGGCGGCGGCTGCGAAGTGTGCCTGCACGGGCAGCGCGTGGTGGCCGCGGCCGAGACCTACATGGGTCAGGTGGAGACCGGCGCGGGGTTGATTCCCGCCGGCGGCGGCTGCAAGGAGCTGTTGCTGCGCGCCGCCGACGCGGCGACCGATGAGCTCGACCTGCTCAACCGCACCCGGCACCTCTTTGAGACCATCGCGCTTGCCAAGGTTTCCACCAGCGCCGACCACGCCCGCCGCCTCGGCTTCCTGCGCAACGGCGACCAGATTACGATGAACCTCGACCGACTCTTGGGCGATGCCAAGCAGGCGGTGCTCTCGATGGCCCGGGCCGGTGTGCGCCCCGGCGCGCCCCGCACCGATATCCGCGTGCTGGGCGAGACCGCCTACGCGCAGATGAAGCTCGGCATCCACATCATGCGGCGCGCCGAGCACATTACCGAGTACGAAGCCGTCATCGCCGAGAAGCTGGCCTACGTGCTTTCCGGCGGCGCCCTCAACCCGCCTCAGGCGGTCAGCGAGCAGTACCTGCTCGACCTCGAGCGCGAAGCCTTTGTCAGCCTCTGCGGGGAGCGAAAGACTCAGGAGCGCATCCAATACTTGTTGAAGACAGGCAAGCCTCTGCGGAATTAGGGATCGGGGACGCATGACCATCATCGTCTCTAAAGCGGGAAAGAATGCCGTGCGCGTTCCGAAGACAAGCATCGCCAAGGAAACATTTCTTCAAGAGTACATTCATGCAAATCCCAAAAGTATTCCGTTAGACGAGATCAAGCCGGGCATAGACCTCGATCGTCTCCTTGTCGTTCGTGAGTTTCCGACGGAAAGCGGGCCAATAGACGCATTGCTAATCGATGACAGTGGAGATGTTTTTCTCGTAGAGACTAAGCTCTACAAAAACCCAGACAAGCGATTGGTGGTGGCGCAGATTCTAGACTACGGCGCCTCTCTAACAAGCACGTATCGCACCTTGGACCAGTTCGCGAATGTCTTAGGCAATGCCGTAGCCAAAGACATTGGGCTCCATGAGTACGTTAAGCGCACATTGGGATTTGGCGATGAAGAGGCAGACGTTCTCCTTGAGCGAGCTTGGGGGAATCTGCGAGACGGTACATACAAGTTCGTTGTTCTCATGGACACGCTGGAAGAACGACTCAAAGATCTAATACTCTTCTTGAACAAGATGAGTGATTTTGCCTTGTTTGCTGTTGAAGTCGATTATTACGAGCACGAGGGCTATGAGATCATGCGGCCGCGCCTTTTCGGTGTTGAGGCCCGAGATGCCGGTGGGACCAGAGAGAGTCGTTCTTGGGACGAATCAAGCTTCCTCCAGGAAACCTCGAGGAGGGTGGGTACGGGACATCTCGGCGCTGTGAAAAAACTGCTGGAATTCTCAAAGCGGCCCCCAGGAAGAATCGAATGGGGCACAGGTAGAAAGGAAGGCTCGCTTACAGTCAAGTTCGACCGGATCTCCGTAAGGTCCCTCTATATCGTCCAGACGAACGGTTCACTGAACATTCCCTTCGGCTGGTTGGACGACAACGAAGCAACTGAGAAACTCAGAGACGAGTTTAGGAGACTGCTGCAAGGCATCGCAGGATTCCAGGCCGTGGCCTCGTCCAGAGACTTCTTCTTCAGGCTTCCAGCAGAAATGTGGTGTCCAGTAGTGGATGACTTCATCGGGGCCGTGGAGACGCTGCTGCGTGGCGCACCATCGTGACCTCCGACTGGCTCCGCCCTGCAGGGGTAAAGCCTACGCAGAGTTGAGTAGAGCCAAGAGGCCTAAGGGAGGAACGCAATGCGGGAAGTGGTGATTGCATCGGCGTGCCGGACGCCGGTGGGCAAGGCCTACAAAGGCGCACTGCGGGCGGCGCGGCCGGACGACCTGGCGGCGCTGGCCATCAGCGAAGCGCTGAAACGGGTGCCGGGGCTTGACCCCAAAGAAGTCGAAGACGTCATCCTCGGCTGCGCCATGCCCGAAGCCGAACAGGGAATGAACGTGGCGCGGATTGCCTCGCTGCGCGCGGGCGTGCCGGCGAGCGCCTCAGCCGTCACTGTCAACCGCTTCTGCGCTTCGGGCCTGCAGGCCATCGCGCAGGCGGCGGAGAGAATCATGTGCGGGTTTTCGGAAGTCATCGTCGCCGGCGGGACGGAATCGATGAGCCTGGTGCCGATGGGCGGCAACAAGATCTCGCCGAATCCTACGTTGGTGCGGGAGTACCCCGATGCCTACTTGTCAATGGGCCTGACTGCGGAGATCCTGGCGCAGAAGTACGGCATCGTGCGCGAGGCGCAGGACGAATTCTCGTTTCAGAGCCACCGGAAGGCCCTCGCCGCCATTGACGCGGGCAAGTTCAAGGACGAGCTGGTGCCGGTGGAAGTCACCTACCGCGTCCTCACAAACGGCAAGCCCTCGGAAGAAAAGGTTCGCTTTGAGATGGACGAAGGGCCGCGGCGCGACACAACCCGCGAGGCGCTGGCCGCCCTCAAACCGGCGTTTCACGCCAAGGGGACCATCACCGCCGGCAACGCCTCACAGATGAGCGACGGCGCTGCCGCCGCGGTGGTGATGAGCGCCGAGCGCGCCAAGGCGCTCGGCGTCAAGTCGCTCGGGCGATTCGTCTGCTTCGCCACTGCGGGCGTGAAGCCGGAAGAAATGGGGATCGGGCCGGCGCTGGCGATTCCCAAGGCGCTCAAGCTCGCAGGGCTGAAGCTGAGCGACATTGACGTCATCGAGTTGAACGAAGCCTTTGCGGCGCAGGTGCTGGCGGTGGAGAAGGAAGCCAGGCTCGATATGTCGCGGGTAAACGTCAATGGCGGGGCGGTGGCGCTCGGTCATCCGCTAGGCTGCACGGGCGCCAAGCTGACGGCAACGCTGCTCTACGAGCTGCGCCGCCGCAAAGCCCGCTACGGCATGGTGACGATGTGCGTGGGCGGCGGCCAGGGCGCCGCCGGCATCTTCGAGTCGCTTAACTAGTCCGGGACGACCCCTAGGAGCTGAACATGGAAACGATTACCCTCAAGTCCGTAGCGGTTCTCGTCGTACCTTTGACTGCCGTTGTGTTGCTCTCAGCGGCTTTTCTTTGGGCCAGCCGCAGGGTCTCTGCCTACGGACCGCCAACGGCCTTGCTTCCGTGGCCTGGGAATGCGCATGGACTGTTCCGCCAGTACTGCAAGATTGCCTTGCAAAACGGATGGACATTTCTCCCTGTGTACGTTTATTACATATCAGTCGGTGCGTTGTTGGCTTCGATTGTTCTTGGCCTCTTTCTCAGGCGATAGACGATAGTTTCGGCCGGAATGACATTCCCCGGGCAGGCACCGGGGGCGATGAGGACAAACTCAGGGCAGATCCAATGGCACCGAACACCATCTGGTATTTTGCCTACGCGTCCAACATGAGCCGGACGCAGGTCGAGCAGCGTGCGGGCGCGCCGGCGGAAGAAAAGGTCGCGCGCCTCGACAACTATGAGCTAAACTTCGACAAGGTCACGCGCGGCGGCACCGGCTCGGCCAACATCGTTCCGGCCGAGGGCAAGACGGTGTGGGGCGTGCTCTACCGGCTGAGCGAAGCGCAGTTGCGCGTGCTCGACCGCTTCGAGGGCGTGCCGGAGCACTACCGCCGCAGCGAGGTGAACGTGGTGGACGCCGAGGGCAACAAGGTCGGCGCGCAGGTTTATCTCGCCCGCAAAGTCCGCAAGGGGCTCAAGCCCGACCGGCACTACCTGGCGCGCATCCTTCAGGGCGCGGAAGAGCACGGCCTGCCGGCGGAGTACGTTGCGCAATTGAAGAAGATAACTTCTGCATAGGATGGCAATCATGGCGACGGCACCGACGACCACCGCAAAAGCGATCAAGGGCGGCAGCTTCCTCATCGAGCCCTGCACCGCGGACGACGTCTTCATCCCCGAAGAGTTCACCGACGAGCAGCGGCAGATCGGCCAGATGACGGAAGAGTTTATGACCAATGAAGTGCTGCCGCACGTCGAAAAAATCGAGCACGGTGACCGCCAGCTCCTAGTGTCGCTGATGCGCAAGGCGGCCGAGCTCGGCCTGATGGGCGCTGACGTGCCGGAAGCCTACGGCGGCGCGGGGCTCGACAAAGTGTCCTCCACCATCATCGCCGAAAAGATGGCGCGCTATGCCAGCTTCGCGGTCAGCCACGGCGGCCACGCCGGCATCGGCACGCTGCCCATCGTTTACTTCGGCACCGAAGCGCAGAAGAAGAAGTACCTGCCCAAGCTGGCTTCGGCGGAGTGGATTTCCTGCTACTGCCTGAGCGAGGCCGAGGCGGGCTCGGACGCGCTGGCGGCCAAGACCCGCGCCGACCTCTCGCCCGACGGCAAGCACTGGATTCTGAACGGGCAGAAGATGTGGATTACCAACGGCGGCTTCGCCGATGTGTTCATCGTGTTCGCCAAGGTGGGCGGGGAGCAGTTCTCCTGCTTTATCGTCGAGCGCGACACACCGGGCTTCAAGCCGGGCGCGGACGAAAAGAAAATGGGCATCAAGGGCAGCTCGACCACACCTCTCTTTTTCGACAACGCCCGGGTGCCGGCCGAGAACCTGCTGCACGAAGTCGGCCGCGGCCACATCGTCGCTTTCAACACGCTCAACTTCGGGCGCTTCAAGCTGGGCGCCTACTGCATCGGCGGCGGCAAGTTCGCGCTGGCGGAAGCGGCGCGCTACGCCCAGGAGCGCAAGGCGTTCGGGAAGTCCATCTCCGAGTTCGGGCTCATCCAGCACAAGCTGGCCGAGATGGCGATTCAGCTCTACGCCGGCGAGTCGATGATCTACCGCACCGCGGGGATGATTGACGCGGCGCTGCACGGCATTGACCTGCGCGCCGCCGACGCCGCCCAGCACCTGATGAAGGCGCTCGAGGAGTACGCCATCGAGTGTTCCATCAACAAGGTCTACTCCAGCGAAATCGTCGACTACGTCGTTGACGAAATGGTGCAGATTTACGGTGGCTACGGCTACAGCCAGGACTATCCCGCCGAGCGCGCCTACCGCGACTCGCGCATCAACCGCATCTTCGAAGGGACGAACGAAATCAACCGGCTGCTCATCGTCGGCATGCTGTTCAAGCGGGCGATGAAGGGCGAGCTGCCGCTGCTGGCCGCCGCCAAGAAAGTTGCCGATGAATTGATGAGCGGTCCGACGACGGCCGCGCCGCCGAGCGGCCCGCTGGGAGCGGAGGTCGCGCTGGTCGCCGCGTCGAAGAAGGCCTTCCTCTTCGCCGCCGGCGTCGCGGGACAAAAGTACATGGATAAACTGGCCGACGAGCAGGAAGTGGCCGGCGCGCTGGCCGACATTGCCATGGACGTCTACGCCGCGGAAAGTGCCCTGCTGCGCACTCAGAAGATTGGTGCGCGGAATGGCTCGACGGCCGCGCTGGCAACCGCGGCCACACAGGTCTTCCTCGCCGATGCGCTCGACCGCGTCGAGACAAACGCCCGCACGGTGCTGGCCGCCTGCGCGAGCGGCGACACGCTGCGCGCGCAACTGGCGCTGCTGCGCCGGCTGCTCAAGCGCGAGCCGCCCAACACCGTGGCGCTGCGCCGCCAGGTGGCGAAGGGCGTCCTCGACGTCACGCGATATCCTTTCTAGTTGACGCTTCGAAGCAAACCCCGTTCAGCCCAGCGGCTCCTGCCGCTGAGTGCCCCACCTCCGATCCCCTGCGACTGGTTGGGGGACCTGGCGGCGGGGTATCTGCGCGGGTTCCGCAGTTACCCAGACAACGAGAAAGGCCGCTGGGGGTTCGCCTTTGTCCCCAAGCGCAGCAAGCAAGTCGGTATGTTTGCCGGATTCCTCTCCGCTTCTTCCTCGCGACGTGGCGGGCCGGTGCTGGAACCGCCGGAGTGCGCGGTCTACGTGTTTGTGCGGCCGGCGACGTCGGCCTTGCACCGGAAGCTGGTGGGCGGCAAGCAGAACCTGCTGCGGGCGACGTATCAGCGCATCGTCAAGTACACCGCGCGCAAGCCAAGGTGGGAGTTTTTCGAGCGGAGTGAGGTCGTTCTCGCGCGGCACGTGCCGCTGGCGGCGTTCCCACCTGACGAGCAGGAAAAGTATGCGCGGAACTTCTTCATTGAAACTCTCTCGCTGCTGGTCCGTTCCGGCCTGCCAGCCGCGCTCCAACGCTAGACATCCCGGCGGGGGACAAGCTGCCGCCCTGCCCAAGCAGGCCTGGTCGTCTGACAGACCGGGATGTCTGTCCTACCAGCGGTGTCGTGCGGGATGGTCGAGCGTCGGAAACCCTTCGGTGGTGTCGACGCGGGGGTGATTGCGGTAGCGGAAGGCAAAGACAAGGATGCCGATGAAGATGAGGAGTGTGGGGATGAGCAGGACGAGGACGGCGAGGTCGAAGGCCTTCATGGCCTCATCGCCGCCGGCAGCAGCGGAGGTTCGGCACATGACGCAGCCCTGCGAGTAGCCCGGCGCGGCCGAAAGCAATGCGGCCGCGAGAACAACAAGCGTCGTCAGTTTCTTTACGCGTGTCATGCAGTGCCTAACCCAACGGAGTGCGCAGTTGCTGCATGCGGAAGCCGTCGGGGAAGAAAAAGATCATGATAAGGCAGAGGCAGAGCACCAGAATCGGCACCAAGGTCAGGAAGAGGCTCAAGCGCTCGAAACGCAGGTGCATGAAGTAGGCCATGATGAGCGCCGCCTTGATGACCGAGATCCCCATCAGCAGGGTCAGCATCAGGTGCAGCGGCAGGTGGATGTAGCCGAGGTAGACCTCGATGGCGGTCAGGGCCAGCAGGGCGAACCAGATGCCGATGTAGAGCCGGGTCGAGCCGCCGTGGGCTTCCGCGTGTTCGCTCATCGTCTGCCTCCTAGAACTTGATGGACATCAGGTAGATCAGCGGGAAGATGAACATCCACACCAGGTCAACGAAGTGCCAGTAGAGGCCGCTGACCTCGACGTCCTCCGCTTCAAACTTCTTCTTCCCGAAGCCCAGGGCGATGATGCCCAGATAGATGATGCCGATGGTGACGTGCAGCATGTGCATGCCGGTCAGCCCGAAAAAGGTGGCGCCGAAGAGCGGGGTATTGGGCCAGGGCCACTGGGCCGGAGTTGTCCATGGCCGCAAGCCTTCGTGGATGAGGTGCATCCACTCCATCATGTGGAGCACGACGAAGACCGTGCCGCAGGCCATGGTGGCGAGCAGCCAGAGCACGGCTTTGCGGTGGTCGTGACGGTGGGCCGCAGCTACGGCCATCACCATTGTCAGGCTGCTCGAGAGCAGGGCGAAGGTCATCACGGTGGAAAACACAATCGCCGGCGAGAAGGGAAACGGCGTCGGCCACTGGGGGCTGGAGAGGCGCACGTAACTGTAGGCCATGATCAGGGCGGAGAAGGTGAGCGCGTCGGAGATGATGAAGAGCCACATGCCGAGCTTCTTCGAGCCCATGGCATAGGGCCGGGCCCCACCTGCCCAGCGCGAGCTGAGGGCCACCGATTCCGCGTGCGCGTCACTCATCCGTCACCGTCCCAGCAGCAGAAGTAGGAACAGAAAAACCCAGAGCACTCCAAGGAAGTGCCAGTAGATTGCGGTCGCCGTCACCGCCGGGCGCTCGGCCGGCCACGGCTCGAGCCGGCGGCTGCGCGTGCTGACGTAGCTGAGCGCAATCAAACCACCCAGCAGGTGCAGGCCGTGCGTTCCGGTCAGCAGATAGAAGAACGAGCTGCTGGGGTTGGTGGCGAGGAAAACGCCGGCGTTCCAGAGGCTGCGCCAGGCGACCAACTGGCCGGCGAGGAAGAAGACGCCGAGCATCGTGGTCAAAGTCCACCAACGGGAAAAGACCGCGCGCTCCCCCGCCGTCAGAGCGCGGCGGGCACGCTCAAGAGTGCCGCTGCTGACCACCAACAGCGCAGTCGTCACCCACAAGGCGCGTGGGAACTCGAAGGGCTGCCAGTCCTGCCCGAGTCCTTTGCGGACGAGGAAGGAGCTGGTCAGCGCCAGGAAGAACATCAGGATGGAGGCCAGAGCGACCCAGATGCCGGTGACGTAGGTTTCCGGATCGCGCGCCCGGGCGTGGCGGAAGCCTTCGCCGCCGTCCCAGCCGGAGTCGCCCCGCCGCGTCGGCGGAGGCGGTTCGGCGGTGTCAATCAGCTCGAGTTCTTCAATTGCCGATTTCGCGGTCATTTCTCGCTAGCGCTCCGTTTCTACGCCTGGGTTCCCTTGCTTCGCCCACCACGACCTTCGGAGCATGGCGAGCAGGCTCAGGAGCGCAATCCAAACCATGGACCTAGTCGTCGCCGTGGGCGGCGGCCTGTTTGCCCTCGGGTACGTGCTGCGGGACGAAATCCTTGTCGGCGCCGGGCACGGCAAACTCATAGGGGCCGCGGTAGACCGTCGGTTCGTGGCCGGCGAAGTTGTCGTGCGGCGGCGGCGAAGGAACCGTCCACTCCAGCGTGGTGGCTTCCCAGGGGTTGAGGCCCTCAGCCTTCTTGCCCCTCCACAAACTCCACACCAGGTTTACGACGAACAGAAGCTGCGCGCCAATGGTGATGAAGGCGGCGATGCTCATGAAAGTATGCACCGGCTGCATCTCGGCCAGGAAGCGCACGGCAGTGGTGTCGGCGTAGCGGCGCAGGTTGCCGGCGAGGCCGATGTAGTGCATGGGCATGAAGATGGCGTAGACGCCGACGAAGGTCAGCCAGAAGTGCAGCTTGCCCAGACCTTCGTGGAGGTGCCGGTTGAACATCTTGGGGAACCAGAAGTAGGTGCCGGCGAACATCCCGAAGATGGCAGCGACGCCCATAATGATGTGGAAGTGAGCGACGACGAAGTAGGTGTCGTGCAGCGGGATGTCGACCGACGGCTGCGCCAGGAACAAGCCGCTTAAGCCGCCGCTGACGAAGAGCGAAACGAAGCCGAGCGCGTACAGCATCGCCGTCGTAAAGCGGATGCGCGCGCCCCAGAGCGTCCCAATCCAGTTGAAAGTCTTGATGGCCGAAGGCACGCCGATGGACATCGTCAGCAGCGAAAAGGCGATGGCGCTGTAGGGGCTCATCCCGCTCTGGAACATGTGGTGGCCCCAGACGCCGAGGCCGAGCAATGCAATGGCGCCCATGGCGTAGACCATGGCGCGGTAGCCGAAGATGGGCTTGCGCGCAAAGGTGGAAAGCACGTGCGACACGATGCCCATGCCGGGCAGGATGGCGATGTAGACTTCGGGATGCCCGAAGAACCAGAACAGGTGCTGCCAGAGCAGCGGCGAGCCGCCCTTGTGGTTAATAATGCGGTCGCTCACCACCAGCCCGCCGGGGATGAAGAAGCTGGTGCCGGCGTGGCGGTCGAGCAGCAGCAGCACGCCCGCGGCCAGCAGCACGGCGAAGCCGAGCAGGGCGAGAATGGCGGTGATGAACCAGGCCCAGCAGGTGAGCGGCAGGCGCATCAGCGACAGCCCCCGAGCGCGAAGGTCGAGCATGGTGGTGATGAAGTTCAAGGCACCCATCAGCGAGGCGCCGCAGAAAATCGCCAGGCTGATGACCCATAAGCTCTGTCCCCAGCCGAGGCCGGGCCCGGCGATTTCCCCCAGGGCGCTGAGCGGCACGTAGCCGGTCCAGCCGCTGATGGGCGCGCCGCCTTCGACCACGAACGCCGCCAGCATCACCAGGAACGACACGAAGGTGAACCAGAACGACAGCATGTTCAGAACCGGGAAGGCCATGTCGGCGGCGCCGATTTGAATCGGCAGGAAGTAATTGCCAAAGCCGCTTTGCGGCGCCGTGGTGAGTACGAAGAACACCATGATGGTGCCGTGCATGGTCATCAGCGCCAGGTATTGCTCCGGCGTCATCAGGCCGACGACGGGCAGGTGGAGCGTGGGCCAAGCCAGGTGCAGGCGCATCAGCAGCGAGAGAAACATCCCGACGAACACCGCCATCAGCGCCAGGAGGATGTACTGGATGCCGATGATTTTGTGGTCGGTGCTGAAGATGTACCTGCGGACAAAGCCCGTGGGCGCCGCGTGGACGTGGTGGGCTTCAGTGGCCATCCGTCTCTCCTATTGGTTGGGTTGCTCGGTTGGAGTTTCTTCTTCTTCGCCGGTGAGCGCGGACATGAAGGCGGCCTGCTCGCCTATCCACTGCTCGAACTCGGCGGCGGTGAGCACGCGCAGGTCGGCGCGCATCTGGTGGTGGCCCAGGCCGCAGAGCTCGGCGCAGGCGATTTCGTAGCTGCCGGTCTTTTCGGCGGTGAAGTTCATTCGAATGAGCAGGCCGGGCACCGCGTCCTGCTTGAAGCGCAGCTCGCGGACGAAAAAGCTGTGGGTGACGTCGAGCGAGCGGATAATGACGTTCACCGGCCGGTTCACCACCACCGCCATCTCGGCGGCGATGACGTCGTCCTTGGCCGCCGGGTCGGTGAAGTCCACGCCCTGGTAGTTGCCAAGCTGGTCGTTGACCAGCGTCGGGTCGGTGCGCCCGAACTGCCCGTCGGGGCCGGGGTAGCGGAAGTACCACTTGAACTGCTTGCCGGTGATTTCGACCTGCTGGGCGCCGGGGGCCAGCGTGGGGCCGAGCGCGTGGTAATCTCTCCAGGCGGCCTGCGCCGCAATGCCGAGCCCGACGAACATAATCGCCGTTAGCGTCGTCCAGAGAATTTCCATCCCGGTGTGGCCGTGGCTGTAAACGGCTCGGCCGGGGACGTCGGCGCGGTAACGCAGGATGGTGTAGGCCAGCGCCAGTTGGGCCAGCACAAACACCAGGCCGGTGATCCACAGCGTGCGCATGAACTGCGCATCCACGCGGTGACCCAGCGCGGTGATGGACTCCGGGAACCACCAGGTGCGCTCCCAGAAAAAGTACACGGTGGAGAGAGTCAGCACCAGCAGGACAATCAGGAAGCCCCAGGCTGCCAGCTTGCCCCCCGGACTGGAGTGCGTGTTCGCCATTCAGCCGCTCCAAGAAGGTTAAGTTCAGTCTTCGAGAAAGACAGCAAGGCTTGCGTGAAGTACCCGGCCCGACATTCGCCCCTGAAGCAAGCTGTGAGTCTATCCATTGGCCGTATGCGTGTCAATCGCCTGGCCGCATTGACGGGCGCACGGGGCGTGTGAGATAAGAAGGGGCATGGAGATCAAACGCATCGCACCGGAAGAAGCCAAGCAGTTGCTGGACTCGGGCGACTACGTCTACCTCGACGTGCGCAGCACGCCGGAGTTCGCGGCCGGCCACGTCCTCGGCGCCAAGAACGTGCCGCTGCTCGAGCCCGACGCCAGCGGCCGGATGGCGCCCAACCCACGCTTTCTGGAAGTGGTGGAGAAGAACTTCGCGCGCGACGCTAAGCTCATCACCGGCTGCCAGAAGGGCGGCCGCTCGATGAAAGCCGCCGAGTTGCTCGTGCAGGCGGGCTTCACGAACGTGGTGGACATGCGCGGAGGGTTCGGAGCTGAGACCGACCAGATGGGCCGTGTCACCTTTCCCGGGTGGACGATGCGCGGCTTGCCCGCGACCCAGGAGGCGCCGCCCGAGGATCGCTACGAGGCGCTGGCCAAGAAATAAGTTGCAGGGTTTCAGAGTTCCAGAGGTCGGAGGTGCGCCATGGCTGATTTCTATCCAGACTTCATCCTGAAGCTGCCGGAAGCCGACCTGCCGTTTCCCGGCATCGTCGCCCACATGCTGCAGGGCGACCGCGGCCAGGCCGTCTTTTTCACCATGGAGGCGGGTGCCGAGGTGCCGCTGCACTCGCACGGCGACCAGTGGGGCGTGGTGCTCGACGGCGAGATGGAGCTCACCATCGCCGGCCAGACGCGCCGCTACAAGCCCGGCGATTCCTACTTCATTCCCGCCGGCACCGTGCACGGCGCCAGGTTTCCCGTGCGCACGCGCGTGTTCGACCTCTTCGCCGATGTCGCGCGTTACAAGCCGCGTGCCTAGGGCCCGCCGCGGCGGGCTCGGGATGACAGACCAGTGAACGGCACTGCCGATAAACTTGCAGCCCTTCTGGGCAACCCTCCGAGCAGGAAATCCGACGTCGTCGATGCGCTGGGTGAAATCCGGCGGTTGCTCGAGCAGCGAGGCGAGCGCCGCCGGCTGACCACGTTGAATCTGTTTTGCGACTGGGGGGCGCAGGGCAAGCTCGATCCCGAGCCTGCCTGGGAAATCCTCCGTCGACTGGACGACGACCTGGGGCGTTACGACGTGGCGGACCCCGACAGCAAGGAGCCGGCCGAGGCGCTCGACCTGGTTTCCTTTTCATCTCTTCGCGACGAGCTCGAAGAGCTCTGCGATTGGCTGGGGTTGCCTCTTACGTGGACCGAAGACGACGGCGTATGGGACAAGGTGGTTGCGTTGTTCGCGGAAGCCGCGCGCAAATCTCCTCTGCGATTGAGAGCCAAAGAGTGCGGCTTCACGCGGCTGCGGGAAGTGGTGCTGACTGTGTTCCAGGCCGACGAGTCCCTGGTGGGTCCGCAGCCTGGGCCGGTCTTCGGGGTCAAGTGGGAGTGCACGCTGGCCGACGGCAGCACCTACAATCTGTCGCGCGTCGAGGTCCCCGCGGATGGGCCCGAGGACGAGCCCGACGATGTCGCCTGATTGACTTTGTTTTCTCCGCGACTCTGCTTGCCTTGAGCAAACCCCCGGTGAAGTCGACGTGGGTCGAATGGGTGTCTCGGCGCTGATTCTTTTGGTGTAGGATTCCCCCGATGAGCGAGCCGCGCAAATTCACTGTAGCGCTGGTCCAGATGGCGATGAAGGCCGATCCCGCGGCCAACCTCGCCCACGGCGTGGCACGGGTGGAGGAAGCGGCGCGCGCCGGCGCCGAACTCATCTGCCTGCCCGAGCTTTTCCGCTCGCAGTATTTTTGCCAGCAGGAGGATCCGAGCTTCTTCGATCTGGCCGAGCCCGTTCCCGGCCCCACCACCGAGGCGCTCGCCCGCGTGGCCCGTGAGCACAACGTCGTCGTTCTTGCGCCGGTCTTCGAGCGCCGCGCCCCCGGCGTCTACCACAACAGTGTGGCAGTGATTGATTCCGACGGTCGCGTGGCCGGGCTTTACCGAAAGATGCACATCCCCGACGACCCCGCCTACTACGAGAAGTTCTACTTCACCCCCGGCGACCTCGGCTTCCAGGCCTTCGCCACGCGCGTCGGGCGCCTCAGCGCGCTCATCTGTTGGGACCAGTGGTATCCCGAGGGCGCGCGCCTGGCGGCGTTGCGTGGCGCGGCCGTCATTTTCTATCCCACCGCCATCGGCTGGCACCCGGACGAAAAAGCCGAGCACGGCGCCGCCCAGCGCGATGCCTGGCGCACCGTGCAGCGCGGCCACGCCATCGCCAACGGAGTCTACGTCGCGGCGGTCAACCGCGTCGGCCATGAGCTGCCTCGGAGCGACGCAGGGAAAGGAATCGAGTTCTGGGGGACTTCGTTCCTGGCCGACCCGTTCGGCGTGGTGGTCGCGGAAGCGTCCACCGATAAGGAAGAGATTCTCTACGGCGAAGTTGACCTCGAACGGATTGAAGAGGTGCGCCGCCACTGGCCCTTCCTGCGTGACCGCCGTATTGACGCCTATACAGGAATTGACAGCCGCTTTCTCGATTCCACTCCTGCCACTCGGGTGAAGTAACGCTTGCCGCCCGCGAAGAAAGAAGCCGATGAAGCCGCAACGCCCGCTTCGCTCGGCTTCTCGATGCCCGCCGAGTGGGAGCGGCACGAAGCCACCTGGCTCGGCTGGCCGCACAACCGCAGCGACTGGCCGGGAAAGTTCGCCGCCATCCCGTGGGTCTATTGCGAGATCGTGCGGCACCTGGCGCCGGGCGAGCGCGTGCGCATCCTGGTGAACGACCGCGCCCACGAGGCCGCCGCGCGCGCAGCGTTGGAGCAGTCTTGCGTTGATCTCGCTCGGGTCGAGTTCTTCCGCGTCCCCACCAACCGCGGCTGGACGCGCGACTTCGGCCCCATCTTCGTTCGCCGCGCGCGCCCGCGCGAAGTGGCTGTCGCTCGCTTCCGCTTTAACGCCTGGGCGAGGTATCCCGACTGGCGCAAGGACAACCGCGTCGCCGGCGAGGTGGCGCGGCGGCTCGGCCTGCGCCGCTTCCGCGTTCAGGTTGGCGGACGAGACTTCGTGCTCGAAGGCGGCGCCATCGACGTCAACGGCCGCGGGACCCTGCTGACCACTGAAGAGTGCCTGCTCGACCAGCGCACCCAGCCGCGCAACCCCGGGCTCGGCCGCAAGCAAGTGGAAGCCGTGCTGCGCTCGGTGCTGGGCGTGTCCAACATCCTCTGGCTGGGGCGCGGCCTTGCCGGCGACGACACCCACGGGCATGTGGACGATTTCTGTCGCTTCGTGAACCCGCGCACCGTCGTGTTGTGCGAGGAAAAGAATCGGCGCGACCCCAACTACCGTGCTTTGGAAGAAAACCGCGAGCGCTTGCGGGGAATGCGGCTCGAGAACGGCGCCCGCGTCGAAGTGGCGCGACTGCCGATGCCCGCGCCGCGCTGGTTCGGCCGCGACCGCCTGCCCGCCAGCTACGCCAACTTCTACATCGCCAATGCCGCCGTGCTGGTGCCGACTTTCAACGATCCGAACGACCGCGCCGCGCTCGGGATTCTCGCGGAGCTTTTTCGCGACCGGCCCGTGGTCGGCATTCACGCCGTGGATTTGGTGCTCGGCTTAGGCACGCTCCACTGTCTGACCCAGCAGCAACCGGCGCTCTAGAATCGTCGCTACCGATTTCCCAAAGGGCTGTTATCCCGAGTCCCGTCCTTCCAGGGAAAGGACGGGACGAGGGATCCGCTTCTTCAGTCCGTTCACAAGTTGCGAGTTACCACTTGCCAGTCACGCCAGGAATCTTGGCTCCTGTTACAATCCGGCTGATGCGCGGGACACGCTTTACGGTTGTGCTCCCGCCTCCCCCGCCCGGGTGGCGGAATTGGCAGACGCTGGGGACTTAAAATCCCTTGAGGCGCGAGCCTCGTGTGGGTTCGACCCCCACCCCGGGCACTTCTGGATGCTTGAGGCTGGGGCTGAAGGCCGAAGGCTGGGGGCCTAGCCAGCCCATGCTCTAAATGCGTTCCGAACGCGTTCGGACGCATGGGAGGGGCATTCCCTGAAGCGTCGGCGCCCCTCCCCAGCGCCGGAAACCGCCCGAAAGTTCAGAAAGCCCTTGACGGGCGGGCCGTTTTCGGAGACCCTAAGTCGCTTTTCCTTTTCACCGAACGGGGAGGAGGTGCAAACCTTTTGGCCGAAGTACGAATCCAGGACGGGGAGTCGTTGGAAAGCGCCCTCCGGCGCTTCAAGCGCAAGGTGCAACAGGAAGACATCATCAAGGAGATCAAGAAACACTCCTACTTCCTGAAGCCCGGGGAGCGGCGCCGAATCAAGCAAGCGTTAGCCCGTAAGCGAATGCGCAAGAAACTGAGGCGCGAACTCAGCTAAGGGACCTGACGTCGGGGAGATTCCGGGTCCCCCCAGCCGGGGGAGCGCGGCGTGGGGAGTCGGGGATGGAATTCCGGGACAAAGTACTTGTTTGTGTCGATTGCGGCGCCGAGTTCGTGTTTACCGCCGGCGAGCAGATGTTCTTCGCCGACAAGGGCTTCAAACACGAGCCCAAGCGCTGCAAGCCGTGCAAGTCCAAGCGGGCTCAAAACCAGGGCGGGGGCCACTTCCAGCGGGTGGAGACCCTCACCACCTGTTCGCAGTGCGGCAAGGAAACCACCGTGCCGTTCCGGCCCACCCAGGGCCGGCCGGTCTACTGCCGCGAATGCTACCAGCAGCGGCGGGCGGCGGGTATGAGCGCCACGGCCTTCTAGTCATCGGGCGGGGCGCTCCTTCGCTCGCCGGGCCCTTCGGGCGCCCGGCGAGGCTTCCTCGTTTGCGCCTGCCGGCATCCAAGTAGTGCCGTTCCAACTTGTGAGATAAGATGGCGCAGTGCAATTGAAGGCGCACAAGCTGGACCGGCACTAGCTGGCTTGCCCGCCGCGGGCGGGCCGAATTGCAGACGACGGGGGAAGCAATCCATGCGGGTTTCATCCAAGCGAGCGCTACTGAGCATTGCCGCCGTGTGGCTGCTGCTGGCCGGCAGCGCCGCCGCCGGCGTGCGGGTTGAGACCGAGCAGCGCGAGCCCGGCAGCAACACGGCCTTGGGCCGCACCGTCTACTACCTCGACGCCGGACGGCTCCGCCTGGAGGCGCAGAGTGAAGAGGGTGAAGACATCGTCATCATCTTCCGCGCCGACCGCTCGCTGGCCTGGCTGATTGACCAACGCGACGGCACCTACGTCGAGTTGACTCCGGAAAAAATCGCCAGGCTCCGGGAGAATCTGGAAGCCCAGCGAAAACAAATGGAAAAGGACCTGGCCCAGCTGCCGCCCGAGCAGCGCGCCGCCATCGAGCAGATGATGGGCGGGGCCGGCGGGGCCGTCAGCTACCGCGCCGCGGGACAAAACGAAAAAGTAGACTCCTTCGTCTGCACCCGCTACGAAGTTCTTCAGCAGGACGAGCGTACGGCGGAAATCTGGGCAGCCTCGCTCGACCAGCTTCACATCCAGCCGGCCGAGTTCAGGACCCTGACCGACCTCGGCCGCCTGCTGGAGCCGCTGGGCGAGCAGGGGCCGGTGGACCAAATCAAACAGATGAGGGCGATGGAAGGCTTCCCGGTGCGCTCGGTGAGCTACGTCGGCGGCACCGCCATCGCCGAGCAGCGCGTGGTGAAGGCGGAGCGCCAGAGGTTCGAGGCGGGCTTGTTTGATCTGCCCCCGGGCCTGCGCCAAACCGAGCCCGGCCAGCAGCCGTAATCGGGCTGGAGAAAAGTAAGAGGCGGGACAGCAGGGAGCAGCGACTGTCCCGCCTCTAAGAGATGGTTGCGTCGTTCCGCAGCCCCGATTTATCGGGGCACCCGCAGCCTAGCGGACGAACACAACCACCTTTCCGTTCAACCGAATCTCGCGCAGCTCGCCGTTGGCGCCGGTCAGCACCGTGCCGCTGCTGGAGCCGCCGTCAATGGGCTTGATCTCCGCCCGCGCCTTGGCTACCTCCCGGCCGTCGCGCGAAATCACCGCTTCCCCGTTCCCGTTCATCGTGACCTTGTAGTTGCCGGGCTTGAGCTGGGTGCCGTTGAGGCTAACCTCGCGGAACAGCTTGAAGGAATGAGACTCGGCCGCGACCGAATTCGCGGCCAGCACACCGACCAGCGCGATAAGTGCCAGCAGCGTGATTGCTCTCTTCATGACCCCTCCTGTGGAGCGTTGGATTTGTCCACGGCTCAGTCCTCGCGCTGCGGGCTCCCGCGCCCTGATTTCCGTGCTCGTGCAATTAGACGGCTCACGGTTGCCGGTGGTAGCAGAAGCGCTCAGAAAATTCTCTGCTCGCCGCCGTGCGCGTCTTTCTCGCACTCACGGGGCAATACGGTTGGGTGAGAGTGAAAGTTCCGGCGTGTAACAACTTTTTACAATTGCCAAATTGGCCTGTCGCAAAGGACCCGCACGCGCGCGAATGAACGCGACGAGCCCCGCGGCACCCGCCGCCGGTGTTGTGCTCGTGGCGATCAGTCTTCGAAGATGACCTGGGCGAGGACGAACTGCTCGCTGTGGGTGAGCGAGAGCGCGATGCGGCGCACACCGAGGCGGGCGGCGAACTCCTGGGCCCGCCCGGCGAGCTTGAGCGTCGGCTGGCCTGTCGGAAGGTTGGACACCTCGACGTCGAGCCAGCGCACGCCGCGTCGCCAGCCGGTCCCCAGCGCCTTGAAGGCCGCTTCTTTGGCGGCGAAGCGCGCAGCGTAGCGCTCGTACTTGTTGCGCTTGCTCTCGCAGTAGGCGATTTCCGCCGACGTGAACACGCGCTTCAGAAAGCGCGCGCCGTAGCGCTCCACCGCCGACTGCACCCGCGCCGGCTCGGCAATGTCGATTCCTGTTCCGACAATCATTCGGTGTCCTGTGACCCGGTGAGTCGCTAGTGTATCATCTAGCCGCTGTGGAACAGATGGGGCTGATTCAGGACGCCTGGCTTCGCCAATTCGCGCGCGTAACCCATGCTTTCACCACCCGCGCACTGGGGAACATGAATTATTCGGTTTCTAAATCGCCGGCCGATGTTGCCCGCAACCGCCGAAAACTATTGCGGGCGCTCGGCGGCCGCTGGCAACTCATCACGCTCAAGCAGCGCCACACCGACATTGTGCGCGCGCTCGACCGCGCGTCTCTGCAAAAAACCGCCGCTGTCCAGCGCGAGCGCGACGGCGCTCTTAAGTTCTACGGCGACGCCCTCATTACCAACCGGCCCGGCCTGCTGCTCGCCGTGCAAGTGGCCGACTGCCTTCCTATTCTGCTTGCGGATCCAACCCGACTCGCCGTCGCCGCCGTCCACGCCGGCTGGCGCGGCACCGCCAAGCGCATCGCCGAAAAAACCGTCGGCGTGACGCGCCTCCGCTTTGGCTGCCGCCCGCGCGACCTCCGCGCCATCCTCGGCCCCGGCATTCACGTCTGCTGTTACGAAGTCGGCCGCGAAGTAATCGAGGTGTTCGAAAGCCAGTTTCCCTACTGGGAAAAGCTGGTGCGCCGCGTCAAAGTTTCCGTCCCCGACGTCCTCTGGCAGCAGCGGCTGATTTCGCGCGAGCCACGCCCGCCCGGCGCGCGCCGACCGCGTCCGGCACTCACCGCGCCTGCGGAAGAAAAAGTCTACCTGGATCTTGTTGAAGCCAACCGCCGGCAACTGGTCGCCGCCGGCCTGCGCAACAAGAACATCGTCGTCTCGCCGCTCTGCACCGCCTGCCGCACCGACCTGCTCTTCTCGCATCGCGCCGAGCGCGGCAGCACCGGCCGCACCATGGGCCTCATCGGAATCCGGAAATGAGCGAGCAGCACGAGAGGCACGAAGAGTTCGGCGAGCTCCTGAAGTTCACCGCCGCGGGCTACCTGAGCGGCTTGCTGCTCGGCGGCGCGCTCGACGCGCTCGGCCACCAGCGCAGCGCCGCCGGCCAGTGGCTCGTCCGCACGCTCACCGGCGAAGGCGAAAGCCTCTTCGAAGGCGTCTACGCCGTGCGTGCCCGCCTCCGTCGCGCTGCCGCTTCCATGGCCGAAGCCTACGGCTGGGGAAAATTCGCCGGCATGACCGTTCCCTGGCTGATTGACTGGGGCAGTCGGCTGGCCGGCGTCAACGTCTACGGCGTAGAAGGCTTCTACATTCCCTACTTTTATGCGATGAGCGATCAGATTGGCGCCAACCTTTCAGGCCTGGTTTTTCTGCGCCGCAGCGAACAAAGCTGGACGCGCGCTCTCAGCCGCTACGTCCGTCATCCGGTGATGCTCGCCAGCGCCGCCGTCATCCTTGCTGTCCCGATTGGCCTGCTGGCCGCACGGTTGCTTGGCTTCTCTCCCACCACGCAGGTCCGCACCGCGGTCGAAACCATCGGCGCCAACCTCTGCTGGCTGCCGCCTCTGATTGGCTGGCTCGCCGAGTGGAGAAGGATCCGAGGCTGAACTATGGACGAAGACAGGCCCAGCACCAAGCCGCGGCTCGAGAAGCTCGGCGTCAAGCCCGGCGCCCGCGTCGTTGTCCTCGGCGTCGAGGACAAAACTTTTCTCCGAGAGCTGAAGCAGCGCGGCGCAGGGATTGCCGACAGCCCGCGAAAAAACTCCGACTTCATTTTCCTCGCCGCCACAAAGAAAACAGGCCTGAAGCGTTTGGAATCGCTTCGGCGGTTTCTAAAGCCGAACGGCGCGCTCTGGGTGGTCTGGCCGAAGGGTCAACCGGCGTTGAAAGAGAACGACATCATCGTCGCCGCGATCGCCGTGGGCCTGATTGACAACAAAGTCGCCAGCTTCTCCGACACCCACAGCGCCCTCCGCCTCGTCATCCCCCTCGCGAAGCGCCCGAAGACCTAGCCGGCGATTTCAGCAATGGCCGAAACCAGGCGGTCGCACTCTTCTTCCGTGTTGTAGAAATGCGGCGAGACCCGCAACCCCGCCTGCGGGCGGTAATCCACCAGGATGTCCCGCCGCAGCAACTCGCGCAGCACCTCTGGCCCGCGCGGCACATCGAGCGTCACCGTGCCGCCGCGCTCGTGCTCGGCTTCGGGCGTGTGCACGCGCCAGCCGCGCTCGCGCGCGCGCTCAAAGAGGTACCGCGTCAACTCGAGCGACCGGGCGCGAATCCTCTCCACGCCCACCTGCCGGATGATGTCCAATCCCGGCTCGACCGCGTAGAAGCAGGCAATCGGCGTCGTGCCGCCGAGGAACCGATAAATGTCGTCGCGGTAGACGTTCGGCCCAACCTCGAAGCTGAACGGCCGCTGGTGCGCGAACCAGCCAGTGAAGGTCGGCTCGAGCCGCGCCCGCAAGTCGGGTCGCACGTACAAATACGCCACGCCCGGCCCGCCGCAGAGCCACTTGATGGCCCCGCCAACGCAGAAGTCCACGCCCCACTTCTTCACCTCCACCGGCAGGACGCCGGTCGCCTGATAGGCGTCCAAGATGACGTGCGCGCCCACCCGGTGCGCTCGGTCAACGATGGCCGCCACGTCCTGCACATAAGCCGAGCGGAACAGCACGTGCGAGAGCGGCACCAGCAGCGTCCGCTCGTCAATCGCCGCCAGCAACCTGTCGAGCGGCACCCGCAGCGGATCCACCTCGTCCGTTTTCACCAACTCGATTTCGGCGCCGTGCGCTCGCTGCGCCTCCCAGAAGTAAATGACTGAAGGGAACTCCTTGTCGGTCAGCACCACTTTGCGCCGCGGCCCGTCAAAGCGGAAGCACGAGGCGATGACCGCCTGCGTGGTCGTCACGTTCCCGTACAAAGCCACGGTGCCCGGCTCGGCGCCCAGCAGCGGCGCAATCTTGTCGCCCACCGCCCGCGCCATCTCCCACCAGCCTTCTTCCCAGGCGCGCACGCCGCGCGTGGCCCAGGTTTCGGCGTAGCGCGCCAGCGCCGCTTCCACTCCGCGCGGCATCGCCCCCAGCGAGTTGTTGATGAGATAGGTCGTGCGCTCCAGGATGGGAAACTCTTTGCGCCACGCCAGCAGTTCGCTCATGGGCCGGGGATTGTAACCGGTTTATGGGTTGACCGGCGCCGCCGGCGAGATTTCGAGCAGCGCCAACTGCCCGCAGGCGGCGAAGACATCCTGGCCGCGGGAGCGGCGGATAAGCGCCAGCCGGCGCGCGCCGCGGAGAATTTGTTGAAAAGTTTCCACCGCGTCGTCGCTGGGCGCGCGATAGGGCAGCTCGGGAACCGCGTTCCACGGAATCAGGTTGACTTTGCAGCGCAGCCCGCGCGTCAACTCCACCAGCCGCCGCGCGTCCTCTGGGGTGTCGTTGAATCCGCCCAGTAGCACGTACTCGAACGTTACCCGCTCCCAGGGCCGCAACGGGTGCTCGCGGCACGCCGCCAGCAGCTCGGCAATGGGATACTTCCGGTTGATGGGCATGATGGCGTTGCGCTGCTCGTCGGTGGTGGCGTTGAGCGAGACTGCCAGCTTGGGCCGCACCGCTTCGCCAGCCAGCCGACGGATGCCCGGCACAATCCCCGAGGTCGAAAGGGTGATGCGTCGCAGCGGGATATTCATTCCCTCCGGGTCAGCCAGCCGCCGCACCGCCGCCAACGTAGCGTCGTAGTTCAGCAGCGGCTCGCCCTGCCCCATCAGCACCACGTTGGTTCGGGGCAAGAGATGGTCGCGGTTGTCCGCCAGCACCACCAGTACCTGGCCAACCATTTCGCCCGCGGTGAGGTTGCGAATCAACCCAAGCTGCGCCGTGGCGCAGAAGTGGCAATCCACCGCGCAGCCCGCCTGCGAAGAAATGCACAGCGTCTGGCGGTTTTTCTCGGGCATCCAGACCGTCTCGAGGGTTTTACCGTCCGCCAGCCGCAGCAGATACCGCACCGAGCCATCGCGCGAGCGGAAGCGCGACGCAATCTGCGGCAATGTGACACTCGCCTCCCGCGCCAGCCGCTCGCGCAATCCCAGCGGCAGGTTGGTCATCTGCCCGAAGTCGAATCTCTTTTCGACGTAGAGCGCGTGGTAGAGCTGGTTGCCGCGAAAGGCTGGCTCGCCCCACGCCGCGGCCAGCCGCCGCAACGCCTCGAGGTCGAGTTCCAGGAGCTCAACCGGCATGGACTTGGACAGATACCTTCCTCATCTATTCTATTAGGCATCGCAGAGGTTATGCTAAGGGATTGTTGGAGGGACTCGGACCGTTGACGAACGAGCTGTACACCGCGAAGAAGACCACGCTGCCCAACGGGCTCATCGTGGTCAGCGAGGCGATGCCGCAGGTGCGCACCGCAGCGGTGGGCGTCTGGGTGAAGAGCGGCTCGCGAGTCGAGCCTGCCGAGGTCAACGGCATTTCGCACTTCATCGAGCATATGGTCTTCAAAGGCACGGCGCGGCGCTCTGCCGAGCAAATCGCTCAGGAAGCCGACGCGCTGGGCGGCCACCTCGACGCTTTCACGGCCAAAGAACTGGTCTGCTTCAACATGAAGGTGCTGGACCAGCACCTGCCGGAAGCGTTCGACATCCTCGCCGACCTGGTTACCGCGCCGGCCTTCCGCGACGCCGACATCGAAAAAGAGCGCGCCGTCATCACCGAAGAGATCAAAATGGAGGAGGACAATCCCGAGTACCTGGTCCACGAGCTCCTCAGCCAGAACTTCTGGCATGGGCACGCCATCGGCCGGCCGATTCTGGGAACGGTAAAGACGCTCGGCAGGTTCAACCACGACGTGGTGACGGACTTCCACCAGCGCTGGTACGCGCCCAACCGGATGGTGGTGTGCGGCGCCGGGCACCTGGAACACGAGCGCCTGGTGGAGCTGGCCGCCGCCAAGCTCGGCGGGCTCAAGGCGCAGTCGGACGGCCATCGCGACTCCGCCCCACAGGCCCGAGCGCGGTTGACGACGCGCAGCAAGAAAGACCTCGAGCAGGTGCACCTCTGCGTGGGAGCTCCCGCCTGCCCGCTGCCCGATGAGCGCCGCTACGCGGTGTCGCTGCTGGCGAATATCCTCGGCGGCGGCATGTCCTCACGGCTGTTTCAGCGAATCCGCGAAAAAGAAGGTCTGGCCTACGCCGTCTTCGCTGATGTCCAGGCCTATCGCGACACCGGCCTGATGACCGTCTACGCCGGCACGGCGCGCGAGACCGCCCAGCAGGCGCTGCACCTGATTCTGATGGAGATGCGCCGGCTGAAAAAGGAACCGGTGGCGGTGGAAGAGTTGCAGCGCGCCAAAGACAACCTGAAGACAAGCCTTATGCTTTCGCTCGAATCCACCACGGCGCGGATGTCGAACCTGGCGCGCCAGGAGGTTTACTTCGGGCGCTTCTTCAACCCGGATGAAATCCTGGCGGCGATTGACGCCGTCAGCGCCGAGCAGGTCCAGGCCGCGGCGCAGGAGTTCTTCCAGGCCGGGCTCCTGGGCGCTACCGTGCTCGGCCACCTTGACGGCCTCGAATTCTCCCGCGACGCCCTGGAATGCTGAGGGAACGGTGGCGGAACTTCCCGACGGTGCCAAGTGCTGCTGGGCATCGGCGATGCGTGGGAGAGCTATCTCGCCCGGCACAAGCGGGTGTTCCGCGTCGAGTTGGACGGGTTTTCGGATGGTGTCTACTGCCCGTTGCCGGCCCACCGGCACTAATCAGTAGCGGTTGCGACCTCCGCCGCCGTAGCCACCACCCCCGCCGCGCCCGCGACCCCCACCGCCGCCCCGTCCGCGGCCGCCACCGCCGCCGCCGAAGCCGCGCTCGCGCGGTGGCCGCGCTTCGTTGACCACCAGGCGGCGGCCCAGGAACTCCTGCCCATTGAGCATCTGTGCGGCGCGGTCGGCTTCTTCGTCACTTTGGATCTCTACGAAGCCGAAGCCGCGCGGATCGCCGGAATAGCGGTCGCGAACCAGTGTGACGGTTGATACTGCCACGCCTGCCTGCTCGAACCACTCTTTCAGTTCACCCTCGCTGGCCTGGAAAGGGATGTTGCCCACGTAAAGTTTCTTCACGGACCCGACTCCTTCTGCTTGCGAGGTCGGCTCGCAAGTCAACGGCTGAAGTAGCAGGCAGACACGCGGACGGGAAAGGCTAAGGCCGCCGAGGGACAAGCCGACGCTTCAGCATGCGGGCGCATCATCGCCCTTTTGCGGGCCAAGGTCAAGCAAATAACTGCGCGCTCAGAGGTCGGAGGTGCGCCGACGGCGGTTCGAGGCCAGCAGCATCTGCACTGAATCCACCAGGGTGTTGGGCTTGAAGGGTTTGGAGATGTAGATGAGGCCGCCCATCTCTTGGGCCTTGCGGAAGTCGCCGAAATCCTTGTCGGCAGTGAAGAAGGCGATGGGGATGTGGGCAGTGACGGGGTTGGCCCGGATCTTCTCGAACGTCTGGAAGCCGTCCAGCTTGGGCATGCGGATATCGAGCAGGATGGCGTCGGGCAGCTCCTTGGCCGCCCGCTCGACGGCCTGCTCGCCGTCTTCGGCCGTGATGGTCTTGATGCCCTTGGTGGCCAGTACCATGGCCACGACGCGGAGGATAGACGTATCGTCGTCCGCCACCAGCACCACTCGTTTGGCGCTCGGAACCGGCATAATCACCCCGACGCCTGCATCCTACCGCCGCCGCTGGCGCGGGTCAATGCCCGACTTGACCTCAGGTCAAAAAGCCACGACTATTAGGCGCGATGAGTAACGACGAAAAATACTGGGCGGCGATTGAGGCGCGGCTGGCGGCCCTGGCGCCCGACCTGAAGGTCGAGCTCAAGACCCACGATGAAGACCACGCCAACTATGTCCTGCTGGTCCGCCACGCCCGCACCGGCAAATCGCGCGAAATCGAGCTGCCCGAAGACCCCGTCTGGGACATGGTCGACAACTCCGATAAGCGCGAAGAAGCCAAAGTCGACAAAGCCATCCTGGAAGCCAAATCCGAACTGGAAGACTAGCTCAGCTTGCCCGGAGAATCTGCTTGGGATAGCATTCCAGTATCGCCTCTACTCCGATGATCGGCCAAACCCTCGGCCACTACCGCATCCTGGAGCGAATCGGCGCCGGCGGCATGGGTGAGGTCTACCGGGCCCGCGACGAACGCCTCGAACGCGACGTCGCCCTCAAGGTTTTGCCCGCGGGCTTGCTGACCGACGAGGCCGCTCGCCGCCGCTTCCGCCAGGAAGCGCTGGCACTCGCCAAGCTCAATCACCCCAACATAGCCACCATCCACGATTTCAACTCCCAGGACGGCGTCGACTTCCTCGTGATGGAGCACGTCCCCGGCTCCAGCCTGGCGGAGAAACTGGCCGCCGGGCCCTTGAGCGAAAAGGAAACGGTTCGGCTGGGGGCGCAGGTGGCGGCGGCGCTGGAGGAAGCGCACGCCCAGCGCATCATCCACCGCGACCTCAAGCCCGGCAACATCGTCCTGACCTCCCGCGGCGACGTCAAAGTGCTCGACTTCGGCCTCGCCAAGCTGCTCCAGCCCGCCGAGGGCGAGGCCGTCACCGCCGAGAGCTTCGCCGAAACCCGCGCCGGCGCCGGCACCCTGCCCTACATGGCCCCCGAGCAGCTTCGCGGCGAGCCGGTGGACGCCCGCACGGACATCCACGCCTTGGGCGCGGCGCTCTACGAGATGAGCACAGGCCAGCGGCCTTTCCCGGAAACTCATGGCCCGCGGCTGATAGATGCCATCCTCCACTCCGCACCGGCCTCACCGGGGCGGCTGAACCCGCGCCTCTCGCCTGAGCTCGAGCGCATCATTCTCAAGTGCCTGGAAAAAGACCCGGAGCGGCGCTACCAGTCTGCGCGCGAGTTGCGGGTAGACCTGGAGCGCCTCGCCTCACCGTCAGCCGTGGTCGCAGCCCCACTTGCCCGCCATCGCCGCTGGGACATTCGCTTCGCGACCACGAGTGCCATTGGTGTTCTATTGCTGGCCCTGTTGCTGGCTTTCAACGTCAGCGGTCTGCGCGACCGGCTGCTCGGCCGCGGTGCCACCGGCCAGATCAATTCCTTGGCAGTTCTGCCTCTCGAAAATCTCTCCGGCGACCCCGAGCAGGAATACTTTGTCGACGGCATGCACGAGGAGCTGATCACGCGGCTGGCGAAGATCAGCGCCCTCAAGGTCATCTCCCGCACTTCGGTCATGCGCTACAAAGACGCGCGGAAGCCGATGCCTGAAATTGGCCGGGAGCTGGGCGTGGATGCACTCATCGAAGGCTCGGTGCGGCGCTCCGGCGACCAGGTGCGGATTACCGTGCAGTTGGTCGAAGCCGCCACGGACAAGCACCTGTGGGCAGAGAACTACCAGCGCGACCTCCGCGATGTGCTGGCGCTGCAAAGCGACGTCGCCCAGGCCATCGCCGATGAAATTCGCATCACCCTGACCGCCGAGGAGCGGGCGAGCTTGTCCGGCGCCAACCGCGTCAATCCCGCGGCATACGAGGCCTATCTCAAAGGCCGGTTCTACTGGAACAAGCGAACTCCCACTGGGCTCCAGAAAGGGATCGAGTATTTCAACCAAGCCATTCAGCAAGACCCCAATGACGCTCTCGCCTATACCGGGTTGGCTGATTCCTACAGCCAACTGGCGTATCGCGGGCATTTATCGCCCAGCGAAGCGTACCCGCGCGCCACTGCCGCTGCCACGAAAGCGCTGGAAATCGACAGCAACCTGGCAGAAGCTCACGCCACCCTCGGCTTTATCCGCTTCAACTACGATTGGGATTGGGCCGGAGCGGAAAGGGAGTTCCGGCTTGCGCTCAAACTCAACCCTGGGTATGCGGAGACGCACCACTGGCACTCGCATTACTTGATGGACATCGGGCGAACCCAAGAATCTGTGACCGAAGCCAAACGCGCGCTGGAGCTCGACCCGCTTTCACTAATTGTGAACACCCATCTGGGTTGGGCCTATATCTATGGCCGGCAGTATGATTCCGCCATCGAGCAACTCAAGAAGACCTTGGACATGGACCCTTCCTATTACCCGGGGCGCTTACACCTAGGTCTTGCCTACCAATGCAAGGGAGCTTTCCGGGAGGCGGTGGCGGAGCTGCAGCAGGCAAGGTCGCTCTCCGAGGACACCACTGAAACAGTGGCGCGACTGGCGGTAACCTATGCGCGGTCGGGCGACTCAGCGAAGGCCATCCAGCTGATGGAGGAGCTGAAGCGCAGATCCGGACGAAGCTATGTTTCCCCGTACGACATCGCCACCATCTACTCGGCCCTGGGAGACAAGAACCAAGCGATGGCCTGGCTGGAAAAAGCGTACCAGGAACGCGCCAATGGGATTGTCGAGCTCAAGGTGGAGCCTGCCTTCGACCCGCTGCGCTCCGACCCTCGCTTCCAAGACCTGATCCGCCGCATCGGCCTGCCGCCGGACTAGCGGCCTTCCAACCGTCCCACCCGCATTCCTTGCCTCTCGCCTTTGTCCGCGGGGACGCCACCGGCGAGCCAACTCGAAACAGTTGGAACGGCCCTAGCGGCAGCGGGCGACCAGCAAAGTGATGTCGTCTTCCTGCTCGCGCCCGCTGAAGCTCACCACCATGTGCGCGAGAACATCCACCAGCTCGTGCACCGGCAGATGGCGGTTGGCCAGGGTGGCTTCCAGCAGGCGCTCTTCGCCGAAGAACTCGCCTGCGTCGCTCTGTGCTTCGCTCACCCCGTCGGAGTAGATGACCAGCAGGTCGCCCGGCTGCATTTGCGTCTCGCTTACGCTGCACTCCCACGGCTCAAACATGCCCAGCACGCTGGCGGCGCCCTTCAGGCGCTCGGCGGTGCCGGCAGCGCGCACCAGCAGCGGCGGGTTGTGGCCGCAGTTCTCGTAGCGCAGACGCCGCCCGCCGTCCTCGTAGACGGCAAAGAACGCGGTCGCATAGTTGGCCGGCTCGGTGTTCTCGACGAAGAGGCGATTCACCGAGCGCAGCAGACGCGGAATGTCCTCCAGCGCCAAGGCATACTGGCTGCGCAGGTTGGCCTGGAGGTTGGCCATCAGCAGCGCGGCGGAGATGCCCTTGCCGGCGATGTCGGCCAGCACCAGCCCCAACCGGCCGGGCCCGAAGTCCAGATAGTCGTAGTAGTCGCCGCCCACCGCGCGCGCCTGGAGGCACTTACCCGAGTACTCCAGCGTCTGGAGCTGCGGCTGTTTCTGCGGCAGCAGCCGCCGCTGCACCTTCTGGGCAATCTCGATCTCGTGGGCGGTCTTGCGCTCCGCCTCGAGCCGCTCGGCCATCTGCTCTGCAAAACGAATGCCCTCCAGCGCCGTGGCCGCCTGCGCGGCCACCGCCGCCAGCAGCCGGTGGTCTTCCCCGGAGTAGGGCTCCTCCGACATCCGCGGGCCGAGCACCAGGAGCCCGACCAATCGTTTGTTGCGCGCCACCAACGGCACCAGGCACTCCGGCTCCAGCGGCGCCAGCCGCGCCATTTCATCGAGCACGGCGTCGAGCCGCTGGAACGAGCTTTCCCAGAACCGGGTGTGACCCTCAGGTTCCAACAAGACTTCGCGGGGCTTGCCCTCCTGCGCCAATCGATCCAGCGCTGGCCAGTTATTGGGCAGCGTAGCAATGTCCTGGGGGACATCGCTGCTGAAGGCGCGCAAGAGACCGGCGGCGTCCTCGAGGTAGACGTAGCGGGTCTTGGGGTGGAGCGCCTCGCGAATTTCCTGCCGCAGCAGCGTCGCCAGCTCTTCGCGGCTGCCGGCGGTGCGCAGCTTCTCGGCCAATTCTTCGAGAATCTTGCGCGCATCATACGCGCTGCGAAAGAACGCCCGGTCGATTCTCTCTCCCACGCGCTTCTGGAGGCGACCGTGGGCCACCACGGCCAGCGCGCCGATGACCATGGCCAGCACTACTGCTGGCGCCAACGCCTGCTCCGGCGTAACACCGATTTCTTCGATTCGGGCTTCGTACACGCCCTGCGAGGCCCCAATGGCGGTTTCCATCAGCAACAGCAACAACAGCAGAAGCAGCAAATCGAACCCGCGCTTCACCAGCAGATAGCGCGCGCTCCTCTTGAGGAGCACCGGAACTTCCAGCACCCGGTGCTTGATTACCGCGTAGGCCATCGAGAGCGGAATCAAAAACGACAACAGCACCGGCGGCGCCCACACCCAGAAGGGAAAGTCGCAGTAGTTCCGTCGCATCGAAACCGCCGCCGCGAACACCAGCAGGAATGGCACCATGCCGACAACCGTCCCCCAGACAATCACTTTCAGCTTGCGGCGCGTTTCGGCCGAGGGCGCGCGCAGCCCGCTCCACACCAGCGACGCCAGCCCCAATCCCATGGCGCCGAAGAAGTAGCCGAAAATCACAGTGCGAGCCGTGCTGCCCCCGACGCGATCTGCGAACCTCAGAAGCGGCATTGAGCTGGCGGCGAACAGGCCCCACACCGCCAGAGGCGCCGCGACCAGCAGCGACCCGATCAGCAACAACCACTTCAGCCGCGGCAGCCGCTGCTCCAGCGGCGACGCCTCCGGAAAAACGGCGAAGAACCAGTAGAACAACGCTGGTGTCACCCCTACGCCCAGAATCTTGAAGGACAGCGCGAAGCCCCGAAGCGCGGGATGAATGGCTGGCTCCAACAGCAGTAACGGCGCGCCGGCGATGAAGCCAGCGAACAACAGCGCCAGCAGCCACGCATTCGTGTCCTTCAGCCGCAGGAAGAGCACCGGCAGGCCGACGACGACAAACAACACCGGGTAGCTGTTGACCAGTTGAGCCGCCAGCCACTGTCCGAATGGAGTGTCGCTATCAAACGCCAGCGGCTTCACCAGAGTCGCGCGCAAGACAAGGACGGGTGCCAGTCCGGACCGCTCAACCTCGAACTGAACCGAGTCGCCGGGCTTCCCGCGGGCGACGGCGTCCCAGTACGGGTTGGCCGTGGTGAGCAAGCGCCCGTTGACGCGAACGATCCGGTCTCCGTTCTGAAAACCCGCCTGCATCGCAGGTGAGCCGGGGAGAACTTCGGTCACACGGATAACGCGCTCGGCGCGGAGGTACTCCGTCCGCAGTCCCAGCCACGCCGGCCGCTCCCAGCGCGCGTAGTACATCCAGAGCGCGCTGTAGGAGACGGAGATGGCGGCCAGCAGCAGCGCCAAGCCCAACAGCGCGGGCCGCGGAAGCTCGGTGAAACGCATGGAAGTGGTCATTATACCGGCACGGCGAAGAAAGGCATTACCCTTCACCGACCCGTTGCGTCTAAGATGGACGAGGCAGAAGGCTGTGGGTGTTGGTTGTGACTCTCGAGCTGCCGCCCGGCCGCTACATCCTGCGCCTGGTAGTTCGCGGCAACCGCAGCGGCCTGATGGGCTCCACCGACGCCCCGCTGGTCCTCGAGGACCCCGGCAAGACTTAGCTCGCTTTCGCCTGGCGGGCGTGCCATTCCTGGACGCTCGCGATGATTACCGCTAGCAGGCCGAACCCCAGCGCCCACCACAGGTAGGTGCCGAACGGGTTCTCCACCCCGAGGTAGTTGGCGCGCGACAGGATGAGGGGGTTGGGAAAGACGTTGAAGAAGAACAGCTCGAAGTTCGACGTCTCGCCCGTAGCGGTCATGTAGTGTTGGAAGTTGGTGGCGTAGGGTCGGTAGACGAGAAAGAGCCCCGCGCAGCTCAGGAAGAGCAGCACCGGCAGGTAGTTCTCCGCCACCGTCATCAGCCGGTAGAGCCGCCCGCGCTTTTCGCGGCGAATCCACTGCTTCAGGTTGACGTAGCCCACGCACACCCCCGTCAGCACGCCGAAGACCAGCACCAGCAGGCCCGAGACAACCACCAACAACGCCGACCAGGAATACATGCTGGTCAACGCCAGCGGGTCCTCGCCGCGGGCCCGGGTGGTGGCGCGCGCGAGCTCCATCCGGTTGAGCTCCACCTGAGTCGCCTCGTCGCGCCGGTTGGTTTTCAGCAGCACGGCCAGTAGCCGTTCGCTGGCGGTCTTCTCCACTGCAATACCAATCAACTCCTCGATCAGGGTCTTCCCGCCCAGGCGCATCCGCTTCCCGAAAGCGGCCACGGTTCGGTAATGGCTCAGGGCTTCGTCCAGCCGGCCCGCCTCCTCCACCTTGGCGCCGAAGTAAGCCACGCGCAGGTCGGCGTACTCGCGGATGTTGAGCAGGCTGGGAATGGGATAGGTGGCGACGAACAGGAGCATCACCGAAGGCGAAGCCCAGCCGCGCTCGGGCAGAACCTTGCGCTCCAAGTCGAACCGCTTCTGCACGTAGGCATCGTAGCGGGGCGCCAGAAATGCCCGTTCCATCGCTGCCGTCCAGTCCGTCCGCTTCCCCAATTCCTGCAGATAGGGCGAGTCGGGCTTGATGTGAGTCGTACGCTTTGGCCACTGGGTCGCGCTCTGCCGGAGCAACTCAGCACGCAGCAACCAGGCGGCGGCGTTCTCCGGATCCCAGGCGGTGAGCTTCTCCACCCACTGTCCGATTTGCCGAACGGCTTCCGGCTGGCGGGCGTCGCTGAGCCTGCTGTTCGCCATATGGTAGTACACCCAGGTGTACTGCAGGTCTTTGGCGACCGCCTGGTCGGCCCAGCGCGCGGCGCTGTCCTTGCCGCCCGGCCCGGGGTGCAGGGCAGCAAACGCCAGCGCCGCCGCGTCGCCGCTTTGCTCGGCCGCCTGCCCGAGGGCGCTGAACTCATCCTCCGACGCCAGGCACACCTGCCCCAGCCGTTGCGCGGGCGAGCCTTCGCCATCCATCAGAAACAAGAACGACTGGGAGCACAGTCCCCAGCGGAACTCCTTCACAAAGAAAAACGCCACGGAGAGCGCGAGAAACAACAGGGTCATAAAGCGGGTGCGACGCATGGCTGCCTCCACGCCACCACCCCGGTGGGAAACGATTGGCTTACAGCCGACCTAGTCGTGCGCTGATACCACAGCGCTCGACGGCGAGTCAAGCAACGGCTTGTCCGGAGATCCCGCGGAGGCAGGACGATGGATTGACGAACGCTGCGTTTCCTGTTACATCTCATAAACCTTTGCGGGAAGGGGAAAGTAGCTGGCGGTCGAACTTACCATCCTGGGCAGCGGGTCGTCCGGCAACGCTGTGGTGCTCTCGACTCCTCGCACGGGCCTGCTGATTGACGCCGGGCTGTCCAAACGCGAAACGCTCAAGCGCCTGGACGCCGCCGGGCTGCCCACCAACCGCTTGAGCGCCATCCTGGTCTCCCACGAGCACGCCGACCACGCCGCGCATCTGCCGGCGCTGGCGGAAGAGTTCCAGGTGCCGGTGTTTCTCTCCGAGGGAACAGCGGAGGCCTTGCCCGCGGTGGCGGCGCTGCCGCGGCTGGAGCGCTTTCGTCCTGGGCAACGGCTGGTCATCGGCGACATCGAAGTGCTGCCCTTTTCCGTCCCGCACGACGCGCGCGAGCCGGTAGCCTTCCGCTTCACCGCCGAAGGCACGCGCATCGCCTACGCCGTCGACCTCGGCTACCTGACCGGGCTGGTCAAAGAGCAACTCCGCGGCTGCGATTGCCTGCTGCTGGAAGCCAACCACGACATCGAGATGCTGCGCCGTGGCCCCTATCCCTGGTTCATCAAGCAGCGGGTCATGAGCCGGTTGGGCCACCTCTCCAACGACGCTCTCGCGGGTTTTCTCGAGTACGACTTCGACGGCAAGGCCGGAGTGTTTGTCCTCGGCCACCTGAGCGAGAACAACAACTCGCCGGAAGTGGCACTGCTGGCCGCCGAGCAGGCGTTGGAAAGACGTCGGGCGCGCTTCCCGCTCTCGCTTTCCTGCCGGCCACAGTTGCACGTGACCTCGCAGCGCACTCCGCTCGGCCCTCTGCGGTTCTAGCAGGACAGACATTCTCGTCTGTCTTTTTGCCTTGCGCACCGACAGGTCCCCAGTGTAGAAAGTCGCGGTGCGTCCGTGGAGGGGGGCCATCCTGCTGGCTGCGGCCGTTCTGGCCGGGGCGGTGGTGTGCTCGGCCAAGGACCAGGCGCCGCAGGCCGCGCTGCGGCCCGCCTCCGCCGCTGCGGTCTCTCCCGTCAGCGAAAACAGATTGCACGCCGCCTTCGACCACCTCTACAACCTGGAATTCGCCGACGGCGTGCGACTCTTCGAGCAGGTAGCCAACGCCGAGCCGGAAAGCGCCACCGTCTGCTCGTTTTGGAGCTCGGCAATCCTCTATGAAATCCTCGCCCGCCAGGGGACGCTGCAAAGCCAGCTCTTCGTCACCACCAACGAGTTCCTGCGCCACCAGCGCGTCCCGCCCGACTCGAAGCTCGATGCCCGCTTCCACAGTGTGATCAAAGAGGCCGAGACGCGCGCGCTGCGCCGGCTGGCGCGCGACCCGAACGACGTCGACGGCCTGTTCGCTCTGGGGCTGATCCGCGGCAACCTGGCCAACTACCTCGCCGGCGTCAAAGCCGACTACCTCAAGGGCCTGCGCGCGGGCGAAGAATCCTACGACTACATGAAGAAAGTGCGCGCGCTCAATCCCGACATCCATGACGCCAGCCTGGTGCTGGGCGTGCACGACTACGTCATCGGCAGCCTGCCGCGCTCGCAGCGCTTCCTGCTGTTCTTCCTCGGCTCCTCCGGCAACCGCGAGCGCGGCCTGATGTACCTGCAGGAAGCGGCGGAGAAAGGCGAGTTCCTGCGCACCTACGCGCAAGTCCTGACGGTGGTCGCCAATATCCGCGAGAACCGGCTGAGCCAGGCGCTGCAAACCGGTCAGAGCCTGCTGGAGCGCTACCCACGCAATCCGATTTTCATGTTGGAGATGGCCAAGCTCTATCGGCAGAACGAGCGGCACCGCGAGGCGATGCAGCTTTGCCGGCTGTTCATCGTCGAGATGCTGGCGCACCCGCACAACCCCCGTATCCTGGGGCCGGAGGACGGATTGATCGAGCTGGCGCGAGTGGAAGCGGCGCAGGGCTCGCTCGACCGCGCGCTTGAAACCCTGGGGCGCGTCAAGGACGTTCCCAACGTCAACCCCCGCGTGGCCACCCAGGCGCTGCTGGAGCGGGGCAAGATTCTCGACCAGCTCGGCAAGCGCGAGCTGGCGCTGGCTGAATACCAGAAAGTCGTGGCCAGTTCCCCCGACCCCGATATGACCAAGCAGGCGCGCAACTATCAAAAGCGTCCCTACCGCCCCGGCGCCAGCAACTAACCGCCACTTCCCTTTTGTCATCCCGAAGCCGCGCCCGTTCGCAGAAAGGGCGAGGCGAGGGATCTGCTTTTCCCCTGCAAAATCAGGTATGATTGAACTACCGCGATGATTGCGCGTTACACCCGCCCCGAAATGGGGCGCCTCTGGACGGACGAAACCCGCCTAAGCAAATGGTTGGAAGTTGAGCTGGCCGCCACCGAAGCGCTGGCGGAGTGCGGCCAGGTGCCCAAAGAGGCTGCGGCCAGGCTGCGCGCCGCGGCCAAGCCGCCCACGCCGGCGCGCGTGGCGGAAATCGAGCGCGACGTCCGCCACGACATCATCGCCTTCACCATGGGTGTGACCGAGCAGCTTCCTGCGGAGGCGTGCGAGGCCGGGCGCTACCTGCACTTCGGTCTCACCAGTTCCGATGTGCTCGATACTGCGCTGGCGCTGCAACTGGCCGACGCCAACAAGCTGCTGGCGGCGGGGCTGGCCCGTCTGAGTGATGTGCTGAAGAAGCGCGCGCATGAATTCAAAGACACGCCGATGATCGGGCGCACCCACGGCGTGCACGCCGAGCCCATCACCTTTGGCCTCAAGCTCGCCAACTGGTGGAGCGAGTGCCAGCGCAATCGAGCTCGCTTCGAACACGCCGCCGAAGACGTGCGCGTGGGGAAGATTTCCGGCGCGGTCGGTACGTTCGCGCACCTGGCGCCGTCGGTCGAAGAGCGCATCTGCCAGCGGCTGGGGCTGAAACCCGCGGCCATCAGCTCGCAGATTGTCCAGCGCGACCGCCTGGCGCACTACGTGGCGACGCTGGCGGTCATTGCCGCCTCGCTCGAAAAGATTGCGCTGGAAGTCCGCCATCTTCAGCGCACGGAAGTGCGCGAGGCTGAAGAATCGTTCGGGTCGGCGCAGCGCGGCTCCTCCGCCATGCCCCACAAGCGCAACCCCATCACCGCCGAGCAGCTCTGCGGGCTGGCGCGGCTGATCCGCGGCAACGCTCAGGCGGCGCTCGAGAACGTAGCGCTGTGGCACGAGCGCGACATCTCCCACAGCTCCGTCGAGCGCATCATCCTGCCCGATTCCACCATCCTGCTCGACTACATGCTCGACAATACCGCTGCGCTCATTGAAAACCTGCGCGTCTTCCCCGAACGAATGAAGGAAAACCTGGAGCTAACCCGCGGGCTGGTCTTCAGCGAAGGGTTAATGCTGGAGCTGGTGCGCAAAGGCGTGCCGCGCGAAGAGGCCTACGCCTGGGTGCAGGCGGCGGCGAAAAAAGTCTGGGACGAAAAGCAGGACTTCAAGCAGGCGGTGCTGGCCGACGCGCGCATGACCGGCAAGCTGTCGAAGCAGGAGATTGACGCCGCCTTCGACCTCCGCCACGCCCTGCGCCACACCGACGCCATCTTCTCCCGCCTCTTCAAGAACTAGTCGGGCTTCATCCGCACATCCGGATTGAGGAGCCGCTCGACGGGCTGGCCGCCGACGATGTGCTTTTCGACGATCTCCGCCACGTCGTCCAGCGTCACGCTGCGATACCACAGTCCGTCGGGGTGCACGATGACCGTCGGGCCGCAGTGGTGCTGCTTCGTGCAGCCGGCTTTGCTGACCAGGATGTCGGTCAGCCCGCGCGTGTTCACCTCCTCACGAAACTTGCGCAGCAGGTCGAGCCCGCCCTTCCCGGCGCACTTGCCGTCGCCCTCGCTCGTGCAACAGAAGATTTGTTTGCGAAACAGTTGGGGCATTCGCGAGCGACTCCTATCTGTGCGAATCTGTGTGCATCTGTGGTTACAAACGGTTTATTACGCTGGCGAGGCAGCCGGCGCCAAAGCCGTTATCAATATTCACCACGGCCACATTAGACGCGCAACTGTTCAGCATCGCCAGCAGTGCCGCCAAGCCCTTGAGACTCGCCCCATAGCCGACGCTGGTGGGCACGGCAATCACCGGCACCGAGACCAGCCCGCCCACCACGCTCGGCAGCGCCCCTTCCATTCCCGCGACGCAGATGATGACCCGCGCTTCGGCCAGCTTGGGGTGGTTGCGAATCAGCCGGTGGATGCCGGCCACGCCCACGTCGTAGAGCGCCTCGACGCGGTTGCCCATCATCTCCGCCGTCACCAGCGCCTCTTCGGCCACGGGAATGTCGGAGGTGCCGGCCGAGACCACGAGGATGAGCCCTTTGCCGGTGATGGTCTGCGTCTTGCGAATACTGATGGCGCCCGAAAGCTCGTGGAACCGCGCTGCGTGCGCCACGCGCTTGACCGCGCGATAAAGCTTGGCATCGCCGCGCGTAATCAAAATGTTGTGCTGGTTGCGCGCCATCCGCTGGACGATGCGCGCCACCTGCTCGGGGCGCTTGCCCGGCGCGTAGATGACTTCCGCGTAGCCCTGGCGCAGCGAGCGGTGATGGTCAATCTTGGCGAAGCCGAGGTCCTCAAACGGCAGCCGCCGCAGGCGCTCCACCGCCTTGGCGGGACTTACCTGCCCCCGCCGCACCCCCTCCAACAGCTTGCGAATCTCCACTTCAGTCATTCTCGTACCAGGATTGAATGGTTGATTCTACACGATGCCAAGAGACTGCGCTCACCTGCGTTTATCTGCGGTTCCTTGACTTGCGTTGAAAGCAAAGCCTAGACTCCCAGGTTCCTATGAATGGCAAGACACTGGTAGTGGGCATCAGCGGCGCGTCGGGGGCGGTGTACGCGCAGCGGCTGCTGGAGCTCGTGGCGCGGGACGACCGCGTCGCGACCGTACACCTGGTGGTGTCGAGCGGCGGCCTGCGTATCCTGCGCGATGAGCTGAAAATTGTCCCCAAGGACGTCGCGCGCCTGGCGACGGATTTGGTCGGCAAAGCGTCGAAGAAGTTCGAGCTGGAGCACAACGCCAACATCGGCGCCGGCATCGCCAGCGGCAGCTACCCGACCGACGGAATGGTGATTATTCCCTGCTCGATGGCCACGCTGGGGGCCATCGCCAGCGGGGTGAGCGACAACCTGATGCGGCGCGCCGCCGACGTCCACTTGAAGGAAGGGCGGCCGCTGCTGCTCTGCTGGCGCGACACGCCGCTCACGACGATTCATCTCGAGAACGCGCTGCGGGTGGCCCGCGCCGGCGGGGTCAACTTCCCCATCTCGCCCGGCTATTATTTTGGCGCCGACAAGCTCGATGACCTCGTAACTCAATACTGCTGCCGAGTGCTGGCGCGGCTGGGCCTGCCGCAGGAAGAGCAATACCAGTGGCGCGGCACCAAAGGCTGAAACTGCAGATAAACGCAGATGAACGCAGAGACTGAAACCAACAGAGAATCGCCTAAATCTGCGTCTATCGGCGTTCACCTGCGGTTCCGTCCCCTCGTTACAACCCTGCGGATGATCAAGTTTGAGCACTCGGTGTTTGCGCTGCCGTTTGCGTTGATCGGAGCGCTGTTGGCCGCGAATGGTCTACCGACGGGAAAGCAGATTCTCTGGATCATTATCGCCATGGTGGCGGGCCGGAGCGCGGCGATGGCCTTCAACCGCATCGCCGACCGCGGCTACGACGCGCGCAACCCCCGCACCGCGCAGCGCGAGCTGCCGACGGGGCAACTTTCGCTCGGCTTTGCCTGGGTGTTCACGCTGGTCTCATCGGCCGCTCTGATCCTCGCCGCCTGGCAGTTGAACCCGCTGGCGTTCAGGCTTTCGCCGCTCGTGCTGGCTATCCTGCTCGCCTACTCCTACACCAAGCGCTACACGGTGCTGACCCACTGGGTTCTGGGCTTCTGCCTGGGGATGGCGCCGGCGGGGGCGTGGATAGCGGTGCGCGGCTCGCTGGACTGGCCGGTGCTGCCGCTCTCGCTGGCGGTGCTCTGCTGGGTGGCGGGCTTCGACATCATCTACGCCTGCCAGGACGTGGAGTTCGACCAGAAAGCGGGACTTTTTTCACTCCCCGCCCGTATGGGAATCCGGAGGGCGCTGGGCGTGGCGAAAGTACTGCACGCAGTGATGCTCTTGCTGCTGATGGCGCTGGCCTGGCTGGCGGGTCTCGGAATCGTGGCGATTCTCGGCCTGGCTATCACCGCCGTGTTGATTGCCTATGAGCACTCGCTGGTCAAGCCCGACGACTTGAGCAAGGTGAATGCTGCGTTTTTCACCGTGAACGGGTATATTAGCGTTTTGCTGCTGCTTTTCTGGGGAGCGGACATTCTATTGCCTGGACGCTAGACGCTGGAGGCTGGAGAAAAAGCAGGTCCCTCGGCTTCGTCCAGCCCTTTCTCAGAAAGGGCTGGAGTTTGCTCGGGATGACAAACCAAATGCAACGCGAACTCATCCTCGAGGACAAGAGGCTGGAACCGATTGCCGCCAAGGTACTGGCGGGCGAGCGGCTCAGCTACGACGACGGCATCACGCTCTACCGCTCCTCCGATCTCCTGGCAATTGGCTGGCTCGCCAACCGCGTCCGCGAGCAGAAGAACGGCAACGTCTGCTACTTCAATATCAACCGCCACATCAACCCGACCAACGTCTGCGTGGCCCACTGCCGGCTGTGCGCCTTCGGGCGCGACCCGAACGCGCCCGGCGCCTACACGTACGCGGTGGACGAAGCCGTCGAGCGCGCCGCCAGCGGCTACGACGAGTCGGTGACCGAGTTCCACATCGTCGGCGGGCTGCACCCCACGCTGCCGTTTGAGTATTACCTTGACCTGCTGCGGGGGCTCAAGCAGCGCTTCCCGCAGGTGCATCTCAAAGCCTTCACCATGGTTGAGGTGGCCTACCTGGCCAAGATTGCCAAACTCTCGACCCGCGACACACTGCTGAAGCTGAAAGAGGCCGGGCTCGACTCCCACCCCGGAGGTGGGGCGGAGATTTTTCATCCGCGGGTACGCAAGGTCATCTGCGACCACAAAATCAGCGGCGAGATGTGGCTGCGTATCGCGCGCACCGCGCACGAGCTGGGCCTGCACTCAAACGCCACCATGCTCTACGGCCACATCGAGACTGAAGAGGAGCGTGTCGACCACCTGCTGAAGCTGCGCGCCTTGCAGGACGAGACCCGCGGCTTCGTCTGTTTCATCCCGCTGGCGTTCCACCCGGCGAACACCGCGCTCAGCCACCTGCCGCCGACAACGGGCATGCTCGACCTGAAGAACATCGCCGTCAGCCGGCTGCTGCTCGACAACTTCCCCCACATCAAAGCCTACTGGATTATGCTGACGCCGCCTATCGCCCAGGTCGCGCTGCGCTTCGGCGCCGACGACATTGACGGCACGGTGGTGGAAGAAAAGATTTACCACGACGCCGGGGCGCAAACGCCGCAGTCGCTGCGGCGGTCGCAACTGCTGCGGCTGATTCGCGAGGCGGGGCGCGAGCCGGTGGAGCGGGACACGCTTTATCGCCCGGTGACGCGCACGGCGGCGGGCGAGCCCCACATCGACACCACCCTCACCGTCAACGTCTAGCCTGCCGCGCCTGTCTTCCGGGCTATACTAGGACTACGGGTTTCCAGTCATGAGGGTCTTGCGCAGCGTCGCTTTGGCGCTTCTTCTGCTCCCGCTCAGCGGGATGGCGGCGAGCAAGCCGGAGAACTGGGTGGAGCTGCGCTCCGAGCACTTCCACGTTGTCTCCAACGCCAAGCCCAAGGACATCCAGCGAGCGATGCGCAAGCTGGAGGAGTTCCGCCATCTGCTCAGCTACGCGCTGCCGGGGCTGCGGGTGGACTCGCCGCTGCCCACCAGCGTGATTCTCTTCAAGGACGAGAAGAGCTACCGGAACTACGTCCCGCTGACCACGGAAGGCAAGCCGATGAAGGCCGACGGCTTCATGCAGCCGGGGCGCGAGCGGATGTACCTGGTCATCGACCTGAGCGCGGCGGAGCCCGAGGAAACCTCCTTCCACGAGTTCATCCACCTGGTGAACCGGCTGAATTTCGACAACATGCCGGTGTGGCTGGATGAAGGTCTGGCAGAGTTCTATGAGCGGACCGATGTGGACGGCCGCGACTTCGTCCTGGGTGACTTTCAGCCAGGATGGTGGGACCTGCTGCAGCGCAGCCAACTCATTCCCCTGGAAGTGCTCACCGAAGTGGACTATCGCTCGCCCTACTACAACAACGAGGACAAGCGCGCCGTCTTCTACGCCCAGGCGTGGCTGCTGATGCACTACTGGATGGCTGCCGACGAGGGCAAGCGCCGGCCGCAGTTCGCGCGCTTCCTCACCTTGTTCCGCCAGGGCGCCTCGCAGGCCGACGCTCTCAAGCAGGCGTTCGGCACCGACTTCGCGGGGATGAACAAACAGCTCGACGACTACCTCGGCCGCCGCATGCTGTCGAACTATGTCGGCAAGCTGGACCAGGCGACCACCGCAACCTTCACCGAACCCGCGCCGTTGTCGCCGGCGGTGGCGCTGGCCTGGCTCTCCGACTTGTGGCTGAACCGCGGTGACGTGGAGCGCGCCGAGCAAGCGCTGCGCGCCGTGGCAGCCGAAGGCGCCGGCGAGCCGGAAGTCCTCTTGCGACTGGGGCGCATTGCGCTGTTGCGCAACCACGCGGATGAGGCGGAACTGCACTTCCGCGGAGCGCTGGCGGCGCGGCCGGACGACCTCCGGCTGCGGTTCTACACCGCCGTGGCCGTGCAAATGAACTCGTTGAGACGCATGGGCGACCCGGCAGCAGCGCGCGAGGCGGCCAACGAAATCGTGGAACTGCTGACGCCGGTGGCCAGCCAGGCGGATTTTCCCGAAGCCAGCCGCATGCTGGTGCAGGCGCGACTGACGCGGAACGACCCGCCGGAAGAGCTGATTCCGGCAATTGAGCAGGCGCGGGCGCGCAACCCGCAGAGCCGCGAGTTTGACCTGTTGCTGGCTCACCTCTACGAGCGTGCCGAGCGCTGGAACGATGCCGAGGCACTGCTCCAGCAAGTCATCGCGCGGGCGACCACGCCGGAGCAGCGCCGCCAGGCGGAAGACCAGCTCGACTCCCTGAAAACCCGCCGGGTGCTGTCGCGGGCGCCGAGGAGCCAGCCAGTGCCGCGGGCGAGCGAGCCGGTCGAGCCCACCGTGGTGGAGCAGGAGGAAGAGCCCGAACGGGTCGAGCCGCGGGTGGAGCGCGAGCGCGAAGTCTACAACCCGGAGCCAGCGCCGCCGAGCGCGCCGCCGGAGGTGAAGTACGTCAAGGGCACGCTGGTTGACGTGGCCTGCGCGGACGACGCAGCGGTGCTGACCGTGAAGCTGGAAGGAAAGCCGGGCGCGGCCACGCGCGTGATTCGCTTGAAGGTGCGCTCGCGGGCGAACCTGTTACTTCTTGATCCCACGGGAAGCGGGAAGACGATTGAGTGCGGCGCAGCCGACATTCCCGTGGGAATCAACTATCAGGTGGAGCCGCAGACCGCCGGCGTCGTCGGTGTGGTGATGACGGTCGAGCTTTACCCGCCCCCGCGATAGCGCCGCCAGCCCCGCCACAGCAGCAGTCCGTAGACAGGCAGATACTCGAGCCAGGTCAGCCACGGGTCGAAGTGCCAGACACCGAGGGTGTTGTAGTCAATCAGCACATGGTAGCTGAGCAGGACGGTACTCGTCCAAAGAAGGAAGGCCGGATTGGGAAAGAAACAGAGGAACGGCGCCAGCCAAGTCACGTACCAGGGGTGGACAGTAACCGAAAGAAGCAGCAAGGCAGCCAATTGCAGATAAGTGGCGCGCAACGGCTCGGCGCGCCGCCGGGCCAGCCATAGCGAAAGGGCGGCGAGCAGGGCGGCGGCCATTCCGAGTGCAATGGTTTCGCCCGTGGCGGACGCCAGCAGGGAAAAGAGGCTGGGGTTGTTGCGCACCTTCTGGGCATAAAGAATCGTTGACGTCAAAAGGTGCCGGCCGGCATCCCCGTACGGCAGGGTTACCAGGATACACACAGCCACGAACCAGGCCAGATACCGCCAGCCCGAACGGCGGAGGAAGACCGGCAGCAGCAGAGCCGGGAACCACTTGATCATCGCGCCAGCCGCGAGCGCGCCGATTGACACCCCGCGCCAAGCCTTTATAATGGCTAAATTGGCGAGCAGGAGCGCGAAGGCGACCATGGCGTCGTTGTGCCCGCTGCCGGCGAATTCGACTACGACCAGCGGGCACCAGGCATAGAGGAGGACGCGCTCGCTCGGCAGCTTTTGCGCTCGGAGCAGGGCCAGCAGGACCAGCAGGCTCCCCAGGTCACACAGAAGGCTGAGGAGTTTGAAGGCGGTAGGGCCATCGAGCTGGGCTGCCCCATAGAACAGCAGCTCGGCTAGGGGACCATACCCGGCTGGCCAGCCGGCACCCGGCATGCGCGTGCCGGCTTCCGGCGCGACGAGGTAGGGGTTGTGGCCGGCGAGCTGGACCTGGCCGTCCCACTGGTAGCGGTGGAGGTCAGGCGAAAGCGAAGGCGGCAGTGGAAAAAGCGTCAGGCGAAAAGCCAGCGCCGCCAGAAGAATGACAGTGGTAGCGGCGGGGGCAGGTTGAGCGAGACGGAGGACCAGCCAAGCGGCAATCAAGTAGAGGGCGCCGGCGGCCAGCAGCAGGGCAACGCACTCAACCACGTTTTCATCGAAAGGATGGAATCGGCGGAGGGCAAGCAAGGCGGCTTCGAGAGAAGCCGCCAGCACTCCTAGCAGCAAGGCCGGCGCGAGTCGGCTAGACATCAGTGGCAAGGACGGGGAAAGTGTAGTCGATGATGGCCTGGTTCACATTGCTGGCGCAGGAAAACGCGCTGGTGCGCTACGTGCGTTTTCTGATTGACCGCGACCCTTTCCGCGGGCTCTACCAGCCGACGGCGTTCGACCTTTTCGTTCTGATTCCCTATTTCGCCATCCTGCTGACGCTGTGTTTCTACGGATTGCATCGCTACCGGATGATTTACTTCTTCAAGCGCTACGCCAAGCGCTGCCCGCCCGTGCCACCGCCGATGACTGAGTGGCCGAAGGTAACCATACAGCTTCCGCTATTCAATGAGAAGTACGTGGTGGAGCGGCTCATTGACACTGTGGCGAAGATGGGTTACCCGCGCGAAAGCTTGGAGATCCAGGTGCTCGACGACTCGACCGACGACACGGTGGAAATTGCGCGGGCCTGCGTCGAGCGGCACGCCGCCGCGGGGCTCAACATCCGCCATCTCCACCGCACCCACCGCACCGGCTATAAGGCCGGAGCGCTCGAAGAAGGCTTGCGCGTCGCCACCGGCGAGTTCATCGCCATTTTCGACGCCGACTTCCTGCCGCCGGCGGATTTCCTCCAGCGCACCCTGCCCTACTTCGCCGACCCCAAGCTGGCGATGGTGCAGACGCGCTGGACCTACGTCAACCGCCACTACTCCCTGCTGACCGAAGTCGAAGCGCTTCTCCTCGACGCCCACTTCGTCCTCGAACACGCCGGGCGCTGGCGCGCCGGGCTCTTTTTCAACTTCAACGGCACCGCCGGCGTGTGGCGCCGCGCCGCCATCGAAGACGCCGGCGGCTGGGAGCACGACACGCTGACCGAAGACACCGACCTCAGCTACCGCGCCCAGCTCAAAGGCTGGCAGTTCCTCTATCTGCCGGATGTCGAGTGCCCCTCCGAGTTGCCGGTCGACATGAACGCCTTCAAAGCGCAGCAGGCGCGCTGGGCCAAAGGCCTGGTGCAGACGGGCAAGAAGTTGCTGCCGCGCATCCTGCGCGCGCGCATCCCGTGGCGCAACAAGCTCGAGGCCTTTTACCACCTCACCGCCTGCATCAGCTACCCGCTGATGGTGCTGCTCTCGGTGCTGCTGCTGCCGGCGATGATTGTGCGCTTCTACCAGGGCTGGTGGCAGGTGTTGTGGATCGACCTGCCGCTGTTCCTGCTGGCCACCTGTTCGGTTTCGAGCTTCATCCTGGTGGCGCAACGAGAACTCTTCCCCACGCGCTGGAAGCGCACCTTCCTCTTTCTGCCGCTGTTGATGGGCGTGGGCATCGGGCTGGCGCTGCGCAACTCGCGCGCCGTGCTGGAGGCGCTGTGGGGCGTTGAGTCGCCGTTTGTGCGCACGCCCAAGTACCGCATCGAAGCGCAGCGCGAAGCCTGGTACACCAAAGTCTACCGCGGCGCCGACCGCAAGTGGCTGCCCTGGATCGAAATCGGCTTGGGAGTTTATTTCGTCTGGGCGACGGCATACGCCCTGACCAGCGAAAACTACGCCACCGTTCCCTTCCTCTGCCTCTTCGTTTGGGGCTACTGCTATACGGGATTCCTGTCGCTGGGGCAGACCTACCTGCACAGACTTGCGAGCCTGTTGCATTTGCCACGGCATCTTCCGGCCCCCTTCAATTCCTGAAGACCTGAGGGGCTGAAGCCCGCCGAGGAAAGCCCGGGCAACGGCGGGGTTCAAGCCTAGCCCTTCCCAAACAAGCTGCCTACGGAAGCCTGCTTGCTTCGTCCAATCAGTTGTGGTTGACTCTGCGTTTTGCCACAGAACCGTCAGACACAGAGAAAGAGAGAAATCATGAAGAAGAGCCCGGGACTGATCCTGCTGGTTGCAATCCTGGCGGCGGCCATGCTCGCGCCGCCGGTGGCTTCCGCGGATGAGAAAGCGGCGCAGCGCGAGTACGCGCAACGGCGCGCGCGCCTGCTCGAGCAGCTCGCCGCTCCCGTGGTGCTGTTCGGCTACGCCGCCGAAGACTTCGGGCTGGCTGACCCGGAGCGCAAGAGCCCCCAGACCACTTTCCGCCAGGAAGAAAACTTCTACTACCTGACCGGCGTGCGCCAGGAAGGCGCGGCGCTCCTGCTGGTGCCGCTGACGCCGGCGGCCAAAGCCGCGGGGCTGGCGGGCGAGACGCTCTACCTGCCGCCGCGCGACCGCCGCCGCGAACACTGGGACGGCGTGCGGCTCGGCCCGGACGATCCTGAGGCAGCCGAGCAGACCGGCGTGGCGCAGGTCAAAACGACCGCGGCGCTGCGCGGCGACCTGGAAAAAGCCGCGACGCTCTTTCCGGAGTTTTACGCGCTGTTCCCGCCGCCGGGCGCCGAGCCGGCGCGCACCCACGCCGGGCGGTGGCTGGCGTGGCTGAAAGAATTGCTGCCGCACACCGGCGTGCAGAACGTGCGCGGAACCATTGGGGCGATGCGCCAGGTGAAGTCGGAAAGCGAGCAGGCGCTGCTGCGAACCTCGATTGAGCGCACGCTGGAGGCGCACCGCGAAGCCCTGCGGGCCATGCGCCCGGGGATGTACGAGTACGAAATCGCCTCGCTGATGACCTACACCTTCGAGCGCGCCGGCTGCGAGCGGCCCGCCTACCCGCCGATTGTGGGCTCGGGCCCGAACTCCACCGTGCTGCACCACGCCGACCCGCGCCGCCAGATGCAGGCCGGCGAAGTGGTGGTGATTGACGTCGGGGCCGAGTGCGCCGGCTACCCCGCCGACATCACCCGCACGCTCCCCACCAGCGGCAAGTTCACTGCGCGCCAGCGGGAGATTTACGAGATTGTGCTCGGGGCGCAGAACGCCGCCATCGCCGCGGTGAAGCCGGGGATGACGATGGCGCGCACCGGGGAGAACTCGCTCTACCGCATCGCCTACGACTACATCAACACCCACGGGAAAGACTTGAAGGGCGAGCCGCTGGGCAAGTATTTCACTCACGGGCTCGGCCACCACGTCGGCTTGCAGGTGCACGACGCCGGCGACCCCAACCGCCCGCTCGAGCCCGGGATGATTGTCACCATCGAGCCCGGCATCTACATCCCGGAAGAAAACCTCGGCGTCCGCATCGAAGACATGGTGCTGGTGACCGAGAAAGGCGCAGTGCTCCTCTCCGGCTCCCTCCCCCGCACGGTGGACGACGTCGAGCGGGTAATGGCTGTGGAAGGAACTGCATCCATTAGCGGCCTTTGCGTCGTCAGCATGCCGCCTTTAGGATATCCACCGTTGGCACGCCTAGCGCGCATACAAGGAAAGGTGCAAGTAGACGTAGAGATCGACCCTTCAGGTCGCGTTCGGCGCGCAACTGCAAGAGGCGGGCACCCGCTTCTCCAGAAGTATGCGAGGGAAGGTCTGGAAAGGTGGGTGTTTGGTTGTCTTGGCATTCCAGAAAGATTCCCCGTTCTTCACACTGTCGACTTGGCGTTCAAGATCGAAGGTGAGCCCGCGGGCACTCGGGTGTGGAAGGTGAACTTTGATCTGCCAGCTGGTGCCGAGATTGTTACAAACCCACCGCTTCCTACTCGCTCCGATTAGGACACCTCCCGCACACTCAATTGGCATTCGTGCGTTAACCTGTCTCCGCAGCCCGGTGGCTCCCGCCACCGGGAATCCCCGAGGCTGGAGCCTGGGGGCCCTGATAGAGAATGCAAATCGGCAGTGAGCTTGTGGTGCTGAACCAACGAATTATTGCGTGCCGGAAGTGCGCCCGCCTGGTGCGCTGGCGGGAGAAAGTAGCTCGGGAAAAGCGGCGCGCCTTCCGCGAGTGGGACTACTGGGGCAAGCCGGCGCCGGGTTTCGGGGACCCGCGCGCCGAGCTGCTGGTGCTGGGATTGGCGCCGGCGGCGCATGGCACGAACCGCACCGGACGGATGTTTACCGGCGACCGCTCGGGGGATTTTCTCTATGCGCGGCTCTACGAGGCGGGCTTCGCCAACCAGCCGACTTCCGTCAGCCGCGACGACGGGCTTCGCCTGCGCAATTGCTTCGTCACCGCGGCCCTGCGCTGCTGCCCGCCGGCCAACAAGCCCACGCCCGCAGAGCAGGCGAATTGCCGGCCGTATCTGGAAGAAGAGCTCCGACTGCTGCGGCGGGTGCGCGCGGTCCTGGCGCTGGGACAGATTGCGCATCGCACTTTCCTCGGGCTGCTGAAGGATGCGGGACAGATCGACAGTCTGGGTAATTATCCGTTTGCCCACGGAGCAAGCTACGACTTCCCTTCTTCGTTCAGCCCAGCGGCTTCCGCCGCTGCGGTCCGTCTGTTTGACAGCTACCATCCCAGCCAGCAGAACACCCAGACCGGTCGCCTGACGCCAGCGATGTTCCGCCGCGTCCTGCGCCAGATAAAGAATTACCTCAGGGGCTAAAGCCCCTTCTCTGGCCGACCCGCTACGGCGGGGTTGAAACCCCGCCCTTCCCGAACAGATTGCGATCAAGTGACTCCGCCTGTCTGGGAAGGGACGGGGGTTGGAAGGGCGGGGCTTCTCGAAGCGAAGATCCCGCGCCTTCTGCGGGAAGCCCCGCCGTGACCTGCCCGACCAGCATCGGGCTTCAGCCCCTGAAGCCAGAACGAACCCCGCCCTTCCCGAACAGTGAAAAGCAGGTCCTACCCGAGGCCCCTGAGCCCTCTGTTTCAGGTGCGTGTTCATCCGCGTTCATTCGTGGTTCCAGTGTCGTTTGACGGGGCCGAGAGGCGCGGCTATAATTGAGCTTCACGTCGCAGGGAATCACTGAAACCGAGAGTCCAATGGATACGGTACAAGCAACACGCATGCGTCCGGGGATGGTGGTGCGGCACGACGGCAAGCTCTATTCCGTCTTCCACCTCGAGCACCGCACCCCGGGGAACAAGCGCGGGTTCGTCCAGGCCAAGCTGCGCGACCTGGAGAGCGGGGCGATGATTGATCACCGCTTCAGCTCGGAAGACATGGTGGAGCGCGCCTTTCTGGACGAGAAGGAGGTCGAGTTCCTCTACGCCGAAGGCGATACCTACACCTTCATGGACACGACGACCTTCGAGCAGTATCACCTGACGCGCGAGCAGCTCGGCGACACCGTCGGCTACCTCATCCCCAACCTGCAACTGAAGATTGAGTTTTTCGAAGGCAAGCCCATCGGCATCGAGCTGCCCGCCACGGTCGACCTGAAAGTCGTCCAGACCGAGCCCGGCATCAAGGGGGCCTCGGCCACCAACGTGATGAAGCCCGCCAGGCTCGAAACCGGCATCACCGTGCTCGTCCCGCCGTTCATCAGCGAGGGCGAAGTGATTCGCGTCAACCCCGCCGACGGCACCTACCAGGAACGCGCCAAGTAGCAAGCAGGAAAACCGGCCGGTTTTCGATCTTCGCTTTTCGTTTTTTCGCCTGTTATTGCGCGAGGGCGGCGCGCAGCGCCTGGGCGAGGGCGGCCTGCTGGTCCTCGAAGACGGTGCGGAGGTCGAACAGGACGCGCCCGGCTTCAACGCGCACGACGACCGGGGGGTCGTGCCGGCGCAGGCGCGCAGCGAGTTCAGCGGCGCTGATGGCCTTGGGCGCAATCGCCAGCAGATAGGTGGGCAGCGAGTAGCCCGGCGTCGAGCCGCCGCCGACGACCGATTCGCCGGGGATCATCGTCAGGTCGGCGCGACCCACGAGGTCGGCGATGAGCTGAGTCCGCAGCGCTTCGGTGCGCTCGCCAATCTGGCCGGCCGAAAGGCGGATCAAGCGCAGCGCCGGGATGTCGTCGAGGGCGCCGCGGGCGTAGCTGCGCAGCGTCGCCTCCAGCGCCGCGAAAGTCATCTTGTCGAGCCGCAGGGCGCGGAAGAACGGGTTCTTGCGGCAGGCTTCGACGTACTTCTTTCTGCCGGCAATGATGCCGGCCTGCGGGCCGCCGAGCAGCTTGTCGCCGCTGAAAGTGATGACATCCACGCCGGCGCGCAGGCTGGCGGCGGCAACCGGCTCCTCGCCCAAGCCATGCTGGCTCAAATCAACCAGCAAACCACTTCCCAAATCTTCGATGAGCGGGAGGCGCTTCTTGCGCGCCAGGGCGACGAGCTCATCCAGCGCGGGCCGCTCGGTAAAGCCCAGCACGCGGAAGTTGCTGGGGTGGACGCGCAGCAGGGCCCGGGTGCGCTCGCCGAGAGCGCGGGCGTAGTCGCCGATGCGGGTGCGGTTGGTGGTGCCGACCTCGCGCAGCGCGGCGCCGCTTTTGCTCAGGATGTCGGGGATGCGGAAGCTTTCCCCGATTTCAATCAACTCGCCGCGCGAGACGATGACTTCGCCCCCGGCGGCCAGCGTGTTGAGCACGAGAAAGACCGCGGCGGCGTTGTTGTTGACGACGATGCTGGCCTCGGCGCCCAGAAGCTTGTTCAAAAAGCGCGCGGCGTGCAGGTCGCGCCGGCCGCGCGCCCCGGCGGCGAGATCGAATTCCAGATTCGAGTACTGCGTGGCGACGTCGAAGACGCGCCGCGCGGCTTCGGCCCCCAGCGGCGCGCGCCCGAGGTTGGTGTGGAGCACCACCCCGGTGGCGTTGATCACCGGACGCAGCGAGAGCGCCAGCAGCTCGCGGGCTTCGCCTTCGACTTCCTGCGGCAGGTGCTCCAAATGCGCGGCCAGAGCGGGCTCGCCGAGGCCGGCGCGGATTTCGGCGCGGAGTTTTTCCAGCGCCCGTCGCGCGGCTTCCACCACGGTGCCGCGGCCGATTTCGGCGGCGAGGCGGCGCAGGCGATCGTTTTGCAGCAGCTCATCAACCGACGGCAGACGCCGCAGCGCCGTGGCCGTCCCGCCCGTGGTCTGCGCTCTGCGAGGCATGACGAGCCATTGTGCAACGTGCAGCCGGCATCGTGCAACGGCGTCGAGGTCTCCGCTCGGCTTCGCCTGGCTCCGAGGGTTGACGCTGCTGGGCGGCAGGACTAGAGTAACGCTTCAGCGCAAGCGGAGAACCGGCTGTGCCCACGCCCGACGAAGAGCTGAGCCAACTCGAAAAAGACCTCCGGCAACTGCAAATCGAGTACGAAACCTACTTTGCCGGCGGCCGCAAGCGCCCGCCCAACGAAACCGAGTGGCGCGTGCAGACAGCGATCAAGAAATGGGCGGACGCGGGCGGGAAGCTCAAGTACGCCCAGATTTTCCGCTACAACAGCCTGGCCTCGAAGTACGCCAAGTTCAGCGAAATCTGGCGGCAACGCGCGAAGAAAGTGGAGGAAGGCCGCAGCGCCTACGGCTACAGCAAAGTGGCGCGGGAGCTCGAGCAGCAGCGGCTGGCGGAAGCCGAGCGGCGGCACGAGGCGCGCATCCACGGGACGACGGCAACCCGGGTGGCGTTCAGTGATCCGGTGAAGGAAGGCGAAAAAGTGCAGGAGCTCTACCGCTCGATGCTCGAAGCCAAGAAAGTGGCGGGAGAAAAGGGCGACATCAACTTCGAGCAGTTCCACAAGTTCGTGCGGCAGAAGACTGAACAACTGCGGCAGCAGATGGGCTGCAAGGAAGTCGAGTACAGCATCTCGGTCGAAGGCGGCCAGGTGAAGCTGAAGGCCAAGGGCCTCTAGCTAGCCAGCGAGCCTCAGGGGCTAAAGCCCTCTTTCGGAGCGTTTTTCGGCAGGGTTGAAACCCGCCCTTCCCAAGCCATCGGCTGCCATCGCTGTTAGCCTTGGGAAGGTACGGGCTTCAGCCCGTACGTAACGGGTTCTGATCCCAATCGGCTTTAGCCGCTGAAGCCATTGCTTGTCGAAAAGAGGAGAAGGCAATGATGCGTGTGCAGAGGGCGTTGATCAGCGTGTCGGACAAGCGCGGTGTGGCGGAACTCGGCCAGGCATTGTCGGCGCTGGGCGTCGAGATTCTCTCCACCGGCGGAACGGCGAAGCTGTTGCGCGAGGCGGGCCTCCAGGTGCGCGACGTCAGCGACGCCACCGGCTTCCCCGAAATGCTGGGCGGGCGCGTCAAAACGCTGCACCCGAAAATCCACGGCGGCATTCTGGCGCGCCGCGACGACCCCGAGCACCTGGCCGCACTGAAGCAGCACGGCATCCAGCCGATTGACCTCGTGGTGGTGAACCTCTACCCGTTTGCGCAGGCCGCGGCGCGGGCTGAAGCGACCGCAGAGGAACTCATCGAAGAGATTGACATCGGCGGGCCGACCCTGATTCGCGCCGCAGCCAAGAACTGCCACTCAGTCGCCGTCGTGACCTCGCCCGATGACTACCCGACGCTGCTGGCAGAACTGCGCACGAGCGGCGAGGTGTCGCTCGGCACGCGCGTGGCGCTGGCGCGCAAAGCCTTTGCGCTGACGGCGAGCTACGACTCGCTCATCGCGCGCACCCTCGAGCAAGTGCAGGTCGAAGGCGAGCAGGTGGCGCGGCGCCCGGCGGAAGGCTTCCCGGCGTTTTTGGCGCAGCCGGCGACGAAGGTAATGGACCTCCGCTACGGCGAGAACCCGCACCAGCGCGCCGCCCTCTACCGCGTCAACGGCGGCGGCGTGGCGAACGCCCGCCAGTTGCAGGGGAAAGAGCTGAGCTACAACAACCTGCTGGACCTCGATGCGGCGTGGGATTTGGCGAGCGAGTTCACGGAACCCGTCGCCGTCATCATCAAGCACACCAACCCGGCGGGCGTGGCCGTGGCGCCGACGCAGCACGAAGCGTTCGCGAAAGCGCTCTCGTGCGACCCGGTGTCGGCCTTCGGCGGCATTCTGGGCTTCAACCAGCCGGTTACAGCGGCGACCGCGGAAGCGATTGGGAAACTCTTCCTCGAGTGCATCGCCGCGCCGGGGTACGAGCCCGCGGCGCTCGAAATCTTTGCGAAGAAGAAGAACCTGCGGCTCCTGGAAATCGCGCCTCCCGCCGCTGTCATCCCGAGTCCCGCGTCTTCGCAGAAAGCGCGGGACGAGGGATCCGCTGTTCGAGTCCGCTCCATCTCCGGCGGCCTGCTGGTGCAGGATAAAGACTGCGCTGGGTTCGACATGGCGCAGCTCAAGACGGTCACCAGGCGCGCGCCGACGGCGAAAGAAATGCAATCGCTGCTGTTCGCCTGGGTGGTGTGCAAGCACGCGAAATCGAACGCGATTGTCTATGCGCGCGGCGGGGCCACTGTGGGCGTGGGCGCGGGGCAGATGAGCCGGGTGGACTCGGTGAAGCTGGGCGCGATGAAAGCCCGCGACCTCGGCCACGCCGAGCGCCTCAAGGGTTCCGTCATCGCGAGCGATGCCTTCTTTCCCTTCCCCGACGGCGTCGAAGAAGCCGCCAAAGCGGGCGCCACCGCGGTGATTCAGCCCGGTGGCTCGGTGCGCGATGAAGAAGTCATCGCCGCCGCCGACCGCCTCGGCCTAGCAATGGTGTTCACCGGCATCCGTCACTTTAGACACTAACCTCGAGCCTCCCGCAGAATACCGATCTGCACCCTACAGCGTTCGGGGGATGTTCAAGAGTTCAAAGACGCGGCAGGTTGCCGGGTTGCGACAATGGTCGCCTTTGGTTCCGGAAGGGACGGGCTTCAGCCCGTCCGCACGGCGGCCCTTTTAATCGGCTTTAGCCGCTGAGGCCTCAGGGGCTAAAGCCCATGCTGCGCCGGCGTGCTTACGGCGGGTTGAAACCCGCCCTTCCGGAGCTCTTTGCAATCCCCAGCCACTCCTAGACGGGGCGCCCGATGCATAAGAATGCGTTCTGAACCCATAACGTATTGGGGGGACGGGTTCTCGGGCCGACGACGAAGCCGGCGGCCTGTTAGCCGCGAACCCGTTTCGTCGCCGCTACCGCAGCAAATTGACGCTGCGGCGGGCGTCTGTTAGCTTAGGTGTTCAAGCGACGAAAATGGAAACCATCAAGGTCAAATTGCCGGAAGGGAAGGTCGAGCAGGTGCCGAAGGGCACCACGCCGCTCGAGCTGCTGAAGAAGCTCAACTCGCGCCTGGCCGAGCAGGCGGTGGTGGCGAAGTCGAACGGAGACCTGATCGACCTGTTTGCGCCGCTGGAGCGGGACACTGAGCTTCGCTTCCTGACCACCGACGACCCCGACGGCCTCTTTGTCTTCCGCCACAGCTCGGCGCACCTGCTGGCGGCGGCGGTGCTGGAGCTTTTCCCCGACGTCAAGCTCGGCGTCGGGCCGCCCACCGACAGCGGCTTTTTCTACGAGTTCTACCGTGAGCAGCCGTTCACCGAAGACGACCTGGCCAAGATTGAAAAGAAGATGGCCGAGCTGCGCGATGCTGACGTGCCCAACCAGCGCCGCTGGCTGCCGCGCGCCGAAGCAATGCAGCTCTACGAGCAGCAGGGGCAGAAGTTCAAGTGCGAGCTGGTGACCGAAAAAGCCGAGGGCGACCAGGTCAGCTTCTACGTCACCGGCAAGTTCATCGACTTCTGCAAAGGCCCGCACATTCCTTCGACCGGGCGCATCAAGGCCTTCAAGCTGCTCGCCGTCAGCGGCGCCTACTGGAAAGGCCAGGAAGGCAACCCGCAGATGCAGCGCATCTACGGCACCAGCTTTCCCTCGCAGGCCGAGCTCGACGACTTCCTGCACAAGCTCGAGGAGGCCAAGCGCCGCGACCACCGCCGCCTGGGGCCGGAGCTCGACCTCTTCAGCATCCAGGAGGAAGGCGGCGCCGGGCTGATTTTCTGGCACCCCAAGGGCGGGCGCGTGCGCACGCTGATGGAAGACTGGCTGCGGGGCGAGCTGCAACGGCGCGGCTACGAAATGGTCTACACCCCGCACGCGCTGCGGCTCGACCTCTGGCGCACCAGCGGCCACCTCGACTTCTATCGCGAGAACATGTTCCCGCCCATGGAGGGCGAGCACGTCGCCTACCAGCTCAAGCCGATGAACTGTCCCGGGCACATTCTGATTTACAAGTCGCACCGGCGCAGCTACCGCGACCTGCCCATGCGCCTGGCCGAGCTCGGCACCGTTTACCGCTACGAGCGCGGCGGCGTGCTCCACGGGCTGCTGCGCGTCCGCGGCTTCACCCAGGACGACGCCCACATCTTCTGCACCCCGGAACAGATTGAGGACGAAATCGCCGCTTGCGTCGACTTCGCGCTCGAGCTGCTGAAGACTTTCGGCTTCGAGCGCTACGAGGTCGACCTCTCGGCGCGCGACCCGGCCCACATGGACAAGTACGCCGGCGGGGTCGAGGAGTGGGAGCGCGCCGAGGCCGCCCTCAAGAACACCCTCAACCGCATGGGCATTCCCTTCAAGTACATCCCCGGCGAAGCGGTGTTCTACGGGCCCAAGATTGACGTCAAGCTGATTGACGCCATCGGCCGGCCCTGGCAGCTCACCACGGTGCAGTTCGACTTCAACCTGCCGAAGCGGTTTGACCTGCACTACGTCGCCGCCGACGGCGCCCCCCACCAGCCGGTGATGGTGCACCGGGCGCTGTTCGGTTCGGTGGAGCGATTCTTCGGAATCTTGATTGAACACTACGCCGGCGCGTTCCCCGTCTGGCTGGCGCCGGTGCAGGCGGTGGTGCTGCCCATCAGCGAAAAGGTGGCGAGCTATGCCGAGCGTGTGCGCGCGGAGCTGCATGCTCAGGGCTTCCGGGTGGAGCTCGACAGCCGCAATGAGAAGCTCCAGGCAAAAATCCGCGACGCCCAGCTCCAGAAAGTGCCCTTCATGCTGGTCTGCGGCAAGAAAGAGGAAGAGGGCGGGACGGTGAGCGTGCGCTCGCGCTCCAAGGGCGACCTGGGCCCGCGCCCCCTGGCCGCGTTCATCGCCGAGCTGCACCGCCTGGTCGAGACCCGCGCCGCGAATGACTGAGCGCGCCCAATTCCAGTTGCAGACTGCGGGAGTTTGCTATACTCTTTGTCTTCTTGCGCCGTGCGGTGGGGGAGAAGCGGTGGATCCGCGCGGCGGAAACTATTGAGGTGCAGGAGGTAAAAGGCTACGAGCGTCTCTAACCGAGCCCTTCGGGTGAACGAACGGATTCGCGTCCGCGAAATCCGGCTCATCGACGAGAACGGCACGCAGGTCGGCGTGCTCCAGCCCCACGAAGCCCTCAAGATGGCGCGGGAGCGCGGCCTGGATTTGGTGGAGATTTCGCCCACGGCCCAGCCGCCGGTCTGCAAGATCATGGACTACGGCAAGTACCTCTATGAGCTCAACAAGAAGCAGCACGAGCAGCGCAAGCACCAGAAGGGGACGAAGATCAAAGAGGTCAAGCTCCGCCCCCGCACCGATGAGCACGACTACGAGTTCAAGAAAAACCACGTCGCCCGCTTCCTGGAGGAGGGCGACAAGGTGCGCCTGGTGATGATGTTCCGCGGGCGCGAAATCGAGCACGCCTCGCTCGGTCGCCAGAAGCTCGAGCGGCTGATCCAAGAGGTTTCGCACCTCGGCGCGCCCGAAGGCCCGCCGGCCATGGAAGGCAAGTGGATGATCTACATCCTGGCGCCCAAAGCGCAGAAAGGCGGCAAGCGCCCGGGCAAAGAAACAACCACCGAGGAGGCAGCCAGTGCCCAAGCTTAAGACGCATCGCGGAATGGCCAAGCGGGTCAAGCGGACCGCAGGCGGAAAATTCAAGCGCGGCCAGGCCTACAAGCGCCACATCCTCACCAGCAAGAGCCGCAAACGCAAGCGCGCCCTGCGCCGCGTGGTGATGGTGGCCGAGGAAGATTCGGCGCAAGTGAAGCGCCTGCTGCCCTACTGGAAGAAGATGTGACGAAGTCACATCCTGAGCGCGCCCCGACTTGTCGGACAGGTCGAAGGATCTGCTTTTCGCAATCATAGAAAGGAACTGAGAAAGCAATGCCTCGAGTCAAACGCGGACCCAAGCGCGCCCGTCGCCGCAAGAAGATATTGACGCAGGCGAAGGGCTACTTCCTGACCAAATCGAAACTCCACCGCCAGGCGCGCCTGGCGGTGATGAAGGCGATGGAGTACGCCTTCCGCCACCGCCGCACCAAGAAGCGCGAGTTCCGCAGCCTGTGGATCATCCGCTTGAACGCCGCCGCACGCCAGCACGAGCTCAACTACAGCCGCCTGGTCGGCGGCTTGCGCAAGGCCGGCATTGAAGTCGACCGCAAGGTGCTCGCCGACATCGCCGTCCACGACCCGCAAGGCTTCGCCGCCCTGGCCGCCACCGCCAAGCAGGCCTCCGCAGCCGCCTAACCCAGTACTGTCATCCCGAGCGGAGTTTCGACGAAGTCGGGACGAAGTCGAGGAACCTGCTTTTCGCGCCTCCCTAGGCGGCACTCCCTTGCTCGTGTAAACTGCACCGCGGAACGATGACGTCCGTTGCCGACAAAACGACCAAGACGCTCGAGCAGCTCAATGTTCGCTCCTCCGAGTCTGTGGCCTCGCTGTTCGCGGAGCTGAAATCCAGCTTCGATGCCGAAGCAGCGCGGGCTATGACACCGGACGCCTGGAAAGAACTCCGCGACCGCTGGCTGGGCCGCAAGCGCGGCCTGCTCACGCACGCCAAAGACAACTGGCTGCTTTCCGCGAGCACCTCTCTCAAGCCCGAGGCCGGCAAGCAGCTCAACGCTCTGCGCGCCCACGTGGAAGCGGCGCTGGAAGAGCGCCGCAAACAGCTCGAAGCCGCCGGGGTCGCGGCGGAGGCGCTCGACCTCACCCTGCCCGGCCTGCAGCACCGCGCCGGCTTCCGCCACATCCTCACTCAGACCTTGCAAGAGGTCTGCGACATCTTGGCCCGCATCGGTTTCGCCACCGTGGAAGGCCCCGAGGTCGAGACCGATTACTACAACTTTGAAGCCCTCAACATTCCCGAGTTCCATCCCGCCCGCGACCTCTGGGACACGCTCTACCTCGACCACACTGCCAAGGCGTTGCCCGACGACCTGCGCGGCGCGCGCTCCGACCCCAACTCGCTTCTGCTGCTGCGCACCCACACTTCGCCCATGCAGGTGCGGGTGATGGAAAAGCAGCCGCCGCCCATCCGCATCGTCGTTCCCGGCAAGGTCTACCGCCACGACAACCCCGACGCCAGCCACTCCTTCATGTTCCATCAGGTCGAAGGCCTGGCGGTCGACCGCGACATCACCTTCTGCGACCTGAAAGGCGTGTTCGATTTCTTTCTGCGCGAGTTCTTCGGACCCAGGACGCGCACGCGGTTCGTGCCCAGCTACTTCCCCTTCACCGAGCCCTCGGCCGACATCCACGCCTCCTGCCACGTCTGCGGCGGCGACGGCTGCCGCGTCTGCAAGATGACCGGCTGGATCGAAATGTGCGGCGCCGGCATGGTTCACCCCGCTGTCTTTGACTACGTCGGCTACGACGCCGCTGAAGTTTCCGGCTTCGCCTTCGGCATGGGCCTCGACCGCTTCGCCATGCTCAAGTACGGCATCGACGACATCCAGCTCTTCTTCCAGAACGACACTCGTTTCCTGCACCAGTTCCGCCGATGAACGTTCTCTACGAATGGCTTAAGGAATACGCGCCGGTGGAGGCGTCGGCCGAGCAACTCCGCAAAGAAATGCCGCTGGTGGGCGTCACGGTGGAAACCGTACGCCCGGCGAAGAACGGCGCCGGCACTCTGATGGAAATCGACGTCACGCCCAACCGCCCCGACCTGCTCAGCCACTACGGCGTTGCCCGCGAAATAGCTGCGCGCTATTCGAAGCCGCTCCAGCCCGTCGAGCCGGCGCCGAAAGAGTCCTCCACGCCCGTCGGGGAAAGCGGCGCCGCGGTGGAGATTGCTAATCCCGACCTCTGCCACCGCTACGTGGCGCTGGTGATTCGCGGCGTCAAGGTCGGCCCCTCGCCCGACTGGCTTTCGAAGCGCTTGGAAGCCTGTGGCGTCGCTTCCATCAACAACATCGTCGACGTCACCAACTACGTCCTGCTCGAGCTCGGCCATCCCACCCACGCCTTCGACCTCGATACGCTGGCCGAGAAGCGCATCATCGTCCGCACCGCCAAGCCGGGCGAAAAAATCACCACGCTCGACGGCGTCGCCCGCGCGCTCAAGCCGAACCATCTCGTCATTGCCGACGCCCGCCGGCCGGTGGCGCTGGCCGGCATCCTGGGCGGCGCGGAAACCGAAATCAGCTTCCGAACCAAGAACGTGCTGCTCGAGTCCGCCTGGTTCGACCCGGTCACCACGCGCCGCGCCGCCAAAGAGCTCGGCCTGCGCACCGAAGCCAGCTACCGCTTCGAGCGCGGCATGGACCTCGAGATGCCGCTCCAGGCCGCGCGGCGCTGCGCCGAGCTGTTCCTGGAGCTGGCCGGCGGCGAGCTGCTGGCCGGCGCGCTCGATATCTACCCCCGCCCCTGGCAGCCGCCGGTGATTTCGCTTCGCCAGTCGGAAATCGAACGCATCCTCGGCATGGCGCTGCCGCGCGAAATGGTCGAGCGCATCCTGAGCGCCCTGGGCTTCAAGGGCACGCGCACCGCCGACGAAGCCTGGCAAGTCGTGGCGCCCGGCTGGCGCCGCGACGTCACGGGCGAGATCGACCTCATCGAAGAGCTGGCCCGCCACTACGGCTACGACAAAGTTCCCGCGCACCTGCCGGAGACGCGCCAGCCGATTGTCTTGCCGCCGCACACCGCGGCCGAAGCCGCGCTCCGGCAGACGCTCGAAGCCCAGGGCTACGACGAAGCCATCAGCTTCACCACCGTCAGCCCGGCGAGCGCCGCGCCGTTCCTCCGGCCGGGCGAAGAACTGGTGCGCGTGCACAATCCGCTTTCCGAAGAGCTCTCGGTGCTGCGCCCCTCGGGGCTGCTCAGCCTGGTGGAAGCGCTGGCGTGGAACGTCAACCGCGGCCAGCGCCACCTGCGATTCTACGAAATCGGCCGCGCCTACACGCTGCGCCGCGGCACGCTGAGCGAGCGGCGCGTGCTGACACTGGCCGCCACCGGCCTGCTGCGCGAGAAAAGCGTCCACGAAGCCGAGCAGCCTTGCGACCTCTTCACGCTCAAAGGCGCGGTGGAGGCGGTGCTGGAGCGCTTCGACCTGCCCGCGCCGACCTTCCGTTCCTGCGACGCCGCGATGTTCCATCCCCCACAGCGTGCCGGTGTGCTTTGCGGCGAGAAACAACTGGGTGTTGTGGGCCAGCTCAGTCCTGAGCTGTCGGCTCAGTTCAAGCTCCGCCAGGACGCCTGGCTGGCCGAGCTCGACCTCGACGCGCTCTATGCCGCCGGGCTGCGCCGGCGGCGCTTCCAGCCGCTCTCGCGCTTCCCGGCGGTCACGCGCGACTTCTCGCTGCTGCTGGACTCCGGCACAAGCTTCGGCGCCATCCGCGACACCATCGAAGCGCTGAGGATTGCTGAGCTGGTGTCCGTGGCGCCGGTTGATCGCTTCCGCGGCGGCTCGATTCCCGGCGGGCGCTACAGCCTGCTGATACGCGTCGTCTTCCAGAGCCCGGAACGCACACTAACGGAAGAAGAAATCCGTAGCTTTTCAGACCGCATCGTGCACGCGCTGGAGAAAAAACTCGGCGCCACCTTGCGCGCCTGAGGGGCGCTGCAAGCGGCGTGCCAAAGCGCGCGGGAAGAATTTCGCCGCCAACTTTCGCTCCGATTTCTCTTGACTCCCGCACTCGCTACGGGACTAGAATGGAATTGGACTACGCCTGCGACGTGCGTGAGGGCGCAAGGATAAACTGAGCCAACACTCACGTTTCGGGAGTTCGGGTCGAGCGCTGGTGAGCATGCCCCGTCCCGAATCTTCGGGAGCGGGGAAGCCTGAAGGCGCCCGCAGAACACCCACCTGGACCTTCGGTTCAGGCGTATCAAGTGCCCCACGGCGCCGGCGGACGTAGTTCTTTTTTGTCCCCGCCGCCGTGCGCGGTTTCTCTGCTAGACTCGTTGTTTCCAAATGAAAGTCCTCTTCATCGGCGATATTGTCGGCAGCCCCGGCCGCCGCATTGTGACGGAGTTGGTGCGCGAGCTGGCGGCGCAGCACAGCGCCGAGCTCGTCATCGCCAACTGCGAGAACGCCGCCGCGGGCTTCGGCATCACCCCGCCGCTGGCCCAGGAGCTGCTCGACGCCGGCATCGACGTCCTCACCGGCGGCAACCACACCTTCGACCGAAAAGACATCCTGCCGTACTTCGAGCAAGGCGCCGGCGGCGGGCGCCTGTTGCGCCCGGCCAACTATCCCGGCGCCACGCCCGGCAGCGGCGTTTACGTGGGCAAGACGAAGAACGGCACGCCCTACGCCGTGCTTAACATTCAAGGGCGCGTTTTCATGCCAACGCTCGACTGCCCCTTCAAGACCACCGACCGCCTGCTGGCTGAACTGCCGGCCGAGATCAAAGTCAAGATTGTGGACATGCACGCCGAGACAACCTCGGAGAAACAGGCCATCGGCTTCTACCTCGACGGGCGCGTCTCCGCCGTGCTCGGCACCCACACGCACGTCCCCACCGCCGACGAAAAGATTCTCCCTAAGGGCACGGCCTACATCACCGACGTCGGCATGACCGGCCCTTACGACTCGGTCATCGGCAACACGGTGGAGGATGTGCTGCGGCGCTTCCTCACCGGGCTGCCTACGCGGCTTGAGGTCGCCGAGGGCGACGTCCGCCTCTGCGGCGTCCTGCTCGACATTGACGAATCCTCCGGCCGCGCCCGCTCCATCCAACCCATTCGTCTCGGCGAAAAACCGCATTAGCCGCTAGAATTAGAGTTTCCATGTTCGAAGCGCTTACCGAGAAGCTGCAGAAGACGCTCAAGAGCCTGCGGGGCGAGGGCAAGCTCTCCGAAGAGCACATCAACGCCGCGCTGGCGCAGATCCGCGCCGCGCTGCTGGAAGGCGACGTCCACTACAAGGCCGTTCAGCAGCTCACCGACAACATCCGCCGCAAAGCGCTGGGCCAAGAAGTGATGGGCTCGCTCTCGCCCGACCAGCAGGTACTGAAAATCGTCCGCGACGAGCTCATCGAGCTGCTGGGCCGTGAGCCCGCCCCGCTGCAATTCTCGAAGAAGCCGCCCTCGCTCATCTTTCTCACCGGCCTGCAAGGCTCCGGCAAGACGACCACCACGGGCAAGCTCGGCAAGTGGCTGACGAAGCGCGGCCACCGGCCGGTTGTGGTCTCAACCGACGTGCGGCGGCCCGCAGCGCGCGAGCAGTTGGCGCAAATTGCCCGCGCTGTCGGCCTGGCCATTGTCGAGAAAGCCTCCGACGACCCGCTGGAGCTGCTCAAAGCCGCGCGGCGCGAAGCCGAGCTTTCCGCCTACGACGTCATCCTGGTGGACACGCAAGGGCGCCTGCACATTGACGACGAGCTGATGGCCGAGCTCGAAGCGATGAAGCGCGCCTACGCCCCGGTTGAAACTCTCTTCGTCGCCGACGCCATGACCGGCCAGGACGCGGTCAAGAGCGCCGGCACCTTCCACGAGCGGCTCGGCACCACCGGCGTCATCCTGACCAAGATGGATGGCGACGCCCGCGGCGGCGCCGCGCTTTCCATCCGCTGGGTGACCGGCCAGCCCATCAAGTTCATCGGCACGGGGGAGAAGTATGACGCGCTCGAACCCTTCCAGCCCGACCGCATCGTCGGCCGCATCCTCGGCATGGGCGACGTGCTGACGCTCATCGAAAAGGCCGAGGAGACCATCGACAAGTCGAAGGCCGCCGAGCTGGAAGAAAAGCTGCGCCGGGCCGAGTTCACGCTGGAAGATTTCCGCGACCAGTTGCGCCAGCTCAAGCGGATGGGCCCGCTCGACGACATCCTGGGAATGATCCCCGGCGTGGCGCCGGAAGTGCGCAGCCAGGCGGTGGACGAGCGCAAGCTGGCCCGGGTCGAAGCCATCATCAACTCCATGACGCCGCAGGAGCGGCGCCGGCCCGACGTGCTCAACGGCCGCCGCCGCAAGCGCGTGGCCCGCGGCAGCGGCACCAGCGTGCAGGAAGTCAATCAACTCCTGCGCCAGTACGGCGAGATGAAGCGGATGATGAAGGCCATGACCGGCAAGGACGCCATGCGCAAGCTGGCGGCGCGTTTTGGCGGCAAGATGAAGCTCCCCCTGTAGTCTCTCTTGAATGAAAGTACTGGTGACCGGCGGAACTGGATTTCTGGGAGCGAACCTGTGCCACCACCTGGTGGCGCGGGGCGACCGGGTGCGGGTGCTGAAGCGCCGCAAAACGCCGCCCACGCTGCTCAAAGGCCTGCCGGTGGAATTCGTCGAAGGCGACGTCACCGACCTCGATTCGCTCATCGCCGCGGCGCGCGGTGTCGAAGGCATCTACCACGCCGCCGGACTCATCAGCTACTGGCGGCCGAAGCGCGGGCGGCAGTGGAAGGTCAACGTCGAAGGGCCGCGCAACGTCGTCGAAGCGGCCGTGCGCAACGGAGTGCGCCGCATCGTCCACACCAGCTCGATTGCCGCCGTCGGCTTCCGCCCCGATGGGCAGCCCGCCGACGAAGACACCCCTTTCAACTGGGAGCCGTATGACGTCCACTACTGCATCACCAAGCACCTGGGCGAAGTGGAAGCGATGAAAGGCAACCAGCGCGGCGTGGAAGTGGTGTCGGTCAATCCGGCGGTGATTTTCGGCCCGCGCGACCTGCACTTCCAGGCCGGGCGCATCTTCAAGATGGTCGCCGAGGCCTCCACGATCCGCATCCCCGAAGGCCACAGCACGACCAGCGATGTGGACGACGTGTGCGCCGCCCACATCGCGGCGATGGAGCGCGGCCAGCCCGGCCGGCGCTACATCCTGGGCGGCGAGGTGCGCGCTTATTCCGACCTGATCCGCGAAATCGCGGACGTGATGGGCAAGCCGGTGCAGGTGAAGATCGTGCCGTTCCGCGTGGCGCAACTGATGGCCTACATCGTCTATGGCGCTTCGCTCATTACGCGCAAGGAGCCGCCGCTGACGCCGGAGCTGCTGCGCGTGGCGCAGCACACGCGGCGGTATTCTTCGGCGCGCGCCATCCAGGAGCTCGGCTACCCGCAAACGCCGCTGCGCGTGGCGCTGGAGAAGACCTACCGCTGGTACGTCCAGAACAAGCTCCTCCCCGACTTCCGAAAAAGAGTGTGAACAGGTATAATTGAGCCTACAGGAGGTAGACGAGCTTGCTACGGATCCGACTGACGCGAGTAGGCAAGAGGAAGCAGCCGCAGTACCGCATCGTGGTGATGGACCAGCGGAAGGCGCGCAACAGCGACTACGTCGAAGTGGTGGGCCACTACAATCCTCGCCAGCAGCCCGCCGCCATCAACCTGAAAGCGGAGCGGATCCAGTACTGGCTCGCCCAGGGCGCTCAACCCACGGAGACGGTGCGCAGTTTCCTGCGACGTCAGAAGCTGGCGTAGGGTTTCGCACGTTCACGTTCAAGCTCCTCGGGGAGAGGAAGAGAGGAGCGCCCGATGAAAGAGCTGGTCGAGCAGATCGCCAAGAGCCTGGTCGACAACCCTGACCAAGTCAGCGTGCGTGCCATCGAGGGCGAGCAGGTTACTGTGCTGGAGTTGCGCGTGGCGCAGTCTGACCTGGGCAAGGTCATCGGCAAGCAGGGCCGCACCGCCCGCTCCATCCGCACCATCCTGAGCGCGGCGGGGATGAAGCTGCGCAAGCGCTTTACGCTGGAGATTCTGGAGTAAGGTGGGCGGCGAGCCAGCGCGCGAGCCGGAGCGGCTGACGGTGGCGCGCATCGTCAAGACCCAGGGCCGCCGCGGCGAAGTGGCGGCGCAAATCCTCACCGACTTCCCCGACCGATTGCAGCAACGCACCGAGGTGTGGCTGTGGGACGGCTCGAGCGAGCCGCGGCGCATCGGCATCGAGCGCATCTGGCCGCACAAGCACTTTCTGGTTTTTCAGTTCACCGGCATCGAGAGCATTTCGCAGGCCGAAGAGCTGGTCGGCCTGGAGATTCAAATCCCGAGCGCGGAAGCCGCCAAGCTCGAAGCCGGAACTTTCTTCGAGTACGAGCTGTCCGGTTGCTGCGTGGTGGATCAAGCGACCGGCGCGAAGATGGGCTACGTGCGCGAACTCGTGCAGACCGACGGCACGCCGCTGCTGACGGTCGACACGCCCGACGGCAAAGAGCTGCTGATTCCTTTCGCCCAAGAAATCTGCCGCCGCATCGTCCCGGCCGAGCGGCGCATCGAAGTAGTGCTCCCCGAAGGATTGAAAGAGCTGAATTGAAACCGCGGATACACACAGACGGCTAAGGAGTTGGGGAAGGGCGGGGTTTCAACCCCGCCGAAACGATCGGACAATTTGATGGGCTTAGCCCCTGAGGGAAGTCCTGCTTGTCACGCTGCGCCCGCCGCGGCGGCCGAAGCATCTCAACGGAGGAAGAACCCGATGACGCAACCGAAAGCCCAAAAAACCGAGCAGGAGTGGAAGAAGCAACTGACGCCGAACGAATACTACGTCACGCGGCAGAAGGGCACCGAGCCGCCCTTCACCGGCGCTTACTGGAACTGCCACGACGACGGCACCTACCACTGCGTCTGCTGCGGCGCCGAACTCTTCAGCTCCGACACCAAGTTCGACTCCGGCACCGGCTGGCCGAGCTTCTCCGACGTTCTCAACTCGGAGAACATCCGCGTCGAGGAAGACACCAGCCACGGCATGCGCCGCGTCGAGGTGCTATGCGCGCAGTGCGACGCCCACCTCGGCCACGTCTTCCCCGACGGCCCCCAACCCACTGGCCTGCGTTACTGCATCAACTCCTGCGCGCTGAAGTTGAAAAAAAAAAGTAAGGCCCTCAACGGCTGAAGCCGGTTGACTATCGCTGCGATTCGACACAGCTCCCTTCCGGCGAGCCTGCTTGCAACAGGCAAGCTCAGGGTCTTCGCTCCGCTCCGATAAGCCGTGCTCCGACGATTGGCCGCTGAGGTAGTTCAGTCGGCGGCGGCGAGGTCGGGCTCGGGCGGCACCGCGGGCGGCGGGAGAGGCGCCGGCGCGCGGCGCCCGAAAACTTCCCACAGCGAGCGCCGGTAGCCCCACACGGCGCTGAGCCAGGCGCGCACGGTCATCTGGCGGAAGTAGACTCCGCGGAACACCAGGGTGGCAAAAAGATAGATGAGCTTGTGCACCCAACTGCGCCCGCGCATGCGCCTCATGCGCTCCAACACACTGCCGGGACTGTAGGCGAGTTCCCAACCGCGCCGGATTTCCGCCTCGAGCTGCGCCGGTGTCATCTGCTTGGGCTGAAAGACCGCGCCGTAGGGGCGATAGTTGAGCCAGTGTTTTTCCTCCAACCGCTTCTGCATTTGCAGCGACTTCAGCAGCGGCGTTCCCGGCAGCGGCGTAAGCTGGCTGAAAATCGGGAAGAACCCCGGCGGCCAGGCGCTCAGCACCTCCCAGGTCTTGTGCGCCACGCCGGGACGGTCGGCGTCAATGCCGAAGATGAACCCGGTGACGCAGTAGATGCCGCGGCGGTGCAGCTCGCCGATGATGCCGGCGTATTCGGCCGGCTTGTTGAAGCTTTTTGAGACCAGCGCCAGGCTCTCCGGCAGCACCGACTCGAGCCCGATGAAGACCCCGATGCAGTTGGCGCGCTTCATGAGGTCGAGCAGTTCGGGGTCGCGCAGCAGGTTCATGGAAATCTGCGCCGCCCAGGCGATGCGCGTGCCGGCGGCGATCATGTCGCGCAGCAACGCCTTGGTGCGGGGCGGGTTGATGGCGAAGTTGTCGTCCACGAAGAAAACAAAGGTGCGCCCCATGCGCTCCAGCAGCTTCAGCTCCGCGATGACGTTCTGGTTGCTGCGGAAGCGCACCTTCTCGCCGAAGAACGGGCTGACGGTGCAGAAGTCGCAGCGGTAGGGGCAGCCGCGGCCGGTTTCCATCGGCGTGACGTTGATGTCGTAGCGCTCCCAGCCCATGCGCCGCAGCAGCCGGTAGAGCCAGCGCGGCAGCAGCGTGAACTGCTTGAAGTCCATCTGGTCCCAGGCAATAAGGGGGTAGTTCTCCAGGCTGGGTTTTACCGTGGCGCGGTAGACGGGCTGCAAGCGGCCGCCTTCGAAGTCGGCCAGCATCTGCGGCCAGAGCTCGTCGGCTTCGCCGCAGGCGACGGCGTCGGCGTGCTCGAGCGCCTCCTCCGCTTCTTCGGTCACGTGCGGCCCGCCCAGCACCACGGGAACGCCCTGGGCGCGCAGCGAATCGGCCACGGCGTAGGAGCGGTGGATGGTGCGGGTCATCCCGCCGATGCCGACCAGGTCAACTTTCTCGCGGCGCACGTAGCCGGTGAGCTCCTGCGGCGTGAGGTGGATGACGTTGCCGTCTACCGTGATGACTTCGTGGCCGCGCGGCGTCAGCGCCTTCAGCAGATGCGGCCACAGCGTCGGCATATAGCTGTGGGTGATGCAGTTGTCGGGTACGTAGAAGAGGATTCTCAAGAAATCCCTAAAGGGCTCGGCCTGCCCGGCCGGGCGCCTCAGCCGCGGCTGGCACGCTACCTCTAGTCGGTCAGCAGGTCAATAGATTTCTTGGCCTGAAACAGGCTCAAGCAACAAAGTGCTAGAATGGCCGGCGACGTATGATTTTCGACCTTATCACAATTTTTCCTGAGTTCTTCGGGGGGCCGTTCGACTGCGGCATCCTGCGTCGGGCCCGCGAGCAGGGCCTGATCGACATCCGCGTCCACGACCTGCGCGCGTTCACCTCCGACAAGCACCGCACCGTGGACGACCGGCCCTTCGGCGGCGGCGAAGGAATGGTGCTGAAGCCGGAGCCGGTGTTCGCCGCGGTGGAGAGCCTGTTCGGCGGCGCCGAACCGCCACCCGATGCGGAGGTCATTCTGCTCTCGGCGCAGGGTAAGCTGCTCACGCATTCGCTGGCAGAGCAACTGGCCAAGCGCAAGCGGCTGGTGCTGATTTGCGGGCGGTACGAAGGCGTGGACGAGCGCGTGGCCGCGCACCTGGCCACGCTCGAGCTGTCCATCGGCGACTACGTGCTCACCGGCGGCGAGCTGCCCGCCGCCGTGGTCGTGGATGTGGTCACGCGCCTGCTGCCCGAGACGCTCGGCTGCGACCTCTCGGCGGTGGAGGAGTCCTTCACCACTCATCCCCGGGCGCAGATCTCCGCCGGCGGCATCCTCGATTGCCCGCACTACACCCGCCCGGCCGACTTCCGCGGCCACGCGGTTCCGGAGGTTCTCCTCAGCGGCCACCACGAAGAAGTGGCGCGCTGGCGCCGTCGCGCCGCACTGGAGAAAACCCTGCGCAACCGGCCTGACCTGCTCGACCGCGCCCCGCTCAGCGACGCCGACCGCGCCTGGCTGGAAGAGGTAAAGAAGAAGTAACCCTCAGGGGCCAAAGCCCGCGCTATGGCAAGGTAGCCAAGGTCGCGGCTCTCCGCAAACAACGCCGAGTCTCCCCTTCGCTCCGAGAAGCCGCGACCCCGTAAGGGCGGCGACTTGGGGTCAGGCCTTCAGGCCTGACCGGCTGGGCCGACCCCTCCCGCAACGGCTTCAGCCGCTGAGGGCTAGGCGGGTTTCTTCTCGACGAGGAAGGTTTCGCGCGGGTGCGACTTGGCGATGCGCTCCAGGCCGAACAGCGCCGCGTCCTCACCATTGTCCTTCAGGAACTGGAACGAGCGGGTGTTGATGCTGTCGCAGCGGGTGCACTTCCACCACTCGCGGCCCAGCTCGATGTGGGGCGCGCCCTCATAGTAGAAAATCGCCTTCTCCGGCTGCTCGCTGTGGCGCCCCATACAGTCGTAGCAGACGAACCATTTGGTCCGATCCAGTTTTTTCAGCAAACTCAGTATCCCCATAACTGCCGTAGTTTGAAACCAGGTCGAGATTCCCGGCTATTTTCGGGCAGGCGGGGCGGAATCGTCAAGCGGACCGACTGGCCGGAACGGCGCGGTTTGTGTATACTAGGGCTTCGTTTTTCTTCGGGGAGAAATTCGATGGCGGCACTGGACAAAGTTACGGGCGCGCAATTGCGCGACTGGCCGGCCTTCCGGCCGGGCGACACCATCCGCGTGCACGTGCGCATCCGGGAAGGCGACAAGACCCGCGTGCAGCCCTTCGAGGGCGTGGTCATCGGGCGCCGCGGCCGCGGCATCCAGGAAACCTTCACGGTGCGCAAGGTGTCGTTCGGGATCGGCGTGGAGCGCATCTTCCCCGCCCATTCGCCGGCCATTGAGCGCATCGACCTGGTGCGCAGCGGCAAGGTCCGCCGGGCCAAGCTCTACTACCTGCGCGAGAAGAAGGGCAAGAAGGCCAGCCGCATCAAGGAAGCCGAGCGGGCGGTGGTCGAAGCTCCCGCGGGCGAGTAGCCCTACTCCTTGGGCCGCACCAGCGGTCCTTCCTTCACCCCGGTTTCGCGCTGGCGTTTGTCGGCGTCCACCAGCGCCTGCAGCCACCGGCGCCACTCCCGTTCCAGCTCACCGACCGGGACCCCGTAGGTCAGTTGCAGGTTTTCGACGAACGAGTCGGGCCGCTGCGCGCTCAACCGCAGAAGCTGCCGCAGCGATGCCAGCCCACCGCGCTGCTCCACCAGGTAGCGCACCGCCCAGTAGCCCACGGCTGGATCCTCGGGCTCGAACCGCACCAGCAGCAGCGGAGCGCGTTCGGCCACCGCCTCACCGCTTGCCGCCGAGAACGGGCGCTTCCCCAGCAGGCTCACCAGTCCATCCTCCAGCCAGAACGGAATCCGGTTGCCGCCCGCCAGCCGCTGCACGTTGTAGCGGATGAGCGCTTCCTGCATCTCGTGGTCAAGGGCTTCGCCGGTGGGGTTGCGAGTCCACGTATTGGGGGAGAGGAACAGGATGCCGTGGACGTAGCTGACGCCGGCCAGGCGCCCTTCGGCTTCGGGGCCGAGGCGCTGGTCGAGCTCGCGCTGGGAGTGCACGATTACCAGGTTGATTTCCTGGAGCGGGTCGAGCTGGTCGGCGGGGCCTTTGACGCGCGCGGCGACCTCGCGCAGCCGGTCAGCCTGGCCGGCGTCGGCGGGTTCAGTGTAGGTGACGTTGATCTTCGCCGCCGGCCCCACCTCCACGCGCACCTGAGCGGCCAGCGCGGCGGGAAGCATCAGCAGGACCGACAGCGCAGCGAGTCGCAGCTTCATGGGTTCCTCCCCCTCTGTGATACTATCCCGGTTCGATTCGAAGTTCAGCGGAAAAGTTTTCCATGGAACCCGAAACACTCCTTCTCGGTGTTGTGTGGTACGTGGTCTTTCTGCTGGCCACCACCTGCCACGAGGCGGCGCACGCCTGGGTGGCCAAGCTGGGCGGCGACCTGACCGCGTTTCACGAGGGCCAGGTGTCGCTCAGTCCCTTCCCGCACATCCGGCGCGAGCCGTTCGGCACCGTGTTTGTGCCGCTGGCGTCCTACCTGCTGGGCGGCTGGATGATCGGGTGGGCCAGCGCGCCCTACGACCCCATCTGGGCGGAGCGGCATCCGCGGCGAGCGGCCCTGATGGCGCTGGCGGGCCCGCTGGCCAACCTGACGCTGGTGCTGCTGGCGGGCATCGGGATTCGAGTCGGCCTGGCGATGGGAGTGTTCCACGCGCCGCAGGAGATCAACTTCACCAGCGTGGTCGGCGCCGCCCAGCCCGGCCTGGGCGCGGCTGTGGCGATCCTGCTGAGCATTCTGTTCGTCCTCAACCTCCTGCTGTTCCTGTTCAACCTGCTGCCGGTGCCGCCGCTCGACGGCAGCTCCGCCGTCACCCTGCTGATGAGCGAAGAGACGGGCCGGCGCTTCCGCGAGTTCACTCGCGCCTGGGGAATCGTCGGGCTGCTGCTGGCCTGGTACCTGTTCCGCGAAATTTTCCGCCCGCTGTTTACGCTCGCGCTGAATATTCTGTATTTCCCCCTCGCCAGCTACAGCTAGCAGGTGGCGGGAAAGGCGGAATTCGAATAAACTGCGGAAGTTCAAACGCTTTCTCGAGAGGACACCATGGCGGAGCGGATGGTCAAGTGCGTGAAGTTCGGGGAGATGCTGCCGGGGCTGGACGAGCCCCCCTACACCGGCGAGCTGGGCCAGCGCATCTACGAGAACGTTTCCAAGAAGGCCTGGGACCTCTGGAAGGAGCACGTCAAGATGCTCATCAACGAATACCAGTTGAACCCCGCCACCCCCGAAGCCTGGCAGATTATCTCGACCGAGGCGGAGAAGTTCTTCTTTGGCGAAGGCTCGAAGCTCCCGCCCGGCTACGTCCCGCCCCAGCAGAAAAAGTAACCGTCAGGGCTTGATGAGCCGGTTCAGATCCACGGGCTCCGCCCGCAGCGGGGCAATTCACCCAAACTTGGCGATCTCTTCCAGTGTCGGTATGGAGGCCAGGGGCCTGGTCTTCAGAAAGCTCTCGATGTAATCAACGACGGCGCGGCGCTCGTCGCCGGTCTTGTCGCGCATTCGGCTGTCGACGGCGCGGACAATTCCCTCACGGGTCAGCTTGCGCTCGTTGAGGGGCGGGCCGTCCGGCAGCGGTTTATCGCCGCGCTCGTTGTGGCAGCGCCCGCAGCGTTCGACGAACAGCTTCTTCCCGATAGCAAGTGCGGGCGCCGGCTTTTCCTCCCGAACCTCGCTCGGCCGGTGGTGCCACTGAGCCGCTGCGGGCCAGACTCCGGCGAGACCCAGGAGCAGAAGCGCGCACGCGGCGACCGGGCGTCGTGGAATCGGTGGCGTGTTCATCGTTGGCTTGGCTGGTTAGACGCTCTTGGCCACCAATCGGTTATCCCCTCCGGGCGGCCTCCGCCACCGGCAGGCGGGGTGCGATGCGGAAGCGCAGGCAGCCGTGAGCCTCGCGGAGGGCGCGCTCGGCTTCGGCCGGCGTGCGGGCGCGGGCGAAGATGAAGCCGAGGTAACTCGCGCCTTCGGGCAGCGGCTCGAGGTAATGCTCCTCTTTGGCGGTGATGGCGATGTCTTCAACGCCGGCCATCGCGCGAGCTTCTGCCACTCCCTCCACCCCTTCGTAGATTCCCGCCTGCGGGATTGGAATCATCATCACGCCCGCGGCCTCGTTCTCGGGCACGGCCGCGTCGATGGGCAGGCCGGCGGCGTGGCGCAAGAGAAGCTCCGGCAGCGTGTAGCCGGTTTGAAACCGCAGCGCGCGCGCACACAGCCCGCCGATGCTGCGCGCGGCGACCTCCAGGATGCGCGGGCCGTCGGGGGTGAGCCGCAGCTCGGCGTGCACCGGCCCGTGACGCAGACCGAGCGCCTGCGCCGCGTGCTCGACGGCCATCAGCAGGCTCTGCTGCGTTGAAGCGTCTTCGCGCGAGGGCGTGACGTAAATGGTCTCTTCAAAGAACGGCCCCTCGAGCGGGTCGGGCTTATCAAAGAGCGCCAGCCCGCGCAGGCGCCCGCGGTCGAGCAAGCCTTCCACAGCGAACTCCTTGCCCGGCAGGTAGTCCTCCACCAGCAGCCAGTCGGTGGTCTCGTCCTTGTGGACTTGAATCTCGCGGCGCCGCAGCAACGCCGCGACGCGGCGGAAAGCGGCGACGAATTCATCGGCTTTGTCCGCGCGGATGACACCGCGGCTGGCGGCGAGCGTCAGCGGCTTCACCACGCAAGGAAACGGGACCCGCCGCGCGCACTCCCGCGGATCTTCCTCCAGAGAGAACTTCGCGAACCACGGCACCGGCACGCCGGCGGCGGCGAGCCGCTGGCGGAAGACGAATTTATTGCGGCAGGCTTCCACCGCATCAGGGGAGTTGAACGGCAGGCCGAGCGCTTCGCAGGCAAGCGCCGCAGTCGGCGTGGCCCGGTCGCCCAGCGGCAGGATGGCCTGCACGGGATTGCGGCGGGCGAATTCGACCACGCGCTCCGCCGCTTGCACTGGCTTGTGGAACTGGAGCGGCAGGGCGCCGTCGCGCCAGGGGTCGTCGAGGCGGTGGCAGCGGTCGGTCCCCAGCGCCACCGGCAGGCCGAGCTTGCGCGCCGCGTCGAGAAACAGCCGCAGCTCGTAACCCTTGACAGCGGCGAGCAGCATTACGGGCTTGGTTGTCATTTCAGAACAGAGCAACCTGCTCTGGTGTGGGTTCGGCTCAACAGTACCAGGGCTCGTTCAAGTAGGGGATGGCGGCGCGGGCAAGCCGCGGCGCCGAAACCGGATGCGCGGGCCGGCCAGCGGCATCGTGAGCGAGTGTCCAGATGGTGTCGAAGATTCGGCTGCGCGGCTCGCCGCGATGCTCGGCGGCGTGAACGGCCTCCTGTACGGCGCGCTGCAAAGCGTCCACGCGCGGGTCGGCGTGCCGCCAGGGATAGACGAGGGAGGCCGGGTCGAACTCGCCCACCAGCGCCGCCACCTCGGCAAGCTCGAGCAGCTTCGAGCCGGAAGGGATGAGCAGGCGGATAGCGAGCTGGATGGGCGCGACGTTGTCAATCAGCTCCAGCTCGGCGATGAGGTTGAGCAGCTCCAGATAATCCTCAAGCCTCGTCCACGGAGTAAACGGCACGAAAGTTGGCGCGAGCGTAAGACCCACAGCGCGAAAGCGGCGCGCGACTTCGAGGAAGTCGGCGCGGGTGTGGCCTTTGGCAAGCCGCGCCAGCACGGCGTCATCAATCGACTCCACCGCGCTGGTGACGAACAGGCAGCCGGTGGCGCGCAGCCGCGCCAGGTGCTGGGAGTGCTTCAACAGGTGCTCAATCTTAATGGTCACGTCGTAGGTGAGCTGCGGAAATTCGAGATGCAGCGCCTCGACAATCTCCAGCGCGTGCCCGGGGCCATTGAAAAAATCCGGGTCGCCGAAGGTGATGTGCTCGGCCCCGGCGGCGACCTGCTGGCGGATGTCGGCCAGCACCACATCAGGCTGCACGATGCGGAAGACCCCGTTATAGACCGGCACAATCGGGCAGTGCCGGCAGAGGTGCTTGCAGCCGCGGCTGGCCTCGGTGTACCCGACGACACGCTCGCGACCGTTCACCTGCAAGCGCGCGTACCGTTTCAGCGGCGGCAGCTGCGAACGATCGGGAAGAAGAAACTGCAACCGCGGGAGCGAAACCGTCGGCTCAACCTGAGCCGCTCGTCCGGCGCGAAGCCGTTCGACCAGACTCACCAGGCCGTCTTCGAACTCGCCTCCCAGGATGGTCTGGGCGCCCAGGCCGCGCAGGTAGGCCTCGTTCATCGGCGCGTAGAGACCGTAGAAGCAGAGATGCGCGTTCGGATTAAGCTGCCGAATGAGAGGCAGCGTGCGCGCGGCCAGCCGCGTGGCGGTGTGCATGGGAACGTAAAAGGCGATGAGGTCGGCGGCGCGCACCGCGTCGCCCGGCAGCGGCTGGCGCGAGAGGTCGGCGCGGGTGACTTCCGCGCCGGCGCGGCGCAACCACGCCGCCGGCGAGGCCAGCCCGAAGGGCTGGCGACCAAGCTCGTAGGTGGAAAGCAGGACGACGTTCATCGGGACAACAACCATTATGCCTCACGCGAGCGGCGACTGTGAATTGCTCTTGCTTCGCCGTGGTAGACTTTGCGGCGTGGGGGGACACTGCACACGCCGCTGGGAGCGGCGGGCGGAGCGCGCGGGCTTTTGGCTGGTGGCCGGTGTCGATGAAGTCGGCCGCGGCGCACTGTTTGGCCCCGTCGTGGCGGCCGCCGCTATCCTCGACCCGCGGCGGCGCATCCCCGGCCTCGACGATTCCAAGAAACTGACCCCGCTCAGGCGCGAAGAACTGGCGGAGAAAATCCGCAACCGGGCGATGGCCTGGGCGGTGGCCGAAGTACTGCCGGAGCGCATCGACGCCTGGAACATCTACCAGGCCACCCGCCAGGCGATGCAGCAAGCGGTGGCGAAGCTGCGCCCGGCGCCGGGCTACGTGCTGAGCGACGCGGTGCCGCTCGAGCTGCCGCTGCCCTGCGAGCCGCTCATCCGGGGCGACAGCCGCTCGGTCTCCATCGCCGCCGCCTCCATCCTGGCCAAAGTGCACCGCGACGCGCTGATGCGCGAGTTCGATCGGCAATTCCCCGGCTACGGCCTGGCGCGCCACAAGGGCTACGCCACCCGCGAGCACCTCGCATGCCTGCGCGTGCTGGGGCCGACGGCGTTCCACCGCAAGTCCTTCGCCCCGGTGCGGGAGTCGCTGGCGCTGCTGGCGCGCCTGGAGCAGAACCCCCTGCCTTTCTAGGGCTTGCCGCCCTCAGCGTTGACACTGCCGCAAGGGTCGTGCTAGGTTTCAAGCCGCCCTGCGCTGGGGGAGATTCCGCGTGGCATTCAACAAGGAAAAGATTCTTCAGTCGGCCCAGGAACTGATTGGCAAGGGCAAACTGGCGGAGGCCATCCGCGAGTACCAGCGCATCCTGTCCCAGGACCCCCGCGACCAGAACGCGCTCAACATCATCGGCGACCTCTACAGCCGGATGAACAACACCACCGAAGCGGTGAAGTACTACACCAAGCTGGCTGATGTCTACGTCAAGGAAGGCTTCCTGGTGCGCGGGATTGCGATGTTCAAGAAGATTTCCAAGCTCGACCCGCGCGACACCAATGCCATGGAGCGCCTGGCCGACCTCTACACCATGCAGGGGCTGCTGAGCGAAGCCCGCGCCCAGTACCTGCAACTGGCCGAGATGTACCTGAAGGGCAACCAGACCCCGCAGGCCCTGCAGGTAATGCAGAAAGTGCTCGACCTCGACCCCGAGAACCTGAAGATTCAAGAGCGCCTCGCCAACCTCTACGAGCGCCACGGCCAGCCGGTGGAGGCGGCGAAAATCTTCCAGCGGATGGCCGAGCGCCTGCTGGCCGACGACAACGTCGCCGACAGCTTGCAGCGGTTGGAGAAGGCGGTGGCGCTGGCCCCCGACCATCCTGCAGTTCGCCTCACGCAGGCGCGCGCCTTGCAGAAGTCCGGCCGGTCGCAGGAGGCGCTGGCGGCGCTGGAAAAAATCGCCAACCTGGAAGAGAAGCCGGATGCGCTGGAGCTGCTGCTCACGCTGCGGCTCGAGGCCGGGCAAACCGACGCGGCCTCCGAGCTGGCGGAGAGAATCTTTGCCGCCGACCCCCACCGGGCCGGCGGAATGATGCAACTGGCCCGCCACGCCGCCCGGTCGGGCGACGAGGCGCGCACGCTCGACGTCCTGGGCCGCGCCGGCGAGGCCGCCATCCAGCACGACCCTTTCAACACCCTCGAGACGCTGCGGGAGATTGCCGACGCGCTCCCCAACTCATCGCCCGCGCTCGAATGGCTGGCCCGCGCCGCCCGCGAAGTCGGCGACCAGCCCAGCCTCGTCTCGGCGCTGGCCCGCCAGGCGCGCGCCGCGGCCGCCGCCAAGGACTGGGCGCGCGCCAAGACGCTCTACGACGAAGCCGTCACGCTCGACCCCAACAACCTGGAGCTCTCCCACGAGCTGCGCCAGGTGCGCGAAGCCCTGGGCGAGGCGGTGGCGGTGAGCGAAACGCCGGGCGAGGCGCCGCCGGCCTTCCTCGAGCAGCTCGAGGCGCCCCCAGCGGTGGTCGAACTCGACGAAGAGGGACAGGCGTATTTCAACGCCACCGTCACCGACATTGATCTCTTCTCCAGCTACGGGATGACCGACAAGGCGCTGGAACTGGCCACGCAACTGGTGGCGCGCCTGCCCCAGCACCCCACCGCCAACGAGAAGTTGCTCGACCTCTACATTGCCAGCGGCAACAACGCCGGCGTGGCCGAAGTGGCGGCGCGGCTCGAAAAGCTCTACCGCGATGCCGGCAACTACCAGCGCGCCGAAGAGTTGAACCGGATGGCGCAGCAGTATGGCGGCGTGGTCGCCGCCGCCGAAGCGGCCGCCCCCGCGCTTGGGGAGCCGGCGGCGGTCGCGGCGGCGCCCGAGCCAGCCCCGGCGACGGAAGAGATTGACCTCTCGGCTGAGTGGATGGCGGCCGCCACCGAGCAAGGGCTGGTGGCGTCGGAGGCTGTTGAAGCCGCGCCCGAGCCCCCCGCGGTCGAGGAGGCGGTGCCGGTCGAAGAAGCTCCGCCCGCGCCCGTCTTTAGCCCCAAGGAAGCTACGGAAGAAATTGAGTTCTATCTCAACCAGGGAATGTTCGACATGGCCCGCGACGTTCTGGGCCGCTACGAGCAGGATTTCCCGGGCGAGCCGGCGCTGAGCGAACTGCGGCGGCGCGTGGAAGCCGCGGCCGCCGCGCCGCCGGTGGTGGAGGCCGTGCCCGAGCCCGCGCCGGAGCCGGTGCCTGAACCGGAACCCGTGGTGGAAGCAGTCCCGGAGCCCGAACCGGTGGCGGCGGGTGAAGCTGAAGAGGGCGAGAGCTACGAGCTGGTTCTCGAAGAGCAGCCCAAGGCCGAGCCCGCGCCGGCCACGGCGGGGATGACCGCCGAGTCGTTCTTTTCCGACCTCGCGGGTGAGATTGACGCAGCGCTCGCCGGCGCACCGGCGGCCCCGGCGCCCGCCGCCAAAACCACCGCGCCGCCGCCTCCCAAGGCCAAAGCTCCGGCCCCGCCCGCGGCGGCGCCGTCGCTGGGCGTGCTGGCCGAAGTGTTCGACGAATTCAAGGCCGATATGGGCGAAGTGGAAGAGGTGGAAGACATCGAGACCCACTACAACCTCGGCATCGCCTACAAGGAGATGGGCCTGCTGGACGAGGCCATCAGCGAGTTCCAGAAGGCCTCCAAGGCCGCCGAAAAGCAGCACGCGCATTCCAACTTTTTCCAGTGCTGCATCCTTCTCGGCCACTGCTTCATGGAGAAAGGCCACCCGCAGATCGCCGCCCGCTGGTACGAGCGCGCCCTGAAGACGCCGGGGCTGGACGACGAAGGCGCCACCGCCCTGCGCTACGACCTCGGCAACGCCCTCGAGCAGGCCGGCGACCGCAAGGGCGCTTTGAACTGCTTCCTGGAAGTCTACGGCTCCAACGTGGACTACCGCGACGTCGGCGAGCGCATCCGCGAGCTGCAGGGCGCCTGACACGCGGGAATGCTGGCCCGCCTCTTTCTGCTTGCCGCCATCGTCTTCGGCCTCGAGCTGGGGCTGTTTCTGGTGGTTCTGCCCTGGAGCTCATTGTGGGAGTACAACTATTTTCTGCTGCGCTTCCCGGCCGCTGCCCCATGGCTGTTAAACGATTTCGTGCGGGGCGGGGTCTCGGGCCTGGGGCTGATTGATATCGGGCTGGCCCTGAGCGCGGCCCTGCGGTTTACCGACGTGCTGGAAGAGTGGTTCGAGCCGGCGCCGGCCGAGCCGGTGCTGGCCCCGCCGAGCGGGGTTGGCCGTGGCCGGACTGCCTGAGCGCCGCCCGCTGCTCTGCTACATCACCGACCGGCGCGGTGTGAGCGGCGAGGATGTGCTGGCGGTGATCAAGCGCGCGATTGCCGCCGGCGTCGATCTGATTCAGATTCGAGAGAAGGATTGGCCTGCGCGAGTGCTGGCGGCGGTGGTGGAAGCCGCCGTGGGCTCGGCGCGCAATTCGCCCACACGGATTCTGGTGAACGATCGGCTGGATGTGGCGCTGGCGGCGGGCGCCCACGGCGTCCATCTGCCGGCAAAGGGCTTGCCGGTGGCGGAAGTGCGGCGGGCGTATCCGGCGCTGCTCATCGGCGCCTCGTGCCACAATCTTGACGAGCTGCACCGGGCGGAGGAAGGCGGCGCCGACTTCGCCGTCTTCGGGCCGGTCTTCCAGCCGCTGTCGAAGGAGTCGGCTACGGCCCCGCTGGGAGTGGAGAAACTCGCGGAGGCGGCGCGCGCGGTGCCGATGCCGGTGCTGGCGTTAGGCGGCGTGACGCTGGAGAACGCCGGCGAGTGCCTGCGCGCCGGCGCCGCCGGCGTAGCCGCGATTACGCTGTTCCAGAAAAGCACCGAACTGAAAGCTACTACTAGGCGCCTCCGCGCGCTTTGGAGCGACAGCGCGGGTGCGAAGGAACGCTTCAGGGGCTAAAGCCCACCAATTCTGGTCAGATTGACGGCGGGGTTGAAACCCCGCCCTTCCGAGGGAGGAATGATGGACGCGAAGAAATGGATGGAAACCTATGCCAAGGCGTGGCAGAAGCGCGACCCCGAGCTGGCCGCCAGCCTCTTCACCGAGGAGGCGACCTACCAGGAAGACCCGTTCGACGAACCGCTGCGCGGGCGCGCCGCCATCCGCGAGTATTGGGAAGCGGCCACGGGCTTCCACCGCGATGTGCACATGACCTGGAGCGAGCCGATTGTCGTCGGCGACCTGCTCATCGCCGAGTGGCGCACCCGCTACGCCCGGCTCGACACCCACAAGCAGCACGAGCTGCGCGGCATCATGCTGATTGAGTTTGAGGGCGAGCTGGCCAAGTCCCTGCGCGAGTACTGGCTCCGCCGCCCGTAGACCTAGCCGAGCGCGCGGCGGACGATGGGGCGAGTGGGGGAGCGGCGGGCGACTTCCTGGAAGCCCGCTTTCTCAAAGATGGGCGGAACTCCGGTCCAAATGAATGCCGCAGGCAGGCGGCCCTTGCGCGGCGCGACCGGGTAGCCTTCGACAATCCTCGCGCCGCGACGCTTGACGTAGGCAACTCCGGCCTGCAAGAGCTGCTTCGCCACCCCCTTGCCGCGCCAGCCCTTGGCGATGAAGAAGCAGACCACAGAGCAAACGGGCTTGTCGTCCACCGGCGCGAGGACGCGGGAGTTGCCCAGCACGGGGAACACCGAGCGCGGCGCGAGCGAAATCCAGCCCACCGGCTCGCGCCCGGCATAGGCGAGCAGCCCGGGCGGCGGGCCCGATTGCACCAGCCGCTTCATGCGGCGTTTGTTGCCGGCGCCGCGGCCGCGGTCGAAGTCCGAGCGGCGCAGCCGCCACCACATGCACCAGCAGCCGCCGCAGGCGCCGCGCGGCCCGAAGAGTTTTTCGAAGTCGGCCCAGCGGGCGGGCATCAGCGGTTTGACGGTCAGCTTGATCAACGCCATGATCTCAGGCACCTAAGAAAAGCAGCTCCCTCGCCTGTCCTCCCGCCAAGTAAGAGGCCCGACTTGGGATGACAAGGTGTGGAGCCTCGCGCGCGACTAAGGGATGTACTTCGGGCGCTCGCCCTTCGACCACGGGTCGTAGGTCAAGGCGAACTCAATCCGTTCCTTGAGCGGCGGATGGCTGTAGAGCCAGATCTTGATGAACGTGCTCGGCTCCGGGTCGGCGAGGTTGATCTCGCCCAGAATCTGAAAGGCGCGCGCGGCGGCCTGCTGGGAATCCGGCACCAGCCCGTGGATGACCTCCAGGCCGTAGATGTCGGCCTGGTGTTCCTGGTAGCGGCTGTAGCTGCTGGCGATGGGCGAGAAGAGAAAGCCGAAGACCGAGAGCAGAAGGAGAAGCACGGGCAGCGAGGCCCAGTCGTCTACGCCCCGCAGTCCCCAGCCCGCGCCCCAGCGGCCCAGCATCCAGTGCAGGCCGCGATAGCCGAGGTAGAGAAACACTAGCAGGACGACGGCAAAAAAGGCGATGCCCTCCCAGACGTGCCCGAGGACGTAGTGGCCCATCTCATGGCCGAAGACGAAGAGCGTCTCCGGCACCGTCGTTTTCTGAATCGTAGTGTCCCAGACGACGACGCGCTTGGAGGCGCCGAAGCCGGTGACGTAGGCGTTCACCGACTTGAGCTTTTCGCTGGCCTTCATCTCGAACATGCGCTCGCGGGGAATGGTCAGGCCGCCGCGCTGGACCACTTTCTCAATCTCGGTGACCAGTTGCGGGTTGGTCTTCTCCAGCGGCTCGAACTTGAAAAACAGCGGCGTGATGACGAAGGGCGCAATAAAGAACACGAACAGCAGAATGGGCAGGGCGGCCAGCCAGAAATGGAACCACCAGCGGCGCGGGCTGCGGCGGATGACCCAGTAGAGGATCCAGAGGAGAACAACGCTGAGGACGATGCCGATGAACTGGCTTTTCGTCCAGTCCCAGAACCACGAGCCCCAGCCCTGCACCGACTGGTCGTACTTCAGCGAAAGCCACTGGCCGTAGAGGTCGGTGGGCAAGCCCAGCACCGCGGTCACCAGCGACAGGATGGGGACGTAGACCAGCGCCTGCACAAAGCGCACTCGCGACGCGCGCTCGGCCCAGTCGCGCCACCGCGCCGACCACTTCAGCTTCAGCACCAGCCACAGAATCAGCAGGCCGTAGGCGAAGCCGATGAAGTAGAGTTGATAGCGGGCGCGCGAGTACTCGACCGCTTTCTGGTACTGCTCGGGCGGCAGCGTGTAGCCCTTGACTTTCTCTTTCTCCTGCGCCGCGGGCGGCGGAGGTTGCGGCTCCTCGGGCGCGGCCTGCGAGGGCGTGGGCTTCTGCGCCGAAACATTCTGTGGCGCCGCGAACAGGACTGCCACGACCGCGAGCAGGAGAAGAACCGCCAGGTTGCGCTTCATAGGCACCTCTCAGTTGTTCGAGCAGGAGTAAACATACTCCGGGGGCGCGCCGCCTTCAAGCACCGCAAAGGTATAATGGTGAGGTGAAGAAGCATCCGCGGATTCTGGGGATTGATTTCGGCGGGAAGTTCATCGGGCTGGCGGTGAGCGACCCGCTGGGCGTGACGGTGCGGGGCCTGCCGACCCTCAAGCGCGCCAACAAACGCGCCGACCTGGACCACCTCCGCGAGTTGGTGCAGGCGCTGGGGGTCGAGCGCGTCGTCGTCGGCCACCCCGTCCACCTGCGCGGGCACGCGGGCGAGCGGGCGCGCGAAGCCGAGCGCTTCGCCGCCTGGCTGCGCCGGGAACTGGGCCTGCCGGTCGAGCTCTATGACGAGCGGCTGACTTCAGCCGAAGCCGAAAACCTGCTGCGGGAGCGCGGCCAACGCGCGCCGCGCACCCGCCAGAGCCGCACCCAGCGCGTCGAAACCGTCAACCGCCTGGCCGCCGCGGTGCTGTTGCAGAGCTACCTCGACGACCGGCGCGCGCCTCCCACAGCGGCGGAGTGATGTCCCCGCGCCGCTCCAACGCGAAATGGCCGGGCCGCGTGCTGGCGGCGCTGGCCCTGGCCGCGCTGCTTTTCTTCGGGGTGCTGCACTGGCCCTATCAGGGCGCCGCTCCGCCGACGACCGTTTTCATCGAATCCGGCATGAGCCGGCGGGCCATCGCCGACCGCCTGGCCGAGCAGGGGGTGCTGCGCTGGCGCTGGCCCTTTCTGCTCTACGCCTACGCGCAACCGGGGCGCACGCTCAAAGCCGGCGAGTATCTCTTCGAGCAGCCGCTGAGCGCCGCGGCGGTCTTCCGCAAGCTGGAGCGCGGTGAGGTGCACCTGTATCCGCTGGTGATTCCGGAAGGCTGGACGCGGTGGGAGATTGCCGACGAGGTCGAGCGACTGGGGCTGGCCCGCCGCGAGGCGTTTCTGCGCGCCACCGAAAACTCGCCCCTGATTCACGCCCTGGCGCCGCAAGCGAGGAACCTCGAGGGGTTTCTCTTCCCCGACACCTATCACTTCGCGCGGCCGTCGGATCCGGACCTGATGGTGCGGGCGATGGTGGAGCGGTTCAAGCAGGAATGGAACCGGCTCGCGCCCGGCGCCTCGCCGCCGCACGCGCTGACCCCGTATGAGCTGGTGACGCTGGCCTCGCTGGTGGAAAAAGAAACCGGCGCAGCCGACGAGCGGGGTCTGGTGGCGGCGGTTTTCTACAACCGGCTGGAGAAGAAGATGGTGCTGGCGTGCGACCCGACGGTGATTTACGCCGAGCGACTGGAAAAGGGCGGCGCGTTCGACGGCGAGATTAACGTCTCGGACTTGCAGCGCCGCTCGCCCTACAACACCTACCTCAACGCAGGCTTGCCGCCGGGGCCGATTGCCTCGCCGGGGCGCGCCTCACTCGAAGCCGTGCTCAAGCCGCCGCAGTCAAACTATCTCTATTTCGTCAGCAACAATCAGGGCGGACATCATTTTGCCGCCACCTCGGCGGAGCATTCGCGCAACGTGGCCCGCTACCGGCGCCAGCGGGAGCGGGAGCAACGCTCACCAAGACGATAGGTTCGGAAGGGACGGGCTTTAGCCCGTCCGTCCGCGCCTCCGCCATTCTGGCGGCTTGAGCCGCTGAGGCCCAGGGGCTAAAGCCCGAGGAGAATGGCCCGCGCTTTCGGCGGGGTTGAAACCCCGCCCTTCCCTGAAGACTTCAAAGCCGGCCTATCACTCTCCGTTGGTTGCTGATTTCCACCGCCTCTACTAGACTGAACAATGGGGCGAGAAACGCATGAACACACAAGGGGCCGGACCCGCCGGCAGGGGCCGGTGGGCTCGGCAGCTAAAGGGGATCGCGCGGGTGGCGGCGGTGGCGGCGCTGGTGTGGCCGCTGCTGGGATTCGCCTGCAAGACCAAGGAGACAACCAGGCTGGCGCCGGAGAAGGTGCTGCCGCTGCAGACGGCGACGCTGGAGGAACTGCTGGCAAAAATCGAGCAGGCCTCGAACGCGATGCGCTCGCTCAACGCCGAGGCCGAAATGGCGCCGACGACAGGCTCCGAGTACAGCGGCGTCATTGAGGAATACCACGACGCCAGGGCCTTCGTGCTGGCGCAGCGCGACTACCAGGCCACCGACGACCCGCGCCAGGACTCGGTCTACCACGTGCGGCTCATCGGCCAGGCGCCGATTGTGCGCAAGACGGTGTTCGATATGGTGGCCGACAGCCGCCAGTTCAAGATTCACCTGCCGACCAAGAACAAGTTCATCGTGGGGTCGGCGACGCTCGAGCGCCGCAGCGAGAAGCCCATCGAGAACCTCCGGCCCCAGCACCTCATCGAAGCGCTGTTCCTCCCGGCACCGTGGGCGAACACGCCGCACCTGCTGGAAGAGAACGAGTTCGACGGGCGGCGCTTCTACGGCGTCTCGGAAATCGTTCTGGACGACAGCGGCCAGACCATCCTGCACCGCAAGTGGTGGTTCGAGCGCAGCCGGCTGGAGCTGGTGCGGGTGCAGCGGTTCGGGCTCAAGGGCGAGCTGGTGAGTGACGTCCGCTACGCCGACTGGCGGGAGGAATCCGGCGTGCCCTACCCGCATCAAATTGAGTTGTCGCGCCCGCAGGACGACTACCGGCTGACGCTGCGGTTCAAAAAGATGACGCTCAACCAGCCGGTGGCGCCGGAGAAGTTCGTGCTGGAAAAACCCGAAGGCGCCGAGCTGGTGGAAGTGAAACCCAGGGCCGCCACGGAGTCGCCGGCTAAGCCATGAACGCCATCCGCAGCCTGATCCTCGGCAACGTGCTGCACCGGCCGCTGCGCACGCTGATTACCGTGGCGGCGGTGGGCATCGAGGTCTGCCTGGTCATCATCATCGTCGGCCTGGTGACCGGGCTGCTGCAAGAGAGCGCCAAGCGCATCGAAGGCGTGGGCGCCGACCTGATGCTGCAGCCGCCGGCGGCCAGCATCCTGCAAGCCTTCAGCGGCGCCCCGATGCCGATCAAGATCAAGGACAAGCTGGCGGAAATCCCGCACGTGGAGGCGGTGGCGCCGGTGCTGACCCAGTTCAATACCACCGGCGGGATGGACGTGGTCTACGGGATTGACCTGGAGAGTTTCAACGCCGTCAGCCGCGGCTTTGTGTATCTCTCCGGCGGGCCGTTTGAGCAGCCGACCGACATCCTGGTGGACGACTGGTACGCGGCGTCGAAAGACTTGAAAGTGGGCGACACGCTGCGGCTGTTCGAGAACGACTTCACGGTGCGGGGCATCGTCGAGCACGGAAAGGGCTCGCGGCTGTTCGCGCCCATCGAGCGCTTGCAGGAGCTCTCGGCGGCGCACGACAAGGCCTCGATCTTCTACATCCGCTGCGACCGCCCGGAGAATATTGACAAGGTGTCGGAGGAAATCAAGACGCTCTTCCCGCGCCACCAGTTGCGGCCGGTGCGCGAGTTCATGACCATGATGACCTCGTCGCGCATTCCGGGGCTCGACAACTTCGTCCGCTCGATGATTGCCCTGGCGGTGGTGGTGGGCATTCTGGTGATTTTCCTCTCGCTCTACACCACGATTCTGGAGCGCACGCGCGAGATCGGGATTCTGAAGTCGCTGGGGATGTCGTCGCCTGACATCATCAAGCTGGTGCTGCGCGAGACGCTGGTGCTGGTGGCGGTGGGCGCGGCGCTCGGCATCGGCTTCAGCTACGGCGGCGCCATCCTGCTCAAGAAGATGTTTCCCACCCTGACGATTCTCATCACCTGGGAATGGCTGGCCCGAGCCACCGCCCTGGCCTTTGTCGGCGGCGTGCTGGGCGCGGTGTATCCCGCCTGGCTCGCCTCCCGCCAGGACGCCATCGTCGCCCTCGCCTACGAATAACCATCAACCGGAGCGAAAGCCCTCCAGACAACGGTGGAGAGTCGGCGGGAAACACGCCCTCCTCGGGCGCACGCGAGCAACTGCGCGGCGGGAATCGCGCCGCAGTCGCCCGCCGTCGCCACCGCCACGGACGCCGGTGGCCGCGGCCGCGGGCAAGAATGCCTGTCCTGCGAACCGTGCGGAGTTTGCGGTTTTTGCGGTTTCTGCGGTTTTCGCGGTTTCCCCGTTGTCCCAGAACCCCCTGAATTTGACAACCTGAAAAAAAACAACCGCAAAAACCGCAGAAACCGCAAAAACCGTAGACAAGGGGCGCTGAGTTCGGCTATGGGAGGGGATGGCAGGCCGAAGTGTGTTGGAGGCTCACGCTGGTAGCAAGACGAAATCACAAATGGAAATACGAAAATGGGAAAAACGACGCACCGACTCGAGTCACCGACTAAGTGCTTGGGAATCACTACGAGAGCGACAGCGAATCACCCCGGTCGCTTCATAAGTTCTTTGGCATGAACGAAAATCGATAAACCCCCGGGGGTGGTGGTGGTACTGGGAGTGCAAAGAAAGAAGATAGGAGGTGACAAGGCGACTCCAGTCGGTGGCCGCGCGCGGGCGCGGGTCGGGGCCGGTCAATTTCGCGCTGACAGGAAGCGCAAGCTGGGTGTAGAATTTCAATTGACAACGGTGCAGAGCAGTCGCTGGGAAGCGGCGGTTCGCGCGTGCCGGCGCTCGCTCAAGTCGGCTCCGGGCGAGCAGGCAGGCCAGACTCCTCAAGGCAGGTCGCGAGTTGGAACCGGTCGTTAAGTGCGACAACCTGTGGAAGATTTATCACACCGGGCGGGTGGAAGTGCCCGCACTGCGAGGTGTGAACCTCGAAGTGTACGAGGGCGAGTTCGTGGCCATTATGGGCCCGTCGGGCTGCGGGAAGTCGACGCTGCTCTACGTGCTGGGCGGGCTGACGCCGCCGACCTCGGGCGTGGTGCTGGTGGACGGCAACGACCTGAGCGAGATGAGCGACGCCGAGCGCACCCTGCTGCGGCGGCGCAAAATCGGTTTTGTGTTTCAGCGCTTCAATCTGCTGCCGACGCTCTCGGCGCGCGGCAACATCGTGCTGGCGCAGCAGATTCAGGGCGATGGGTTCGACCCCCACCGCTTCGACGTCACCATCAACCTGCTGGGTTTGAGAGACCGGTTGAACCATCGCCCGGGCGAGCTTTCCGGCGGCGAGCAACAGCGGGTGGCCATCGCCCGCGCCGTCATTACCGAGCCCAAGCTGCTGCTGGCCGATGAGCCAACCGGCAACCTCGATACGCAGAACTCCGAGACCGTGCTGCGAATGATCAAGCAGTTGAACCACGAGCTGCGCCAGACCATCCTCCTCATCACCCACAACCCCGAAGCCGCCGCCTACGCCGACCGCGTGGTGCACATGCGCGACGGGCAGGTGCAGCGCACCGAAGTCGTCCCCGTCGCCGGGCTGCCATGAACGACGCTCGCCCGTCTTTTCTGCGCCGCCTGGGGCGCACCCTGAAGGGCTTCGTACTGTGGTCCTACGACCGCGGCACCTGGCAGTACGACGTGATGGTGGCGCTGATCGTGCTCTTCGTGCTGTTTGCGCCCTCGCGCTGGTTCCACGACCAGCCGGTCTACAACCCCTGGCAGGCCCGCGACATCATGCGGCTCGACAAAGAGCCCGAGGGCGTGCGCTACCGCGTCAGCGCCGAGCTGCTGGCCGCCTACGACCCCGACCCGCACCGCGCCGCCGGTGAAGTTTTCGCCCAGAACCTGCCCCACCGTTTTCACATCGTCCGCATCCAAGAAGTGAAGGACGAGGACGCGGAGGTGGTGTGGTACGATGTCTGGGTACGCGAGTAGCGTTGCGCGAAAACTGCACGTGCGAGCCGCTGTTACATTCTCTTGGGTTTTGTCCCTCCTCCTCGCCCCTGCGGCAGGAGCTGCGCAGACGCGCGGCTGGACGGAGAACCGCGTGGTCGAGCAGTTGAACAAGACGGCCGAGAATTTCCAGACGCTCACCGCCAACCTGCAATTCACCAAAGTCACCGCGGTGGTGGACGACAAGTCGGTCGAGTCCGGCCGGCTCTACTTCACCAAGAAGGGCCGCATCCTGCTGGAGTTTCTCAACCCGGAGCCGAAGGAAGTTCTCTTCAGCGGCAACAAGGCCCAGATTTATTTTCCCAAGATGAGCCAGATTCAGGAGTTCGACCTGGGCAAGCACCGCGCCATGGTCGAGCAGTATCTGCTGCTGGGCTTTGGCACCAAGGGCGACGACCTGCGCGATGCCTATCTCATCGCCATCCTGGGCGAGAGCCGGCTCGATGGCCGCGCCGTCCTCCAGCTCGAGCTCACGCCCAAAGACCCGCGCCTGCGCAACCAGATTCACAAGATTCACCTGTGGCTGGATCTCTCGTCGTGGCTGCCGGTGCAGCAAAAATTTTTTGAGGTGGGCGGCGATTACTTCGAGACCCGCTACTCGGAAATGAAGGTCAACGCCACCATTGCCGCCGGCAAGCAGCGCTTGAGCGCGCCGCGCGGCACCAAAGTGGTCAAGCCGCGCCCCAGCATGTAGCGGAAGGGCACGGCTTCAGCCGTGCCGAATGGAGGCTGCGCGCAGCGCTTCCTTGAAAAGGGCTTGGGGAAACCCGTCGTGGGTTCCCCAACCTCTGTCCTATGCTTCCTGTGCTTTGCTTTCCAACGCCGCAGGCGCGGCTCCGCTGCTCTTCATCGGGAAGCCGAGCTGGCGCCAGCTCTGCAGCCCGCCTTCGAGCGGGCGCACCTTCTGGATTCCGCGTCGCCGCAGCAGCAGCGCCACCCGGGCGCTGGTCGCCTCGTTGGGTCAGGTGCAGTAAAGGATGAGCTCGCGGTCGCGCGGAATCTCCTGGTGGCGCTGCTCGAGCTCTTCGGGCGGAACGTGCAGCGCGCCGGGAATGGTTTCCGGCTCGGCCTCGAAGTCCATCTTGTGGCGCAGGTCGACAATGACGACGTCCTCGCCGCTGTCCATCTTTCGCTTGAGCTCGGCGGGCGTGATGCGGGCGATGCGCAGCGCGCGCAGGAAGCGCTGCCGCTGATAATACTTCCAGCCGATGTAACCGCCGAGCCCGCCGAAGAGAATCGCCAGCAGCCAGCCGCCGAGGCTCGCCGCCTTGTCGGCCACGAACTCCAACTGGTCGCTGAACACCCAGCCCAGCCCGATGAACGCACCCGCCCAGAGAAACGCGCCCGCGGTGTCGTAGGCCAGGAACCGCCCGAAGCGCATGCGGAAGATGCCCGCCAGCGGCGGCGCCGCGGTGTTGATGCCGGGAATGAACTTGGCCACCAGCAGGGAGCGCGCCCCGTGGCGCACGAAGACGTCTTCGGTGCGGCGCACGCAGGAATCGGGCTCAAGCGAGATGCGGCAGAGCAGTTGCAGCACCCTGATGCCCTTGCGCCGCCCGAGCTCGTACCAGCAGCTATCGGCCACGAGCGACGCCGCCACCGCCGCCAGCAGCACCAGCGACAGGCTCAGCTTGCCCGTGCCCGCCAGCGCGCCCGCCGCCAGCAGCAGCGGAATCGCCGGCAGCGGCAGCCCGAGCTGCTCAGCCAGCACGAAGAGAAAGATCACCGTGTAGCCGTGCTGGATCAGAAACTGGATACTCTCCATCATCCGCGGCGCACCCCTCCTGCACCTGTAGTCTTGCAACAAACTTGGATGTTACTGGATGGCTATTGTAACCGCATTGGATTGGATGCCGCCGATGGTGAGGACGACTGGCACAGAATTTCCCGTGGGCGCGTCCGCCGGCACCTGCAGGGTCACTACATACAGACCGACGAAGGGTGGCGCCAGACCGGAGAAAAGCACTGTTGCCGGCACGCCGCCAACCGTCACTGTAGGCGTGGAGGTGGTCTGCGAAAGCGGGTTGGCTGGCGCCGCGGCGCCGGTGGCCGGTTGGTTGGTCACCGGCCCCAAGCCGGTGCAGTAGATCTCCAGGAAGTCTACGCCGCGCACCGCCGGGCGCGAGCCGGGGAACATGCCCACAGGGGCGGCGAGATTTGGAGTATTGGCAATCAGGATGGCACCCTGGCCCGTGCCCTGCTGGTTGGTGGCAAACAGCCCCGGAGCAAACGCGGCCAGCGGCACTGACTCGGGGCCACTGGTGACTCCCCCAACGGTGTCGGTCAGCGACGCCGACCCCTGCCCGGCCAGCTCCCAGGGAATCTGAACGTTCACCTGCCCCGGCGAGGCAAAGAATTCAGGGACACTCATCGAGCCGTTGAACAGCAGCGCAGCGCCGCCCAGCGTGGTCGGCAAAGGCACAGAACCGGCGGTGGCGGTTGCAGCCGCGAGCCCTGTGCCGAAGGTGGCCGCGATGCTGCCCGGCGCCACGCCCGCCGCCGGGGCGAAGCTGGCGGCGTTCACCGTTCCGTCCGGATCCAGCAGGGGCGTCACCGTAAACGAGAGCGAGTTGGAGGCGCCGCCGCCGTTGGGCGGGGTGAACACCGTCACGTCTTTCAGGCCGCCCACCGCCAGGTCGCCGGCCGGAATCGTGGCCTGCAACTGGGTGTCGCTGACAAACAGTGTCGTCCGCTCGCTGCCGTTCCACCGCACCGTCGAGTTCACCTTGAAGTTGGATCCGGTGGCGACGAGCGTGAATCCACTGCCGCCCGCCGCCGCGCTCGCGGGCGCGAGCTGGGTCAGAACAGGCACAGGATTGTCCGAGGAGGTGACGCGGTAGATGCGGCCCTCGAAGTAGCCGCCGGTGTAGACCTCGCCTGCCTCATCCTCGCCGTAGCCGACGATGTTGAACCCAGAAGGCGGAAAAGTAGCGTTGAGGTCGACCAACAACATCTGCTTCCAGCTCCCGTCGCTCAACTGGAACGCCCCGCGTACGTCGTGGCGGCAGAAGTCGCTGTAGATGTACATTCCAGTCAGCTGCGGAAAGAGGCTGCCGCGATAGCGGTAGCCGCCGGAAATCGACCCGCTGCAGGAATCCTGCGTGTGCGAATAGTCGAATGCCGGCAGCGTCAGCGTGCCGTCGTTGCAGTTGACCAGCGGGTTGAAGCAGACGCTGCCTTCCATCCGGGGCCAGCCGTAGTTTTCGCCGCCGGGGCTGGCGACCGGCTGCACGTCCACTTCCTCGCGGGACGATTCGCCCACATCGGTCAAGAACAGCTCATCGGTCATGCGGTCGAAGCTGAACCGCCACGGGTTGCGCAGGCCGCGTGCCCAGATTTCCCCGCGCGCGCCGGGCGTGTTGACGAATGGATTGGTCGGCGGGATGCCGTAGGGGTTGCCGGTGTCGGCGTCGAGGCGTAGCACTTTGCCAAGCAGCGAGTTCAACTGCTGCGCCGGCTCGGGATCGGCGCCTTCGCCGCCGTCGCCGGTCGAGGCATAGAGATAACCCTCGGGCCCGAACTGAATCTGCCCACCGTAGTGCGGGAACGTAAGCGACGGATACTGAATCGTCAGCAGGATGCGGTCCGGTTGCGGGTTGGCCACGTTGGGGTCGTTCATCGACACCGTGAAGCGCGCCAGCGTCCAGACCTTGGCGGTGGTGACGTAGCAGAGATAGAAGCGCCCGTTGGTCTCGTAGTTGGGGTGAAAGGCAATTCCCAGCAGGCCTTCGAAATTCCCCACCGTATCGCCTGGCATGGCGACAATCAGGGTGGAGATGTCGATGAACGGCGTGGCGAGCAGTGAAGGATTGGCGCTGGGGTTGTAGATGCGGACGACCCCGTTCTTCTGGGCGATGAAGAGGCGGTTCGAACCGTCGCCTGCATTCGTGATGTCAATCGGCCGGCTAAGCCCGGTGACGATGGGCTGGAGGGCGATGGCGGGCGCGCCAGGATCTTGGCCCGCCGCCGGCGGGACGCCCAAGGCGGCCAGAGCCCACGCGACTAGGCAAGGAACGACAGCGCGGCGAAGCAGCGTCTTTCGGCCGCCAGAAGCGTGCCCTCCAGGCTCATTCGGCACTGGTTTGGGGCATTCTAGGGTTGAAACGATTGCCTTTCAAGGGACTTTTGACTACACTGGACGGGCCATTTTGAGCGTTGGCTGCATCCTGATTGCCGCGCAGCGGCCCGCAAGGCTAGACTGGCCCCGAAGCGGCGCACCCGCATCCGAGGAATAGAGAGCGAGGATGACACTTCGTACCCGCCTCCGACGACAGGCCATTGCCCTGCACCGCCTGGTGCGCTCCTGGAAGGCCATCGCCTGGGCGCTGCTCGACCGCGACCACGTCCTGCTGGCCCACGTCATCCCCATCCGCCGCTGCAACCTCTCCTGCAAGTACTGCAACGAGTACGACGACCACTCCAAGCCGGTGCCGCTGGAGCTGATGTACAAGCGCATCGATCGCCTGGCGGAGTTCGGGACTTCGGTCATCACCATCAGCGGCGGCGAGCCGCTGCTGCACCCCGAGCTCGATGACGTCATCCGCCGCATCCGCTACCACGGCATCCTCGCCGGACTCATCACCAACGGCTACCTGCTCACCGGCAAGCGCATCGAGGAGCTCAACCGCGCTGGCCTGGAGTATCTGCAAATCTCCATCGACAACGTTCAGCCCGACGAGGTTTCGAAGAAGAGCCTCAAGGTGCTCGACCAGAAGCTGCAACTGCTGGCCGAGTACGCCGACTTCCACGTCAACATCAACTCGGTGCTCGGCAGCGGGGTGCGCGACCCTGATGACGCGCTGACCATCGCCCGCCGGGCGTTGGAGCTCGGCTTTTCCAGCACCGTCGGCGTCATCCACGACGGCGACGGCCAGTTGCGGCCGCTTGACGCCCACTCCAAGGACGTCTACTACGAAATCATGCGGCTGACCAAGCGCGCCTTCGCGCACGTCCACGGCTTCCAGAACGACCTCATCGAAGGCCGCGCCCACGACTGGCGCTGCCGCTCCGGCTCGCGTTATCTCTACATCTGCGAGGACGGCCTGGTGCACTACTGCTCCCAGCAGCGCGGCTTCCCCGCCATCCCTATCGAGGAGTACACCAAAGAAATGTTGCGGCGCGAGTACGTCACCAAGAAGTTCTGCGCGCCGCATTGCACGATTTCCTGCGTGCAGCAGGTGGCGGTGCTCGACAACTGGCGCGCCCCGCAAACCCAGCCCGGCTTCCGGCCGCACCCGCGCCCGCAGCCTTCGCTTGTCCAACTTGCCACCCCCGGCGACGACTAGCGTTGAGTCAGGGGTCAGCGTCCAGCTTTCACAAGCTTCCCCTTGCTTCAGCAGAAGCGTCTCGATAACCTACGCGCGCACTTTTGGAGGAACCCATGGGCTCGAAAAAGTTAACCCGGCGCCAATTCGCCGGAGCGGTGGCGGCCGCGCCGGCGCTTCTGGCAGTGCAGGAGAAGAAACCCGCCGCGCCGGAAGCCAAGCCGGCCGAGCCGAGCGGCGACGACGAATCGCAGGCAGTGAAGCGCATCCGCGAGTTCGCGGTCCCCGAGGGCGCCGAGCCCGCCTCCGCCTTCAAAGCGGATTGGAACCACGGATGAACCGGATGGACACGGTTAGCGAAACCCGGCGGCAGGGGCTGCTGGGCTGAACAAGGAAAAGACGAGACTGCCATGCTGGGCGAAGACATTCTGTACTTGCCGGTAGCCGAACTGGGGAAGCGTATCCGGCGCGGGGAGCTCTCGCCGGTTGAACTGACTGAATCCTACCTTGCGCGCCTGGAGAAGCTCGGCCCCAAGCTGGGCGCCGCCATCACCGTTACGCGCGAGCTCGGCCTCGAGCAGGCCCGCCAGGCGGAAAAAGACCTGAGCGCTGGCCACTGGCGCGGCCCGCTGCACGGCATCCCGTACGGCGCCAAAGACCTGCTCGCCACCCGCGGCATCAAGACCACCTGGGGCGCGCCGCCCTACAAAGACCAGGTGTTCGACTTCGACGCCACCGTCATCCGCAAGCTGCGCGAGGCGGGCGCGGTGCTCATCGCCAAGCTCTCGATGATTGAGCTGGCCGGCGGCGGCGGCTACACCGACGGCAACGCTTCGCTTGTGCCTACGGTCAACCCCTGGGACACGACGCGCTGGGCGGGCGGGTCCTCCAGCGGCTCGGGCGCGGCCACCGCGGCGGGACTGGTCGGCTTTGCCATCGGCTCGGAAACCTGGGGCTCGATCCTTACGCCCTCGAGCTTCTGCGGCGTCTCCGGCCTGCGCCCGACTTACGGGCGCGTCAGCCGCAGAGGCGCGATGGCGCTCTCCTGGACGATGGACAAGCTCGGCCCGATGTGCCGCTCGGCGGAAGACTGCGGGCTGGTGCTCGAAGCCATCGCCGGCCACGACCCCGACGACCCGGGCAGCGCCGACGCGCCGTTCAGCTACTCGCCCGGCGAGGCCTCGCTGCGCGGCCTGCGCATCGGCTGGATACAGGAAGACTTCAAGAAGTTCGGCGATGAAGCGGTTGAGCCGCTTTACACCGCCGCGCTCGAAGTGCTGCGGAAGCTCGGCGCGGAGGTGCGCGAGGCCAAGCTGCCCGAGTTCCCCTACGGCGCCATCGCCGGCACCATCATTTCCGCCGAAGGCGCCACCTGCTTCGCCGACCTGATTCGCAGCGGGCGGGTTGAGCAACTGGTGGACGCGCGCCAGAAGAAAAACCTCGCCGAAGGACTCGACGTCAAGGCCGCCGACTACCTGCGCGCCATGCAGATTCGCCGCTCGATGCAGCAGGCGCTGGCGGAGCTTTACAAACAGGTCGACCTGCTGGTTTCGCCCAGCCTGCTCTTCCCCGCCAACCCGATGGAAATGGACCTCGACAAGGTTTTCCGCGGCGGCAGCGGCATCGGCGCCGGCGGCAACCTCTGCGGCCTGCCCGGCCTGGGCGTGCCGATGGGCTTCGTCAGCAATCTGCCGGTGGGATTGTCCTTCGTCGGCAAGCCGTTCGACGAAGCCACCGTGCTGCGCGCCGGCCGCGCCTACCAGCAAGCCACCGACTGGCACACCCGCAAACCACCCGTCGGGTAAGGGCGGAACTCGAGAATCGAGATTTGGAAGGGCACGGCTTCAACCGTGCCGAAAAGTAACGTTGCGCGCAGCGCCACTCGGGAAGGGGTCTGGGAAAACCCGTCGTGGGTTTCCCTGAACCGAGTTCACTGAGCAGCGGCGGCGCGGGTGTGGTTGCGGAAGCGCACCACCAGGCGGGCCTTGAGGGGAACATCGCGCACTGACAGCACATCGTCGGCGCGCACGTAGGTCGGGAACAGGTAGCTGTCCACCGGCTCGCGAAAGACTTCCACGCGGCGGAAGTATTCCTTCAGCGCGCCGCTGGGCCGCGAGGGCAGAGCGCGGCCGTGGGCGCGGACGATGTCGAGCTTGCGGGCGTCCACCCAGATGATGCCCTCGAACAGGCGCTCGTTGGGCCGCGCCGGATGGTTGGGCTCGAGCTGGAAAAGGTAGGTGTCGACCTCGTCAATTCGCTCGGTGGTCAGGTAGGTAACGTTGTAGTCGGGAATCTGCTCGGGGGTGAGGATGAAGAGCGGGATGAAGTTGAGCTCGTCGAGCTCGAGGCGGGAGATTTCGAGTTTGGTCAGGTCGTTGTGCGGGTTCTCCAGCAGGCGCTGGCGACGCCGCCCGCTGGGGTCGAGGTCGACCTCGCTGGTTTGCGTGAACTCGCCCAGCGTCTCGCCGTCCTCGCCGATCTCCTGCAAGCGGATGCTCAACTGATAGTTGTAGAGCCGGTGGGCGGCGGCGTACTCGGCTTCCTTCTCAGCAAAGTGCCGCACGATTTCATCCAGCGGCTGGGCGGGCTGCTTGCCCTGCGGCGCCGCCGGCGCGGCGGCGAGCAAACCCAGGCTCAGGAAGAGCAGTGTGGAAGCAACCCGCACGCTAGGAAAGATAGCACGAAGCGCACGCCGGGTTGCCGCGAGGAAAGAAACAGGCGCAGCCCCGATAGAATCGGGACTGCGCCGAATCTTGAGGCCGCTTGAGTTAGCGGCTGTGCTTGCCAAACGGGCTGGGAACGTCCTGCTCGGGCTTGCGCGTGCGCATCGTCCCGACCAGATACCCAACCGCAACCATGCCGACCAGAATGCTGACGAAGACCATCGTCTCTACTCCTGTTGAAGTTTGTTTCGGGAACCGCATCGGCCAGAGCCCCGGCTGAGTTTCCCGCCTCCCGGGGCGTGAACAGCAGTCTTCCCTCTCTTCGCTCTTGCCCGGGAAGCTGCTGCAAGGCTGGCTGGCCCGAGACACTAGGTAAAGAAGGAAGCTACAGAATACGGAGCAGACGCCGAAACTGTCAATAGCCGCGGCTCTACTGCTGCTTCATCGGCGGCGTAGCAAAAAACTCGCGCATGCGCTTGATCCGTCCCGGCTCGCGCTTCTCGGTCCACCTCTCGAAACGCTTGGCCGCCTTCTCGGTGTGAGCAAAGGAGTACCTGGAGAACTGCTTGCGGATGTCGCCGAGAATGGGCTGAATGCGAACCCAGACCAGGTACTGCTCGCCGCTGGTTTCGAAGAACAGCTCCTCATGCAGCAAGCCGTGGTTAAGGAAGGCGCAGACCATCTCCCAGTAGCTGGTCACCATGCGCAGGTAGGCGTTCTCATCGCTGCCGGGCGGCACCAGGTGCTGCATCTCCTGCATGGTTTTGGGGGCGAAGTTGTGGAAGAACCAGTCGCGCGCCTGGCGCATCCGGGCCTCGCGGCGGAGATCGTACAGGCGCAGCATCAACTCGGCCTGCTGATGAGTGGGCTTCTTGGGCATAAGCCCTCCTTGGGGATAACTACGGAAGCAGAAAGAGTAACGCGGCTGCGCCAAAGCCGCAAGGGCGTGGGCTTTGACTTTGCTGCCGCGGCCTACTAGGATGCCTGCACCCGCAGTCATACTTTCCCCTGGAGGAGGCCCAAGATGAAGACAGCAATCCGGATTGGAGTCTTGCTGGCGCTGGTGGCGTTCGCCGGCCTGCCGGCCCAGGCCCAGGAAGTTACCGAAACCATCGTCGTCGGCTCCTATGTGAGCATCAAGCCCGCGGCGGCGAACGACTGGGTGGTGTCGTTCAAGAAGTACTTTACCCCCGTCATCGACGAGCTGCGGACGCAAGGCGACATCCTCGGCTACCACCTCTTTGTCCCCAGCATCCACAATCCGGGCATCACCTACACGCACTTGGTGGTGCTGGCCTACAAGGACCGCGCCGCGCAAGGGCGGGCCGAGAAGCGCTTGGGCGAGATACTGAGCAAGATGCCGCCGGGCGAGGCGCAGAAGTTCATGGGCGTGGTGGACATGGACAAGCACTTCGACATCGAGTGGCGCGAAATCGATTTCTCCAAGGTCACCGTGCCGGAGGAAAAGAAGCAAGAGAAGAAGGAAGAGGAGAAGAAGTAGAAGCATAAGAGGTGGCGTGTTCCAGCAGCGGAGAGCGGTGCTGAATGCCGCCGGTGTCAGCTATCTGCTGAGCGGGTTCCTGCTGTCGCTGGCGGCCGGTACGGCGTAGTACGTGAGCCGGCACGACCCCTACCGCTTGCGGCTCGACTGGGAAACCGTGCTGGCCCAGCGCGCGGCTCACAGCGGCCTGCACATGCTCGGAGGGTTGCTGCTGTTCGCCGCCGCCGTGGCGGGCTTCTATGTCAGTCTGGCGGCCACGGCCCGCGCCCGCCAGCTCCATCCGACCTCCGGCGCCTTTGCGGCGGTGTTCCTGTTGGCGGCGATGCTCTCGCTCGCGGCCATCGCCGTCTGGTCGGGCGTGGTCGAGACCTATCACGGCCTGCAGTTTCATGCGATTCGCGACCCGGTGCTTCGCCAGGTGTTTCTGATTGAGAGTCGCATCAGCGAGCGGCTGCTGATGCTGTGGCTATGGTCGCTGCTTGGTTTCCTGGCGCTGGGACTCTACTGTCTGGGTCGAGCCTTGAGAGGCGAGCGCGGCTGGCTGCCGGTGGTGCTGAAGCTCGCGGCGGTGTTCATCCTGCTCCACGTTCCGCTGAGCCTTTACCTCTGGCAGGCCAGCCTGCTCGAAGGCCGCCACATCGCCTGGCTTTCCGCGCTCGACCGCTTGCTGGTCTGGGGCGGACTGGCGGTCGCCTGCTACCTCTGCGGCAACTGGCTGCGACGCCTCGGCCGGGCGCTGCCGGAGTAACCGTGAAGAACTTTCTCGCTGGCATCGGGATGTCGCTCCTGCCGCGCGAGTGGTGGCACGGCTGGCAACCCGACTCCACCGTGCACTACCGCTGGGCGAGCATGCTCTCGGGGGCGCTGCAATTCCTGGCCTTTCTCTCTCTGAGCGCCTCGCTCTACTTTCAGTTTCTGGGCGAACGCAGGAGCCTCTATGGCGGCGGAAGCGGAGGCCAGGGCGTGATGGCTTTTCTCTTTGCGACCCTGGAGTACTTCATTTACCCGCATCACCTGGCGCTGGGCTACCTGACGGTCGAAGGCGCGGGACGTTTCCTCGGCGCCTTCGCTATGGGCGACTTGCTTCCCTCGCTCCCCTTGTGGCTGGTCGCGCGCTTCCAGCGCCGCCTCCAAGCCAGCGCCGCAGAGGCGGCATTAGGACTCCGCGTGCCGGATACGATCGAGCGGGTGGAAGGCTTGCCCTACGAGCTGCGGATCTCAACCTGCCGCCCGAAGGAAAGATGGAAGGACCGGCTGCTGACCATCGCCTTCGAAGACCGGTTCTACGAAGTCTTTCGGGAAGAGCGCGGTCAGCCGCCGCGCCCTTTCGTCTACCTGCTGCGCCAGGCGCCGGGGCATAAGGTCATCCGCGGCCACCACTACTACAACCCCAACGAGACGCTGCGAGGAGACGACGATGGGAACTAGACCCGGAGCCGGCGGGCGGGACGATGTGTGGCCGGCGCTGCCGCTGGAAGCCTGGCAGGACACCTACGCCACCCTGCACATGTGGACTCAGGTGGTGGGCAAGGTGCGGATGGAGCTGAGCCCGGCGGTGAACCACTGGTGGCACGTGCCGCTCTACGTTACGCCGCGCGGCCTCTCCACCTCGGCGATTCCTTTCAAGACGCAGTCGTTTGAGATTGACTTTGACTTCGTCGAGCACAAGCTGGACATCGTCGCCAGCAGCGGCGCCACCCGGTCGTTTCCCTTGCAGCCGATGACGGTGGCGGAGTTTTACCGGCGGACGATGGAGGCGCTGCGCGAGTTGGGGCTCGAGGTACGCATCTGGCCGGTGCCGGTGGAAGTCCCGGAGGCGATTCCCTTCGAGAAGGACACCAAGCATGCGGCCTACGATCCGGAGTATGCCTCGCGCTGCTGGCGCGTGCTGCTGCAAGCTGACCGCATACTAAAAGAGTTCCGCGCGCGCTTCACCGGAAAGGTGAGCCCGGTGCACTTCTTCTGGGGCGCGTTCGACCTGGCGGTGACGCGCTTCTCAGGGCGCACCGCTCCCAGGCATCCGGGCGGCGCGCCCAACGTGGGGCAGTTCGTGATGGTGGAAGCGTACTCGCACGAAGTGAGCAGCGCGGGATTCTGGCCGGGCGCCGGACTGGGCGAGGCGGCGTTCTACTCCTATGCCTATCCCGAGCCGGCGGGCTACCGCAGTTTCCCCGTGCAGCCGGCGGGCGCCTACTACCACGAGCAGATGGGAGAGTTCCTGTTTCCTTACGAAGCGGTGCGGCGGGCGGCGAACCCCGACGAAGCGCTGATGCAGTTCCTGCAAAGCACCTACGAAGCCGCCGCCACGCTCGCCCACTGGGACCGCAGCGCGCTGGAGCGCTGAGCGAACCACGAAGCGGTTCCAGCGGCGGCTTGACTTTGCGCGGCGGTTTGGTTAGCGTGCGGGCGTTCTCCCGGCGGCTATGCCTCGACCCATCGTTACGCTGACGACCGACTTCGGCACCGCCGACTACCACGTCGGGGCGATGAAGGGCGCCATCCTCGACGCCTGCCCTGAGGCCGAGGTGGTCGACATCACGCACGACCTGACGCCCTTCGATATCCTCGACGGCGCCTTTATCCTGGCGCACGCCTGCGAGACGTTTCCCTACCGGACGATCCACGTGGTGGTGGTCGACCCGGGCGTAGGCACCGATCGGCGGGCGCTGCTGGTGAGCGGCGACAGGCACTACTTCATCGCGCCCGATAACGGCGTGCTCAGCTTCATTTACCCCAAGCAGGAAAAGCTGGCGGTCTACCACATCACCAGCGACCACTACTTCCGGCGGCCCGTCAGCCGGACGTTCCACGGGCGCGACGTCTTCGCCGCCTGCGCCGGGTGGCTGGCCAAGGGTGTGGAGGCGTCGAAGTTCGGCGACCCGATCGAAGACTACGTCAAGCTGACGGTGCCGAAGGCGCAGGCAACGAGCGACAAATCCTGGAAAGGGATGGTGCTGAAGATTGACCGCTTCGGCAACGTCATCACCAACATTGGCGTCGAAGATTGCCCGGCGCTTTTCGCCGAACCCACGCCGCCCTTCAAGCTGACCGCGGGCGGGAAGGAAATCAGCAAGCTGGCCGCCACCTACAGCCTGGGCGGCCAGGGTGAGATCTTTGCCGTGCTGGGCTCGTCGGGCTACTTGGAGATTGCCGCCAACCGTAACCCTGCCGCGAAGCTGCTCGGCCTGCAGCGCGGCGCCGAAGTCACCCTCACCCTCGGCTAGTCCGGGCCTCACCTATCTCAGCCCACGGTGGCGGATGAAAAGCAGGAGGAGGGGCGCGGCTTCAGGGGAGGACGGCGGTGGAGGGTTGCAAGGGCGGCGGAGGGGGCGGGCCGATGCGCTCGATTTTGACGCGGGAAATACGGCGGCCGTCCATCTCGAGCACCGTCAGGCGCAGGCCGTCGTAGAGGAACGACTCGCCCCCGGCGGGAATAAACCCGAGGTGGTTGAGGATGAACCCGGCCAGGGTCTCGAAGCCGGGGCCGCTGGGGAGCTCAAAGCCGTGCTGGTGCTCGAGGTCGAGCAGGCTGGTGCGGCCGTCGAAAATCATCCCGCCTTCGGCCAGCCGCGGTGTCACCGGCGCGGCTTCGTACTCGTCACGCACCTCGCCCAGAATCGTTTCGACCAGGTCGGACAGTGACACCAAGCCCTGCACGCTACCGAATTCATCCACCACGATGGCCAGGTGGCGGCGCTTGCGGCGGAAGTCTTCCAGCAAATCGGCCAGCGTGCGGGTCTCGGGAACAAACAGGCACTCGCGCACCAGCGGGCGGAGGTCGAAGGCAGGCAGAGGTACGCCTTGCTCAACGGCGTCGGCACGCTCGCTGACGTGCTGGAGCAAGTCCTTGGTGTGGAGCACGCCGATAATCTGGTCGGGGGAGCCTTCGTAAACCGGATAGCGGCTGCGGCGGTGCTTGCGAACGATTTCCAGCGCCTGCTCAAGGGTGGAGTTGGCCGGAATACCCACCAGGTGGGCGCGAGGGGTCATCACCTGGCGCACCTGCAGCTCGCGTAGTTCGAGCGCGCCGCCCAACATTCGCTCCTGCTGCGCGGTCAGCACGCCGTGCTGTTGCGCCAGGTCCACCAGCACCCGCAGCTCATCGGCCGAGCGCACCAAGGCGTGGCTGCCGGAAGGTGTGTAGCCCATGGCGCGCAGAATGACGGCGCTGGTGGAATCGAACAAGCCGATGAGCCAGCGGAAGGCAATCATGAAAACCGCCATCGGGCGCGCCACCAGCAGAGCGACTTTCTCCGGACGCGTCAGCGCCATGCTCTTCGGCACCAGCTCGCCCAGCACGACGTGCAGGCTGGTGATGAAGAGAAAAGCCACCGTAATGGCGGCACCGTGGGCCACGGCGGTGGTGTGCGGAACCGCGAGCCCCTTCAGCACCGGTTCAATCAACCCGGTCAGAGTGGCCTCGCCCAACCAGCCCAGCGCCAGGCTCGACATGGTGATGCCGACCTGGACACCAGAGAGGATGCGGTCGAGGTCGCGCAGCAGGTACTCGACCACGCCGGCGCGGCTGTCGCCCTCCTCTTTGAGCTGCTTGATGCGCGTCGGCCGCACCGCCACCAGCGAAAACTCGGTGGCGACGAAAAAGGCGTTGGCGCCCACCAGCAGCAGTACCACGAAAATGTTAATCAGCGGCATTGGTGCCAGGTGTTGCGAATGCACCTATTTTAGCACGCCGCGGCGCGACCATTCTTCTCCTCGCGCGTCTAATCGTTTTCAGGCCGGCCGCAAGAAAGATGAATGCGCGGGAAACTTTTCCGGTCTTCAGTTCGTAAGGAACAGTGAAGGAAAGGGGCGAGCCCGTAGGGCGAAAACGCAATGGTACTCCAACTGGCTGAACCGATGACGATCGAGGATCCGCGCCACCACCCGCCGGAAACCCTGGCCAGCCTGCAACAGGTGTTGGCCGAAGGCGCTCTGGCCCATGCCGACCCGCGCCACGAGAATTTCTACGAACTCGAAAACGGCTCGCGCATCTTTTACGTCTATCTTTCGCCCGCCAGCCACAAAGTTGTTCTGCTGGCCACCTGGGCCAAGGCCCACTAAGCGAGTCGCACAAAACGCTTGTAACCCGAAGGCCGGTGCCTGCATCTACTACTGGCACGGCCCTGGGGGCCGACTTCGTTTCTGAAAAGGGAGCAATCCATGCGAGTGAAAGACTTCCTTATCGTGCTTGTCCTTCTCCTGGTTCTGGCGCCGGCGGTCTGGGCGGATACGACCGCGTACAAACTGGACGCGGCGCACACGGCCGTAGGTTTCGCGGTCAGGCACCTGACGGTGAGCACCGTGCGCGGCCAGTTCACGGAGTTCACCGGCGAGTTTAACGTGGACGAGAAAGACCTGACCAAATCGAGCTTTGAGGTCCGCATCAAGACGGCCAGCATCGACACCCAGAACGAGCGGCGCGACAATCACCTGCGCAGCGCCGACTTCCTCGACGCCGCCACCTATCCGGAGATTGTCTTCCAGAGCAAGCGGATTGAGAAGCGCGGCGAGGGCTACGTGGCCATCGGCGACCTGACCATCCGCGGCGTGACGCGCGAGATTGCGCTGCCCTTCACTCTGGCCGGGCCCATCACCGGCCCAGGCGGGTTGCCGCGCTATGGCGTCGAGGCCACCACCACCATCAACCGGCAGGACTTCGGCGTGAGTTGGAGCCGCGCGATGGACGGCGGGGGGCTAGTGGTGAGCGACGAAGTCCGAATCGAGATTAACGGAGAGCTCTTCAAGGCCCCGCCGCCCAAGCCCGCCGAATGACTTGGGCTTCGAGCATCTGCTTCAACCGCTCGAGCTGCTGGCCCCAGTACACTTTCTGCTTCTCGGCCGCCCGGCTGTCGGCCAGCTTGCCGTGCTGGAGGCTGACGTAGGACTTGGTGTCGCCCTTAGGATAGAAGTTGACGTCGAGGTGAGTGGCGCCGTCGACCCAGGTGATGCGCAGTGATTTCGGCGGCGTGGCCTTGCGGATGGTGAAGTTGCTGTCCTTCAGCCAACGGCGCCGCAGCGCCGAGTCGTGAAAAGCCATGAAGAGCCGGGCGACGGGGACGTTCACCGTCTTGCTGGAGCTGATTTCAAACCCGCCCGGCTTCTGGTGTCTGACCCGAAGTCCGCGCGCCTGCTCGTAGCCCACGGTAATCATCTGAAGCCACCAGCCGTCGACGTTTTTGTGCTTCTTGTAGAGCACGTCAACGATGTCCTTGTGGCCGAGCTTGTGGGCTTTGGCGGCGTCGAGGAACTCAAACCAGTCCTCCCAACCTTTGCCGGTGGCCTTGCGCAGCGCGGCGTCGCTGATACCGCCGTACTTGGCGTTGGATTCGTTCTTCACGTTGTGCCTCCTCTAGCGCGCAAGGTGGGCCAGCGCCAAGCCAGCCAGCGCCCAGCCGACGATCAAGTCGAAGAACTCTGCCAGCGTGTAGCCGGTGCTGAAGCTGTACCAATTCCATTCGGGCAGGCTGCCGGCGACCCCGACGGCAAGCGCGATGCCGACGACGAAGAGTACGCGCCGACCGTAGCTCATCGGTCGCGCGTTCAAGAGCAAGGCCGTGGCAATCAGCGCCCCCAGCATCTCGATCAACAGTTGATTCACCAGCAGCACGCCGAACGATTGCGCCCGGCCCACGCGGATGGAAGCGAAAACCACCGGCCCTTGCATCGCCTTCTCCATGGCGGCTTCCTGCTCGGCTTCGGTCATCCCTTCGCCCTCCACGTAGGGCAGAAAGTAGACGCCCGAGCGCGGGACGTTGGCCAGCACGGCCTGCTTGACCGCCTCTTCATTGGTAAAGGGAAACAACACGTAATTGGAGACGGGCAGCAGCATGTGCGAGATTGCGCCCCAGACAAACAGAATCAGGCCTCCCAGAACTGCCCCCAGGATGAGTTTCTTCGCCATTGGCGTGCCTCCTTGTACGTCGCTTCATCCCAGGCGGGCGATGACCGCCGGGAGATGCTTATGGACGATGCCCTTCCACCCGCCGCCCAGCATAAAGCTGATCAGCACGGGTTTGAAGCCCTTGAAGCCGGTGTGCTCCAGTCGCACCCGCGTGCCGCCGGGCGCCGGCTCGAGAATCCACGTGACTTTGGTGTCGAGGCTTTCGTTCTTCCAGGTGTAGGAGAGGCGGCGCGGCGGGTCGAACTCCAGCACCTCGCAATCAACAATGCCGCTCCAGCCCGGCTGCGGCTTGGCGCGAAACTGAAACTTGTGCCCGACCCGCGGCTCGAACGTATTCTCCATCAGCCACTGCTGGATGGCCTCGCGGTCGGTCAGCGCCCGCCACACCTTTTCCGGCGGATGCGGGTAGAAGGCTTCGAAGCTCAGGTCGCGTTTCATGGCGTCTCCTCCAGGTATTTGCCCAGGGCCGTCAGCTTGTCCTTCCAGAAGCGTTCGTAGTGCGAGACCCAGTCGTGCACTCGACGCAGTGGGAGAACGTAGAGGCGGTAGTAGCGCTCGCGGCCCGCGCGCCGCACGCGAACCAGGCCGGCGCGGCGCAGCACCCGGAGGTGCTGCGAGATGGCTGGGCGGCTCATCCGGAACGGCCGCGCCAGGGCATTGACGGAGAGCTCGGAGCGGCTCAGGCGTTCCACTAGTCGGCGGCGCGTAGGGTCGGAGATGGCCTGGAAGACATCGCCGTGGGCCACAGCCCGGGCCCCCTGTCGTCGGCTTCGCATAGGTCGGAATAATAGGTAAGCTACTGCTTACTTGTCAACAACTATTTTCCGCCACCCTGCGACCGGGCCGCCGATTGTGTGCCGACCCTGAATGCGCTAGGATGGCGCGCTTCGCTCGACCATGACTCGTGCGCGTCGAATCCTCCTCGCCCTCCTGGCGGTGTTCATTCTTTTGCTGCTGCTCCCCGCCGGGGCGTTCTACTGGCGGGCGCGGCACGCGCTGCCGGAATACGACGGCGGAACGCGCCTGGCCGGCTTGAACCAGCCGGTGCGAGTGCTGCGCGACGAGCGCGCGGTTCCTCACCTCTATGCGGAGAACCTGGAAGACCTGGCCTTTGCCCAGGGCTACGTTCACGCCCAGGAGCGTCTCTGGCAGATGGACATGACCCGACGCGCGGCGCGCGGCGAGCTTTCGGAAATCGTCGGCACGGCGACGCTGGAGATGGACAAGGAAAACCGCGTGCTCGGCCTGGGCGCGGCCGCCGACCGTGCCGCCGAGCTGCTGGACGACGAGACCCGACGCTACCTCGAGGCCTACGCCCGCGGCGTGAACGCTTTCATCGACCAGCACCCGGGCTCGCCGCTCACCGCCGGGCTACCCGTCGAATTCGCGATGCTGCGCTACCGCCCCGAGCCGTGGAAGCCCGCCGACACACTGGCCATCGGCCTCAACATGTACAAGCTGCTGACCAACCTCTGGCGCCGCGAACTGGCGCGGGCCAAGGTGTCCGCAAGAGTGGGGCCGGAATTGGCTGCCGACCTCTATGTCGCCCGCTCGGACCATGACCACCCCATCGCCGAGCCGGTCAAGCCTCCGCGGCGGGAGCGCCCGCCGCGCGTGATCGTGGCCGCCGCCTGCCAACACACGCTTGAGGAGATTCTGGCCGGCACGGCTTCGCCCGACACGCTCGAAATCGGAGCCAGCAATAACTGGGTCGTCAGCGGCGCGCGCACGGCTACAGGCGCGCCGCTGTTGGCCGACGACATGCACCTGCCGCACACCGTTCCAGCCATCTGGTTCATCAATCACCTGAAATCGCCCGAGGTGGACGTCATCGGCTTCAGCCTGCCGGGCGTGCCGTGGGTGATTGTCGGGCACAACCAGCGCATCGGCTGGGGGTTCACCAACCTCAATGGCGACGTGCAGGACCTGTTCATCGAGCGCTTCGATCCCGAGGATCCGACGCGCTACATGACGCCCACCGGCTGGCAGCCGGTGCTCAAGCGGGGCGAGCGCATCGCCGTGCGCGGGCGCGAGGACGTTGTTCTTGAAGTGCTGGAAACCCGTCACGGCCCCATCGTTCACGACGACGGCGAAACAAAGATTGCCCTGCAGTGGATGGCGCTCGACCCCGCCAACCTCAGCTTTCCTTTCCTCGCCCTCAACCGCGCCCAGAACTGGGAAGAATTTACCCGCGCGCTGCGCAGCTACGGCGGCCCGGCGCAGAACGTGGTTTACGCCGACCTCAACGGCAACATCGGTTATCACGCCGCCGGGCGGCTGCCGTTGCGGCGGAGCGGCCGCGGCGAAGTTCCGGTGCCAGGCGACTCGAGCATCTACGACTGGGTCGGCATGGTTCCTTTCGAAGCCCTGCCGCACGCTTTCAATCCGGCTTCCGGGATCCTAGCCACGGCCAACAACCGCGTGGTGCCGGACAACTACCCCTACCACCTCACCGACCAGTGGATTGCGCCCGGGCGCATCCAGCGCATCTTCGAGCGGCTGAGCGAAGAACGGCAGTTCACGCCGGAGGATTTTCTCAGCATTCAAGGCGACATCGTTTCCCCGCCCGACCGCTTCCTGGCGACCCAACTGGTGGCGGCGGGCAACGCCGTTGCAAACATGAACCCGCGAGCGCAGGAAGCACTGGCTCTCTTGCGCGACTTTGATGGAGCGATGCGCGCCGACTCGGCCGCGCCGCTGCTTACCGACCGCACGCAGGACAACTTGCTGGAGAAACTCCTTCGGCCGCATCTCGGGGACGACTGGAGAGACTACCGCTGGTTCATGTCATCGGTGTTTCTGGAAAACGTGCTGCGCGAGCGCCCGGCGCGCTGGCTGCCCAGGGAGTTCGGAAGCTACGACGAACTGCTGCTCCACGTCCTCGAGCTCTCCGCGACTGAGCTTGCGAGCGAAAAGAAGGTTGCGAGGCTTGACCAGTTGCGCTGGGGAGACAGCCGCCGCGTGCTCTTCGCCCATCCCGTCGGGCAGCAACTTCCTTTGTTGCGGAGGTGGTTTTCGATCGGCGGCGACCCCCAGTCAGGTGGACTCCACAGCCCCAAGCAGACTCACCGCACCGCCGGCGTCTCCGAGCGAATGGTGGTGAACTTCGCCGACTTCGACGCCAGCCTGTTCAACATCACGCTGGGCGAGTCGGGTCACGTGGTCAGCCCGCACTACAAGGATCAGTATCCCGCTTGGTTGGAAGTCCGCAGCTTCCCGATGCCGTTCAGTGATGCCGCGGTCGAGCGAGCCGCACGCCACCGGCTCAGGCTTCAACCGCGCTGACTAATTAGAAGCGCACCAGGAAGCCCATCTTCAAATCTATGGAGTTGAAGCGGTTGGTCTGCCTCACGGTTCCCGTGGGCGCAATCAGCGGACCGGGCTCGTTAGGGTTGCCGCCGATGAAGTTGCTCACCGCCTTGCTGGAAAACTCATGGTGCAAGGTAGGAAAGGTTACCGAGTTGCGGGCTTCGACGCGCACGCCGAGATGGCGCGTGAAGTAGTACTTCGCGCCCATCCCGAAACTGAAGGCGAAGCCGCCCGAAACGCCCGAGGCTGCCCGAGTGAGAATCAGCGGCGTGCCGGGCCCGCCCCCGGAGAGGGAGCCGTCGCTGTCCAGCGTGAGGATCTCGAAGAACGGGCCGTTGCCCATCCGGAAGAATCCGGCTCCCCCCATCACGTAGGGCACCAGCTTGTGCTCCTCGCGGTCGCGCAGGTGATAGACCAGGTCCCATTGATAGAACTTCAGATGGCCCTGCGGCTGGCCCTCGCCGGTAATCCGCACCTCGACGGGCGCGATGGCGGCCGGGTCGAGGCCACGCACCGCATCAAGCGCCGCCTGATATAAACGCGAATCGAAGTCCATGTTGGGCCGGCCGTAGGAGTAGCGAAACTCAATCTGCGCGCGATCGGTGACATCAACCGCCAGCCGGATACCGGCGGTTTGCCCGGTGTTGTAGTGCGTGCTGATGTTCTGCTGGAAGGACGCCAGCGGGTCGGAGGCGTCGAGGCCGAGAAACTGCTCCTGCAAGCTGTTGCCGAGGCCAGGGCGGCAGTCGTCGGTGGTGGAGCCGTTGATGGGATTAGAGGCACCGGCGCCGAGGCAGCTAATGTCGGCGCTGCCGTAGCGCTGGTTGAATTGAACACCGTAATCCACTTCAATCTCCCAGCGGTCGAGCAGCCAATGGCGCCGCTGGGTTTGCGCCTGGGCGGGCGAGGCCGCGCCCAGCGCCGCCATCACGGACGCAACCACGAAAACCAGGCGCACACTGTTCCGGAAAGGTCGCATCGCTACACCTCCGAGTGCGCGGATTCTCTCCCGCCGCATGGCGGCAAGCAAGAGCTTTCTTTTGCTCGCGCCCGCCGGGTTGCGCTACAATCGCCGCTGAACCGGAGAAACCAATGGCCGCGCCCAGCTTTGAGACCTCGCTGCATCGGCTCGAGCAGATCGTCAAGAAGCTCGAGGCCGGCGACCTGCCGCTTGACGACGCCATGAAGCTCTTCGAGGAAGGCATTCAAATCTCCCAGCAATGCCAGAAGCAGCTCGAAGAGGCCGAAAACAAAGTCGAGATCCTCCTCAAGAAAGCCGACGGCAAAGTGGTGGCGCGCAAGTTTGAGCTGCCGGGCGACGAGTCCGCGGAAGAAAACTAGGCCGTATCAAACCCTCGCAGGCGATGAACCTGGACATCTATCTCCAACGGCAGCGCGCCCGCATCCACCGGCGTCTGGCTCAGCTGTTGCCGCCGGCTTCGGCCTATCCGACCTCGATCCATCGGGCGATGCGCTACTCGGTGCTCGGCGGCGGCAAGCGCATCCGGCCGATTCTCTGTCTGGAAGCCGCCGCGGCCGTCGGGCGCGTCGCCCCGGGCCTGCTCGACCTCGCCTGTACGCTTGAACTCATCCACACTTATTCGCTCATCCACGACGACCTGCCGGCGCTCGACAACGACGACCTGCGCCGCGGCCGGCCCACCTGCCACAAGAAGTTCGGCGAAGCCACCGCCATTCTGGCCGGCGACGCCTTGCTCACCCTGGCGTTTGAAATCATCGGCCGGCTGCCGCGCGGCGGCGGCGTGCAGACTGAGCTGGCGCGCGCCATCGGCACGCGCGCCGGGATGATTGGCGGGCAGATAGCCGACCTCGAAGCCGAGCGCCAGCGCGTTTCCGCTCGGCGGCTCGCCTACATCCACCGCGCCAAGACGGGCGCGCTCATTCGCGCTTCGGTTCGCTGCGGGGCACTCTACGTCGGCGCCAGCCGCGCCCAGCTTGAGCACCTGAGCCGCTACGGCGAGCGAATCGGCCTGGCCTTTCAGATTGTGGACGATATTCTTGACGTCCGCGGCACCGCAGCGCGGCTCGGCAAGCCCGCGGGGCAAGACCAGGTGCGGCGCAAGGCGACTTATCCCGCCATTCACGGTTTGAAAAAGTCCGAGCGGCTTGCTTCTCACTTGATCGAAGGCGCGTGCGCCGAGCTGCGTCCCTTCGGCCGCCGCGGCGCCGTGCTTGAAGCAATTGCCCGCTACCTGCTCCACCGCTCGGCCTAAAATCAATCCGTGGCCCGCATCCGCTTGGACAGGCTGGTTGTTGAACGCGGACTGGCGCCCACGCGCGAGAAGGCGCAAGCGCTGATCCTCGCCGGGCAGATTCACCTGAACGGCCGGCCGGCAACGAAGGCCGGCCTGCAGGTTTCGTTCGATGCGCGGGTCGAGCTGCTGGGCGAGCCACAGCGCTATGTGAGCCGCGGCGGGATCAAGCTCGAAGGCGCACTGCGCGACTTCGATCTCGACGTGCGTGGCAAGGTCTGTCTCGACATCGGCGCTTCCACCGGTGGCTTCACCGATTGCCTGCTCCAGCGCGGCGCCGCCCGCGTCTACGCCGTCGACGTCGGCAGAGGCCAGCTCGACTGGAAACTGCGCCAGGACAAGCGCGTCATCGTGCGCGAAGGCTTGAACGCCCGCTACCTGAAACCGGAAGACCTGGGCGAAACCGTTGACGTGACCACAATTGACGTCGCGTTCATTTCGGTTGAAAAGATTCTTCCCGCCGTTGTCCGGTGCGCGCGGCCCGGCGCCGACTTTCTCATTCTCATCAAGCCACAATTTGAGTTGACCGCGCGCCAAGTCGGCAAGGGCGGCATTGTGCGTGACCCGGAACTCCAGCAGCAAGCAGTCGAAAAGATCCGCCGCGTGGCCACAGCGCTGGGCCTCGAGCCGCTCGCCGTCCGCGAGTCGCGTCTTCCCGGTGCGGAAGGCAATCGCGAGTTTTTTCTCCACGCCCGCGTGAAAGCTTCCGTGTAGAATCCAGCCGATGAAACTGCGCGCGGTCGGCGTCATCTCGAAGCCCAAGAAGGAGAACATCTGCGCGGTGGCGCCGAGTCTGCTCGCCTGGCTGAAGCAGCGCAACATCGAAGCGGTGTTCGACGAAGAAACCGGCCGCTGCCTGGAGCTGCCGGGCGGCCTGCCGCGGGCGCAGATTCCCGCGCGCGCCGACTTGCTGGTGGTGCTGGGCGGCGACGGGACGCTGCTGGCCACGTCGCGCCTGCTCGAAGACCGCCCGGTGCCGATTCTCGCCGTCAATCTCGGCAGCCTAGGCTTTTTGACTGAAATCACGCTGGACGAAATGTACGGCGTGCTGGAAGCGGTGCTGGCCGACCGCCACCGCATCGAAGCGCGGCGGCAACTGGCGGGCGAGGTGGAACGGGAAGGAAAAGTAGTGGCGCGCTACCTGGCGCTCAATGACATCGTGCTCCACAAGGCCTCACTGGCGCGCATTCTCGACTTCGACGTCACCATTGACGGCCGCTTCGTCTCCCGCATCCGCGCCGACGGCCTTATCGTCTCCACGCCGACCGGCTCGACTGCTTACTCGCTCTCGGCCGGCGGGCCCATCGTGCTGCCGAGCGTGGAAGCGATGGTGGTCACGCCCATCGCGCCGCACATGCTGACCAACCGGCCGCTGGTCATCCCCGGCAACTCGCAGGTGGAAGTGGTGGCCGCCAGCCCGGGCGAGCTCGCCTACGTCACCGCCGACGGTCAGGAAGGCGAGGAGCTCGACACCGGCTCGCGCGTGCGCTTGCGGATGTCCAACCGCAGCGTGCTGCTGGTGACCTCGCCCAACCGCGATTACTTCCAGATCCTGCGCAGCAAGCTGCATTGGGGCGAGCGCTAAACCACGCGGCGGCGCGACCACAGCCAGGTCAGAGCCGCCAGCGCCATCGTCGCCGCCAGAATCACCAGCTCGGCCCAACCCATCTGCGTCACCAGCACGAGCGAGAAGCCGATGCCCAACACCGCCTGCAGAATTCCCGCCGGGGCCGCGAACGGCGCCGCGGACCGCTGCCTCCGAAACACCAGCAGCGCCGCGCAGACCGTGGCATAGGTCAGCAGGCGCGCCACCGCCGAAAGCATCGCGTTCCATTGAAACGAGCCGTAGAGCCCCAGTCCCCACGTCAGCGCCGCGAACAGCCAGAGCGACACATGCGGCGTGTGGTAGCGCGGATGCACGGCGGCAAAGAAGCGTGGGAAGTCACCGCGCTCGCCCAGCGCAAACGTCAGCCGCGGAGCACTGAGCAGCGCGCCGGAAAAATAGCCGTAAACCGAGAGCATCGCCGCCAGCGCCATGAACGTTCCGCCGGGCGCGCCGAGGAACTCGCGGGCCGCCGCGGCCAGCGGCCGCTCGGTTTCGGTTCCCGGCGGCAGCGTGCCTTGCACCACGATGTGAATCGAGAGGTAGAAGAGCGTGAGCACGCCCAGACCCGTCAACAGTGCCCGCGGGAAATCTTTCTTCGGGTCGCGCGCCTCGCCGGCGGGCAGCAGCGACGCCTCAAATCCGCCGAAGGCGAAGACCAGCAGCAGAATGGCCTGCGTCCAGTTCTTCCACGGCGCGTCGGAGGTGAGCGAGAACGCGTCGCCACGCACAAAGAAAATCCCGATGAGCACGAACAGCGCCAGTGGCAGCAGCTTGGCCAGCGCCAGCGCGTCGCTGGCCCACGCGCCCTGCTTCACGCCGCGATAGTTGATGTAGGTAAGGATGAGAATCAGCAGCGTCAGCACCAGCGCCCGCCCCAGCGCCGTGCCGGCCGGCGACCACAGCTCGGCCAGATACAAGGCGAAGAGGTTGGCATTGGCGCTCGCGGATGTGACTCGCACCAGCCACGCAATCCAGCCGATTTGCAAGCCGACGAACGGCCCGAAGGCTTCGCGCGAGTAAAGATACGGCCCGCCGGCTTCGGTGAAGCGCGAGCTCACCTCCGCGAAACACACCACAATCACCGCGATGCCGGCGCCGGCGACCACGTAGGCCAGCGGGCTGGCGCCGTGCAGCAGGGCGATGATGGTCGCCGGCAGCCCGAAGATGCCGCTGCCCAGAATCGAATTGATGACCAGCGCGGTCAGGTCCCAGCGGCTGAGCGCCCGCACCAAGCGCGGCTGCGTGGTTTCGGCCATCGTCCGCGCTAGAGTAGCGCAGTTACGGGTTGGACTTGGTCACTTTCAAAACGACCACTGTGCGGTCGTCGGTGTGGCGGCCGTTGCCGGCGAGAAACCGGTCGGTGGATTGCAGGATGGCTTCAGCCATCTCGCGCGCCGGGCGCACAGAGAGTTCGCCCAGCAGCTCGCGCAGGCGCTCGCCGCCGAACTCCTCCTGCTTCTTGTTCATCGCCTCCAGAATTCCATCCGAGCAGAACACCACGACGTCGCCCACTTGGAGGGCGAGCTTTTTCTGCTCGTAGCTGATGTCGGGCAGCAGCCCGAGCGGCACGCCGTCTACCACCACCTGCTCGACGCGCCCGCCGCGCACGAGATGCGGCCGCGGGAAGCCGGCATTGCCGATGGTCAGGATTTTGCTCTGCGTGTCGTAGACCGCGAAGGCCAGAGCCACGAAGCGGTTGTCGAGCCGCGGCTGGCGCAGGTGCTCGTTCATGTGCCCCAGCATCTCGGCCGGCTGGCAGGGATGCTCGACCACATGGGCACGCAGCAGCCCGATGGCCAGCGAGCCGTAGAGCGCTGCTGCGGTGGCTTTGCCGGAGACGTCGCCCACCGCCACGGCCAGTTGGCCGCCGGGATAGAGCAGGAAGTCGTAGAAGTCGCCGCCGAGCTGCCGCGCCGGGGCGTAGGCGTAGCCGAGATCGAGCCCGGGCAGGCGCGGCGGGGCCGCGGGCAGCAGACCCTTCTGGATTTCGCGCGCGGTTTCGAGGTCGCGCTCCAGCCGCAGCTCGTCTTTGCGGACTTTCTCATACAGGCGCGCGTTCTCCAGCGCCACGCTGATGTAGGAGGCCAGCGCCGCCAGCATCTGCTCGTGCTGCTCGGTGAAGGAGTTGTACTCCGTGCTTTCGAGATCGAGCACGCCCAGCAGCCGGTCTTTGAAGACCAGCGGCACTACCAGCTCCGATTTCACGTCCACTGAATCGCCGCAACTCACATAGCGCGGGTCGACGTGGACGTTGGGGGCGCGGATGGGCAGCCGCAGCGCCGCCGCGGTACCGCACAGTCCGACGCCCAGAGCGAGTGTGCCCTTATTGTGGATGCGCTCGTCGTAGCGCAGCGAAAAAACGTTTTCCAGCGCCTGTCGGTCTTCGTTCCACAGCATCACGTGGAAGCCCTGGTAGTTCACCAGGCGCTTCACCGCCTGGGCGATGCGCCGCAGCAGCTCTTCGCGGTCGAGAATGGAGGCCAGCTCGTGGCTCACTTCGTACAGCAGCGCCAGCGTGCGTGTCTGCTCGCGCAGGTTCTCATAGAGCCGCGCGTTTTCAATCGCGTTCGCCAGGTGCCCGGCCAGGTAGGTCAGAAACCGCTGGTGGGTGGCGTCGAAGTAGTTCGGCTGGCGGCTGCCGATGTCGAGCACGCCGATGACGCGGTTCTTCACCATCAGCGGGATGCACATCTCAGACACAATGTCCTCGCCGTAATTGACGTAGCGCTCGTCGGCGCGCACGTCACCCACCCGCACCACCTGGCCGGTCGCCGCCGCCGTCCCTACCAGGCCCTGGCCCAGCCCCAGCCGCCAGCGCGTGAACGCCTCCACCGGATAACCAACGCCGAAAGCGAGCCGCAGTTCCTGGCCCAGCGGATCCAGCAGGTGAATGCCGAAGGTGTCGTAGTTGATGGCTTGCTTTACGCGGTCGGCCACCCGCCGCTGGAGCTGGTTGAGATCCAGCGTCGAGTTAATCTCCTCGGCGATGTCCTGCAGGCACACTATCACGTCGCTGCTTGCAGGAGACTCCACGCAATCCAGCCCTTCGACTCCCGAAGGGTCTCCTTCCGGCGCCGGCAAGTCGTGCTTGAAGGTCTCTTCCATGGAAACCTTATTCTCGATTAGACGCGGCCCATCCGCCAAAAGCCGCGCGCTGTAGAATCTTTACAGATGCTAGTTTAGTCTCCATCGCTGCCTGTCAACTCGCTGATTCGAAAATCTTTTTTGGTCTTTGGCCGCAGCGAATCGTCACAGGGGGGAGGGGGTGTAACTCCCGCCTGTGCAAGTTGCTGATACTAAATGCCTTATTAAGGTTAACTAGTTCATGTTCCATGTAAATTATGTTTCGCTACGTCTTCCTGCTCCAAGACTGCCGAGCGAATATTAGGCGAATAACATCCCGGCGTCAAGCTCCATTTTGGACCCGAGCCGGTGCTGAATGTCTCGTAGTCGATGGCCCGCGGGAAGTCATCGATCTCCAGCGCAGAGGTTCAACGCTGTCTTGCAGACACACCTATCAAGGCGAAGAAAAATTCCAGCAGGGTTGCGTGAAAGAAATAGGAAAAAGTCCCATTGACTCGCCCCCCGGGGTTGATAGGAACTCATAGCAGACAAGGTCGCCCATGTAGTGCACCCCGCTAAAACTGGACAGCCCATCTGGGTATGATCAGGGCCTCCAAGAGGAGGCAACTGATGAGCCGAAAGCCGCGTGTCGAACGAACCCCGGAGGAGAAGTGGGAAATCGTGTTGGAAGGTCTGCGGAGC
>DATLZZ010000002.1:0-394421 GCA_035573715.1 Candidatus Xenobia bacterium | reverse complement strand
CCGGCACCCTGAACTTTCACGACATTCTGCGGAACCCGGAGACTCTGAAGGTTCTGGCGGAGACGCCCTCTTATGTGGCCGGCCTCTCGGTGGCGGCCCTGGCCTCGCTGCTGCTGTTCGCCGGCACGGTGGGCAAGAGCGCCCAGTTCCCGCTGCACGTGTGGTTGCCCGACGCGATGGAGGGTCCCACCCCGGTCAGCGCGATGATCCACGCCGCGACCATGGTCTCGGCCGGCGTCTACACCACCATCCGGATGTTCCCGTTGCTTCAGGCGGGTCAGCACGGCTTGGGCGGGGAGACCGCCTTCTGGGTTGTGGCCCTGATCGGCGCCTTCACGGCCTTCATGGCGGCCACGATGGGCGTGGCGCAGAACGACATCAAGCGGGTGCTGGCTTATTCGACCATCTCCCAGCTGGGCTACATGCTGGCTGCGGTGGGGATCGGGGCCTACGTGGCCGCGGCCTTCCATCTGATCACCCACGCCTTCTTCAAGGCGCTGCTCTTCCTGGGCTCCGGCGCGGTGATTCACGCCTTGAGCGGTGAGCAGGACATCCGCCGCATGGGCGGTCTGTGGTCGAAGTTGCCGATTACCGGAAAGACCTTCCTGGCCGGTGCTCTGGCAATCGCCGGCATCTTTCCCCTGGCCGGCTTCTTCAGCAAGGACGAAATCCTCTGGAAGGCCTTTACCCGCGGGGAGGACTTTTTCTTCAAGGTGCTTTGGGGCGTCGGCCTGATTACCGCACTGATGACGGCGTTCTACATGTTCCGGCTGGTGTTCCTGACTTTTTTCGGCAAGTCGCGCGTGCCGCACGAGGTGGAGCACCACATCCACGAGGCGCCGAAGTCAATGGCGGTGCCGCTGATCGTTCTTGCCCTGGGCTCTGTCGTCGGCGGCTGGGTGGGCTGGCCGGCGGCGCTCGGGGGAGGGAACTGGTTCGAGCACTTCCTGCATCCGGTGTTCGCGTCGCGGGTGGAGGCGGAAGCGGTCGAGCATTCGCACGCCCTGGAGCTGGGCTTGATGGTGGTTTCGCTGGCGGTCGCCGGCGCGGGCATCTGGCTGGCCTATCAGTTCTACTTGAAACGCACCGGGCTGCCCGATCTGGTGGCGACGAAGATGGGCGCCCTCTACGGTCTCGTCTACAACAAGTACTACGTGGACGAGATCTACAGCAAAGTTTTCGTCGAAGGCCCGATCCTCGGCAAAGGTATGGGCACCGCTTTTGCGGCGTTCGACCAGAAAGTGATTGATGGTGTCGGCGTCGACGGCTCCGCCTGGGCCACGCGGGCCGTTTCCCGGCTTTCCATCTGGTGGGACACGTGGATTGTGGACGGCTCGGTAAATCTGCTGGGTTGGATGGTGTGGGTGCTCAATCTCCCCGCGCGCGCGGTGCAGACCGGCCTGGTGCAACGCTACGCGCTGTGGATGGCCGCCGGAATCGTTTTGCTGCTGTTCTATTACGTGGAGCGCTATTGGTCGCTACTCTTCGGTTCGTGACGAGGTGAACGGTGATTTCACCTGAGAACATTCTGAACTGGATTCTCTTCACGCCGCTGGCCGGCGCAGCCTTGGTGCTGCTGATTCCCGGAGAGCGGCGCAACCTCATTCGCCTGCTTTCCAACGTGACGATGCTGGCGGGCTTCCTCGTCTCCCTGCCGCTGGTGGGGTGGTTTGACAAGACGAATCCCGGCTTCCAATTCACGCTCAGTGCCGAGTGGATTCCCTCGCTCGGCGTGCGCTACGAGCTCGGCATCGATGGCATCAGCTTCTGGCTGGTGCTGCTGACCACCCTGCTTGGTTTCCTTGCCGTGCTTTCATCGTGGGCCTTCATCCAGGAGCGGGTGAAGGAGTACTACATCATGTTCCTCCTGCTCCAGACCGGAATGCTGGGCGTCTTCATGGCACTCGACCTCTTCCTGTTTTACGTCTTCTGGGAAGTGATGCTGGTGCCGATGTACTTCATCATCGGCATTTGGGGCCACGAGCGCCGCCTCTACGCCGCCATCAAGTTCTTCCTCTACACGCTGTTCGGCTCGGTGCTGATGCTGCTCGGCATCCTAGGCCTCTACTTCTTCCACGCCGGGGTGCATCAGAGCGGCGGCGTTTGCCCGTCGGTCGGCGTCGCCGGCCACACCGTGGCCGAGGTCTACACCTTCAGCGTCCCTGTCTATCTCGACTTCGCCCGCGCGCTCCCCTTCGAGTGGCAGTTCTGGATTTTCTGGGCTTTCTTTATCAGCTTCGCCATCAAGGTCCCGATGTTCCCGTTTCACACCTGGTTGCCGGACGCGCACACGGAAGCGCCCACCGCCGGCTCGGTTATCCTGGCGGGCGTGCTGCTGAAGATGGGCAGCTACGGCCTGATGCGGTTCTCGCTGCCGATGTTCCCGGATGCTGCCATCCACGCCGTTCCCTACGTGGTCGGACTCTCGCTCATCGCCATCATTTACGGCGCGCTGGTCTGCCTGATGCAGAAAGACATGAAGAAGCTTATCGCCTACTCCTCGGTCTCCCACATGGGCTTCGTGACCCTGGGCATCTTCGCGCTGAACCAGGCCGGGCTCGAAGGCAGCCTGCTACAGCAGATCAACCACGGCCTCTCGACCGGCGCACTGTTCTTGATCGTCGGCCTGCTCTACGAGCGCCGGCACACGCGCGAGATTTCGGAGTTCGGCGGCCTGTCGACTCCGATGCCGATGTTCGCCGCCATCTACCTGATCATCAGCCTGGCGTCGCTGGGCATGCCGCTGCTAAACGGCTTCGTGGGCGAGTTCGTCATCCTGGTCGGCACCTGGCAGGTCAACCGGATGTGGGCGGTCATGGCGGCCGTCGGCATCATCCTGGCGGCGGCCTACCTGCTGTGGCTCTACCAGCGGGTGATGTTCGGCGAAGTGACGAACCCGAAGAACAAGACGCTGAAGGACATCAACCTGCGCGAAGCGATGACGCTGGTGCCACTGGTCGTGCTTTGCTTCTGGATCGGCGTCTATCCCCAGCCCTACTTTGAGGCGATGCGCGCCTCCATCCAGCAAGTGGTGGCGCGCGTACATGGCGCCGCCAAGCCGCCGGCGCCTGTCGCCGCGCCGGTGCAGACGCCGGCTCCGCCCGCCGCGCCCGCGGCTTCCGAGGAGGCTCCGGCAACACGCTAATGTGGTCTGAATTCTTCCAGCCGCGTGACCTGGCCAGCATCCTGCCCCAGTTGCAGCTCACTGTCTTCGCCTGCGGCATCCTGCTGATGGACTTCCTGCTCGACCGCAAGCACAAGTACATGAACGCCGTCACGGCGCTGCTGGGAATCGCCTTCAGCGGCTATTCGGTCTGGGCCCTGAGCGACAAGCAGGAGCACGCCTTCCGCGGTCTGCTGGTTGTCGACCCCTTCTTTGTCTTCTTTTCGACAGTTTTCCTCGGAGCCGCCGCCATCGTCATCCTGATGTCGGTGCGCTACCTGGAGGTCGAGGACGAACTGGAGGGGGAATACTACGCGCTGATTCTGTTTGCCACTGTGGGCATGATGTTCCTGGCCTCGGGGGTGGACCTCATCACGCTCTTCATCGGGCTTGAGCTGATGGCCATCAGCTTCTACTTGCTGACCGGCTTCCTGCGCCGCGACCGCCGCTCGGCCGAAGCCGCCATCAAGTACTTCCTGCTGGGGACGTTTTCGACCGGCATCCTGATTTACGGCTTTTCGATCCTCTACGGCATCAGCGGCTCAACCAGCCTCTACCGTGTGGCGGAAGCAGTGCGGATGCGCGGGCTCAACGACCCCGTCGTGTTTCTGGCGATGGCAGCAGTGGCCGCCGGCCTGTTCTTCAAGGTGGCTGCGGTGCCGTTCCATCAGTGGGCGCCCGATGCCTACGAGGGGGCGCCCACGCCGATCACGGCGTTCATTTCCGTCGGCTCGAAGGCGGCCTCATTCGCGCTGCTGCTGCGCATCTTCCTGGTGAGTCTGGGAGCGGTGCGGCCCCACTGGGAAGTGCTGCTGGCGGTGGTGGCGGTGGCCACCATGACCATCGGCAACCTGGCCGCCATCGGCCAGACCAACATCAAACGGTTGCTGGCGTATTCCTCCATTGGGCACGTGGGCTACATCCTGCTGGGGCTGGTGTCGGGCAACGACACCGGCCGGATGGGGATCTCCATCTACATCTTCGCCTATGCCGCGATGACGCTGGGCGCATTCGCGGTGGTGACGGGCATGCGTCGCAACGGGGCAGTCGGCGATACGCTGGACGACATGCGCGGGCTCATCTTTCGGAACCCGACCGCGGCCGTGCTGATGCTCGTCTTTCTGCTCTCGCTCACCGGCATCCCGCCGCTGGTAGGCTTCTACGGCAAGTGGTTCATCTTTCTGTCGCTGATTGAGACCGGGCACTACTACCTGGCGGTGTTTGCGGCGCTCTACGTCGTCGTGGCTCTGTACTACTATTTCCGCATCGTGGTGATGATGTTCCTCCAGGACGCGCGCGAGCCGGAAAAGATTGAGTTCTCGCCCGGGCTGGTGGTGACGCTGGGGCTGACGCTGCTGCTGACAGTTCTGCCCGGGCTCTACCCCGAGCCCCTTATCCAACTGGCCCAATTCTCGATTCTCCCCTACCGTTGAGCGAGGCGTCGCCATGACGCCCGAGCAGGGCAACCAGAATCCGTGGAAGCAACTGGGATTCGTGCTGACCGTGGCGTTCACCTTTCCCGCCGCGGTTGTCATCGGCTACGGCATCGGCTGGTGGATTGACTCGAAGCTGGGTACGCGGCCGCTGTTTGCGTTGGTGTTTCTGGGACTGGGCTTCGCCGCCGCCCTGCTGGAGCTTTTCCGCGAGCTCAAGAGGCTGAACCGCAAATGAGCCAAGCGCCGCCAGCCGGCCGGGAGTTTGTCGAGAAAGCAGTGCGCCGCATCGGCTGGATTATTCTGGGCCTCGTTCCCGTGGGCGCCGCCATCGCGGCGGCGCGATGGGGCTGGCCGATGGCGCTCGCCTTTGCCGTCGGCGGCCTGCTGGCCTACGCCAACTACCGCTGGATTGTGGCGGTGGTGGACGCCATGCTGGGCGCGCAGAAAGCCAAGCCGTCACCTAGAATCTATGCTCGCCTGCTGCTGCCCATCGTCTTGCTCGTCGCAGCGCTCTATGCTATCGTTTCGCGTTCGCTGCTTCCGTTGCCGGGGTTCTTTGCCGGTTTGTTCCTCCTGGCAGCGGGTGTGCTGCTCGAAGGTCTGTACGAGATCGCGCTGGGGCAGAGAAGCAAAGCCTGATGGAACACCACTTTTCACCCTTCGGCGAGCTGATCAACCGGTTGCTCGGGCCGCTGGTGCTGCCGCTGCTGGAGGCCGTCGGCGTTCATCCGCACGACACGGCGCGGCCCATTCCCGACCACATTGCCACCATGGTGCTCATCGGCTTGCTGTTTGTTGTCTTCGGACTCTGGTTCCGGAACAAAGTCTCGGCCGAGAGGCCGACGGCGATGCAGCTGGTCATCGAGCAAATCCTCTCCAACGACGTGCGCGTGGGCGTCTACGATCTGCTGGATAGCATTGTGGGCCACCACGGGCGCAAGTACCTGGCGGTGGTTGGCACGGTGGGGCTGTTCGTGCTGGCGTGCAACGCCATCAGCCTGGTGCCCGCCTTTGCCTCGCCGACGGCCAATCACACGGTGCCGCTCGGCTGCGCGGCGTTTGTGTTCCTCTACTACAACCTCGAAGGTGCCTCCGTGCACGGCCTCCTGGGCTACCTGAAGCACTTCATCGGGCCGGCGCTCTCGGCGCCGGTGGCGATGTGGCCGGTAATGATCCCGCTGCTGTTTGTGATTGAAGTCATCAGCAACGTGGCTCGGCTGCTCTCGCTCACCGTACGCTTGTGGGTGAACATGGTGGTGAGCGAGCTGCTCTACTTGACCTTTCTGGGCTTGGGCGTGCTTATGGTGGTAGGCGGCTGGCACATCAACAAAGGGCTGGGCGTTGCCGCCGGGATCATCCCGCTCGTTATTCCGACGCCGTTCGTGGCGCTGCACATTTTTGTCGCGGTCTTGCAGGCGTTTGTGTTTACGCTGCTGCCCATCGTCTACATCGGCGGGGCGGTGGCGGAGGAACATTAATTCGGACTCGTGTCCGTCAGCGTGAGCCCCGGCCGTACGAGGGTGACCGGGGCACCACCTCCTGCGGACAATTCATAGTGAAGGAGGAAGCATGAGAAAAGCAGCGGTCTTGGGAGCGCTGGCGCTGGTATTGCTGACGTTTGCAATGCCCGCGGCGGCGCAGGCTCCAGGCGGCAAGCCACCCGACCCGGTGGCGATGTGGATCGTCATTACCTCCGGCTTCGCAATGGCCATCGGCTCGGCCTTCTGCGGCCTCGCGCAGGCCAAGGCCTGCGCGGCGGCTTGCGAAGGGCTGGCGCGCAACCCGGGCGCGGCGGATCACATCCGCTTTGCGCTGATTCTGTCGCTGGTGCTGATTGAATCGCTGGCCCTGTACGTCTTCGCGATTGTGTACCTGAAAGTCACCTACTAGGAAACAGTGGGTCGTGGGACGGGGAAGCCCTTGGGGGCTTCCCCGTTTTGTTTTCAGGGCAGGGTCAGAGAGAGCACCGAACTGGTGACAAACTGCTGCACCGCGTCGGGAAGGATGCCAAGGTAGACTGTCCCCAGCGCCGTCAACGTCAGCACGAACGCCAGCGAAGCCGGCACCGGCGCCAGCGGCGCGGCCGACTCGCGCGGCTCGCCCATGTACATCACTTTCACCACGCGCAGATAGTACGGCACCGAAAGGATGCTGTTCAGCACGCCCAGAACCACCAGCCACACCAGCCCGGCACGCAGCGCAGCCTGGAAGACGAAAAACTTCCCCAGGAACCCGCCCGTCAGCGGCAGCCCGATGAGCGAGAGCAGAAAGACGGTGAGGCAGGCGGCCAGGGCCGGCTGGCGGGTGTGCAGCCCGGAGTAGTCTTCCAGCGATTGGTGGTCCTCATTTACCGAAAGATGCGCAACCACGGAAAACGCGCCCAGCTTCATCAGCGCGTAGGCGATCAGATAGAAGAGCGCGGCGGCGACGCCGAGCTCATTGCCGGCCGCGAACGCTACCAGGATGTAGCCGGCGTGGGCGATGGACGAGTAGGCCAGCATCCGCTTGACGTTGGTTTGCACCAACGCCCCCAGATTCCCCACAAACATCGTCAGCGCCGCCGTCCCCCACAGCAGCCAGAACCAGATTCCAGTCGCCGGCTCGAACGCCGTCCAGAAAACCCGCAGTAGCACGGCAAAGGCCGCGGCCTTGGGGCCGGTGGACAGAAACGCCGTGACGGGCGAAGGCGCGCCCTGGTAGACGTCGGGCGTCCAGGCCTGGAAGGGCGCCACGGCCACCTTGAACCCCAGGCCGACAAAAAACAGCGCCATGCCCATCAGCGCCAGCGTAAAGCCAGGCGAGTTCGCCTGGAGCTTTTCAGCCAGGTCGTTCAGCACCGTCGAGCCGGCGGCGCCGAAGAGCAGCGCGATGCCGTAAAGCAGAAACCCGGTGGCGAACGACCCGAGCAGGAAATACTTCATCGCCCCTTCAGTGGCCCTGCCGTCGGTGCGGCGGAAGCCGACCAGCACATAACTGGCGAGCGACGAGGTTTCCAGGCCGAGGAACACCATCACCAGCTCATTGGCCGAGACCATGATGCCCATGCCGACGGCGCCGAACAGAAGCAGAGCGTAGAATTCGGCATGGTCGATGTTTTCCCGCTCCAGATAGCGCAGCGAGGCCAGCACGCTCAGCCCGGTGATGGAGATGAGCAGGAAGTGGAGGTAAACCGAAAAAGTGTCGACGACCAGCAGACGGCCGAAAGCGTAGCCTTGGTGTCCGGCCTGAATCACGGTGGCCGCCAGCGCGGCCACCGTTCCGAGGAAGGCGAGGGGCCCCAGCGCGCGCTTGCCGCCCCGGCCGAGAAAGGGCTCGAGCATCATCACCAGGATTCCGAAGCCGGCCAACACGACTTCGGGCAGGATGCGCAGCAAGTCGTTCGCGGTCGGGATCATCGCTGCGCCTCGGGCGCCGGCCGGTGGGCCAGCTCGTAGTAGGGTGACTCGGTCTGTAGCAGGATGCGCTGCACGGTGGCCTGGGTGCGGCGGGTGATGAGCGGGGAGGCGAGGCCGAGCGCGACGATCAGCACGGTGAGTGGAATCAGAATCGCCAGCTCGCGGCGGCTCAGGTCAGTGAGCTTGCGGTTGGCCTCGTGCTTGATTTCGCCGAAGACGACCCGCTGGTACATCCAGAGCATGTAAATCGCCGCCAGCACTACGCCGAAGGCCGCGATGGAGGCATAGGTGACGTTGCTGCGGAAGGTGCCAATGAGCACCATGAACTCACCCACCCAGTTGACCAGCGGCGGCAGGCCGAGCGAAGCCAGCGAAGCGAACAGCAGGAAACTGGAGAACACGGGCAGGGGCGTGGCCAGGCCGCCGAAATCGGAGATCTGGAAGGTGTGGCGGCGGTCGTACAGCATTCCCGCAAGAAGAAACAGCGCGCCGGTCGAGAGCCCGTGGGCCAGCATGATGAGGATTGCGCCCTGGAGGCCGGTTTCGTTCAGGGCCATGATGCCCAGCACTACAAAGCCCATGTGCGAGACGGAAGAGTAGGCGATGAGCTTTTTGACGTTGGGCTGCACCATCGAGACCAGCGCGCCGTAAATGATGCTGATGAGCGCCAGAACCGCAATGAGGGGTTGCAGCGCCTGCGTCGCGCCGGGAAACAGCGGCAGGCAGAAGCGCAGCAGGCCGTAGGCGCCCATCTTCAACAGCACGCCGGCCAGAATGACCGAGCCGGCGGTAGGGGCTTCGACGTGGGCGTCGGGCAGCCAGGTGTGGAAGGGGAAGAGGGGCACCTTGATGGCAAAGGCGAGGAAGAAGGCGCCGAAGAGCAGCAGCTCGGTTCGAAAGTCAAGCAGGACGCGGTGCTGCTGCAGCACCAGCTGAATCTGCAGGAGGTCGAAAGTGCCCGTCTCCAGGTAGAGCCAGATGATGGCAATCAGCATCAGCAGCGAGCCGGCCATGGTGTAGAGGATGAACTTGATGGCGGCGTAGAGCCGGCGCTCGTGGCCCCAGATGCCGATGAGGAAGTACATGGGGATGAGCATGACTTCCCAGAAGACGTAGAAGAGGAAGAGGTCGAGGGCGAGGAAGACGCCGATCATGCCGGTCTCGAGCACCAGCAGCATGAGGAAGAATTCTTTGACGCGCTTCTCGATGGTCCAGGAGGCGAGGACGGAGATCGGAGTGAGGAGCGCTGTCAGCAGGACGAGCACGAGGCTCAGGCCATCGAGGCCGAGCTGATAGAGAATGGGCGGGGATGAAATCCAGGCGTGGCGCTCGGCAAGCTGGATGCCGCGCTGTGCGGAGTCGAACCAGAGCAGAAGCGGAACGCAAAGGGCCAGCTCGCCCAGCGACACGAGGAACGCCACGCGCCGCAGCGTTTCCTTCGCGCCGCCGGGAACAAACAGGAGCAACAGCGCTCCCAGCAGCGGGAAGAAGATGACGATACTGAGCCAGTGCTCGTGCATCAGCTCACCCAGAAAACGAAATAAGTCAGCAGCGCCAGGGCGCCCAGCGCCACCCAGGCGCCGTAGCTGCGGGTGTTGCCCGATTGCCAGCGGCGCAGCCAGTCACCCAGCCGCTGGGCGCGCTCGGCGGAACCGTCGAGGGCGCCGTCAATGACGCCGACGTCGAACCCCCGCCACAACACTCTCTCGGAAATCCAGTTCAGCGGGCGGACAAACACCGCGGCGTAGATTTCGTCCACGTAGTACTTGTTCACCAGAACTTGATAAAGTCCGCGGAAGGTTTCGGCGAGCTGGTCGGCCAGCTGCGGGTTGCGGAGATAGAAGGTGTAGGCAATGCCAAAGCCGACCGCAGCCAGAAGCACGGTGAGGCCAGCCAGGCCGAGCTCTTCGCTGTGGGCATGGGCGGCGGGTTGGGCGCGGAGGATAGCATTCGAGCCGGCGAAGACCGGCTCGAGAAAGTGCTCGAGGTAGTTGGGAATATGCAGCGCCTCGCCCATGGCGGCCGGAATGCCGACCCAACCGCCAACCACGGAGAGAATGGCAAGGATGACAAGCGGCGCCGTCATCGAGGAAGGCGACTCGTGAATGTGCTTGGCGGTCTCGGGCGTGTAGCGGCCTTCGCCGTGGAAGGTGAGAAACACCAGGCGGAACATGTAGAACGACGTCATGGTCGCCGCCATCAGGCCCAGCAGCCACAGAGCCCAGCCGAAGGGCAGCGAGGGGCTGACGAAGGTCTGCCAGAGGATTTCATCCTTGCTGAAAAACCCGGAGAAGAGCGGCGCGCCGGCGATGGCCAGTGTCCCCATCCAGAAGGTGAGAGCCGTGGTGCGAATCTTCGGCCAGAGGCCGCCCATCTTGCGGATGTCCTGCTGGCCGCTCATGGCGTGAATCACGCTGCCGGCGCCGAGAAAGAGCAGGGCTTTGAAGAAGGCGTGGGTCATCAGGTGGAAAATGCCGGTGGCGAAAGCGCCGGCGCCGAGGCCGAGGAACATATAGCCGAGCTGGCTCACGGTGGAGTAGGCAAGCACGCGCTTGATGTCGTTCTGCACCAGGCCGATGGAGGCGGCGTAGAACGCCGTCAGGCAGCCGATGACCGCTACCACCATCAACGCAAAGGGCGCGTGGGAAAACAGAATGTGCGAGCGCGCCACCATGTAGACGCCGGCGGCCACCATGGTGGCGGCGTGAATCAACGCGCTCACCGGCGTGGGGCCTTCCATGGCGTCGGGCAGCCAGACGTAGAGCGGCAACTGCGCCGACTTGCCGATGGCTCCGGTGAAAAGCAGCAAACTGATGGCGGTGAGTATCCCGGCCTGGCTCCACGCCAGCGGCTCCGGGTCCATCACCGCGGCGCCAGCAAACACGTGGTTGTATTCCAGGCTGCCAAAGGTGCGGAAGAGCAGCAGCAGGGCGAGGGTGAAGCCGAAGTCGCCGATGCGGTTGACGATGAACGCCTTCTTGCCGGCGTTGGCGGCGGAGTCGCGCAGGAAATAGAAACCGATGAGCAGGTAGGAGCAGAGGCCGACGCCTTCCCAGCCGACGAAGAGCAACGCGTAGTTGCCGGCCAGCACCAGCAGCAGCATGAAGAACATAAACAGGTTCAGGTAGGCGAAGAAGCGGTAGTAGCCGCCTTCGTGGTGCATGTAACCGGTGGAGTAGACGTGGATGAGGAAGCCGACGCCGGTGACGACCAGCAGCATCAGCATCGAGAGCTGGTCAAGGTAAAAGCTGGCCTCGACACGGAGCGCCCCGGCCTCAAACCAGGTGAAGTAGGTGCGCAGGACGGGAATCTCGGCGGCCGGGAGCTGGAAAAACGCGTAGCCGACCCCGAGCGTGGTGAGAAAGGAAAGTCCGACCGAGCCGACGCCGATGGCGCTCACCGCCCCCTGCGAAAGGCGCCGCCCGGCGACACCCAGCACCGCGGCTCCCACCAGGGGGAGAATCGGCACCAGCCAGAGCAGTTCCAGCATCACGCTTCTACCATTTCAGCAGGTCAATCCGCTCGACGTTCAACGAGCCTCGGGTACGAAAAATGACGATGATGATGGCCAGGCCGACAGCGGCTTCAGCCGCCGCCACGACGATGACAAAGAAGACGAAGATGTGCCCGCTCAGAACCTGCCAGGTGTAGGCGAAGGCCACAAAAGCCAGGTTGACCGCGTTCAGCATCAGCTCGATGGACATGAAAATGGTGATGAGGTTGCGCTTGGTCAGAAAGCCGACGACGCCCAGGCCAAAAAGAATGGCGCTGAGGATGAGGTAGTAGGAGACAGGGATCATCGGCTAGAGCTCCCTCTTGGCCAGCACCACGGCCCCGAGGATGGCAACCAGAATCAAAACCGACGTCAGCTCGAAGGGCAGGACGTAATCCTTGAAGAGCAGGTGGCCGATGGCGGCGGTGCGGCCGACGAAGCGGTCAGCTTCGACGAAGGTTTCGCCGGGCCAGGTGCGATAGAGCAGCCAGCCCATCTCGAGGAGCAGAGTAACGGCAACCGGCAGGCCGAGGTAGCGCGCCAGGCGGCTCCAGTTGGTGCGCTCCTCCTCGCCGGCGTTGAGCAGCATGATGACAAACACAAAGAGCACCATGATGGCGCCGGCGTAGACGATGACCTGGATGGCGGCGATGAACTCGGCCCCCAGCAGCAGATAAAGCACGGCGAGCGAGACCATGACCAGAATCAGCGACAGCGCGCTGTGAATGGGATGGCGCTGAACGACCATATTGAGCGCGCCGACGACGGCCAGGCCGGCGAAGAGGAAGAAGAGAAGAGCTTCGGCGGTCATCTCAGTTCCCCCGCCAGACCAGCACGAAGCTGGTGACGATGATGTTCAAGACGGCGAGCGGCAGAAGGAATTTCCAGCCGAAGTCCATCAACTGGTCGTAGCGGAAGCGCGGGAAGGTGGCGCGAATCCAGATGAAGATAAAGACGAAGACTACGGTTTTGGCGACGAACCAGAAGAGGCCCTGGACGAGGTCGAGGACAACCGGTACGGTCAGCACACCAGCCACACCGAGCAACACCAAGCCCAGAGCGGCGAGAATAAGCCGATGGAGGGGCCGGACGGGCGAACGGGCGGCATCCACCAACAGCAGAAGTCCCAGCGCCGCGGCGGTGATGAGGGGCAGATAGCGGGCATAGACCCAGAAGCCGGAGTCGGGGAAGGGCGAGTGCCAGCCGCCGAAGAAGAGAATCGTCGCCAGAAACGACGCCGTAAACATATGCGCATACTCCGCCATGAAAAACATCGCGAACTTCATGGCGCTGTACTCAGTGTGGAAGCCGCCGACGAGCTCGGTTTCGGCTTCGGCGAGGTCGAAGGGGCTGCGGTTGGTTTCGGCCAGGCTGCTGATAAAGAAACAGAGAAAGGCGACGAACTGCGGGAAGAAGTACCAGTTCCACACCGGCCCGCTCTGCTGGGCGACGATTTCGCGCAGCGACAAGCTGTTGGCGAGCAACAGCACGCCGACGACCGAAAGCGTCAGCGCCAGCTCGTAGCTGATCATCTGCGCCGAGCTGCGCAGCGCGCCCAGCAGCGGGTACTTGCTGTTGGAGGACCAGCCGGCCAGCGCAATGGAATAGACAGTGAGCGAGGTGACGCCGAGAACGAACAGCAGGGCGATGTTGATGTCGGCGATGTAGAAACCCGTGCGCGTGCCGAGCACCTGCACCTCCGCCGGCCCGAAGGGAATCACCGCCACCGCCAGCAGCGCCAGGCTCACGCCCAGAAACGGCGCCAGCAGAAACAGAAAGCGGCTGCTGACGTAGGCCGGGATGATGTCTTCCTTGAGGAGGAACTTGACCCCGTCAGCCAGCGGCTGCAATAACCCGTGCGGCCCCACCCGGTAGGGGCCCCAGCGGGATTGGATGTGGGCGATGAGCTTGCGCTCAAACCAAACCACATAGGCGATGGCAGTGAGAAGAATGAAGAGCAACAAGAGGATCTTCACCAGCGTGATGACCAAGACGGCGTTGGCGGTGATCCAGTCGGTCATGGTCGGGGCAGATTCCGTTCCGGCACGGAGTTGAGCGCCTGGCTGTAGCGGCCAAGAGTGCCGGAGGTGAACAGCGAATCGTCGGCGGAGACAATCAAGCCCGCAGGCGTGTCAATCGAGCCGCGGCCGTCCACCGGCGCCGTGCGGGCGGCTTCACCGGCAAGCACCGAAGCGAGAGAGACCTGATAGCCGGGGACGTGCTGGCGGATTTCCTCCAGCGCCGCCTCCGGAGTGCGCAGCGGAATCGGCCGGCCGAGCGCGTAGGTCAGCAGCCGCAGGATTTCGAAATCGGTGCGCAGGCCGACGGGCTCGAGCGCTCGCCTGACCCGCTGCAACTCGCCGCAGGTGTTGGTGAAGGTCCCTTCTTTTTCGTAGGCGCATGCCACCGGCAGGACCACGTCGGCCAGCGCCGCGGTCTCGGTGAGGAAAAGTTCATGAACCACGAGCAGGTCGAGCGCGCCGAGCGCTTCGCGTTTGGGCTGGAGGCCGAAGGTCTTGATGGGATTCGAGCCGATAACGTAGAGGGCGCGGAGCTTGCCGCCCGCCAGCATCTCGCGGGCATGCAGACCCGGCGCCGCCGGCAGGGAAGCCTTCCACAGCTCCTCCCACTTCTTCTTCGCGGCGGCGTCGTTGACGGGGCTGTAGCCGGGCAGCCGGCCGGGCAGCAGGCCCATGTCGGCGGCGCCCCGCGAGTTGCAGTAGTCGCCCAGTGCGATGTAGCGAGTCGTGCCGGGCAGCCCGTTGCAGAACTCAACCAGGCGCTTCAACTCCGCGCCCGCCACCTCGGCACCGAACAGCACGATGAGGTCCTTTTCGTTGCGCAGCGAGTCAAGCAGCGATTCGACCGCGGTGGCTTCCTGGCCGCCGGGGACGAGCACGAATTGCCTGGCCTGGCGGCGGAGCTTGATCTCGCGATGGTTGACGATGTAGAGCCGCGCCCCGTTGTTGCGTACCGCGAGGCGGATATTGGCGGCGAGCAGCGGGTGGTTGTGGGTCGGGTCGTTCCCGATCAGCAGAATGGCGGAGGCGCTGAGCAGATCGCGGGAGGACGCGTAGCGCGCCGTGTCGCCGCCGAGCGCCGCCGTCAGCGCCGTGTAGTCGGCGGTGCGATGGTGGTCAATATTGTTGGTGCCGATCACGGTGCGGGCAAATCGTTGCAGCAGGTAGTTCTCTTCGTTGGTGGTGCGGTTCGAGCCCAGGAAGCCGATGCTGCCGGGGCCGGATTGCTCGAGCACGTGCTTGAGTCCGCGGGTCACATAATCGAGGGCTTCATTCCAGGAAGCCGGCTGAAGCTGACCGTCACGGCGCACGAGCGGTTGGCGCAGGCGCTCGGGGTGATGGACGAAGTCGCCGCCGTAGCGCCCCTTGATGCAGAGGAAGTCGCCGTTAATGCCGGTTTTGTCGCGATTGTTGCCGCGCAGGATTTCGTTGTTGCGCACATTGAGGGTGGTCTTGCAGCCGTCGCCGCAGTGAGCGCAGGGGGTGCCGATGAAGTTCATCTCCCAGGGGCGGGTCTTGTAGCGGTACTGGTGGCTGGTCAGAGCGCCGACGGGGCAGATGTCGATACACATGCCGCACTCTTCGCACTCGAGCGTGCCGTCGGGCTGATTGGGGATAATGACCGAGCGGACGCCGCGCTGGCCGACGCCGAGCGCCTTGACGTCCATGACTTCATCGCACACCCGCACGCAGCGGAAGCAGAGGATGCAGCGCGGGTAGTCGAAGTAGACGATGGGGGAGAAGCGCTGTTCGGGCTGGTGCTCTTTTTCTTCGACGAAGCGGCTTCCGGCGGCGCCGTAACGGAAAACCATGTCCTGGAGCTCGCACTCGCCGCCTTTGTCGCAGACCGGGCAATCGAGCGGGTGGTTGGTCAGCAGGAACTCGAGCATGTCCTTGCGCGCCTTGTGGACGACGGGGGTGTTGGTGCGCACCACCATGCCGGGCTGGACGATGACGGTGCAGGCGGTTTGCAGCTTGGGCGTCTTTTCGATTTCAACCAGACACATCCGGCAGGCGGCTTGAAGCGTGAGGCCGGGGTAATAGCAGAAGGACGGCACTTCAATGCTCGCCGCCTTGCAGGCTTCGATGAGCAGCGTACCAGGAGGCGCTTCGAGCGTCCGGCCGTCGACCGAGAACTGCACTTTGCTGGGCGCGTCCGGCATATCAGTCAGCCGCTACCTTCTCGCGGGCGTAAGGACACTCGCCCAGGCGGAGGTGTTCTTCGAATTCGTGCCTGAACTTGTTGGCGATGCTGATGGTGGGCATGGCGGCGGCGTCGCCCAGCGGGCAGAAGGTTTTGCCCAGCATGTTCTGCGCCAGCTCGCCGATTTGGACGATGTCGCTGGGGCGGCCGCCGCCGGAATGGAAGCGGTCGAGCATTTTGCGCAGCCAGGCGGTGCCTTCGCGGCAGGGGATGCACCAGCCGCAGGACTCGTGGGCGTAGAAGTGCATGATGCGCTGGGCCAGCTCGACCATGCAGGTGTCTTCGTCCATCACCAGCACGCCGCCGGAGCCCAGCATCGAGCCGGCCTTGGCGACCGAGTCGAAGTCCATCGGGGTATCGAGCTGGTCGGCGGTGAGCACGGGCACGGAGGAGCCGCCGGGGATGACGGCTTTGAGTTTCTTGCCGCCGCGGACCCCGCCGGCCACTTCCTCAATCATGCGCCGCAAGGGAAAGCCCATCGGCAGCTCGTAGATACCGGGGCGGTTGACGTGGCCGGAGATGCAGAACAGGCGCGTGCCGCCGTTGCGGGGCGTGCCCAGGCCGGCGTACCAGTCGCCGCCTTTGAGGATGATGGAGGGAACGGAAGAAAGAGTTTCGACATTGTTGATGACGGTGGGGCAGCCGTAGAGGCCGACGACGGCAGGGAAAGGCGGTCGGATGCGCGGGTAGCCGCGCTTGCCCTCGAGCGATTCCATCAGAGCGCTTTCTTCGCCGCACTCGTAGGCGCCGGCGCCGGTGTGAACGCAGAGGTCGAAATCGAAGCTGGAGCCGAGGATGTTCTTGCCCAGAAAGCCACGCTCGTAGGCTTCGGCGATGGCGCGCTCGAGGATTTCGAGCACGTAGCGGTACTCGCCGCGGATGTAGATGAAGCCCTGGTGGGCGTTGACGGCGCGGCCGGCGATGAGCATGCCCTCGATAAGCTGGTGGGGGTCGAGCTCCATCAGCGGGCGATCTTTGCAGGTGAGCGGTTCGCTCTCGTCGGCGTTGGCAATGATGTACTTCGGCTTCGGCGAATCCTTGGGAACGAAGCTCCACTTCATCCCGGCCGGGAAGCCGGCGCCGCCCCGCCCCCGCAGGTTGGAACGCTTGACCTCCTCGATGATCTGGTCGGGAGTCATCTGCTTGAGGGCTTTTTCGAGCGCCTGGTAGCCCTCGTGCTGCAAATAGGTGTCGATGCTGGGGGAGTTCGGCAGGCCGAACCGCCGGCTGATGACGCGCACTTCGGCCGGGTGCGGCTCGAAGGAGAGGCCGGTGATGTAGGGGACGGGCGCGGGCTTGCGCCCCGCCTGAAGGTGATCCATCAAGTCATTCACCCGCGCGACGTTCAGGTTCTCGTAGTAGTCGTAGTTCACCTGCATGGCGACGGCGCCGGTGCAGGCGCCGATGCATTCCGCCTCTTCCCAGGAGAACACCCCGTCGGGGGTCGGCGTCTTGGCGGGGACGCCGCAGCGGCGGCGCACCTGCTCGAGCACCGCCTTGCCCCCGGCCAACTGGCAGGCAATGTTGGTGCAGACCTGGAGGTGATACTTGCCGGCGGGCTGGCGGCGCAGCATCGAGTAGTAGCTGACGGTTTCTTCGATCTGCACGCGACGAAGGTTGAGCTCCTTGGCGAGGTAGTCGATGAGGTCGTCGGAGATGTAGCCGAGCTCGTCCTGCGCGAAGAGCAGCATGGGGATGAGCGCGGAGCGCAGGACGGGGTAGCGCTGCTTGAGCTGCGCGAAGCGACGCTGGAGCGCGGCGGAGAATTGCAGGCTCATCAGCGATCCACCTCGCCGAGAACGAAGTCGACGCTGGCGGTGATGGCGATGGCGTCGGCGATCAGGTGTCCGGGCAGGAGCCGGGAGAGAAGCTGGACGTTGAGCAGCGAGGGCGGGCGCCAGCGCATGCGCCAGGGCCGCGGGCCGCCGTCGCTCACCAGGTAGCAGCCGAGCTCGCCCTTGGGCGACTCGATGCCGACGTACACCTCGCCGGGCGGCGGCGCGAAGCCATCGGTGACAATCTTGAAGTGGTAGATGAGCGCTTCCATTTCCGCCTTCATCTTTTCGCGCTCGGGGAGCACGATGCCGGGGGCGTCGGCGCGCACCGGGCCTTCGGGGAGGCCGTCGAGGGCCTGGCGGGCGATGCGGACGCTCTGGCGCATCTCTTCCATACGAACGAGGTAGCGGGCGTAGGTGTCGCCTTCGGGCCGGGTGGGGACCACGAAGTCGAACTGGTCGTAGCTGGAGTAGGGCTCCTCCTTGCGGAGGTCGCTCGGGACGCCGCAGGCGCGGAGGTTGGGGCCGGTGATGCAGTAGTCGAGCGCATCCTGCACGGTCATTTTCCCAACGCCCCGGGTGCGCGCCAGCCAGATGCGGTTTTCGGTGAGCAAGTCTTCGTACTCATCGAAGCGCCCGGGGAGCATCTTGAGCAGCTTGTCGACCCGGGGGTAGAAATCGAGCGGGGGCTCCAGCGCCAGGCCGCCGACGCGGAAGTAGCTCGCCATCATCCGCTGCCCCGAGCACATTTCGAAGATGTTCAGGATTTCTTCGCGCTCGCGGAAGCAGTAGAGGAAAACGCTCATCGCGCCGATTTCCAGCGCCGTGGTGCCCAGCCAGACGAGATGGTTATTGATGCGGGTCAGCTCCGTGAGCAGCACGCGCAGCCACTGGGCCCGCGGCGGCGGCTCCAGCCCCAGCAGCTTTTCGACTGCCAGGCAGTAGACCAGATTGTTGGAAAGCGGCGCCAGATAATCAATCCGATCGGTCAGGGGGATGACCTGCGAGTAGTAGAGCTTCTCGGCGTTCTTCTCGATGCCGGTGTGCAGGAAGCCGACGTCGGGCGTGGCGCGGATGATAGTCTCGCCGTCGAGCTCCAGAACCAGCCGCAGCACGCCGTGCGTGGAGGGGTGCTGCGGGCCGACGTTCAACACCATCGTCTCGGCGGAGACCGGCGGCGGGGTGACGGGCTCGGCCATCAGCGGTAGCCCTCCACCGGATAGTCCTTGCGCAGCGGGTGGCCCTCCCAGTCGTCGGGCATCAGCAGGCGGCGGAGATTGGGGTGGCCGTCGAAGCGAATTCCGAACAGGTCGTAGACTTCGCGCTCGAGGACGTCGGCGCCGGCCCAGAGGCCGGTGAGCGACTCGATGCGCGGGTTGTCGCCGCGCAGCGGCGCCTTCAGGCGCAAGCGGTGCTGGAGCCGCAGCGAGCGCAGGTGATAGACGGCCTCGAAGCGCGGCTCAAGCGGGTAGCGGTCCACCGCCGTCACGTCCACCAGCTGGTCGAATTCAAGCTCCGGGTCGCGCCGCAGGAACTCGCAGAGGTCGCGCAGCCGCGCCGGCGCGACGCTCAGCGCCATCTGCCCGCGGAATTCCGTGGCGCCGAGCAGCGCCTCGGGCGCAAACTCCCGCAGCTTGCGCACCACCCGACGCTCAGCCAGCTCGGGTGGGAGGGCGGCGGGCATCTTCAAGAGCGGCTCCAGTCGAAGGCGCCCTTCTTCCACAGATACACGTAGCCGGCGAGCAGAATCAGGATGTACAGCAACATCTCCACAAAGCCGTACCAGCCCAGGGTGCGGTAGATGACCGCCCAGGGGAAGAGAAAGACCGCCTCAACGTCGAACAGGATGAACAGCATCGCCACCAGGTAGAACTTCACCGTCACCGGCTCGCGGGCGTCGCCCGTGGGCAGGATGCCGCACTCATAGGCGCCCAGTTTGTTGGGATTCGGCCGACGTTCGCCGAACAGCCAGGAAAGGAAGAGGATGGCGCCGGCGATGCCGGCGGCCACAATCAGGTGCAGCAGGATAGGCGCGTAGCTTCCCAGGTAGCTCTCGCTCATCGCATTACTGTGCGGGACGGCGATGCTATAATTTAATAGCGCCCGCCAGAAGAAGTTGAACTTGGCACTATAGAGTTGGGGCGCGGGGATGTCAAGTTGGCGCGCCGGCCCGGTTGCTTCCGCGGGGCCGCCGCCGAGTCGGCGGGCCCTCCGCGCTTCCCGGAAGGAACGGGGCGAGTCGGGTGATGCCGGTCTTCGGCTTCAATACGGACGTCAAGGTGGGCGGCCTGGTGTTTCACGTCCAGACCGAGGACCGTGGCGCGGCCAATCCCGTGCTCGACACCACCATCTACCACAAGGGTCGCGTGCTGGCGAAACGCGCCACCAGCTACAAGGAGTTCCTGGCCTCGCCCGATTTCAACGAATCCGAGCTCCGCGCCATGCTCGAGCGCCAGCACCAGCAGTTGCTGGATGAAGTCCGCTCCGGCCAGATTCCCGAAATGAAGGAGCTGGCCGAGCCGACGCCCGGCGGCGTGGCCATTCGCTTGATGAACCCCTCCACCTTCCTGCAAGGCTCGACCGCGGTGCTGGAGCTGGCGGTCATGGGGCGCAAGAACCGGAACCCGATTGCCGGCGCCCGGGTGCGCGTGCGGGTGGACACCGGCGCCCAGCCGCACGATTTTGAAGGGGTGACCGACAGCCACGGACGCGCCACGCTCCAGTTCGTGCTGCCGCGCCTGGGACCGGCGGGCGCGGAGTTGCTGATTCAGACGGCCTCGCCGCAGGGACAGGATGAGTTGAAGTACAGCCTGCGCCCGCGGCCGAAAGCGGCCAGCAGATGATCGAGACCACCATCAACGGCGCCCCGCAACAGGTGCCCGAGAACCTGACGCTCAGGGAGTTGCTGCGCTACCTGAACCTGGGCGAAGACCGGGTGGCGATTGAGCGCAACCGGCGAATCGTCAAGCGTGAGGAGTGGGAGTCGGTGCGCGTCGAACCCGGCGACCAGCTGGAAATCGTCCACTTCGTCGGCGGCGGCTAACCGAGCGCAGTTGGGGGGGCGCCGGGGGAATTCCCAGGAACGGATCGGAAGGGCGGGGTTTCAACCCCGCCGTGGCCGTGCCACTCCAGGTTGGGCTTTAGCCCCTGAGGTTCTCAGCGCCTGGAGCCGGCCAGGGAAAGAAACCAGGGCTTTAGTCGTGGAATGGACAGCTCTGAAACCCCTCACCCCGAACCCCCAGGCTCCTTTTACCCCGAGCGCAGTCGAGGGGCGCCGGGGGGATTCCCAGAGACCGGAACGGACCGGAAGGGCGGGGTTTCAACCCCGCCGTGGCCGTGCCACCCCAGGTTGGGCTTTAGCCCCTGAGGTTCTCAGCGCCTGGAGCCGGCCAGGGAAAGAAACCACCCGCCCGACGAACTGTCATTCCGAAACTCGCTCCGTCGAAGGCGCATCGGGTGGCGGAACCGGCCTTTGGTTTTCTGGGGTCAGGGCTTTAGATGAGCCTTAGGAGGTTCGGCCGTGGGTCGTAAAGGAAACGGCTATAATGGGTGCGTGAATCGAAAGCCCAATTCGAACAGGCTGCGCAAAGCAGCGGAAGCGCGCCTGCCCACGCGCTACGGGCGGTTTCGCGTCGTGGGCTTCGAGAACAAGCGGGGGGAGTGGATCGTTGCTCTGGTGCGCGGCAACCTGCGCCGTCGCCAGGCGCCGCTGGTCCGCCTCCACTCTCAATGCCTGACGGGGGACGTTTTCGGTTCGGTGCGCTGCGACTGCCGCGCCCAGCTTGAGCTGGCTCTCAAGCGCATTGCCCGCGAAGGCGCCGGCATCTTGCTCTACGACCCCCAGGAAGGCCGCGGCATCGGCCTCATCAACAAACTGCGCGCCTACCAGTGGCAGGACCGCGGGCTCGATACCGTCGAAGCCAACCGCCGCCTGGGGCTGCCCGCCGACCGGCGCAGCTACGAAATCGCCGCCGAGGCGCTGCGCGCCCTCAACGTTCGCCGCGTGCGGCTGCTCTCGAACAATCCCGACAAGGTCGCCGCGCTCGAACTCAACGGCATCTCGGTGGCCGCTCGCCTCCCCTGCCAGCCGGCGCCGGGGCAAACCAATCGCGCCTACCTCCGCACGAAACGGGAAAAACTCGGCCACCTGCTTACCGTCTAGGCTGACGCCACACCCAAAGGATTTTCATCCCTCTGGCTGAAGCCGGTTCTATGGCTGGCGCGAGTGCGGACGAACTCAAGCCCGTCCCTTCCCAGCCAAACGCCTCCCGGCCTAGACGCCGAAGAGCTCGGGGATTTCGATGCGGATGCGGGTGCCGCGGCCTTCTTCGCTTTCAATCTTCAGCAGGTAATCGGCGCCGTAGAGCACCTTCAGGCGCTCGTTAACATTGCTCAGGCCGATGCCGCTCGAATACACCTCCGGGATGCGTTCGCTGGGGATGCCCAGGCCGTTGTCTTCGAGGTGAATTACCACCCGGCCGTTGACCCGCTCGGTGCGCAGGCGGATTTCGCCGCCCTCCAGGCGCGGGGCCAGGCCGTGGCGGATGGAGTTCTCAATCATCGGCTGGAGCAGCATGCTGGGCACCATGGCGTCGAGCGTGCTCTCCTCGACTTCTTTCTGGAAGCGCAGCTTTTCGGGCCCGAACCGGCGCATTTCGATGTCGAGGTAGTCGTCAATGAAGGTCAGCTCGTCGCGCAGCGGAACGAAGTTTTCGTGCTTGCGCAGCAGCCGGCGGAGAATGTTGGAGAGCTTGACCAGCAGCTCGCGCGCGCCTTCCGGGTCGAACCGCGTCAGCGAGCCGATGGTATTGAGCGTATTGAAGAGGAAGTGCGGATTGATCTGGCTGGTCAGAGCCGCCATGCGCGCCGCCAGCAGCGAGGCTTCCTGCTCCTGGAGCTTGAGGCGGATGCGCGAGCTGTTCCAGATCATCAGCGTGAGCGCCACGCCGGAGGTGGTGCCCAGGATCGGCAGCAGTTGCGGCCAGCCGGGTTGGGTGCGGACGAAGTAGAGCGCCCCGGGGAAGGCGTGGCCGAGGAAGATGCGCAGCGACTCCAGGCCGATGCAGAGCATCAGCGGCAGCAGTTGCCAGGTGGGCTGGCCACGCAGAAGCTGGAGCAGCCAGCGCGGGATGCTCAGCGGCGCCGAGGGGCCGAAGCTCCAGATGTGCTCCTTGTTGGCCGTGACCTCGCGCAGCAGTCCCCCGGCGGCGCCGCACAGGGTCGCAAAGGGAAGCGAGAGCAGCTCGTTGTTGAAGAACGACGGCAGCGCGGCCAGAATCCCGACCATCATTCCCGCGGTGCGGCCGAAGACCAGCCCGGCCACCAGCGCCCCTTCCAGGCTGACGTCGGTGGCCTGGTAGCGCAGCAGCACCCGCGTCAGGACGCCCACGCTGACCAGCGGGCCGTAAAACAGAACGAAACGCAGGCGCTGGTCGAGGCTGCGCTCTTCGCGCAGCAGCGAGCGCTGGAAAAGCGTGGAACGCGTCATCACCGCCGCCATCGCCGAGACCACCCCGACTCGGAACAGCAGCGTGAAAACTATATCCCGCAATGGAAGTTCGGTTCCCATGCGCCTCTGCGGTTACGGTAGCCCAGGCGTCGCGCGTTGTAAAGCGAGCCGCCGCGTCTTGTGGCGCTGGGGGGCATCTGATAGGGTGGACGACCCATGCGCATCGGCATCACTTGCTATCCGACCTATGGCGGCAGCGGCGTGGTGGCCACCGAGCTGGGAATGGAACTGGCGGCGCGCGGCCACGAGATTCACTTCGTCACCTACGCCCCGCCGATTCGCCTGGTGGAGCTGAACCACCAGCCGGAGCTGGCGCGGCGCATCTGCTACCACGAAGTCGAGGTGATGAACTACCCGCTCTTTGACTACCCGCCCTACGACCTGGCGCTGGCCACCAAGATGGTGGAGGTGGCCGAGCACTACAAGCTCGACCTGCTCCACGTCCACTACGCCATCCCCCACTCGGTCAGCGCCTACCTGGCGCAGGCCATGCTGGCCCCGCGCCACCTGCCGTTCGTCACCACGCTGCACGGAACCGACGTGACGCTGGTGGGCTTGGATCGCTCCTTCCTGCCGATTACCCGCTTTGCGATTGAGCAGTCGAACGGCGTCACCGCGGTCTCGAAGAACCTGCTGGAGGTGACGCGCCGCGAGTTCAAGGTGCAGAGGCCGATTGAAGTCATCCCCAACTTTGTGAACTGCGACCGCTACCGGCGCCTGGAGGACCCCGAGCAGCGGCGCCAGTTCGCGGCCGAGGGCGAGTTCCTCGTCGCTCACCTCTCGAATTTTCGCCCGGTCAAGCGCCTTCCCGACGTGATTGAGATTTTCGCGCGTATTCGCGCTGCCCTGCCGGCGCGGCTGCTGCTCATCGGCGACGGCCCCGAGCGCGGCAACGCCGAATACCTGGTGCGGGAGAAGGGAATCAGCGACTCGGTGCAGTTCCTCGGCAAGCAGGACGCGGTCTACGAGAAGCTGGGCGTGTGCGATTTGTTTCTGCTGCCGAGCGACATGGAATCGTTCGGCCTGGCGGCGCTGGAAGCGATGGCCTGCGAGGTGCCGGTGATTGCCAGCGACGTCGGCGGCATCCGCGAGGTGATTGACGACGGCCAGAACGGCTTTCTCTTTCCGGCGCGGGACGTCGAGTCCATGGCCCGCGCCGCCATCGAGCTGCTCCGCGACCCGCCCCGCGCCCGCGCCCTCGGCCGCGCCGCCCGCGCCAAAGCCCAGGCGCGCTTCTGCTCGACCCTGGTCGTGCCCCGCTACCTCGCCTTCTACGAAACGATTCTGGGGAGCGCCGCGTGAAGCTTCAGGGCAAAGTTGCCATCGTCACCGGCGCCGGAACCGGCATCGGGCGCGCCTGCGCCGAAGCGCTGGCCGCCGAAGGCGCGGCCGTTGTTCTTGCGGGGCGGCGTCGCCAGTTGCTGGAGCAGGCGGCGGAAGCCCTCCGCGCCCGCAAGGGCAAAGCGCAGGCCCAGGAATGCGATATCACGCGCGTAGCCCATGTTGAGGCGCTCGTCCACCGCGCGCTCGACGAATTCGGCGGCTTGCACGTCGTCGTCAACAACGCCGGCGCCTGGATGGCGGGTTCAGTGGAAGAAACCAGCGAGGAAGAGTTGGACCACTTGCTGGCGGTGAACCTCAAGGGGACGTTTCTGGTCTCGAAGGCCGCCGTGCCCGCGCTGCGCCAATCGGGCGGCGGCTCCGTGATCAACATCGGTTCGATTCTTTCGCTGGTGGGGATGAAGCGGCGCGCCGCCTACACCGCCACGAAGGGCGCGATAGCGCTGCTAACCAAGGCCATGGCGCTCGACCACGCCGCGGAAAACATCCGCGTCAACTGCATCTGTCCGGGCTTGGTGGATACGCCCCTCTTGCAGAACGCTCTAGCGCAGGCTTCCGATCCCACGGGCGAGCTCGCCCGGCGGATTGCAGGGATTCCTTTGGGGCGGATCGGGAAACCGGAAGATGTGGGCCGGCTCGCTGTGTTCCTGGCCAGCGACGACTCGAGTTGGATGACCGGCGCGTTGCTCCCGCTCGACGGCGGCTTCACCGCCGGCTAGCGTCGGCTAGAAGTTCTGCCCGCCGTTGTCGTCCGGAACATGCGCCAACGCCGGCTCGCGGGCCGGTTGGCCGTTGCCGCCGTTGGCGGACTCGTCCTTGTAGATGTACTTGATCGCCGACTTGTAGAGCAGCAGGTTGGGCACGCCGCTGCGGGTAATCTTGATACAGTCGCGGTCGTACCACTCAACCGTGCCACGAATCAGCTCACCATCGGTCAGCACCACCACCACCGGCGTGCGCGCCTGCATCTGCTTGACGTAGTAATACTCCTCGGCGTGCGTCTGCTCGGGCGGCACCGGTTTGCGCCGCGGTGGCGGCGGGGTGAGTTGCTCTTTTACTTCGGCCAGGCTCGGGCGAATAAGTCTGCGGTTCACGGCAGTCACCTCAGTACGACGTTCTTCCCCGAAGGGATAACTCACGGGCAGGTTCAACCTTCCTGTCCTGCTCCTTAGGATGCACCAACCCGGCTATACGTTTCACCGGTCTGACACCGGAACTGTGGCGGCCACCGCCCAAGCGTCCAGCGCCAGTTGTCTGTTGATGTTCCGACGCTGCCGCTTCCAGATCCTGTCCAGCCTCTCCACAGCTTGACTCAGCCCCGACCAGGTTACTTTCTGGCTGAGAGGGCGAAGTTCCGCGCGGAGGTCCGGGTGGCGGAGTCCAGCGTCGGGGACGTCAACCTTCAGATAAACACTATCTGTCAGAAGACCATACAGGATGTCAAGTGAAAACTCAAAATTTTTTCGGCCCTCGCTTTCGGGGTCGGATTCCTCCCGGCGGGCGGCTTTGCCCGCCAGAGCCGCCGTGGCCTCAAAAAGGTGTTGCGGGGAAGCCTCGGAAGTTAGCGCCGAGCGAAGAACTTCCAGCGCGCGGGCGCGCAATTCGCGGTAGCGGGCGATATCCAGCGTCAACGCCGTGCCCAGGCTCCCCGCCGCGGCCGAAGCGGCCAGATCCCGGTCGGCTTTTTTGAGCTCCGGGCGGTGCTCGGCAAGATAGGAGGCGATTTCATCACGCTCCAGGGGAGCAAACCACACCGGAACGCACCGGGAGCGGATGGTGGCGCGCAACTCGAAGGGGGCGTCGGTCACCAGGATGAGCGTCGTCTGCGCTGGAGGCTCCTCCAGGACTTTCAGCAGCGCGTCGGCGAAGTCATGCCGGAGCCGCTCGGCCTGGTCAAAGATGAAAAAGTTGCGCCGACCGGCCGTGGGCAGGGCGTAGGCCTCGCGCACCACGTAGCGCATCTGCGAGACGCGGATGTAATCAGCGTCCGGAACGAGGACGGTTGCGCAGGCGTGCGGCCGCAGAATGAGCGGGACGTCCTCCGGGCTGGCGCTGCCGCGCTCGCGCCGCGCCGCCTCGACCAGGGCGGGCAAGTCATCCAGCGCTGCCATCGCCCGGCAGCTCTGGCAGCGGCCGCAAATCTCCCCTGGCGCCTGGGCGCAGTTGGCGGCGCGCGCCAGGAGCGTCGCCAGCGTGAATTTGCCCACGCCGCGGGGCCCGGCCAGCAGCAACGCCTGTGGCAGCCGCTCGGCCGCCAGCAGCCGCCGCAGCGAGTCGACCGCCCGCGCATTGCCCAAGAACTCTTTGAACGTCATCGGCCCTCCTGGCGACGCATCCGCGCCAGCAGCGGCCGAGCCAGGGCCACCACCCGCTGGTGGATGGCCTCAATGCTCTGCTCGCCATCAAGCAGCTTCACCCGCCGCGGCTCCTGCCGCGCCAGCGCCCGATAGCCGCGCCGCACGCGTCGGTGGAACGACAGCGCCTCTTCCTCGAACCGGCCCTCGTCGCGCCTGGCCGAGACGTTGCGCTCCTTGGCGCGCGCCAGGCTGGTTTCCGGACTGATGTCCAGAACGAACGTCAGGTCGGGGTTCACGCCCTGGCAGGCAAACCTGTGCAGCTGGCGGATGAAGCGGAGGTCGAGCCCGCGGCCGTACCCCTGGAAGGCGAGAGTGGAATCGGTGAAGCGGTCGCAAAGCACGATGTGCCCATCGTCCAACGCGGGCCGAATCACCTGCGCCACGTTCTGAGCCCGCGAGGCAAAGTAGAGCAGCAGCTCGTTGCGCGCGTCCATCCCGGCGCTGGCGCGCCGGAGGAGAATCTTGCGGATTTGCTCGCCGATCTCCGTCCCGCCCGGCTCGCGCGTCACCAGGTAGGGAAGTCCCAGCCGGCCAAGGTAGTCGGAGAGCAGATTGAGCTGCGTCGACTTGCCGCAGCCGTCAATGCCTTCGAAGGTCAGGAAGAGACCGCGCGCGCTTCGTCGGGCCATAGAGAATTGTTGGATAGCAACTGAAACGTCCGGCAAACGCAACTATAACACAGGATGCTACAATCGGGCCTGATGCCAGAGCGCGCCACGCTGTCCATCGCCGAGAACCTTGCGGCCGTTCAGGAACGGATGGCGGCGGCGTTGCGGCGGGCCGGGCGCCGCGATGAAGTCACTCTGGTCGGCGTGACCAAGCAGGTTCCCGTGGAGCGCATTGCGGAGGCCTACCGCGCTGGCCTGCGCCACTTTGGCGAAAACCGCGTCCAGGAGTTCGAGGAGAAGCACCGTTTCCTGGTTCTGCCCTCCGCTATCTGGCACATGGTAGGGCACTTACAGTCCAACAAGGCCGCCCGCGCCGCGCAGCTTTTCAACTGCATTGACTCGGTGGATTCGCTCCATCTGGCCCGGAAGCTGAGCGGCGCTAGCGCCGGCAGGAAGATTCCTGTGTTACTCCAAGTTCATCTGGGCAACGAGCCCAGCAAGCACGGTATCGACCCTGAGCAACTGGTTTCGCTGGCCGAGCAGATGGCGGTACTGCCCGGCCTCTCGATTGAGGGCTTGATGACCATTCCGCCGTTTCTCGAGCCCCCCGAGCGCGTGCGGCCGCACTTCCGCCGCCTGCGCGAGTTAGCCGAAGAACTCGAGCACCGCAACCTTCCCGGGGCCGGGATGCAGCGCCTCTCGATGGGAATGTCCCATGATTTTGAAATCGCCATTGAAGAAGGCGCGACGGAGATTCGCCTCGGTACCGCCCTCTTCGGCCCCCGCCCCGCGAAGGGCATCAAACCGCAGGTGAACGCAGATAAACGCGGATGAAGAGCGCTTCCGTTCCCACCGCTCGCCTGCGCCTTAAAGTCCAGGCGCGGGCGCGGCGCAACGAAGTGCTCGGCTTTCAGGGCGATACCTTGCGGATCAAAGTTACCGCGCCGCCGGTCGAAGGGAAGGCCAACGCCGCCGTGGTCGAGTTGCTCGCCGCCCATTTGCGCCTCCCGAAGAGTTCCATTAGGATAGCTTCCGGCGAGCACGCCCCGCTGAAGCTCGTCGAAGTGACGGGGCTGGATTCTGCCACCGTCGCCGAACGCCTCCGGCTGAAAGCTCCGGAGTGATTCCGGTGGAGTGAATCGAACGGAGAGGAATGCTCTACGCCGTCGTCGTCATTGCCATTCTGGCCACACTGCTGGGTGTCAGCCTCTACCGCAGCCTGACGGTCAAGACCAAAGCCGACTTCATGGTGGCCGGGCGCAAGCTCACCTGGCCGGTCCTGGTCTTCACGCTGCTTTCGAGTTGGATCGGCGCCGGCAGCCTCTTCGCCGGGGCCGAGAACGCCTTCAAGAATGGGTTCGCTTCCTTGTGGCTGCCGGCCGGGGGGTGGTTCGGGCTCATCGTGATTGCTGTGATCGCCGGGCGCGCCCGCCGCTTCGCCCAGTACACGGTGCCCGACCTGCTCGAAGCCCGCTACGACCGCTTCGCGCGCCTGTTCGGCACGCTGGCCATCGTTATTGCCTACATCAGCATCACCAGCTACCAGTTCCGCGCCGGCGGCGACATTCTCCATCTGATTTTTCCCGACGCCATCGAGAAGCAGATGGGGATGTACATCATCGCTGCCTTCGTCATCACCTTCACCGCCTTGGCCGGTATGGCTTCGGTCGCCTACCTGGACTTCGTCATCGGCCTGATGGTTACGGTCACCGCCTGCCTGGCGCTCCCGGCGCTCATCGGCACGGCCGGCGGCTGGGAGGGCGTGCGCGCCAGCTTGCCGGAAAATCACTTCACCGTGCTGGGTCCTTTTCGCTGGTATCAGGTGCTCAACTTCATGCTGCCGACGATGTTCCTGCTGGTCGGCAACCAGGCGATGTATCAGAAGTTTTTCTCCGCGCGCAGCGAGCGCGACGCCAAACTTTCGGTGATGGGCTGGATTGTCGGCACGGTGATTTTGGAAACCGTCATCGTGGCGCTGGCGGTGGTGGGCAGCGCCATCTACAAGGACGCTACGCCGCGCGAAATCATTCCCTACGCGGCCCGCAACGGTTTGCCGGCGCTGCTGGGCGCCCTGCTGCTCGGCGGGGTGTTTGCCAAAGTGATTTCTACCGGGAACAATTACCTGTTTTCGCCGGCCAGCAACCTGATCCACGACGTCTACCACCGTTTCGTGAACCCGCAGGCCAGCGAGCGGCAAATTCTGCTCTTTTCACGCCTCATCGTGATTGCGCTCGGCGTGCTGGCCGTGGTGCTGGCGGCGCACACCGAGTCTATCCTGCGCATGGCGCTCTACGCCTACACCGTCTACGGCGCCGGCATCACGCCGGTGGTGCTGGCGGCGTTCTTCTGGAAGAGGGCCAACGCCCAGGGCGGCCTGGCCTCTATCGTCGTCGGCACAGCCATCAGCATTGGCTGGAGCCTGGTGGCGGGCATGGAATCCAGCAGCGCGTTCGTCGCCCTGACCAAAGAAGTGGACGCCGTGGTGCCGGCGCTGGTTTGCTCGGTTCTGGCTTTGGTGATCGTCAGCCTGGCGACCCCGGCGCCGCCGGAAGAGAAGTGGCGCACCGTAATGGCAGAGGCCTGACCATGGCATTCAATCTGGAAGCAATTCAGGCTGAGCTCCGGCGCCGCGGCTTCGACGGCTGGCTGCTCTACGACCACCACCACCGCGACCCGATTGCCTATCGGGTGCTCGACCTCGAAGCCACAATGGTCACCCGCCGCTGGTACTACTTCATCCCCGCCGCCGGCGCGCCCCGCAAGCTGGTTCATCGCATCGAAGCCGCACGGCTCGACGCACTTCCCGGTGAGAAGAACGTTTACGCCGCCTGGAGCGAGCAGCGCGAAAAACTGAAGGCCATACTGGACGGCGCCAAGAAGGTGGCGATGCAGTATTCGCCCTACAACAACATCTTCACTGTTTCGATGGTCGACGCGGGCACAGTCGAGCTGGTGCGCAGCTTCGGCGTCGAGGTCGTCAGCTCCGCCGACCTCATCCAGCGCTTTGAGGCTTGTTGGACGCCGGAACAGTACGAGATGCACCGCGAGGCCGGCCGGCGCGTGGATGAAGTGATGCTGCAGTCGTTCGCCCGCATCGCCGCCCACGTGCGGGACGGGAAGCCGCTGAGCGAATACGCGCTCCAGCAGTGGATTCTGGAGCAGTTTGCCGCGCGCGGGCTCACGACCGACGAGCCGCCCATCGTCGCCTGGAACCAGCACAGCGGCGACCCGCACTTCTCGCCCCGCGCCGAAGACACCCGCTCGGCGCAGAAAGGCGACTGGGTGCTGCTCGACATGTGGGCCAAGCTCGCGAAGCCCCGCGCCGTCTTCTACGACATCACCTGGGTCGGCTACGTCGGCAGCGAGACACCGGCGCGCTACCAGGAGATTTTCACCATCGTCCGCGAGGCCCGCGATGCTGCCTGCCGCTTCGCCGCTCAGGCGCTGGCGCGCGGGGAAATCGTCTACGGCTACCAGGTGGACGACGCGGCCCGCAACCTGATTCGCCAGCGCGGCTACGGCGACTACTTCGTTCACCGCACCGGCCACTCCATCGGCGAGCAGGTCCACTCCACCGGCGCCAACATGGACAACCTCGAAACCCACGACGAGCGCGAGTTGGTGCCCGGCCTGTGTTTCTCGGTCGAACCCGGAATTTATCTCCCCGAGTTCGGCGTGCGCTCGGAAGTCAACGTCTTCGTCGGCGAAAACAGCGCCACCATCACCGGCCCGGCGCAGAAAGAGATTGTCCGCATCCTGAGCTGACATGGGCGAAGCCGAAACCACAACTTCGGAAGTGAAAGCCGCGTCGCGGGCGGGCGGCGCCCTGCGCGGCTGGCTGCTGGGTCTTCTGGGCTGGCTCGTTCCGGGTCTCGGCCATCTCGTGCTCAGGAAGTACGACCGCGCCATAGTTTTTTTTGTCTCGGTCACCGCGATGGCCGGGCTGGGGCTGGGAATGGGCGCCAAGCTCTACGGGCCGGTCATCGATCGCAGCCAGGGCGCCTTCGTCACCTTGCTGCACACGCTGGGTTTCATCGGCGACCTCGGCGTGGTGCTCTACTACACCCTGGCCAAGCTGGCCGGCATGGGCGAGCACTACCTGCCGCGCGCCAGCGGGGACTACGGCACGGTCTTTTTTCTCTGCGCCGGCCTGCTCAACCTGCTGACGGCGCTCGACGCCTACGACATCGCGGTCGGCAAGAAGGAGTAACGTGGACGAACCGCTCTTCCAGCTCCCGCACCTGGCCTCGATGACGCTCTTCGCCTTCTTCGTCTCTCTGGTCTTCACCTTCCTCACCAAGTACGGCTGGAAGGCGCGCGCCAAGTACTTCCTCTGGTGCTTCTTCGTGTTCCTGGCCGTGGGGATCGGCCTGGGCTGGTTGATGTATCCGTTCCCGCGCTAGCGCGGGCACAACTTCACCATGGGCTCGGAATGGCTGCCCCTCTTTCCTCTCGAGGTCGTCCTGTTTCCCGGCGCCGACTTGCCTCTGCACATTTTTGAGCCGCGCTATCGTCTGATGACGCGGCTGTGCCGCGAGCAGAAGCGCGAGTTCGGCGTGGTGCTGGTGCGAACGCAGGGCGTCTCGCGCATCGGCTGCACGGCGGAAATTGTTTCCGTCACGCGCGAATATCCCGACGGCCGGTCGGACCTGCTGGCCCGCGGCCGGCGTCGCTTCCTCCTCCGCGCCGTGTCGGACGAGTTGGAGTACCTTCAGGGGGATGTGGAGTTTCTGGCCGACAGGGAAGGGCCGCTCGACACCGAGGGCCGGGCGCGCCTGCTCGCCACCTTCAACGATGTGTTCCGGTTCTTGCTGCAGCGCAACCCGCCGCCGCTGGCCGAGCTCGAGGAGCTTCGGCTGAGCTACCGCCTGGCCGAACTCCTCCCCCTGGAGCTTGATTTCAAGCAGGCCTTGCTGGAGATGGACTCGGAAGCCGAGCGACGCGAAAGCCTGCGCGAGCGGTTGGAAGCCTGGCGGACGGAGTTGGAAGTGGTCCAGCGGCGCCGCCGCAAGGCTTCCGGCAACGGCCAGGGGCGGTAGCGGCGGTTGACCGGCGGCCAGACCCGGACTACACTGCGCGTGTCAAATCTCATTTCGAGGATTCCCACTCGCATGAAAAGCCAGGTTCGGTTTCGAGGAATCTCCGACCGCAACGGCGTCGAGCGCGAGATGCGCCGCCAGGTCGCTAAGCTTGAGCGTCACTTGAAGAAGTTTTCGCCTGACCTCGTGGACTTGCACGTCAGCCTGGAGCGTCGCGCCCTGCCCACCAATCCGTTCCTCGCCTCGGTGACGTTGTACTTGCCGCCCGGGCAGCTTCACGCCAGCGAAGTCGGCCCGGCGGCCGTGCTCGCGCTCAAGTACGCTTTCGCCGAGCTCTGGCGCGAGGTCAAGAAGATGAAGGCCAAGCTGCAACGGAAGACCGAGCGCCGCCGCGCCAGTCCCCGCCGCCCGGCTGTCCTGGTTTAGTGGGGTCTTTCAGAAAGACGTGGAGCCGGCGATCGGACTTGAACCGATGACCTGCCGATTACGAATCGGCTGCTCTACCAACTGAGCTACGCCGGCTTCGCTGCCAGTTTACACCAACTTGCGGCTTCCTGGCTTGGCGCTGGGGAGCAACAAAAAGCCCCGGCCGTTGCCGGTCGGGGCTTTTAGGGGAAAGTAGGTATGGCCCTGTGCGCGGTTGGGCCAACCTCTCAGCCGCCAGAGTCTAGATGGGCGGTGAAAAGCTGTCAAGAAGAAACTAGCGAAAAATCCACAACTCTTTCTTTTGTGTTTTCAAGCAGTTACAAGCAGAGGGTACCGGCTTTTCCTCGTCCCCTCACCGCAATCCACAGATTCTCAACAGCTTAGCGCCGAGGACCGAGATCGAGGAAGAGCGCCTCTTCGTCGGACGGTTTGTCGAGGAAGCGACCGGGAAACCAGAGCTGCATACCCAGCCGGAAGCCGGCGAAGGCCAGGCTGAGGCCCAAGACGACCAGGATGAGCACTACCGTTCCAATCATCAAGTTGAACAGCCCGCGCACCGTAGTGCCCAGGGTCTCCGGCTGGGCGTCGCTGAGCGAAATCTCGGGCTGGTAACGCACCTGGCTCATCAGCTGCTCGGCCGATTCCCTGGAATCAATGCCCGCAACCAGGATAACCAGTGACCCGTCGCGCTTGGCGAAGACGACCGGCGCATTGGCACGGCCCTGCAGATTCAGGTTGAAGAGTTGGTTGAAGTCCGCCAGGCGCGCCCGGGCGATGTGCGGTGTCGGATAACTGAGGAGAATCAGCGTGGTCTCGCCGGCATCGCGCCGGTAGCGGGCCACTTCCGCCTCGGCGCCGTAGGCGAAGCCCGCCCAGTCGCCCGGCCCCAGCGGCGCCACACGCGCCAAGCCCACGGGCCCGAGCACGTAGGCGTCCGAGCCGGCAAGGTATCCCGCCGGCAGGTACTCGGGCAGGGCAGGCAGCGAGGCTTGCTCCTTAACTCGCCCGCGTAACTCAGTCGCGAGCGCCTGAAGCTGGCCCAGGCTGATCGGGCCCGAGACTGTCACCAGATAGTTCCCCTCATAGAAAAGAACCCCGCCAGAGGTGCGAACGGCCGCCTCGCCGATGGGCACGGCTTGCCCGCTGCCGCGCAGAAGGGTGAACGCCCCGTAAGCGCCGCTACGGTCCCGCATTGTGTACGCCGTCACGGAGTACGCCTGGGGTCGGGAAGTGTATTCCGCCTGCTCAGCCGCCTGGCCGCCGTATTCGCGGAGAAGGGGAGCCAGATCGCCGGCGACATCTTCCAGCTCCGCCGCCGTTACCGATTTCCACTCCGTGGGCTGGAGGTGGCCGCTGGCGGGCAGGAGCGGTGGTGCGGTCCCGGCGGTCGCAGCGAGGCCGGCGATCATACACACCATCGCCGCCAGAGCCATCACACGAAGGCCGCGCTTCATACCGTCCATGGTAGTACAAGATGCGGTGGGCGACTACGGGGCTTCGACAACTAGGGGCCGTTTTTCTCGCTGGGGCGCGCGTTGGCGACGCTGTTGATATTCTCCAGATACTTCGACACACCGCTGAACAGCGCTTCGGCCGCCGCTTGCCGCCCCGACGGCGACTTCATCATCTTCTCGTCTTCCGGGTTGCTGAGGAAGCTGATCTCGGTGAGCACCGACGGCATGGTGCCGCCGATGAGCACGACAAACGGCGCCTGCTTCACTCCGCGGTTGCGGACGTCGCCGTTGCCGTTCTTGCGCAGCTCGGTGTAGAGGTTATTGACCAACTCGCGCGCCAGCTCCTTCGACTCGGCAATCTTCTCGTTGGTGCTGATTTGCTTCACCAGGTCCTGCAGCTCGTGCACGCCCTTTTGCGAAAGCGCGTTCTCGCGCGCCGCCACTTCCAGCACTTCCGGGTCGCTGGAGAAGTTCAGGTAGTAGGTTTCGACCCCGCGCACCCGGCGGTCGCGGCTGTAGTTGGCATGGATGGAGACGAACAGATCGGCCTGCTTCTCATTGGCCAGCGCGATGCGGTTTTCCAGCGGGACGAAGGTGTCGTCCTCGCGGGTGTAGATGACCTCGGCGCCCAGTTGCTCCTCCAGAAGCCTGCCCAGCCGCCGCGAAACATCCAGCACTAAATCCTTTTCCATGAAGCCGGTAGGCCCGATGGTGCCGGTGTCGTGTCCGCCGTGGCCGGGGTCAATCACAATGCGGCCCACCTTCAGACCCAGAGCGCGCGACAGTGTGTGGTTGCCCGCGGCTGTGGGCTTGGGCACCGAGGGCGGTCCCGGCATCGGGGTGCGGCTGGCGTCGGGCGCGGCGGGCGTGGTGGAGGCCGACTTAAGGGCCCTGCCGGACGCGCTCGCTCCTTCCCGAGGCTTCTCCTCCGACGGCGTCTTCCTGGCTAAAGTCGTAGAGGGCCCCCGGATGTCCACTACCAGCCGGAAGGGTTCGGGCAGCGAGAAGACGCTGTAGTCTTCCGCGTCTTTGACCTCCAGCACCACGCGGGTGACGCCGCCGCGGTTTTCGGCCACCCGGATGCGGTTCAGCAGGCCGTTGTCAATGTCGAAACTCTTGCCTTGAAGGATGGTGCTGAGCTCGGTGTCGAAGAGGTCAATGAAGATGCGGTCGGGGTCGCTGATGCGCGCCTGTTGGAATTTGACTTCGCGGTCGAGGTCGACCACCACGCGCGTATAGTTCTCCGCGTTCCAGTAGCGCAGGTTGCGCACCTGGATGCGTCCGCTGGGCGCCGCGGCGACCTTGCTCGGTGCCGGTTTGCTTTCCTCGAGCTTGATGGCGCGCAGCGCTTCCTTGGCTTTGGCGGCGTGCCGCGAGCGCGGATAGCTTTGGAGAAATGACTCGTAGCTTTCCTTGGCTTTGGCCTTGTCCTTCAGGTGAAGGTTGTAAATCTGCGCGATGTTGAAGAGCGCGTCGTCGGAGTGACGGCTCGACGGGTACTCCTTGCGCAGTTGCGAGTAGGTCTCGATGGACTTGTTGAGGTAGAGGTCGCCGAAGCGTTGCCCCATCTCCAGGTACATCTCGCCGGTAGCGGCTAACGCGTCGGCGGCCACGTTGGCGAAGGGCGCCTGGTCGTAGGTGCGCAGGTACAGATTAATAATCTTGAGATAGTCCTTCTCGGCGCGCTTATCCTCGGGAGTGCCTTCCAGACTGGCGCGCAGGCGCTGGGCCCGCTCATAGGCTTCCTTGGCGATGCGGAGGCGCTCGCTGCGGCTGGGCTTCGCGGCCGCGGCCGGCAAAGCCACGGCGAGCAGGGCTACGATCAGCCCGAGCGCAACACCCACCGTTGTCGTCCGCCTCTGACCCCTAGCCAAGATTTGTTACCCTGTACTGACCTCTACTCGTTGGTGAAGATGACTCGCCCGTCCTTGTCTACCGTGCGATAGATCGTTGTGCTGCCAACCAGTTTGACGCTTCCCAAACGGCCGTAGAGAGCTTCAAGCTTCAGGATGTAGTCCTGAGTTTCGCGATACGGAGGCACGCCGCCGTTGCGAGTGACGGCGTTCTCGCCGGCGTTGTAGGCGGCCAGCGCCAGCCGGGTGTTGCCTTTGAACTGCTCCAGCAGGTAGCGCAGGTGGCGCACGCCGGCGGAAACGTTTTGCTTGGGGTCAAAAGCGTCGCTGACGCCGTACTGGGCGGCGGTGGCGGGCATGAGCTGCATCAGGCCCATCGCGCCCTTGTAGGATACTGCGCGCGGATTCCAGGCCGATTCCACCTCAATCAGTGCCCGCACCAGGTTCGGATCGACCGAGTGCTGCTTCGACACCGCGTCGATGTGCCCTTGCACATCGGCCAGCGATTGCTTGCGTCTTTCCACCAAGGTTGCTGCCGCGGCCGCCCCGCCCTTTTTGGCCGCGGCCCGCAGCTCCATGTCGGTCTCGTTGATGAAGACCATGCGCCCGTTGTCGCTGACCAGGGTCAGTACCTGCTGCGCCCGGGCAGGGGACGTCCCCGCGAACGCCAGTAGTCCCAAGCCGATGGCCATAACGCGCATAGTTGTCGGGGGAAGGGAATCTGCGCGCGCCCGCGACCCACCGGGCGCGACCCGCAATCTGAGGAACGTCTCCAGCGCGGCCGAAGTATAGCGTGAGCCGCGGGCGGGGTCAAAGCATTTTTTCCACAATCCGGTAGACATCCTCAAGCGCCTGTTGGAGTTGCGCCGGATCCTTGCCGCCGGCTTCGGCCAGATCGGGCCGGCCGCCGCCCGAGCCTCCGACGCGCTGGGCGACTTCCTTGACGATCTTCCCGGCGTGGAGCCGGCTGGTCAGATCCTTGGTTACGCCAACGATAAGCGCTACTTTGCCGTTGGTCGTCGTGCCCAGCGCCACGACGCCCGAGCCGAGCTTCTGTCGCAGCGTGTCCACCAGGGCGCGCAGGGTGGCTGTGTCAATGTCCTGCACTTGAGCGGAGAGCACTCCGACGTCTTTCACCCGCCGCACTTGCTCGACCAGGTCATCCACCTGCGAGCGGGCGCTGCGCTCCTTGGCGGCTTGCAACTGCTTTTCGAGCTGCTTGGTGTGCTGCGTGAGGCGGTCTACCGCTTCTACCACTTCCGCTTCGCTCACGCGCAGCGTGGTGGCAACCCGGCGCAGGCTCTCGAGCGCCTGCTGGTAGGACTCCAGCGCCCGCGCGCCCGTGATGGCCTCAACGCGGCGGATGCCGGCGGCACTGCTCGATTCGCTCACCACTTTGAGCACGCCAATCTGGCCGGTATGCCGCACGTGCGTGCCCCCGCAAAGCTCCTTGCTGAAGAACCCGCTCTCTTCCGCCGGGTCGGGAATGGTGATGACGCGGACGTTTTTTTCCGGATACTTGTCGCCGAAGAAGGCCAGCGCCCCCGAGCGCAGGGCGGCGTCGAGGTCCATGCGCTCCTCGGTCACCGGGTTGTCGCGGAGGATTTGCTCATTCACTTGCCGCTCGATTTCCTCCAACTCCTCGGGATCGAGCGCGGCGTAGTGGGTAAAGTCGAACCGCAGCCGGTCGGGCGCCACCAGCGAGCCCGATTGCTTCACGTGCGGCCCCAGTACGCGCCGCAGCGCCGCATGCAGCAGGTGCGTGCCGGTGTGGTTGCGCATGGTGGCGTGGCGGGCTTCGGCGTCCACCACCGCCAGGACGCGGTCGCCCACGGCGAGGCGTTCGCGGGCGCGCACCTTGTGGGCGTTGATCGCCATCAGCGGGTGGTAGCAGGTCAGAACGTCGGCCACTTCGAGGTTGCCCTCGGGGTCGAACAGCTTGCCGGTGTCGCCAATCTGCCCGCCCGACTCAGCGTAGAAGGGCGTGTGGTCAAGAACTATTTCTCCCTCGGCGCCGGGGGGCAGCTCTTTTACCGCGCCTTCTTTGGTGACAATGGCTACGATGCGGCAGTCGCGCGACGTCGTCTGCGTGTAGCCATCGAAAACCGTGGGGTGCTTGCGCGCCAACTCCTGGTAGATGGGGCTGGCGACTTCCTTTCCCACTCCCTTCCACGACGCCTTCGCCCGCTCGCGCTCTTCATCGAGCAGTCGCTGCATGCCCTTGGCAGCATCCGGCGCAACGCGCAGCCCGCGGCTCTGCGCCCAGTCATCGATGAAATCCGGACGCAAACCGAGCGTTCCGTAAGCGTAGAACAACTCTTCCGCCCCCACGGCCTCGCTCTTGCGCTCGCGCATAAACTTCTCAAGGTTGGCCAGGCCGGGCTCAACCAGGCGGGAGTACTTTTCCTCTTCCGCCTTGATGACCGTCGAGATGCGCTGGAGAGATTCGAGCAGCTCCGGGTAGGGCTCGCGCATCAGCTCGGCGACACGGCCGGCCATTTCAAACAGAAACGGTTTGTCGAGGCCGATCTGCCGGCCGTAGTCAATCGCCCGGCGGACAATCTTGCGCAGAACGTAGCCGCGGCCTTCGTTCGAAGGCAGGACGCCGTCGCCGACGACGAAGGCGGCGGCGCGGCTGTGGTCGGCGATGACCCGCAGCGCCGTGTCGGCGCGCGGGTCATCCCCGTAGTCCTTGTCGGCCATCTCGGCGGCGTGCTCGATGAGCGGATAAAACAAATCGGTGTCGTAGTTCGAGAGTTTGCCTTGCAAGGCCGCCGCCAGGCGCTCGAGGCCCGCGCCGGTGTCCACGGAAGGCTTGGGCAGCAGCGTCTGCTTCCCGCTGGCGTCGCGGTTGAACTGCATAAAGACCAGGTTCCATAGCTCGACGTAGCGGCCGCATTCGCAGGGAAACTGGCAGTCTTGGTGCCCGAGGTCGCTGGCCTCCGGGCCGAAGTCGTATTGCAGCTCGGAGCACGGCCCGCAGGGCCCGGTCTCGCCCATAGCCCAGAAGTTGTCTTCTTCGCCCAGGCGGAAGATGCGGCTCGTCGGCACGCCGATGTCCCTTTCCCAGATGCTGAAGGCCTCGTCGTCCTCGCGAAACACGGTGGGGTAGAGCCTGGCGGGGTCGAGCTTGTAGACGTCGACCATCAACTCCCAGGCGAACTGGATGGCCTCGCGCTTGAAGTAATCGCCGAAGGAAAAATTCCCCAGCATCTCGAAGAAGGTGTGGTGGCGCGTGGTGCGGCCGACGTTTTCGAGGTCGTTGTGCTTGCCGCTGACCCGCAGGCACTTCTGCGAGGTGGTGGCACGGTTGTAGTCGCGGCGCTCCAGGCCGAGAAAAACGTCCTTGAACTGGTTCATCCCGGCGTTGGTGAAGAGCAGCGTCGGGTCGGCGGCAGGGACGAGCGAGCTGGAGCGCAGGATGCGGTGCCCGCGGGCGGCGAAAAAGTCAAGAAAACTGCGGCGGATGTCGTTGGCCTTCACGCCTGTTCGTCCTCGAGCGGCGTGGGTTCCTCCTCCACAGTTCGCCGCGTTCGTCGGAACAACTCGTCCCGTATTATCGCAGAGGCAAAACCGGCCCGCAACAGACTGGCGTAAAGGGAGCGCAGCAGCTTGTCGGAGTAGGGCTGCGGCTTGCCGCGCAGGCGGCGCTCCAGGCGCTTACGCACCAGGGCCCGCTCCTCGCGCTCGCTGGGGAAGATCTCCGCCAGGGCTTCTTCGATGAGTTCTTCACTCAGGCCGCGGCGGCGCAGCTCGCGCGCGATACGAAAGCGGCCGTAGCGGCGCGCGGCCCGCGAGCGGGCGTAGCCGTGAGCAAAGCGGCGGTCATCCAGCCAGCCCCGCTCGGTTAGGGAGGCAAGTACGCGCTCCGCATCGGCGGGCGACAGGGCTCGCAGCTTCAGCTTGCCGCGGAGCTCAGCGGTGGAATGCGCACGGCGCGCCAGAGCGCGCAGCGCATATTCTTCCAGAGCTTCCAGAGCGAGGCGGCGCGGTGGTTTTTTCAGCGTTCGTCGCGCATGGCCCGCTCCATTTCCTCGCGGGCGGCGTCGGCGGTAGTGCGGATGCCCTGGACGCGGAGCTTGAACTCGTCGATGTTGGTGGCGCGCAGCAGGGCTTCCTCGTAGGTGATGAGGCCGTTGGTGTAGAGGTCGTAGAGCGACTGGTCGAAGGTCTGCATCCCGTACTGGGAGGTGCCGGTGGCGATGGCGTCGTGGATGAGGCGGGTCTTTTCCGGGTTGATGATGCAGTCGCGGACGTAGGCGGTGGCGATGAGGACTTCGACCGCGGGCACGCGCCCCTTGCCGTCGGAGCGCCGCACCAGCCGCTGGGAGATGACGGCCTTCAGGGTGGAGGCCAGCAGCAGCCGAATCTGCTTCTGCTCCGGCGGCGGGAACACCGCGATGATGCGCTGGATGGTTTCCGTCGCGTCCAGGGTGTGCAGGGTGGAGAAGACCATGTGGCCGGTTTCGGCGGCCAGCAGCGCGGTCTGGATGGTTTCCAGGTCGCGCATTTCGCCGACCAGAATCACGTCGGGGTCCTGGCGGAGGGCGGCGCGCAGGGCGATGGGGAAGCTGGCGGTGTCGACTTCGACCTCGCGCTGGTTGACGAAGCCCTTCTTGTCGCGGTGCAGGAACTCGATGGGGTCTTCGATGGTGATGATGTGATCGGCGCGGCTGGAGTTGATGCGGTCGATCATCGCCGCCAGCGTGGTGGACTTGCCGCTGCCGGTGGTGCCAGTAACCAGCACCAGCCCGCGCTGCTCCTCGCAGATGCGTTCGAGCACCTTGGGGAGGTGCAGCTCCTCGATAGTCTGAATCTTGGTCGGGATGACGCGCAGCACCATGCCGACGTTGCCGCGCTGCTGGAAGATGTTGACGCGGAACCGCCCCAGGCCGGCGACGCCGTAGGCCATGTCGAGCTCGGCGGTTTCCTTGAATTTCTGCTTCTGCCGGTTGGTCATCATGCTGAAGGCCATCGACAGCATGTCTTCCGGCGAGACGCGCGGCAGGTCGGTGATGGCGCCCAGGGTGCCGTCAATGCGCAGGTAGGGATGGTTGCCGACTTTGAGGTGGAGGTCGGAGGCCTTGCGCTCCACCGCCATGCGCAACAGATCGTCAATATTCATGGTTTCCTCGCCTGCCGTAGGCGGACGCTAGCACACCCCCCCCACCAAAGTCAACCAAACTGAGCGTTGGCGGGAGTCCAGCTAGCGCGGGGCGGTCACCGGTTGGTTGATGGGCGTGAGCCAGCCGTAGCGGTCGGGGCGCGTGCCCTTGATGATGCCGAAGAATTCGTCCTGAAGCTTGCGGGTGATAGGCCCGGGCAGGCCGCGGCCGACGGGGATGCGGTCAATGGAGCGCACCGGCGTAATCTCGGCGGCGGTGCCGGTGAAGAAAACTTCGTCGGCGATGTAGAGCATCTCGCGCGGGATGGGTTCTTCGCGCACGGGAATGTCGAAGTCGCGCGCCAGGGTGATGATGGTGTCGCGGGTGATGCCGGGCAGCACCGAGCTGGTGAGCGGCGGGGTGTAGAGCGTGGCGTCGCGGACGACGAAAATGTTTTCGCCGCTGCCTTCGCTGACGTGCCCGGCCTCGTCGAGCGCGATACCTTCCACGTAACCGTTGGTCAGCGCCTCCATCTTGATGAGCTGGGCGTTCATGTAGTTGGCGGCGCTCTTGGCCATGGCCGGCAGGGTGTTGGGCGCAATGCGCACCCAGGAGGAGATGCAAACGTCCACCCCCTTGGTCACCGCATCCTCACCCAGATAGCCGCCCCAGGGCCAGCAGGCGATGTAGACTTCGATGGGGGCGTTGAAGGGGTTGACGCCGACTTCGCCGTAGCCGCGCAGCACAATCGGGCGGATGTAGCAGTGCGGCATCTTGTTGATGCGCACCAGCTCGACCTGGGCCTGCATCAGGTCATCGAGCGAGTAGGGAAGCTGGATGCGGTAGATGCGACACGAATTCAGCAGCCGCTGGGTGTGCTCTCGGAGGCGGAAAATCGCCGGGCCGCCCGGCAGGGCGTAGCAGCGCGTGCCTTCAAACAGCGCCGAGCCGTAGCTCACCACGTGCGAAGCAATGTGGATGGTGGCGTCGTCCCAGTCAATGAAGCGGCCGTTGTGCCAGATTTTGTCGGTTTTTTGAAGCGGCATGGCTCTCTCCGCGTATTAGATGGCGGGCGCGGCAGTCCCGTTCGCTGAGGCTACCGGCTGCGGGGAAACAGGAGTGGGCCGTCCGCGCGCTCGCATTGATTCCGAGGTCAAACTAACCCAGTCAGCGGCTGGAAGGCAAGCGCCAAATTGGATGCGCGGAGTGCCCCCGCCGTCGCCATTGGCACGACCCTCAAGCCTATGCCACAATCTGCCAACCGAATGGGGCCCACTGCCATCATAGAAAAAGAGCACCGGGAGGTGCCTATGCAGCGCGAAGCGCGACAACTGCTCAGTGTCCTGCTGGCGGGGCTGCTGGCGGCGACTCCGCTGCTGGCCGAGCGCACCCGGTTGAAGTCGGGCTGGAACCTTTTCAGCACCGACAAGGACATTGAATTCGGCCGCGAGGCCGCCAAGGAAGCCGAGCAGCAACTCCCGATGCTGAACGACCGCGTGGTGGACGACTACGTCAACCGGCTGGGCCAGAAGCTGGCGGCCAAAGCGCCGGGAGCGAAGTTCCCCTATCACTTCAAAGTCGTGAACCAGGGCGACATCAACGCTTTTGCGCTGCCGGGCGGGCCCATCTACATCAACCGCGGCACGATTGAAGCGGCGGAGAATGAAGCGCAGCTGGCGGGCGTGATGGCGCACGAAATCTCCCACGTGGCCCTGCGCCACGGCACCAACCAGTTGACCAAAGCCTATGTGGCGGCGGCGCCGCTGGCGGTTCTGGGCGGGTCGCTGGAAGGCGGGGGCACGGCGGCGCAACTCGCGGCGCTGGGAATTCAAGTCGGATTCAGCAGCGTGTTTCTCAAGTTCACCCGCACGGCCGAGACCCAGGCCGACCTGATGGGCACGCAGATTCTTTACGACACCAACTACGACACCAAGGCGATGGCGGACTTTTTCGACGTGCTCCAGAAGCGGCACAAGAGCCGCAGCATCGAGTTCTTCTCCAGCCACCCGAATCCCGACAACCGCCAGCAGAAGATCGAGGCCGAGCGCGCCAAACTGGGCGGGCAGGAAAACCCGCGGCGCGACTCGGAGGACTTCCGCTCCATCCGCCGCTACGTCGCCAGCCTGCCGCCGCCCAAGACGGGCACGGGCACTCCGGCGGGGCAAAGGCAGCCGGGGCGGCCGAGTGAATTACCGTCGCCCAACCTGAAGGCGTACCGGCATCCCGAGTTCATCATCGGCTATCCCGACAACTGGAAGGTCTACGAGAGCGGGACGCAGGTGGCGTTCGCGCCCGCGGGCGGGGTCAGCCCGCAGGGGATGTCGCACGGCGTGCTCATCAACCTGGTGGAGCTCGATGACCCGCACGACGACCTCGAGCAGGCCACCAACCGGCTGGTGCGGCAGATTCTCCAGCAGAACCCCGGGATGCGCGAGGTGAGTCATCAGCGGGCGCGCGTCGGCGGCCGCGCCGCCATTGCCACACAGTTAGTGGGGAACTCGCCCCTCAAAGGCGAGCGCGAGACCGATATGTTGATCACCGTGCGGCTGCCGGATGGACTGTTCTACGCCATCTTCGTGGTGCCGGAATCCGACGCACGGTATTACAACTCGGTCTTCTCGCAGATTCTCGATTCCATCCGCTTCCGCTAGTCAGCGGCTTCGGGAGGCGGGGCGGGCTTCCAGCGCAGGATGGGCTTGCGGTTGGCGGTGACTTCGTCCAGACGCTTGACGCGGGTGGTGTGCGGGGCGGTCTTGACGAGTTCAGGATTGGTTTCGGCTTCGCGGGCGATGGCCAGCATCGCTTCGATGAAAAAATCGAGCTCTTCGCGGCTCTCGCTTTCCGTCGGCTCAATCATCAGCGCGCCGTGGACAATGAGCGGGAAGGCTACGGTGTAAGGGTGGAAACCGTAGTCAATCAGACGCTTGGCGATGTCCACCGTGTTGACCCCGTGCTTGAGCTGCTTCTTGTCGCTGAAGACACACTCGTGCAGCGACGGCGTTGAATAGGGCAGGTCGTAGGCGTCCTCCAGCTTCTTGCGAATGTAGTTGGCGTTGAGCACCGCGTCGTGCGTGGTCTGGCGGATGCCGTCGGGGCCGTTGGCGAGGATGTAGGCCAGTGCCCGCACCAGCACGCCGAAGTTGCCGATGTAGGCGCGCACGCGGCCGATGGACTGCGGGCGGTTGTAGCTCAGGCGCAAGCAGCCATCGGCTTCTTCGAGTTGCGGCACGGGCAGGAAGGGCTCGAGGAACTTCTTCACCGCCACCGGACCGGCGCCCGGCCCGCCGCCCCCGTGCGGCGTGGAAAAAGTTTTGTGCAGGTTGAGGTGGAGAATGTCCACCCCGAAATCGCCGGGGCGCGCCACGCCCGCCAGCGCGTTCATGTTGGCGCCGTCCATGTAAAGCAGCGCGCCGTGCTCGTGGACGATGTCGGCAATCTTGTGAATCTTGTCTTCGAAGATGCCGAGCGTGTTGGGGTTGGTAATCATCAGCGCCGCGACTTTGTTGCTCATGTGGCCGCGGAGCGAGTCGAGGTCGAGCCGCCCATCCTTCCACGACTTGATGTTTTCGACGCGGTAGCCGGCGATGGCCGCCGTGGCCGGGTTGGTGCCGTGGGCGGAGTCGGGTATCAACACGACTTCGCGCGGGTTGCCCATGCTCTCCAGATACGCGCGCGTCAGCAGCACGCCGGTCAGCTCGCCGTGGGCGCCGGCGGCGGGCTGGAGCGTGATTGCGTCCATGCCGGTGATTTCCAGCAGACAACGCGACAGCAGTTGCATCACCTTGAGGCAGCCCTGGCTCAGCTCATCGGGCTGCGCGGGATGCTCGGTGGCCAGGCCGGCCAACCGCGCGACGACTTCATTGATGCGCGGGTTGTACTTCATCGTGCACGAGCCCAGCGGGTACATTCCGGTGTCGACGCCGTAGTTCCAGGTGGAAAGCCGCGTGAAGTGGCGGATGACTTCGATTTCGCTGAGTTCGGGGAAGCCTTCAATCTGCGCGCGCAGTTGGTCCGCGCCCAGCGCCTTCGCCGCGTCCACCGGCGGGACGTCCAGCGGCGGCAACCGGTAGCCGTGCTTGCCCGGCGAGCTCTTTTCAAACAGCAGCGCTTCGCTCTGCGTTATATGCGGTCGCGCTTTCATCCCAATGCTGTCCGGAACGCGGCGACCACTCGGTCGAGGTCGGCGCGCTTGGCTGTCTCGGTTACGCAAACCAACAAGGAGTTCTTCAAGTCGGGGTACCACCGGCTTAACGCCACACCGCCCAGAATTTTCTGTTGCTGAAGTTGCGCCAGAACCTGGGCGACGTCTTTCTCGAGCTGGAGGACGAACTCGTTGAAGAACGGCGCCGCAAACCGCCGCTTCACGCTCGCTAGCTTGGAAAGCTCGTCAGCGAGGTAGTGGGCTTTGGCGAGGTTCTGCTCGGCCAGCTCCCGCAGGCCTTGCTTGCCATACAAAGAAAGAAAGATGGTGACGGCTAGCGCGCAGAGCGCCTGGTTGGTGCAAATGTTGGAAGTGGCTTTCTCGCGGCGGATGTGCTGCTCGCGCGTGCTCAGCGTGAGCACGAAGCCGCGGCGGCCTTCGCTGTCGGTCGTCTGCCCGGCCAGCCGCCCGGGCAGGCTGCGGACGAACTTTTCTTTGCTGGCGATGACGCCGGCGTACGGGCCCCCGTAGCTGGGCGCGAGGCCCAGGCCCTGGGTTTCCATCGCTACGATGTCGGCTTCCGCCGGCGGGCGCAGCAGGCCGAGCGAAACCGGCTCGGTGATGACGTCAATCAGAAGCGCGCCGTGCTTGTGCGCGGCCTCCGCCAGTGTCGGGATTTCTTCAAGGCACCCGAAGAAGTTGGGCGACTGCACGGCCACGGCGGCGGTCTGGTCATTGAGGAGCGAGGCTAAAGCCGCGGCGTCCACCTGGCCGCTGTTGGCGTAAGGCAGCTCGGTGATTTCCATCTTCTGGTTGCGCGCGTAAGTACGCAGCACCTCGCGGTATTCCGGGTGAATGGTCTTCGCCACCAGCACGCGGTGTCGCCCGTTGATGCGCATCGCCATCATCACCGCTTCCGGCAGAGCGGTCGAGCCGTCGTACATCGAGGCGTTGGCAACTTCCTGGCCGGTGAGCTGGCACATCATCGTCTGAAACTCAAAAATGGCTTGCAGCGTGCCTTGAGAAATCTCGGCCTGATAGGGCGTGTAGGCGGTGAACCACTCCCCGCGCGAAAGCAGCGCGTCAATCACCACCGGGCGGAAATGGTCGTAGACGCCGGCGCCCAGCAGGCGCAGGTAGTCGCCGCCGTTCTCCGCGGCGCGCTGGCGGAAATAGTCGAGGATTTCATACTCCGACATCGCCGCCGGCAGATTGAGCGGCGCTTTCAGGTGGTAGCTATCGGAGATGCAGGAGAAAAGCTCCTCCATCGAGGAGCGCCCGAGCTCGGCCAGCATGGCACGGCGCTCAGCGTCGGACTTGGGGAGATAGCGCATCAGCTAGTGGGCGGCGTCTTCGGCGGCGATGAACTCTTCGTATTGCTTGGCCGTCAGCAGCGAGTCAACCTCTTTAGGATTCTCGAGCGTCAGCTTGATGAGCCAGGCGGCGCCGTGCGGATCCTGGTTGAGCAGCTCCGGCTTCTCGGCGAGCTGCGAGTTGACCTCGGTTACGATTCCGGCAGCGGGGCAGTAGATGTCGGAGACCGCCTTGACCGACTCCACCGTGCCGAACGATTCCATCGCCGCCAGCTTCCGGCCCACCGCCGGCAGCTCGACAAACACAATGTCGCCTAGCTTCTCTTGCGCGTGGTCGGTAATGCCGACCACGGCCTGCGTCCCGTTCAGCTTGATCCACTCGTGCTCCTTGGTGTAGCGGTACTCGGTTGGATAGGTCGCCACGGTTTTCCTCGTTGAGCCCCGCCCTCAGCCGCGGGGCCGTTTGTAGAACGGCAGGGGAACGATTTCCGCCGGCACGCGCTGGTCGCGGATGCCGATTTCAATCGGCGTCCCGGGCGCACTCGCCGCCACGGGGACGTAGGCCATGCCGATGTTCTTCTGCAAAAAGGGCGCCGGCGAGCCGGAGGTAACGCGCCCGGCTTCGCCGCCGTTGACAAAGACGGGGTAGCCGTCGCGCGCTATGCCGCGACCGCGCATCTCGAAGCCCACCAACTTGCGCTCCAGCCCCCGCTCTTTCTGCGCCGCCAGCGCGGCCCGGGCGATGAACTCGCCCTTGTCCATCTTGCAAATCCAGCCCAGGTTCGCTTCCCAGACGGTTGTGGTGTCATCAATCTCGTGGCCGTAGAGCGCAAAGCCGGCCTCCAGCCGCAGGGTGTTGCGGGCGCCCAGCCCGGCGGGGATCAAGCCGTGGGGTTTGCCGGCCTCCAGCAGACCGTGCCACATCTTTTCCGACTGCGCCGGCTCGAAGTAAAGCTCAAACCCGTCTTCGCCCGTGTAGCCGGTGCGGGCGATGAGGCAGTCGACGCCCAGCACCTGCCCGAAGGTGAAGCGGTAGTACTTGATGCTGTTGAGGTCAACCGGCGTGAGCAGCTGGAGAATGGTCTGCGCCTTCGGGCCCTGCAAGGCAAGCTGGGTGTAGCTGTCGCCCGAATCAATCACCTCGGCGTCGAACCGGTTCTGGCTCCGAATGTACTCGAAGTCCTTCTCGCGGTTGGCTGCGTTGACGCAGAGAAAATAATGCGTGTCGGAAAACTTGTGCACGATGATGTCATCGACAAAAGTGCCGCGGTCGGTGAGCAGGCCGGAGTACTGCGCCTGGCCGAGGACCAGCTTCGAGGCGTCGTTGGAGGTCACCCACTGCACCAGCGCCAGTGCTTCGCGGCCGCGGATTTCGATCTCGCCCATATGGCTGACGTCGAACAGTCCGCAGGCGGTGCGCACCGCCAGGTGCTCCTGGATGATGCCGCTGTATTCCACCGGCATGTCCCAGCCGCCGAACGAAACCATCTTGGCGCCCGCGGCGCGGTGCACGCTGTGGAGCGCGGTTTTGCGCAGGGCGGTGGTAGTGTCGGTCGTCAAGCGATTCCTCGTGCAAAGGACGGAATCAAAAAATTAGCACACGCATGGAAGAGGGTCAAGGCAGCCCACGACGGCTTCTGAGGGCCTCTATTGACTGCGGCGGAAGGGTGCTGTAGGCTTCTGTCTAGAGCCAACGAGGAGGCGAACAGTCACCCTCGGGTAGATGAAACGCACCGTCAAGATCACCACGGAAATCGAGCCGCTCTTCGGGACCCTGGACGAAAACCTGAAACTGTTCGAATCAGTGTTCAAGGTGGACATCCACCTCCAGGACGAGGCGTTGGAGCTCGTGGGCGACGCCGCCAGCGTCGAGCGCGCTGAGCGCTTCCTGCGCGACTACATGGCTCTGGCCCACGAAGGCCACGGCTTCGCCAACGGGGAAGTGCAGAGCCTGCTGCGGCTCTACGAGCACGACCCCAGCGCCTCGCTGCGCGAAGTGGTCGAAACCCCGCGGCCGCGCCTGTTCGGCAAGAAAGCCGTCACGCCCAAGAGCCCCAACCAGCGCGCCTACATGGAAGCCATCGAAACCAACGACATGGTGTTCGCCATCGGGCCCGGCGGCACGGGCAAGACTTACCTGGCGGTGGCGATGGCGGTCTCGGCGCTGCTGACCAAGAAGGTCGACCGCATCATCCTCGTCCGGCCCGCCGTGGAGGCCGGCGAGAAGCTCGGCTATCTCCCAGGCACGTTGCAGGAGAAGGTCGACCCCTACATGCGGCCGCTCTACGACGCACTCTACGATTTGCTGGAGCCGGACAAGCTCAGCCGGTTTCTCGAAAAAGGCGTGATCGAGGTGGCACCGCTCGCCTTCATGCGCGGGCGCACGCTTAACAGTTCGTTCGTGATTCTCGACGAAGCCCAGAACACCACCAGCGAGCAGATGAAGATGTTCCTGACACGCCTCGGGTTCAACTCCAAGGCGGTCATCACCGGCGATATCACGCAGATTGATTTGCCGCCGGGGCGCCGCTCCGGCCTCATCGAGGCGTTGGAGGTGGTCGAGCAGATTCCCGGCATCGGGTTCATCCGCTTCAACGAGCGCGACGTCGTGCGCCACACGCTGGTGCAGCAGATTATCAAGGCCTACGAAGCCTACGAGAACGAGCAGGCTCGCGCCGTTCCGGTGCGCAACCACCGGAACAACGACTGACGAGCCGCCATGCTTCTCAACCAACAGCGCCGAGTCCGAATTGACCTCAGAACGCTGCGGCGGTTTCTGCCGCGGCTGAGCCGCGCCGCGCGCGTGACTCCCTCGCGCTTCAGTGTGGCGCTGGTGAGCGACCGGCGCATGGCGGCGCTCAACCGGCGCTATCGCCGCCAGCCCCGAGCCACCGATGTGCTCTCGTTTCCCGCCGGCGGCAACGGCTATCTCGGCGATGTGGTCATCTCCGCCGACACGGCCCGGCGCCAGGCGCGAGAGTTCGGCCACTCGCTCAGCGAAGAAATCAAGCTCCTGATGCTGCACGGCCTCCTCCACCTGATGGGATACGATCATGAACGCGACACCGGGCAGATGAACCGCCGCGAGCACGCCTTGCGGCGCCGCCTGGGGCTGGAATAGCCGATGGTGCAGATTCTTCTCCACGCCGCCGTCATCACCGTCCTGACGCTGCTGCTGGCGCTGTTCAGCTACGTCTACCGGCTCTATCAGGAGAAGGGCCGGCAAGTCAGCCGGAGAGTGCGCGAGCACCTGGAGTTCTTTCACGAGAACGTGGCGCCGCGGCTGAAGTTGGAGCGGCGGCGCGCGATGCAGACCTTTGCCCTGCTGGCGCAGTTGACCCTGGTACTGGTGGCGCTGGCCATCGGTTTTGCGGCCGAGCAGCTGGCGCCCAGTCCCACGCGCGCCATCTTCGAGACTGCCTTCTTCGTCGTGCTGGAGATTGTTCTCGTCTATCAATTCATCCCGCACGTGCTGCTCAGCCGCAGCCGTGGTGCCTGGCTGCTGTGGCTGGTCCCCTTTCTGCGCGCCGGCTACTATTTGGTGATGCCGCTGCTGCTGCTCTATGACTTTGCGGTCTCGGTGCTGCATCTGGCCGAGCCGGAAGACGAGGAGCCGGCCGAGAAGGCCGAGCACGCCATCGAGGAGCTGGTGGAGGTGGGCCAGGAGCGAGGCCTGCTGGCGAAGGAAGATGTGCCCCTGATCGCCTCGGTGCTGCAGTTTGCCGACAAGACGGCTCGCGAGGTGATGACCCCGCGGCCGGAAATCGTCAGCATCTCCGCCAACGCCACGCTGGAAGAATTGCGCCAACTGGCGCGCGAGAAGCGCTACTCGCGCGTGGTGGTTTATGGCGACAACCTCGACGACGTGCGCGGCGTGATTTCGATTTACAGCCTGCTGGACGTGCCGGAGACCGAGTATGCCCAGCGGCGGGTCTCTGAGTTTGTCCGGCCGGCGTTTTTCATCCCGGAGACCAAGCCGGTGGTCGAGCTCATCCGCGACTTGCAGCGGGAACTGCAGCAGATGGCAGTGGTCGTGGATGAGTATGGCAGCCTCGCCGGGCTGATTACGCTGGAGGACCTCTCGGGCGAAATCCTGGGTGAGATCAACGACGCCGACCAGGTGCGGCGTGCCGAAATCCTGAAGGAATCCGAGAACGTGCACCTGGTGCGCGGCGGTGTCGAGCTGGAGAAGCTTTCCGAAGCGCTGGGCGTGGCGCTGGAGCGCAACGGCGCCACAACCTTCGCTGGCCTGGTGCACAACTGGTTCGGCTACGTGCCCAAGCCGGGCGAGTCCATCGAGCGCAACGGCCTGCGGGTGGAGGTGCTGGAAGCGACGCCGCGGCGCGTGGTGCGCTTGCGCGTCACCAAGCTTCCGCCACCCGAGCCGGTGGCCGCCGGCCGCAAGCGCGCGCGCAGCTCTTCCTCGCAATGAGCTTTCGTTCGGGCTACGTGGCCGTCATCGGCCGGCCCAACACCGGAAAATCCACCCTGCTGAACGCGCTGGCGGGAACCAAGTTGGCGATTGTTTCGTCGCGGCCGCAGACCACGCGCACCCGCATCCAGGCGGTGGTGAACCGCGAGGACGCGCAAATCATCCTCGTCGACACGCCGGGCATCCACCACCCGCACACGCGGATGAACGAGGAAATGATGCGCCAGGTGCGCGAGGCGCTGGAAGGGGTCGACCTGCTGCTGGTGCTGGTAGACGCCAGCCGGCCGCTCAACGAAGAAGACAGGTTGGCGATTGAGGCGGCGCGGAAGTTTTCGGGTCCAAGTTTCCTGCTGCTGAACAAAGTCGACCTCATCGCCAAGCCCGCGCTCCTGCCGCTGATTGAAAAACTGCGCCGGGAGCACGAGTTCCGCGAAATCATCCCGCTCTCGGCGCTGAAGGGAATCAACCAGGATGTGCTGGAGAGGAAGATCGTCGAGACGCTGCCGGAGGGCCCGGCTTATTTTCCCGCCGAGACGCTGACCGACCAGCCGCTGCGCTTCATGGCGGCGGAAATCGTCCGAGAAAAAATCTTTCAGGAGACGCGCCAGGAGGTTCCCTACGCCACTGCAGTCGTGGTGGACAAGTTCGAGGAGCCGCCGGAAGGGGACGAGCGGGGCGTGGCGCGCATCCACGCCACCATTCTAGTGGAACGCGACGGGCAGAAGGGCATCCTCATCGGCGCCCAGGGACAGACGCTGAAGCGCATCGGCCAGGCGGCGCGGGAGGAGCTGGAGGAGCTGCTCGGGCGCAAGGTTTTTCTCGAGCTGTTCGTCAAAGTGCACACCGACTGGCGGGAGCGCCCCGGCGTCGAGCGGCTCATCGACTGGCGGAAAGACTTCGAGGGTTAGGCGCCTTTGCGGTCGGGGGCGGCGATGCCCAGGGCCTTCATCTTGCGGTGCAGGTGGGAGCGCTCGATGCCGATGGCCACTGCGGTCCGGCTGACGTTCCAAGAGTTCTCCTGCAATTTGCTGAGAATGAAGTCGCGCTCCGTGCGCGCCCGCGCTTCCTGAAGCGTGCCGGCGGTGAAGCCCGGGCGGGGGCGATGGAAGTCGGGCGGCAGGTGGCGCGCTTCAATGCGCTCGGCGGAGGTCATGATGACCAACCGCTCGATGAGGTTTCTCAACTCCCGCACGTTGCCCGGCCAGGAGTGACCCTGAAGCACTTTGACGGCGTCCGGCGCCAGCTCTTTCTTCCGCCGCCCGTACGCGGCCGCAAATTCGGCCAGGAAGTAATCCGCCAGCAGCGGAATATCTTCCACGCGCTCGCGCAGCGGCGGGACGTAAAAGGGAATCACATTGAGCCGGTAGAACAGGTCTTCGCGGAAGCGCTCGCGGTTGATTTCCTCTTCGAGGTTCTTGTTGGTGGCCGCAATGACGCGGGTATCGACCTGCACGGAGGCGGCGGCGCCGATGGGGGTGAAGCGCTGCTCGTCGAGCACGCGCAGCACTTTGGCCTGGGTGCGCAGGCTCATGTCGCCGACTTCATCGAGGAAAAGCGTGCCGCCATCGGCGAGCTGGAACTTGCCGCGCTTGTCTTCGGCGGCGCCGGTGTAGGCGCCCTTACGGTGCCCGAAGAGCTCGCTTTCGATGAGCTCTTCCGGAATCGCCGCGCAGTTGACCTCGACAAAGGGCTTGGCGGCGCGCAGCGACCCGGCGTGCAAAGCCCTCGCCACCAACTCCTTGCCGGTCCCGCTCTCGCCATAAATCAGCACCCGGCTGTTGGTGGGCGCGGTCAGCGCCAACTGTTGCCGTAGCGCCTTGATGGGTACGCTCTGGCCGACGATGCGGTAGCGGGCACGAAGCTGGTCGCGCAGCTCGCGGTTTTCTTCGGTGAGGCGCAACTGATCGAGCGCGTGGCGCACCAGTAGCACCGTGCGCTCCATCGACAGCGGTTTCTCCAGGAAGTCAAACGCGCCCAACTTGGTACCCTTGACCGCGGTCTCGATGGTGGCGTGGCCGGAAATAAGAATGACTGCGGGCGAAGGCTCGCGCTCCTTGAGGCGGCGCAGAACTTCCAGACCGTCGAGCCCGGGCAGCCAGACATCCAGGATGACGAGGTCGTAGGCTTTCTCGGCGGCGGCGGCCAGGCACTCCTCGCCGCTCGTCACGGCGTCGGCCTCCCAGCCTTCCTCGCGAAGAATCTCGACCAGCGAGGTGCGGATGCCGGCCTCGTCGTCCACCACGAGGATGGAGGCGCGGCTCATCGGGCGGGCACCGCCGCGGGAATCTCAGTCGGCAGCTCGACGATGAAGCGCGCGCCCGTGGGCTCGGAATCTTCGACGCGGATGCGCCCGTGGTGCTCGGCCACGATGCGGCTGACGATGGCGAGACCGAGGCCCATGCCATCGGGCTTGGTGGAGAAAAAGGGAAGAAAGAGCCGCTCCTTGCTTTCCGGCGGGATGCCGACGCCGGAGTCGCTGACGCTCAGCTCCACCGCCGCGCGGGGCGCAAGCGAGCGGGTGCGGATGACGATGCGCTTCGTGGCGGACCTGGCCACCGCTTCGGTCGCGTTCTCAATCAGGTTGATGAGGGCACGGCGCAGCAACGCCGGGTCGGCGGGAATCGGCGGCAGGTTCGGCGCCAGCTCGGCTTCGAGCCGAATGCCGTTGGCAGAGTCGGCGTAGAGCGCCAGCGCGCTTTCCACCACTTCGTTGAGCTGCGTCGGCACCGGCTCGGTCGCGGGGAAGCGCGCGAAGCGCGAGAACTCATCCACCAGCGACTTCAGGCTGTGAACTTCCTGACTGATGACGGTTGCGCAGCGGGCGATGAGTTCACGATAGCGGTGGTCGGCGCTCCCTTCGGCGGCCCGCTCGACGTAGCGGCGGATGCGGTCGGCGGAAAGCGCGATGGGCGTCAGCGGATTCTTGATCTCGTGCGCGATGCGCTGGGCCACCTCCTGCCAGGCGGCGGCTTTCTGCGCTTTGAGGAGGTCGGTAAGATCGTCCAGCACGAGCACGAAGCCTTCGCCGGGGCCGCCGCGGAGCGCCGAGACGCTGACAGCGCAATGCGCGATGCGGTCGGGAAAGCGCAAGTCCATTTGCGTGGCGGCGAAGCCGGTGTGGGCCGCCTGGGTGAACAGCCCTTCGCAGGCGCGCGCGGTTTCCGCCCCCACGTAGTCGGCCAGCGGCGCCGGCCCGGCCGCGGACTGGCCGAGGAGTTGGCGGGCGGCGTGGTTGGCTCCCAACACCGTGCGCTCGGGGCTGAGCGTCAGCACGGCCGTGGGGATGCTCTCCTGAATCGTCTCCATCCACTGGCGGCGCCGGCGCAGCTCAGCCACCGCCAGCTCCAGGCGGCTGCGGCTTTCGCCCAACTGCGCGGTCATCTGGTTGAAGGAGTTAACCAGGGTGGCGAGCTCGTCACGCGCCGGCACCTCCACGCGATGGGCGAAGTTGCCGCGAGAAACTTCCTCGGTGGCGACAGCCAGCGCCTGAATGGGAATCGTCACCTGCTTGGCCAGAAACAGCGCCGTCCAGGTCGTGGCCAGCAGCAGCAGGATGGTGATGAGCAAAAGAATTATCAGCGCCTGCCAGCGGTAGGCCTTTCTCTCCCGGGTCACGGCGTCATAGGCGCGGGACTCCTGCTCGATGCGCGCCGCGCGCGTCAGAATTTCCTCCGGCACCGGCTGAGCAACGACGACGGCGCCGAGCGAGGCACCGTCCGGCGCGCGGATGGAGGTGCGCGCCAGGGCGTAAGGCTTTCCGGGTTGCAGCTCGACCATCGTGGGCGCGCCCTCGCGCAGATCGGCCAGTTGGTGCCTCAGATCAATTGAGCCAGCGCGATAGGTGGCCAAGACCGCGTCGTTCTCGCCGCGGACGACTACCGCCCAGGCAAGTCCGGCGCGCCGTGCCAACGACGAGAGTGTCTGCTCGGTGGGCGCCTGGCGGCCCGCTTGGACGGCGCGCTGGATGGCGGGGTCTTCGGCCAGCATCCGCGCCAGGTCGAGCGTGTGCTGCTTGTGCTCGCTCAGGGTGTGGTCGACGAGGGCGACGGCGTCGTCGCGGACGATTTCCAGCGGCCGCGGAAACCACTTGGCAAGGGTGCGATTCACCAGGGCGTAGCTGATGAAGAACAGCGCCACCACCGGCAGCAACGACAGCGCCAGCGCGCCCACCACCATCTTGGTCTTGAAGGTACTGCCGAGGACACGCTGGCGGCGCTCGGTGTAGAGCCGGGCGAGGTAACGGGTGAGGACGAGCCCGTAGAGAATGAAGGCCAGAAAGATGAGACCGGAGAAGACGTAGAGCAGGATGACTTCAGAGGGCTCGTCGGGTTCGAAAAAGGGAACGTTGATGGAGCCGAGGACGAAGACCACGCCGAGCAGCAGAACGAACCCGGCGCCGAGCAGCCAGCGGCGAATGCGGCGACTCTTCGGGTCAGACACGCGCCACCACCTCAAGCCCCGGCGCGGCCACGGGCGGAGCCGAAATCGAAGTCAGCCTCGGCGTTGGGAGCTCAGGCCCCAGCGGGCAGCCGGCGCAGTCGGGCGCCCGCCGCCGGCAGTAGTTCTTGCCCACGGCCACCAGCAGCGCGTGGTATTCGTTGAAGAGGGAAGCGTCGCCTGGCAGGTGCCGATGGAAGAAACCTTGCAGCTCGGCGTAGCGGGCGGTTTCGGACGCCAGGCCGTGGCGGGCGAGCACGCGACGCGTGTAAGCGTCAACCACAAAGACGGGCTGACCGGCGGCGTAGAGCAGGATGGAGTCAGCGGTCTCTTCGCCGATGCCGTGCAACGACAGCAGCTCGGCGCGCAACTGGTTCGCCGGGCGCGCCAGCAGCCGGCGCAGCGAACCACCGTAGCGGCGCTGGAGGTGCGCGAGGAAGCCGCGGACTACCCGCGTCTTTTGCCGGTAGTAGCCCGAGGGGCGCAGCAGCTTCTCCAGTCGGGCCGGGGAGACCCGCGCGAGCTTGTCGGGCCGCAGCAGGCCTTCGCAGCGGAGATTGTTGAGCGCCTTCTCCACATTGACCCAACTGGTGTTCTGGGTCAGGAGCGCCCCGAGGATGACCTCAAACCGAGTTCGGGCGGGCCACCAGTACTGAGGCCCGAAGTGGCTCGAAAGTCGGCGGTAATAGCGCCGCAGGGTAGTCGCCGGAGTGTGGGAATTAGGCAACACTGCACCAAGATAGGGCGGGCGCTGTGGCAAGTCAAGGCATGTCTCACAGTCAACTGGCGTGCCCGTGGGCAGGATGCTAGGATGGGCAACCAGACCCCCCAGGGAAAGCCGAGGCCCTGCGGTGGGCGCAGCAGCGGATGCGCAAGCGCGTTGCCCGGCGCTACGGCGACGACCGCCCCTAGCACTGGGCCGCCTTCGCGTTGGTGGGGCGGTAGAAGGGCGCGACACGTTGCTGGTTCTAACGGTGCGATGCTAAAGTGAAAGTGAAGAAGATGCATCAAATAGGGCGATGAAAGAGCTGATGTGGGCCAACCTGAAGGCGCGGCCGATTCGCACTGCGCTGAGCGTGCTGGCGGTGACGCTGCAGGTGTTCCTGCTGCTGTTCCTGATGGGGCTCACCGACGGCATCGTCAGCGAGTGGGGCGAGCGGGTGAAGGGCATCGGGGCCGACCTGCTGGTGCAGTCGCCGAACGCGTCCATCTTCATCGCCATTTCCAGTCCGGTGCTGCCGCAGGAGATGGCGAACGAAATCGCCGCGGTCGAAGGCGTGATTGACGTCGCGCCAGTGCTCACGGTGGTGAGCGGCGAAAGCCTGACGATGATTTACGGCATCGACTACGACACCTTCAACCGCCTGGGCAGCGGATTTCTGTTCCATCAGGGCGGGCCGTTCCAGGAGCGCAACGATGTCATCGTGGACGACATCAAGGCGGCGTCGAAAAACCTGAACGTCGGCGACACGGTGGAGCTGCTGGGCGAGAAGTTCCGCGTTTGCGGCATCGTTGAGCACGGGCGCGGGGCGCGCTACTTCATCCCGCTGGCCACGGCGCAGGAGCTGGTCGGCGCCGAGCAGCGCGTCTCGATGTTCTGGGTGCAGAGCAGCGGCAACCCGCGGGCGGTGCACGAAAAGCTGGCGCTGCTTTTCCCGCGCCATCGCATCCGCCTGATGGAGGAGTACCTCTCGTTGATGGTTTCCAGCAACCTGCCGGAGATTCGCCCCTTCACCCGCGCGGTGGTGCTGGTCGGCATCCTCATCAGCTTTATGGTGGTGCTGTTGAGCATGTACACCATTGTGCTGGAGCGGACGCGCGAGATCGGCATCCTCAAGGCGCTGGGCGCCTCGCGCTGGAACATTGTCGGCATGGTGTTGCGCGAGTCGCTGGCGGTGTCGTTTCTCGGCATCCTCCTGGGCGTGGCCGCGAGCTACGGTGTGAAGTTCGTCGTCACCTCACTGCGCCCCACGATGCGCGTGCTTATCAATCCCGAGTGGTTGCTGCTCGGCGCCGTGTTCGCCATCGTCGGTTGCATCCTTGGCTCGGTCTATCCCGCCCTGCGCGCCGCCGCCGCCGACCCGGTCGCCGCCCTCACCCACGAATAGGTTCTTGTCAGGGGTTTCGGCTTCGTAGTATGGTCGCGGTTCGTTTGTCCGACGCGAAGGAGCCCCGGTGGCGGTAGCGAGCGACAAGTTCTGGCAGGCGGAAATCATCGAGCGGCGCGACTTCTCCGAAGACCTCTGGGCCATCCGCATCCGCCACGAGGGCGAGTTCAAATTCCAGCCGGGCCAGTACGCGACTTTCGGCGTGGTCGAGGGCGACAAAGTGGTCGAGCGGCCCTACTCCATCGTCAGCTCGCCGCTGGAAGAGACGTTGGAGTTTTTCATCGAGCTCGTCCCCAACGGCGAACTCACCCCGCGCCTGCACAAGCTCCAGGTCGGCGCGCCGCTGGTGATGCGCAAGGTGGCCAAGGGACGCTTCCTGCTCGACCTCAAGAGCGGAAAGAAGAAGCACTTCTTCGTCTCCACGGTCACGGGCATCGCGCCCTTCACCAGCATGGTGCGCACGCTTTATCGCGAGTGGAAGGACGGCCGCTACCCCGACGGCGTCGAGATTGTCTGTCTCCAGGGCGCCAGCCGTTCCTGGGAGTTCGGCTACCACGAGGAGTTCGTGGGTTACGCGCGCGAAGTCCCGTGGCTGACCTACATCCCCACCATCAGCCGCCCGTGGGAAGACACGGCCTGGAAGGGCGAGGTCGGTCGCTGCGAGGACGTCCTGCGCAAGTACTCCGACCAGCACGGGCTGACCGGCGAGAACGCCATCGCCTACCTCTGCGGCCATCCGGAGATGATTGAGAAAGGGAAGGGGATTTTGCAGCGCCGCGGCTTCCCCAAGGAGTCGCTGCGCGAAGAGCAGTACTGGGTGCAGAAATAGAAAGCCGCCGAACGACTTGCCACTCGGGACCATCTAAAATTCGATGACAGCCTCGCGAGGTCTCTGCATGCCGCTCACACGCCGTCTATCCTTGTTTGCACTCTTGCTCGGCGCCGCGCTGCCGCTGGCGGCGCAGAACCTGGCCGAGTTCGAGAAGACCGTCACCCAGCACAAGCTGGCCAACGGGATGACGTTCCTCATCGTCGAGCGCCACCAGGTCCCCACCGTTTCTTTCCATCTCTACGCCGACGTGGGCTCGGTGGACGAAGAAACCGGCCGCACCGGCCTGGCCCACGTCTTCGAGCATATGGCCTTCAAAGGCACCTCGACCATCGGCACCAAGAACTACGCGCTGGAAAAAATCGCGCTGGCCAAGGTTGACCGCGCCTACTCGGCGCTGCAGCAGGAGCGCTGGAAGGGCAAGCAGGCCGACCCCAAGCGGCTTGAGCAGCTCGAAGCCGCTTTCCAGCAGGCGCAAGAGGAAGCGCAGAAGTTCGTGGTCCCCAGCGAGTTCGACGAAGCCATCGAAACCAACGGCGGCGTCGGCCTCAACGCCACCACCACCAACGACTCCACCGAGTACTTCTTCAGCCTGCCCTCCAACAAGCTCGAGCTCTGGTTCTCGCTCGAATCCGCCCGCTTCCTCGACCCCGTGCTGCGCGAGTTCTACAAGGAGCGCGACGTGGTGATGGAAGAGCGCCGCATGCGCATCGAAAGCCAGCCCATCGGCAACCTGATCGAGCAGTTCCTCGCCCTCGCCTACGTCGCCCATCCCTACGGCCGCAGCGGCATCGGCTGGCGCTCCGACCTCGAAAACCTCACCCGCAAGCACGCCGAAGATTTCTTCCGCCGCTACTACACCCCGCGCCGGCTCACGGCGGTGATTGTCGGCGACGTCAATCCCAAGGAAGTCATCCGCCTCGCCCAGCTCTACTTCGGCCGCATCCCCGCCGGGCCGCGCACCGAGCCGATGTGGACCGCGGAGCCGCCGCAGCCAGGCGAGCGCCGCGCCGTCATCCGCGCCGAGTTCCAGCCCGTGCTGGTTATCGGCTACCACAAGCCCAGCATCAACGACCCGGACAACGCCGTCTTCGATGCCGTGCAGAATATCCTCGCCGGCGGGCGCACCTCGCGGCTCTATCGCAGCCTGGTGCAGGAGAAGAAGCTGGCCGTCGCCGCCGGCGGCTTCCCGGGCTTTCCCGGCGAGAAGTACCCGAACCTTTTCGTGTTCTTCTCCATCGCCGCCGCGGAAAAGACGAACGAGGAGAACGAGAAGGTGATGCTGGAAGAAATCGAAAAGCTGCGCCAGGAGCTGGTGAGCGAAGAAGAGCTCGAGCGCGTGAAGCAGCAGGCGCGCGCGGACCTGATTCGGCGACTCTCCTCCAACTCCGGCCTGGCCAGCGAGCTCGCCTCCTATCAGGTTCTCACCGGCGACTGGCGCAACCTCTTCCGCGAGCTCGAAGCCATCAACAAAGTGACCCGCGAAGACGTGCAGCGCGTCGCCAGAACCTACTTCACGACCAGCAATCGCACCGTCGCTTACCTGGTGCCCGAAAGCGGCGGCGAAGAACCACCGGCGGAGCCGCAGGAGAAAAAGCAATGAACCCTCGCAACCAGACTTTGCTCGCCGCGGCGCTGCTGCTGGTTTCCTTCGTGCTGGCTCTGCCAGCCGTTGCCCAGCGGCCCTACAAACAGCTCACCTATCCGCCGCTGCGCGACCTCAAGATTCCGGAGGTCGAGCGCATCGAGCTGCCCAACGGGCTGGTGCTCTACCTGGTCGAAGATCACACCTTGCCGAAAGTCGAAGGGTTCGCTCTGATCAAAACCGGGGGCCGTTTCGAGCCGGCCGACAAAGTCGGTCTGGCCGACATCATCGGTCAGGTGATGCGCACCGGTGGCACCACCGCGCGCAAGGGCGAGGAGATTGATCGGCTGCTCGAGAATGTCGGCGCCTCGGTCGAGACCGGCATCGGCGCCACCTCCGCCACGGCTTCGCTCTTTGCGCTCAAGGAGCACTTGCCGCTGGCGCTCGAGATTCTTGCCGACCTGCTCCGCAATCCCGCCTTTCCCGACGACAAGATCGAGCTGGCCATGGTGCAGGAGCGCACCGCTATCGCCCGCCGCAACGACGACGTCAGCCAGATTGCCAACCGCGAATTCACCAAGCTGCTTTACGGCAAGGACAACCCCTATGCGCGCCACCCCGAATACGAAACCTTGCAGAACATCACCCGCGCCGACCTGGTTGAATTTCATCGCCGCTACTTCCATCCCAACCAGACGATTCTCGGCCTGTGGGGCGATTTTGACCGCGCCGAGGTGAAGAAGCTGGTCGAGCAGCACTTCGGTTCCTGGCCGCGCCAGCCGGTCGAGCTGCCGCCGCTGCCGGAGGTGAAAGCCGCCGCAGCCCCGGGCGTCTACTTCATCGCCAAAGACGACGTCAACCAGACCCACCTGCGCATCGGGCATCTTGGCGGGCGGCTCGACGACCCGGACTACTACGCGCTGAACGTGCTGAGCGAAATCCTGGGCGGCGGCTTCAGCTCGCGTCTGGTCAAGCGGGTGCGCTCCGAGCTGGGCCTGGCCTATGCCGTGGGCTCGGCCTGGACCGCCCAATATGACTACGATGGCACCTTCTTCGTCCTCTGCAACACACGCTCCGACGCCACCGTGCAGGCGATCAAAGAAGTTCTGGCGGAGATCCAGCGAATCACCGCGGGGCCGGTGACGCCGAAGGAGTTGGCCGTCGCCAAGGAAAGCATCCGCAACTCCTTCGTCTTCAACTTCGACACCACCGGAGAAATCGTCCGCCGGCTGATGACCTACGAGTATTACGGCTACCCGCGGGACTTTCTGGAGAAATTCCGCGCCAACGTGGAAAAAGTGACGGTAGAGGACATCCAGCGGGTGGCTCGCCAGCACCTGCATCCCGACAAGCTGGTGATTCTGGCCGTGGGCCGGCAGCAGGATTTCGACCAGCCGCTCGCCACACTGGGCGAAACCAGGACGATTGACATTGCGATCCCGACGCCGAAGCCGAAGGCGGCTGCCGTTCCGGCGGCCACACCGGAATCGCTGGCGCGCGGGCGTCAGGTGCTCGAAGCCGCCATCCAAGCCCGCGGCGGATTGGAAGCCTTGAAGTCAGTGCGCGACCTCGCCATCCTTTCTCGCCTCAAGCAGGCCACACCCATGGGCGAGCAGGAGTTCGTTTCCAAGCGACACCTGCTCCTGCCGGACAAGTTCCGCCAGGACGTCGTGACGCCCTTCGGAGAAATCAGCCTGATCCTCAACGGAGAGAAGGCCTGGCAGAAAAGCCCGCGCGGCAGCGGGCCCGCCCCGCCTCAGCTCGTGGAACAACTGCGGAAAGAGCTGGCCCGCGAGCTCACCCTGCTTCTGCCTCAAGCTCTCGAGGGCGGCCGCACGGTGCAGTTCGCCGAAACCACCACGCTGAACGACCGGCGCGCCGATGTTGTTGTCCTCACCGATGCGGCCGGCGAGAGCACCTGGCTCTACGTCGATGCCGAAAACGGGTGGATCCTGAAGATGGCTTTTCAGGGAATGTCCCGCGAGGGACCGGTGCAGGAGGAACGCTTCTATTCCGACTTCCGCCCCGTGGGCGGCCTGATTCTGCCGTTCAAGGTCGTCGCCCTCCAGAACGGCCAGAAAACCTCGGAACAGACGGTGTCGAACCTGGAGGTGAATATCAACGTGGATCCCACCCTGTTCCAGGCGCCGGCAGAGGAAAAGAAACCGGAAGATAAGAAGCCGGAATAACCAGCAGCCACTACGGCCGCAGCGGCGAGTCGGGCCGCTCGCCGCAGCGCAAGGAGAGGGCGGCGCCTTCTTCGGCCAGGCCGAGACACTCGAAGAGATTCCGCACGCACTGGCCCAGGCGGTCGCCGCGATAGTCGGTGCGTTCGATGGCCTCCACCAGTTGCCGCGCTACCTGCGCGGTTTCTTCGGCGGCGGGGACGGCTTCGGCTTCGGGCGGATCTTCGGCATAGGATCGCAGGCAGCGGTCGAGCTCGGCCAGCAGTTCCGGGATGGGTGTCGCTCCGAGCGCCGCTGGGTCGGCCATCCCTTCAAACCAGCGCACCAGCCGTCCGACAATGGTGTGGGCGTGGGGCAGGTTGATGAAGCTGGCGCGGGGTGTTCCCGGGGAGCTCATGGCTGCCTATTCTAGTCCTCGCGTCCATCCCGCGCACGACGATTGACGCCGGTGTGCTCCTGACCTACCATAGCCTTGGAATTCCCTTCAGGAGGGCCTCCCATGGCCATGAAGCCGAGTCGCATCATTCTGATTGTCGTGCTGCTGATTATCGCCATTGTGGTGGCGGTCAGCCAGTTGAGCCAGCGCGTCCCCGAGAAGACCGTTCTGCGCCTCGAAGTTTCGGGTCGCGTTGAAGAGGAGGACTGGCCCGACTTCAGCGCTAAAGTCTGGGAAGGCGACGTCATCGTCTTCCGGCGCATCCTCGAGGCTCTCGACCGCGCCAAGCGCGACGACAACATCGCCGGCGTCTCGCTCGAAATCAAGAACGTCGGGATGGGCCTGGCGCAGATTCAGGAGCTGCGCACCAAGCTGGCCGAGTTCACGGCGGCCGGGAAGTGGTGCACCAGCTACCTGGAATTCGGCGACAACCGCAGCTACTACCTCGCCACCGCCTGCCCGCAGGTTTATCTCACCCCCACCAGCACCGTCTTCGTCACCAGCCTGATGGGGCATAGCACGTTCCTGCGCGGCGCGCTCGACAAACTGCGCATCTACCCCGACATGTACAGCATCGCCGAGTACAAGACGGCAAAGAATTTCTTCACCGAGAAAAAGTTCACGCCGGCGCACCGCGAAGTCGTCGTCTCGCTGCTGACCACCTGGCAGCAGCAGATTGTCGAAGGCATCGGCAAGGGCCGCTCGCTCACGCCGGAGCAGGCCGATGAGCTCATCCGCAACGGCCCTTACATGGCCAAGGAGGCGGTGGATAAGAAGCTTGTTGATCAGTTGCTCTTCTACGACGAGTACAAGGAGCAGGTGCTGAAGAAGAAAGCGGGCGTGGACGAGCTCAAGCTGCTGTCGTGGTCCGACTACGTCAAGCGCACCTCAACTCCCTTCGGCGCCGCCAAGATTGCCCTGGTTCACGCCACCGGCCCCATCGTCACCGGCTCGAGCGGCTACGAGCCGGGCGAGGGGCGCTACATGGGCTCCGACACGGTCGCCAAGGCGCTGCGCGACGCCGCCGACGACGACTCCATCAAAGCCATCGTGTTTCGCATCGAGAGCCCGGGCGGGTCGGCGCTGGCCTCGGAGATCATCCGCCGCGAAGTGGTGCGCGCCAAGACCAAGAAGCCGGTGGTGGTTTCGATGTCCAACGTCGCCGGCTCGGGGGGCTACTGGATTGCGATGTCGGCGAACAAGATTGTCGCCGACCCCGGCACCATCACCGGGTCCATCGGCGTGGTGTTCGGCAAACTCAACGTCAAGGGCCTGTTCGACATGCTGGGCCTGACCAGCGACTACGTGGCGCTGAGCCCCAACGCCACGTTCCTGTATAGCTACGAGAACTTCACCCCGCAGCAGGTCGAGCGCTTGATGGCGATGATGCAGGAGATTTACGACAACTTCCTCGACGGTGTCTCGCAAGGCCGCGGCATTCCCAAGGAAGAAGTGCATCGCATCGGGCGCGGGCGCGTCTGGCTGGGCTCCCAGGCCAAAGAGCTGAGGCTGGTGGATGAAGTCGGCGGCCTGGACGTCGCCACTGCCATCGCCAAGAACCTGGCCAAGATTCCCGCCGACCAGGCCGTGCAGTACGAAGTGTTCCCGCGCGAAAAGACGCCGTTGGAGCAATTGGAGAAGCTCTTCGAGAGCCAGAGCCGCGGCCTTCTGGGCGCGGCGCGCCACTCGCACTGGGTGCAGTTGCTGCAAGAGCCGGTGCTGGTGCTGATGCCGTTCGAGCTCGAAGTGCGCTAGCGCTCCGCTCGTTCGGTTTCCGACGGCGGCACGATCACGTCGACCCAGAGCGGGTAGTGGTCGCTGAGGGCGACGCCGCTTTCGACGCTCCACCGGCGAACCGGCAGCCCGCGGGCGTAGACGGCGTCCACTCGGTACTTCCCGTACCACTTGCTCACCGTGCCGCTGCCCTCGGCAAAGGGCGTGGCGTAACCGTTCTGCTTCATGTAGTCGTCCACCGCCTTGGCCTGGTTGGAGCGGAAGACCGGCAGCAGCGGCAGCAGCCAGTAGAGCGGGTTGGTGTTGAAGTCGCCGCCGATAAGGACATCGCGGTGCGGCTGACGCGTCGCGGCTTCCACCACGGCGCGCAACTGCTCGATGCGCTGCCCGGCATTGATGCGCGTGTCGAGGTGCACGTTGTAGACGCGCACGCGGCGCTCATTCAGGCTCAGCGTAACCCCCAGCGCAATCCGCCGCCGCGTGTTGACCCCCAGGTGGTGCTGCTTCAGAGGGATGACTTCCACATCGCTGAGAGGAAAGCGGCTCAGAATCGCCAGCCCGTGCGTGCCGTCGCCAGCTTCTTTCAGCCGCGCCGGCGCATAAACGTAGTTGAGCCCCAGCGCCTCCGCCAGCTTTTGCGTCCGGCTGGTCCCCTCGGCCGGGAACGCCTCCATCTCCTGCAGCAGCCACACATCGGCCGAGCACAGGTCCGCGTGCGAGCGGATGGCGCGCACCAGCCCAGGAATGTCGTCGCCATGGTGAACGTTGAAACTGACGACGCGGATGGCGGCAGGAACATCGGGCGGAGAAGACACCGTCGGCCCGACTTCGGGTGTGAGTGATGGCGGCGGGCTTTGGGCGGCCCCGGCCCCGCCGAAAAACATTGCGAGGCAAACCGCCAGCCGCGGGAGAACCATGGTCCCCTGCGATTGTAGGCCAGGACTGCTGCAGCTTCAATCGCGCCAGGCCGCCGGGCGGCGCCCGGCATCCAGCCGTGCCGCGTGCCGCTGCAGGAGCTCCCAAGCGCGCCCCACATGCCGCGGTGTCGTCCTCAGGTTGCCGATGGCGAACCGCAGCGTGACGCGTCCCTTGAGTTTCGTGTGGGAGAGATAGGCTTCGCCGGTGGCGTTCACCACCTCCAGCAGCGCTTCGTTGAGCTTATCGAGATAGTCTTCCACCGCCGCACCCTCACTACCTTCAAGGAGTCGGGCCAGTGCCGCCGGGCGCGCCCGGAAACAGACCACGCTGAACGGCACCGGCGCCATCCGCTCGAAGTCCGGATGCGCGTCAATCTCGCCCGCCAGCTTTTCGGCCCAGGCGATGTGCTGCCGCAACCGTTCCTGTATCCCTTGCTGGCCGAAGTAGCGCAGTACGAACCAAAGTTTCAGCGCCCGGAAGCGCCGCCCGAGTTGAATGCCGTAATCCATATAGTTGCGTGCTTCGGGATTCTCCGGCGTGCGCAGGTACTCCGGCACGATGCTGAAGGTGTTGCGCAACTCCTCGGGGTGGCGGCAATAGAAGGCGCTGAAGTCGAACGGTGTGAACAGCCACTTGTGCGGATTGAGCACCACCGAATCGGCGCGGTCGCAGCCGTCGAGAATCCATCGGCGCTCGGGCAGGATGGCTGCGGGCCCGGCGTACGCAGCGTCCACATGGAGCCAGAGCTTGTGCTGCGCGCAGATGTCGGCGATGGGGCGCACGGGGTCGACGCTGGTGGTGGAGGTCGTTCCCACCGTCGCCACCACTGCGAAGGGCTGCCAACCGGCTCGCTGGTCCTCTTCAATCGCCGCCGCTAAGTCATCCGGACGCATCCGAAACTCGGCGTCAACGGGAATCTTCCGCACCCCCTCCAACCCGATTCCCAGAACAATGGCTGCCTTCTCCATCGAGGAGTGCGCCTGCTCGGAGACGTAAAGGCGGAGACGCGCCCCGCCTAGACCACGTTCGCGTACTTTGAGGTGAGCCAGCCGCTCGCGGGCCGCCGCCAGCGCGCACAGGCTGCTGACCGACGCCGTATCCATCACCACGCCCACGAAGTTGTCGGGCAGGCCGATCATCCGCCGCAGCCAGCCGAGCACGACCTCTTCGAGTTCGCTCGCCGCGGGACAAGTCTTCCACAGCATTGCGTTGACGTTCAGCGCCCCGCTCAGCCACTCGCCCAGCAGGCCCGGGCCCGACGCGGTGATGGCGAAATAGGCGAAGAAACTCGGATGGTTCCAATGCGTAACCCCAGGCAGTACCTGACGCTCGAAGTCGGCCAGCAGGGACTCGACGGCTTCGCCTCGCTGTGGCGCTTGCGCGGGCAGTTGACGGCGCAGCGCGCCCGGAGTGGTTTGCGCCAGCACCGGGTAGCGTTCCGTATGCTCCAGATAGTCGGCCACCCAATCCACCAGTTGGTGCGCCGCGGCGCGGAACTCCCCTGTCGGCATGTCGCCGGAGAAGGGCAGGGAATCAAAAGGCGAGGACATAGTCACCTCACAGGGATGCGCGGTCATTCTTGGTTCAGGCGCAAGCAGTGTCAAGCGGTTGACACGCTGTACGGCGCTGAGTAGTCTGCCGTGTGCCTGGCAGGGAGCGTACACCGAATGGGGAGCTCCAAGCGCTCGACCTTTTCTGAATTCTGGCCCTACTACCTGGGCGAGCACAGCCGCCCGCAGACCCGTTTCTTCCATTTGCTTGCTACGCTGGCGCTTTGGGCGCTGCTCGCGGCCGCGCTGGTCACGCGCAACTGGTGGCTGTTGCTGGCCATCCCGGTGGCGGCCTACGGGCTGGCCTGGTTCTCCCACTTCTTCATCGAGCACAACCGCCCGGCCACCTTCAGCCAACCGCTCTATTCGCTCCTCGCCGACCACAAAATGGCGCTCTATATGATTACCGGCCGGCTGGGCGCCGAGCTCGCCCGTTTGAACATCACCCCGCGAAGTTAGTGCCGTTCCAACTATTGGCGTTCAGCTCGGTGCTGTTGGCGGCCATCCAGCCGACCAGGAAATGCGTTACCGGGGTCATACGCGAGGCTGGCGGCATTGTCAATCCCGCTCCACTCGAAAGCAAGCGAGTTTTGATGTCCTCGCCCACTTTTTGCTTCCCTAGACGTCTAAAAGGCCTTGAAGGAAGGCCGCCGGCGGGACGCGGGGAACTATCCACCGGGATGGTTCGTATTGGATAGTCAGAATCGAAGATACCCGGCAGGTCGGAGCAGGAGTATGGCGAACCACAATCATAAGAGAAGCAGAAAGAAGCGTTGGTTTCTGATCGGCGGCGCCGTCGGCGTCCTCATCCTCATCGTGCTGGGCGTCAGCGGCATGCTGCGCTCCAACCACGCGATTGACCCCTCCAAGCTGGCGACGGTCGAGAAGGGCGACTTGGCCCGCTCGGTCGTGGCGACCGGCAAGGTCGAGCCCTTGGCCAAGGTCGAGGTCAAGTCGAAGGCCAGCGGCATCGTTAAACAGATCCTCGCCGACTACGGTGACGTCGTCCGCACCGGCCAGGTGCTGGTTGAGCTCGACAAGGAAGAGCTCTCCGCCCGCGTGCGCGAGGCCCGCGCCAGCCTGCAAGCCGCCCACGCCGCCCACCAGGCCTCTCAGGCATCCTACGAGCGCAACAAGATCGAAGCCGAGGGGCCGGATGTGCCCTTCATGAAGTCCAACATGGACCGCGCCGAGCAGTTGCACGCCCAGGGACTCATTGCCCGCGCACAGATGGAAGAAGCGGAAAAGAACTACCAGATGGCTCTCAACCGCCAGATGGCGGCCCAGCGCGCTGTGGCGGTTTCCCGCGCGGAGATGGCGCGGGCCGAAGCGCAGGTGGCCCAGACCCAGGCGGCGCTGGAGCGCGCGGAGGAAGACCTGCGCAACGCCACCATCGTCAGCCCGATGGATGGGATGGTGCTGTCGCGCAACGTCGAAGTCGGCGACGCGGTCAGCTCCATCCTGGTGCTGGGCTCGCAGGCCACGCTGGTGATGACGCTGGGCGACATCCGTGAAGTTTACGTCAAAGGCAAAGTGGACGAATCGGATATCGGCAAGGTCTATATGGGCCAGCCGGCCCGCATCACGGTCGAGTCGTTCCCGGATAAGAAGTTCGAAGGGCAGGTGACCAAGATTTCGCCCCTGGGCGTGGAGAAGGACAACGTCACCACCTTCGAAGTAAAGGTTTCGATTCACAATCCCAGCGGAGAGCTCAAGGCCAACATGAGCGCCAACGCCGAAATCATCCTGGAAGAGAAGAAAGGAATCTTGATGATTCCCGAATCCGCCATCATCTACGATAAGCAGCGCAACGCTTCCGTCGAAGTCCCAGACCCCAAGGGCGAAGAGGGCAAGCGCAAAGTGGCGGTGAAGATCGGCATCTCCAACGGTGTCAAGACCGAAATCCTCGAAGGCGTGAGCGAAGGCCAGCAGGTCATCCTGCAGTAGCGCCGTGACATCTGCGAGAACACAGGCAATAGGGGCGCGCGTAGGAAGCGTAGTACTTGTCCTCTTTCTTTTCCTCAGCCTCTCCTCCACCCATGCATCCGCCACCCGAGTGTGGGTCGAGCTGGTTACGGATGAAGCTGACGCCGTCCTCGCCATCCTGGCCAAGAAGGCGGCGGCCGAGCCGGTCACGGACGCCGACTGGGAGCGCCTGTTCAACAGCGACGGCTACGTCCGCCTGAAGAAGCGCGAAGCGTCCCTGAACCGCGGTTTTACGGACGACGACTTCAAGGCCTTCGTGCTTTCCGATGAGCTCTCAGCCCGTCGCGCGGATCTGGAAGAAACTCTCGCGCGTTGGAAACAGGCCGACCTCAACGGCGCCGCCGGCCGCGCGCTGGCCTACCTGCCCGAGGGCGCGGACTTCCGTGCCAAGGTCTATCCGGTCATCAAGCCGCAGACCAACAGCTTCGTCTTTGAAGTAACGACCGACCCGGCCATCTTCCTCTATCTCGACCCGACCATGACCGCAGCTCAATTCGAGAACACCATGGCGCACGAGCTCCACCATATCGGCTACGCCGGCGCCTGCGCCAGCCGCGCGGAAGCGGAACAGACGCTAGCCCGCTCGCCGGCCGTCGCCCAGATTCTCCGCTGGATTGGCGCCTTTGGGGAGGGCGTTGCCATGCTGGCCGCCGCCGGCGGGCCTGATGTCCATCCGCACGCTGCCAGTCCGGAGGCCGATCGCCAGCGCTGGGACCGCGATGTGATTCGCTTCGACGACGACTTGGGCAAGGTCGAGGCGTTCTTTCTCAGCATTCTCGACGGGCGCCTGACCAACCAGGAAGATATCGACACGCTCGGCTTCTCTTTCTTCGGCATTCAGGGACCGTGGTACACGGTCGGCTGGAAGATGGCGGTCACCATCGAAAACACCTACGGGCGCGCTGCGCTGATCGATTGCCTCTGTGAGCCCGCCAGATTTCTGGCAACCTACAACCGCGCCGCCGAAGAACAGATGCACAACGGCGGGGAGCGGCTGGCGACCTGGTCGCCGAAGCTCATGGAGGCTCTGCTGCAAGTCCCCGAGAACCCGGCGGGAGGAGCGCACTGAACATGGTCTGGCGAGAGCTGTTTTCCGACACGATGCGGACCTTGTGGGCGCACAAGCTGCGCACTGCGCTCACCATGTTCGGCATCGGGTGGGGCATCGTCTCCATCGTGCTGATGGTGGCGGCAGGCGAAGGGCTGCGGGTCGGCCAGCAGCGCGCCGCCGAAACGCTGGGGAAAGACCTGATGATTGTCTTCGCCGGCCGCACCTCGATGCACGCCGGGGGGATGCGCGCCGGGCGTCCACTGCAATGGCTGGACACCGACCACATCTTCATCAAGGAACAATCCCCCTCCTGCGAGTACGTGATGCCAGAGCTGGGACAGGGCGGCATCCCGATCCGCAGCCGCTACAACAGCGCTTCGCTGATCATCACCGGCTCGCTCCCCGAGTTCGCCTACATCCGCAGCATTGACGTTGCCGAGGGCCGCTACCCCAACTGGGAGGACGAGAGAGAAGCCCGGCGCGTGGTGCTGCTGGGGAGCGACGCCAAGAAGCAGCTCTTTGCCACGAATTCGGCGCTGGGCGAGACAATCCACATCGGCGACTTCCCCTACATCGTCGTTGGCTTGATGAGGGAGAAAGAGCAGGACTCCAGTTACGACGGCCGGGATGTACAGAAGGTCTTCATGCCCTTCAGTGTTATCAAGCGCGACTTTCCCAACAAGCCGCCGTGGAACTCAAACAGCGTTGACCGGTTGCTGGTCACGCCCAAATCGCTCGAAGAGCATGAAGCCTGCGAGCGTCAGGTGCGGGTTGCCCTGGCGCGCGTGCACAACTTCGACCCGCGCGACGAAGAAGCTGTGCCCATCTGGGATACAGTGGAAAACTCGAAAGCCTTCCGCCGCATGACCGATGGGATGAAGTACTTCATGGGGGCTATCGGCGTCACCACGCTGTTTCTGGGCGGCATCGGCGTCATGAACATCATGCTGGTGGCGGTGCGTGAACGGACCCGAGAGATCGGAGTTCGCAAAGCCGTCGGCGCCACCTCGCGCTCCATTCTCTGGCAGTTCTTCGTCGAGACGGCGATGGTCGTGCTCCTGAGCGGCGGCCTCGGCCTTGGGGTAGCCTACGGAATCTGCTTCGCGGCCAACGGCACGTTGTTCAAGAGCCTGCCGCAAGACTCCTACTTTGCCGGATTGCTGCCTACGCTGGAGTCGGGCCTGGTGGGAATTGCGTTGCTCGGAACCGTGGCCATCGGCTCCGCTCTGTATCCTGCGCGCCGCGCCGCCGCCGTTGATCCCATTGAGGCGTTGCGCTACGAAGCCGGAGGCTAGAGGTGCTGCGCGAAGTGCTGGTGCTGGCATGGGGCGCGGTGCGGCGCAATCCGATGCGCAGCCTGCTGACGATGCTCGGCATCACTTGGGGCATTGTTGCCGTTACGTTGCTCATCGCCTACGGCAGCAGCTTCCGCGCCGTGCTGGTGGACGGCTTCAACTCCTTCGGCCAGACCGCCGTCATCGGCTGGCCGGGGCAGACCAGCCAGCAGGCGGGCGGCGAACGCGCCGGCAAGCGCATCCGCATTGAAGAAGTCGACATGAAGAACATCCAGGAGGAGGCGCCCCTGGTGAAGCACGTCAGCCTGGAAACCGTGCGCTGGCAGCCCATCACCTATGGCGACCGCATGCAGACCACGGCCATCCGCGGCGTCTATCCCGTCTATGGCGAAATCCGCAACGAAGTCCCGAGCGAGGGGCGCTGGATCAACGCCGACGACTTCCGCGAGCGCCGCCGCGTGGTGGTGCTGGGCGGGCGCCTGACCCGGAAGCTCTTCGCCGGCCGTCCGGCCATCGGCGAAGGGGTGCGAATCATGGGTGTGCGCTTCACCGTTATCGGCACCATGGACAACAAGCTGCAGTTCTCGAACTACTTCACCAGCGACGACGAATCCGCCTTCATCCCCTACAGCGCCGCCGCCGACCTCTGGAACGCGCGCTACGCCAGCGTGATTGTTTTCGCGCCGGTTGCGCCGCAGTTCGAACCGGCCGCCAAGGCCCAGGTGCTGGCTACGCTGGCGCGTCGGCAGAATTTTTCGCCCACCGACCAGCGCGCGCTGCGCATGTTCGGCCGCGAAGAGTTTCGGCCCATCATTGACGGCATTACCATCGGCCTGCAGGCCCTGCTGCTCTTCATCGGTGCGCTCACGCTCGGCATCGGGGGCGTGGGCGTAATGAACATCATGCTGGTGTCGGTGAATGAGCGCATCCGCGAAATCGGTCTGCGGCGCGCGCTGGGCGCGCGCCGGCGCCACATACGCCTTCAGTTCCTGGCGGAAGCCATGGTTCTGACGCTGATGGGCGGCACGGCGGGAATCGTGCTGGCCTATGTGCTGGCCGCCGGCATCGGTACCTTGCCGCTGCTGGGCCCGGCGTTTGAGGATACTTCGGGCAAGCGCGACATTCATCTCGTTGTCTCGCTGGGTACAGTGGCGCTCTCCACCGCCATCCTCATCCTGGTGGGCATGGTAAGCGGGCTGGTGCCGGCGATTCGCGCCTCCCGGCTCGATCCAGTGGAGGCGCTGCGCTACGAGTGAGGATTGGGAGCGAACAAGGTGGCATAGGAGGGAAGCATGTATCGAACGCTGAGGGGAAGATGGGTGTTGGTTGGACTCGGGGTCGCTCTCGCGGTTGCCGCGGCCGTGGCGCAGGCCGCGACCGCCAAGGGAACGTTCGAACGCACGTTGACTGTCACCGGTCCCGTGGACCTTGCCGTCCTGACCGGTTCAGGCCACATCAACGTGCGCGCGGTGGAGGGGAACCAGGTACGCATCCGCGGCCTGGTCGAGGCGCGCTCCGGCTGGTGGGGGAACAACAGCCTTGACCCGGAGGAAAAGGTGCGCCGCATCGTCTCCAGCCCGCCCATCACGCAGACAGGAAACTCCATACACATCGGCCGCATTGAAGAAAAGGAGCTCCAGGAAAACGTCTCGGTCAGCTACGAGATCGAAGTCCCCGCCAACACGCGCTTCAAGGGAGAAACCGGTTCGGGCCACCAGACCATTGAAGGACTGAAAGGCCCGGTGCAGACCAGTACCGGCTCCGGCCACCTCAAGATTTTCCGCATCGACAGCGGCGTGGAGGCCAAGACCGGCTCCGGGCACATCGAGCTTGCCGACATCCGGGGCGACGTGCGCGCTGAAACCGGCAGCGGCCACATTACCGCCACCGGCGTCGCCGGGAACTTCCGCGGAGACACCGGCAGCGGCAGCGTGGAGCTGCAGCTTGCCGTTCCCGCCGAGGCCGACATCGAAACCGGCTCCGGCAGCGTCGAAGTTACGGGCGCGCGCGGCGGCCTGCGCATCAGCACCGGCAGCGGGAGCATAGAGATCGAGGGCCAGCCGACCGAAGACTGGAAGCTCGAAACCGGCTCGGGCGGCATCAGCATTCGCTTGCCGGCGGAGGCCGCCTTCGAGCTCGATGCCCATTCCGACTCCGGCCGTGTGCATACCAGCCATCCTGTAACCGTCGTCGGCACACAGAAACCCAACGCTCTGCGCGGCACGGTCCGCGGCGGCGGGCCGCGCCTGTCGCTCGAAACCGGCTCCGGCACCATCACCATCCACTAGCGCCTTCCGGCATCGCAGCCAGCGGCGGGCCCCGCACCCGCCGCCGGCGTCCCGTCTTGACATCCCCGTCGAACCGGTTAATGCTCCACCCGAAGGCCGATGAACAATCTCTTTGAGCATTTCGCCACGGCCGCGGCGCGCTTCGGCGGACGCGTGGCGGTTGAGGTGCAGCGCCGCGACTCGCTGGAATCGGTCACCTACTCCGAGCTGCGCCGGTGCGCGGAGTGCGTGGCTGGCTATCTCAACGGGATCGGCGTTGGCCCGGGCGAGCGCTGTGCCATCCTGGCAGAGAATGACGCCCGCTGGTGCGCCGCCCTCTGGGGAATCCTTCGGCTGGGAGCGGTGGCCGTTCCGCTCGACACCAACTATAAGCCAGACCAAGTCGCCCGGCTCCTCCAAGACAGCGGCGCCCGCGCCCTGCTGACTACCCCGCGCTTTGCTGAGGTCGCCCGCCAAGCTGTGGCCGGCCTGCCCGTCCCTGTGGCGTTGCTTCACGGCCAAGCGCAGGCCTTTGCGAGCCTCGATGTCGTCTTTCAGTCGGCCCCACCCACCTTGGCGCCTTGCCCGGCAATGCCCGCCGACCCCGCGATGGTGATGTATACCTCCGGGACAACCGCGGATCCCAAAGGGGTTGTGCTTACTCACGGCAACTTGCTGGCGGTTGTAGAAGTTGTCCCCGGCGTCTTCAACGTGAACGAAAACGACAGCCTTCTCGGTGTTCTGCCGCTCTTCCACTCGCTGGCCTTGGTAGTCAACCTGTTGCTTCCGTTCTCGGTGGGCGGCTGCGTGGTTTTTCTGGAGACGGTGAACACGACAGAGTTGATGAAAGCGCTCGCCGAGCGTGAAATCACCATCTTCTGCGTCGTGCCCCAGTTTTTTTATCTCATCCGCGAGCGAGTGTGGAAAGAGGTCGAACGCGCTGGCCGGCTACGTCGTACGGCCTTCCGCCTTTTGCTCTCGCTGAACGGATGGACACGGCGCCTGGGTCTCAACCTGGGCCGCGTGTTCTTCCGCCCGGTCCACGCCATTTTCGGCCGCAAGATGCGCTACATGGTTAGCGGCGGCTCGCGTTTTGACCCCGCCATTCAACGCGACTTCCACCGCTTGGGGCTGGACATCATGCAGGGCTACGGACTGACGGAGTGCTCCGGTCCGGCCACGGTCACCCCGCTCGACGATATCGTCTTCGGCTCGGTGGGCAAGCCGATTCCCGGCGTCGAGGTCAAGATTCTTCCGCCCGAGTCCGGCGCCGACCGGGAAGCGGGCGATGGCGAGGTGGCCATCCGCGGCGCTACGGTCATGCCCGGCTACTTCAATCGTCCCGACGCCACCGCCGAGGCGCTCAAGGACGGCTGGCTGCTCAGCGGCGACCTCGGCTACCTCGACGCCCACGGGCGTCTTTTCATCACCGGGCGCAAAAAAGAAATCATCGTGCTCAGCTCCGGCAAGAACATCTACCCCGAGGAAATTGAAGCGCACTACCAGCAGTCCCCCTTCATCAAGGAAATCTGCGTCCTCGGCCTGACGGGAGACGAGCAAGGGGCGGGCGAACGCCTGCACGCCGTAGTGGTGCCGGACTTCGACGCCCTGCGTGCACGCACAGTCGTGAACACCAAAGAAATCCTGCGCTACGAAATAGAAGGCCTCGGCGTCCATCTGCCCAGCCACAAGCGCGTGCTGAGCTACGAAATCTGGACGGAGGACTTGCCGCGCACAACCACACGCAAGCTCAAGCGCTCGGTCATCGAAGCCCGCGTGCGCGAGAAGAAGCAGGGCGTTGAAGCGGCCGCGAGCCCGCGAACGCTGACCGCGGAAGACCAGGTCTGGATGGCGGACCCGTTCGTGGCGCGCGCAGTGGCTCTGATTCGAGAGGCATCGCCTACCCGGCAGGACGTTTACCCGAACGCCAACATCGAGCTCGACCTCGGATTCGATTCGATGGAGCGAGTGGAACTCCTCACGCAGCTCGAGCGGGAGTTTGGCGTGGACGTGCCCGAGGAAGTGGCGGCTCGAATCTACACCGTGCGGGAACTGGTGGAAGCCGTACGCCCGCACCCGGAGGCCGCAGGCCGCCCCGAAGGCGGGCGGGCCCCGGCCTGGGCGGAATTGCTGCGCGCTTCAACGGTCGACCCGGAAATCGAGCGGCTGCTCGCTCCGCGCCCGGTGACCACATTGCTCCTGTTTGTGGCTGTGAAGCTGCTCTACGCGCTGATGAAAATATTTTGTCTTTTTCGAGTCGGCGGGCGGGAGCACCTGCCGCCCGCCGGCCCGTTTCTCCTGTGCCCGAACCACCAGAGCTATCTCGACCCCTTCTTCCTGGTGGCCGCGCTGCCGTACCGAATCTTTCGACAGGTCTTCTTCGTGGGAGCCAGCGAGTACTTCGCCACGCCGCTGATGCGATGGGTGGCGCGGCTGGTCAACCTGATTCCCGTGGATCCGGACACCAACCTGGTGCGTGCCATGCAGGCCGGCGCTTTTGGATTGCGCAACGGGAAGGTGTTAATTCTGTTTCCAGAGGGCGAGCGCAGCATTGACGGCACGGTGCGGAAGTTCAAGAAGGGCGCTTCGATTCTCTCACAGCATCTTCAGGTGCCGATTGTGCCGGTGGCGCTCGACGGCCTTCACCATGTCTGGCCGCGCGGCAAGAACCCACAGCGGTTGGCACGAGTGGCGCTCTGTTTTGGGCCGCTGATTCCTCCGCCTCCGGCGACTCCGGCGGAAGCGGCCGATGCTGAAACCAGCTACGCGGCCGCGGCCGAGAAGCTTCGCGCTCAGGTGGACGAGATGTGGCGGCAGCTCAACACACAACGGACGGGATGAACCTGGCATGGCGCGCCTGACCGCCTTACTGATTCTTTTTCTGATGCCCACCGCATTGGCGATTGAGGCTCAGGATCCGCCGGTGGACGCAGTTCCCATGCGGGTCGAAGTCACGGTGGTCAGCCTGTACTGCACCGTCAAAGATTCCTCTGGTCGGTTGGTGACCCACCTGAGTGCGGCCGACTTCAGGATAGAAGAAGATGGTCAGCCGCAGCAGTTGCGCTATTTCGATCGCGAGACCGACCGCCCGCTGCGCCTCGCCCTGCTCGTCGACACCAGCATCAGCCAGAAGACGGTGCTGCCCGCAGAACGAGAGGCCGCGGGGCGTTTTCTCCGCCAGGTGTTGCGCCCCATCGACCAGGCGCTGGTGATGAGCTTTGATGTGAACCTCGAGGTCTGGCAGGATCTCACACCGGAGATGTCGCGGCTGCAATGGGCCCTGAGTCGTTTGGCTGTCAACAACCAGTTGCGGGTTCAACCGGGTGAGAAGGCCCCGGCCAAGATGGGCGGCACTCGGCTCTACGATGCCCTTCGCGAAGCCGCCGATCGCCTCAGCGGTGCCAGCGCGCGCAAGGCTATTGTGGTGATCTCCGATGGCGTTGACTCCGGCAGCCGGACTACGGAAAAGGAGGCACTGGCTGCCGTGCAGCGGGCCGACGCAATCATTTACGTCATCCGCTTTACGGATCCGGCCTACTACTGGCGGCTGACAAACCGGCCCGGAGGCGGCGACAATGTCCTGCTCCGACTGGCAGGGCAGACCGGAGGTCGCGTGCTCTTTCCAGCTCGCCCGCAACACTTGACGGAGGCGTTCGAGCAAGTCTCCGCTGAACTGCGCAGCCAGTACAGCCTTGGCTATACACCTGCCAACCGCAAGCGCGACGGGCGCTTCCGGCAGGTGTCAATCCGCGTGAATCGCAGCGGCTACAAGGTGCTGGCGCGCAACGGCTATTTCGCGCCGCGCGACTAGGCGGAGGCGCTAGCGCTTTTTCAACCGGCCCACCTGCTCCCCCAGATATTTGGTGGCCTCTTCCAGCCGCTGCCGCTTCTTCCAGAAATCGGCCCAGAGATCGCGCTTCTTTTTCAGGCGTGCCTCCATGGTTTTGATGGTGAACTGCTCGGGGCGCAGAGAGGAACGCAATTCCTCCGGCGTGACCGGGGCGGAAACCGGCGCGTGCGGAAACGCGCGGGCGCAGTAGGGCGCGGCCAGGGGCCGCCCGGCGGCGTTTTGAAAGACGTCCACATAGACTTTGCCTTTGGCGCGCTTGTCGACGCTGCGTTCCTGGGTCACCCGGTCCGGTTCATCGACGGCCACCAGACGGGCGACAATCTCGGCAAACGTTCGCGCTTGGTCGTAGGTGTACACCCGTTCAACCGGCACATAGAGGTGTATGCCGGTAGCGCCGGAGGTCTTGATGAAGGGCTGCAGGCCGAGCCCCACCAAGCGGGCGTGCACGGCTCGAGCGACAGCGACGGTGGCTGGGTACGGCGTGCCGTTGGTGGGGTCGAGGTCGAAGATGACCCAGTCGGGCTGGTCAAGGGCATCGGTGCGACTGGCCCAGGGGTTGTGGTCGATGCAGCCCAGGTTGACCAGATAGAGCAAGGAAGCGACGTCGTTGGCGAGAAAGTAGCGGATGACACTCTTCCGGCCTTCGGAAGGAATTGAAACGGTCTGCATCCACTCGGGATGCGACTCACCGGCCTCTTTCTGGAAGAAGGATTCGCCCTGGATACCCTCCGGGTAACGGCGCAGCACCAAGGGTCGGTCACGCAGATAGTCGAGCACGAGCTCGGCCATGCGGTAGTAGTAGGCCAGCAGGTGGCGTTTGGTGTAGCGCGACTCCGGATAGTAAACCTTGTTCAGGTGCGTCAGGCGGACGGCCTTGCCATCGAGCTCCAGATGGACGTTCTCCGCCTTGCCTTCCACTAATTCGCGTTCAATCTCGGCTGGCTTGCGAAGCACTTTGCCGGTTACCGCGGGCGCGACCACTACGGTGGCCGCCGGGCGCGGCGCCTCGGCCTCAAAGCGGCAATCTTCGGGATCGATATCGTCGCGAAAGCCCAGAAACGCCGGCTGGCGCAGGCGAGTTTCCTGAGTCCAGCCCACGAAGTGCACGCGGGCAATCAGCGTCGGCTTGACCCAGTGGGATTCCTCTTTGGTATCGGGTGTCTCGTCGAACGGGCAGGTCTTCGTGGCTAGTTTCTTGAGCCTTTCCAGAATCTCCTTCAGAGTCTTCGCGGTGAATCCGGTTCCGACACTGCCGATGAAGCGCAGCTTGCCATCTTTGTAGAGTCCGAGTAGCAGTGCGCCGAAATGCTCGCGGCCGCCGCGCGGCTCGGTCCAGCCGCCGACGACGGCATCAATCTCCTCGCGGACTTTGAACTTGGCCCAGTAGGGGCTGCGGCGGCTGACGTAAGGGCTGCGGGCGTGCTTGGCGAGGATGCCCTCGAGGTTCTGCTCACGTGCCAGCTCGAACAATTCCTTGCCGTGCTCGGCCTGGTGGTCCGAATAGCGGAAGGGATCGATGGGATTCAGAAGCTGCCGCAGCAAACGTTTGCGCTCGATCAGCGGCGACTGCCGCAGGTCGTACCCATCGCAGTAGAGCAGGTCGAACAGATAGTAGGTGACCGGAACCTTCTGCTGCAGGCGCGCCCGTGGCTGGCTGGTGTTCATCCGCTGCTGAAGCCGCTCGAAGTCCCCACGCCCGCGCTCGTCCAGCGCGACGATTTCGCCGTCGAGAATGGCCTGAGCAGCGTCGAAGTGCGCCGGGAGCGAGCCGAGCTCCGGATACTGGTCGGTGATGTCCAGGCCGGTGCGCGAGCGCAGCGTCAGTTTTCCGTTCTTGATCCAGGCGAGCGCGCGCACGCCGTCCCATTTGATTTCGAACACCCAGCCGGGATCGGAGAAGGGCTTGTCCACCAGTGTGGCTGCCATGGGCTGAACCTGAGCCGGCATCGGTGCCTTGCGCGCGCCGTCCAGCTCACCGGGCGAGGGGCGATGGGCCGCCGGCAGCCCCTCCGCAATTTCGGTGAGCGTGCGGCCGGTGAGCGCCGAGCCGTCGTGGTCTTCGATGTCCCATTTGGGATCGGCGGCGGCGTCCTTGTGCTTGATCAGCAGCCACTCATTGCCCTTTTCGCTGCGCTTCAGCTTGACCAGCACGAAACCACCGCGCAGCTTGCGTCCGCGCAGGATGAACTTGAGCTCTCCGCGCGCCAGTTGCTGGCTGGCGCTGAGGTCGCCCTCCATCTGGTAGGTGCCTGTGTCCCACACCATCACGGCGCCGGCGCCGTACTGGCCGGCGGGGATAACCCCTTCGAACCCGCCGTAGTCAAGCGGGTGATCTTCGGTCGGAACGGCCAGGCGCTTGTCGGCCGGGTTGAGTGATGGCCCCTTAGGCACGGCCCAGGACACGAGCACGCCGTCAATCTCCAACCGGAAGTCATAGTGCAGTCGCCGCGCGGCATGCTTGTGGACGACAAAACGATTCCGGCCGGGGCTGGGCTTGCCCGTGGCCGGCTCGGGCGTCTTATCGAACCGCCGTTTGCGGCGATACTCGTCGAGTTGCGGCATCCAATGAATTGTACCTTGCGCAAGCCCCGCGGTGCCGGGCGAGGAGTGACTTCGGCAGCGACTTGCATTTGGCCGAGAAACTCCGGTAAACTTTCGCAGTTTTCGGCACGTCGGCAGGCAAGGGCAGGCCCCGCCTCAGTGCGGGGGAGGGGAGTTCCCGCGATGGCCGCAACGGTGTGGAAGGGGCACCTGACCTTTGGACTCATCTCGATTCCCATCCGTCTGTTTTCCGCCGCGCGCAGCGAGCGGATGAGCTTCAACCAGCTCCACAAGGAATGCCACTCGCGCATCAAGCAGCCGACCTACTGTCCGACCTGCGAGCGAATGGTGAACCGCGAGGAAATCGTCAAGGGGCACGAATACGAGAAGGACAAGTACGTTCTGGTGGAGGACGAAGAGCTGGAACGAGTAGCGCCGCCTTCGGCGCGGACCATGGAGATTCTCGAGTTCGTTCGTTTGAGCGAGATCGACCCGCTCTTCTTCGACGCGTCCTACTACGCCGTTCCGGATGACGCCGGGCGCAAGGCCTACCAGTTGCTGGTCAAGACGATGGAAGAGTCGAGCTACGCCGCCATTGCCAAGGCGTGGATGCACCAGCGGGAGTACACGGTGATTGTGCGGCCGCACAACAATGGGCTGACAATGCACACGATGTATTACGTGAACGAGATTCGCCAGGTGGCGGAGTACGGCCAGCCGGCGAATGTGGAGGTCAAGCCGGCGGAAGTCAAGCTGGCGCAACAGCTCGTGGAAAGCCTGGCGGCGGAGTGGGAGCCGAAGAAGTACCACGACGAGTATCAGGCGCGGTTGAAGTCGCTCATCGAAGCCAAGCTCGCGGGCAAGGAAGTGACCGAGACACCACAGCCGCAACTGGCGCCGGTGATTGACCTGATGGAAGCACTGAAGAAGAGCCTGGCCGAGCGTCAGGCCAGCACGCCGCGCAAACCGCCCACCCGCGCCGTGACGGGCGGGGTCGAAGAAACTCAGGCGGTCGCCGTCGCGGTTTCGAAAAAGGCGCGCAAGGGCGCGCGCTAGATTCTTCTACCACGAGAACTCCAGAAGTTTTCGCGCCCACTCCGGAGCCTTGCCGGCGTCTTCGTGCTTGAGGAAGGCGTAGACATCCACGCCCTGGCTCACCCACTTATCAAAGCGCTCTTTCCAGGTTCGAAGTTGCTTGGGAGTGTAGCTCTCGCGCCGCAAGCGCGCATAGACAAAATCGGCGGTCAGGACGTCGGGCGGCGTGTCCTCATCGGTCTCGGCAAGACAGAGGGCGACGCCGTGGCGGCGAAGCAGCGTGTAGGTGTCTTCGGTGTACCAGGTGGTGTGGCGGAACTCGCAGGCCAAGCGAAACGCGGACGGGCGGAGCCGGAGAAAAGCATCCAACAGCGGCAAGTCGGCGCGGAAGTTGGGCGGCAACTGGACCAAGATGGGCCCGAGCCGGCCTTCGCTAGCCAGCAACTGGCTCACTTCAAGGAAGCGCTTCAACGAAGCTTCAACGCCGCGCAGCCGCTGGATGTGGGTGATTTGCTGGTTGAGTTTCAGCACGAATTGAAAGCTGGATGGCACTTGCCCGGCCCAACCGGCCAGCAACCGTTCGGTGGGCATTCGATAAAACGTATTGTTGATCTCGACGGTGGGGAATCGTTGAGCGTAAAAGCTCAGCATCTGCTTGTCGGGAAGTTTCTCGGGATAGAACGGGCCTTTCCACGGCTTGTAGGCGTAGCCGGAGGTGCCGACGCGGAGCGCGGCCTTAGCCCCAGATGTCATTCTTGTCGAGGGCTTCGATGCCCCAATCGCAGTAGGGCACACCGGGTGGGTTCGTAATCTGCGCGACAACCCGGAAGGCGGCCTCTTTCTTGTTGCGCAGGTTGGTGACGTGGACAACGTCGTCGGGGACGAGCATGTGGCGAGTGCGGATCTGAGCTCCGTGACGCGAAACCTTGACGCAAACGCAGGTCTCGCTAAACTCGCGACCCTTGAGCGTGGTGCCGAAGATGCGGATGGGCAGAGCCAGCTCGCGGCGCGGGCTGCGCCGCACTTTCTTCCAAGCCGGTTTCTTCGCCTCCGCCATGCTCCGAGATTCTATCGCAAGAAATAGTTCCGGCACAAAATGGAAGGCTCATCTCACGGATCAGGTGAGATGAGCCCATTGGTTGCGGGGGCTGGATTTGAACCAGCGACCTTTGGGTTATGAGCCCAACGTGGTACCAGACTCCACTACCCCGCGCACCCATAGTACACGACTCCGCGCGAAACGCGCAACCCGAGCCCGCCGAACGGGTTTTAAGTAAACGGCGCTTTCGGGTTGCCGGCGCGGCAAGCTTTTGGTAGGTTTTGCGAGCCGCCGTGTACCGCCGCTTTTCCAGCCTCATTCTAGAGGTTTGGAACGAAATCTGCACGGACACGGGCCGAAGATAATGAGGAACCTATCCAGGAAGTGGGGCGCGCGGTTGTTTCCATCTCCCGTCTTGATTTGTCTCTTGTCATGCGTTCTTGTCGGGTGTGCCGGAGGGTCCGAACCGGTCGTAGCACCCCCGACCAATCCGCCGCCTCAACTGACCGCAATCTCGCCGGCGACAACTGCCGTCAGCGCGTCGCCGGTGACGGTTGGATTGACCGGATCGGGCTTTTTGGCGCAATCGACGGTCGTGGCGAATGATATGGCCCTGGCAACCACCTTTGAAAGTTCGACGCAACTCCGGGCGACGATTCCGCCCAGCCTACTGGGCGCACCCACGACGCTTTCCCTCGCGGTGTCAAACCCGAGTCCCGGCGGCGGAATCAGTTCTCCCAAGATTTTTACAGTTCTCTCGGCCGGACAAGTGACTCCGACCAACCATCCGCAAGTGGCGCAGTACACAATCCGTTCGCCGCGAGAGGCTTGGGTCACGATTGAGTTTGGCCCAACGACTAACTACGGGCTCCGCACCTGGTCTCTCCCTACGCCAACCGGCGGCGGGGAGGTCAGCATTCTGGTGGCCGGCATGCGCGCCTTTACCACCTATCACCTACGCGCCCTCGTGCAATTCCCCGACGGTGTGACCTATGTCGATGCAGATCATACCTTTGACACCGGTGGCCTGCCACCGGAAGAGGTTCCCCCGATAACCGTCACGCGATCATCTGGGCTGGTCTCTTCTCCGGGTGTCCAGTTACTGGATGTGATTGCCGGCGGACCGCGGGGCAAAGCCCTGGTAACCAACCTGGACGGGAACATCCTCTGGTCTTACCCGGTCGCCAACGGTCCCACACCGATGCGGCTTCTGCCGAACGGGAATTTTATCTTTATTCCTTTTGACGGCACTTTTCTTCGGGAGATTGACCTGGCGGGCAACACGGTGAGAGAGATAAGCGTCCCCGAGCTGCAAAAGGCGCTCCAGACTCGGGGGTTGCCACCGGTGGTCGGAGTGCTGCACCACGATGTCATCATGCTCCCCAACGGTCACCTGATGGTGTTGGCCGACGTCACCCGGCAATTTGACAACCTGATCGGCTTTGAAGGGCAGACGATCAACGTGGTGGGCGACACTCTGGTGGAGCTGGATGAGAACTGGCAGCCGGTCTGGACATGGTCGAGCTTCGACCATCTGGACGTCAACCGGCACCCCTTCTCGGGGCCCGACCAGAACAACATCCTGGACTGGACACATGGGAATGCCGTGGTCTATTCGCCCGCCGACCGCAACCTGCTGCTTTCGCTGCGCCACCAGCACTGGGTCATCAAGATTGACTACCAGGACGGCTTCGGCACCGGCAATGTGCTCTGGAGGCTGGGACCGGAGGGCGACTTCACGCTTCTGAACGGCGGGCCAGCGGACTGGCAGTACGCCCAGCACTTTCCGACCATCCTGGACAATCAGGTCGGTGTATATCGGCTGGCGCTGTTCGACAACGGCAATCGTCGCGTCCTGGACGAGAATGGGACCATCTGCGGCCTGTCGGGATCTTCACCCTGTTATAGCCGTGCCATCATCTATGAGATTGACGAGGCGATGAAGACCGCGCGCATCCTGTGGGAAGACAAACCGGGCCTCTTCGCCCCTTTCATCGGCAGCACCCAGGTACTCCCGAATGGCAACGTTGTTTGGGACGCCGGCACGTTGGGCGGCGCGGCCACAGCCATCGTGCGGGAAGTAACGCAGGAAGCAACTCCTCAGACCGTTTGGCAGCTTGAGCTGTCGGGTCAGTTTGTGTACCGGAGCATCCGCCTTCCCAGCCTCTACCCCGGCGTGCAGTGGTGAGACTTCACGCCCATTATTTGGTTTTCATTTCGTAGACGCCGTCCCAATCGGCGGGCGGAGGAGAGGCGCGGAAGTGGCGGCAGCGGGCGGCCATCAGGCGCGTGGGGCCGTCATCGTCAAACTGTCGCAGGATGTCCTCAAAACTCTGCAGCGCGGCGTCCCACTGTTGGGCGCGGTAGGCTTGCAGGCCGGTGCGGTACAACTCCACCAGCTTCTCGAACCCGGCGGCATCGTCCGCGAAACCGAGAATCTCGTAGATGGCGACGGGCTGGTGCTTGCCCTTTACGCGAATCCAATCAAGCTGACGAAAGAGCAGCGGGCGCAGCGCGGCTGAATTGCCGGCCTGCTTGTAGGTCGACTCGCTCACCAGGATGCGCGTCGAGTATTCCTTGTTCACACCCTCAAGCCGCGAGGCCAGGTTGACGGCGTCGCCGAGCACCGTGTAGTTGAAGCGGCGGCGCGAGCCCATATTGCCCACCACTACCCGGCCGGTGCTGATGCCGATGCCGACGTCGATGTCCGGGCGGCCTTCGACGCGCCACTGCGCCCGCAGTTCATCCACGCGGCGGCTCATTTCCACCGCAGCCGTGCAGGCCCGCGCGGCGTGATCGGCCTGCTCGTAGGGCGCGCCCCAGAAGGCCATTACGGCGTCGCCCTGGTATTTATCCAGCGTGCCGAGATGGCGGAAGAGAATCTCGGTCATCTCGTCCGTGTAGGCATTGAGAAAGTTGGTCAGCTCTAGCGGCGAGAGCTTTTCGGCGAGCGAAGTGAAGCCGCGGATGTCGCTGAAGAGGATCGAGAGCTCGCGCTCCTCGCCGCCGAGTCGGAGCCTTTCGGGATTTTTCATCAGCTCGTGCAGCAGCCCGGGCGGAACATAATGCTGGAAGGCCGAGTGAATCTGGCGCTTTTCGCGCTCTTCGACCAGCACGCGCACGGCGGCGATAAGGCCGGCGTTGGCCAGCAGAACGCCGGAAGGAATCACCACATTCAACCAGGCGTGAAGCCAAGCCAGCGCGCCGTGGGCGACGATCAAGAACCCAACCAGCGCGAGGAGCGCCATGGGCGCAATCAGGGCGGGGCGCACCTGCATCAGTAGCAGGCCGACTCCAATCCCGAGAACTACGACGAAGCCGAGATTGAGCAGCTCTTCGCGAGTGCTGCGATGAATGAAGCGCTCGGACAAAATGGTGTCGAGAATGTTGGCGTGGATTTCAACGCCGGCGTGGAAGCTCTCGGCGTACGGTGTGGGACGGAAGTCGCCGACGGCCAGCGCCGTCGGCCCGACCAGGACAATCTTGTCGCGGAAGGTGCCGGGGGAGAATCGTCCCTCGGCGACATCAATGAAAGCCACCTGCGGATAGGTGAAGGGTCCGCCTTGATAGTGAATCAGCAGGCGGCCCTGAGCGTCCGTGGGAACGCGGCGCCGGCCCAGCTGGACAGCCTCAATGCCGGCGGCATTGTAGAGCAAGGTCGTGTCCTGTTCGGGAACGCCCCAGTAGGCGCGAAGGACCTGGACGTCGAAGGAGGGATAGAAGTTGGCCTCGGCGGCACCCCGCCAGGCGGACGCATACTTCATCGCCAGGGAGGCGCGCCGCACGACGCCGTCGGCATCAGCAATGGCGTTGAAAAAACCGACGCGGAAGTCAGCGGCCTCGGTGAAAGCGGCGAGATTGGTCTCAGCCAGGTAGCCTTCGTCTCCGCTGAAGATCGCGTGGAGCGGCGGCGGAGCCGAGCCGCGCGCATCGGTGACCGGCTGAGTCGTAAAAGATGAGAACTGTAACTGGCTGTCGGCTTCTTCTTGTTCGCGAGGCTCGACGAAGCGCACTTCGTCCTTGCTGGTGAAGAACAGATAGCCCAGTACGACGCCGCCGCTGCGACGCATTGCGTCCGCCAAGGTGGCGTCGCTGTCTGCTTCTCGTTCGAGAGCGTCGAGCCGACTGAGATAGCTAGGGTCGCGGCGGGCCGCAGGGGTTCGGCTGATGTAGTCCTCGCGCGCGCGGCGAATCAGTTCCCGGCCGGAGCGGTCGTCGGGTTTGGGGAAGTTGATATCGAAACCAACAACGCGAGCACCATCCGCCGTCAGGTTAGCAAGCAGGCGGGCGTAGTGAGAGCGGGGAATCGGCCAACTGCCCAGGCGCGCCAGCGTGGGCTGGTCAATGCCAGCGATGATGATTTCGGGCGCGGGAGCGGTCTGCCCGCGGGCGCGGAAGCGAGCGTCGTAGGTTTTCAGCTCCAGGCTTTCGATGAACCGCGCGGCCGGCGAGCGCGCCTCCAGTGCGTAGGTGTAGACGTAGGTTGCCAGGCCGCTCCCGGTGACCAAGAGCATCACGAGCAGGCTGTACTTGTGGCGGCGCCAAGCGTGGCGCGCGTTGGTGAGCCAGATAGAAGCCACGGCGGGTTGATTATCTAACAGCGAGCCCCGCGCGAGCTACCAGGTATTGTACGGCGTGCCTTCGGTGGAGATTTCGGATGAGCCGGAGTGAACGTCGCACAGGCCGGTGGAAGTCTGCTCAGGGGAGAAGGACTCCTCGCAGAAGTCGAGCTGCCAGGTGGAGGTCTCGCCGGTGATGTCCTTGGGAACCTCGCGAAGGTAACCGGCGCCGGATAAGTCTTCGAGCGACTGAGGCGCGCTCTGCTTGTCGAGCGTGTACTGGTCAATCGCCTGTCGGAGCGTGAAGAGGTTCTGACGCAGCACAGTTTCCTTGGCGCGGCGCAGCGAGTAGCGGTAGTTGGGGATGGCGATGGAAATCAGCGTAGCGATGATGGTGAGAACAATCATCAACTCAATAAGGGTAAAACCTCGGTCGCGGTGGCGTTGAATTGTTCTCATCGTCTCACCAGTCCTGGTAGCGGGTGCCGTCGAGTGCGGTGCCGTAGCTGCGCGAGCTGACGTCAAAAACCGTTTCGCCGCACCAGTAGCGGGCATCGGGCGGGTCCTTGATGCAGCGCAGAACCCAGTCGGCCTGGCCGGTCATGGGGTCGACGGGAATCTTGCGCAGGAAGCGTACCTTGCGGTCGACCTTACCGGCCATGTTGACGCCCTGAACCAGCGTCTCAAGGTCGGGCGGGTAGCATTCGGTATCGACTTTGGCTTCAATGAGGCCCCGGTCGCAGGCGTCCTTGTAGCGGTCAATGGCAGAGCGCATGTCGCGCAGGGCGCGGCGCAGCTCGATTTCCTTGTCGCGCTTGATCTTCATGCGCGTAACCGGCAGGGCCATGGTCGCCAGTATGAGCAGGATGGAGGTCGCCACCACCAGCTCCAGCAGCGTCAGACCGTCTTGGCGGCTCCTCTGGCGGAAAAACATTACTACCTCGCGCCGCCTATTTTAGCCTGAGGAGGTGAGTCGCGTCCAACCGTCACTGGGAAATGGCGATTGTCACGGTGTTGGACTGAACACCCCCAATCGTGAGGACGACCGGCACGGCGTCGCCCACGGGCGTGCCCGCCTGTACCTGGCAGGTCACGACGTACAAGCCCACAAAGCCCGGAGCCAAGCCAGAAAACAATACCGGCGTGGCGACGCCGCCGATGGTTAGCGTGGGCGTAGTAGTGGTGACGGACAGTGGATTCGCTGAGGCGGCGGCACCGGTGGCCGGCTGGTTCGTCACTGGCCCCCCGCCAGTCCAGTAAATTTCGAGAAAGTCCACCCCTCTCACCGCCGGCCGCGAGCCGGGGAACATGTCCATGGGCGCGGCCAGGTTTGGGGTGTTGGCAATCAGAATCGCCCCCTGGCCCATTCCGTTCTGGGAAGTGGAGAAGAGACCGGGGGCAAAGGTGGCAAGGCTCACGCTCTCGGCGGGGCTGGTGAGACCGTTCACTGTGTCCGTGAGCGAGGCCGACGACTGGCCGGCCAGCGACCAAGGAACCTGAATGTTCACCTGGCTGGCAGAGGCGAAAAACTTGGGGACGTTTACGTTCGTGTTGAACTGCATCGTCGCCCCGCCCAACGTCGTCGGCAAAGGCAGGCTTCCGGCTATAGCCGTGGACGACGCCAGATTAACCCCGAAGACAGCCGTAATGCTGCCGGCGGCCACGCCGACGCCGGGAGCGAAACTGGCCGCATTCACCGCGCCATTCGTGTTGATGTCAGGCATTGTGGCACTGATGGTGACCGTTTTGGAGCTCGACGTTCCGCCGCCGGGGGCGGGGCTGAAGACAGTGACCGCGCCACTGCCCGCGGAGGCAACATCCGACGCCAAGATAGTAGCCTTCAACTGATTGCTGCTGACGAAGGTGGTCTGCCGGTCGGCGTCGTTCCAGCGAACAACAGAGGACGGCACAAAGAAGGAACCGTTGGCTGTGAGAGTGAAGTTGTCTCCGCCGGCGCCTACGGTGGTAGGAGAGACCGTGTTCAAGAAGGGGGGGAAGTTGTTGACCGTGAAGGGAAAGGGCGCGGACTCGCCACCGCCGGGGGCGGGATTGAACACCGTAAGCTGCGCGACCTGACCATCGGCGGTGTCGCTGCTGAGAATGGTTGCGGTTAACTGATTCACGTTGACCACCGTGGTGCTGCGGTCGGAGCCATTCCAGCGCAGGACGGAATTGGCGACGAAATCGGAGCCGTTCACAGTGAGCAGCAAGTTACCCCCACCTGAGAAGGCGCTGGTGGGGTTGGTGGAGGTGATGCTGGGGATGGGGAAATTGCCATTCTGAATCACGAACTGAGCGGTATTGGAGAGACCGCCGACGGGGGCGGGATTGAAGACGGTGACGTCGACGGTGTCGGGCGCGGTGAGCTCACTGGCGGCGATGGGAACATCGAGACGGCGGAAGTTGAAGAAGTTCGTCGTTCGGTTCACGCCGTCGAAACGGACGACGGAGTTGGAGACGAAGTTACTGCCTTCCACCTTCAAGGTGAAGGCGGCGCCGCCGACCAGGGCGGTGGCGGGAGAAAGATTGGAGATGGCCGGGACGGGGTTGTTGGCGTTGAAATCAACCTTGGCAATGAACGTATCCAAGCCGAAAGCCGGGTTGCCCTGAAAGGGCAGGACGGTGGGAAAGTCGTCGCCGCCGGTGTAGCCGGCGACATAGGCGGTGCCGGCGTTGTCGACGGCAATATCGGAAGCAATCTCGCCGAACGCGCCGCCGAGGAAGGTCAGATAGGTGAGCGGGGCGCCGGTGGGGTCAAACTTGGCTACGAAGGCATCCACGTTGCCGCCGAAGGCTTGAAAGGACCCGAAGTTGGGGAAGCCGGTGGAAGAGAAGGTAAAGCCAGTAACGTAGGCGCTGCCGTCGGCGGCGACGGCAATCCCCGTGCCTTGCTCGGGCTCGTTGCCGCTCAGATAGGTGGAATAGACGAGGGGCGCGGTGCCGGTGCCGTTCATCTTGAAGACGAAGGCATTGCAGCCGAAGCCGCTGGCGGAGCAGCCGTTGGCAGAAGTATCCACGGCATTCACCAGCGGGAAGCCGCTGCCGGTGAACCCCGTTACGTAGACATTGGGCGGGTTCGCTGAGTCGATGGCCAGGGCCAGCCCGCCGTCGTCGTTATTGCCTCCGACGTAGGTGGAAAAGACCAGGCCGGTGCCCGTCGAGTTCAGCTTGGTGACAAATACATCCGAGAGTGTGAACGGGGGCGTATTGAGGACGGTGTCAAAAGCCCCCGGGGTGGTGGGGAAGTCAGTCGAGCGAGTGTCGCCGGTTACGTAGACGTTGCGGTCAGCGTCCACCGCGATGCCGCGGAACTCGGAGCCCTGCGCCCCTCCGCCGAAGTTCTCCGCGTCGCCTCCTCCAAGGAAGGTCGACCACACGAGGTCAGTGCCGGAGGGATTCAGTTTGGTGACGAAAGCATCTCCGGTGAAGAACCCGCCGCCACAGGCACCGTCAGTGCCGCAGACAGTGTCGAAGGCGCCCATGGTGGTGGGGAAATTGCCGGCGTTGGTGAAGCCAGTGATGTAGGCGTTGCCGTCGGGGTCGATGGCTATGCCCATGCCAAGATCCTTGCTGGAACCGCCGCTTCCGCCGATGACGGTGGAATAAACAAGGCTGTCCCCATTCGGACCCAGCTTGGTGACGAACGCGTCACCTAGGCCGCCGTTGGGTGTGGTGTCGAAGGCACCCATAGTGGTGGGGAAGCTGGGGCCGAAGGCGTGGCCGGTGACGTAGGCGTTGCCGGAGGAGTCAACGGCGATGGCGGCGCCGGTGTCGGCACCGCCGCTATCAAGGAAGGTGGAGTAGAGCAGCACCGAACCGGCGTTGTTGAACTTGCTGACGAAAACCACCTGGTCGGTGGCGTCGAACTCGGTGTCGAAGGCGCCCATGGTGGTGGGGAAGTCGTCCGACTCGGTCCAGCCGGTGACGTAGATGTTGCCGGCGCCATCGAGCGCGATGCCGAGCGCGCGTTCGTCGCCCGTCTGGAAGACGTTGCCGGCGCCGCCGAAGTAGGTGGAGTAGGTGAGAATAGCGGGGTCAATCACCAAGGGCCGGGCGGGATCGTAGTCGGAGACAGAGAAGGATACGCGCTTGTTGTCGGCGAGGCGGTAGGCAGCCGCGATTTCCTGCCGGACGCCATCGGCTCCCTGATAGACCAACGGACGCCGAAGGTGCAGCGCGCGGCCAGCCAGTCGCGCCACCGCATCGCCTTCGGGGGTGAGTTGCAGTTGCTCGGCGCCTTCGACATCGAACTCGATAACCGCTGGGTCGGCGCCAGGAGCAACGACGAAGTCAAACTCCAGGGGTCCCTGGTCGGAACCGTAGAAGACAAGGTCAATGCCCGGATAGATGGCTTCGTAGCGAACGCGGGCGAATTGGGGAATGTTGGTGCGCCATTGGGTCGGGTCGCTACCGCTGAAGTAGTTGCTGCGGCCGGGCAGGGCATCGAGGCCTTCCAAACGAGCGTCGCGGTTGGCGCCGCGCAGCTTGAGCCGCAGGGCAGCGCCCGGCTGCACGACTTCGGGAATTTCAATGTCGGGGCCACGTTTACGGATGCTGGGAAGGGCGACGACGAAATCGGAGGCGGTCAGAAACAACGTGTAGCCGCGTCCGCGAGCCAGAAACTTCGCCTGCCCGTCCACCTGGCCGTAGTTGGGCTCAAAGATGAGCCGGCGCGCCGGCAGAGTCTTTACGCCGGCAGACGGAACTTGAGCGACAGCCAGCGACTGCGGCGCGGAATCTTGCCGCTCCTCCGCTGCAATCTGAGCAGTCCAGAGAAGAGCCAGACTCAGTCCGACGACAGCCGGTACAAACGACGCCTGCTTTGCTCCTTTTGGATTCATCCCCGACTCTCCCTGCCGGCAATCTTAGGGAAGCACCAGGGCAGAGTCAATGAATTTGAATCGCGTGAGTCTACTCGACTGCAATAGTCACGGTGTTGGACGAGATGCCCCCAATCGTCAGCACCACCGGGACGGCTTCGCCGGTGGGCGAGCCCGCGGGGACTTGGAGGGTGACGACGTAGAGGCCGACAAAGCCGGGCGCCAGGCCGGAGAAGAGCACGGTGGCGGGCACGCCGCCAATGGTCACCTGCGGCGTTGTCGTTGTGGCCGAGAGCGGGTCGGCGGACGCCGCGGCACCCGTCGACGGCTGGTTCGTCACCGCCCCGCCGCCCGTCCAGTAAATCTCCAGGAAATCCACGCCGCGCTGCGCGGGACGAGATTGAGCGCCGGGGATGGAGCCCGTCGGAGCAGCAAACGTGGCGCTGTTGGCGATGAGGATGGCGCCCTGCCCCGTGCCCGCCTGGTTGAGAGCAAACAGGCCGGGCGAGAAGCTGGCCAGCGGGACAATTTCAGGCGCGCTGGGGACGCCTGCGACAGTGTCTATGAGCGAGGCGTTGGCCTGGCCCGCGAGTTCCCAGGGAATCTGAATATTGGCCTGCAAGGGCGCGGCAAAAAACTTCGGCACGGACTGGCTGCTGCCGAACTTCATCGTCGCTCCGCCCAGGGTCGTCGGGAGCGGTACAGCGCTCGCTGTGGCTGCGGATGTTGCGAGATTAGAGCCGAAAACAGCGACGATGCTGCCGGGAGCAACCGCCGCGGAGGAGAAACTCGCAGCATTGACCACACCGCCGCTGTTGATGTCAGGTGCGTTGCTGCTCTGGTTCAACGCGGCAAGGACATCGATGCGGGGGAAAGAGAGTCCGTTGTCCGGGTCCATGACGCTGATGCCGGTGACTTTAAACAGCGCTTCGACCTGGTCGGGAGTGAGTTCGGGCCGCGCGTCCCAGAGCAGCGCCGCGGCGCCGGCGGCGTGGGGCGCGGCCTGGGAGGTGCCGCGGAAGGTCGAGGTCCCACCGCCGATGCCGGTGGAAGTAATCAAAGCGCCGGGGGCGAGGAGATCGAGCGCGCTACTCGTGTTGGAAAAGCAGGTGATTTTGTCGGCGGCCGTCGTCATATCCGTGCAACTGAATTGAGTCTGTGAACCAACGTTGGCATCCCAGACGGCGGCGACGGCGACAACATTGGCGATGCAGGCGGGCGCTTGCATCTGCGTGGAGGAGCCGTTGTTGCCGGAAGAAACAAAGCTGAGCGCGCCGTTGGCGCGCAGGGTGTTGATGGCCTGGGCAAAGGCAAGGGTGAAGGAGGTGGCGTTGTCGCAGGCGCCGGTGAACAGGGCAAACGTGCCGAGGCTCATGTTGACGGCCTTCACTCCAGGGTGGTTGGTGATGACCCAGTCGAGGCCGGAGATGACCTGCGACGAAGAGGAAAAGCCGTTGTTGCTGTCAAGAACTTTGACGGCCACGACCTGAGCGTCGGGTGCAACGCCGACGCTGGAGACGGTTCCCTTGGAGGTAATGATGCCGCTGACGTTGGTGCCGTGGCCACTGTCGTCCTCGGCGCTGCCGGGGCCGGCTTGCTCGGTTTGTCCGTTGGGGCAGCAACCGCCGCCGCCCGCGAGCGTGCAGAAGCAGTGCTGGTCGAGCAGGTCATCGCTGAGGTCGGGATGGTCCGTGTCGTAGCCGGAGTCGAGGACCGCAACAACGACGCCGTCGCCGGTGAATCCCATGGAGTGAACAGCCTCGGCGTTGATGAGAGGGACGCTCTCAGCCAGGTTGCCGGCGCCGCCCACGTCGAGATCGATACGAACCACATCGGGATGCGCTGCCAGCTTCTCGAGCCCACCCGGCGCGACCTCGCCAGCGAAACCGCTGATGGCTTTCCAGCGGTGGGTTAAGGTGAATTCCGTGGGCGACACGCGCGACAACACGTCGCTCTGCGCGACGCCGATAGCCGCCATGCGCGCGGAGAGCGTGGAGTAGGGAATCGCCGGCTCGCGCAGCATGACGACGACGCGCGCACGAGGGCTCTCGCGCAGCGCCCCGTAAACGCCGGCGCCCACCACTTGCGCCGACACAAACGGCACCAGAACCGTCGCCGAAAAAACCAGGAGCGCGCAGACGTAAGCCCGACGAACCGCCGACTCCCCCATGGGGCGCTATTCTACGGCGATTGTAACCGTGTTGGAAGCAATGCCGCCGATGGTCAGTACCACGGGCACGGAGTTGCCGGTGGGCGTGCCGGCCGGGACTTGCAGCGTAACCACGTAGAGGCCGACAAAGCCGGGCGCGAGGCCGGAGAAGAGAACTGGCGCGTCGACACCGCCAATGGTCACGGTCGGAGTGCTGGTCGTGCTGGAGAGTGGATTGGCGGCGGCGCCCTTGCCGCTGGCTGGCTGGTTGGTCACGGGTCCGCCGCCGGTCCAGTAAATCTCCAGAAAGTCCACCCCGCGCACCGCCGGCCGGGCTTGGGCACCCGGAATGGAACCGGTCGGCGCGGCAAACGTCGCGGTATTGGCGATCAGAATCGCCCCCTGGCTGGTCCCCTGCTGGTTGGTGGCGAACAACCCGGGCGCGAACATCGCCAGCGGAATCATCTCCGCACCACTGGTGGAATCGCCTACGCTGTCGGTGAGACTGGCGGAGGGCTGCCCGGCAAGCTCCCACGGCACTTGCAGGTTGACCTGCGTCGGTGAGGCGTAGAATTTCGGCGCCGGACGGACGGCGTCGAACACCATCGAAGCACCACCGAGCGTGGCCGGGAGAGGCACGGCCGATGCCACGGCCGTACTGCTCGCCAGATTCGTCCCGAAGACGGCGGCGATGCTGCCGGGCGCGAGCGGCCCCGGCACGAAGCTGGCGGCGTTGACGGCGCCGCCGGCGTTGATGGCAGGTGTGGCCGCGGCTGGAGCAATTGTCCATAGCAACGCGGTGTTGTCCGCCAGTGTAGCGGCGTTGAAGCTGAACTGTGTCCCCAGTCCGGCGCCGACCTGAACGCCGACGGTGGCCGAGCCGCCGTTGTTGAGCGACCCGCAGCCGGGGGCGAAAAAGGTGTCGGCGTAGTTGAACAGGATGTCGCTGCTGTTTTCGAAGAAGACCACCTGAAAAGTGACGGGCTGGTTGGCGGAGCAGGCGTCGAACTGCTCAACGTTGCGCCACTCGATGACCAGCTCGCGGTTGGGGGCGGAGCCGACCACCGCGGTGAAGACGTTTCGAGCTGTGCTCGAGACGGGAAACAGGTCGTCCCACCAGGGAGCGATGATGGTGTTGAGGCGCGGGCTGGGAATGGCCTGGTTTTCGTAGTCGCCGATGCGCACGGCGTCGAAGTTGAGCGTGCCGTTGCTGCTGACAAACACGCTGGGGAAGCCGGAGCCGGCGAACTGGAGCGGGAAAGGCGGCGTCACGGTCGCGCCGGATTCGTCGCCGAAGTTCAGGCTGCTGCCGGTGGCGGAGATGTCGCGGTAGGAGTAGGCGGCGGGCGCCACGGTGTAGAGGTCGGGGAAGAGGACGTTGACCACGTCGTTGCCGGGAAAAGTCAGCGTGCCGGGCTGGACGGCGAAGGGAATCCAGTTGGCGGAGAAGACGCCGTCGCCGGCGGCCTGGTCGGGCGGGACACCGTCGTCGAGCAGCGTAATGACCTGGCCACCGGGGTCGAACGTAACTTGTGCCGGGCCGACAGGCGCAGCGCAGGTGAGGCTTAGATAGGAGAGCAGAACCGACACACCGACACCGGCCCCAATGGAGCTGGGGAGCGGCCGGAGGCGCGATTGGACGGAAGAGTTGGAGCAGGTCAGGGCGCCGAAGACGTTCAAGCGTTTGCCGGTAATGGTGTTGGTGGCCAGAGCGGAAATGTTGTCGCCGCCGGTGAGAATCAGGCTGCGTAGCGCACGCCAATCGCGCGTCGGGTCGTGCGCCTTGAGCAGCGCGACCGAGCCGGTTACGTGCGGGGCGGCCATCGAAGTGCCGTTGAAGAATGCGTAGCCGTTGGCAGGGACGCTGCTGAGGACGGAGGTTCCCGGAGCACCCAGATGAACGCTCCGCCGCCCAAAGCTGGAAAAGCCGGAGCGCAAGTCGTTGCGAGTGGTGGCGGCGACGGAGAGAACGTTAGGCAGAAAATAGTTGGTTGGGTAGGCGTCCACCGTGTCGTTGTTGCTGTTGCTATTGCCGGCGGAGGCGATGAAGAGGATGCCGCGGGCGCGTTGGGCGTCAATCGCGTCCTCCAGCGCCTGGGAAAAAGAGTCGCCGCCCCAACTGTTGTTGGTGGCGACGATGTTGACGCCACGGTCTTTCATCAGGGCGACGTAGTCGAGGCAGTCAATGGCCGCCGAGGTGGGGCCGCTGCCGCTGCCGGCGAGGAACTTGCAGGCCATCAGAGTGACAGTCCAGTTGACGCCCACGACACCGGTGGAATTGTTGCCGCGCGCGCCGATGGTGCCGGCCACGTGTGTGCCATGGCCGTTGTCGTCGAAGGGGTCGGTGTCGCCATTAACGGTGTCGATGCCGCGACAATCGTCAATGAAGCCGTTGATATCGTTGTCCAGGCCGTCGCTGCAGTCGGCTTCGATTTGAATCATGTTCGGCGCGAGGTCGGGGTGGTTGTAGTCAATGCCGGTGTCGATGACCACGACCACGACGCCCGGGCTGCCAGTGCTGAGATCCCAGGCCGCGGGCGCGTCAATATCAGCGTCCGGCGTGCCGCCGAACGTGCCGACGTTGTGCAAGCCCCACATGTCGCGGTTGGCCGGGTCGGGCGGGCTGACGGGACAGACTCCCGCAGCATTGCCGGTGAAACACGGGTCGTTGGGGGTCAGGTCGATGTGAAGCAGGTAGTCCGGCTCGGCGTAGAGCACGTCGGGACGGGCGCGATAGGCTGCCAGCGCATCCTCAACCGGCATCCCGTGCGGGAGCTGCACCACCTGGAGGCGTTCGACGGCTCGGTAGCTGTGGAGAACCCGAGCCCCGTAGGCGGCATGGGCGCCGTCCATCGCTCGCTTGCCGGCGCCAGCCTTGAACCGCACCAGGATGCGGTCGGGGACGTACTTGGCGCGCTCTCTTGCTGCCTCGCCAGAGGTCTGGCCGGGCTCGACCGGCGCGGCCTGCTGGCCTGCCAGCGGGAGCGCGAAAAGCAGGGCGAGAAAGAGGAATCCGCGTGGACCCCCGGGACGTTCCATTCCCTTAGGCCTTGCTGCCGACCCCACCGTGGTTCCGATCCCCCTCGAGCCATCCTACCACCTGGATGAGAGACGAGCAAAGGCTACTCGACGGCGATTGTAACTGTGTTCGAGGAGATGCCGCCGATGGTGAGGACGACGGGGACGGCGTTGCCGGTGGGCGTGCCGGTCGGGACTTGCAGCGTCACAACGTAGAGGCCCACGTAGGGCGGAGCCAGGCCCGAGAACAAGACGGTGGCGGGCACGCCGCCGATGGTTACTTGCGGCGTGGTCAAGGTGTGCGAGAGCGGGTTGGCCGACGCCGCTGCGCCAGTCGCGGGCTGATTGGTCACCGGCCCCAAGCCGGTGCAGTAGATCTCCAGGAAGTCCACGCCACGCACCGCGGGGCGCGAGCCCGGAAAGGCACCTTGCGGTGCGGCCAGGTTCGGCGTGTTGGCAATCAGGATGGCGCCCTGGCCCATGCCGTTCTGGCTGGTGGAAAACAAGCCCGGACTGAACGGCGCCAACGGAACATTCTCCGGCGCGCTGGTCGCGCCGCCCACCGTGTCTGTGAGCGCGGCACTGGCTTGCCCGGCCAGCTCCCAGGGAATCTGAACGTTCACCTGGAGAGGGGACGAAAAGAATTTGGGGACGCTCATCGCGCCATTGAACTGCATAGTGGCGCCGCCCAGAGTGGTGGGCAGGGGCAAGCTGGCGGCATTGTCCGTGAAGGAGGCGAGGTTGGTCCCGAAGACCGAAGTGATGCTGCCTGGGGCCACACCGGCGCCGAGCATGAAACTCGCCCCGCTGACTACGCCAGCCGGGTTGACGGTCGGTGCGGGAAGCGTCACGGTGCTGCTCAGGATGGTCCCGTTGTTGCCCACCACCCAGAGTTGGTTTCCTCCGCCTCCCACATCCAACAGATGCTGCGTCGTCCCGCTCATCTCCGGCGTCCAACTCACGCCGTCATAGTGCAGGATGGTGCCGTTGAATCCGACGGCGTAGACGTTATTGGAGGCGAAGCCCCACACGCCGAAGAGATGTTCCAGCGTGCCGCTGTTCTGCAACGACCACGACGCGCCGTCGTAGCGCAGGATGGTGCCGGAATCACCCACGGCGTAGATGTCGTTGGGGCCCGCTCCCCAGACCGAGTTCAAGCTCTGCTTTGTGGGAAGGTTGCCCAGCGCCGCAAAGTTGTTCCCGTCATAACGGAAAATCATTCCCTTCTCGCCCACCGCATAGACATTGTTGGCCGCGAAGCCCCACACATCCCACAGAGACACATCCACGCCCACGGTGCTCTGCTGCGTGGGAACAACGCCGTCAAAACGACCGAAGGCACCATGGGTGCCGACCGCGAGGATGTTGGTTGGGTCGCTCCCCCACACTCCAAAGCCGATCGTCATCGGTTGACAGTTGCTGGATTGAAGCACCTGACCATCATAATGAAAGAAATCGCCACACCAACCCACAGTCCACACATCGTTCGGGCCGGTGCTCCAGACCCCGTACTGATGATCTCGGAAAGGACCGGAGATCCAAACCGACCACGAATTCCCGTCAAAGCGGAGGATCGGTGCGCCTCCTCCCTCGGTGACCGCGTAGGCCGTAGTGGCGTCCACGGCATACACTGCCTGAATCGGCAGCCCGGTAGGGCTGGGCTCGCTCACCCAGGTGGCGTTCGCACTGTTCTGAGGCTGGGTGAAGACGACGACCCCGGGTGGAACCGCCTGCGCTTCCAGAGTCTGGCCATACACGCAGCCGCCAGGGCACCGGCCGCCGCTTGACCCTTCATTCCACGCCACCAGATACGTATCTGCGTTATATGCGATTTTGGGCGCCACCTGGTGACCATAGGTGGTGGCCACGGGCACGGCCGTCTGGTCCACAACCCCGCCGGCAACGGAAACCCGACGGCCAAAGACGTCGGTCAACCTGAACTTGACCGGAACAGCTTCCTGCCAGACGACCAGGTAGTCGGTCCCATCAAAGGTGACTACGACGGGGGACTGCCCCACGGCTCCATCCGCGACTTTGATGGGTGTCGTATCCAAGATGGAATTGTCGCTGGCCACCCGAGCCGCGAAGGCGCCTACGCCCGGCGTAAACGAATTGGGCCCATCGTGCCAGACTACCAGGCAATTGCTCGGACTGCACGCCACCGAGGAATGATCCTGGTCGCCGTCCGCGGCCGTGATGGTGAATCCGCCCAGGGAAGCTCCATTCGCTCCGATGCGGTGCCCGCGCACATCCAGTCCGTTGCCGTTGTCGTGCCAGACGACGATGTAGTTGCTGCCATCGTACGCCGCCCACGGATAAAAGCCGTGTCCGATGTTGAAGCCCGCGGGGCCATCGACGATGGTGGCGTCGGTCGCCACGCGAGCGACTTGGATGCCGTCGCCCTGGTCGCGCCAGCCGATAAGGTAGCTCCCGCCGCCAAAGGCTATTGCGGTCGGCCTGACCTTGGAATTGGCGCCCGTGGTGATCTGCTTCGCGGGGTTGTCCAGCACAGAGCCGTCGGTGCCGACGCGAGCGCCGAGAATCTCGCCCGCGTTCTCCCACACCACAAGGTAATTGGAGCCGTCGAAGGCCACCGACGGCGGGCCGGAGCCGTTGCCGATAGCGATGCCATTCGCATCCAGCACGGTGCCGCCAGGGGAAACACGTGCGCCGCGGACGTTCCCAGAGCCCGGGTCACGCCACACGACCAAGAAGTTGGTGCCATCGGTCGCTATCGCAGGCCGCCCGCCGAGCTCCCCCTGGGCCGCGGTGATGGAGATGGGCGCCCCGAAGGGCACGATGGAGGTCTGGGCCTGCAGCGTGGAACCCAGACCGAGTAGCGCCACGCAGACTACCGCCAGAGGCCCAGCCGCGAAAGCCCGGGGCACCACGATCACTTTTTGTGTCGGGCCAACCACTTCCTACCCACAACGGCACCGCTATTTGAGGGCAAAACTACTCTTGCCATAGTGGAATGTCAAGCTTCTGAATCAGCCTAGCAACACGTCGAGTCTCGGCAGACTGGAGGGTGGACTCAGAAGCAGGTCGGCGAGTTCGCGCTGCTCGCTCCGCTCAACGAGCATTCTACCATTGGGCGCTACTCGACGACGAGTTCGGCCACGGACGCTTCGACGTTGAGCGGTTGCTGCTTGGCGTCGCGGGCCAGCACGTTCTGAATCTGGATCGGGGAGCGCCCCGCCGCCACGCCGCGGAACAGCAGCGTCACCATGATTCCCGAGCCGCTCACGCCCCCTGTGCCCGGCGGGCGGCTGATGGAAACAATGGCGGTGCCGGCTTCCTTGTCCACGCGGTGGACGAGTGTGGCGGGCTGGTCGCCGGCCATGAACCCGCCGTGGTGGACTTCCACCAACTCCACCACCTTGGGGTCGAAGCTGAACTGGAAGGGAACGCTGAAGACATCCTTGGCGTTGCTCAGCGTGACTTCCACCGCCGCCTGCGCGCCCACCTTCAGACGCGATTGCGCCGGTTGGAAAGCAATGCGCAGCGGAGTCGCCGCGGCTACCGACGTGGCCGCCGGAGCCGGGCCCGGCGCCTGCGGTTGCGTCTGCGCCTGAGGCGCGGGCGGGCGCGGCGTCGGGGGCTGCTGTTGCGGCTGCGCCGGCGGCACAACCCCCGGAGTGGTAGTCGTGGGCGGCTTCTCCTCCTGCTTCGGCGGTTCCTCCGGAGTCGTCTCCGGCGTCGCCTCACCCGTTCGCGGCAGGTAGACCTGCTCGTCGGTGCCCACCGCCAGCGGGCGCACGTTCATTGCGCCAATTTCCGGCAGGCGGATGATGCGCGGCGTCAGGGCAATGAGAACCTCGGTCTCCTGCAATTCCTTGGTCTCACTCGAGAACAGCCAGCGCAGGATGGGAATCTGGGCCAGGCCCGGCCAGCCCTCGATGCTGACGCGGGTGCTGGTGTCGATGATGCCGCCCAGGATGCTGGTCTCGCCCTCGCGCAGCCGCACGTCGTGCTCCACGATGCGCTGGCCGAAGATCGGCTGCTCGAATCCGCCGATGTTCACCCGGCCGGAGACGTTGGAGACCTCGACTTTCACCTTCATCGAAACTTCGCGGTTCGAGTGCACCCGCGGCGTCACGTCCACGTTCACGCCCACGTCCTGGTACTGGAACTGGGTGTTAACCAGCGGGTTCACGCCCACCCCGCCCACGCTGGCCGCCGAAAAGCTGCCGGTGGCGTAGGGCACTTTGTCGCCAATGCGCAGCTTGGCGGTCTGCATGTCGGTGGCGCGGATTTCCGGACTCTGCAACACCTTGGTGGTCGAGTCGGTCAGCAAGGCCATCGCGGTGGCGCTGGGCAGCACCAGGCTGTAGTCCTGGCTGGAGAGACGACCCAGGTTGCCCACCGTGATGGCATCGGTGGTGCTGGTGCCGGTTCCGGGCGCGTTCTCGGGCTGCACACTGCTGCGCGGGGTGAAAATGAGCGGCACCGTGCTCGAGGGGACGATGCCCAAGTCGCGGAGCCGATCGCGCCGCGCGCCTAGAATCGTGACCTGAATCTGCACCTCGGGTCGCGCCTGGTCGATGTCGCGGATGATTTTCTCCGCCACCGCCACCTTGTCGGGCGTGTCGCGGATGATGATGGCGTTGTTGGCCGTGCTGGGCGAGATGCGCTTGACGTCGAGGATGGCGCGGATGAGCTGCACGGCCTCGTTCAGTTCCGCCGCCTGCATGGTGTTCGACAGATAGAACGTCTTGATAATCTGTTCTTCATAGGCGCGGCGCTTGGCGGCGTTGTCCGGGATGACCATGATGGTGTTGGGCGTGACCGCCTTCCAGAAACTCTTGGTCATCAGGGAAGCGACGTCGAGGGCCTGCTCGAGGGTGGCGCGGTCGAGCTCGACGGTGATGCGCCGCGGCTGGAACTCCGGGTCGAAAATCACGTTGATGCCGGCCAGCTTGCCGATGCTTTCAAAGATGCGTTTGGCGTCTTCGGTCATCCGCAGGTCGAGCGGGGCACGCGACAGCGGCCGGAGCTGGATGGGCCCTTCGGGAACCTGATCAAAGGCCACGAGGGGCGGGCCGGTGCGCTGCTCCTCCTCTTTCTGGCCCGCCTGGGCCTGCGCCTGGCGCTGGGCGACGATCATCTCCAGCGTGCGGCGCAACTCCTGTTCGGCAACGAAGCTGGAAGGGTCGATGGCCAGCGCCTTTTCGAACTCCGCCGCCGCCGGCTCCAGCAAGCCCTGGTCGCGCAGCTTGTGGCCACGGTCGACGTGCATCTGCGCGGCGTAAAACCGCATCCGCTGGGCGCGCGCCTGGTAGATGGGGTTGCCGGGGTCGCTCTGCAAGGCGCGCTCGTACTGGATGAGCGCGGTGTCGTAGTCCTTGCGCAGCTCGGCTTCCTTGCCTTTGTCGAACTCGGAGCCGCCCTTGGGGCAGGCCAGGCTCACCAGCGCCAGGAATGCAATCCCCACCAGACTCGTCAGCCGATTCTTCATAAGACCCCCGGAGTGTTCCCCCATCCAAATAGCCCAAAAAGTGTACACCCAGCGCCTTTTCCAAGCAATCCCTGAACTATTCGACGCCCGGCGGGGGCGTTCGTCAGCAAGGCGGCCAGGGGAATATCCGGGTTCACCCGCGCCTGTCCGTGGTTACACTATTGTCGTGCCCAAGAGGAAAGCCAAGGCGCCTGAACGCGGCTTCCCCGAGCCGGTGCAGCTTTGCCGCCCCACAGAAGAGCTTCAGGCCCGGCCAGGGGCTGGTTGTCGTTCGAGCTCCATTCCGAGGGGGACGTGGGCAAGGCTCTCGATTGGCTCGAGCTCGCCTACCGCGCCGCCAGGTAACCGGTGATTCGTCGAACCGGTCTCCCCCTCTTTCTCTGCGCCCCTTGCGCATCTGCGGTGGATTTGTGTTTCCCTACCTGTGCTACTCTGTAGGGATCTGTGGTTACATTCTTGTCATGCCAAAGCCTAAGCGCAAGACCGCCGAAGCCAAAGCGCCCGCGAAGCCTGGGCTCAAAGTTGTCGCCGAGAACCGCACCGTCCCCTACAAGTACCACGTGCTGGAGCGCGTGGAGGCCGGGCTGGCGCTGACCGGCGGGGAAGTGAAGGCGCTGCGGGAGGGCCGCGCCAACCTGCGCGACGCCTACGCCATCGTCAAGGGCGGGGAAGCCTGGCTGCTCAACTGCCACATCAGCGCCTACAGCCACGCCGGCTACGCCATCCCCGGGGCGCTGCGCACCCGCAAGCTGCTGCTGCACAAAGACCAGATCCTCAAGCTCGGCAGCCGCGTGCAGGAGAAAGGCCTGACGCTCGTCCCGCTCCGCTTTTATTTCAAGGACGGCCGCGCCAAGTGCGAGCTGGCGCTGGTGAAGGGCAAGAAGGTCTGGGACCGGCGCGACGAAATCCGCCGCCGCACCGCCCAGCGCGAGATTGATCAGGAACTGAAGCGCTACCGCTGACCACTTTCCACTCTGGCTGCGAGGAGGACATGCCATGAATCAGGCCGGGGCCAAAGACCTCGTCCGAGGTTTCTTCAGCGCGAGCGGTCGTGGGGACATCGAGGCGGCTCTCGGCCTGCTGGCCGACGACGTAACCTGGACGGTGAGCGGAACAACGAGTTTCTCCGGACAGTACGTCGGCAAGAAAGTGCTGGTGGAAAAGCTTGTCGGTCCGTTGTTTGGCCGGCTGAAGGCCGGCATCGTCATGACGATTCACAACCTGGTTGCGGAGGGCGACTGCGTGGTCGCCGAAGCCACGGGTGAGGCGGAGACCCGCGAGGGCCGGCCCTATCGGAACACCTACTGCTTTGTGTTCAGAATCCGCGACGGCAAGATTGCGGGCGTAACCGAGTATATGGACACCGCACTGGTTACAGCCGTCTTCGGCGGCTGACTCACCGAATCCGCTTTCTCCGCGTTCTCTGCGGTAAACTGCCTTCATGGGACGAACTCTCTTCCGGCCTGGCTGTTTGGCGCTGCTGGCTGCGCCTCTGGCACTTCTTCATCCGCAGCCCGGGCGGCCGCCACTCGAGCTCACCTACATCGCCAACGAGGGGTTCCTGCTGACGCTCCCGCAGGAGGACATCCCGGGGCGCACAGCCATCATCGAGAACAAGGTCCTGATTGACGCGTTGTTTCGCGAGGGGGTCGAAGGATACGCGATGATACCGCCAGCGCGGCGCGATGAAGTGGAGACCGCGCGACCGCCCTTCGACGCCGCCAAGCTGGTGCTGGTCAGCCACTACCACGCCGACCACTTCGACGCTGCGGCGGTCGGGCGCTACCTCGTCCACAATTTCCGCGCCGTGCTCATTTCTTCTCCGCAGGTCTGCGACGCCGTGGCGGAAGAATTGAAAGACGACGTCATCGCGCGCAACCGCGTCCGGCGGATTCTCCCCACGGGCGACCGGCCGATTTCCGTGACGGTGGACGGCATCACCGTCCAGGCCTACCGCGTCAGCCACGGCAGCGGCCGCCACGCCGAAATCCAAAACCTCGGCCACCTGGTCACGCTGGGCGGCTGGAAGATTCTCCACCTCGGCGACAGCGACGCCGACGAGAGCGAGATTCGTTCCTTCGGTTGGGCGAAAGAGAAGCTCGACGTCGCTTTCATTCCGTTCTGGTGTCTGACCGAGAAGAAGGGCAGCGAAATCATCCAGCGCCACGTGCGCGCCCGCATCGTGGTCGCCATGCACATCCCGCCCCAAGAGCTCGAGCAGCGCGCGGCGGAAATCCGCGCCTTCTTCCCCGATGCCGTCATCTTCACCGAACCCTTTGAGACGACGACCTTCCAGTGAAGGGAGCTCAGCGAGTAGGCGGGAGGGCACGGCTTTAGCCGTGCCGTTGCCTGGCCACCATACCCTGGGCTTTAGCCCCTGAGGGTCTCCGCGTTCTCTCCGTTCCTCTGCGACCTCTGCGGTAATGCTTTCTCCTCTGCTTCCTCTGCTTCCTCTACCTCCTATGCCCCCTATAGCGACTAGTGTAGACTGTTGCTTTTCAACTTCTCTTCGAGGTACCTCATGCTTGACGTCAAACTGCTCTTCGACCCGCCCGAGGCCATCTCCACCGAAGCCCTGGTGACCTGGACCTTTCAACCCGACACGCCCGAGCCTTCGCCCCTGCCGCACCTGCTCGAAGACCTCGACCGCTGGGCCGACGAATCGCCGGCGGTCCCGCCGGTCGAGCCGCGCCTCGAATACGCCCTGGCGGCCTTCGATCAGCTCGTCGGCGGTCAGCTCTCCACGCTGGCGGCCTCGGGCGAGCTCACCGGCAAGGCCGGCGAAACCGTGCTGTTGCATCAGCCGCGGGGCTTCCGCGCCTTGCGGCTGATGATCCTCGGCGCTGGCAAGATGAGCAAATTTTCGCTCGACTCCATCCGCCAGCTCGCCGGCACCGCGGCCCGGGCGCTCAAGGCGCGCGGGCTGACCGAGTTTGCTTTCTTCCTCCGCTCGCTGCCCGACGGCGTCTCCGCCGCCGAGGCCGCCCAGGCCGCCGTGGAGGGAACGGCGCTGGCCAACTTCGACACCACGCGCTACCAGACCGAGCGGCCAACCAACAAAATCGTCCGCACCCTGCAACTCGCCGGCCTGGCGGCCGACAAGAAGGCCGAGCTCGAGGACGCAACGCGGCGCGGGCAGATTCTCGGCGAGGCGCAGAACTTCGCCCGCGAGCTCATCAACGAGCCCTCCAACCGCCTTACCCCGCGGATCTTCGCCGAGCACGCCGCGAAGATGGCGCGCGAGTTCGACCTGCAAGCCGACATCCTGGACGAGAACCGCGCCCGAGAACTCAAGATGGGCGCGTTTCTTTCCGTCGCCCAGGGCAGCGAAGAGCCGCCGCGCATGGTGGTGCTCACCTACTCGCCCGCGGGCTGGCAGAAAGGCCAGCCCGTCCTCGGCCTGGTGGGGAAGGGAATCACCTTCGACTCCGGCGGCATCTCCATCAAGCCCGGCGAGGGAATGGAAAAAATGAAGTACGACATGGCGGGCGCCGCCACCATGCTGGGCGCGATGCGCGCCATCGCCCAGCTCAAGCCGAAAATCAAGGTCATCGCCATCATGCCGCTCACTGAAAACCTGCCCAGCGGCAAGGCGCAGAAGCCCGGCGACATTCAAGTCGCCATGTCGGGCAAGACCATTGAAGTTATCAACACCGACGCCGAAGGCCGCCTGGTGCTGGCCGATGCCGTCTACTACGCCCGCGAGCTCGGCGCGACGCACATCGTCGACGCTGCCACGCTCACCGGCGCCATCCACATTGCGCTCGGCGGGGTCTACGCCGGCGCCTTCACCAACAACCAGAAGTTCTTCGACGCTTTTCTCTCGAGCGCCCGCGCCGCCGGGGAAAAGTTCTGGCCCATGCCGCTCGACGACGACTACGCCGACAACATCAAGAGCGAAATCGCCGACATTCGCAACACCGGCAAGGGGCGCGGCGGCGGCGCCATCAACGGCGCGCTGTTCATTCAGGAGTTTGTCGGCTCCACTCCCTGGATTCACCTCGACATCGCCGGCACCGCCTGGCTGGAAGAGGCCAAGCCCGGGCTGGCCAAAGGCCCCACCGGCATCGGCCTCCGCACCCTGGTGCATTTGGCGGAGCACTTCTCCGGTTGACGACCTCAGGGGCTCTTCGGCGGGGTTGAAGGCCCGCCGTTCCGAAGGCACCCTTGACAATTGCCCTTTTTTCGCTTATAATTCGCCTGTGGTAGTGGTGTCTGGAATGACAGGATGCCAGAGTCGCGCAGTCTCCCCCCTGGAAAGAACTAGTTTCCGGCAAGCCGTTCCTTTTCAACTGGTTGGGAACAAGAAGGGAAATATGAAATGAAGCTAGTTTCGTCGTACAAGTATAGTTTTTTCAATCAGATGCGCCAAGGTTGGTGGCTTCACCCCCTCCCCCGTCGCGCCAATGAAGGGGGAGTCCGAGGTCAAAGGTTCAATGAGCCGACTGCCGGAAAACCTGTAGAATAGGGGCGAGGGTTCCCCCATGCGAATCATCTGCGTCGGCTACGGGCGTCTGGGCAGCCAGGTGGTGAAGCTGCTCGACACCCAGCAGCACGAAGTGGTGGTGCTGGACAAGGAGCGCACGGCGCTGGAGCGCCACGACCGCGACCTCCACGCCCGCTTCCTGCTCGGCAACGCCATTGACGAAGAACTGCTGCGCACCGCTGGCGCCGCTCAGGCCGACGCGCTGTTCGCGCTCACCCGCGACGAAAACACCAACCTGATGGTGGCGCAAATCGCCAAGATTGTTTTCGCCATCCCCCGCATTATCGCCGTGGTCTACGACGCGGCGCGGGAGGAAATCTTTCGCGCCGCCGGCATCGAAACGCTGCCCATCACCGTCGCCGGGGCTGCCTACCTGGTCAGCCAGTTGGAGCAGGAACCGCAGAAGCGCACTTCGTTCGCGCAGGCCTGGGAATCCGCCAAGGGACACGCGGTCGAGCCGCCCATGCCGTCGGCGCCGGCGCGCGCCGCCGACCAGCCCTTCTACGTGGTGGTGATGGGCGGGGGCCGCGTGGGCTACTTCCTGACGCGGGCGCTGCGGCAGAACAATATCGAGGTCACCGTGCTCGAGCAGGATCAGAAAATTTTTGACCTCATCAGCCGCCAGGTGGACTGTCCGGTGATTTTCGGCGACGGCTCCTCGATCCGGGTGCAGGAGCAGGCGGGCGTAGGCCGGGCCAACGTGTTCGTCGCCGTCACCAACCACGACCAGGACAATCTCATCGCCTGCCAGATTGCCAAGCACCGCTTCGGCGTGCCCAAGACGGTGGCGCGGGTCAAGAATCCGCGCAACGAAGTGGCGATGCAGAAGCTGGGCGTGGACATCACCGTCAGCTCCACCGCCATCATCACGGCGCTGATTCAGTCCGAGATGCCCACCAGCCGCATGCGCACCGTGCTCGACCTGCGCACCGGCGGCGGGCTGGAGCTGATGGAGTATCACCTCGACTCGAACTCGCCCGTGGCCGGCAAGCCGCTGCGCAGCCTCGAGCTCCCGCCCGACTGCAACATCGTCACCGTCATCCGCGCCGGCGACGCCATCATTGCCCGCGGCGAGACTGTCCTGCAGAATGGCGACACCGTGCTGACGCTGGTGAAAAAAAACAGCGAGCCCGCCGTGCGCCAATTCCTGCTGGGTTCAAACTAGAAGGGAATGATCAGGAATCCATCCCGGGCGTCGGCGGCAGGTAGACGCCCCAGAACTCGTCGCTGGTTTCAGTGAGCTCGACCGCAACACGCCCGATGCCTTCCGCGTCCGGCTTGCCGCTCCACACCACGCGCGCGCGCGAGGTGTGGCCGGTGCGATGCCGGTTGAGCTCCACTTGGGCGCCGACGGGCAGGCTGCCCTTCATCCGCAGCAGCGCGCCGTGCCGGCTGACCACTTCGGTGTGGGCTTCCTCCTTCACCCGCACGCCTTCCTTGGTGGTCCAGGAAACGTTCACCGGGATGACAATCAGCACGCGCTGGCTGCGCCGCCGGTCTTTTTCCGGATGCAGAACGTCGGGAGGATGAACGTCGCTCACACTCACCTCGCGCTTCCACCGGCTCTGTGCAGTTGCCCGCATGCTGCGCTCAGGCTACGCGGGAACAGGCGCGGCGTCAATTGTACGAAAGTACTGGAACTCACGTTCCGGCCACCGTCATCGCGGCAATCTTCACGGTCGGGGCGGAGAACTGGTCGCGCAGCTCCAGGTCGTTGCCCACCATTTCCATCCCTTCGAGCATGGCGCGCAGGTTGCTGCTGATGGTGATTTCGCGCACGGGATGAACGAAGTGCCCGTCCTCAATCCACAGCCCGAAGGCCCCGCGCGAATAATCGCCCGTCACCAGGTTAACGCCCTGCCCGATCAAGCGCGTCAGATAGAGCCCCTTCTTCACCGAGCCGACAATGGCTTCCGGCGCGTGAGGGCCGGCGGCGAGGTGGAAATTTGTGGGCGCTTCGCCGTCGCCCGTGCCGTTGCCGGTGCTCTTCAGCTTCAGCTTGCGCGCCGAATAGCTGCCGCAAAGATAATTCCGCAGCACGCCTTTTTCAACCACCAAAGTGCGCTGCGAGGGCATGCCCTCGCGGTCGAATGGCCGGGTGCCGATGCCGCCGGGCAGGAGACCGTCATCCACAATCGTTACGCCGTCGGCGGCAATCTTCCGGCCCAACTGGTCGGCCAGGAACGACCGCCGCAGGTAGATGGCTTCGCCGCGCACCGCGCCGAAGATGTCGCTCAACAAATCCGCCGCGAGCAGCGGCTCAAAGATGACCGGGACTTCCGCGGTGCCGACTTTCTTCGCGCCGAAATGCCGCCGCACTCGCTCCACCGTTTTTCGCGCCACCTGTTCGGGCGACTCCAGCCGCGCCCGGTGCCGGGAGACGCTGTCCCAGTAGTCGGAGACTTGCTCGGCGCGCCCGCGCTCGTGGCCCAGCAGGTAGAGCGAGAGGCTGCAACTCGACGCCTTGTAGCCGTTGAAAAACCCGCGCGTGTTCGCCAGCCACACCTGGCCGCGCGTGGTGCTGAAGCCGGCCCCGCCGGAGTTCTTCACCTGCGGGTCAAGGCTCAACCCGATGCGCTCGGCTTCGCGGGCCAGCGCTACCTTCTCAGCCGAGGTCATGGTTTCAAGCTCGGGGTCGTAGAGGTCGAGTCCCTGGCTGGGCGGGACTGCGCCGGTCTTTTCCGGCAGTCCCGCAAACGGATCCGCGTGCGACTTCCAGGCGTGCTCGACCGCACGTTTGGCCAACGCCGCCAGCTCTTTCGAGCGCAGGTCGGAGCTGCTGGCTCGCCCGACGCGCTGCTCGACAAACACCCGCAGGTGCACCGAGCGCGTGGTCGCCTCGGTGAGCTCTTCCACATTGCCGTGCCGCAGGTGAGTAACGAAGCGGGTCGACTCCTGGACCCAGACCTCGGCGTCCTGAGCGCCGGCGCGCTGCGCCTGCTTCAGCAGCCGCTCGGGCAGCAGCTCCAGGTCACGCGTGGGCACGTCTCACCTCATCCCGCCGACGGTCATCCTGGCAATCTTGACCGTGGGTGTGCCGACGCCGACCGGGGCCGACTGGCCCTGCTTGCCGCAGGCCCAGGCGCCGCGGTCGAGCAGCAGGTCGTGGCCGACGGCCACGATGTTCTGCAGCACTTCCTGGCCGCTGCCGATGAGCGTGGCGCCCTTGACCGGAGTGGTGATGTTGCCGTTCTCGATCAAGTAGGCCTCATGCATCGAGAAGGTGAACTGGCCGACGGCCGGCTCGACCTGGCCGCCGCTGAACGCCCGGCAGTAAATCCCGCGCGGCACCGAGCGCAGAATGTCGAAGGGGTTGTCCTCGCCCGCCGCCAGAAAGGTGTTGGTCATGCGCGGAATCGGCACCGCGCTGTAGTCCTGGCGGCGCCCGTTGCCCGTGGGGGCCATCTTCATCAGCCGCGCCGAAAGCTTGTCCTGCAGGTAGCCGCGCAGCACGCCCTTCTCAATCAGAACCGTCGGCTGCGTGGGTACGAATCCCTCGCCGTCCATGTTGATGGAGCCGCGCAGGTGCGGTTGCGTGGCATCGTCGATCACCGTGCAGAGCTCGCTGGCCACCTTCTCTCCCACGCGGCCGCTGAAGACCGAGAGTTTCTTCCGGTTGGCGTCGGCTTCCAGCGGATGGCCGACCGATTCATGCAGCAGCACGCCGCTGGTTCCCGGCGCCAGCACAATCGGCATCTCGCCCGCCGGCGCGGGCTGGGCGCGCAGCAGCGTGGTGGCCTGGGCCACGGCCTCGCGCGCCAACGTCGCCGCTTTGTCGGGCGAGAAGATTTCCAACCCGGCGCGCAGCCCGAGGTTCTTCCAGCCCACCTGGCGATTGCCTTCCTCTTCCACTACCACGCTGACGCTGAAGACGAAGAGCGGCGTGGTGTCGTGGGCCAACTGGCCCTCGCTGGTAGCGATGACCACCTGGCGCCACTCGTCGCCCCAATGCACGGTAACCTCGCGGACGCGCGGGTCGGCCGCGCGCGCCGATTCATTGGCGGCTTCAATCGAAGCGATGATGTCTTCAATGGGTCCCAAGTAGGGCGGCCGCGCCGCCGGAAACCGGTTGGGGACTTCGATCGGCGAGAGGTTCACTTGCGTGACGCGCGGACCGAACCGCGCCACCGAGCCCGCCGTCCGCGCCGCGCCCAGCAGCCCGCTCAGCGACAGGTCGTTGGTGTAGGCGTAGCCGGTCTCTTCGCCTGCCACCACGCGCACGCCCACGCCTTGCGACACCGCCTCGCTGATTTCCTTCAGGACGTTTTCTTCCAGGTGCAGGCTGGTGAAGAGCCGGTGCTCGGCGTAGACGTCGGCGTAGTCGCCGCCGTTGGCCAGCGCTTCCGCCAGGATGCGCTCCAGCCGCTGCGGCGTCAGGCCGTGCTGTTCCTCGAAGAATTCTCGCGCGCTCACATTCGCTCCGGCACTTCGATGCCCATGAGACCCAGCGCCCGGGTCAGCCGGCGCTCAACCAGGTCGGCCAACAATAGCAGAAAAGCTTTCCGCCCTGCGTCCGATTCGCTCAGGATGTGGTGGCGGTGGTAGAAAAGATTGAACTGCTGAGCCAGGCCGAACGACCACTTGGCCACCAGCGCCGGCTCCTGCTGCGCCGCGGCGATGGCGGCGATGTGTTCCAGCTCAGCCGCCGTCATCACCAGCTCCCACAGGTCGTCGCCCTTCTCGGGCGCCAGGATTGCGTCGGCGGTCGCGGTCGCGACGCGCTCGGGAAGAGAATCCACGTCGTAGTCGGGCTCGGCTTCGCGCAGCTTGCGGAAAATATTCCGCGCCCGCACGACCGAGTATTGCAGGTAGGGACCGGTTTCGCCGTCGAAGTTGAGGGCGTCCTTGAAGTCAAACGCGATCGGCGTGTTGCGCGTGAACCGCAGCAGGAAGAACCGCAGCGCCGCCACCGCAATCTTGTGGGCCAACGCCGCCTGCTGCTCGGCGGGCAACTCCGCCTGCCGTGCTGCCACTTCACGCCGCGCCACCTCTTCCAGCGCGTCCAGCAGGTCGTCGGCTTTCACGCCTTGCCCCTTGCGGCCGGAGACTTCAACGAACGGGCGCTTCTCATCTTCCGGCGCCAACTCGACTCCCAGTTCGCGGGCGCACCGCGGCGTCAGTCCCACCATCTCGTAAGCGAAGTGCACGGAGCGGTCGGCCTGCTCGGCGTACCCTAAGGCCCGCACGCCGGCAGCGACGATGTTCTGCAGGTAGCTCTGCCGCGAGTCAATCACGTTGTAAACCTGGTGGGCGCCGCCGAATGCCGGCGCATCCGGCTCGCCGGCCACCGCGGTCATCCACACCGTGTGGCCGTTGGGATAGGTGTGGAAGCGGCGGTAGGCGAAGGTGCGATGGAGCAGACCGAACTTCCAGAGCTGGTAGGCAATGTCCTTGCCCACGTAGGTAACGGTGCCGTTCGAGCGCACGATAATCTTGGCTTCGTCCAGCTCGGTCTCAGTGCCACTGGCGTCAGTTGCACCGGCGTCTCCGCCGGTGAGCCGCATCACCCAGCAGCCTTGATTCTTCCCCGACTCGGCGAACTCGATGGCGCCGCGCTGCTTCAACTGCTCGAAGGCCGCCTCCCAGAACTTCAGGTGCAGGATTTCGCTCTCGCGCGGCAGCAGATCGTATTCCACGCCCAGCCGCTCCATCGTGCTCAGGTGGCAGCGCACGATGGTGGTGGCGACCAGCTCCGCCAGCCGCGCCGTTTCTCCTTCGCCCTCTTCTATCGCCTTCAGCGCCCTTGCTCGCAGCTCCAGCCGCTTCGGGTCTTCTTCGAAGAACTGGGTCACCCGCGCGTAGAGGTCCCAACAGTAGTAGTCGAGCCGCGGCGACACCTGCTTCGCCAATTTCTCCACTTCGGCGACCGACTTTTTCTCCAGATGCTCGAAGCCCACCACCACGTCCGCCACCTGCACGCCGGTGTTGTCGATGTAGTTCTGCACTTCCACCCGCTCGCTCGCGAAGCGCAGCAGCCGCACAAACACGTCACCCAGCACCGCGTTGCGCAGGTGCCCGATGTGCGCCGCCTTGTTGGGATTGATGTTGGTGTGTTCGACGATGACTTTCGGCGCGTCCGGCCTCACACCCGCCTCGGGCCGTCGCGCCGCTTGCACCACGCCGCTGAAAACCGCGCCGCGCTGGAAGTGAAAGTTCAGGTAGCCGCCGCCGGCCGCCTCGGCGCGCTCCACGCCTTCGACCTTCTCGACCGACTCCGCCAGCTCCGCGGCAATCTGTCGCGGGGCCCGCTTCAATGTCCGAGCCAACTCGAAGGGCAGAGGAGAGGCCAGGTCGCCCAGCCTGGTCTGCGGAGGTCTTTCCAGGACAACGGCGTCAACTTCAATCCCGTAACGCTTCTTCACCGCCGCCCGCACGGCGTTCTGCAAAGCCCGGTGAAGTTTCTGCAGCACTCGCGATGAGTCCTCTCTGGTCGCCCGCGATTATAGTCGGCACTCCGCTGCCCGTCAAAACGCTGGGCGGCGCGTCCGCTGTGCTATAGTTGTTGCCTGCAATCTTGGGGAGCTTCGTGACCACTCTCGCGACTGTCCAGCAGTGGCTTGCAGAGGCCGAGCGCATCGCCGTGCTCACCGGTGCCGGTATCTCCCGCGAGAGCGGCCTGCCCACCTTCCGCGGCGCCGAAGGGTTGTGGCGTCAGCGCCGTCCCGAGCAACTGGCCACGCCGGAGGCCTTTGCGCGCGACCCGTTGACTGTCTGGCAATGGTACGACTGGCGCCGCTCAGTGATTGCCACGGCCCAACCGAACTCCGGCCACTACGCGCTGGCGGAGCTGGAGAAACGCACGCCGATCTTCACGCTCATCACGCAAAACGTCGACGGCCTTCACGACCGGGCCGACTCGCGCCATCTGCTCAAGCTGCACGGCGACATCTGGGTGGTGCGCTGCACCGGCTGCGAGCACGAAAGCGTCAACCGCGATGTCCCCCTGCCTGAGCTCCCGCCGCGTTGCCGGTGCGGGGCGATGCTGCGCCCAGGCGTGGTCTGGTTCGGCGAAGCGCTGCCTGAAGAGGCGCTCCGGCAATCCGTGGCTGCCGCTGAGCGCGCCCAGGTCTTCCTCGTTGTCGGTACTTCCGGCGTCGTGCAGCCCGCGGCCACGCTGCCCCTGCTGGCGCGCCGCGCCGGGGCCCGGGTGGTCGAAATCAATCCCGAAGAAACCCCGCTGGCGCCGATGGCCGACGCCAGCTTCCACGGTCCTTCGGGCGAACTGCTGCCCCAACTCGTAGCTCCGGGTGTTCGCTCATGAAGATCTGCTACTTCGATTGCTTCTCGGGTATCGCCGGCGATATGACGCTGGGGGCGTTGGCAGATGCCGGCGCGGATCTCGCACAGATTGAAGCCGAGCTGCGCAAGCTGAGCGTCTCCGGCTGGTCGCTGCGCGCGGAAAAAGTGCAGCGCGGCGCCATTCGCGCCACCAAGGTCCACGTCGAACTCACCGAGCACCACCCTCATCACCGCGACCTGGCCCATATCCTCCAGCTCATCGAGCGCGCCGAACTGCCTCCACGCGTCTGGGCCCGCGCCACGGAAGTCTTCAAGTGTCTGGGCGAGGCGGAAGCCCACGTCCACGGAATTCCGATTGAGAAGGTCCACTTCCACGAAGTGGGCGCGGTGGACGCTATCATTGACATCGTCGGCGCTTGCGTTGGCTTCGAGCTGTTGGGCATTGAGGGGTTCGTCTGCTCGCCGCTCAACGTCGGCAGCGGAACGGTGAAGACTGAACACGGTCTGCTTCCCGTGCCCGCGCCCGCCACTGCCGACATGCTGCGCCAATCGCCCACGTACTCCACCGGCATCCCGTACGAGCTGGTAACGCCGACGGGCGCGGCGCTCATCGCCGGCCTCGTTACTCGCTTCGGCCCCCTGCCGCCGATGACCGTCGCCACCATCGGCTACGGCGCCGGCTCGCTCGACCTCAAAGAGCAACCCAACGTTCTGCGCATCTTTCTCGGCGAGGCGGACGAAACGGCGCTCAGCGCCGAAGAGCCCGAGGTCACTATCCTCGAATGCAACCTCGACGACATGAGCCCCGCCGTCGCCGGCTACTTCCTCGACCAGGCCCTGGCCGCCGGCGCTCTCGACGTCTACTACACGCCGGTGCAGATGAAGAAGAACCGGCCCGGGCTTGTGCTGACCGTCATCTGCCCGCCGGAGCGCGCCGACGCGCTGGCCAAACTCATTTTCGAGCAGACGACAACCATCGGCCTGCGGCAATCGAGCGCGCGCCGCCGCGTGCTCGATCGCACCGTTGTCACCGTCGAAACTCCGCTCGGCCCGGTGCGGATGAAGCTTGCCCGCCTCAACGGCCGCGTACTCAACGCCGCGCCCGAGTACGATGACTGCCAGCGGCTGGCGCGGGAGAAAGGCGTGCCGCTGAAGCAGGTGCTTGCCGACGCCCAGTTCTATTTCCGCCAGCAACACAAGGACTCCTGATGCCCAAGTTCTACCTCACCACGCCGCTCTACTACGTCAACGCCCGGCCGCACATCGGGCACACGTACACGACGGTGGTGGCCGACACCATCGCGCGCTACAAGCGCATGCGCGGCTACGACGTGGTTTTTCTATCCGGCACCGACGAGCACGGAGAAACCGTGGCCCGCTCGGCCCGCAAGGCGGGCAAGGAGCCGCAGGCTTTCGCGGACGAGGTCGCCGCGCACTACCAGCGCGTCTGGAAGGCTCTCGGGCTCGAGTACGACCGCTTCATCCGCACCACCGAGCCTCGCCACGACGCCGGCGTGAAAAAGCTCTTCGCCGCCGTTAAGAAGGCTGGCTTCATCTACCAGGGCGAGTACGAGGGCCTCTACTGCGTCTCCTGTGAGCTCTACGTCACCGACCCCACGCCGGAAGGAAACTGTCCCACCTGCGGCCGCAAGCCCGAGCCCATCACCGAGAAGAACCTCTTCTTCAAGCTGTCTGCCTTTCAGGACAAGCTGCTGGCGCACTATCAGAAGCACCCGGAATTCATCCAGCCCGAGAGCCGTCGCAACGAAGTCATCAGCTTCGTCGAGAGCGGCCTGCGCGACCTCTCCGTCACTCGCACGCGTTTCCGGTGGGGTATCCCGGTGCCGGGGATGGAGGAGCATGTCTTCTACGTCTGGTTCGACGCTCTCACCGGTTATCTGAGCGGCATCGGCTACGGCGGCAGCGGCGCCGAGGCCAACGAGTTCGACCGGCTGTGGCCGGCCGACCTGCAACTGGTAGGCAAAGAAATCGTCCGCTTCCACGCCGTCTACTGGCCGGCGTTTCTGCTGGCGGCCAAACTGCCCCTGCCCAAAACCATCTACGCGCACGGCTGGTGGCTGTTCGAATCGGAGAAGATGTCGAAGTCGCGTGGGAACATCATTCGCCCCGAGCCGATTCACCGCGTCATCGGCGCCGACGGCTTGCGCTACTACTTCCTGCGCGAAATGGTCTTCGGGCAGGACAGCAGCTTCACCTACGACGCGCTCCTGACGCGCTACAACAGCGACCTGGCCAACGACTACGGCAACCTCGCCTCTCGCGTACTCAACATGATTGAGCGCTACTTCAGCGGCCAGATCCCGTATCCTTCGCCCGGCGCCGACCGCACCGATGAAGACGCGGCGCTGGCCGCCGTGGCCGAGCAATCCATCACCCAGTTCCAGCAGTGCTTCGACCGCTACGAGTTCTCGCGGGGACTGGAAGCCGTCTGGAGCCTGGTGTCGGCCGCCAACAAGTACATTGTCGAGACCGAGCCCTGGGTGCTGGCCGAGGACCCCGCCAAGCGCGCCCGGCTGGCAACCGTGCTGTGGACCGCCGCCGAAGCCCTGCGCATCTCGACCATCCTGCTCTATCCCGTAATTCCCACCGCGGCCGAGCGCGTGCGACAGCAGTTGGGTCTGGAGGGCGAGCTCGCCACTACTAACCTTGATGACCTCAGTTGGGGTCAGCTCGCCACCGGCCTCACCATCGGCCGTGTCGAGGCTGTTTTTCCGCGGCTCGAAAAAGACGAAGCCATCGAGCAGCTCTGGGCGCTGGAGAAGGAAATGACTGCGGCGCTGGCGTCGCCGGCCAAGGCCGAGAAACCCGTCGAGAAAACCTGGATCACCATTGACGAATTCGCCAAGGTGGAGATGCGCGTCGCCGAAGTGCGGACCGCCGAGCGCGTCAAGGGGGCGAACAAGCTGCTGAAGCTGACCGTGGATGTGGGCGACGAAGTGCGCCAGGTCATCGCCGGCATCGCCGAGGCCTACACGCCCGAGGAAGTCATCGGCAAGAAAGTGGTCATCGTCACCAACCTCCAGCCGCGAAAGATTCGCGGACTCGAATCGAACGGAATGATTGTCGCCGCCTCGGTCGGCGAAAAGGGCCGGCCGGTGTTGGTCACCTTCGCCGAAGACGTGCCGGTCGGCGCCCGACTGAAGTAGCTTGTGAGCTACACCGATTCGCACGCGCATCTGGACGACCCGCGGTTTGATTCCGACCGCGCCGAGGCGCTGGAGCGTGCCCGCGCCGCCGATGTAGGCTGCATCCTGACCATCGCTGAAGCCACGCAGCCGGTGGCGGTCGAAAAGACGATGCTCCTTATGGTCGAACACAACTTTCTGTGGATGGCGCTCGGCGTGCATCCCCACGAGGCCCGGCACGCCACCGGCGCCTTGCTCGACGAAGTCGAGAATCTGATGAAGCAACCGCGTATCCTGGCGTGGGGAGAGATCGGCCTCGACTACCATTACGAATTCTCGCCCCGCGACGCGCAACAGTCGGTTTTTCGCGACCAGCTGCAGCGCGCCCGCGCCATTGGACTGCCCGTCATAATTCACTGCCGCGAGGCCTGGGACGACTGTCTCCGCCTGCTGGAAGAAGAGTGGGCCTCGAGCGGCCTGGCCGGCATCCTGCACTGCTTCAGCGGCACGGCCGAGCATGCCCGGCGCGCCCTTGATTGGGGCTTTATGATCTCGTTTGCCGGCAACCTTACCTTCCCGCGCGCGGAAGTCCTGCGCGCCGTAGCCGCGGCAATCCCCGTGGAGCAGTTGCTGACGGAAACCGATTGCCCGTACCTGGCGCCCCAGGCGTTCCGCGGGCAACGCAACGAGCCGGCGTTCGTGGTCGAAACGGCTGCCGAATTAGGCCGGCTGCACAACCTGAGCCGCGAAGAGATGGGTGCGCGCACCACGGAAAACTTTTTGCGGCTCTTTCCGCGCGCGAAGGCGTAATCGAAGGGGATGACTACTAATCCGGCCACCAACAACAAGACCGCGCCCGACATCGGCGAAATCTTCGCTCTGCTGCGGGATGACCTGGCGCAGGTAGAGGCCGAACTGGCCCGCCATGCGAACTCCGCCATCGAGCCGGTCGCCGCCATCGCGCGGCATTTGCAGGAAAGCGGCGGCAAGCGCTTGCGGCCGGCGCTGCATCTGCTGGGCGCGAAGTTTTGCGGCTACGAAGGCCGCGCCAGCGTGCACCTGGGCGCTGTGCTGGAGCTCATCCACACCGCGACGCTGCTGCACGACGACGTCATCGACGCCGCCGACACCCGCCGCGGCCAGATTTCCTCCAACCGACGCTGGGGCAATCCCATGACGGTGCTGGCCGGCGACTGGCTCTACATGGAGTCGTTCCGCATTGCGCTCGGCGAGCGTAACTACCGCATCCTCGACGTACTGATTGGCCTGACGCAAACCATGGTCGAAGGCGAGCTCCTGCAGCTCACCACTCTGGGCAAGTTGGTGGACGAAGCGCAGGCGCTCGACATCGCCCGGCGCAAGACCGCCTGCCTGTTTTCGGTTTCCATGCAGCTGGCCGCCCTGCTCGGTGGCAAAAGCCCCGAAGACGAGCAACGGCTCGCCGTCTACGGCCTCAACCTCGGACTGGCATTTCAAATCATCGACGACTTGCTCGACTTCACCTCCACTTCTGAGCGGCTGGGCAAGCCGGTGGTGAGCGACCTGAAGGAAGGGAAGATGACTCTTCCGCTGGTGCTGGCGCTCGAACGCGCCCCGCATGCGCGCGCGAAAGTCGATGCAGTGTTGCACGAGCGTGGCTTCCAATCCGTGAGCCCGCAGGAAATTGTCGGCTTGGTGCGCGAGACCGGTGCGATCGAGCGCACGCAAGCACGAGCCGCGGAACTGGCGGCGGAGGCCGGCCGGGCGCTGGAGCCGTTCCCCGACTCCGTCTACAAGCGCGCGCTGGAAGCGTTGCCGCAATTTGTGCTGACGCGCGACTACTAAGCCCGCCGATGCGCCATCGAGGAACGGAGATTGAAATCAAGCTGGCGGTCACCAGCGCCGCCGAGGCGCGCCGCCGGCTGCGCGCCGCCGGCTTCCGCCTGCGGCAGCGCCGCAGCTTCGAGGCTAACACTGTGTTCGACACGCCCAACCTAACGCTGGCGCGCCACGGCTGCCTGCTGCGACTGCGCGCAGTCGCAGGCCGACACTGGCTGACCTTCAAGCGCCCGGGGGCTGCCTCCCGGCACTTCAAGGTGCGGGAAGAGCTCGAGACCGAGGTTCAGAATCCCGCAACCGCCCGCGAGGTGTTCGCCGCCCTGGGGCTCGTGCCTGTTTTCCGCTACGAGAAATTCCGCACCGTCTACGGCCAACGGGGCGGGGAAGCGATGTTGGACGAAACGCCGATCGGCGTGTTCATCGAGCTCGAGGGCAGCCGCGCCTGGATTCGTCGCGCTGCCCGCGCTCTGCTCGGCGCCGGGCTACCGCAGTTCATCACCGCCAACTACGCCCAGCTTTATGCCAACTGGTGCCGGCGCCACCGCCGGCCCATCCGGAGCATGATTTTTTCTTCGCGAGACCGCGGATTCGCCTTGAAAACCTGAATTCGAACCCGTATAAAAGAACTGGGCTGTCCCCGCGGTCCCCGCGGGTTTTTTTATTTCCATCCGAGGGGTGAGGTGTGGCCATGATTCACGTCACTGAACTTCTCGACGCCAGCGTGTACGACGCCCAGGGCAACTACGTCGGGCGCGTGCGTGAGCTCTGCCTAGTGCCGACCGAGCAAACCAACCGCGTGGCACGGCTGGTGATCGCCCGCGGGCGCTATCAGCCGCTGGTGGCACGCTACGACCAGGTGGCGATGGCAGTGCCCGGCTCCGTCCGGCTCAACACCGGCGAGCTGCACCTCGACACTTACCATCCCGATGAAGGCTGGCTGACCGTGCGCAAGGACGTGCTCGACCAGCAAATCATTGACCTGCACGGCCGCAAGGTGGTGCGCGTGAACGACGTCGACCTTGTCGAGGTCGCTGTCAACAACCACATGGAGCTGCGGCTCGCCCAGGTGGACGTGGGGCTGCACGGTGCCCTGCGGCGATTGCTCAAGGGCGTGGTGCCGCCGAATCTCATCCGCTTTATCCAGAAGGGGTTGCCCACTCGCTCGATTCCGTGGGAGTTTGTCGACTTGATCGAGCCTGACCCGCTGCGGCGGGTCAAGCTGAAGCTGCCGGAGTCGAAGCTTGGACGTTTGCACCCGGCCGACATTGCCGACATCATCGAAGAACTGCCGCCGGCCGAGCGCGAAGCGGTGATTGATTCGCTGGACAAAGAAACCATCGCCGAGGCGCTGGGCGAGGTCAAGGACGAGCTCCAGGCGCAAATCATCGAGACGCTGGAACCGGAGCGCGCAGCGGAGATTCTCGAGCACATGCCGCCCGACGAAGCGGCCGACGTTCTGGCCGAGCTGCCCGCCGAAATGGCCAGCCAGGTGCTCGAAGACATGAGCCGCCCCGAAGCCCGCGAGCTGGCCGAACTGCTCCAGTTCGGCGAGAACACCGCCGGCGGCTTGATGACGCCAGATGTGTTCGCTTCGGTGGAAGAAACCACGGCGGCGCAGGTGATCAATGCCCTGCGGGGCAGTGAGGTCTCCGTTGATTCGCTGGACACCATCTACCTTATCAGCACTGACAACGTGTTGACGGGAGCGGTGCCGCTGGGACGCCTACTGCTGGCCACTGGCGAGACGCCGCTGGGACAGCTCAAGAGCCAGCAACTCATCTTCGCCGACGCCCAAACCAACGAGCGGCAGGTCATCGACTTGTTCGACAAATACAACCTGCGCTCGCTGCCGGTCGTGGACGCCGAGCAGAAGCTGATGGGCGTCATCACCGTTGACGATATCGTGAGCCGCCTGTGGCAAAGGCAAGCGTAAAGGAGTGGCTGGGGACGGTGCGGCGACCGGTGCCGCAGCTTCGGTTGTGGCGCCGCCGGATTGCGCTGTTTATCAGCGTCATCGGGCCGGGCTTGATCACTTCCAACGTGGACAACGACGCCGGCGGCATCTACTCCTACTCGCTCGCCGGAGCGCAGTTCGGCTACCTGCTGCTGTGGACTATCATCCCCATGACCATCATTCTCTACGTCACGGAAGAGATGGCGGCCCGCATGGGGGTGGTCACCGGCAAGGGACTGTCCGACCTCATCCGAGAAGAGTTCGGTTTTCGCACCACCTTCTTCCTGATGCTGGCAGTCCTGGCGGTCGCGCTGGGCAACGTGATGGCGGAGTTCGCCGGGGTGGCGGCGAGCGCGGAACTCTTCGGCGTCAAGCGACACGTCGCGGTACCTCTGGCGGCGCTGCTGGTGTGGCTGCTGGTGTTGCGCGGCAGCTACCGGCTCGTCGAGCGCGTCTTCCTCGTCGGGTGCCTTTTCTACGTCTCCTACATTCTCTCCGCAGTGCTGGCTGAGCCGGATTGGATGAAGGCGGCCTACCACAGTGTGCGGCCGGTGGTGGAGTGGAAGCTAGGCTATCTCGTGGCTCTGCTGGCGCTGCTCGGTTCGACCGTGGCGCCCTGGCAGCACTTCTACCTGCAATCCTCGGTGGTGGAGAAGCGAATCCCACGCGAGCGCTACTGGGAAACCCGCGCCGACGTGCTGGTCGGCAGCATCACCTGCATGGCGGTGGTCTTCTGCATCATCGTGGCCTGCGCAGCCACGCTGAACAAGGCCGGCATCACTCACATCCAGAACGCTGCCGACGCTGCCCATGCCCTGCGACCTCTGGCTGGTGAGTACGCCTCGGCGTTGTTTGCTTTTGGTTTGCTCAATGCGTCGCTGTTCGCGGCCTCGATCCTGCCGCTTTCCACCGCCTACGTCATCTGCGAAGGCATCGGCGTCGAGGCGGGGCTCGACAAAAGCTTCCGCGAAGCGCCGATTTTTTACTGGCTCTACACCGCGCTCCTTGCCGTGGGCGCCGGGCTCATCCTGCTACCACACACACCGCTGGTCCGCATCCTGGTGCTCTCCCAGGTGGTGAACAGTTTTCTCCTCCCTGTGGTGCTGGTCTTCATGCTGATTCTGGTCAACCGGACCGACCTGATGGGGGAGTGGCGCAATACGACTCCGCGCAACATTATTGCCTGGGGTACGGTCCTCCTGGTGATTGTTCTTACGTTCGCGCTGCTCTACCTGGGCGTGGAAGCGCTGGGCGTGGTGGGAGGGCAGGGAAGCCGCTGAGGCAACGCATTGCCTCTCCCCATTCGCTGTGTTAGGTTGAATCTATCGATGAAAACCAAGCCGCCGTTCAAGATGACTGCGGAAGAGGCGCGCCTGTGGGCACAGCTTGACCCCGAGGCGCTGCCCCGGCACGTGGCCATCATTCTCGACGGCAACGGCCGCTGGGCGCGCCGCCGCCACCAGCCGCGCATTGCCGGGCACCGCGCGGGCGTGCGCGCCGTGCGCGAGATCGTGGAGTTCTGCGCCCGCATGCACCTGCCGGTGCTTACGCTTTTCGCCTTTTCGCTCGACAACTGGAAGCGCCCGCGGGAGGAAGTGGATTTCCTGATGCAGCTACTGCGGCAGTACGTGCGGCGCGAGCTCGACTACATGCGCCGCAACAACGTTCGCCTGCGGGTCATCGGGCGCTGGCGCGAGCTGCCCGGCGAAGTCCGCCGCGACGTTGCCCAGGCGCTCGAGTCCACCGAGAAGAACACCGGCCTGCAAGTCGTGGTCGCGCTCAACTACAGTGCTCGAGCGGAGATTGTTGACGCCGTGCGGCGCTTCCTCGAGCGTCATCAGCAGAACGGTCACCTTCCGATCGACGAAGCGGCGCTCAGCGCTCATCTTGACGCCGGCGACCTCCCCGACCCCGACCTGCTCATCCGCACCAGCGGGGAAATGCGCCTGAGCAACTTCCTGCTCTGGCAGATGGCCTATACCGAAATCTGGGTGACGGAAACCCTCTGGCCGGACTTTACGCCGCGCCATCTGCTCCAAGCCTTCCTCGACTTCCAGCGCCGCGAGCGGCGCTACGGCGGCCTCTCGCCCGAAGCGAGGCAGGGAACTGTGGGGCACAGCGCGCGCCACGCCCAACTCTCGCGCCGCTAGCCCAAGCAGCTTCAGCCCACCGGCTTTCTGTCGCTAACCCTTGAGTCTAGATAGTTCTAGAATCTGGAAGAATCCGCTTGACGTGGGAAGAAGTCTCTAGCAGCATGGCTCTGTATGGCTCGCAAGGCGCGCAAACTGGGCCTGGAAATTGACGCGGGGCTCTACGCTCGGCTCGACCAGGTCGCCCGCCGCAACGGCCAGACCCGCCGCTACTTACTGGAACGCGCTCTGCGCCACTACCTCGAAGTGGTTGTTCCGTCCCAGGGAACGCTGCGGCCCGAGGCGCTGCGCCAGTTTCGCCGCGCGGTCGAGAAGAACCGCAAGCTGATGAAGCTGCTGGCCGACTGATGGCCGGTCGTCGTTCCGCTACTCCGAACCTCCCCGGCACGATACTATAGGCGGGCCATGCTCCAGCGCATCCTGACTGCCGTCGTTCTAATTCCCGTCGTGGCGGCGCTGGTGTTGCGGGCGCCGCTGTGGCTGTTCTTCATCGGCTTGCTGCCCTTCGCACTGCTAGCCCTGTGGGAGTACCTCGAGCTTGCGGCCCGAATGAACGCAACGCCGGCGCGCCTGCCCGTCTACCTCGCAGCCCTGGCGCTCTGGGCGGTGGCCGCGTGGCGGGCGGAGCATCTCCTGGCAATGCTTATCGGCGCGTCGTCGGCGCTGTTTCTGCTGGCGATGGCGCGCCCGCAAATGACCGCCGACGTTTTCTGGGCCGCGGCGACGGCCGTCTTCGGGCTCTTTTATGTGGCGCTGCCTTTCGCGTTGATGCTGGTTGTGCGCGGGCTGCCTTACGGCGCCCAGGGCCTTCTTTTTCTGTTGGTGCTCATCTGGGTGACCGACACGGCCGCGTATTTCGGCGGCAAGGCGCTGGGACGCCACAAACTCGCGCCCGCCATCAGTCCTGGCAAGACGATCGAAGGCACAGCCACCAGCGTGGTCGCGACGAGCGCCGCGGCCTATTTCCTCTTTCGCTACTGGTTTCCTCTCCTTCCCGAAGTCCACGGGTTGCTGCTGGGCCTCATCGTGAACATCGTCGGGCAGTTCGGCGACCTGGCCGAATCGGCGCTCAAGCGCGGCGCCGGGGTCAAAGACTCCTCCGGCCTGCTGCCCGGCCACGGCGGCATGCTCGACCGCATCGACAGTCTCTTATTCGCCGCTCCGGCGCTGTGGTACTATTGGTGGTTGTTGACCCGCAGCGTCATTCAACCTTAATGCGCCAAATCGCCATTCTCGGCTCCACCGGCTCGGTGGGGCGTCAGTGCCTCGAAGTGGTGGAACAATTCCCCGAGCGCTTTTCGGTGGTGGCGCTGGCGGCGGGCGAGAATGTCGAGCGGCTGGCCGGCCAGGTGACGCGCTTCCATCCGGAAGTGGTATCGGTGGCCTCGGCTGACCGCGTGGCAGCGCTGCGCGACCGCTTGCGCGCGTTGCGGCTGACGCGCGAGCCGGAGATTCTCTGGGGCCGCGATGGCCTGATTGCCGCCGCCACTCACCCGCGCGCCGACTTGTTGGTTTCAGCCACGGTCGGCGTGGTTGGTCTGGAGGCAAGCTTCAAGGCGGTGGCGGCGGGGAAAACGCTGGCTCTGGCGAACAAAGAGGTGCTGGTCGCGGCGGGCGAGCTGGTCACAAACGCCGCCGCAGTGAGCGGGAGCGAGATTCTTCCAGTGGACAGCGAGCACAATGCCGTCCACCAGTGCCTGCGCGCCGGGCAGCCGAAAGAGATGCGGCGGCTGATTCTGACCGGTTCCGGCGGGCCGTTTCTGCGCTGGGCGCGCGCCAAGCTGGAACGCGCCACACCCCGCCAGGCGCTGCAGCATCCAAACTGGAGGATGGGCAACCGGATCACCGTGGACTCGGCGACGCTGATGAACAAAGGGTTCGAGGTCATCGAAGCGCACTGGCTCTTCGGGTTGAAGCCGGAGCAGATTGAGGTGGTGATTCATCCGCAATCGACGGTGCATTCGATGGTCGAGTTCGTGGACGGCTCGGTGCTGGCGCAGATGGCGCCGCCCGACATGCGGTTGCCGCTCCAATACGTGCTGACCTATCCCGACCGGCTGCCGACCTCGAATCACCGCTTCAGTTGGACCGAACTGCGCCGGCTCGACTTCCAGCCGCCGGACGAAAAGAAGTTTCCCTGCCTGCGGTTGGCGCGCCAGGCGCTGGAGGCGGGGGGCTCGATGCCCTGCGTGCTCAACGCCGCCGACGAGGTGGCAGTAGACGCTTTCCTCAATCGCCGCCTGCGGTTCACGCAGATTCCCGAACTGATTGAGCGCACGCTGGAATCGTCGACGCCCGTCAAACTCAAGAGCATTGACGAAGTGCTGACCTGCGACCGCCAGGCGCGCGCCTACGCCTCCCATCTGCTCACCACGCTTCAGCGTCGAAGGAAGACCGGATGAGCCCCTGGATCCTGGTTGGGATTGTTCTGCTGGGCCTGATGGTGCTGGTTCACGAATGGGGCCACTTCGTCATTGCCAAGTTGATGGGCGTGCGGGTGGAAATTTTTTCCATCGGGTTCGGCAAGCGCATCTGGGGCATCACCCGCGGGCCGACCGACTACCGGTTGAGCGTTTTGCCGCTCGGCGGCTACGTCAAGATGGCCGGCGACAATCCGGCTGAGGGCCGAACCGGCGCGCCGGATGAGTTCTTCTCCAAGCCGCGCTGGCAGCGCACGCTGATTGTTCTCGGCGGCCCCACCGTCAACATCCTCACCGCGGTGCTGCTGCTGACGGGGGTGTTCTACGTTCACTACGAGCGCCCGGCAATCCTCGATGAACCTCCGGTAGTGGCGGCGGTTCTGAGTGAATCGCCGGCGGGCACTGCGGGAATCCAACCCGGCGATCGAATCCTGAAGATTGGTGCCGGATCGACAGCTACCTGGGAGGACGTGGGAATCGAAACTGCTCTGGCAAGCGGGCCAACGGTACCCGTGGTCGTGCAACGGGCTGGTCAGACCCTTACGCTCTCGCTTACGCTGCCCGAGCGCGGTCAACCCGGGCTGTGGGAAGTCGGCTGGCTGCCCGACATTTCTCCCGTCGTCATTCGGGTTTCACCGACCGGCCCCGCGGGCAAGGCGGGCATCAAGTCTGGAGACCTCCTGCTGGCAATGAACGGGGAAAAGATCAGCATCAGCCCCGAGGGGCAGAATCCGATTTCGCAGCGCCTCCAGCAACTCGGCGGCCAGCCGGTGGTGCTCACTATCGAGCGGGAAGGGAAGCAACAGGACATCAACGTCACGCCCGAGTACGGCGATCACCCGGACGGCAAGCGGTGGTTGCTTGGTCTGGAATACGGACCTCACTTCCGCACGGTTCGGAAGCAACTGACGCTGCCGCAGGCGTTTCAAGAATCGCTGCACACCAACGTGAGTATGGGCAGGCGGATGCTCGACCTGGTCGCCCGGCTTTTCACCGGCCGCGCCAGCTTACGCGGCGTGTCGGGCCCCGTCGGCATCGTGCACGTTACGGGAGCACAGGGCGAGCAGGGTGGCTGGCTGGCGGTTCTGAACCTGACCGCTGCCATCAGCCTGAGCCTGGGGATATTGAACCTGCTGCCGATTCCGATTCTCGACGGCGGGCACATCCTGTTTTTCGCGATTGAGGGCGTGCTGCGGCGCGACCTTAGCCTGACGCTCAAGGAGCGATTGAGCCAGGTGGCGATGGGCTTCCTCCTGCTGGTCTTCGTTTTCGTAATGTACAATGACATTGTGCGCATCTTTTTCAATTAGCGCAGCGTAATTCTTCGGGGCGGGGAACATGCTCGAAAAGCAGCGCCCGCGGCGAGCCACCCGGCCGGTGCGCGTGGGGCCGCACGCCATCGGCGGGGATGCGCCCATCCTCGTGCAGTCGATGACCAAGACCGACACGCGCGACGTCGCCGCCACCGTCGCGCAGATTGAAGCGATGGTCGCCGCCGGCTGCGAGCTGGTGCGGCTGGCGGTGCCGGACGTGGCCGCCGCCATCGCGTTGGCCGACATCGCCAAGCGCGTTCCCAAGGTTCCCCTGGTCGCTGACATTCACTTCCAGTACCGGCTGGCGCTGATGGCGCTCGATGCCGGCATTGCCAAACTGCGCTTGAACCCCGGCAACATCGGCGAGCCCGACAAGGTGCGCGAAGTGGTGCGCAAGGCGCAGGCCTGCGGCGTGCCGATTCGCATCGGAGTCAATGCCGGTTCGCTGGAGCGGCGCCTGCTGGAAAAGTACGGCTACCCGACTGCGGAGGCGATGGTCGAAAGCGCGCTTGACCACATCCGCATCCTGGAAGAGCTCGACTTCCGCGACATCATCATTTCACTCAAGGCCTCGCACGTGCAACTCACCGTCGACGCCTATCGGCTGCTCGCGCCACAGGTGGACTATCCCTTCCACCTCGGCATCACCGAGGCCGGCTCGGGCTTTGCCGGCACCATCAAGTCCTCGGTGGGGCTGGGGATGCTGCTGGCCGAAGGCATTGGCGACACCATTCGCGTTTCGCTGGCTACCGACCCCGTGGAAGAAGTGCGCGTCGCCTACGAGATTCTCAAGTCTCTCGACATCCGCGCCCGCGGCGTCAACGTCATTGCCTGCCCCACTTGCGGCCGACTCGAAGTGGATCTGTTTAAGATTGTCGGCGAGATTGAGCGCGCGATCACTCACATTCAGGAGCCTATCAACGTCGCGGTGATGGGCTGCGCGGTCAACGGCCCCGGCGAAGCCCGCACCGCCCACGTCGGCGTAGCCGCAGGACGAGGCAACGGGATGATCTATCGCGACGGCGTGGCCATTCGCCGCGTGCCGGAAGAACAGATTGTCCCCGAGCTGGTCAAAGAAATCGAAGACTACGTCGCCCAGATGCGCGCCGGTGCCGTTCCTGCCAGCGAGCCCACCGACTGAAGAGAAAGTCGCAGAGTCCAGGAGTCCAAGAGTCTCCGAGACTGAACAAACCCCTACGCTTCCTCTTCGGAGTGGCGGTGGCGGCGGTCGTAGATTTGCCCGGCGCGCTCGAGCGCCGCCTGGACATGTGGGCAGATGTTCTCTCGCCCAATATGACGCTCAAACTCCGCCTGGTGCATCAACTGCGCCGGTTGCTCGCGGGCGCCGCAGAGAATCAGATGGCGACCCGCGGCGTGGAGGCGGTCGGCGAGGTCTTCGAGCGCCAGCAGGCCCGCAGCATCGATGGCGGTCATATTGCGAAGGCGGAGAATGACGATCGGCGGGAAGCGGCTGACGTGGCGCGTGGCTTCCTCGAGCTTGTCGGTGCTGCCGAGGAGAAACGGCCCGTGGGATCCGGATGATCGTGGCGTAGTTGGGAATCTCCTTGTCCTGAAGGATGTGGACGCGACCGTCGTCCACGTAATCGGGGTAACTTCGGAGACCGTTGTGGTCTGCGTGACCTTGCGGATGAAGAGCAGCGCCGCCAGCAGCATGCCGACCTCGACGGCGATGGTCAGGTCGGCGAAAACCGTCAGCGCGAAAGTGATGGCCCAGACGCTGATGTCGGCTTTGGTCAGCCGCAGCAGCGGGCGAATTTCCTTCCACTCGCCGATGTTGTAGGAAACGACCATCAGGATGGCGGCCAGCACGCCAATGGGGATGTGCTTGGCCAGCGGCCCGCCCAGCAACACGATCCCCAATAGAACCAGAGCGTGGATCATGCCAGCCGCCGGCGTCTTGGCGCCGGAGCGGATGCTGGTGGCGGTGCGGGCGATGGCAGGCGACAGAGTCTAAGAGTTCCCGAAACGAAAGCTTGCCTTGATTGCCGTTGGGCGTTAAACTAGGTGCAACCGGATTGCAGGAGGTGCGACGATGCCGATGCCGCAGACAGAAGCGCCGGGACGGTTGCAGGCGGAGCTGATGGCCCGCGGAGTGCGCCTGACGCGGCAGCGGCGCACCATCCTGGGCATCATCGAGACCGCCGACCGGCACCTGGACGCCGGCATGATCCTGCGCAAGGCGCGCAAGTTCGACTCCAGCATAAACCGCGTCACCGTTTACCGCACCTTGAAGCTGCTCAAGCGCCACGGGCTGATTGATGAGCTCGATTTGCTGCACATCCGCGGCGACGGCCACTACTACGAGCGCCACCCCCAACGCGAGCACATCCATATGGCCTGCCTGCGCTGCGGCAAGGTGATGGAGTTCGAGAGCACGCTGTTCGAGCGCCTCAAAGGGCAGATTGAGCGCGACTGCAGCTTCCACATCGTGGTCACCCGCGTCGAGATGGGCGGCTACTGCACCAACTGCCGCCGCTAACAATCCTTCTTCCAACCCCGTCTACATTCCCGGAGAGGGAGTGCCGCCGTTGCAAGTGGTTGCAACACCATTGCAACAGAATCTTTGCCCCCAGCGTTGACAGGCCTCCAGCCCATCACTAAACTGGCGGTGACTTATATGCAACTCAGTTGCAACAATGTCTCGCACGCCCTGGCTCCGCTGAGGCGGATAGCACTGCGGGTAGTTTTTCTTGCCTGTGCGTTCCTGCCCTGCGGCCTGGCCGCTCCAGCTCGCGCGCAGGGGCGGGCCTACTTCGTTGCCTACGACCACCACATGGAAGAACCCGGCGCGCTGGAGCTCTCCTTCAACCCCGCCCTGGGCGTCCCTAAGGACGGCAACAAGTTCCTGGGCGCCTGGATGGAGTTCGAGTACGGCGCCACCGGCTGGTGGACCTCCGAGTTCTACTTGGACGGGCAGACGACGTGGAATGAGAGCACGCTCTTCACCGGCTACCGCTGGGAGAACCGCTTCCGGCCACTGCTGCGCGAGCACTGGATCAACCCGGTGCTCTACTTAGAATACGAGGACGTCAACGAAGCCGACAAGACCATCAAAGACGTGGTCGGCTTCGATTCCGGTCGCGACCTTGAGCCCAATGACGAGGCGCGCCACGAGCGCGAGCGGGAAATTGAACTGAAGCTGATTCTTTCCAGCAACTTCAAGGGCTGGAACCTCTCCGAGAACTTCATCGCCGCCAAGAACCTGGCGGGCGAGGCGTGGGAGTTTGGCTACGCGGTGGCGGTGGCGCGGCCGTTGACGCTGGCCGCTTCGGCGGAGGACTGCACGCTGTGCGCAGAGAACTTCCGGCTTGGGTTGGAGCTCTACGGCGGATTGGGCGACTGGCACCATTTCACGCTGTCGGAAACCTCCCACTATCTGGCCCCGGTGGTTGCCTGGGATTTGCCCAGCGGGGTGACGCTGCGCTTCTCTCCGGGCTTTGGGTTGACCTCCGAGAGCCACCGCGCCCTCATCCGTTTCGGCGTGTCCTACGAGATCGCGGGGTTCGGCCCCCGGCTCGCACGGATGTTCCGGTAACCCCCATGCGCCGCACGTCCCCCACTTGCACGCTTCTAGCTACGCTGGCGATTCTCTGCGGCTTGTCCGCAGGGCAAAGTGATAATTCGCAGCCGCCCTCGCTTGATCCCGCCCTGGCCAGGGCGCCGGCGGTGGCGGCGACTTGGATTAACCCCTACGCGGGACAAGACAATGCGGCGCGCGCAGGAAGGAAGCTTTTCGAGCGGCATTGCGCGGAGTGCCACGGCCAGAGCGGGCAGGGGAGCGAAAGAGCTCCTCGACTGGCGAAGGCCTCCGTGCACAACGCGCCGCCGGGCGTGCTGTTCTGGTTTGTAAAGAACGGCGCCTTGAAAGAGGGGATGCCGGCGTGGTCGCGCCTCCCCGACCAGCGCCTCTGGCAGATCGTCACCTATCTGCAAACGATGACGCCAGAAGAGTCTGCGAAAACAAGCCCGTGAGCCGCCAGGCGCACCGCTTCGATTCCTCCTTCGGGTTCGCAGTTCTCTGCTCTCTTTTTGTTTCATTGATACTGCTGGGCGCGGCCGCGCCGATGGTGGCAGAGGAAACGGGGGAAGAGAAACGTTCCGCCATCCGCGGGCGTGTGCTGGATCCCTCCGCGGCAGTGGTCGGGGGCGCAACAGTCCACCTGCGGCGGGCGGGGACGGCGCTGGAGCTCTCGGTCACCACGGATTCTGAAGGAAGATTCGGGGTCGAAGGACTGATCGAAGGCGAGTATGAGCTCACGGCCTGGGCGCCGGGTTTTGCGGCTCGACAGCGACACGTTGTTCTCAGCGCGGGTACCGTCCACGAAGTGGATGTGGCGCTGGAGGTGCAGCCGTTGCCGCAGGAAGTCGTCGTTTCGGCGCCGCGCATCGCCCACGACCCGGAGCACATCAAGCAGATTCCGGGGTCGGTGGAAGTCGTGGACAAAGAGACACTGAAGAACAGCCATCCGGTGAACTTCACCGAAGCGTTGCGGAAGGTTTCGGGCGTCTATGTGCGCGACGACGAGGGGTTCGGGGCCCGGCCGCACATTTCGATTCGCGGCACCAGTCCGACGCGCTCGACCAAGGTGCTGCTGCTCGAGGACGGCATCCCGCTGGCCTACGCGCCCTATGGGGACAACGCCTCCTACTACCATCCGCCGATTGACCGCTTCGAAGCCATTGAGGTGCTTAAGGGTTCGGGGCAGATTCTCTACGGACCAGTGACGGTGGCGGGCGTGGTGAACTACCTCACGCCGAATCCGCCGGCGAAGCCGAGCGGCGGGGTAACGTTGACCGGCGGGAACCGCGAGTACCTGGACCTGCACGCTGACTACGGCTGGACGTGGAAGGGAACGGGCGTGCTGCTGGGATTCCTGCGCAAGCAGGGCGACGGGGCGCGGGAGAACGTACACTCGGGCATCAACGACGTGAACTTCAAAGTGGTGAGCGCGCTGGGCTCGCGGCACGCGCTGACACTTCGCGGCAGCTACTACAACGAGAAGTCCAACGTCACCTACTCCGGCCTGCGCGAGGATGAATTCGCCGCCAACCCCCGGCAGAATCCCTTCAAGAACGACTTCTTCTATGGCGACCGGTACGGAGTTTCCGTCACTCACGCTTATGTCCTCAGCCCGAACCTGCTGATGACCACGAACCTCTACGGAGCACTGTTCTACCGCGACTGGTGGCGGCAATCGAGCAACTCGGGGCAGCGGCCCAACGACGCCGCCGACCCGGCTTGCGGCGGGATGGCCAACCTCAACACCACCTGCGGGAACGAAGGGCGGCTGCGGGACTACTACCACTGGGGCGTGGAGCCGCGCTTCCGGGCGCTGACTTCGTTCGGCCAGGTTCGCAACGAAACCGATTTCGGCTTCCGGCTGCACTACGAACGCCAGAACCGCCGGCAGCGGAACGGGGCGACGCCCACGGCACGGACCGGAGTGTTTGTGGAGGATAACGAGCGCAAGAACGCAGCCTACTCCGCCTTTGTGCAGAACCGCTTTCTGCTGGGGAAATGGGCGGTGACGCCGGGGCTGCGGGTGGAGCACATCGAATACGAGCGCACCAACAGGCTGGCGAACGGCGGGCAGGGCGTGAGCGGGCGCACCAGCGACACACAACTCATTCCCGGCATCGGCGTGGCCTACAATCCCAGCGAGCGGCTGAGCGTGTTTGCCGGCGTCCACCGCGGATTTGCGCCGGCGCGTACCGAAGACATCATCAGCAACAGCACTGGCGCCGTGGTGGAGCTGGATCCCGAACTGAGCTGGGACTATGAAGCGGGCGTGCGGCTGACGCCCGCCAATGGCCTCCGCGCCTCCGCCACTTTCTTCCGGATGGACTACGAGAACCAGATTGTGCCCGCCAGCGTCGCCGGGGGCGTGGGGGCAACATTGACCAACGGGGGCGAGACACTGCACCAGGGATTCGAGGTGAGCACGCGGGTCGACACGGGCATATTGCGCGGGTCGAAGCATAACCTCTACACGCAAGTGGCTTACACCTATCTGCCGCGGGCGGAATTCCGCGGCGTGCGTTTCAGCAGTGTGCCCGGTTTCTCCACCGTGAGCGTGAGTGGGAACCGGCTGCCGTACGCGCCGGAGCATGTGCTGGATGCCATCGTGGGCTACTCTCACCCGATGGGGATCGACGCGCTGCTGGAGACAGTGGTCACGAGCCGGCAGTTCGGCGACGATTTGAACACGGTGGTGCCCACACCGGACGGCCAGCGCGGGCTCATCCCCGGCTACGCAGTGTGGAACCTGGCCTTCAACTACCGCCGCGAAGAATTGCACTCGACCTTCTTCTTCACCGTGAAGAACCTTTTCGATCGGCTCTATATTGTCGACCGCACTCGCGGGATTCTTCCCGGCTACCCGCGTCTGTTTCAGGCGGGCGTGAGGTTCGACTGCTGCTGAAGGCAGGCCACTAAAGTACTATTCCCTTTTGTTCTGTCCCTTTGCTACTATTCGTACCCGCAGAAGCGAGCTGCCCGCCGAGAGAGGTCTTCCTCAACAGGGCGAGGTATTAGGTCGTGAGTTTTTTCCAGCGAGGCTCTTGGTCCGCTCGTAGCTCCGGCAGGCGCCTGTTCGTCCTGATCGCGGTAATGGCCACTGTGTCCTTCACAGCGGTCGGAGTAGCGCTTTACTGGAGCTACAAGACCGACGTGGAAGAGAACCGGATCCGGATGCAGGGGATTGCCCGCAGCCAGGCGGCCCTGATCCGCTCGCTGACGCCAACCCATGAGCCAGACAGGATCCTTAGAGTCGTTGACGCCGCCAACCTCGAGCAGTTGCACGAGTCCGCGACTGGAGAGTTTTTGGTGGCGCGCCAGGAAGGGGACCAGATTGTCTTCCTGCTGGCCCGCCGGGGCCCGACGGAATTCAAACTGCCTTCAGTTCCCCTTGAAGGGCCGCTGGCGGAGTCGGCGCGGCGAGGCTTGAAGGGCGAGTCGGGAACACTCATCGGGCCCGACTATCGTGGTCACACAGTAGTTGCCGCCTATGAGCCTGTTCAAGGCCTCAACTGGGTCGTGGTCTCCAAGATCGACCTCGGAGAAATCCGCGCGGCCCTCCTGCCCAGGGCCAGCATGGTGGGTCTGTTGGTGCTGGGAGCGGTGGTGCTGGGCGCGATCCTGTTCCTGCGAGTCAGCGAGCCGCTGGTCGAGCGCCTGGAGGAAAGCGAGAAGCAGTTCCGGGCGGTGTTCAACCAGACGTTCCAGTTCTTGTGGCTGCTGGGTCCCAACGGACGCTTGCTGGAAGCCAACCAAGCAGCACTGGACGCGGTCGGAGTAGTGCCGGCAGCAGTGAAAGGGCGTCTCCTGTGGCAACTGCGCTGGTGGGATGGGCTGCCGGCGCAGCAGTCGGAGGTGCAGAAGGCGGTGGCGGAAGCGGCAGCCGGAAACCTGGTGCGGCGGGAGCTGGAGGCGCGGGGCTTCGGTGACCGGAGGATGGCGCTGGATTTTTCCCTCAAGCCCCTCACCGACCGCGACGGCCGGGTGGTGCAACTGCTGGCGGAAGGGCGAGACATCACCGAGCGCAAGAAGGCAGAGAAGGAGCTGGCGCGGCGCACCGCTTACTTGAACGGGCTGATTCAAGGCAGCCCGCTGGGGATTGTGGCGCACGACACCGAGGGGAATGTGCGCTTCTGCAACCCGGCCTTCGAGCGCCTCTTTGGTTTCACACAGGAGGAACTGTCCGGGAAGCCATTGGACACCTGCATCTCCCCGGCTGAGCGAGGCGCGGAAGCCGCCGAACTGACGCGCCGGGTGGTGCTAGGCGAGTCGTTCCGATTGACCACCCAAAGGCGCCGGCGCGACGGCACCCTGGTGGACGTGCTGCTGCACGGAGTACCGCTGGTAGTGGAGGGCAAGCCGGTCGGCGGCTTCGGATTCTACGAGGACATCACCGAGCAGCGCCGGGCCGAAGAGACGCGCAACCGCCTGGCGACTATCCTGGAAGCCACCACCGACATGGTGGGGTTGAGCACAGTCGACGGACGAGCTACCTACATCAACGCTGCGGGGCGCAAGCTGCTGGCCCTGCCCGAGGACTTGAACATCGTCGGGCAACCGATCGAGCAGTTTGTTCCGCCATCAGCACGGAAGTTCTTTCTTGAAGAAGTGCTTCCGGCGGCCTTGCAGAAGGGAGCCTGGAGCGGCGAGTCGGCGGTGCTCCGCCGCGACGGCAAAGAGGTCCCCGTCTCCCAAGTCGTCATCGCCCCTCCGACGGCCCCCGGGCAGGAGCCGTACCTCGCAACGGTGATTCGGGACCTGAGCGACCGCAAGCGCTGGGAGGCGGAGCTGGCGCAGCGGACGGCGTTCCTGCACGCGCTGATCGAGAACAGCCCTCTGGCGGTAGTAGTGCTGGATGCCGAGAATCGCGTAACACTGTGTAATCCGGCGTTCGAGCGCGTGTTCCAGTACCGCGAGGAGGAAGTAATCGGGGTCGAGTTGGACTCGCTGGTGGCTGCACCCGAAACCATGGAGGAGGCAGCCGACATCACCAAACGCTCGAAGAGCGGGGAACTGATCCACACCACGGGACAGCGGCGGCGGCGGGACGGGTCACGGGTGGAGGTGGAGATTTTCGGTGTGCCGCTGATGGTGAAGGGGGAGATGCGGGGCGCTTATGCCATCTACCAGGACATCACCGAGCGGCGACGCCATGAGGCCGAGCGGGAGCGGCTGGTGAAGGAGCTTCAGGAAGCCCTGGCCAACGTGAAGACGCTGCGCGGCCTGCTGCCCATCTGCGCCTCGTGCAAGAACGTGCGCGATGACCAGGGCTACTGGAACCGGATTGAAACCTACTTGAGCGCCCACTCGGAGGCGGAGTTCAGCCACGGCATCTGCCCCGACTGCGCCCGGCGCCTCTACCCGGAGCAATTCGCCAAGATGTATCCCGAACTGGCGGAGAAAGAACCCATCGAAGAGTAGCGCTCCGGCGCCCGCCTGTCGTCAGGCGGCCGGCCCTTCTTTCGCCAGTGGCCTCCCGGAAGTCGCCTTCGATGCAAAAAACTGACGGGCGCGCTCGACATCCTGCGCAATCTGGGATTGCAGGGCACGCAGGGAAGGGAACTTGCGCTCCTCGCGGAGCCGCTCGAGGAAACGAACCTCGAGGCGCGGCTCCACCCCCTTCGGCTTCGGCAGCAACTCGACGAGCAGGTGCGACTCCACGACCAGCGAGCCCCCGTCAAAAGTCGGCCGGACGCCGACATTGGTTACCGACGGGCAGCTCTCTCCTCCCACTTGAGTCTCCGTAACGTAAACGCCGTGGGCCGGCAGACACTCCTGCTCGGGGAAAAAATTCATCGTTGGAAAACCGAGTTGGCGGCCACGGCCTTCGCCGGCGTGAAGCTTTCCGGTGAGCACAAACGGCCGGCCCAGCAGCGCGGCGGCAGCGCGAACGTTGCCTTCGCGCAGCCGCGAACGCACCAGGCTGCTGGAGCACACTTCGGCGCCGACAACCACGGGTTCGACAATCTGAACTTCAAAACCGAATTCCCCGCCCAGCCCCGCCAGGAAGCGGGCGTCGCCCGCCTGGCCATGCCCGAAGCGGAAGTTGGCCCCGATGCAAACTACGCGTGCGCCGAGGCAGCGGTGGATCATCTCCTCCACAAACTGGCGGGGCGAGAGCTGCGAGAACTCGGGCGTGAAGTTCACCACCAACACCACGTCCACACCCGCCGCTTGCAGCAGGGCCTGCTTTTGCTCCTCGGTGGTGAGCCGCGCGGGAGCGCGCTCGGGCGCCAGCACGCGCGCCGGGTGCGGCTCGAAGGTCATAACGATGGAGGTGCCGTCGAGCGCTCGGGCGCGCTCGACGACTGCCTGGAGGATGCGCTGATGGCCAAGATGCACGCCATCGAAGTTCCCGATGGTCAGCACCGGAGACGGCAGGTCGCCGGCGGCAGGCGGATAGCGGCGCACCTTCATCGGCTCAGACCTCCACCTCCAAGCTCAAGCCGTCGTGGGCCAGCTCGACCCCAGCCGGGAGCCGCCGACTGGTTTCCGCGTGGCCCAAGTCATGCGCGATGTGGGTGAAGTAGGCGCGGCGCGGGCGCAGATCCCCAACCAGGGCGAGCGACTGCTCCACGGTGGAGTGATTCGGGTGCGGGCGGTCGCGCAAGGCGTCGAGAATCAGCACGTCGAGCTCCCGGAGCTTATCTTTCGACTCCTCCGGGATGACGCTGAAGTCCGTGACGTAGGCGCCGCGGCCGAAGCGGAACCCGAGACACTCCATCCGGCCGTGTTCGACCGGCACAGGGTCTACCCGCAGGCCGTGCAGCTCGATAGGGCCGTTGATTTCCCGCAGGTCGACCTCCGGGCGCGTGCTATCCGGCGTCGCCTGACCGAAGACCCAGGGAAAGGCCTGGCGGAGGATGCCGGCGGTGAAGCGGCTGGCGAACAGCGGCACCTTACCCTGTTTGAGGTTGAACGGGCGCAGGTCGTCCAGCCCGAGGATGTGATCGGCGTGGGCGTGGGTATAGAGCACGGCGTCGATGCGTTTCAACCCGTGGCGCAGGGCTTGCAGGCGCAAGTCGGGCGACGTATCGATGAGAATGCAGTGGCCGTTGTGCTCCAGCAGAACCGACGGACGGGTGCGGTTGTCGCGCGGATCGTCGGAGGTGCAGACCGCGCACTCGCAGCCCAGCGTGGGTACGCCCATCGAGGTGCCGGTGCCCAGAAAGGTCAACCGCAGATGGCCCATGGAGTCTTACTGGCCCTTGGCAGCGCCGGAGCGGGGCCCGCTGGTCAGAGCGACGTAGGAAACCCGCAACTGGTAGAGCACGTCTTCCAGAAACGCCTGCTCGCTCGGCGTCAGGTTGCCGCGGGTTTTTTCCCGAAGCAGACCGAGCAGGTCGATGGTCTCGCGGGCGGCGTCGAGGTCAGGCGGGAAGCGGCCTTGAACAGGATCTTCGATGAGGCCGAGCTGGAGCATCGCCGTGCCGGCAAAAGAACGGATGAGGGTTTCGAAATCGAGCTTGGCGCGGCGGCCGGCCTGGCGCTCGTAAGCCTGGCGGGCGTCGCGGGATTGAGCGCTCTCGGCGGGCGTGGAAGCGGCTGGAGCGGGCGCGGCCGCGGGCGGCGGGGTCACCGGTGGCGGAGCGGGAGGCTCTTCTATCCCATCGCGACGCTCGCCCTCAGTGGTAAAGCGGCGACGATCTACGACGCGCACTTCCTCGGATTCAGGGTGTTTGTCCGCCATAAACTTCTACTTTACAGCGGGGCGGAAGGCGGAGCAAGGGTTCGCAACGTAACTTATACCGGGTGACTCGAAACTCGTGAAAGGCGGTGGGACTTGTCACACTGGTAACCACGGGATAGAGTCATCGGCACGATGAGCAATCGCCGATTTGAAGAAGTGGTGGAGTTGATGGCGCGGCTGCGGGGGCCGGAGGGCTGCCCGTGGGACCGGGAGCAGACCCCGCTCAGCCTGCGGAGCAACCTGATTGAAGAAACCTACGAGGTGCTCGACGCCATCGAGCGCCACGACCCCGAAGCGCTGAAGGAAGAGCTGGGCGACCTGCTGTTGCAGGTGCTGTTTCACGCCCAGATGGCGAAGGAGCAGGGGCGCTTCTCGATTGACGACGTGCTGACTCACCTGCACGACAAGCTCATCCGCCGCCACCCCCATGTGTTCGGCGAGGCGCGCGCGCACACCCCGCAGGAAGCGCTCCACCGCTGGGAAACCATGAAAGCCGCCGACAAAGCAGCCTCGCAATCCGCGACTTCGCTCGACGCCGTGAGCGCGCACCAGCCGGCCCTGCAAGAGGCCTACGAAATCAGCCGCCGCGCCGCCGGCGTGGGCTTTGAATGGGAAAAGTTCGACGACCTGCTCGACAAAGCCCGCGAAGAAGCCGAAGAGCTTCGCCGCGCCCAGGCCAGCGGCGACAAAGAGTGGCTGGAAGACGAAGCCGGCGACCTGCTCTTCGTCGCCGTCAATGTGGCCCGCTACCTGGGCTACGACCCCGAGCTGGCCCTGCGGCGCACCAACCGGCGCTTCCGGCGGCGCTTCGCGGAGGTCGAAGCCGAGCTGGCCCGCAGCGGCAGGCGCCCCCAGGACGCCACCGCCGCAGAATTGAACGAGCTCTGGGAGCTGGTCAAGAGCCGCGAGCCGGAGTAATCACCACCAATGTTCTCACTTAAAGACTTCGAAGAGACCCGCGCAGCACTGCGCGGCCGCATCCGGATGACGCCGCTGCTCTATTCCGACGCGCTGAGCCTGCTGACAGGAAACCAGGTGTACTTGAAGGCGGAGTCGTTCCAGGTCACGCACTCGTTCAAGATCCGTGCCGCCTATGGCGGCCTGCTGCCGCGGCTGGAAGAGGCGCGGAAGCGCGGCGTGGTGACGGGCTCGTCGGGCAACTTCGCCCAAGCCATCGCCTATGCCGGGCATGAGCTCAGCGTGCCGGTGACGGTGGTGATGCTGCAGCGCAGCGCCCGCTACAAAGTCGAAGCAGCCCGCCAGTGGGGCGCGGAGATTGTTTTCTCCGGCAATGAGTTCTCGGAGCGCAACGCCGTGGTGGAAAAGATACGAAAAGAGCAGGGAAAGCTCCTGGTGCACTCGTTCGACGACGAAGGCACGATTCGCGGCAACGGCACGCTGGGGCTGGAGCTGCTGGAGCAGTTGCCGGAGCTGGACGTGGTGCTGGTGCCGACCAGCGGCGGCGGGTTGCTGGGCGGCGTCGCGGCGGTGATCAAGCAGCAACGCCCCGAGGCCCTCATCTACGGCGTGCAGCCGGAAAACATGCCGGCGATGAAGGTGTCGCTTCAAAAGGGCAAGCCCACCTACACCCAGACCAGCCCGTCGGTGGCCGACGGCCTGGTGGCGGCGCAGCCAGGCGCGCTGACGTTCAAGTTGGCGCAGCAGTACGTCGAGGACGTGCTGCTGGTGTCGGAGGACGAGATTCGCGGCGCGGTGGCCCACCTGCTGGACAAAGAGAAGCTGGTGATTGAACCCTCCGGAGCGGTGAGCGTGGCGGCGCTGCTCCGTCATCTGAAAGGGAAACTCTACGGCCGCAACATTGTGGCGGTGCTCACCGGCGGCAACGTCGAGCTCGGCCGCTTGCTGGAGATGGCGCGAAGTTCCGGTTAGCTACAAAGACACGAAGGCGCTACGAAAAGAGAGAGGGAAAAGCAGAGTCCTCCGCTTACTTGCAAGAACGGGCAAGCGTCGGAATGCCACCGGCGAGTTGTTTCTGCAAGCTGCTACAATCAGTCTCCTGCGTCGATGATTGAGATACGGTCTTGCACCAACGTCGAGGAATACCAGCGCTGCGTCGAGCTGCAGCGCGAGGTGTGGGGTTTCGCCGACGTCGAGCTGGTGCCGAAGGACATCATCGCGGCGATTGCCATGGCGGGTGGACAGGTTTTCGGGGCGTATAGCGGGAAAGAGATGATCGGATTCCTGCTGGCCTTTCCGGGCTACGCGGAGGGGAGGGCGCACCTGCACTCGCACATGCTGGCAGTGCTGCCGGCCTATCGCGACCGCGGGGTCGGGCGGCAACTCAAGCTCAGGCAGCGCGAGGAGGCGCTGACGCGCGGGTTGGAGCTGGTCGAGTGGACCTTCGACCCCCTGGAACTGAAGAACGCCTACTTCAACCTCGAGCGCCTGGGCGCCATCGCGCGAAGGTACGTGCGCAACAAGTACGGGCGCACCACCAGCCCGCTCCATGGCGGCCTGCCGACCGACCGGCTGGTGGCCGAGTGGTGGCTGCGCTCGGCGCGCGTGGAGGCGGTGGTGCGCGGCGGGCCTGCCGAGCATGCAGCCAACCCGGTGCGCATTCGCGTGCCGGCGAATATCGCCCAGCTGAAGCGGAGCGACGCGCGAGCAGCCGAGAAGGTTCAAAGCGAGGTTCGGGAGCAGTTTGAGCACTGGTTCGGGCAGGGCTACGCCGCGACGGGCTTCGAGCTGGACAAGGACGCCGGTGCGTACCTACTGGAGCCCTATGTGAGGCCACTCGGGTGAAAATTGAAGAGCTGACACTGCGGGAAATCCGCCTGAAGCTGAAGGCGCCGTTTGAAACCAGCTTCGGGGTGACGCAGGAGCGGCGCATCCTGCTGGTCGAGGCGCTGGCCGACGGCGTGCACGGCTGGGGAGAAATCACCGCCGGGGAAGGGCCCTTCTACTGCCCGGAGACGACCGAAACGGCCTGGCACGTGGTGAGCGACTTCATCGCCCCGCGGGTGGTCGGCAGGACGCTGGAGACGGCGCAGGATTTTCCCGCGCTGGTCAAAGCCATCCGCGGGCACGAGATGGCCAAGGCCGGCGTGGAAAACGCGCTGTGGGACATCGAAGCCCAGCAGAAAGGCCTGCCGTTGTGGAAGCTGCTCGGCGGAACCATCGAAGAGATTCCCTGCGGCGTCTCCATCGGGCTCCAGGAATCGGTGGACATTCTGCTGATGAAGATTGACGCGGAGCTCAAGGCCGGCTACCAGCGCATCAAAATCAAAATCAAGCCGGGCCAGGACGTCAAGCTGGTCTACGCCGTGCGGCAGCGCTTCAAGCTCATCAAGCTGATGGTCGACGCCAATTCTGCCTATACCCTGCAAGACGTGCCGCTGCTGAAGCAGCTCGACGATTTCTATCTGATGATGATCGAGCAGCCGCTGGCCTGGGACGACATCCACGAGCACGCCAAGCTGCAGGCCCAGCTCAGCACACCGATTTGTCTCGATGAATGCATCCACAACGCGGCGCACGCGCGGGCGGCCATCGAGCAGCGCGCCTGCCAGATTATCAACATCAAGCTGGGGCGCGTGGGCGGGCACAGCGAAGCTCGCCGCGTGCACGACGTCTGCCGCGAGCGCAAGGTCCCGGTGTGGTGCGGCGGCATGCTGGAGTCGGGCATCGGCCGCGCCCACAATATCGCCATGTCCACGTTGCCGGGCTTTGGGCTGCCGGGCGACGTCTCCGCCAGCCGCCGCTACTGGCACGAAGACATCATCGAGCCCGAAGTCGAAGTCTCACCGGAAGGCACCATCACCGTCTTCCACACGCCGGGGCTCGGCTACCTGCCGCGCATCGAGCGGATTGAGAAGCTGACCGCGCGCAAACAGGTTTTCCGCGCCGACTGACGCGCCCGCCGAATGCTCTACTTCCTTATTGCGGTGATGGTGCTGGCATGGTCGTGCAACTTCATCGTCGCCAAGGCGGCGCTGAAGGAGCTCGACCCGCTGACGCTGCTCTCGCTGCGGCTGTTGTTCTCGAACCTCATCCTGCTGGCGCTTTACTTCGGGACGGGAAGGCACCGCCGACGCCCCATCGGGGAGAGTGACTGGAAGTGGTTCGCGCTGCTGGGGCTGTTCGGCATCGCCGGCAACCAGACCGGCTTCACCGTCGGCATCGCCTTCACCACCGTGTCGCACTCGGCGCTCATCATCAGCGTCACCCCGGTCCTGGTGCTGCTGCTGGCGGCGCGGATGAAGCTCGAATCCTTCACCAAGATGAAACTCTTCGGGATGGCGATTTCGTTTGCCGGCGTGGCCATCCTGATGAGCGAGCACGCCATTGACGCCCGCGACCCGTCGTTCCTCGGCGACTTGGTGACGTTCGCGGGCAGCATTTGTTTCGCCCTCTACACCGTCTACAGCAAGCCGGTGGCGGCCCGCTACGACGTGCTCAGCCTGACCACGTTCACGTATCTGTTCGGGGGCGGGTTCGTGTTTCTGTTCACCGGGCGACAGTTCGCCCAGGTCGACTGGCTGGCGGTGAGCTGGAAGGGCTGGCTGGGGGCGCTCTACATGGCCGCGGCGGCCTCGGTGCTGGCCTATCTGATTTTCTACTACGCGCTGACCAAGATTTCCGCTTCGCGGGTCATCGCCTTTTCCTATTTGCAGCCGGTGATAGTCACCGTCCTCGGCGTGCTCCTGCTGGGCGACCGTGTGACGCCGCATTTGCTCGGCGGCGGCCTCCTGGTGCTCATCGGTGTGGTGTTGGCCGAGCGCGGGAGAACCTAAGACCGTTGCCTCGTTGATTCGTCATTCGTTGAACCGGGACTAATCCCGCCTCGCCGCTCGTTCGGCCGCACCGGGCCTGTGCGCATACTGGATGCTCTTATCCGGAGGCTGGCCGTAGCCCTCGGGATAGAGATAGTGGCCGCGCTCCCCGAGCGGTTTCTCCTCCTCCACCTGAATGCGGTGGTCGCGGGCGTAGGGGTCCTGGCGCACACCGGTCACCTGCCAGGAAACTTTCAGGCCGGGCCGCCCGCCGGCAATCTTGAAGCGGTTGTTCTGGATTTCCTCCGCGATGTAAACCGGCGCGTAGCCGCCGACGCAGGTGAGCCGGTAGCGGAAGTCGCTGTTGAGCGCGCTGAACCACCGCGGCAGCTCGACGACGGCTTCGCCCTGCTTATCAAGCACCACGACGCCATCGTAGATGTTCTTCATGTCGGGCGACTCAACGAAGGAATGCGAGAGGTACTTGTTGGCGGCGTCGAGCGGGTGGTCAATTCTGAACGACCCTCCGCCCTTCGTCAGCGTGCCATTGACATTGAGATTCCCCTGGAAGTTTCCGCCGCCCTGCAGGTCAAGGTTGCCGCTGGCATTGACGTTGCCGCTGGCGTCCACTCGAAATACTGATTGACTATCGTTGGATCCGTCAATCAGGAGGCCACCCGGCGGACTCCTGAGGCTTGCCCCAGTCCCGTTGGGACTTTCGACAGATGCTTCAATGCCCTTGGTTTCCCCAGTCAGGGCCAGAGAATTGCCAACCACGCCGGTGCCGTCCGTGCTGAAGGATGAGCCCACGACGCCGAGTCCCTGATTTGAGCCGGTTCCCGAGGCGACCCCCAGAACGCCAACTACACCGTCAGTTGTCGAAGGTGGCTTCGCCAAGAAGGGCAGAAGGCGGGAGGTTCATAGGGCTGGGATTGATGACTCCCGGGGGCATTCTGGACGGCTTTGAGGATGGCGGGCGTGGTGCTACCGGATACCGTGTCTCCTGTGGTGAGCACGTCCTGGTATGGACCGCCGTTCTCCGAGACAACGAACTCGGCGCCGTTGAAGCAGAGGTGCCCGCGGCCGGATTGGGAAGGAGCAGAGCAGGGATCCGTACCCAGGTCGAGCATGCTGTTGATGCGGACGTCGCCGACGACTTCCAGAGCGGCGCTAGGGTCGGGCGTCGTGGTGCCGATGCCGACGTTGCCGCCCATAAAGGTGGCGGCTTGATTGACGTCGGCACCGTCCACTTGCACCTCCAGGCCGGTGTTGATGGTAACGGTGCCGAAGCTGCCGGGAAAGCCACCGATGGAGCGCACCTTGACCCCGGTCTTGCGCGTGCCGTCGGTGCCGAAGTTGTTGGCCGTGTTGCTCACCACCAGGGCGTTGGTGTTGGTGGCCGCCGCTCCTGTTCTTTCCACGGTGAGCTGCGTTTCAGGATCGGCCGGAGCGCCGATGCCCACGGTAGTGAGCGGCGTGGCGCGTGTCAAGAAAAACAACACCAGATCGGGATACATCGCTGGAGATCGGTTGAACAAGGCGCGACCATCAGGCAAATGCCAGCCAAGGCATACTGGGGATCGCAGGGAACGTGGGAGCAGTCGGTCGGTTGTGGCCAAGGGCCCCTCCGGGTCGGGCGTGGCCACCGGCGAGACGCCGCTGCCACTCGTGCGGTTTTTGCGGTTTTCGCGGTTTTTGCGGTTTTGCCGTTGTCCTAGAACCGCCCAAAAAGGACAACCAGAAAAAAAATCCACCGCAAAAACCGCGAAAACCGCAAAAACCGTAGACAGTGCGCGCCAGCTTCGGCTATGGAAGAAGCTGGCTCGCTGGGTGTGTCAGCGGAGTGAAAGCGATGAGCACGAAAATCGAAATTCGAGAATCGAAGAGCGGAGGAGGGGCTCCAGTCGGTGACTAAGCTGTTTAGAATCATGATGACCACCGATTCGGTATCACCCCGGTCGGCTGGTAAGGCCTTCTGCATCAAGGACATAGACTTTAACCCCCCGGGGGGGTCATCACTGAATGGACTCAAAAGAAAAGAGTTAGGGGGCGAGGGGGCGACAACTCGTCGGTCGCGCTGAGCGCAAGGGAAGCGTCGCGAGACCCGGCGAGTTTGGTTGACGCCGCCGGAGCGCTGGACTAAGCTCACCGCGCCCGCGAAGGAGGGAACCCGGAAGTGAAGAAACGAATCGCCGTGGTGCCGGGCGATGGCGCCGGCATCGAGGTCATCCGCGAAGCGGTGAAGGTGCTGCGGGCGCTGGGGCCGGCGGCGAGCCACGAGCTCGAGCTGACCGAGTTCGACTGGGGCGCCGAGCGTTTTCTGCGCGACGGCGTGTCGCTGCCCGAGGGGGCGCTGGAAATGCTCGAGCGTGACTTCGACGCCATCCTGCTGGGCGCCCTGGGCGACCCGCGCCTGCCCGACAACAAGTACGCCATGGAGATTCTCTTCGGGTTCCGCTTCGGGCTCGACCTCTACGCCAACATCCGCCCGGTCAAGCTGCTGCATCCCTCCCTCAATCCGCTCCAGAAGCCCGAGCGGATCGACTTCGTCATTTACCGCGAAAACACCGAAGGGCTCTACGCCCGGCTGGGCGGGACCTTCAAGCAAGGGACGCGCGACGAAGTGGGGATCCAGCAAGACCTGAACACCTGGAAGGGCGTGGAGCGAATAATGCGGTTTGCGTTCGATTGCGCCCGCGGCCACGGGCGCAAGCGGCTGGTGATGTGCGACAAGTCGAACGCGCTGCCGCACGCCCACGGGGTCTGGCAGCGGGTGTTCAAGACGATGCGCGAGGAGTATCCGGACATCGACTCGCGCCACATCTACGTCGACAACCTGGCCTTCCAGATGATTCGCGACCCGTCGCAGTTCGAGGTCATCGTGACCTGCAATATGTTCGGCGACATTCTGAGCGACGAAGGCGCGGCGCTGGTGGGCGGGCTGGGGGTGACGCCCTCGGCCAACGTCAACCCCGAGCGAGTTTCAATGTTCGAGCCGGTGCACGGCTCGGCGCCCGACATTGCCGGCAAGAACCTGGCGAATCCGGTGGGCGCGGTGCTGACTGCGGCGATGATGCTCGAGCACCTGGGAATGACGAAGGAGGCGGCTGTGATTGAAGAGGCGGTGCGCGCCTCGATTGCCGAAGGCAAGACGACCCGCGACCTCGGCGGCGCCCTCGGCACCCGCGAAGTCGGCGACTGGCTCGCCAACCGCGTGGCCGCGGCCAGGGCGCACTCGCGCTGAGCGCCGCCGAGCGATGGCTCCTCGCTCATCTGGGGTCCCAATTTTTTTCTACGAGGCGCTCCGGCATATCGGCCAGGACGTAGGCCAGCACCGCCATTGCGGCGACCTGGCGGCGAAGATTTTCGGGCTCGACTTTGTCGAGCGTGTCGGCGCTGGTGTGGTGCCAGTGGAAGTAGCGCTCGCCGACCGTGCGCAGGCCGAGGCCAGGCATGCCGTCGCGCATCAGCCGGCCGAGGTCGGCGCCGCCGCCGCCGTCGCGGATGTCGCCGGCTTCAATCGAACCGAGCAAGGCGCCGATCTGGCGCAGCCGTTCCAGCGCGCGCTGCTTGACCTCGGCTTCCTCCGGCTTGCCGCGCAGCGCCGGCAGGCCGAGACCGAAACCAACGGGCCGCTCGCCGCCCGAATCGGCTTCGATGCCGGCGACGTGGTTGGCGCGCGTGCCGTCTTCGACGAACGCTTTGTGGTAGGCCGCGCCGCCCTGGACGCCGGTTTCCTCCGCGGTCCAGAGCACCAGGCGAATCGTGCGCCGCGGGCGCAGGCCGAGCCTCTTCAGCGTCGCCAGCGCCTGCATGGCCGCCACCGAACCCGCGCCGTCGTCGTGCGCGCCCTGACCGACGTCCCAGGAGTCGATGTGGCCGCCGAGGACCACAATTTCCTCGGGCTTCTCACCGCCGACAATTTCGCCGATGACGTTGGCCGAGTCGGCGTCGGGCAGCCGCTGCGCTTCCATCTGCAGCTTGACCTTGACCTCGACGCCCGCGCGCGCCAGCCGGCCGAGCCAGGCGGCATCCTCCACCGTCAGCGCCGCGCCGGGAATCTTCGGCGCGTCCTCGGCGTAGGTGGTCAAACCCGTGTGCGGCGTGTAGAGACTGTAGGAAGCTACCGAGCGCAGCAGGACAGCCACGGCGCCCAGCCTAGCGGCGCGGCTGGGGCCCGACTCGCGGTAGGCCACCGTGCGGCCGTAGCCTTGCCAGGGAACGTCGTAGAGCACAATCTTGCCGGCGACCTTGTCGCGGCCGAGCGCCTCCAGCTCGTCGTAGCTCCGCACCACGACCACCGGCGCCGTGATGCCTTCCGGCGGCGTGCCCACGCTCAGGCCCAGGCCGAGCACCGCGAGCGATCTGCGAACCGGCTCAAGAACTTCGACGCTTTCGCGACCGCGAATCCAGCGGGGAACCTTGACCGGCTGCAAGCGCACGTTCTCCAATCCGTCGGCTCTCATCTGCTCGGCCGCCCAGGCGATGGCGCGCTCGAGTTCCGGCGAGCCGCTGAGGCGGTGGCCGACGCGGTCGCACAGATAGCTGAGCTTTTCCCAGGCGCCGTCCTCGGTGAGCGCGGCAGCGAGGATGCGGTTGGCGGTGTCGCGGTAGCGGGCGTCGAGCCGCTGCGGCGGCTCGGCGCCGGTCGCCTCGCACGCCGCCACGAGCAGTGCAACCGCCACAGCGCGCCGGAGTGGTTTCATCCCAATCCTCCAGAATCAGCGATAGCGGATGGAGTAGCGTTGCCGCGGCGCCAGCAGCTTCACCAGCGCCAGGCCCACTACGAATCCTCCCACGTGTGCCCACCAGGCCACGCCGCCTTGCGCGGCGCTGCCTTCCACGATGGACACGGTGCCGCTCAGGAATTGCAGCACAAACCAGTAGATGAGAATCACGTACGCCGGAATCTCCATCAGAAATACAAAGAACACCGGCACCAGCGTCAGGATCCGCGCGCGCGGGAAGAGCAGCAGGTAGGCGCCCAGCACACCGGCGATGGCGCCGCTGGCGCCCACCGTAGGCAGCATCGAGCTGAGGTTGAACACGATGTGAATCAACCCGGCCGCCAGCCCACAGAACAGGTAGAACAGAAGGAACCGCAGGTGGCCGAGATAATCCTCGACGTTGTCGCCGAAAATCCACAGGAACCACATGTTGCCGATGAGATGCAGCCAGCCGGCGTGCAGGAACATGCTGGTGAGCAGCGTCTCGATCCCGCCGCCGGCGGGCAGCGCCGGAGGCGCGGCGCCGGTCAGCCGCGCCGGAACGACGCCGAAGGTGAAGACGAACTGCTGGAGCTGCGCCGGGCCGAGCGTGACCTCGTAGAGAAAGATGAGCGCGTTGGCGAGAATCACCAGCAGGGTGATCAGCGGCCAGCGCCGACTGGGATTGGCGTCGCGAAGCGGAATCATGGCGCCACCTCGGCCGGCAAGGGCAGGGAAGTCCACCGCGGCCGCCGCCGCCGGCCGCCGGCCATGAGCTGCTCGGCCTGGGCGCGAGTGGCAATGCCGCCGCGCGCGCCCACCGCTTCGCAGTTCAAGCCCGCCATGGCGTTGCTGAAGTCGAGCACCCGCTCCATCGGCCAGCCCTGCAGGAGCGCAAACACAAAGGCGCCATGAAAAACATCTCCAGCGCCTGTGGTGTCGCGGGCGCAAACCTCATAAGCTGGCGAGTAGAGGAAGCGGTCGCCCTCGAGCGCCAGCACGCCGTCGCGGCCCAGCGTCGCCGCCACGAGCCGGGCCTGCCGGTGGCGGCGGCGAACCTCCAGCAGCGCGGCGAACAGGTCCTCTTTGCCGGTGTAGCGGCGCGGGAAGTCGGTCGAGCCGACGATGTACTCGGTCTGGTCGAGCAGGGCCTCGAGGCCGGCGTAAATGTTGTCCACATCCAGCGTCACGGGAATGCCGGCGTGCCGCGCCCACTGCGCCGCCTGCGCGGCGGCGGCGGTGTCGTGGCCGTCGACGTGCAGCAGCCGCCCACAGGTAATCATCTCCGGGCGAAGCTCATCGGGCCGAATGTCCAGCCGCGAGTCGCGCTTCCAGAGAATGGTGCGCTCACCCGTGCGGCCGTCAATCAGGATGTAGGCTACCTGGTTGGCGCAGCCTTCGACTACGCGCGTGTCGCTCAAATCCATTCCTTCGCGCCGCAAAGTTTCGAGTTGGAACACGCCGAAGGGATCGTCGCCCACGCGCCCGATATACTTCGTGCGCAGGCCGAGCCGCTGGCAGACCGTGAGAGCCGTCGCCACCTGGCCGCCCGCCTGCCAGCTCGCGCGCGTCAACTCCAGCTTGGTGTTGAAGGCCGGGAAGTGGGGAAGCTCAATCGCCACATCGGTGGCGTTCTCGCCCAGCCCGACGACATCGAAACGCGCTGCGTCCACTGGCTGCCTCCGACAAAGGGTTCACTGTACCTGAAGCCGCGCCGGGACAAAAGGCCGTCCAAGGGCTGAAATTATTTATAATTACTCTAAATAATCACCCCCCATTTGTGTTCGATGCGGCGCGTGTGATAGGCTGCGCTTTCTGGCGCGCGCCCGATGTCGGCGCGCCGACCACGAAACCTCAATGCCCCTGCTCGACTCTGAGGCCGTCATCTTGCGCACCCGACCCCTGAGCGAAGCCGACAAGTGGGTGAGCTTCCTGAGCCGGCGCCTGGGCCGCCTGCGCGGCGTCGCTCCCAACGCCCGCCGCTCCCGCCGGCGCTTCGGCGCCGCCTTGGAGCCTCTCAGCCACGTGCGACTCTGGTTCTTCGAGCGCCCAGGCCACGAACTGGTTCGGCTCTCGGAGAGCGAACTCATCGCCGCCTACTGGGACGCCCGCGGCGACTACGAACGCAGCCTGGCCCTGAATCAAATTGCCGAGCTCAGCGAACTTCTCCTGCCCGAGCGCGAGCCTTCCGACAAAGCCTTCCGACTTCTTCTGATGACGCTTGGCGCGCTCCAAGCCTCCGACAACATCTGGCTGCCGCTGACCTATTTCCAACTCTGGATGGTGCGTCTGGCGGGCTGGCTCCCGGCGCTCGATAGCTGCGCGCAGTGCGGCAAGTCCCTGGAACAAGGGCCCGCCTACGCCAGCCCCGCCCTGGGCCGCGTGGCCTGCTCCGGTTGCCGCCAACCCGGTATGCGGCTGCTGAGCGCGCCCGGGCGCGCCGCCGCAGGAGAAATGCTTGAGCATCCGCTTGCGCGGATCTCCTGGGAGGGCTGGGATCGCCAGCGGGCGGCCGAGCTCCAGAACTATCTGCTCGATGTCATTGAAGCCCACAGCGAGCGCAAGCTTATCACCCGCGAGCTGCAGCATGAAAAAGCCTAGAGCCGCCAAACCTTCGGCACCACCCAAGCCCGCCCTAGGATTGTCCTTTCAGGATGTCATCCTCAACCTCTCCCGCTTCTGGGCCGAGCGCGGCTGCGTGCTACAGCAGCCCTATGACATCGAAGTGGGCGCGGGCACGATGGCACCGGAAACCTTTTTCCGGGTTCTGGGCTCCGAGCCCTACCGCGTGGCCTATGTCCAGCCCAGCCGTCGCCCGGCCGACGGTCGCTACGGCGAGAACCCGAACCGGCTGTACAAGCACACGCAACTGCAAGTCATCCTGAAACCCGCGCCCGACGACGTGCAGCAGGTTTATCTCGAGAGCCTTGAGGCGCTCGGTATCCCGCTCCGCCGGCACGACATTCGCTTCTACGAAGACAACTGGGAGGCCCCCACCTTGGGCGCCTGGGGAATCGGCTGGGAGGTGCGCCTCGATGGCCTGGAAATCACACAGTTCACCTACTTCCAGCAGTGCGGCGGGCTCGACCTGGATCCTGTGTCGGTCGAATTGACCTACGGCCTCGAGCGTATAGCGGCTTTCCTGCAGAAGTCGCCGACTGTCTTTGACCTTAACTGGGGCGGCGGCAAAACCTACGGCCAGATGCGGCTGGAAGAAGAGCGCCAGCTTTCCGCCTACAGCTTCGACCAGGCCGACACCGCTATCTGCCGTAAAATCTTCGAGTTGAGCGAGCAGGAGGCCCGGCGCCTTCTGGGAAGCTACCCGAAGGACGCACCCACGGCAGCGCGCCTCAAGTTCCCCCTGCTGGCCGCCTACGAATTCTGTCTGAAGTGCTCGCACTTGTTCAATGTTCTCGACGCGCGAGGTGCCATTTCAACAACTGAACGCGCAGCGCTCATTGGCCGCATCCGCACCCTCGCCTGCCAGGCGGCCGCTTTGTATCTTGACCAGAAGTCGGTCGAAGGAGCCCGAGCGTGAGCCGCGACTTCCTGCTCGAGATCGGCTGCGAAGACATCCCGGGCTGGATGCTGCCTGAGGCCGAAGCCAGCCTGCGAGAGCTTCTCGAGAAGGAGCTGGGCGCTCGCGGCCTTTTGGAGAAGGAGCCGATTCAAACCTACTCTACGCCACGCCGCTTGGTGGCCTGCTGCGCCCGCCTGGCCGTGGTTGAGCCCGACCGCACCAGCGAAGTGGTGGGGCCGCCGAAGTCGGTTGCGTTCTCGCCGGACGGCAAACCAACTCGCGCCGCGGAAAGCTTTGCCGCCAGGCAGGGCGTTTCGGTGAAGGCGCTGGTGACCGTTGAGACCCCCAAGGGCGAATACATTGCCGCGCACTCCAGGCAGAAGGGAAGACCCGCCCGGGACGTCCTGGCTGAGATCATTCCCGGTGTCGTTCGCGGCATCAGCTTTCCGCGCACGATGTACTGGACCTCGCCCGAGGGCCTGCGCTTCATTCGTCCCATACGCTGGCTGCTGGCTCTGTTCGACGGCAAGGTGGTTCGGGTCAAGCTTGGCGGCCTCGAGTCGGGCAACACCACGCGCGGTCATCGCTTGCTCTCGCCCGCGGCCGTCGCCGTGAAGAGCCTCGAGGAGTACCGGCGGCGGCTCGCCAAAGCGTTTGTGGTTCTCGATGCGCGGGAGCGCCAGCGCATCATCGCCCGCGAAGCCGAACGCGCGCTCAAGCGCGAGGGTCTACGTCGGCGCGCCGACATTGCGCAGCTCGAAGAGCTCGCCAATCTCACCGAACATCCGGCGATTGTGCGCGGCGAGTTCAGTACGGAGTTTCTTTCGCTGCCCGCCGAAGTTCTGATCACCGTGATGCGCCACCACCAGAAGTACATTGCGGTGGAAGATGCGCGCGGCCAGCTCGCGCCGGTCTTTATCGCCGTGCTCGATCTGGATGGCGACGCCAGCGGCGAGATCCGCCGCGGCCACGAAACCGTGCTGGCGGCGCGCTTCCGCGACGCGCACTTTTTCTGGCAGGCCGATCAGAAGCGCTCGCTGGCCGAGCGCGTGCGCCTGCTGGATCAAGTTGTATTTCAAGCTCAGCTCGGGAGCTACGCCAAGAAAGTGAACCGCGTGGTGACGCTCACCGAGTGGATTGCGCGCCATCTGGTGTGGCCACAAGGTCGGCGCGCCGACATCGAGGCGGCGGCGCGCGCGGCGCTGTTGTGCAAATCCGATCTCACCACAGAAATGGTCGGGGAATTCCCCGAGCTGCAGGGAATCATCGGCGGCCTCTACGCCCGCGCTCAGGGCGAACCCGAAAAAGTAGCTCAGGCCATCTACGAACACTACCAGCCCGCCGCGGCTGACGCTTCCTGTCCGTCCACGCTGGAAGCCGCGGCGCTGGCTCTGGCCGACAAGCTCGACACCATCGCCGCCTGCTTCGGCGCCGGGCTGGCCCCGACGGGTTCGCGCGACCCCTTTGCTTTGCGCCGCGCCGGCACCGGCGTGGTGCGCATTGTGGTGGAAGGCGGAGCCGCGCTATCGCTCCGCGCGGCGGTCGAGCAGGCGGTCTCCGGGCTGGTGCGAGGGGGTCTCAAGGTAGAAGACCCGGTTCGGCTGGCTTCCGAAGTTCTAACCTTCCTCGAAGAGCGCGCCCGGTATGTCTTCCGGGAGTTGCGGCAGCATCCGTTCGACGAGGTCAACGCCGTCTTCGCCGCCGGCTGGGACGACCTGGCCGAAGCGGCTGCGCGGCTGGAAGCGGTCCGCCGCTTGCGCCCCAGCAAGGACTTTGAGCCCGTGGCCGCCGCCTTCAAGCGCATTCGCAACATCCTCGAACAGGCGGGCAACGGCCAGGCCCGCGCCGCCGGGCGAGCTAACGAGGAGCTTCTCGAAGCCGGACCCGAGCGGGAACTCTTCGACCGCTTTGTTGAGCTCCGTCCCCGCGTGGCGGCGCTGCGCCAGGCGCACAAGTACGAGGACGCCCTGCGGCTGATAGCCTCGCTGCGCCCGCAGGTGGACCGCTTCTTCGACAAAGTGCTGGTCATGGCACCCGATGAGCGCGTACGCGAGAACCGCCTTGCGCTGCTGGCCCAGGTGCTGCGCGAGTTCTCCACCGTAGCCGATTTCTCCGAGATTGTTGTTACCCCCAAGGGTTAAGGAGCAGGAATGGCAGCCGGAAAGAAAGCATCACGCAGAACCGCCACGGGCGGCAAGTTCGTCTACTTCTTCGGCGGCGGCCGGGCCGAGGGCCGCGGCGATTGGAAGGACCTCCTGGGGGGCAAAGGGGCGGGTCTGGCCGAGATGACCAACGCTGGCCTTCCCGTGCCTCCCGGCTTCACCATCGCCACCACGGCCTGCCGCTACTACTTCGAGCACGGCCAGCGCCTGGGCCCGAAGATTGAGCAGCAGATTGTGAAGGCGCTGGCGCGCCTCGAGAAGGTCAGCGGCAAGAAGCTGGGCTCAAAGGAGGACCCGCTTCTGGTATCGGTGCGTTCGGGAGCCAAGTTCTCAATGCCGGGAATGATGGATACCATCCTCAACCTGGGGCTGAACGACGAGACAGTCGAGGCCCTGGCGCGGCGCACCGGCAACCGCCGCTTTGCGCTCGACTGTTACCGCCGCTTCATCCAGATGTTCGGGAACGTCGTGCTGCAGATTCCCAAGGAGGAATTCGATCGCATCTTCGAGGACGTAAAGCGAATCGCCGGCGCCCGTACCGACGCCGAGTTGGGGGCCGAGCCGCTGGCCCAGGTGGTTGCCCGCTACAAGCACCTGGTCCTGGAGAAGACCCGCAAGCCCTTTCCGCAGGAACCCCACGAGCAGCTTCGGCTGGCCCGCGACGCCGTCTTCCGTTCCTGGTACAACCCGCGCGCCCGTACCTATCGCCGGATGCACAGGATCTCCGAGAGCCTGGGCACCGCGGTCAACGTTCAGATGATGGTGTTCGGGAACACCGGCGAGAACTCGGGCACCGGGGTCGGCTTCACCCGCAATCCATCTACAGGCGCGAAGGAGTTCTACGGGGAGTTCCTGCAGAACGCCCAGGGCGAAGACGTGGTGGCCGGGATCCGGACGCCCATGCCGGTGCGAGAGCTCCAGCGCCTGATGCCGGGCGTCTACAAGCAACTGGCGCAGATTGCCCGGCGGCTCGAGCGCCACTACCGCGACATGCAGGACTTCGAGTTCACCATCCAGGATGGCCGCCTCTACATGCTCCAGACGCGCACTGGCAAGCGTACCGGCCGGGCAGCGCTCAAGATTGCCTACGACATGGTGAAGGAAAAGCTGATCAAGCCTGACGAGGCCGTGCTGCGAGTTGAGCCCGGCCAACTGGAGCAGCTCCTCCACCCAATCATTGACGACACCCAGAAGCTGCAGGTACTCGCCAAAGGCCTGCCAGCTTCGCCCGGCGCTGCGGTGGGCCGCGTGGTCTTTACGGCCGATGAAGCCGTGCTCCAGGCGGCCAACGGGCCTGTGATTCTGGTGCGGAGCGAAACCGTGCCCGACGACATCCACGGCATGGACGCCGCCGTGGGCATCCTGACAGCGCGGGGAGGGATGACCAGCCATGCCGCCGTGGTCGCTCGCGGGATGGGCAAGTGCTGCGTGGTGGGCTGCGAGGCGATTCAGCTTCGCGAGGAGGAAAAGTACTTCAGCGTGGACACGACCCGAGTGAAGCAGGGCGACTGGATTTCACTCGATGGGTCCACAGGCCGAGTCATCCTCGGCAAGGCGAAGACTATCGAACCCGACCCGGCGGGAGGCGAGTTCGCCGCGTTCATGAGTTGGTGCGACCGCTTCCGTCGCCTCGGCTTGCGCGCCAATGCTGACATCCCGCGCGATGCGCAGGCCGCTCGCCGATTCGGCGCCGAAGGTATCGGACTGTGTCGAACAGAACACATGTTCTTCGCCGAGGAGCGCTTGCCGCACATGCAAGCGATGATCATGGCCGTCACCGAGGAAGACCGGCGCGCGGCGCTGATGAAGCTGCTACCCATGCAACGCGATGATTTTAAAGGACTTTTCCGTGCGATGGCGGGGTTCCCGGTAACGATTCGCTTCCTGGATCCGCCTCTGCACGAGTTCCTGCCGCGCCGCGAGCACCTTCTGGTCGAGATCGAGCGGCTCTCGCACGAGAACAAACCGAAGGAACTCGAGGAGAAGAAGAAGCTGCTGGCGCGGGTCGAGCAGTTGCATGAGTTTAATCCGATGCTCGGCCACCGCGGCTGTCGGCTGGGGATCAGCTATCCGGAGATTTCCGAGATGCAGGCCCGCGCAATCTTTGAAGCCGCCTGTGACGTTGCGGCGGAAGGCGTGAAGGTGTTGCCGGAGGTGATGATTCCGCTGGTGGGCGATCGGCGCGAATTCGACTTGCAACGGGAAGTGGTGGACAAGGTCGCGCGCGAAGTCTTCGCGGCCAGGAAACGCAAAGTGCCTTATCTCGTCGGCACGATGATCGAGTTGCCGCGTGCGGCGCTGACCGCCGATAGCATTGCGCAATCGGCCGAGTTCTTTTCCTTCGGCACCAACGACCTCACTCAGACCACGCTCGGGCTGTCGCGCGACGATGCCGGGCGCATCATCCAGACCTACCTGCAACAGGGCATCTTGACCGACGACCCGTTCCAAACGCTCGACGTCGCCGGCGTCGGGCAACTGGTGAAGCTGGGCACCGAGCGCGGCCGCAGCGTCAATCCCAAGCTGAAGGTCGGCATCTGCGGCGAGCACGGCGGCGACCCGGCCTCGGTAGAGTTCTGCCACCGCATCGGCCTGGACTACGTGAGTTGCTCACCCTATCGCGTTCCGGTGGCGCGGCTGGCGGCGGCGCAGGCCGCCATCAAGGAGAAGCGGGGAATGGTGGGGGAAGGCGTAGCCCGAACCGCCTAGCCGGTCAGGTTTCTACCTGAAGCGTGAGGTAGACTCCGGCCAGAAGAAACGCCAGCGCCGGACCCCACGCCGCCAGCAGCGGCGGCAGCAGCCCGAAGTTTCCCAGCGCTTCGAAGAAACCCATCAGCGCCCAATAGGCGAGCCCCAACGCAATCCCCACCGCCAGCCCGCCCACGGCGCCGCGGCGCCCGCTGCCGACAGCGAAGGGAAAAGCCAGCAGCACGATGATGGCGGCAACAAGCGGATAGGAAAACTTCTTGTGCCACTGCACCTCCAGCCGGGTGACGTCGAACCCGCCCTGGCGCAACACCGCGATGTAATTGCCTAGTTCCCGGAAATTCATCAGCGCCGACTCGCGGACCTCCTTGCGGAAGTAGGTGGGCGGCTCGTTCAGTTCTGGGAAGGCTGTCGCCTGAAACGGTTTGTAGGTAATGGTCTGGTCGGGATTGAACTGCCGCTCCCAGCCGCGCTCGAAGACCCAGCCGGGAATCTGCGCTTCCCAGTGCGCGGCGTAGGCAGAGATTCGGCGGCGCAGGACGAACGCATCCGGCGTAAACTCCAGCACGCTGACGCGCCCCAGCAGGTTGGTCGCCGGGTCAAAGAATGCGTAGTAGTAGATGCGGCGCTGCTCGCCGAACACCCAGCGCTGCGTGGTCGGCAGAAAGGTTTGCGGCGGGCGGCCTTTGATCTGGTTGCGCAGCACTTCCTGGCGCTGGTTGGCGTAGGGAAGATGATAGTAGTCGAGCGCGAACAGTGCCAGTGAAACGGCCAGCCCCAGCAGGACAACAGGAACTGCGACGCGATAGAGGCTCAGACCGGCGCTGCGCATAGCCACCAGCTCGTTGTGCTTGGCGAGCAGCGAAACCTGCAGCAGCAGCCCGAGCAGAAACGCCAGCGGCGCCATCCAATAGATGGCCTGCGGCTGCAGGTACCACAGGAACCGCGCCACCACCTCCCAGGAGATGTTGTGCGCCGCGATTTCATCCACCATCTCCAGCACGATGAGCAGAGAGAACAGCACGGTGAGGCCGATGAGCAGCACGATGGAATAGAAGAACGCGCCGCGGGCCACATAGAGATCGAGCGTGCGCACGAACCGCCAGCCGGCGGCTCGCCGCTTGGTGGTGGCCGCCGGAGTCGTGCTGGCCGGCTTCGCATTCGACGACGAAAACCAACCGCGAATCCAGGCACCCCATTCATCCACCTCGCCCAACCGGAAACCCCACGCCGACGAGCGCCGGCCGGGCAGATAGACGAGCGCGGGCAGGAGCAGAGCCAGGTTGGCCAGCCACACGCCGATGCCCGGCGGCAGCTTGCCTTCGCGCGCCAGGCGGTCGCCGGTAACAAACACCATGTAGTAGAAAATCGCCGCCGCCACTGCGGTGACGAAACCGATGGAACGTCCGGAGCGTTGCGCCAACAAGCCCAGAGGCAGCGCCACCAAGCCGAAGATGAGGCACGCGGCGGGCAGCGCCAGCCGGCGATGGAAGTCGGCGCGCGCAATCCGCCACTGCGGCCCGTCGAGGCTCGCCGCCCACAACGCTCCCAGGCTCAAGTCGGCGTTTCGCCGTGACTCTGCCGCCGGCGGCGCTGCCGGCAGCGCCACCGCCAGCGCGCTTTCCGCAAAGGTGGATACCGAATACCGCTCCGGCTGGTCGGTCTGCTGGCTGTGCGTGCTGCCGTTGTAGAGATGAATGAGCAGGCGGTTTTGAGCCGGCTCGGAAACCGCCACGGCCGACTCGGCCACCGTGAGGCGCGGGTTCTCTCGCTCGGCGATGTGGGCCAGCAGTACGCCGCGCCAGCGGCCGCTGGTGGGCTCGATGTCCTGCACATAGAGCACCACGTTGGGGAAGCGCTCATCAAAAACGCCGGCGCGGATTTCATAGGAAGCGCGGCCAGCAGCCAACTCGGCCTGCAAAGCGGCGAGTGTGCGCGCGCCCCGCGGCCCCCACCACGCGGTCGCCGCCAGCGTCAGCAACCCGCCGATGACGCCGAACACCACCGTCGGGCGCAGGAGCCGCAGCGGGCTGATGCCGACGGCTTCCATGGCAATCACTTCGTGGTCGGCGGCCGCGCGGCTGAGCGCGGTCAGCAGGCTGGCCAGCGTACTGATCGGGATGACCCACATCAGCTTGCCTGGCACGACGCTCCACAGCAGTTGCGCCACCATCGGCAACGGCACGTCGCCCTGTGCCAGCAGTTCGCTCAGCTTGAGCACCTCGGGGATCATCAGAACGAAGAGAAACACACCCAGGCTCAACCCAGCGTAGCTGACCATCTCAAGCAGCACGCAGCGGTCGAGGAGTTTCATGGCGCGCGCCCCGCGAGAGGAACCACGGCGACCGCGCGCGGGCCCGAGCCCACCGGCAGCAGCGTCGAGAGCGCCAGTTCGCGGGCGCGCACCACCGCCAGGTCGCCGGAACCGGAATTGGTCACGAGCAACATGGACTCATCCGGTGTCAGAGCGGTGGCGTCCGGCTGGGTGCCCACAGTAACCGTTCCGGCCACCTGCCGCGTGGGAATCTGCACCACCTGCACCTGATTGGACCCGAAGTTGGTAACGTAGAGGCGGTCGCCGCCGCGGCTGGCCACCAGATGGACCGGCTGGCGGCCGGCGGGCAGCGTCTCCACCGCGTCGTTCGTCCAGGTGTTGATGATGGTGACGGTGTGCGAGCCGAAATTGGCGACGAACAGTTCGCCGCCGTCCGGCTTCAATTCCAGGTCCACCGGTGTGGCGCCGACGGGAACGTGCGTGAGCAGGACGAGGCGTCGCAGGTCAAGGGCGGAAACCTGCGCCGCTCCGGTCGCCGCCACGAACGCTTTGGAGGCGTCGGGAAGAATGACGATGTCCTCCGGATGCTCGGCCACCGGGATGGTCGCGGCGACCCCCATAGTCTCCGTCTTTATCACGGAAACAGTGGAGTCGGCGCGATTGGACACCACCACCAGCGAGCCATCCGGGCTGACGCGCGCCAGGCCCGGCTCGCGCCCAACCCGTACTGTGGTTTCAACCTGGCGCCGCTCGCAATTGATGACGCTCACCGTGCCCGAGCCCGAGTTGGCCACGTAGGCGCGGCGGCCATCGGGCGCGAAGTCAACATAGTAGGGACGCACACCCACCGGAATTGCCGCTTCGACCTGCAGGGTCGCGGGGTTGATGACTTCAACGCGGTCGGCGTCGGTGGCGACGAGGTAGATTTCCGGGTGTCCGGGGCGCGCCTGCACATCGGTCGGGTTGCGTCCCACTTCGATGGAGCCTTTGATGCCGAGCTTGCGCAGATCAACCACAGTTACGGTATGACTGCGGCCGTTGGTAACAAAGGCTAACGCAGGCGCCGAGAACGCCGCATCCGTGCTCGCGCGGGAGCAGGCCGTCAGCGCCAGTGAGAGCGCGCACAGAAGGGAACTCAGCGAGTGGAGAAGAGAGCGTTGCTGGTCTGGTGTTGAATGCAAGTGAAGCCAGAACTAAGCACGCACCGAATGCGCCGGCCGGCGCGGCTCGGTCGGCAGGATGCCGCGCCCCAGCACGGCGGCAATGGCTCGCACTTCATCCATCAAGCGCTCGAAATCCTCCGGCAGGATAGACTGATAGCCATCGGAGAGCGCCTTGGCGGGCTCGTGGTGCACCTCAACCAGCAGGCCGTCGGCACCCACGGCGACCGCGGCGCGAGAGAGCGGCAGAACTTTCTCGCGCCGGCCCGTGCCATGGCTGGGGTCGACGAGAATCGGCAGGTGGCTCAGGCGCTCGACCGCCGGCACCACGCTCAGGTCGAGCGTGTTGCGGGTGTGGTCGGCGAACGTGCGCACGCCGCGCTCGCAGAGAATCACCTGCTTGTTCCCCTCGGCCAGCAGGTACTCGGCCGCCATCAGGAATTCGTCCAGCGTCGCCGACAGCCCGCGCTTGAGCAGCACCGGCTTGCGCGCCCGGCCGGCCGACTTGAGCAGAGAGAAGTTCTGCATGTTGCGCGCCCCGATTTGAATCACGTCGGCGTAACGGTCAACCAGCTCCAGACTTTCGGCGTCCACCGCTTCCGTGACAATCTTCAGCCCCAATTCGGCGCGGACCTCAGCGAGAATCTTCAGTCCCTGCTCACCCAACCCTTGGAAACTGTAGGGTGAAGTGCGCGGCTTGTAGGCGCCGCCGCGGAACAGGCGAGCGCCGGCGGCCTTGACCCGCTTGGCGATGGCGAAGGCCTGCTCGCGACTCTCGACCGCGCACGGCCCGGCGATGATGGCCAGCTCGGCCCCGCCGATGCGCACCCCATCGCCCAGCTCGAGCACCGTGTCTTCTTCCCGGAACTCGCGGCTGACCAGCTTGTAGGGTTTGGAGACGGGGACGCACTCGACCACGCCCGGCAGCGACTCGAACGGCGCCGGGTCCACCGCGCCCTGGTTACCGGTGATGCCGATGGCGGTGCGCATGGCGCCGCGGATGGCGTGGGCCTTCCAGCCCATCTCCTCGATCTTGCGGCAGACGGCCTGGATCTGCTCGTCGGTCGCCTGCTGCTGCATCACAATCAGCATCGGGGTCTCACTCGTTCTACGCCTCTACAGGCGTGCGGGTCGCGCCAAATCGAATCATCGAGTGTAGTGGAACCGTCAAGGCAAAATCAAGCCAACGGCGGCAACTTGCGCGACTGGGAACGCTCTGCTAGCATAAGACTTTCATGCTTTCTTGCCGAGGAGTCAGTGAAGCGAAGGGAGCGAAGCAGCCGCACCACACCTGTCCGCATCGGGATTCATACCTCGATCGCCGGCCGGCTTGAGCAGGCGGCCGAGCGCGCCCATGAGCTCGGCTGCGACGCCTTTCAGATTTTTTCCGCCAGCCCCCGCAACTGGGCCCACCCCCGCGTCAACCCGGTTGAAGTGGAGAGCTTTCGCCAGCGACGCCACACGCTGGGCCTTACGCCGCTGGTCATTCACGACAACTACCTCATCAATCTGGCCTCGGAAGACCGTGTCATCCGCGCCCGCTCGCTCCAAGCCTTCCGCAACGAACTGCTGCGGGCTCTGGCGCTGGGCGCCGATTACCTCGTGATGCATCCCGGGAACGCCGTGAACGGATCGCGCGAGCGAGCGCTCGAGAACGTCGCCGCCTCCCTGCGCCAGGGCACGCGCGGCATCAAGCTCAACGGCTTGCAGATTCTGCTCGAGAACACCGCCGGGCAGGGCAACGCCCTCGGCGCTGAGCTGGAAGAGTTGGCGGCGCTGCGCGAGGCCGTGCCGGAACTCAACCTCGGCTTCTGCCTCGACACCGCGCATCTCTTCGCTGCCGGCTACGACCTGCGCACGCCGGACGCGTTGGAGAACACGCTGGCTCGAATCCATCGAGTATTGGGGATTGAGCGGGTAAAGGTCATACACACCAACGATTCCAAGGCCCCGCTGGGTGCGCGCGTCGACCGCCACGAGCACATCGGCAAAGGCAGGATCGGCCGCGAGGCCTTTCGGCGGCTCCTGCAGCATCCGGCTTTGCGGGGCAAGACGTTCATTCTGGAAACGCCGATTGAGAAGAAGGGCGACGACCTGCGCAACCTGGAAGCGGTGCGACGGTTGGCGGCGGCCAAAGGAAAGAGACGATAGTGGGGGACTACGACTCAAACACAATCGAGCCGAAGTGGCAGCGATTCTGGGAGGAGCGCCAGTTTTTCCACGCCCCCAAGACCGGCCCCAAGCCCAAGCTCTACCTGCTGGAAATGTTGCCCTATCCCTCGGGCGACCTCCACATGGGGCACATGCGGAACTACACTATCGGCGACGCGGTGGCCCGCTACCAGCGCGCCCGCGGGATGAACGTGTTCCATCCCATCGGCTGGGACGCCTTCGGGCTGCCGGCCGAAAACGCCGCCATCAAGAACAAGGTCCACCCCCGGCAATGGACGCTCAACAACATTGCCCGCATGAAGGCCCAGCTCCGCCGCTTCGGTTTCAGCTACGACTGGTCGAGCGAGATTAGCACCTGCGAGCCGGAGTTCTACCGCTGGAACCAGTGGTTCTTCCTGCAGATGTTCAAGCGCGGTCTGGCCTACCGCAAGAAGAGCCGGGTGAACTGGTGCCCCCAGTGCCAGACCGTGCTGGCCAATGAGCAGGTGGTGGAAGGCTGCTGCTGGCGCCACGAAGAAACGCCGGTGGAGCAGCGCGAGCTCGAGCAGTGGTTCCTGAAGATCACCGACTATGCCGAAGAGCTGCTGGCCGACCTCGACAAACTCGCCGGGCGCTGGCCCGAGCGCATCCTGACCATGCAACGCAACTGGATCGGCAAGTCGGTGGGCGCGCGGGTGCGGTGGGCGCTGCCGCAGAGCGACAAGTTCATCGAAACCTTCACCACGCGCATCGACACTATCTACGGCGCCGTGGCGCTGCTGCTGGCGCCCGAGTACCCGCTGGTGGATGAGCTCATCGCCGCCGTGCCCGGCCACGCTACCATCCGGCGTGAAGTCGAGAAGATGCGCCAGCAGAGCCAGCGCGCCCAGGCTCTCGCCCAGACCGAAAAGGAAGGCATCTTCACCGGCCGATTTGCGCTGCACCCCTTTACCGGCGAGAAGGTTCCCATCTGGGTCAGCAACTTCGTGCTGATGGAGTACGGCACCGGCGCCGTGCAGGCCGTGCCGGCCCACGATGAGCGCGACTTCGAGTTCTGCCACAAGTACCGCCTGCCTATTCCCATTGTCGTGCAACCGGTGGACGACAAGCCGCTTACCGACGCCTCACTGCGCGAAGCCTTCACCGGCTACGGCCGCCTGGTCAACTCCGGCCCCTACACCGGCCTGACCAGCGCGCAGGCGCTGGAGAAGATGACCGACGACCTCGCCCAGCAGGGAAAGGCCGAACGGACGGTTTTCTATCGCATCAAGGATTGGGGAATCTCCCGCCAGCGCTACTGGGGCACGCCGATTCCCATCATCTACTGCGACGCCTGCGGCACCGTGCCGGTGCCGGAAGACCAGTTGCCGGTGGTGCTGCCGCTCGACGTCGAAATCACCGGCACCGGGGGCTCGCCGCTGCTCAACGTGCCCTCGTTCGTCAACGCGCCCTGCCCGAAGTGCGGCGGTCCCGGGCGGCGCGAAACCGACACCATGGACACGTTCGTCGATTCGTCCTGGTATTTCTACCGCTACCTCTCGCCGCACGAAGACAAGGCACCGTTCGATACGGAAACGGTGAAGCGCTTCTTTCCCATTGACCTCTACATCGGCGGGGCCGAGCACGCCGTGCTCCACCTGATTTACTGCCGCTTCTGGACCAAGGTGATGCGCGACCTGGGTTTGGTGAAGCTCGACGAGCCGGTCACCCGGCTCTTCAACCAGGGCATGGTCATTAAAGACGGCGCCAAGATGTCGAAATCGCGCGGCAACGTGGTCTCGACCGACGAAATGATCGAGAAGTACGGCGCCGACACCGCACGGCTGTTTACCTTGTTCGCTGCGCCGCCCTCCAAAGACATGGAGTGGACGCAGGCGGGCGTGGAAGGCTGCGAGCGGTTTCTCCAGCGCATCTTCCGTCTGGTCGCCAAGCACGCCCCGCGCCTGCGCCAGCATAAGGTAAGCCCGAGCGGAGAGGTCACCGCCAATGAGCGCCTGCTGCTCCGCAAAGCGCACCAGACCTGCCGGCGAGTCACGCATGACTTCGAAACCCGCTGGCACTTCAATACCTCTATCGCCGCTATCATGGAGCTGGTGAACCAGCTCTACCTGCTGGAACCACTGGAGCAGAGCGTATCCGCCAAGGTTCTGGACGAAGTGCTGGGGATGACCGTCCTGCTGTTCTCCCCCTTCGCGCCGCACATGGCCGAAGAGCTCTGGGAGCGCCTGGGCCGCACGTCCAGCGTGGCCGAGACTCCCTGGCCCGGCTACGACGCCGAACTGGCCAGGGAAGAGGAGTACGAAATCGTGATTCAGGTCAACGGCCGCGTGCGCAGCCGCCTGCGGGTGAGCGAGGATCTGACCGAGCAGGAACTGCTGGAGCAGGCTCACGCCGACCAGCGCGTGGCGGCGCTGCTCAACGGCCAGCGCATTGCCCGCACCGTGGTCGTGCCGAAGAAACTCATCAACATCGTCCTGGTGCAATGAACCAAGCCGCCCGCGCCGAAACCGCCGCCCCGCCGAGCGCTCGCGGCGGCATTGTGGTGCTCGACTTCGGCGGGCAGTACACGCAGCTCATCGCGCGGCGCATCCGCGAGTTGGGCGTCTATTCGGTGATTCTGCCGTGCTGGACGCCGCTGGAAGAAATCCGCGCTCTGCAACCCGCGGGGCTGGTGCTCTCCGGCGGCCCGGCGTCGGTCTATGAGGCCGACGCACCCCAGTGCGACCCGAAAGTGCTCGAGACCGGCAGGCCGGTGCTCGGCATCTGCTACGGCTTGCAGTGGATGGCTTATCAGCTGGGCGGCAAGGTCGAACGCGCCGAGCGGCGCGAATATGGTCCTGCGGAACTGAAAGTCAGCACGGACTCGCAGCTTCTCGCCGGGCTGCCGACGACGCTGCGCATCTGGAACAGCCACGGCGACCACATCGCGGAGTTGCCGCCGGGCTTCCGCGTGGCCGGAACAACCTCCAACGCCGTCGCCGCCGCCGAAGACCCCGAGCGGCGGCTCTATGCCGTGCAGTTCCATCCTGAAGTCCGCCACACCGACCGCGGCAGCGACATTCTGCGGCGGTTTGCGCTCGAAATCTGCCGCGCCAAAACCAACTGGAACCCGCACAGCTTTGTGGAGCGAACGGTGGAGGAGATTCGGTCCCGCGTGGGCGCGAGCGGCCGCGCGGTGTGCGCGCTGAGCGGCGGGGTGGATTCCACGGTGGCGGCCGAGCTGGTGCACCGCGCCCTCGGCGACCGGCTGACCTGCGTCTTCGTCGACAATGGGATGCTGCGCAAGGACGAGTTTCCCCGCACGCTCAAGGCGCTGCGCGAGCGCCTGGGTCTGAACGTTATCGGCGTGGACGCCAGCGCGCGCTTCCTCGAGCAACTCCGCGGCGTGACCGACCCCGAAGAAAAGCGGCGTCGCATCGGCAACCTTTTTATCCGCGTCTTCGAAGAGGAAGCGCGCAAGCTCGGCGAGGTGCAATTCCTGGTGCAGGGCACCCTGTACCCGGACGTAATTGAGTCGGTTTCGGTGCGCGGCCCCTCGGCGACCATCAAAACGCACCACAACGTCGGCGGCCTGCCGACCGACATGAAGTTTGAGCTCATCGAGCCTCTGCGCGAGCTCTTCAAGGACGAAGTGCGCCGCATCGGAACCGAGCTCGGCCTGCCGCCGGAAGTCTTGCAGCGGCATCCCTTCCCGGGGCCGGGGCTGGCCGTGCGCGTAGTCGGCGAGGTAACGCCGGAGCGGCTGGCGATGTTGCGCGAGGCCGATGCGATTGTGATTGAAGAAATCAGGCGGGCGGGGCTCTACGAGAAACTCTGGCAAGCGTTCGCCGTGCTGCTGCCGGTGCGGTCGGTGGGAGTGATGGGCGACTCGCGCAGCTATGGCTACGCGGTGGCGCTGCGAGTGGTCGAGTCCGATGACGGGATGACAGCGGATTGGTCGCGGCTGCCGAGCGAGTTGCTGGCGCGGATTTCGACCCGCATCGTCAACGAAGTGGCCGGCGTCAACCGCGTGGTCTACGACATCAGCTCCAAGCCTCCCAGCACCATCGAGTGGGAGTAGTCTGCCCTGAGCCTGCCGAAGGGCCGCGGTTCCTGCCTCGCCGCGGCTGTGAGAGAATCCTGTAACCGCGCATGGCAGGAAAGCGTCCAACCGAATCGGGATGGCATCCTGCAGACAAGGGTGTGGGCGAGGCCGAGCCGGGCTCGGAACGGTGGCTCATCGAGCGCGCCCAGAAGGGCGACCCCGAGGCCTTCCGGGCGCTGGTGGAGACGCACCAGCGGCGGGTGTTCGCGGTGATCGCCCACCTGATGCGGCGCCCGGCGGATGTAGAGGATATCGCCCAGCAGGTTTTCCTGAAGGCGTACCTGGCGCTGCCGCGGTTCGATTTTCGGGCGGCGTTCTCGACCTGGCTCTACCGCATCGCGGTGAACGAGTGCTACGACTTCCTGCGGCGGCACCGAGCACAGAAGGCCGGGGGCGCGGCGGAAGTCGAGCTGGACGAGCCGGGCGATTGGGATCGGCTGGAAGTGGAAGCAAGCGAATCGGGCGGCAGCATCGCCCGGCGCACCGAGGCGCGCCAACTGGTCGACTCGCTCCTCAGCCGCCTGCCGGAGGAAGACCAGGTGCTGGTGGCGCTGCGGGAACTGGAAGGGTTTTCGATCCAGGAAATCGCCGAGTTGACGAAGATGAAGGAGAACACGGTAAAGGTTCGATTGTTTCGCGCCCGGCGGCGGCTGGTGGAGATGCACCGGCGGTTCTATTCGCGTCGCCCGCGGGCAGGGAGCTGACAAATGAAGTGCGCTGAGTTGGAAGTCTACTGGGAAGACTGGCGTGACGGCAGGGCGCCGGCGGCGGTGGAAGACCACCTGCGCGAGTGCGCCGCCTGCCACGAGCTGGCGGTCGAGCTCGCGCGCACGCGGCGCTGGCTGGCGTTGCTGAAACAGGAACCGCCGCAGGCCTCGCCCGCCTTCTGGCCAGGTCTGAGAGAACAGATTGAAGCAAGAGAACAGGGCCGCGACTTCTGGGCGGCGCTGGCCTGGGCGGCAGGCCGGACGGCGCTGGCGCTCGCAGTCCTAGTGCTGGTGCTGACGCTGGGGATGGTCTGGCAGGTTACGCATGCTGAGGTGGCCGAGTTCGACGGGCCGCAGGTGTACTTACAGGAAACTCCGGGGTCGGTGCCACTGCCGACCAATGGGCAACTGAACCGTGATCAGGTGGTGCAAACACTGGTGCTGGCCGAGGCCCGGCGGTAAGGAGCGAGGGCGATGATGACGAACCGACGCGCAATTGCTTATCTGTTCCTGGTATTCGTGCTGGGGGCGGCGCTGGGCGTGCTGGGGACGCTGTGGGCCGGGCGCACCGGCTGGGCGGCGCCGGGAGCCCCGCCGTCAATGCGCAACAAGCAGGATGCCTCCGAATGGTTGACGCGAGAACTCAACCTCAGCGCCGACCAGCAGCGGCAGCTCGGCGTCATCCTGGATGAAACCGCAGCCCAGTACGAGGCCATCCGCGACCGCGTCCGGCCGGAGTACGACCAAGTTCGGCAGCAAGGTCGCGATAAGATTCGCGCCATCCTGACGCCGGAGCAGAAGGCGCGCTTCGAAGAGCTGGTGCGGCAGATGGATGAAGAACGGGCGCGCCGGCGGCGCGAGCGCGACATGGGACGTTAGGAGGCTGAAGAGCAATCATGCGGATCCCCGGGATTGGTTTCGTCGGCACTTTCTACCGCAACCATCGCAGCCTGGCGGTGCTTCTGGTACTGGCGGCCATCGTAGTTGTGGCGCTGGCGACGTTCGGGTTCACCCGCCGCGACCACGTGCAGTACTTTCCGGCCACGGTGGAACAGGGCGACATTCAGGCCGTGGTGAACGCCACCGGCACCATCAACGCCGTTACTACGGTGCAGGTAGGCTCGCAGGTGTCCGGGAATATTGCCGAGCTGCACGCCGACTTCAACTCGCACGTAACCCAAGGGCAGGTGGTGGCGCGCATCGACCCGGCCATCTTCCAGACCCGCGTCCTGCAGGTTGAGGCCGACCTGGCCAACGCCCAGGCCGGCGTGGTCACCGCTCAGGCCAACCTGAGTCGCGCCGAGGCCAACCTGCGCCAGGCCGAGTTGAACCTGAAGCGCACGCTGGAGCTCTTCGGGCAGGGAATCGCCTCGGCGCAGGAGCGCGACTCCGTCCAAGCGGCCTACGACACGGCAGTGGCCGAGAAGCAGGCGGCCGAGGCGCAGATCCACCAGGCCCGCGCCCAGGTCAAGCAACGCCAGGCGGCGCTGGAGCAGGCGCGGCTCGACTTGCAGCACACAGTCATCAAGGCGCCGATTGAAGGCACGGTTATCGCCCGCAACGTGGATATCGGCCAGACTGTGGCCGCCAGCCTGCAGGCGCCGACGCTGTTCACCATTGCGCAGGACCTGACCAAAATGCTGGTCTACGCCAAGACCGATGAGTCGGACGTGGGCAAAATTCGGGTGGGCGCGCAGGCGACCTTCAAGGTCGACTCGTTCCCCAACGAGACCTTCCACGGCCGTGTGACTCAGGTGCGCATGAACGCCACCACCATCCAGAACGTGGTGACCTACGACACCATCATCGAGTTCGACAACCCGCAACTGAAGCTGATGCCGGGAATGACCGCCTACGTGACCATCCCGGTGGCCAGCGCCAAAGACGTGGTCAAGATTCCCAACGGGGCGCTGCGCTACACGCCCGACCTGCCGGACGAGGAGCGACGCGCGCTGCTCAAGAAGTACAACCTGCTCGGCCCGCCGCCGGAAGAACCCAAGAAGGAAGGAGAGGGCGCCGCGCAGGCACAGGACAAGCCGCCCGGCGAAGGCCAGGGCGGCGGAGGCCGCGGCGGCTGGGGCAACATGAGCGAAGAGGAGCGCGCCAAGATGCGCGAGCGCTTCCGCAACATGAGCCCGGAAGATCGGGCACGGATGCGCCAGATGTTCATGGCGCAGCGGCAGGCCCAGCAACAGCAGGGCGGCTTTCAGGGCCCGCCCACCAGCGGCCCGGGCGCCGAAGGCGCCTGGCAGATTGTCTGGAAGCTGAACCCGGACAACACCCTGCAACCGATACGGGTAAAGACCGGCATCACCGACATGGCCTTTACGGCCATGCTGGCGGGCGACCTGAAGCCGGGCGACAAGTTGGTGATTGCCCAGACGGGCGGCAAGTCGGCCACCCAGAGCCAACCGTTCGGCCGCGGCGGGCCGATGCGCTTCTAGGCAGGTGGCGCCGTGCAGAGTTCCAACCACCGCGTTATCACCCTTCAAGACCTCCACAAGGTGTACGACCTGGGAGAGGTCAAGGTGCCGGCGCTGCGCGGAGTGAACCTGAGCGTGGAGCGGGGCGAGTTCGTCGCTATCATGGGCGCTTCAGGCTCGGGCAAGTCGACGATGATGAACATCATCGGCTGCCTCGACCGGCCCACGAGCGGGCGCTACTACCTCGACGGCCAGGACGTTTCCGAGCTGACTTCGGCCGAGCGGGCCCAGATCCGCAATCGCAAAATCGGCTTCATCTTCCAGCAATTCAACCTGCTGTCGCGCACCTCGGCGCTGGAAAACGTGGAACTGCCCATGCTGTACGCGGGCGTGCCCTCGGAGAAGCGTCACGGGCTGGCGCGGGCGGCGCTGGAGCTGGTCGGCCTGGCCGACCGCAGCGACCACCATCCCAGCCAGCTTTCCGGCGGGCAGCAGCAGCGGGTGGCGATTGCGCGGGCGCTGGTCAACCAGCCGTCCATCCTGCTGGCCGACGAGCCCACCGGCAACCTCGACAGCCGCACCAGCAGTGAGATTATGGAGCTGCTCGAGCTCCTCAACCGCCAGCAGGGCCTGCTGGTGGTGCTGGTGACCCACGAGGCCGATATCGCCGCCCATGCCCGTCGCGTGGTGTTCATGCGCGATGGGCTCATCTTGCGCGACCTGGCGCTCAGCGGCGACCGCCACCAGAAACTCGAAGCCCTTCACCACATCATGGCCGAAGTGGAAGAAGAATTGACCCAGGCGAGGAACTGACATGGAAGTCTCCAACACGCTGCGAATCGCGTTGCGGGCGCTGGCGCGCAACAAGATGCGCTCGGCGCTGACCATGCTGGGTATCGTCATCGGCGTTTCGGCGGTCATCGCCATGGTGGCGGTGGGGCAGGGGGCCGAGAAGCAGGTACAGCAACAGATTCAGAGCTTCGGCACCAACACGGTAATGATCTCGGCCGGCAGCCCCGCCAAGCGCCCTGGCGGGGCGCGGCAGGGCTTTTGGGCGGTGAAGACGCTGGTGCTGGAGGACATGGAGGCCATCCAGCGCGAGGTACCGCTTATCGCCAAGTGCGCTCCGGGCACGATGTCGAGCCAGCAGGTCGTCTTCCGCAATCAGAATTGGTACACGCGGTTGATGGGGACCACGGGCGACTACCTGGCCGTCCGCGATTGGCCGCTGCAAGCCGGCAACATGTTCGGCGACGACGAAGTGCGCGGCGCCCAGAATGTGGCCGTGCTGGGGAAGACCGTGGCCGACATCCTTTTTGTCGGCGAGGAACCGGTCGGCCAGACCATCCGCATCCGGAACCTCCCCTTCCAGGTAATCGGCGTGCTGGCCCCCAAAGGGCAGTCGCCGATGGGCGACGACCAGGACGACCGCATCTACGTCCCGTACACCACGCTGCAAAAGAAAATCTCCGGGCAGGATTGGCTCCAGTTCCTTTCCTGCACGGCCGTCAGCCGCGAGGCGTCGGTGGCGGCCGTGCCGCAGATTACGGCGTTGCTCCGCGAGCGGCACCGCATTCGCCCGGGGGAAGACGATGACTTCCAGGTGCGCACCCAATCGGAGGTGGCCGACCTGGCGGAGCAGACTTCGCGGGTGATGACATTGCTGCTGGGCAGCATCGCCTCGATTTCGCTCCTGGTGGGCGGCATCGGCATCATGAACATCATGCTGGTCAGCGTCACCGAGCGCACGCGCGAAATCGGCATCCGCATGGCGGTGGGCGCCACTGAGATGGATATTCAGCGGCAATTCCTGGTGGAGGCGGTGACGCTCTCGCTGCTCGGCGGGACCATCGGGATTGTGCTCGGCACCGCGGCTTCGGGGTTGATTTCCGGCTTTCTCGGCTGGCCGGTCGCGGTGTCGATTCAGGCGATTATCGTGGCGGCGCTGTTTTCCGCCGGAGTGGGGATTTTCTTCGGCTACTACCCGGCGCGCCAGGCGGCGCGGCTCGACCCCATCGAAGCCCTGCGCTACGAGTAAGCCTCGTTTGTCATTCTGAGGAGCCCGAAGGACGGCGAAGAATCCTCAGCTGAGATCCTTCGCTTCGCTCAGGATGACAACCAAGAGACGGCGGGACGCCCTTCGGCTACGCTCAGGGCGAGCAAGGTCCCGCCCTACACAGAAACCAAAAGCAGGTCCCTCGACTCCGCCCAGCCCGCCGCGGCGGGCTGGACTCCGCTCGGGATGACAAAAAAAGAGCGATGGTTGACTTCTGCCCCCGGGGTTCCTATAAGACTCCTGACTTTCGCTGAACCTATGGAAATACCGGATTACGACAGCGTCACCAGAATGATGCTCGAGGCACTGCCCGAGCTTGCTGACCGGTACGCCATCCTGGAACAGGAGTGGGGGAAGGACGGAGAACCCCCCCGGACAGTATGTTGTCTTTGGGCGCGTGCTTGAGCCTCTTTTGAACAAGATCCTCGACTCTGGCGAAGACCTGGCCCTCCTTCGACGGGTCTTCCAGTTCTTCGAAGCCATGGCCCGTTCTCCGGACATCGAAGTGGTCAACCTGTTCCAGGTAGGGATTCTGGAAGCGATGGTCGGAGAGCCCGATCGGCTTCGCACTGCTTGGCAGTATATGGGGGAAGAAACTCGCAAGCTCACGCGAGAGACCGCGGAGATCCTTCGATGCGAAGCAAATCTGCCCGGAACGGTGCCGTGGTGGAAGAGACTGTTTTCTAGAACGGGACGTCCTCGTCGGTAATGTCGGGGGCGAGGTCTTCGGGGGGCTCGGGGCCGTGGGCGGCGGCTTCCATCTCCAGCGCGGGCTCGCCGCGCGGAGTGAGGATGCGCATCTGGCGGGCGACGATTTCCGTCGAGGTGCGCTTGTTGCCTTCGCGGTCGTTCCACTCGCGGGTCTGCAAGCGGCCTTCGATGTAGCAGAGCTTGCCCTTGCCCAGCAGCTTGGAGCACTGCTCGGCCAGCTTCGACCAGGCGACGATGCGGTGCCACTCGGTGCGGCGCTGCATCTCGCCGCTCTTGTCGCGGAAGTTTTCGTCGGTGGCGAGGGTGAAGTTGCAGACGGGCGTGCCGCCGGCGGTGTAGCGCATTTCGGGGTCGCGGCCCAGCCGCCCGATGAGGATGACTTTGTTGACCACAGGCCCTCCTTGTTTTGTTCCACCCCGCTCAGCGGGGGGCGGTGTCGCCCAGGGACTTGAGCCGGCGGCGCGCCCACTCGGCTTCGTCGCTGCGAGGATACTTCTCGACCAGGGAACGCAGAGTGCGCACGCCCTCTTCGCGCTGGTTGAGCTCGAGCTGAGCGTAGCCCTTCTTCAGCAACGACGCCGCTACTTTGTTGCTGTCGGGGTAATTCTGCAAGACCTTGTCGTATTCGGTGATGGCGCGTTTGAAATCGTTCTGGCGGTAGTAGGTCTCGCCGATGTGGAACTGAGCGTTGCCGGCCAGCGTGGTGCGCCCGTAGTACTGCAGGTACTCCTGGAACTGCTGGCGGGCGAGGTCGTACTTGCCGGTGTTGAGGTCGCGCAGCGCGTTGTCATAGAGCGACTGCGGCGCCGGCGCGGGCGGGGAAGTCGAGGTGGCGGGCGGCGCGCCCCCGCCGGCCACCGGACTGGCCGTTGAGCCGCTGGCAACAGTCGGCGGGCCGGCCGAGCCAGCCAGGCGCGAGTCTACGGTCTCGAGCACCCCCTGGGTCTGTGCCAGTTGCTGAGAAATCATCGACAGCCGCGCGCTCAGCTCATCCATCGCGTCGCGCAACGACTGCACCTGCGTGGCCAAGGAGTCGACGCGAGAGTTGGTCTCGGTCTGCGACTGCCGCATGGACTGCTCGGCCTCGGTGACGGTGGTCTTCATGCGGTTGACAGCGTCGAGCGCCTGCTCCACGAGCGACTTGGTGACGGCGTTGTCGCGCTCGACCGTCTGCCGCAGCTCTTTGACTTCCTGGCGGAGCAGCTCGACTTCTTTGGTGAGCTCGATGACTTCGCGCTTCTGGGCGGCAGCGGGGAGCGACAGCACCAGCATCCCCATCCCCAACAGAGGGATGACGACTCCTGACCGCACTTTCCTCACGGCGTCCTCCTTACTATCGACCCCCACGAGGCGGCAGTATCACGAAGTGCGCCCGACGGTTCGACTGCCAGCATTCCTCGTTCGACTCGAAGCAGAAGGGACGTTCCTTGCCGTAGCTTACGGTTTCCAGCCGCGCCGCCGAGATTCCGAGTGAAACCAGATAGTCCTTGGCGGCGTTGGCGCGGCGGTCGCCGAGCCCGAGGTTGTACTCGGTGCTGCCGCGCTCGTCGCAATGGCCTTCGATCAGCAGCCGCGCCTCGGGGTACTGACGCATGAACTCGGCGGTCTGGGCCAGGGCCACCCGGCCATCGGGCCGGATGTCGGCCTTGTCGAAATCAAAGTAGGCGTCGCGCACCATTCGCTGGAAGGCCTTCTCCATCGCCTCGGGAACGACCGGGGTCGGCGGTGTAGGCGGCACATTGACGGTGACGCGGGCGCTGGCTTCGGCCTGGCCGCCGGGGCCCCGGGCGACGAGCGTGTAGGTGGTGGAGCGCTCGGGGCTGACGTTGGTGGAGCCTTGCGGGCCGACGGAGCCGACGTCGGGCTCGATGCGCAGCTCGGTGGCGTTGGTCGAGTTCCACGACAGCGCGCTCGATTGGCCCTGCTCGATGGTGCTGGGGACGGCGCGCAGGGTGGCGGTAGGCGCGCTGGGCGCGGGCGGCGGCTGCGGCGTGGGCGGCGGCGCGGGCGGCTTCTTCTTGCAAGCCGCGCCCGTGAGGATCAGCAGCAGAACGACAACAAGAGTCCAGCTAACGCCCCGGCGAATCCGCATCCGTCACCCTCCGTCATTTTTTTCCGCACTACAAATTCGCAGCCCATCATACTACTGCAACCCGAGGACGCAACCCCCATTTGGTGCTATTTCCACGACCAACTGGGAGCGGTATTGGAGCCCTCGAAAGTCAGTTGCCGCAGGCCGCTGCCGTCGGCCAGCATCATCCAGATTTGGTTGCGCCCGCTGCGGGTGGACTGAAACACCAGGTGGCGGCCGTCGGGGGCCCAACTGGGCTGTTCGTTGCGGCCGCTGTTGCGGGTGAGTTGGACGGTCTGGCGGGTGGCGACGTCCATCACGTAGATATCGAAGCTTGAGTTGCTGCGCTGCCAGGCGAAGGCGAGCAACTGGCCGTTGGGCGACCAGGCGGGCGAGACGGCGTAGCCCTCGCCGCTGGTCAGGCGCTCGACCCCGCTGCCGTCGGCCGACATCAGGTAAATCTGCGGCGAACCGCCGCGGTCGCTGACGAAGGCAATCTGCTGGCCGGTGCGACGATTGAAGGCGGGTGAAACGTCGACGCCGCGCGAATGGGTGAGCCGCCGGGTGCGGCTGCCATCCGCGGAAGCGATGTAGATTTCCGGGTCGCCGCTCTGGCTGGACGAAAACGCGATCTCGGTGCCGTCCGGCGACCACGCCGGCGTGGTCGTCGTCCCCGGATAGGCGGGGAAGGCGACCCGGCGGTTCAGCACCAGGGAGTAAATCTGGATCATGTTGCGCGGGACTTCGCCGCGCTCGTACCCGGTGTAGGCGATCTTGGTGCTGTCGGGCGACCACCGCGGCGTCAGGCAGAGAAAGCCGCAGCGGGTGAGCTGGCGCTGGTTGTAGCCGTCGTAGTCCATCGCCCAGATTTCCTTGCTGCCGCTGCGGTCGCTGACGAAGGCAATCTGGGTGCGCGCGATGCCGGGCAGCCCGCCGCTCAAGCGCTCGATGATTTCATCGGCGAACTGGTGAGCGAGAGCACGGGCCGAGTCCTCGGTGAGCTCGCCGCGGTAGCGCTTGGCCAGCACCGGGGCGGCCTGCGGGTTGCGCACGTCGGAGAGCCAGGCTTCGACCACCAGCTGGTTGCCCGAGTACTGGAGGTTGCCAAAAGCGACCATGTGGGCGTTGGTGGGAGAAGCCGTCCAAGCTTCCGGCTTCAACTCGTCCAGCCGCGTCGGCGCCTGCAGCGGGTAGAAGCTCGGGCTGACGAGCTCGATGACCCCGCTCAGTTCCAGGTCATTAAGAAGCACGGAATTGAATACCCCCGTCGGCGTTTCCACCTCCTTGCTGCGCGCGGCAAAAGAGGGAACCGCCAAGCGGATTTTTTCCACGCCCAGCCCGGTGCCGGTGCGGAACCAATCCTGCTGCGAGAACACAACAGAAGGCAAGGCGGCGACCGCACAGAGCAGAGCCAGCAGGAGGGAAGTGCGAAGCTTCATTTTCATTGGGACTCGGCGTCCTCCCCGGGTCTCATTGGCGACGGAAGTCAAACCAGAATTCGACGTAGACTTTGTCGCCCGGATAGTCCGACGGCAAGCGGTCGAGCGGCGAGGAGTCGCGGATGGCGCGCAGGCAGGAGCGGTCCACCGAAGGCACGCCGCTCGATTGCAGCATCTGGATGTTGACGATGTTGCCATCGCGCAAGACTTCAAAGCTCATCACCGCCCGCGGCGCCCAGCGCACGCCGGGGTCGACGCCAGCCAGCAGCCAGTTGCCGCTGATACGCCGCCGCACGCTCTCCACGTACCACGGGTAGCGCCCGCCGAAAGTGCCGCCGGCGCCGAACGAGAGTCCGCCTTCACCGCCGCCGGTTTGAAACGCGGTGTAGGGAAGAGCGGCCGGACCGCCCTGGCCCGAGGGCGTGGGGATGGCACCCGGCGGCAGCGCCTGCGGTTCCTCGCGGCGCGCGGCCTGGCGCGCCGGCGGCCTCTTCTTCGGCTCCTCCCCGAAGCGCGGAAGCTCGGTGGCGCGCTCTTCCTTCCGCTTGGCCTTCAATTCTTCTTTGCCTTTCTTCGGTTCTTCCTGTTGGTAGAGGCTGGGCGACTCGGAAGCGGCGAGATTCTCGGCCACAACCGGGGGGCGGGGAAGGGGGACCCCGGGCAGGCTGCGCACGGCATTGACTTGGATGGCGCCGCCGCCGGGACCGCCCCAGGGCTCGCCGCGCTGGTGCGAGAGCGGGAAGTTGAAAAGCGCCAGAATGATGAGCATCAGGTGGGCAGCGCTCGACACCACCAGCGGCTGCTTCAGGGTTTCGCGATGCTCGACGTAGCGGCTCACGCGTCTACTTGATGGGCTCGGTCACCACGCTGATGTTTTCGATTCCGCTCTGGCGCACCGTATCCATCACCGTGGCGAAAGTGCCGAAGGGCACGGATTCATCGCAACGGATGAAAACGGAGGTCTGCCCGCGCGGCGTCCGCTCGCGCAAGGTGTCGCCCAGCGAGTTGATGTTCATCAATTCGTTGCCGAGGTAGAGGCGCTGGCTGCGGTCAATCGTCAGCACCAGGCGCTCCTCGGTGATGGCTTTTACCGTGCGGGTTTTGGGCAGCTCGACTTCGATGCCCGATTGCAACACCGGCGCGGTGATCATGAAGATGATGAGCAGGACCAGCACCACATCCACCAGGGGGACGATGTTGATCTCCGCCAGGGTGCTGGAAGTATGCGGCGTCGCTTTGAGACCAGCCATGGGAAGACCTCCGGGTTATGAGAACTGGCTTTCGGCGCGGGCAAGAAACTCCAGGGCAAAGTTGTCCATGCGGGTGCCGAACTGGCGAATCATGTGCAAGTAGTGGTTGTAGGCCACCACCGCGGGGATGGCGGCGAACAGACCGGCGGCGGTGGCAATGAGCGCTTCGGCGATGCCGGGGGCGACCGCGCGCAACGTGGTGGCGCCGGCTTCGCTCAGGCCCATAAACGCGCCGATGATTCCCCAGACGGTGCCGAACAAGCCGATGAACGGCGTCACCGAGCCGCAGGTGGCCAGGAAGTTCATCCGCGTCTCCAGCCGCGCCATTTCGTTGGCGGACGCCAGTTGCAGCGCGGCGCTGATGCCGGCCGTGCTCGTGAGCTTGCCGCCGTGGGGATTCGACGCGCGCAGTTCGCGGCCCAGTTCGCGCATCCCGGCCACGTAGACGTGGGCCAGCGGGCTGGCGGGAAAGGCGCTGGCCAGCGGGCCGGGCTCGGGCAGGTGCTCCGTGGAGCGGAAGGCTTCGAGGAACCGGTCGCTCTGCTCGCGCGCCCTCTTCAGCGTTGTGTGCTTGCGCCAGATGACCGCCCAGGAATAGACCGAAAAGCCTAACAGGATTACCAGGATGATTCGAGCCGGCCAGCCGGTTTGCGCCAGGAGCCGACCCAGCTCGCTTTGCAGAACCCAAAAGCCTAGGAGTGCCATTCGCCTCCATCTCGAACGTTTTCCCGCCAACAGACGCGGGACAAGCCGGCGCGCCAAAGAAAAAGTAGCACGCGCCGCAAACCAGCGTCAACCCAATCCGCGAGAGTTGGGTAGCGGCGAGGAACGCGCCTTTTCGTTCCTCGCCGGCCTTCCCGTAGGCCATAAAGCCGACGACGAAGGTGTCGGCGCCCCAACTGGTCGGGCCGCGGACAAAGCCCTTCGTCGCCGCGACCCCTGCTTGGGCAGGGGGTAAGGGGGGAAGCCCGCCCCCAGTGCGTTATGCGTTCAGAACGCGTTCGGACGCATGGGACGATGCCTCCAGCAGACGGCCGGGACCGCACCGTGCGGTACAATCAACCGCCGCCCCCGACTCGGAGGAACCCATGCGCCGCTATGCCGTTGCCACTTTGATTCTCCTCACCGCCGTTGCCACCGGAGGGCAGGCACCGCAGCAGGAGCCGCGGCCGCGGGCCCGCGAACTGGGCCTCGCGCCCGGCGTCTTGCAGCCCGGGCCGCTCAACGCCATCACCGACGTCGCCGGCGTGCGCGTCGGGCACTTCACGCTCGTCGAGGGCGAGAACATCCGCACCGGCGCTACCGCCATCGTGCCCCACGGGGGCAATCTGTTTCAGGAGAAAGTTCCGGCGGCCATGGTGGTGGGGAACGGCTTCGGGAAGCTCATCGGCTCGACGCAGGTTAACGAGCTCGGCCAGATCGAAACACCCATCCTCCTGACCAACACGCTGAACGTCTGGGAAGCGGCGGCCGCCCTGGCCGACTACACGCTGGCGCTGCCGGGCAATGAAGAAGTCCGCTCGGTGAATCCTGTGGTCGGCGAAACCAACGACGGCTGGCTGAGCGATATCCGCAAGCGCCCGCTGCGCCGCGAGCATTTTCTGGAAGCGTTGCGCGCCGCCAGCGGCGGCCCGGTCGAAGAAGGCTCGGTCGGCGCCGGCACGGGAACCGTGGCCTTCCGCTTCAAGGGCGGCATCGGAACGGCCTCGCGGCGGCTGCCGGAAAGGCTGGGCAGGTACACGCTCGGCGTGCTGGCGCAGACCAACTTCGGCGGCATCCTGACGATGGATGGCGTGCCGGTGGGGAAGGAGCTGGCCGGGTATCCCGGACAGGAGGGCGTTAAGCCGGGGGCGGGCTCGTGCACGATTGTGGTTGCGACCGACGCGCCCCTCGACGCTCGCCAGCTCCAACGCCTGGCGCGGCGCGCGCTGGCGGGGATGGCGCGCACGGGCGCGAGCTTCAGCCACGGCAGCGGCGATTACGTGATTGCTTTTTCCACCGCCGAGTCGGTGCGCATTCCGCACCGGAGCGAGGCAAGCACAGCGTCGGTTACTTTGGTTCGCGAGACCGAGCTCGACCCGCTCTTCCAGGCGGTCGCTGAGGCCACCGAAGAGGCCATCTACAATTCACTGCTGCGCGCCACCTCCATGCGCGGCTTCCAGGGCCACGAAGCCCGCGCCCTGCCGCTCGATGACCTCCAGCGCCTCCTCAAGAAGTACGCCCACGAATAGGGCCTGGTCGCCTTGAGGGGCGGAAAGGGCTGTGTTAGACTGCGTTCGGGCGATGGGTAAAGGTCCAACCTTTTACATTGAGACGTTCGGCTGCCAGATGAACGTCCACGATTCCGAAAAAGTCGCGGGCACGCTGCTGGCCCGCGGCTACCAACCTGCTTCGTGCTCCGAGGAAGCCGACCTCGTCCTGCTCAATACCTGCGCCATCCGCGACAAGGCGGAGCACAAAGTTTTCTCCCGACTGGGCGAGTTCAAAACCGACGCCGCCGAGGGGAAGAAGCGGGTCGCGGTCATCGGCTGCATGGCGCAGCTTGAAGGCGAGCGCATCTTCGAGGCCGCGCCCTTCGTCAGCTTGGTCGCCGGCTCGGCGAGCTACCGGCGGCTGCCGGAGATGCTGGTACAGCTCGAGCAAGGCGGTCGTCGCGTCACCGGGCTCGACTACGACAACGAAACCTTTGAAACCGAGATTACCCGCCGCTCCAATCCCTACCGCGCCTACCTCACCATCATCGAAGGCTGCGACAAGCACTGCACCTTCTGCGTCGTGCCCACCACGCGCGGGCCGGAGCGCAGCCGGAGTTCGGAATCCGTTCTGGAAGAAGCCCGGCGACTGGCCGGCGAGGGCTACACCGAGATTCAACTGCTGGGGCAGACGGTCAATTCCTATCGCGATCCGGGCCCGCGGCGGCTGCCGTTTGCGGAGCTGCTCACCGAGGTTGCCGCCATTCCCGGTGTGCGCCGGGTGCGCTTCGCCACCTCGCACCCGCGCGACTTCACGCCCGACATCGTCGAAGCCATCGATTCGACCCCGGCGCTCTGCAACCACGTCCACCTGCCGGTGCAGTCCGGCTCCACCGACGTCCTGCGGCGGATGAACCGCACCTACACCCGCGAGGAGTACCTGGAGAAAATCGCATTGATTCGCAGCGCGCGGCGTGCTATTAGCATTACGACGGATATTATTGTGGGCTTCCCGGGCGAGACCACAGAAGAGTTTGAAGAGACCTTGTCGCTGCTCGACGCCGCCCAGTACGACGGGACCTTCACCTTCCTCTACTCGCCACGACCGAAGACGCCGGCCATCGGCTTCTCCAACCAGGTGGACGAGGGAGAAAAGGTGCGGCGCTTGATGGCGCTGCAAGCCCGGCAGAAGGAAATCCAGCAGGCGCGCAATGACAAGCTGGTGGGGCAGGAAGTGGAAGTCCTGATTGAAAACCGGAACGAGCGCCTGGGGCAGTGGGTGGGCCGCACGACGACAAACAAGGTGGTAAACTTTACCAGCGACCGGGAGGAGCTGGGCGGCTACGCGCGCGTGCTCATTACCCGCGCCGGCCCCAACAGTCTGGTGGGCGAAAAAGTTTCGGCGGTCAATGCCTGGTAGGGGAAAGAGGCTACGATGGAAATCGAAATGAGGATCCGCGGGCTGATGATGGACCCGGTGACCAACATGCCCATCGTCATCCTCAAGGACAACAACAGCGATTCCATTCTGCCCATCTGGGTGGGCGTCTACGAGGCCAACGCCATCGCGCTGGAGATGGAAAAGGTGCAGACGCCGCGGCCGATGACGCACGACCTCATCAAGAACGTGCTCACCGGGCTGAACGTGACGGTGAAGAAAATCGTCGTCACCGAGCTGAAGGACGACACCTTCTACGCGCTCATCTGGCTGGAGCGCAACGGCTCGACCATCAGCATTGATTCCCGCCCCAGCGACGCCCTGGCGCTGGCGCTGCGCACCGATGCGCCGATTTACGTCGACGAAGAAGTTCTGAAGTCGTCCAAGCTCTCCAGTGCCATTTCCGACAAGGTCGGCAGCGATGAGTTGCGCAAGTGGCTGGAGAACCTGGGCGAAGAGGACTTGGGCAAGTACAAGATGTAAGGTATACTGGCAAGGAAACGGAGCCAGGGCGCGGCTTGGCGACGATTATTGCTGTAACCAACCAGAAGGGCGGCGTAGGCAAGACCACTACTGCCCTCAATCTTGCCGCGGCTCTCTCTCAACGCGGCAAGCGCACTCTGCTCATCGACACTGACCCGCAGGGCAACTGCACCGTTTCCTACCTCAACCCGGGGGACATTCAGGAATCGCTCTTCGATGTGCTGTCGGACCACCGCACGCCGCTCGAGGCCATCATCCGGCCCACCAACACGCCCAACCTCTCGCTCATCCCCTCGCGGATTTCGCTGGCCAAGCTGGAGCAGGTGCTGGTGGGGCAGTTCGACGCCCCCTACCGGCTGAAAGACGCGCTGCAGCCGGTGCGCTCGAACTTCGATTTCATCATCATCGACACGCCGCCGGCGCTGGGCATACTGACGGTGAACGCCCTGGTCGCCGCCACCCACCTGCTGATTCCCATCCAGGCCACCTACTTCGCGCTGGAAGGCACTGACGATTTGCTCGAAACCCTGGAGCGCATCCGCTCGCGGCCCAACCCCGACCTGCAGTTGCTGGGCGTGGTCATCACCATGTACGACCCGCGCACCAACATCGCCCGCGACTGCTACAACCAGATCAAGGCCGTCTTCGGCGACAAAATGATGAAAACCCAGATCAGCCGCAGCGTGCGCCTGGAAGAAAGCCCGGCCTACAAGGAGTCCATCCTGACCTTCGCGCCCAAGTCTCCGGGCGCGCAGGAGTTTCTCAAACTCTCGCGCGAGGTGCTCGAACGTGTCGAAGCGAACCGGCTTGCCCCCCACCGTTAGGATGCGCCACGACTTCCACTACGTGGAGAGCATCAACGCGCTCACCGGCGCGGCCATCGGCAAGATGATTCCCTTGGACCGCATCCGCCCCAACCCCAACCAGCCGCGCAAGGAGCTGGGCGACCTGGGCGAGCTGACGCTCTCCATCCGCCAGAAGGGCGTGCTCGAACCGCTGCTGGTGCGCTTCGACGTAGAAGACGACATGTACACCATCATCAGCGGCGAGCGGCGCTATCACGCCGCCAAGGCCGCCGGTTTGCAGGAAGTCCCCTGCATCGAGCGCGACGCCGACGCCGCCGAAATGATGGAGCTGGCGCTGATCGAAAACCTCCAGCGCAAAGACCTGAACCCGTTCGAAGAGGCCGAAGGGCTGTGGGCGCTGGCCGAGCAGTTCGACTACACCCACGAGGAAATCGCGCGGCGCATCGGCAAGTCCCGCGCCACCGTCACCGAAACGCTGGCGCTGCGCGCCATCCCGCCCGCCGTCCGCCAACGGTGCGAAGAGAGGGGCGTGATTTCCAAGTCGCTGCTGTTGCAGGTGGCGCGCGAGCCGAACGAGAAGGCGATGCTGCACCTGGCGGAGAAGTTCGCCGCCGGCATGAGCCGCGAAGAGGCGCGCTCAGAGCGCAAGGCGGTGGTCGCCAAGCGCATGGAGCCGTTCGTTTACACCTACCGCGCCCCCGACGGCGATTTCGAGCTGCGGCTCAAGTTCCGCAAAGCGGTGGTGCTGAAGCGCGAGATTCTCGAAACCTTGCGCGCCATCGTCCGCGCCCTCGAACAGTCGAAAGATTAGCCGGCGCCCCGCTCTTGCGTTTGCACGTTGCACCAAGCCCGTTGCACGTGTAGGTTGTTCTCTCCATGCCCGCCCCCCTGACTGATGCTCACCTGCCGCTGCTGCAAGCCTTGAGCGCCGCTGGCTTTGAGCTCGTGGCCTTGCCGCGCTTCCCCGGCTATGTGGCCGCGAAGAAGTATGACTGCGCCGTCTTGCTGGAACCGTTGGAGGACGGCGGCCTGCGCCGGTTCACCGCCGTGGGCTACCTGATTGAAGGCAACCTCGCGGTGCGGGTCCAAAAGGGCGGGGAAGAGTGGTTCGTCTGGAAAGCCCGGCAAGTCCGCGCCACGCCCGAGCTCCTCGCTGCTGTTCGCCAATTCGAGGCCGACCTGGCCGCGTCGCTCGGGCGCTCGCCTTGAGTTTGACCCGGTGCCACTCCCCGGCTATACTCCGCGCTTACGCTCATGCCTTCGATCCTGAAAGAAATCGGCGAGACCGCGGTGACACTGGCCAAGGGGCTGGGGGTCACCTTCCGCGCCATGTTCCGGCCGACGGTAACCGAGAACTACCCCGACGAGCCGGTGCGGTTCCAGCCGCGCTACCGCGGTATCCACGTCCTGCAGCGCGATGAGAACGGCCTGGAGAAGTGCGTCGCCTGCTTTCTGTGCGCCGCGGCCTGCCCGGTGCAGTGCATTTACATCGAAGCCGCCGAAAACACCGCCGAGCGGCGCATCAGCGCCAGCGAGCGCTATGCCGAGGTCTATAACATTGACTACTCGCGCTGCATCTTCTGCGGCTGGTGCGTCGAGGCCTGCCCCACCGACGCCATCACCCACGGCCACGGCTTCGAGCTCGCCACCTACAACATCGCCGACATGGTCTACCGCAAAGAAGACCTGCTGGCCCAGCCCCTGAAACCCCCGCGCACCTAGCGGCGCTTCTTGCGAGGCGGTTTCCTGCGGCTCGCCGCTTTCCGGGCGGGCTGGACGGGGCCGTTGGCGGCCTGGGCTTTGGGGGGCTTCTTCTTGCCGAGCGCCTCTTCGAGGGGCGGGGCGGGCTCGGTCATACGGCGCGGGTCGAGAATCTTCTTCAGCGTCTTCTCATCCATTAGTTTCTTTTCCCGCACGATATCAGTGATGCGGCGGCCGGTCTTCACCGCCTCTTTTACAATCTCGGCCGTCTTGGCGTAGCCGATGTAGGGGTTGAGCGCCGTGGCCAGCGAGACGGTAGACTCGGCGTGGCGCTGGCAGGTCTCTTGGTTGGCGGTGATCCCTTCCACGCAGAGCGTGGTGAACTGGTGCGTGCCGTTCTTGAGGATCTCCGCCGCGTGCAGCACGTTCCACATCATCGTGGGCATCATCACGTTCAGCTCCAGCTGCCCGGCCTGCACCGCCAGCGCCACCGCCACGTCGGCCCCCACCGCCTGGAAAGAAATCATGGCGATGTTCTCCGGCATCACCGGATTGATCTTCCCCGGCATGATGGAGGAGCCGGGCTGGAGCGCCGGCAGGTTGATTTCGCCGAAGCCGGTGTTGGGGCCGCTGGAGAGCAGGCGCAGGTCGTTCGAGATGCGGATGAGTTCGAGGGCGTAGTTGCGCAGGGCGCTGGAGGCCACCGCCATGGGCAGGTTCGACTGCATCGTCCACCGCATGTCTTTGGTGGGGAAAAGCTGCGTGCCGGAAACCTCGCTCAGTTTCTTTACCACCGTTGCCTGGTAACGCGGATGGGTGTTGACTCCGGTGCCCACGGCCGTCCCGCCCAGGCCCAGCTCCCGCAGCCCCTCCTGGGCGTGGCGCACCTGCTCGTAGCAGCGCAGAATGGCCACGGCGTAGGCGGCGAACTCCTGACCCAGTCGGATGGGCGTCGCGTCCTGCATATGGGTGCGGCCGGATTTGAGAATCCCGTCGAACTCCTGCCCCTTGCGCGCCAGGGCGCGGCTCAGCCGCTCCATCTCCGGCAGCAGTTCGTGGAAGAGCAGAATCGAAGCCAAGCGCATCGCCGTGGGAATAACGTCGTTGGTGGATTGGCCGAAGTTGACGTGGTCGTTGGGATGGACGACCTCATAGTCGCCGTGCTTGCCGCCCAGAATCTCGATGGCGCGGTTGGCGATGACTTCGTTGGTGTTCATGTGGAAGCTGACGCCGGCGCCGGCCTGGTAGACGTCCACCACGAACTGGTCGTTGAGTTTGCCGGCGATGACTTCCTCGGCGGCCTGCACGATGGCCCCGGCGCGCTTTTCATCCAGCAGCCCCAACTCCCGGTTGGCCAGCGCCGCGGCCTTCTTGATCATCCCCATGGAGCGAATCAGGAGGGGATGGGCGCGGTAGCCGCTGATGGGATAGTTCTCGACCGCGCGCTGCGTCTGAATGCCGTAGTAGACCTCGGCCGGAACTTTGCGCTCGCCGAGCGAGTCCTTCTCAAGGCGGTATTTCACGGCGGTCTCCTTTCTGTCGGGTCAGGCGGCAGGCTGAAGTCTCAGCATAGCGCGGGAGCAAGCAGGAAACAAGCTTCTGCCCTCGAAGCTCCAATTGGTTTCTTCCCCCAGGCCGGAGCCTGGGGGCTCTGGGTTACGGGGCGGAGGGATGACGCCGGGGCAATCGGGGCGGTTCGTGGTCGGGTTCCAGGATGGTTCAGGCTGCGGCGCGCCGCCTGTAGTGGCGCCAGGCAGCGAGGGTGGCGATGCCGAGGCCGAGAATCCAAACAATAAAGCGCAGCATTCCCCCGATGATGGGGATGTTGATGGCGATGTAGACCACGACCAGCCCGGCCAGCAGCGGCAGGACGAACGGCGCCGGCTTGCCGGGCTCGCGCCGAAACACCACTTGGCCGAGGGACAACGCCACGAAAAGCTTCGACAAGTAGAGCGCCAGCAACCACACCACCACCATCAGAATGGGAATGAGAATCGAGATGAGCACCACATCGGCCAGGATGCCGATGCCGATGAGAATGATGCCGAGCACGAGCGCCGCCACCGGCGGCACCACGCAAGCGGCAAAGCCGATGCCCGCCGCCTTGCCGACGTCCCCGGCCGTGTTGAGGACGCCGCTGAAGAGGAAGGGGAAGAGCCAGCGGAGGAACAACCCCAGCAGGAACACGATACCCAGCCCCAGAGTGATCTGCATATAGAACGGCGGGCTCTTGTAGCGAGCGGCTGTGCCGGGCTTGACCGTAATGCCTTTCTTGCCGCCAATCGTGGCCTCGGGGCTGATCTCGACTTTCTCCTGCTTGTCCACCACAGCCTTGAGGTCGCCGCCGATGCGGGCCGACGATTTGACCCGCAAGGCCTCGGTGTGGGTCCGGACGTGGCGGCCGACGCCGCCGGCGATAGTGGTGGCGCCGGCGAAGCTCAGCAGGTCGCGCTTGATCTCCCCATCCACGGTGGCGGCGCCGGCGAAGCTGATGGCGTCGCCGCCCACCTCGGCCCCCTGCGGAAGCAGGAAGTTGCCGGCAAAAGCGTGCACGCTATTGCCCACCCGGCCGGAAACCTCGGTATTGCCGCCGAAAACGAAGACGTTGCCCTCGACGGTGCCCTTGAGGCGGACGTTGCCCGCGAAAGCAAACAGGTCGCCCTTGACGGTGCCCTTCAGGCTCAGGTCGCCGCCGAAGACGAAGAGGTTGCCGGTGACGGTTCCGTCGACGGTGATGTGCTCGGCGTGCAGGACGAGCGTATCGTCGATCACTTCGTTCTCCCCGATCACGATGTCGCCCTTCTTCTGGGCGCGATGCTCGACCCCCGCCGCCGGCTGGGCCAACCCCAGCACCAGCAGCAAGGAGAAGGTCACCAGCAGGAATCGCGGCGTCTGCCGCCACCGCCGCAGCAGGACGACGCCGGCGATGAAGGCGATCGCAACCAGCAAGGCACTGATCGTGGCAGTCAGGGAAGCCAGCATGGACGCTCCTTCGCGGAGAAGATAGAAGAGACTGGCAAAGAAAAGCTGAACCTGGAGGCCGAGGCTGAAGGGATTCAGCCAGCCGATACCGGGCACGGTTTCCACCTCGCTGAACCAACTGTAGGCGGCCTGGGCGCTGGCGGCCACGCCGAGAATCACCGCGGTGGTCCAGGCGAAGTCCATCCAGCGCGGACGGGCTGGCGGCGCCACCAGTTCCGGCGGCACCTCGGGCTCGACCTCCTGCAATAGGTCGGCCAGCAGGCGGCTCTCGGCTCGCAGGGCTTCGACCAGGGCGCGGCACTCGCCGCAGGCCAGCAGGTGCGCCTCAATCCGCCGGGCTTCGTCGGGAGGAAGTTCTCCGTCAACGAAAACGGCATAGGTCGGTTCCGGAAAGCAGTTCATTGCACAGGCTCCCTGGCCAGACTCACGGCCTGACGTTGCAGGCTGCGGCGCAGCTCCTGCTTGGCGCGAAAGATCAACGTCGCGACGTGATTGCGGTTCAGGCCCAGCGTGCCGGCTATCTGCTCGTAGCTCAGTTCGCTGTAGTAGCGCAGCACCAGCGGCAGCCGGTAGCGCTCCGGCAGAGCTTCGACCGCGGCGCGCACATGGTCGCGCCGCTCGGCCTGCATGACTTCCGCCAGCGGCGAGAGCCGCTGCGCCGCCGGCTCTTCCGATTCGATCTCGCCGGGATGGAACAACCGCTGCTCCAGGCGCCGGCGCCGCAGCACGTCAATGCAGTAGTGGCTGGCAATGCTCAGCAGCCAGCGGGGGAAGGGAAGCGCGCTGTCGTAGGTCTTCATCGCCCGTTGCGCCTTCAGAAACACCTCGCTGGCGGCGTCTTCAGCCGCCTCGCGCGAGCCGAGCAGGTGCCGGCAGAGGCCGAACACCCGGGGACGAAGCTGGCGGTAGAGCTCGCCCAGAGCCTCCGCATCGCCCTGGCGGGCGCGGCGCACCAGCGCGTCCAGCTCCCCGCCGCTTTCCATCCCATTGGTCTCGCTCTTCATCGGGGTACTACGTCCCACGGCGTGAAAAATTACCACGCAGATTCTCCCACAGCTTGGCCGGAAAGCGGCTAAACTTACTCGCCTCCATGACCATCCCCGCCAACCCGCTGCTCTATGAAATCAACACCCGGGTGTGGCTCGGCGAGCTAGCCCAGGAGCGCCCCCGGCGCGGCCGGCAGGCCAAGTCCGGGCCGCTCAGCCTGGCGCAGGTACCCCCAGCGGCGGTGAAGCGCATCGCCGGCCTGGGCTTTGACCTGGTCTGGATGATGGGCGTGTGGCAGACCGGCGCGCTGGGCGAACAGCAGGCGCGCGAATTTGTGGCCGCCCACCCGGAGATAACCGGCCTGGCTGACTTCACCCCCGACGACGTGGGCGGTTCGCCTTACGCCGTGCAGGAATACAAAGCGCACTCCGCCTTCGGCGGCCCGACGGCGCTGGCGGCCCTGCGCGAGCAGCTTGCCAAGCAGAGAATCGGCCTGCTGCTGGATTTCGTCCCCAACCACACCGCGCTCGACCACCCCTGGGTCAGCCGCCACCCCGAGTTCTACGTCCAGGGGACCGAGGAGGACCTCGAAAACGACAAGCACAGTTTCTTCGCCGTCGAGACCGCGCACGGCCGGCGCATACTCGCCCACGGGCGCGACCCCTACTTTCCCGCCTGGCGGGACACGGCGCAGCTCAACTACCAGCATCCCGGCCTGCGGGCAGCGATGATCCAGACGCTGCTCGAAATCGCCGAGCAATGCGACGGGGTGCGCTGCGACATGGCGATGCTGGACTTGCAGGACGTCTTCGCCCGCACCTGGGGCGAGCGCGCGCAGCCCGGGGAAGGGAAGCCGGCCGAGGGCGAATTCTGGGCTGAGGCGATTGATGCCGTCCGCGGGAAATACCCGCGTTTCCTCTTTCTGGCCGAGGCCTATTGGGGACTGGAGCCGCGCTTGCAGGCGCTCGGGTTCGACTACACCTACGACAAGACGCTCTACGACCACCTCGTGCACCACGGCGGCCGCGAGATCCGCGACCACCTCCGCGCCGACCCGGAGGTTCAGATGCGCTCGGCGCGCTTCCTCGAAAACCACGACGAGCCGCGCGCCGCCCGCCAGTTCCCTCTCGACAAGCACCGCGCCGCGGCCGTGCTCACTTACACGCTGCCCGGGATGCGGCTCTTCCACGAAGGCCAGCTCGAGGGGCGCACGCACCACGTGCCGATGCAACTCCGACGCCGACCCGCAGAGCCGGTCAACGAGGAGCTTCAGAAGTTTTACGGCTCGCTGCTCCGCGAGTTGCGCGACCCCGCCCTGCGGCAAGGACACTGGAAGCTGCTCGAACCTCGCCCCGCCTGGGAAGGGAACCCGACCTGGGAGCAGTTCGTCGTCCATCGCTGGGCCCACCCGGAACACGGCGCCCACGTGGTCGCCGTCAACTACGGCCCTGCCCAGGCCCAGTGCCACGTCCCTCTTCAACTTCACAGGATTGGCGGGCGCAAGATTCTGCTGCGCGACAAACTCAGCGACGCGGTTTATGAACGCGACGGCGACTCACTGATTGCTCCGGGCCTTTTCCTCGATATGGCTCCCTACCAGGCCCACCTGTTTGAAGTCGGCCGTGCCTGAGGATGGGGAAGCGCCTGAAAAGCGGGGCAAGTCTGCAGCCAGCCCGTGGGGGCTGCAGCCATCGTTACCGATAAGACATATTATGTCAAATACTCTTGCGCCCCGGCGACGAGAAGTTGCGCGCGTAGCCCATCCTGGAACCAGCTCGGAGTGTGCTAGGGTTTGGCGCTTCCCTGCTGGTTGAGCTCGGTCTGGAGCTTGAGCTCGAAGTCGATCAGCCGATCAATGATCTGGCGCGGCTGGGCGCCCACGAGCGGTCGACCGTTGATGAGGAGTGTGGGAGTGTTAGCCAAACCGAGGGCGGCGGCTTCTTCCAGCGCGGCTTCGACACGATGCTGGGTGAGCTTCTGCTGCCGGCAGGCGCTGAAGGCCGCGGCATCGAGCCCGGCGCGGGTCGCGAACGCGTCCAGCTTCTGCTCGAGGTTCTGGGCGTTGAGTTGCGACTGGTTCTCAAAAAAGTAGTCGTGCAGCTTCCAGAATGCGTCGTTGGACTGCCGGTAGGCGCACTGGCCGGCCACCGCGGCGGCCATGGCCCAATCGTGCTTGGCTACCAGGGGCAGGTCCTTGTACACCACGCGCACGTCCTTGCGCTGCGCCAGCAGCTCCTTCAGCACCGGGTACATCTCCTTGCACGTCGGGCACTGGAAGTCGCCGTATTCAACGATAGTAACCAGCGCCTCCGCCGGCCCCTTGCTCGGCTGGTTCGTCAGCGAAATCCCCAGGCGCGCGCTGGCGTAAGGGTCAATGCTCGTGTCCAGGACTTCTCCTCGAATCACGAACCGGCCGTCCGGCGTTACCAGAAAAACCTGCCGGAAGCGGTTCTCGCCCTGCGTCGCGTCCACTACTGTGCTGTAGACACCCGGAATCGAAGACTCGAGAAGCTGGCCGACCTTCACCTGCACGTTGTCGTCCCACGCGTAGAGGTATCGCAGGTAGCCTTCCAGGCGGCGTTTCACCGCCGCCTGCGGGTCGGCCGGCTCCGCAGGCGCCTGCGCCCAGGCGCTCGCCGCCGCCAGCAAAACCAGAATCACTCCCAGTCGTGCGCGCTTCATCAATTCTCAACCTCCCGGCTCGGTGTATTTGTGCGCAATCGGAAAGCGCCGGCCCAGCCCGAATGACTTCGCCGTCACCTTCAATCCCGGCGGCGCCTGGTAGCGCTTGTACTCGGCGCGGTTCACGCGCTCGATGATTTCGCGCACCAGCGTCGCGTCCACCTTCAAGCGCTCGGCGATCTGCTCCGCCGTCTGGGCCTCTTCGATGTAACCCTGAAGAATCTTGTCGAGCAACTCGTAGGGCGGCAACGAGTCCTGATCGGTCTGTCCCGGGCGGAGCTCGGCCGAGGGCGGCTTGGTCAGGCACGCCGCCGGAATGATTTCCCGCTGCCGGTTGATGAACCGCGCCAGGTCGTAGACCATCATCTTCGGCACATCGGAGATCACGGCCAGCCCCCCGGCCAGGTCGCCGTAGAGCGTGCAGTAGCCGACCGCCAGCTCCGATTTGTTGCCCGTGCTCAGCACCAGCGCCCCGAACTTGTTCGAGAGCGCCATCAGCAGGTTGCCGCGAATGCGCGCCTGAAGGTTTTCTTCCGTGATGTCTTCGGCGCGTCCGCGGAAGGGCTCGGCCAGCGCGGCGCGGTAGGCGTTGAAAACGTCGTTGATGTTCAGGGTCAGAAAGCGAATGCCGAGGTTCTCGGCCAGCGCCCGGGCGTCGCGCAGGCTCCCCTCCGACGAGTACGGCCCCGGCATCCCCACCCCGAGCACGTTCTCCGCTCCCAGCGCGCTCACCGCCAGCGCCGCCACCACCGACGAGTCGATCCCGCCGCTCAGTCCCACAATCACCTGCTGGAAGCCGCACTTGTGGACGTAATCGCGCACGCCCAGCCGCAGCGCCAGATAGATTTCTTCCACGCCCTCGCCCGGCTGCTGGTGGATCTCACCTTCGCCGGTCACGGTGTCGAACAGCACCATATCTTCTTCAAACGAGCCCGCCTGGGCGCAGACTTTCCCGCTGGCGTCCACCGCCACGCTCGAGCCGTCGAACACCAGGCTGTCGTTCCCCCCCACCTGGTTGACCATCAGCGCCGGCATCCGGTGCCGCCGCGCCGTCGCTTGCAGCATTTCCACCCGCAGCCGGCGCTTGCCGGCGCTGAAGGGCGAGGCCGAGATGTTCACCATCAGGTTGGCTCCCTGCCCCGCCATTTCTTCCACCGGGTCGCGCGCGTAGAGCCGGCGCTTCCAGAACGTGCGGTCGTTCCAGCAGTCTTCGCAGATGGTCAGCGCCAGCTTGGCGCCGCCGAACGTGAACACCCGCTGCTCGGCCGCCGGCGCAAACATCCGCGCCTCGTCGAAGACGTCGTAAGTGGGCAGCAGCATCTTGACCTGCTCGAACACAACCTTGCCGCCAGCCAGCAACGCGGCGCGGTTGGTGGCCTGCTTGCCGGTCTCTGAGTTGGCGCGCCCGACAAACCCGACGATGGCGGGAATGGGCGGGAGCGAGGCGGCCAGCAGCTCGAGCGCCCGGCGGTTGTCGTCAAGGAACTTGGGGTTTTCGGCCCAGTCGCGCGGCGGGTAGCCGCAGACACAAAGTTCGGTAAAGACCGCGAGCTCGGCGCCGCGGCGTCGCGCTTCTTCCGCCCGGGCGCGGATCTTGGCGCTGTTGCCGGCGAAATCCCCGACGGTGGTGTTAATCTGGATGAGCGCAATCTTCATCGGCGGCGCAACTCAATTCCCCTATGCAGATAACACGCCCCTGCCCTGCTCGTCCACCGCTTTCCCCGGAGGCATATTGCCTCTCGGCGCGGCCTGGCGGATAATGATAGCGGCGCCGTGGTCAACGACACCCTGAAAGAACAGGCCTGGGAACTCTTCCACCAGGCCTACGAGCATCAGATGCGCGGGGAGCTCGACGAAGCTATCGCCCTCTATCGCAAATCCCTCGAGCTCTTCCCCACCGCCGAGGCCCACACCTTTCTCGGCTGGACCTACAGCTTCCAGGGCCGCTACGACGAAGCCATCGAGGAGTGCCACCGCGCCATCGGCGTCGACCCAGACTTCGGCAACCCCTACAACGACATCGGCGCCTACTTGATTGAGCAAGGACGGGTGGAGGAGGCGATTCCGTGGCTGGAGAAAGCCACGCGCGCGCCGCGCTATGCCTCGCGCTGCTTCCCCTACTTCAATCTGGGCCGCGTCTACGAAGCGCGCCGCCACTACGCCAAAGCTCTGGACTGCTATAAGCGCGCGCTGGGCGAGCATCCTGATTACCCCGCCGCCCGCTGCGCCCTCCGCCGCCTGCAAGCCATGATGAACTGACCCTGCTCGGGCGAGCTCATCGGGAGCGAAGCGATGGCTCTGCTTGTCTCAAAAACAAAAAGAGCGTCTGCCCACTCGGGCAAACGCTCTTCAAAACGAAACTCAGTGGCACGGCCGTCCCGGCCGTGACTCACCTACGCGCTGAACGAGCTGCCGCAGCCGCAGGTGTTCTTGACGTTCGGGTTCTCGAACTTGAACCCCGACCCTTCCAGCGACTCGATGTAGTCCACCCGCGTCCCGTCCAAGTACATCAGGCTGGTCTGGTCGACGAAAACCTTCAGGCCATCGAACTCCATCACCTTGTCCATCGGCGTGGGCTGGTTCTCAAACACCATCTGGTACTGGAACCCGGAGCAGCCTCCGCCCACCACGCCGATGCGCAGCCCCGCGGGCTGCGGGTTCTGCATGGCCAGAACTTCCTTCACCTTGCCGACTGCTACTGGCGTCAAGCTCAGTCCCATCGTGGTAAACCTCGCTCCCGTTGTTTGGACGGCGCTAAAAGCGCCCTCGATTCATTATATAGCAATCAGCGCGATTTCGTGTCAAGCCGCACGCCGAGCCGGGCCAGAAACTCGCCCAGCAACTCTGGCCCAGCGGCGAATTCGCCCAGGCCGTCGCCGCCATGCCAGTCCGAGCCGCCTGTGGCCACCAGGCCCATCTTCCGGGCCAACGCCTGCCAGTCGCGGGCCGGCTGCACCCCGCGCCGGGCGTTGGCGGCTTCGATGCCGTCCAATCCCATCACCGCCAGCTTCTCCAGCCGCGTCCGGAACTGCCCGCGCTCCGGATGCGCCCAAATCGCCAGCCCGCCACCGGCGTGAATCACCCGGATGACGTCCTCAGCGCTCATTTCAAACTGCGGCAACATGCCTCGCTTGCGGTTCAGCAAGCCCCGCCAGGCCGTGCGGCTCGAGCGCGCGTAGCCCCGTTCCGCCAGCAGCGCCGCCAGGTGTGCGCTGGTCACGCTCTCGCACACCGCCGCGCAGGGCAAGTCCTCAAACTTGACTGGCACACCCCGCTTTTGCAGCCGCTCGATGGTGGTCTCGATCCGACGCCGCCGGAAGGCCTGCATCTGCTTCAAGTGCTCGCACACTTCCCTTCCCGGCGGCTCTGGGAAATAGCCCAGCAAATGAATCTCCCGCCCATCCAGCGTGGCGGTGAACTCCGCCGCCAGAAGAACCGTCAGGCGGTCGCGCGCCGCGGCTTGCTGCGCTTCCGCGCAGCCGCCCATCGAATCGTGGTCGGCCAACGCGATGAGGTCGAGTCCCGCCGCCCGCGCCCGCTTCGCCACTTGGCTGGGTGACTCCAGGCCATCGGAGTAGTAGCTGTGCAGGTGCAAGTCGGCGCGCATGGATGAGCTAGTCTATCATCCGCCTCGCTTGTGCGGGAACCGGATTGACCGTAGAATGCGTTCCTCCAATGCACCGCGTAACGCTCATCCCCGGCGACGGTATTGGCCCGGAAGTGGCCGCCGCCGCCCAGCGCATCCTCGGCGCCACCTCCGCCAGGATCGAATGGGAGGCCGTGTCGGCCGAGCCGGTCGCCGACCGGCGCGGCGAGCGCTTCCTGCACGCCGACTGGCTCGAGTCCATCCGCCGCAATCGGGTCGCGCTCAAAGGCCCGACGGGCACGCCGATCGGCGAAGGCCACCGCAGCTTGAACGTTGCTCTGCGCCAGGCGCTTGAGCTCTACGCCAACCTGCGGCCGGTGAAGAATCTGCCCGGTTTGAAGACGCGCTTCGACAACGTCAACCTGGTCATCGTGCGCGAGAACACCGAAGACCTCTACGCCGGCCTGGAGCACACGGTGGTGGCCGGCGTGGTCGAAAGCCTCAAGGTAATTACTGAAAAGGCCTCGACGCGGATCGCTCGCTTCGCTTTCGAGTACGCCCGCCGGCACAGCCGCAAGAAAATCTGCGCCATTCACAAGGCCAACATCCTCAAGCTTTCCGACGGGCTATTTCTCCAGTGCTGCCGCAAGGTGGCCAAGGACTACCCGGAAATCCCCTACACCGAAATCATCGTCGACAACGTGTCGATGCAACTGGTGCTCAAGCCGGAGAGCTTCGACGTCCTGCTGACCTCGAACCTCTACGGCGACATCATCTCCGACCTCTGCGCCGGGCTGGTGGGCGGCCTGGGCGTCGTCCCCGGCGCGAATCTGGGCGACGACTATGCGGTGTTTGAAGCAGTCCACGGGACTGCGCCCGACATCGCCGGAAAGAACCTGGCCAACCCCACGGCCATCACGCTCTCCGCCGCGATGATGCTCGAGCACCTGGGCGAGCCCGCCGCCGCCCAGCACGTGCGGGGCGCCATCGAAGCTGTTTTTGCCGCCGGCGGGCCGCTTACGCCCGACCTGGGGGGCACGGCCACCACCGACGAGTTCACCAACGCCGTCATTGCCGCTATCCAGCGCCTACGCCGCGGAGCCCCCGTTCAAGCGTGACCTCGGAAGCCCGAACCATCGGAGTGGTTCTCTTTCAGCTCGGCGGGCCCGACTCTCTTGAGGCGGTTGAACCGTTTCTCTACAACCTCTTCTCCGACCCCGACATCATTGATTTCCCGTTCGCCCGGCTGGCGCGACCCACGCTGGCGCGCCTGGTCGCGCGCCACCGCGCCGGCAGAGTCCGCCACCACTACGAGGAAATCGGCGGCGGCTCGCCCCTCCGCAGGCTGACGGAGCAGCAGGCCCGGGCGCTCGAGCAGCAACTTCGGCAATCCATCAACGCCCGTGTTTGGGTGGCGATGCGCTACTGGCATCCGTTGATCGAGGAAGTCGTGCGCGAAGTCGGCGGGGCGCGGCCCGATGAACTGGTGCTGCTTCCCCTCTACCCCCAGTACTCCCGGGTCACCACCGGCAGCAGCCTCAACGAATGGAACCGGCGGGCGACACGGCTGGCGGAAACCCCCACCCATGTGGTGCATGAATTCTATAAGCACCAGCTCTATCTGGATGCGCTGACGGAGAGAATCACCGAGGCGCTGGCCCGCTTCCCTGCTGGAGAGTCAGTGGCAATGGTCTTCAGCGCCCATGGCGTTCCGATGAGCGTCATCGAAGGCGGCGACCCGTACTGCCGGCAGACGGAAGAGACCGTTGAACTCGTCATGCGGCGCGGCGGCTGGTCGCATCCCCACCAGCTCTGCTACCAGAGCCGCGTGGGCCCCGGCCGCTGGACCCGGCCCACACTGCACGAGGCCCTGCGCGACCTGCGCCTCAGCGGCGCCACCCGCGTCCTGGTCATTCCCATTTCTTTTGTCACCGAGCACATCGAGACACTGCACGAAATCGATATCGAAGCCCGCGAGGTCGCCGCCAAGCTCGGCTTCCAGCAGTTCGAGATGATGCCGGCGCTCAACGACTCGCCGAAGTTCATCCAGTGCCTAGCGGACTCGGTGCTAAAGACTGTGGGCGCGACAGTCCCGCGCTGATTGCTTAAGCGCTAGTGGAAGCCCCGACCGAAGAAACGAACTCCCTACTCCTTTGAGCGCAAGAAGACGAGTGGCACACTGGCCTCGGCCGGCTTTTCAAGAAGGGCGAGCACTTCCGGAAGTCCCTTCCGCTGATAGGCTCGGAGCATTGCCTGCCGAACGGCAGAGCTGGCGGGGTCCTCGCCAGGCTGTTGACTCTCGGAAAGCGCCTCCATCAGAGCCGTGCCGCCCTGCTCCCGATACAGGGTGAGCAAGCGGCGCTTTTCCGCTGTCCCTTGCCAGAAGCTTGCGCGCTTGCGGGCGAGGATGCCGCCTGTGTCCTCGCCACATACCTGCCCTGACCCCAGTTCAACGTAAAACAGTTGGGCGGTGATGGCCTCCACGGCCAACCCTTTCCACTCGTCTCCTGAAACCTCAACCGGCTTGCTGAATACTCGCCGCCCGCGGGAGAACTCTGCCGCTGAAGAAGGCCAAAGGACATAGACAGATCGAGCATGCCCGTTTGCAAAAAGGTACTTGTATTTCACGGTCCAGAGCCTTACATCGGAATCGGAATTGTTCTCGAGCTCTATATCCCCGATTCGAAGCCACGTCGAATCGCTTCCCCCCGTTGCGCTGGCCAACCTCACAGGACAATCAGGAATGTTCTCTATGGCCGCGATCGATAGAGGGCTTTGCGCGTGAAGGCTCGACGCCAAAGCTCCGAGGCAAACTACCAGGACTGCCGCGCCGAAAGGCGAAGAGGACGTTGCCTTAGGCATTGTTCACCCCCTGGTCTTCACCCCGCAAGCTCCTACTGACACCACAGGACGGGGTCGCCTTCGCTGTCACAGAAGCATGCCCAATTATCGCAGGCGACGACGTTCCAACAGACCCTGAACCCGCCGCAGCGAACACAGCACTCATCAGCTGCCAAAGCCACTTGGCCAGGCAATGAGGCGCTCAAAACCATCACAATGCCGAGCAGCGAGAAGAGGCGTACCCACTGTTTGCGCTTGCTTGGGATCTTCACCGCAACCTCCTCGAAAGGCATATGTTTATTCTCTAGTGCCCCCCCGTTTTCTTTCAATAGGAAAATCCTCCTAGTACTCCATCACGCATTTTACTCTTAGAGAAGGAGTTGTGTGAATTGTCATGTTCTTCTAGAACGCGCAACCAGGTCGCACGAGGAATTCCCGGCTGTCCGTTTGGGAAGCGATCAGGTGTCGCTCAATACGCCCGGTCTTTTTTGGACAGTGCTCAAGCGCCGGGTAGTGACTCATGAGTCACTACCAAGCGCCGAGTTCGCTTGACAGCCCGATTTGTATTCAATATAAGATGCTAACTTCGAGCAGCAGGAGCCCCAAGCAGCGCACCTTGTCCGCTCAGAGGCGGACGATTGGCGCGGAGGTGAGCGGCGAGGAATGAGCACGTCCCCCGCGGTAACCGACAAGGCAGCCGCCGAAGTCCCCCCCAAGCCCACGGTCGAGCCGGTCAAGCTCCGCCGGCGCCTGGTCTGGGCCATCATCTGGAGCTTTGTCGGCGCGCTCGGCCTGATGATCATGCGGTTCTTTTTCCCCCGCACCCTGTTCGAGCCCAAGACCCAGTTCATCGTCGGCGCCCCGGCCGACTTCGGCTTGGGCGTCGAAACCAAGTTCCAGCAGGAGTACCGCATCTGGGTGGTGCGCAAGCCCGACCGGCTGTTCGTCATCTACGCCCGCTGCACGCACCTGGGCTGCACGCCGGACTGGAAAGCCAGCGAAAACAAGTTCAAGTGCCCCTGCCACGGCAGCGGCTACGACAGCGACGGGGTCAACTTTGAAGGTCCAGCGCCGCGGCCGATGGACCGCGCCTACGTCGAGCTGAACCCACAGGGGCAGATCGTGGTGGACGTCAGCCGGCTCTACAAGTGCGAGAAGGGCAAGCGCTGCGAGTTTGACGACGGCGACGGGCGCTCCGGCGCTTACCTCGCCGTCTAGCGGGCCGAGAATCATGGCAGAGGAAGAGAAACAAGACAAGGCGGAGAACGGCGGCAAGAAGGGCGTCGCCGCTCTCCTCGACAAAGCGCAGGAAGCGCGCAAGGTTGTCGAGGAGAAGGCGCGCGAAGAAATTGCCGCGCTCAAAGAGCCGGAGAAAACCCAACTCTACCGCTCCATCTTCCGGGTCAAGCACGACGAGGAGCCGCGCAACCGCGCTCTCAGCGTTCTGACCAACGTCTTCTTCCACCTGCACCCGGCCAAGATCAACCGCGACGCCGTGCGCTACGCCTACACCTGGGGTATGGGCGGCATCACCTTCTACGTTTTTCTGGTGCTGACTGTTACCGGCGTGCTGCTGATGTTCTACTACCACCCGACCAAGGTGCAGGCCTTCCGCGACATCTTGTATCTCGAGCACGACGTCCCCTTCGGCCTGCTACTGCGCAACATGCACCGCTGGGCGGCACACCTGATGGTGCTGACGGTGTGGCTGCACATGTTCCGCGTGTTTCTCACCGGCTCGTACAAGACCCCGCGAGAGTTTAACTGGTGCATCGGCGTGGTGCTCCTCGTGCTCACGCTGTTGCTCAGCTTCACCGGTTACTTGCTGCCGGACGACCAGCTTGGCTTCTGGGCTGTTACGGTGGGCACCAACATGGCCCGAGCTACTCCGCTGCTCGGCCATGAAGGTCCCTTTGGCACGCAGCTCGGCATGACGCCCTATAACGACGTCCGCTTCGCCTTGCTGGGCGGCTCTATCGTTGACGCCAACGCTCTGCTGCGCTCCTACATCTGGCACTGCATTGCCCTGCCCTTGCTGGCCTCGGTTTTCATGGTGGTGCACTTCTGGCGGGTGCGCAAGGACGGCGGAATCTCCGGCCCCGCGCCGGTGATGCTGGAATCGGAAGTCAAGGAACAGAAGGGCCCGAAGCCGATCATCATGCGGCCGAGCGGCCAGCCCCGGTAAGGAAGGAACGAATGGACTGGCACCAGTTGTGGGAAATCACCTCGACTCCCGACAACATCCCCATTGTCGGCCTGCTGCTGCTGGTTCCCTTCTACACCTGGTACGCCTTTCGGCAGGCGCTGGAGAACGACCGCCTGATCACGCAGCTCGAGAAAGATCCCGCGATGGCGAAGAGCCATCACCGCAAGACCTTCCCCTACCGTCCGGAGTGGCCCCGCGAAGTGCATACCTGGCCCTACCTGATGCGGATTGAGTTTCTGGCGGCCATCATCGTGACCTTCATTCTCATGGTGTGGTCCATCACGCTCAACGCGCCGCTGGAAGAGCCCGCCAACCCCAACCTGACGATGAACCCGGCCAAGGCGCCGTGGTACTTCCTCGGCCTGCAGGAGATGCTGGTCTACTTCGATCCCTGGATCGCCGGCGTGCTGATGCCGACGCTCATCATCGTCGGGCTGATGGTCATCCCCTACGTCGACGCCAACCCGCTCGGCAACGGCTACTACACCTTCAAGCAGCGCCGCATCGCCATTCTCTCGTTCTGCTTCGGCTTTCTCGGTCTGTGGGTGCTGATGATTGTCATCGGGACGTTCATCCGCGGGCCAGGCTGGATGTGGTTCTGGCCGGGACAGACCTGGGACCACAACAAGCTGGTCTTCGAGGTCAACCGCGACCTGCACGAGACGATTCTGTTCAGTTGGATTCCCGGCATTCACACCTGGCCGGGCAAGATTATTTTCGGCGGGCTTGTCGTCGGTGCCTACTACGTCCTCGCAGCCCTGGCGGTTCACAAGCTGATGACCATCAACGACCACACACGCAAAATCCTGAACCGCATGGGACTGGTGCAGTACCTCACCATCCAGTTCTTCGCGGTCACCATGCTCGGGCTGCCGGTGAAGATGCTGGCCCGGCTGCTGTTCCGAATCAAATACGTCTGGGTTACGCCATGGTTCAACATCTGAGCGCTCAGGTTTCCGCGGAGGCTCTCGTTGGCTGAGCCCGTCCCGCACCACGACCCCATCACCAGCCGCTCAATGAGCGGCCCTCTGCTGGTTGCCTCCATTCTTTTGCTTCTCTCGCTAGTCTGGGCGCTCTACGACGAGTTCTACGGGCTGCGTCCCTGGAAGGGCTACCAGGAGTATTTCACGGAGGTCTACAGCAAGTTCCTGGAGAAGGCCATCGCCGAGCAGACCGCCCGCGAAGAGCAGGTGACCCAGTCGGCCGCCTACCAGGAGCTCGCGAAGCAACTGGAAGCCGCGCGGGCCGCCGCCGCCCCGCGCGAGAAGGAAATCCAGGACGAGCTGGGAATCATTGAGCGCCGCCTCACCGTGCTCACCGACCTGTTCGCCACCGCGCGCGGCAGGGTGAGCGCCCTGATGTACGAGGCCGAGAAGGCCAGCTTTACCGGCGACGCCCGCGCCAAGGAGCGCCTGCTGAAGGCCGTGGAGGAGGCGAAGAAAGAAGTCAGCGTGGCCAATCTGCCGACCGCCGACGGCAAGATGGAAACCTTGCGGCTCGACTACGACAGCTTGGAGAGCGAGTACAACAACCTGAAGGAGCGCAAGGCCGAATTGCTCACCGAACTGGTACGGGTGCGGGAAACGGTGAATGAACTGAACGCCCGGATGCAGGAATACATGGAGAACAACACGCTGGGGCTCTCGGCGGCGCAGTTGAAGGGCCTGTTGAACAAAGTCCGTCACATGCCGGTGGAGATCAAGCAGATTCACGTCCTTCGCACCGACCAGGTGGACCGCTGCGAGTCCTGCCACTTGGGCACGCGTGAGCCGGTGGAGATTACCCTGGCCGCCTTGCGCGACGCGGCCACCGACGGCGGCAAACGCAAACTTTCCGCCACGCAGGAAAAGTATCTGCGCGCCTTCGTCAGCCACCCGGAGCGCGACCTGCTGCGCATCCACGACCCGGAACGCTTCGGTTGCTCCACCTGCCACGGCGGCAACGGTCGCGCCGCTTCCAGCGAGTACAAGGGCCACGGCCGCCACAAGTACTGGCTGTGGCCGCTCTACTACCGGGAGAACTTCGAGGCTGGCTGCCAGCAGTGCCACGCCCGCGACATGGTCCTGGATTACTCCACCACCCTCAACCGCGGCAAGGAACTTTTCCGGCAGCGGGGCTGCATCGGCTGCCACCGCTACGAAGGCTTCGACGACGAGCGCGAGCGCCTGCAAGCCACTCAACTGGGGCTGCGCCAGATCAACCTGCAGCGCGCTCAGTGGGAGCGCGAAATCCAGCAGAGCATCCAGAAAGGCGATACGGCCCAGACCAACGAAGAAGCGCAACGCTACTACGCCCGCGCCGAGCAGCTCCGCCTGCGCATCAGCGGTCTCGACGCCCAGAGCGAGCAGTTGCGCCGCGACGCCCGCAGTCTGCTGCGCGAGGACAAGAAGGTCGGCCCCAACCTGAAGGAAATCCGCGCCAAGATTCGTCCTGACTGGATTCCCGTCTGGCTGGAAAACCCGCACGCCTGGCGGCCCACTACCAAGATGCCTCGCTTCCGACTCGACGCGCACGACGTGCAAGTCATCTCGGCGTTCCTGTGGCAGAACGCCCTCAAGGCAGAGGTGCCCAAGCAGCCGTTGGGCAACGCCGCGCGCGGCAAGCAGCTCTTCGAAACTCGCGGGTGCCTGGCCTGCCACTCCATTGGCGAGGGGGAGAACGAGATTGGAGGGAACTTCGCCGCCAACCTCTCCCGCGTCGGCGAGAAAAACAACTACGACTATTTGGTGCGCTGGATTCACAACCCGCGCGAGCGCCTGCGGCCCTACTGCCCGCTGGAGAAACGCGACCTGACGCCGGAGGATTACGCCAAGAAAGGGCTGCCCTTCGTCTTCGACCTCGAGCACCCCACCTGCCCCAACGACGGTTCCGAACTCCAGGTGCAGAACGCTACCCCGATGCCGATTCTGCGGCTCACCATCGAGGATGCCCGCGATATCGCCACCTACCTGATGACGCAGAAGAAGCAGGAACCCTCGAGCTACGCCAAGGCCGACTACCTCAACGACCCCAAGCTGTTTGAAGAGGGCAAGGCGAAGGTGAAGTTCTATGGGTGCGCCGGCTGCCACGAGATCTCCGGCCTGGAGGAGGAACAGCGCATCGGCACCGAGCTCACTGCCGAGGGCTCCAAGCCCATCGAGCGTCTCGATTTTGCCCTCCTCACCGAGGACGCCAAGCGCGGCATCCTCCCCGACGGCACGCCCTCGCCGCGCGGCAAGTGGTACGACCACAAAGGATTTTTCGAGCAGAAGCTCGCCGACCCCGCCATTTACGACAAGGGCAAAGAGGACACCAAGCCCGAGGCCGAGCGGTTGCGGATGCCCAAGCCCAACCTCACGCCCGAAGAGATTACGGCGCTTACCACCTTCCTGCTCGGCAGCGTTGACCCGGGCTACGGCTTCCCGACCTCATATCTCTATCGTCCCACCGGCGGCCCGCAGAAGGACATCCAGGAAGGCTGGTGGATTGTCAGCAAGTACAACTGCATGGGCTGCCACGTGATGCGCATCGGACAGCGCTCGGCGCTGATGGACATGCCTCAATACCAGGGAGAAGGCAAGGAGCAGTTGCCGCCGGTGCTCATTGGCGCCGGCGCGCGCCTCAATCCCGACTGGATGACCAAGTTTCTCGAGAACCCGGCGCTGAGCAAGACCGACACCAATCGCAACGGCGTTCGCTCCTATCTCCAGGTGCGCATGCCCACGTTCAACTTCTCCGAGCAGGAGATTCAAACGTTAGTGCGCTTCTTCCAGGCTCTCTCAGCGCAGGAACAGCCGTACCTGCCGCCCAAGCTCGCTCCGCTCACCGAGCAGGAGCGCACTTTGGCGCGGCAACTCTTCACCCATCCGGCGGCGCCGTGCCTCAAGTGCCACGCTTATGGCGACCCGACGCATGACCGCACCGCCACCGCCCCGAACTTCGTGTTGGCGCGCGAGCGGCTGAAGCCTGCGTGGACGGAGCGCTGGGTGGTCGACCCGGCCAAGATGATCCCAGGCACCTCCATGCCCTCAGGACTCTTCCGCCGCGAAGGCAACCGCTGGGTGTTCTCCGCCCCGCATCCACCCGCCGCCAGGAGCTACACCGGCGACCACGCCGAGCTGCTGGTGCGCTACATCTTTGAGCTTACCGCCGAAGAGCAGCGCCGCCTCATCGGTCGCGGCGTCGCGCGCGCTCCGAGTTCATCCGCGCAGCAAGCTGTGAATCTGGTAAAATCCCACTGAACTAAGACTCCATAGGAGAGGGCGAACACCGATGAGCAAGCGAACTGTTCTGACTATCCTGGCAATCTTCTTGGCGGCCGTTCTGGTCGGGTGCAGCAAGGAAGAAGCACCGGCACCGGCGCCGAGCCAACCCGCCGCCACCACCACGGCGCCGCCGGTGGATATGGCCAATGCGGCCACCATCACCGGCAAGGTCAGCTACAAGGACGGCAAGCCGAAGCGCCCGCCCATCAACATGGGCGCCGACGCTGCCTGCAAGGCCATGCACAAGGAGCCGCCACTCTCCGAAGCCAAAGTCATCAACGACAACGGCACCGTGCGCTGGGCCACGGTCTATGTGAAGGACGGTCTCGGCGGACGCTCCTTCCCTGCCCCCGCTCAGGCGGTGGAGCTCGACCAGGAAGGCTGCGTCTACAAGCCGCATGTGGTCGCCGTGATGACCAACCAAACCATCAACATCAGCAACAGCGACCAGACCACCCACAACATCCATCCGGTCCCCAAGATCAACCGCGAGTGGAACGAGTCGCAGCCGCCCGGCGCCGGCACGCTGACCAAGGCGTTCGCCCGCGAGGAGCTGGCCATCCCCGTGAAGTGCAACATCCATCCCTGGATGCACAGCTACATCCATGTCTTCAGCCATCCCTTCTTCAGCGTGACCGGCGAGGACGGGAGCTTCACCATCAAGGGACTGCCGCCGGGTGAGTACACCATCGCCGTCTGGACCGAGTCCCTGGGCACTCAGGAGCAGAAGGTCACCGTCGCCGCCAAGGAAACCAAGACGGTCGACTTCACGGTAACCGGAAAGTAGGGACGGCACGGGCGTGTGGCTGCACCGGTACGCGCTGCTGACCGCTGCAGCCACTTTCTGTCTCATCATTGCCGGCGCACTGGTCACCAGCCATGAAGCCGGACTGGCCGTGCCGGACTGGCCGCTCTCCTACGGCCAGTTGATGCCGCCCATGGTCGGGAACATCTTCTGGGAACACGGCCACCGCATGGTCGCCGCTTTTGTCGGCCTGCTGACCATCGGTCTAGCTGTCTGGCTTTCGCGCCGCGAGCCGCGGCGCTGGGTGCGCCGTCTGGGCTGGATGGCGCTGGGCGCGGTCGTCCTTCAGGGCCTGCTCGGCGGGCTCACGGTACTGTTTCTGCTTCCCCGCCCCGTCTCCATCGCCCACGCCTCGCTGGCTCAGCTCTTCTTCTGTCTGACGGTCAGCCTGGCGCTCTTCACGAGTCGTGGCTGGCGGCAAGAACGTCCGTTGCGGCGGGAAAGCTCGGAGCCGCCATTGCGGCGCCTGGCTGTCGCGACGACAGCGGCGGTTTTCCTCCAGCTCATGCTAGGTGCGGCATACCGTCACGACGCTGCGGGCATCCTTCCGCACCTAGTCGGCGCAGCGGTTGTGACCATCGGAACAGCTTGTGTGTGGGGCCGCGTTCGCAAGGAGCATGGGGATGAACCGGCCCTCCGCCTCCCGGCAGCCATCCTGCGCAGTCTTCTGATTCTCCAACTCTTGCTCGGCGGCGCCGCCTATTGGACCCGCGTCGCAACGGCCGAAGCACCGCAACCCCAGTTGATCATGGTCGCGCTGACAGTGGCGCACGTCGCGACCGGCGCGCTGGTTCTGGCCGCCAGCCTCATCGTTACCCTTCAGGCGTATCGCCGCCTGGCGCCGCGGGAAGCGCAGGCAGCGATGGTTTCCGCGGCGGAGAAGGCTGCCTGATGAGCATGCGAGCCCACAGCCTGACTGCGCCGTCCCGCCATGCAGCCTGGCTCGACTATTGCGAACTGGCCAAGCCCGAAGTCACTTCCCTGGTCGTGGTCAGCGCGCTCGCGGGGTTCTACCTGGGCAGTTCAGGCACGCTCGACTGGGTGCAGCTTTTCCATACCTTGTTCGGCACGGCACTGGTATCCGGCGGCACGGCGGCCTTCAACATGTACTTGGAGCGCGCCGACGACGCTCGTATGCGGCGCACGGCACAGCGGCCCTTACCCGCGGGACGCCTGAAGCCGCGGGCGGCGTTCGCCTACGCATTGGCCCTCACCGCCAGTGGCGTGCTCTATCTCGGCGCCCTGGTCAACTGGCTCTCCGCTGCGATTGCCTTCGCTACCTGGGCAAGCTACCTCTTCCTCTATACCCCGCTGAAGAAGCGTACCGTTTGGTGCACAGCCGTTGGCGCCTTTCCCGGCGCCGCGCCGCCGCTCATCGGCTGGGTCGCCGCGCGCGGCGGGCTGAGCGCGGAAGCCTGGGTGCTTTACGCCGTTCTTTTTCTCTGGCAGTTCCCGCACTTCCTCAGTATCGCCTGGATGTACCGCGAGGACTACGCTCGCGCCGAAATGCAGATGTTGCCCGTGGTGGATTCGACCGGCCGCGCCACCGGCTGGCAGATCGCCTTCTACACGTTCCTTCTGTTGCCGCTGGGGCTGGTGCCGGCCGCGCTGGGCATGGCGGGTGGCGTCTATCTCTGGGGCGCGGTAGCATTGGGCGTCGCCTTCTTGTGGGTTACACTGCGCGCAGCCCTGCAACCTTCCAACCTGCGCGCCAAGTGGGTGCTGCACGCCTCGGTCGCCTACCTGCCCCTGCTGTTGGGCCTGCTGATGCTGGACAAACGCTAGGAATGAGTGCGGTCCTCGCCATCGAAGTCGAAAACATCAGCCGCACCTTCGGCGAACGCACCGCTCTCCAGAGCGTCAGCTTTTCCGTGGCCGCCGGTGAAATCTTTGGCCTGCTGGGCCCGAACGGCGGCGGTAAGACGACTCTCTTCCGCATTCTGGCTACTGTGCTGCGAGCCTCCAGCGGTGTCGCGCGTATCTTCGGTGACGATGTCGTCGCGAGGCGTGTGGCGGTGCGCAACCGCATCGGCGTGGTGTTCCAATCACCCAGCGTCGACCTCAAGCTTACCGTGGCGGAGAACCTGCGCCACCAGGGCCATCTGTATGGCCTGCACGGCGCAGCGCTGGAAGCCCGCATGAGCGAAGTCCTTGAACGCCTCGGCGTGAGCGATCGCCGCAACGACCGCGTGGAGACACTCTCCGGTGGTCTGCGGCGGCGCGTCGAAATCGCGAAAGGGTTGCTGCACCGGCCGAGCCTGCTCTTGCTCGACGAGCCCTCCAGCGGGTTGGACGCCGGCGTGCGGCGCGATCTGCGGAACTACCTGCAACAGTTGCGCGACCAGGATGGCGTGACCGTCTGCCTGACGACTCATTTTATGGACGAAGCCGAAAGCTGCGACCGACTGGCCATACTCGACCTCGGCCGCCTGGTCTCCCTCGGCACTCCCGAGACGTTGAAGAGCCGCATCGGCGGCGACGTGATCGTGCTCGAGACCCGCGATGCGGAGTCGCTGAAGGCAGCGATTCAGGCGCGCTTCGGCAATCACGTCAACATAGTCAACGGGCAGGTACGGCTCGAGCGCCCGCAAGGCCATCGCTTCGTCACCGACCTGGTCGAGGCCTTCCCCGGCCAGATCGAGGCCATCACCATCGCGAAACCGACCCTCGAAGACGTCTTCATTCACGAAACCGGCCACCAGTTCTGGGAGGAATCACACGCTTCGGGAGCGAGGTGAACCGCGCATGCGCGAGGTGCTGGCACTTATCGGGTTTTGCGCGTTGGTGACGCTGGGCTGCCTGGCGGCCGCCGGCTGGGCGGTGGTATCGGGCGAAGGCCTGACGCTGGACGTTTTGCTGTTGGTTTCGGTCTGCCTGACGCTGGCCGTGGTCTTCGGATTCTGCACCCTCTGGCTGGCCCACGATGCCGGCTTGCTCGAAGGCCTCAAGCGGCGGCGCCCCGCTGCCGCGAATCCCGGGAACAAAAAGAAGAAAGAAAGGCCGCCGGCCGAAGGCAGGAGCGAGTGACCGATGGACTTCAAAACCTGGCTGGCTTCCGGCTCGCTGTGGTGGCGCGAACTGGTGCGCTTCTACCGCTACCGCAGCCGCGTGGTCGGCGCGCTGGGGACGCCGCTGGTGTTCTGGCTGCTGCTGGGCGCGGGCATCGGCAAATCCTTCCGCAGCACGCCCGCAGCCGGTGAGCTGACCTACCTCGAATACTTCTTCCCGGGCACGATTCTGCTCATCCTGCTCTTCACCTCCATCTTCACCATGATGTCGGTGATTGAAGACCGCCGCGAGGGCTTTCTGCTCTCGGTGCTGGTCGCGCCGGTGGCGCCCACGGCGCTGGTGATTGGAAAAATTCTCGGCGGAGCAACGTTAGCGGTGCTGCAAGGCTTGCTGTTTGTTCTGCTGGCGCCGACGGCAGGAGTTCCGCTGCATCCGGTGCAACTGCTTTTCGTGACCGGGCTGTCGTTCCTGATTGCCCTGGGACTGACGGCGATGGGCTTTCTGGTGGCGTGGAAGCTTGACTCCACGCAGGGCTTCCATGCCGTCGTCAACCTCTTTCTGATTCCGATGTGGCTGCTTTCTGGCGCGCTCTTTCCCGCCGCCGGCGCTTCGGAATGGATCCGCTGGGTGATGCGGCTTAACCCGCTGACTTACGGAATGGCGGCGCTGCGCGAGCTTCTCTACTGGCCGAAGCCGACCGCCGTCGAAGGCCCTCCACTGGCCGTTTCCCTGGCGGTTACCGCAGCATTCGCGTTGGCTATGTTCCTTGCAGCGCTGTGGCTGGTCGGCCAGCCAGCCGCCGAAGCCTGAGCCTCGCGAATGATTCCCCTCTCTGTCCTGCCAACGGTCAACGCCACGCTCAATGCCACCAGCGCCGTGCTGCTGATGATGGGCTACCTGTTCATCCGGCGGCGCAACATCACCGCGCACAAGGCCTGCATGGTGGGCGCGCTTCTAGTCTCAACGCTTTTCCTCATCTCCTACCTCTACTACCACTACCACCATGGAGCAACGCCTTTCTCCGGCACCGGCTGGGTGCGAACGCTCTACTTCTCAATTTTGATTCCGCACACCCTCATGGCGGTCGTCATCGTGCCGCTGGCGCTGACAACCGTCTATCGCGCCTGGCGCGGGCGCTTCGACCGCCACAAGCGCATAGCCCGCTGGACACTGCCGCTCTGGCTCTTCGTCTGCGTCACCGGCGTCGTGGTCTATCTGATGTTGTATCATCTCTACCCTGCCCCGTGATGAACGAAGCTCCCGAAACCCAGGTTGCCCCGCGAAAGAAGCCACCTTTTCTGCTCATCCTCATCACGCTGCTGTTCGTGCTGGTTCCCTTTCTGTTCTGGCGCGGCACCTGGTTCGGCCGGCCACTAAGCGAAGATGAGACTGGCAGGTATCTGGTCGACACCGAGCATCCGCGCAAGACGCAGCACGCCCTGGTCCAGATCGCGCAACGCATCGAAGCCGGCGATCCGAGCGTGAAGCGCTGGTACCCGCAGGTGCAGACGCTGGCGAAGAGCCAACACGTCGAGATTCGCTCCACCGCCGCCTGGGTAATGGGGCAGGACAACCAAGCGGCGGAGTTCCATGCCGCGCTGCTCGAGCAACTCAACGACCCGGAGCCGCTGGTGCGCCAGAACGCAGCGCTCGCTCTGGTGCGCTTCGGAGACGCGACCGGCCGAGCTGAGATTCGCCGCATGCTCCAACCCTTCGCTGTGGGCGCGCCGGCGGCCGGCACGCTGGCGCCTCGATTGAGACCCGACGACCCGGTGAACCCTGGATCGTTGCTGGGACGCATTCGGCAAGGCGACGAGCAAGGAACAGAAGTTCGGTCGCCGCTGCCGGGGCGCGTGCAGCAGTGGCTGAAGCGCGAGGGCGAACAAGTCGAAACCGGCGACGCAGTCGTTCTGCTGGCACCCGACGAAGCGCAAGTGTGGGAAGCGTTACGCGCACTCTACTTGATTGGCAAAGCGGATGACCTGGAGGACGTTGAGCTCTACGCCCGCGGCGCGGAAGGCATGCCGGAGCGAATTCAAGAGCAAGCGCGATTTACGGCGGAAGCAATTCGACAGCGGACGGCGAAGTAACGGCCTAGTAGGGCAGCTTGCCGTGGACGGCTTCCCACTCGTCGGTGGGAACCATGTCAATCGCGTCCCACGGACAGCCTTCCAGGAACGTGCCCTCCGGCCCCTTGCTGGTGCAGAGCTTGCAGCCGATGCACAGCAGCGGGTCAACGCGGATGACGCCGAACGGCGGATGCCCTGGATCAGGCACCCAGTACATGCAGTCTTCAATGGGGCAGTAGTCGACACAGGCCGGCGAGCCGGCGCAGCCCGTACAGCATTCGTTAATGACCGCCAAAATCTTGGGGACTTTCTTCCGCTTCGTGGTTATCCCTTTGGACCTCGGCTCGCGCTTTTCGGTCGGCTCGGGGAGGTATGGATTCTGAGGAGTTGTGGTCGTCGTCGCCATGGACGAGGCTGATTCTTGCACGCGGCTTTCGGAAAGTCAAACCGCGGCGCGCGCCGCGACGCGGCCGGACGCGATGCAGTCGGAGACGCCAATACCGTCCAAGGCGTTCCCGGCCAGGAAGACTCCGGAATGCTGCGCCAGCCGGGCACGAATCACCGCCACCCGCTCGAGGTGACCGACGGTGTACTGCGCAATCGCCTTCGGCCAACGGTAAACCTTCACAAACAGCGGCTCCGCCGTGATTCCCAGAATCGTCCGAAGGTCAGCCCTCACCACCTGCTGAACGTCAGCGTCGCTCAGAGACACAGCTCCCTCGTCGCGCGTGCCCCCGTAAAAACAGCGCAGCAGAAGACGTCCGGGCGGCGCGCGCTGGGGGAACTTCTGGTCCAGAAAAGTGCAGGCGCACAAGCGCGTTGGCTCTTTTCGAGGAACCAGCAAACCGAAACCCTGTGGAAGGCGGCGCACCTGGGCGGCGTCATAACCCACCGCCACGATCAGCGACGAGCTGTAGGGAATACCATTCAAGCTCTCGGCAAGGATGGGGTCGAGCGGCCGGAGCAAGCGGGCTGACTCGTGCGCTGGCAAGGCGAGAATCACACCTTCGGCCTCCAACGCCTCCGTGCTGCCCAGGCGCAGCCGATAGCCTGTTGCACTCTTCTCCAAGCCGGTTACATGCTTGCCGCGAAATACCCGCGTGGGGTCTAGTTGCGCTTCCAGCGCACTAACCAGCGTCGCCAACCCCGAGCGTAGAGTAGTGAAAAGCGGCGGCCGGGCGCCGTCCCCTGTTGGCCTCTTTCGCTTCCGCATTGCCCGCGTCAGGCTTCCGTACCTTGCTTCCATCTCCACCATACGAGGCAGAACCGCGCGTGCACTCAACTGTGCCGGGTCGCCGCCGTACACGGCGTTGAGCAGCGGGTCGACAATGTTTTCCAGCAGGCCGCGGCTGAAGTGACGCTCCACGAAGCTGGCCACCGATTCGTCCGGGCGAGACCGTGGCCGCTGGAACGTCTCCAGCGCGGCTGCCAACTTGTCGCGCCAGGAAAGCAGCGACGTGCCGAGAATACTGCCGACGCGAACCGGAAGAAAGAACTCCAGGCCTTCGGGCAATGCTTCCAGTCGTCCGCGGTGCAGGATGTAGGTTTTTCGTTGGCTGTCGTTCGAACCGATCAGGTCCGAACCCAGTCCAAGCTCCTCACAGAGCTGGGCGGCTTCGCGTTTCTCGGTCAGAAACGAATCCGCGCCCGCCTCCACGATGCAGCCCCTAACCTGTTCAGTAAGTATCGCGCCGCCAAGCCGCGGGCTGGCCTCCACCAGGTACTCCTCCAGCGAACCGCCGGCTCGTCGCGCCTTGCTGAGGTCGCAGGCAGCCGCCAGCCCCGAGATTCCACCTCCGATGACGACAATGCGTTTGGCGGACACGAGAAGGTCAGGAAGTCGCCGGCGCGTGAGCGCGGAGAGCATCCCACACCAACGCCGCCAGGGCTTCAATCAGCAGCGGGCTATCGTTGAGAGATTCCGTGCGCCACAAAGCAATTCGCTTCCCCTGCGCGTACTGTCGGAAAACAATGTCCACGTCGTAAAGAATTTCAACGTGGTCGCAGAGAAAGCCGATAGGGGCAAGGAGAACATGCTGGTGGCCCTCAGTAGCCAGCCGGTCGACGACTGACTCCACCGTCGGGCCCAGCCACGGCTCCTCAGTCATCCCCTGGCTTTGATAGGCAAGGTGCCACGAAGAACACCCAGCGGCAGCCGCGACTTGAGCGGCAGTTTCGCGCACCTGGGCGTCGTAAGGATCGCCCTCCGCGATCGTTCGTTCGGGAACGCTGTGGGCGGTGAGGATAACCGGTACTCCCCTGCCCGCAGCTTGTTCAGCCTTCAGGCGCGTGGCGCGCAGCTTCTCGGCAAACGCTTCGACAAGGAAGCTCTGGTCGTGCCAACTCTCCACAAACTGCACCAGCAAGGGGGCGCCAGCGCACGTCACTGCCTCCTCCAAGTGTTTCTTGTACATGCCAACGCTGGTGCGCGAATTGTGCGGCGCCAGGCAAATCGCCACCACGCGGCGTAGGCCGCGCCGCTCAACCTCAGCCACGGCCTCGGAAATAAACGGGTGCCAGTTGCGCATACCGACGAAAACCGGTATCTGCAAGCGCTCGGCCAGTGCCTCCGCTTGACGTTCGGCGTGTTTTCGCAGTGGCGAACCGCCGATGAGCTCGTAGCGACGTTTCACTTCCTCCACAGCCGCCGGCGGCAGAGGCCGCCCACCGCGAACATGCAAGAGAAACTCCGGCACATCTGCCGGATTCTCCGGCGCGCCGTGCGCCAGCAGCAGCACGCCCCAGCCTTCGGCTTGGTTGCCGCGCTCGCTCATGCTCTGGCAGTCAGTTCGTGTACCCACTCCACCACTGCGCGTACATTCTCCACCGGCGTGCCGGGCAAGATGCCATGACCGAGATTGAAGATGTGCCCGGGTCGGCCGCCGGCTTCCCGCAGAACAGCTTCTACCCGGCGGCGCAACTCCGGCAGCGGCGCAAACAACACCGCCGGGTCGAGGTTGCCTTGAATGGCAGGAACGTATGCCACTTCCTCCCAGGCGCGGCCCAGCGGAATCCGCCAGTCGACTCCCAGGACGGAGGCTCCGGCATCCTGCATGGCGCGCAGCAGACCCGCGGCGGCGGTGGCGAAGTGAATCACAGGCACTCCCCGCGCCTCGACGGCGCAAATCAAGCGCTGCGAATAGGGCAGCGCGAAGCGGCGATAATCGTCCTCGCTCAGGCAGCCCACCCAACTGTCGAAGAGCTGGATCGCCGATGCGCCGGCCTCGACCTGGCTCAGCAAGTAGGGCTCCAGCACCGAACAGAGCTTTTCCATCAGCAGCGCCCAGGTGTCCGGCGCCTGCCACATTAACGACTTCGTGTGTAGAAACTCGCGCGAGCTGCCGCCTTCAATCATGTAGCTGGCCAAGGTAAACGGCGCACCGGCAAAGCCGATGACCGGGAGGCGCCCACCGAAGTGGCGCTCCACCAACCGAATGGCCTCGGCGACGAAATTGAGTTCGCTGGCTCCATCGCTGCGGAGTCGGACGATGCCGGCTTCATCTCGCAAGGGGTCCACCAGCACCGGCCCTTCGCCCTTCACAAACTGCAGGCGCATTCCCATCGGCTCAACCGGCAACAACAGGTCGGCAAAGATGATGGCCGCATCCACACCCAGCTTCTCGGCTGCTGTGATGGTCACTTCGGCCGCCAGCGCCGGCGCCTTACAGATCTCCAGCAAACCGTGGCGGTCGCGCACGGCACGGTACTCCGGCATATAGCGCCCTGCCTGGCGCATGAACCACACCGGGGTCGCATCCACCGGCTGGCGCCGGCACGCACTCACGAAGCGGGGACTCGATTCACTCACGCAGGAAACATTACCACAGGTTAACGGGCCTCCTCAGGGCGGACGCGCTTGACCCCTCGCTCCAACTCAGGTTATCGTGGGCAGCTCTCCTAGAGTCGGCTGGTTCGAACATCTTACGAAGTTCTTTGAGAGGGAGCGATGCGCAAGAATGGATTCATCTGTGTGCTGGGGGCGGCGCTGGTGACAGTTTCGGCGATTGCTCAGGAGGGCTCTTCTGCTCCTCCGGGCACATGGGTGAAGAAATACGAAGGCAAGCCGGTTTCCCAGCTTCTGCCGCTGTCGGCGCAGATTGTCGTGGCGGTAGCCGGCGATTCACTCCTGACCTCCGCCGATGGGGGCGACAACTGGCAACCCATTCTGACGGAGGCCAAGGCGCAGTTGCGCGGGGTCTTCATGTTCGACTCGCAGAATGGCTGGGTCGTGGGAAGTCCCGGGGTCATCCTGAAGCTCGAGAAGCAACCCAACGGCATGGTTGTCAACCGGCTGCAGAACCCGCCGCCGGGCGACCTGCAGTCCATCTTCTTCCGGGACGCCGAGCACGGATGGGTCGGCGGAGCCAATGGTGTGCTACTGTCGACGCGCGACGCCGGGAAGACATGGTCGTCTCGCACATTTCAACCCCAGGCTGGCGAAGCAGCAGCGCAGATTGTGCGCAAAATCACCTTTCTTTCCGAGACTCAGGGAGCGGCGCTCTTTGGCACAAACCAAGTGATTATCTCAGACAACGGTGGTGAGCAGTGGCGCCCGGCGACTTTCCCCAAGGGCACGGTACTTGAAACAATGGCCCGCCAGGGGCAGACGCTCTGGGTGGGCGGCGGGCGGCAGTTGACGCCTACGCTCGTGGTCGCCGGGCTCTGGCGCAGTGACGACGCAGGCAAGAGTTGGAAGGCGGTTAGCCTCGGCGACGTCCTTGGAGCAGTAACAGGCGTCTGGTTCGCCGACGCCAACACCGGCTTCGTCGCGGCTGGCGGGAAAGTCTACATGACCGAGGACGGCGGGCAGACCTGGAAAGAAATCAGTGACGGCAGGGTGGCCATTGAAAAGATCGCCGGGGCGGATACGAACACCCTCTGGGGCATCGCCGGCGGCGGGATTTACCGGCTAACGCTGCCCACTCCTTAGCTCTTGCCGCCGTTCAAAACCTTTTTCAGGTTCCAGCTCAACTCCGGCGCGAGCTCGGTGATCTCCATCCCTTCGTGCACAATCACTTTACAGGAGAGGACCTGCCGCGCTTCCTCCTGAACGCCAGGGATGGCGTAGCTGATGCGGCAGTACTGGCACTCCTGGTTCCAGCAGAAGCGCCCGTAGGGAATGGTATCGGGACTGAGATATTGGAAGCAGCGCAGGAGCATGTTCTTCTCGGGAACGTCAAAACTCTTCCCGAGAATACGAATGCGAACTAGGCGTTCGTACGGGCGAAAGAGGCTGCTCCCCATCGGTTGGCGGCGGCTCCTACTGTGGCAACGTTCCGCCGCGATAGAACCCAACCCACCCGCTCTGGGTACGGCGCATCAGATAAAGGACGACGGCATCGCCCGGCCTCAGGCGTCGCTGGAGTTCGTTGAACTGAGCCACTGATCGCACCCGCTGGTGGTTCATTTCCAAGAGCAAGTCCCCGGAGACGATGCCCAGGTCATCCGCCAGACTGCCCGGTTCCACTTCGGTGACTAGAAGGACAGGCCCGTCCTCCTCAATCCCTTGCCGCCGCGCCTGCGCGGCGTCGACTTCCTCCACCGCAACGCCCAGCTCGCCAGGTTCCTCCACCTCGGGCTCGGCCCTGCCGCGGCCAGCCAGATTGGGGAAGACCTTCGCGCGGTCTTCAATCGTCACCATCGCATCCTGCTTCTTCTTGTCGCGAATGAAGTGAATTTTGACCTTCTGCCCAACGGGTGTGGCGGCGATCTTGCCCACCAGCTCGTCCCCATTCTTGACCGGGGTATCGTCCACCTGATAAATGACGTCGCCACGCTTCAAGCCCGCCTTCTCCGCCGGGCCACCCGGCTCCACCTGTCCGATGACGACCCCATAGTCGGCACCGAAGCTCTTCAGAATGGCCGGATTCTCCGAGAGCGAGCCGTCGAACTGAATTCCGATGGACCCGCGCACCACACGGCCGTGCTTGATGATGTTGTTATAAACCTCGACCGCGATGTTGGAGGGCAGCGCAAAGCCCACGCCGGCAAAGGCCCCCTGGCTCGAGAAGATGGCGGTGTTGATGCCGATGACTTCCCCCGCCAGGTTCACCAGGGGGCCGCCGGAGTTGCCGCGGTTGATGGCTGCGTCGGTCTGGATAAAACGCTGGAATTGCTTGCCGGGCTCGAGGTTCGGCCGGCCTTTGTAGCTGATGATACCAGCAGTCACCGTGGCGTCCAGTCCGAAGGGGCTGCCGATGGCCAGCACCCAATCGCCCACGCGTGTGCCATCGGAGTTGCCCATCTTGGCGACCGGCAGCTTGCGGCCGGCGTTGATCTTGATGACAGCCAGATCGGTTTCAGCGTCGTAGCCGATCATCTGCGCGCGATAATCCTTGTTGTCGCCCTCAAGGTGTACTTCCAGTTTGTCAGCGCCTTCCACCACGTGGTAGTTGGTGAGGATGTAGCCGTCGGAATCCACGATGATGCCCGAACCCAAGCCGCGCCGGGGCAGCTCTTCCGGATTCTCGAATTGGAAGAATCGGTCAAAGAAATCCTGGAAGGGATCCTGCGGTTGTGTCCGCCGCGGGCGGCGCTGGGCGGGTCTGGGCTTGCTCGAGGCAGTGATGTTGACGACCGCCGGCTCAATTGCCTCCGCCACCTTGTTGAACGAAGTCGAGAGATCCGCGGGACTCGGAATACTGAGCGCCTCGGCGGCTGAGGTCGACACCGACCGCGAGGCGCGCACCCCGTTCGAAATGAGTGTGCCGAGCAGTATCCCCACTGCGAGTGTAGCGAGAATCGCTAGCCGCGTCGGCCAACCACTCTGCCGGATCCATTGAGTCCAGTTGCCACTTGCCATGCTTTCTTCTCCTTCAGTAACCAACATTATATCACCGATGGCCGGTCTGCCCCGGTTGCCGCCGCGGCTCTCATTCGCTTAGACTCGCTCGCCAGCCGCAGGGTTAGCTGGTGTAGTGGAATTGCCGGCCAACTCCGTCACCAACACGCCAGCCAGGATCAGAGCGGCCCCAACGAAACCGCGCCCGCCAAGCCGCTCACCGACCATCAGATAGGAGAAAGCGGCGGCAAAGACCGGCTCAAGACTGAACAGGACAGCCGCGTGGGTAGCGGAGGTATATTGCTGCGCCCAGGTTTGCACGGAAAAAGCCAGGGCTGTGCCGAGAACGGCCGTTACCCCCAGAGCAAACCAGAGGTTAGCACTCCACCGGACGTCCAGAGCGTCCCAGCCGGCGCTCCCGGCTACCGGCGCAACCAGGAGGAGAAGCATAAACGCCGTCAGTACCTGCGACACGGCGATGGAAGAGCACCCGAAGCGCGGGGCGTAACGCCCCAAGGCGACAATGTGGCAGGCAAAACCGACGGCGCAGAAAAAGGTAATTAGGTCGCCGCGCTCGATGCTGAAGCTTCCCGCGGGAATAGTCAGGAAATACATTCCCACGGTGGCTGTAGCAATGCCGAGCAGTGCCCGGGCGCGCAACTGGCGCGGTGCGAGCGCAGCCAGAATCAGCGGCACCAGCGGGACTGAGAGCGAGGTAATGAAAGCCGACTTGCTTGGCGTGGTATGCTGCAGCCCGACCGTCTGAAACAAGAACCCCGCAAACAGACACAAGCCGACCAAAAGCCCGGCGCGCAATGCGCCTGGCTCTCGCCAGCTCAAGCGGCGGCCGAAGAGCGGAAGCAGAACCAACGACGCCACGCCAAAGCGCAGCAGCAGGAACATCAGCGGCGAGGCATCCGCCAGCGCCTCTTTGACAATGACGAAGCTGGTTCCCCAAACCAGAACGACGCCGGTCAACGCCAGGTCGGCCTTGACGGACGAGGGAACAGACACGAGAGCGGGCTACTTCCTCTCGTAGATGATGCGGCCGCCGACCATCGTCAGCAGCACCTGGGTGCGGAGAATCTCCGGCGGCGGGACGCGGGTGACGTCCTGCGAGAGAACCACCAGGTCGGCGAACTTGCCCGGGCTGAGCGTGCCCTTGCGGTCTTCCTCGAACTGGCCGTAGGCCGAGCCCCAGGTGTAGGCACCGATTGCGTCGACGATGCTGATTTTTTCTTCCGGAAGCCAGCCGCCGCCCGGGCCGCCGCTCTCGAACTCGCGCGTCACGCTGGCGTACAGGTTGCGCATCGGGTTGAGCGGCTCGACCGAGAAGTCGGTGCCGAAGGCCAGGTCGGCGCCAGCCTTCAGAAGCGAATTCCAGCGGTAACCTTCTTTCTCGCGGTCGGGCCCGAGGATGCGCGGCGCCCAGCGCAGGTCGCTCAGCAAGTGGCAGGGCTGCACCGAAGCAATCACGCCCAGTTGCTTGAAGCGCGGCACGTCGGCTGCGTGGACGAACTGGGCGTGCTCGATGCGATGACGGGTGTCGCGGCGGTTGTTGACTTTCTTCGCCGCTTCGAAAGCGTCGAGTGTCACACGGTTGGCGCGGTCGCCGATGGCGTGAATGTTGAGCTGAAAGCCGGCAGCATCGCGCTCGATGACCATCTTCTTCAACTGCTCGGGGTCGTAACGCAGGATGCCGCGGTTCTCGGGAGCATTCGCAAAGGGCTCGAGCATGGCGGCGGAGAGCGAGCCGCCGCTACCGTCGGTCACCGCCTTGAGCGCGCCGGTGCGCAGCCAGGGGTCGGTGGTGCCGCCCTCCTTGCGCATCTTCTCGAGCTGTTCAAGCGGGGCGTCAAAGGGTAGCCACTCGGTGATGCGCAGGGTCAGCTTGCCCTCGTCCTTCAGTTCCCGCATGGCGAGAAAGTCTTCCCAACTGGAGTTGTCCTGAACGGAGGTGACACCCAGGCGCGCTGCCTCCTGAAAAACGAGCAGCAGGCCGCGCTTGCGCTGCTCGCGCGTCGGCTCGGGAACCAGCCGACCGACGAGGTCGACGGCATTCTCCTTCAGCCAGCCGGTGGGTTCGCCGTTGGGGTCGCGGACGATTTCCCCTCCCGCGGGATTCGGGGTTTCCTTCGTGATGCCGGCCAGCTTCAGAGCCAGCGAATTGGCGATTGAAGAGTGCCCGTCCACGCGCTCGAAGAGCAAGGGATGTTCGGTGGAGATAGCGTCGAGCTCCTCCCGCGTTGGGACGCGATTCTCCGGCCACAGCGAGTGGTCCCAACCTCTACCGGTGACCCACTCGCCCGGCTTGAAATCCCTGAGCCGGGCATGAATACGATCCTGGAACTCCTTGAGCGAGCGCGTGCCTTCCACGTTTACGCTCAGCAACGCCAGTCCGCCCCCGCCGATGTGGGTGTGGGCGTCGTTGAAGCCCGGCATCACAAACTTGCCTTCGAGGTCGATGACCTTGGTTTGCGGACCTGCCCACTTGCGGATTTCTTCGCTGGTGCCGGCGGCAAGAATTTTTCCCTGGGCGATGGCCAGCGCCTCCACTCGGCCGAGGCGGGTGTCCACCGTGTAGATATCGCCATTCACGAGAATGACGTCGGCCGCGCGACCTCCTTCCGACGCCGCATCCCCGGAAAGACACGTGAAGATCAGGACGACAAAGAAAAGTGGGAAACGCATCATCCGATCACTCCTCCACACCGGCCAGCAGCACCAGCGCCAGCAGCGCGCGCTTCAAGCCCAATTCGCGCCCCGCCGGGTCGTACCATTCGCGCAGCGAGTGGGACGCGCCACTCGAACCGCCGCCGCCAATCGCCACTGCCTCGATACCCAGCGAAATCGGGATATTGGCGTCGGTGGACGAGCGCTGGACGCTGGTCCGAATCCCAAGGTGGGCGTCCACCGCGCGAAAAACTTCCACGATGCGCGCGCCCGCGGGTAGCTCCCCTGCCGGCCGGTGCCCGATGGTGCGCACCTCAATCGGCATGCCACCCGCTTTGGTTCGCGCCCAAGTCGCTTCCTGCGATACCGCCTCAGCCAGAGCCGTGCGCAGCTCCTGCTCCAGCCGCTCAATCTCTGACTCCAGCTCAGACCGGATGTCAACTTTCATCCAGGCCTCGTAGGGGATGGCGTTGACCGAGGTGCCGCCGTGGATCTCGCCGATATTGAGAACAGTGCGGGGCTGTTGCGGTAGCGTCACCGAGGTCAAGCGCGTCACGGCGCGCGCCAGCACCTGAATGGGATTGGGCAGGCCAAAGTCCGACCAACTGTGGCCGCCGGGGCCCCTCACCGTGACAAGAAAGCGCTTGCTGCCCAGAGCTTTGGTGGTGAGGCGCTCGGCGCTCGAGCCATCCAGCGCGATGGCAGCGCGCACGCGGCGGCGCAGCGCCGCATGGGAAAACAATGCGCGCATGCCACGCAGGTCGCCTTCGCCCTCTTCCCCGACGTTGGCGACGAATAGCAAGGTGGCATGGGTCCGCAATCCGCTCTTCTCCAACGCATGGGCCAGCGCCAGCAAGGCCGCTACGCCAGCGCCGTTGTCGGAAATGCCGGGGCCGATCCAACGGTCGCCCTCGCGTCGCACTTCGATTTCAGTGCCGCCCGGGAAAACCGTGTCGATGTGCGCCGAGAGCAGCACGATGTGCTCAGAGTCGCTGCCCAGGCGCTCGCCCAGCACGTTGCCGATGGCATCGCGGCGCACGTTCTTCAGCCCGAGGGCTCGGAACTGTTCTTCCAGGTAGCGAGCACGCTCCTCCTCGTGGAACGGCGGCGCGGGGATTGAGGTGACGCGAATCTGTTGCTGAAGAATCCACTCGCTCTCGTGAGCGAAAAACTCTGCCGCGCGGCGCACGGCCGGCAGCCGTTCCACCGACGCCACGCTCGATTCCACCGCTCGTAAAGAGGAACTCATCAGCAGCAGCACTCCAATGAGCAAGGCACCTCGATGCATGAAATCCGCCAGAGAGCCGCGGCGCGCCAGCCTGCGGCCGCTCCTTCAGTGCGTGTCCCGGGCAGCGGCCTTCAGCGCCGGCCCGCACAGCGCCAACAACTCGTCCTCGGTCAGCAGGCGGTCGGACTGCTTGGCAACGCTGAAGATGCGCTCGACCAGCTCGTCGGTCACCGGCAGCCCGCGCTTCTCCAGCCAGTAAATCACGTTCGACTTCCCGCTCATGGGCCCGATTTCAATCACCTGCTCGCGGCCAAACAGATGCGCCGGTACACCCGAGTAGACGCTATTGGCCAAGTGGACGTCGTTCTTGCGGTACGCCTTGATGACCGCCGCAGCGTGCACGCCGGTGGCTGTGCGGAAGGCATCGCGGCCCACCACGGGGTAGTTTGCCGGGATCGGTACACCGGTCGCTCGCGAAACTTTTTCGCAATACTCTCCGAGCTGTGTCAAATCGCGGTCAATCGCACCCGCCAGCTTGAGATTGACCAGCACCAAATCGATGGGCGTGTTGCCGACCCGCTCGCCGATGCCCAACGCACAGCCGTGCACCTGGTCAGCGCCTGCCTCGAAGGCCGCGAGGCTATTGGCCACAGCCAGACCGCGGTCGCGGTGACCGTGCCAATCGAGCCGGATCTTTGCGCCTGTGGGCCCGATGACCTCCTCCTTGATGAAACGGAGCAAGGCTTTGACGCCGCGCGGGGTGACGTGCCCGACCGTGTCGCACACCACTGCAGCTTCGGCGCCGCAGCGGATAGCTGTGGTGTAGAGCTTCTTGATGGTGTCGGGGTCGCAGCGCGTCGTGTCTTCGGTAACGTACATCACCGGCAAACCGAGTTTGCGCGCATAGGTCACGGCGTGCTCGGTAGTGTGCAACAGGAAATCTACCGTCCAGTCTTCAACGTAGCGGCGGATGGGGCTCGAGCCGAGGAAGGTCGCCACTTCGATGGCGATGCCGGCGCGCTCGGAGATTTCGGCGATGGGCCGGATGTCGGCCTCAACTGTACGCGCCGCGCAGTTGGGGCGAATCTTGAGCCGCGCCCGGACAATCTCCTTCGCCAAGCGCTCCACATCCGCCACCGCCCGCGGCCCGGCTCCCGGGAGCCCGAGGTTGACCGAGTCAATCCCCAGCGCGTCCATCAGGTGCAGGATTTCGATCTTCTCTTCGATAGGCGGGTCAAGCACTGAGGGGGACTGCAAGCCGTCGCGCAGGGATTCGTCGTCCAGCATGTACTTGCGGCCGGGCGGCAGGTCGAAGCCCCCGGCTTTGTTCCAATCGTGGATGAGTTTGTCGTAATCCATCATCAGAAGCGGTTCACGAAGGAGCGCGGCAGTTCGGCCGGGTTGGGCTGAAACAGGGTGCGGCAGTTCTCGCAGCGGTAGATTTCGGCACCCTTCCCCACGATGGCTTCGATTTCTTTGGGATAGTCGTACCAGCGCTTGAGGTGGCCGCAGCAGACCTTGCCCTTGGCATCTTTTTCATCACAGGCACGTTGACGCAGCTTGCGGGTCTTGATCTTCGGTGGGGCCGGTGCGGAAGTCGCTTCCTCAGCCATGCAGTTCGGCTCCGATCGAGGTTCCTGTGATTCGGACCGTCATTATACCGAATCGGCATCGCTTTGGGCAGACGCCGGCACGCCGACAGTCTCCGTCGGGTACTCGACTTCGAGCAGCCACAATCCTTCCGGCGGCGCCGTGAAGCCGGACTGCGTTCGGTCGCGAGCTTCGAGTAGCCGCGGAATGTCCTCCGGCTTCAGTCTTCCCTTCCCCACCTCAATCAGCGTGCCGACCATCTTGCGCACCTGATAGCGCAGAAACGACCGTCCGCGCACGGTATAGACCAACTCTTGCCCGCGGCGCTCGAGTCGCGAAGAAGAGACGGTACGCACGCGGCTGTGGTCGGCCTCCTCCGCATCCCACGTGCCGAAGGAGGAGAAGTCGTGCTCACCCTCAAAGAGGGGCGCAGCCGCTGCCATCGTTGCGTCGTCCAGCGGCATAGCGTAATGGTAAACAAACGACGCCAGCGCCGGCGGGCAGATGTCCGTACACAGGATGCGATAGCAGTAGGTCTTCCCCCGCGCGTGCCACCGCGCGTGGAACTCGAGCAGCACCTCTTCGACCTTCATGGCGCGAACGGACGGCGGAAGCAAGTTGTTCAGTGCCCGCCGCAGGTTCTCGGTCGGAATCGGATTGCGGGTCTTGAAGTTGGCGACCTGACCCTCGGCGTGGACGCCAGCATCGGTGCGACTGGCACCGTAAAGCCAGATGCGCTCGCCGGTAATGCGCTGCAACACATCCACCACCGTACCCTGCACGGTTGCCACCTTCGGCTGGATTTGCCAACCGAAGAACTGGCTTCCGTCATAGGCGAGAGTGAGCTTGAGGTTGCGGAGCGACATGGTTGTTTCAGCCTGGCTTGCTTCCGGGTTTTTCTACCGGCTGGCCGGCGCGGCACAGCGGGCACTCGTCTGCCGCGTAGGTTTCAATGGAAAGGGTCAGCAGCGCACGCAGCGGGACGCCGAAATCCACCTTGCCCTGGCTGCGGTCAACGATGGCGGCCACTCCTACTACTTCCCCGCCCGCAGCACGAATCACTTCCATTGTCTCCCGCGTTGAGCCCCCGGTCGTCAGCACATCCTCGGCCACCAGCACCCGTTCGCCCGGCATGAGTCCAAAACGGCGCAACGCAAAGCGGCCGTCGGCGTTGCGCTCGACAAAAATGGCGCGGGCGTTGAGCACGCGCGCCAACTCATACCCCCAAGTAATCCCACCCAGCGCCGGCGCAGCCACTGTCTGTGCCTCTAGGCTTGCCGCCTGCCGCGCGGCCTCGTCCGCCAGCCGCGCCGCCAGCGCCGGGTATTGCAGCACCATCATGCACTGCACATAGAGCGGGCTGTGCAGGCCGGAAGAAAGCCGGAAGTGCCCGCGCCGAATGGCGCCGGTGTCTTCCAGCATCTGTTGCACGTCGCTTGGAGCCATCGACGGCAGCCTAGCGGCGGGGTCGGAGCAATGTCAAGGCAACAAACGATTGTTTGCTAACGACGGCGGAGAGTGTTAGGATGGCGCGACTTGATGGAGCTACGGCCCTACAAGAACCTGATTCCCGATTCTCCCCTTCATCGTCATTTGGAGCATTTGCTGCGGGAAAACTGCGGCCGCGTGCCGGCGACGACGGTCTGCGAGGAAGTTCTTCAGATTCGCGCTGCGGAGCCCAACCTCGCCGAAACCTTGGTGGCGACTCTCATCGAGGGCGACCCGCGGCTGCGGGTAAACGGCGGCGGGATGCTGGAGTGGGCTGAGCGGCCCGCCGAAGAAGTCTGGCGCACCTGCCAACGTTTCGCTGTCGTGGACGTCGAAACCACGAATGGCAGCCGAGAGGAGCAGCGAATCATCGAATTGGGAGTTTGTCTGGTGGAGAACGGCCAGGTGGGCCGCGAGTGGGCCTCATTGCTGAACCCCGACCGACCCGTCCCTTATTGGGTGCAGCAGTTGACCGGCATCAGCAACGACGATGTGCAATCGGCGCCGCGCTTTGCTGACATCCTGCCGCGGCTGCTGGACGACCTGGAGGACAGGATTCTGGTCGCTCATCACGCGCGCTTCGATGTCGCCTGCCTGAACGGGGAGGTCAGCCGGGTGCTCTCCAAGCGGCTGGCCAACCGTTTTGTGTGTACGGTTGAGCTTTCGCGACACCTGCTGCCTGGCAGCCGCAACTACCGGCTGGAAACGCTGAGCCGCTGGCTGGGCCTTCGGCACGAGCGGCCGCATCGCGCCGGCTCGGATGCGCGCGCCACGGCCGAACTTTTCTGCCACCTGATGGCCACCGCCAAAGCGCCGTGGGCCGATTACCTCCGTCCGCGCGACCCCGACTTCGGCCAGATAGTTGATGAAAAGATTGTTGAAACGAATCCGACCCCACTCTCGTAATTGCTAGAGAATTCGCGTCTTGATTCTATTTCAGGAGACGACCATGATGACTGCTTCGCTTCGCCGCTGCGCGCTTAGCCTGCTACTGGCCGGGCTGCTGGCCCTGCCGCTGCCGGCGCAGACGCCGCTGCCGGACTACAGCAAGGGCAACTCCCACATCCCGAACCTGGTCGCGCCGTACACACCGAAGCCGGTTTCGCCGCCGAACTTGGCCAACTCGCCACGGCTGGACGACCTGATTCGCGACGGCAAGCTTTACCTGAGCTTGCAGGACGCCATCTATCTGGCCATTGAGAACAACCTTGACATCGCCACCGCCCGCTATGACCCGGCGACCACAGCCACTACCTTGCTCTCCGCCAGGGGGGGACCTGTGATCGGCGGTGTCGGCGGCGGATTCAACCGCGTCGGCGGCGCCAGCCTCGACCCGCTAATCACCACATCCCTTGGAATCGAGCGCAACCGTTTTCCTCTCAACAACCCGTTCCTCACTGGCGCGGGAACCTTCGGCCAAGGAAAGTTTAACCAGGACTTGGCCATCGGAAGTTTCGGCTATACCCAAGGATTCGACACGGGAACGGCATTCCGCGTCTCCTGGGACAGTCGCCGCAACTTCAGCAACCCCACCGGGAACGCGTTCAACCCCAGCATCACCACGGGCCTGTACCTAGGCATCTCCCAGCCGCTGCTGAACGGTTTCGGGCGAACGCAGAACGCGCGCGCCATTCGCGTGGCCAAGAACAACATCCTCATCAGCGACCAGACGTTCCTGCAGAACGTTATGGACGTGGTGTCGAACGTCAAGCGTTCCTACTGGGAGCTCGTCTTCGCCATCGAGGACGTCAAAGTGAAGGAGCAGTCAGTGGCGCTGGCCGAAAAACTCTACGAAGATAACAAGCGTCAGGTGGAGATCGGCACGCTGGCACCCATCGAAGTGGTGCGCGCCGAGGCCGAAGTGGCACGCACACGCCAAGACCTTATCATCTCCCAGACCAACCTGCGGCAGCAGCAGACGCTGCTCAAAGACCAGATAACCAAGAACCCGCTTGATCCGCTGGTAGCGCTGGTGGAGATTGTCCCCACCGATCACCCCGACGTGCCGCTGGTGCCGGAAATCCTGCCCATCCAGGACGCTATCCAGGTGGCGATGGAGAAGCGCCCGGAGGTCATCGCGGCCCAACTCGACATCAAGAACCGCAACCTCGACAGCAAGGCGGCCAAGCAAGCTCTGTTGCCGGGGATGGAGGTCTATGCCTTCTACGGCGGCAACGGCCTCGGCGGGTTCTTCTTCAATCCCAACACGAACACGTTGGTAGAAGACTCCGGACTGTCTCGCTCCATCACTCGCGCCTGGCAGGCGGATTTCGCCGACTACGGCTTCGGGCTGAACATCAGCCTGCCCATCAAGAACCGGGTAGCGCAGGCGGAGTCGGCGCGCGCGCAGATTGCCCAGCGGCAGGCCGAGACCCGCTACCAACGCACTATCAACACCGTGGTGGTGGAAGTGCGCAACGCGCAGATTGCCATGGAGCAAAACCTGGCGCGCGTCGAGGCGGCGCGCAAGAACACGCGGCTAGCGCAGGAGACTTATGACGCCGAGCAGAAGAAGTTCCAACTCGGCGCCTCGACCATCTTCCTGGTCATCCAGGCGCAGCGCGACCTGGCCCAGGCACGCAGCGGCGAAGTGCGCGCAATGGCCGACTTCGAACGCAGCCGCGTGGACTTTGACCGCGCTCTAGGCCGCACCATGGAGCGCAACAACATCACCATTGACGACGCCAAGGCGGGCATGGTGAACGCCGCCTCCACGCCACCACCGCAACAACCGTAGGGCTCGAAGTCGGAACGTCAAAAGCTCAAGAAGCCCGAACCGGCGGGGTCACTTTCTCGGGCTCTTGGTCTTGACCTTCGATTCTTTGATTTTCGACTTCTTCGGCTCGTCCCCGCTTCTTGCTTCCTCTCATTCCCGTGCCTTATGATGGGTTGAATTCAACCCGGGAGGTCCAATGGCTGACAACAGCAAAGCGGCAACCGCCGAGCGCGGCGAGCAGGAACGCAAGCCCAGCCCGGCGGAGCAGAACTGGGAGCGGACCACGCTGCGCGAGACCTTGGCGCGCCAACCCGAGCGCCAGCGCGAGTTCACCACCGTTTCCGGTCATCCCGTCCGTCGCCTTTACACTCCAGCCGACCTGCCCGACTTCGACTATGAGCGTGACCTCGGCTTCCCCGGCCAGCCACCCTACACCCGCGGCATCCACTCCACAATGTACCGGGGGCGTTTGTGGACGATGCGGCAGTTCTCCGGCTTCGGCACGCCGCAAGATACCAACCGCCGCTTCCACTTCCTGCTGAGCCAAGGACAGACCGGGCTGTCGATCGCCTTCGACCTGCCCACGCTGATGGGATACGACTCCGACCACCCGCTGTCGGAAGGCGAAGTCGGCAAGTGCGGCGTCGCAGTGAGTTCGCTGCGTGACATGGAAATCCTGCTCGACCGCATCCCGCTCGGCGACGTCAGTACCTCGATGACCATCAACTCGCCCGCTTCGGTCATCTGGGCGATGTATCTGGCAGTGGCCGAGAAGCAAGGCGTGCGGCTCGACCAGCTCAACGGCACCACGCAGAACGATATCCTCAAGGAGTACATCGCGCAGAAGGAGTACATCTTCCCGCCCGAGCCTTCAATGCGGCTGGTCATCGACACTTTCGAGTTTGGGATGCAACAGGTGCCGCGCTGGAACCCTATATCCATCAGCGGCTACCATATTCGCGAGGCAGGCTCGACCGCGATGCAGGAGCTGGCCTTCACCCTGCGCGACGGCATCGAGTACGTGCAATGGGGCGTGGAGCGCGGCCTGCCGCTGGATGACTTTGCGCCGCGGCTTTCGTTCTTCTTTAACGCCCACAACGATTTCTTCGAGGAGATTGCCAAGTACCGCGCGGCGCGGCGCATCTGGTACCGGGTGATGGGCGAGCGCTTCGGGGCCAGGAAGGAGCGCTCGCGAATGCTTCGCTTCCACACACAGACCGCCGGTTGCTCCCTGACCGCGCAGCAGCCCTACGTCAACCTCATCCGGACGGCGATCCAGGCCCTGGCGGCGGTAATGGGCGGAACGCAGTCGCTGCACACCAATTCGCTGGACGAGGCCTGGGCGCTGCCCACCGAGTTCGCCGCCACGCTGGCGCTGCGCACTCAGCAGGTCATCGCCCACGAAAGCGGCGTGCCCAGCACCGCCGACCCGCTGGGCGGCTCCTACTTCGTCGAGCGCCTGACGAACGAGCTGGAGCGTGGCGCCTACGACTACTTCGACAAGATCGACGCGCTGGGCGGTATGGTCGCCGCCATCGAGCGCGGCTTTCCGCAGCGCGAGATTGCCGAGGCAGCTTATCGCTATCAGCAGGCGGTCGACCGCAAGGAGAAAATCATCGTCGGCGTGAATGACTACGTGGTCAAAGAAGAGACGCCCCTGCCTATCCTCCAGATTGACGAATCGGTGGCGCGGCAGCAGGCCCAGGCGTTGGCCGACTTGCGGCGCGAGCGCGACAATCGCCGAGTGACCCAAACGCTCAAGGACCTCGAAAGCGCCGCTCGGGGCGACAAAAACACCATGCCGTACATTCTGGAGTGCGTGCGGGCATACGCCACACTGGGGGAGATTTGCGACACCCTGCGCGAGGTGTTCGGCACCTACGAAGAAGTCGCCATCACGTAGGTTGTGAAACCACGGATGAACACAGATAAGCCCAGATAAGAACGGGTGTGCTCATGATGAACGAGCGAAAGATCCGCGTGGTGATAGCCAAGCCGGGGCTGGACGGGCACGACCGCGGCGCCAAGGTCATCGCTCGCGCCCTGCGTGACGCCGGTATGGAAGTCATCTACACCGGCCTGCGACAAACTCCGGAGCAGATTGCACAGGCAGCGCTGCAAGAGGATGCCGACGTCATCGGCCTCTCGATTCTCTCCGGTGCCCACATGGTGCTGGTGCCGCGCCTCCTCGAGCTGCTCAGAGAGAAAGGCATCGCTGACCGCGTCCAAGTGCTGGTGGGCGGCATCATCCCCGACGCGGATATTGAGGCGCTGAAGAAGGCCGGAGTGGCCCAGGTGTTTCAGCCCGGCGCCTCGACGCAGGACATCATCGACTTCATCCAGCGCAGTGTGAAGCCCTAGCGGTTGTGCCTCCGCTTCTTCAACTCCACCATCATGAAGCCGTGGCACGACTCGAGTTCAGCGCAGAAAACGGGTATCCGCGACTGAGCAATTCCCTGCTCCGCGAACTGGAAGAGGCCTTCGCGCGCCTGGCGGGCGACTCCACCTGCGGGCGCTGGTGATTCACGGTTCCGATAAGAGCTTCGCTGCCGGCGCCGAGATTTCGGAGGTGAGCGCCCTTTCGGGGGTCGGCGCGCTCGATTTCTCACGCTCCGCGCAGTTGTTCTTCGAAAGACTGTCGCGCAGCTCCAAGCCGATTGTGGCGGCGATTCAGGGCTACTGCCTCGGCGGGGCGCTGGACCTGGCGCTGGCCTGTCACTACCGCATCGCCACGCCGGAGGCGATGCTCGGGCAGCCCGGCGCGACGCTGGGGCTGATTACCGGTTGGGGCGGCACCCAGCGCCTGCCGCGCCTCATCGGCCAGGCGCGCGCCCTTGAAATGCTTTTGCGCGGAGAATCCATGAGCGCGCCGCAGGCACTGACTCTCAGACTCGTCACGAAATCGTGCCCGCCGGCGCACTTCTGTCCCGCGCACTCGAGAAGGCCCGGCAATTGGCCAGATGTGACGACGCGGAAAAGAAATCCGAAATGCGTGCTTGACGCTCGGCCTGGAATGGATTAGGGTTCTCCTGCCGCCTTTGTAAGCCGCTGGAAAATGGAACCGCGTGTAGCCATCCTCGGTGTCGGCGCCGTGCCCGCTCAGCCGGCCACGCCCGGCGTTTCCTACAAAGAGATGATGTTCCAGGCCGCGCAGCGCGCCTACGCCGACGCCGGCATCGAGTTCAACGAAGTGGAGTCGTTCGTCACCTGCGCCGAGGACCTGAACGAAGGCCTGTCGATCTTTGACGAATACACGCCCGACCAGTTGGGCGCCGTGCAGAAACCGATGCATACGCTCACCCAGGACGGCCTGCACGGCATCGCCGACGCGGTGATGCAGATTCGCAGCGGGCTGGTGGAAACCGTGGTCGTCGAAGCGCACAGCAAGTATTCCAACATCCTCACGCCCGATTGGATTCTCGACTACGCCGTCGACCCCCTCTGGAACCGGCCTCTTGGCTTCAGCGCCCATGCGCTGGCCGGGCTGGAGATGAACGCCTTCCTGCACGACACCGGAATCACCGCGGACGAGGTGGGCCACGTCGCCGCCAAGAACCGCACCAACGCGCTGCGCAACCCGCTGGCCGCCTATCCCAGCCGCACCGTGCCCGAAGACGTGGGCCGCTCATCCTATGCCTTCTACCCGATTCGAGAAATTGAGTGGGCGCGCCCGGCAGATGGTTGCGTGGTGCTTGTGCTCGGGAGCGAAGATCGCACCCGCGGTACGCGCTCGCAGCCCGTGTGGGTGCGCGGGGTCGGCTTCGCCAACGACAGCCCCACCGTGGAGTCGCGCGACTGGGTGCGCGCCGAATACGCCCGCATTTCGGCCCGCATGGCCTACCGGCAGGCAGGCATCCGCCAGCCGGAAAGGGAGATTCATCTCTTCGAAGTGGACGACACGTACGCCTACAAGGAGCTCCAGCACCTCGTGGCGCTGGGGCTCTATCCGCGGCCGGGCGAGGCGGGCCGCGCCGCGGCCAGTGGAGCAACCAAACCCAACGGCGAGACGCCGGTAAACGTTTCCGGCGGGTCACTGGGAGGCGGAATGACGCTGGAAGCCGCCGGCCTCTATCGCGTGGCGGAGCTTGTGGCCCAACTCCGCGGGCAAGCCGGCCCCCGGCAGTTGTCGCGGGTCAAGACCGCGCTGGCGCAGTCGTGGCGCGGCGTGCCAACCACCAGCGGCGCGGTGGTCATACTGAGTTCGGAGTGATGACGAGAATGAGGCGAGTAGCGGTTGTCGGGGCGGGGATGACGAAGTTCGTCCGCCGCGCGCTGGAGACGCCGAAGGAACTGGCGTGGCTGGCCACCAAGGCGGCACTGGACTCGGCCGCGATGACGCTCGACCAGATCGGTTGCGTCGTGCACGGCACCGCGCCCGACGCCTTCGACGGTCTGCACATGAAGGGCGAGTACCTCTCCGATGGTTCCGGCGGATGGAAGAAGCCTTACCTGCGCTGCTACGTCGGCGGCGGCACCGGCGTTTACGCCATCGCCCAGGGCTGGTTTCACGTCGCCTCGGGCCTGTTCGACACCGCCATCGTCGTCTGCGAAGAGAAGATGTCGAGCTGCCAGCCGCACCCGCAGGCGGCCTTCCTCACCATCTTTGACAACTTCACCGAGCAGGCGCTCAAGCCCAACCTGCTCTGGATTTTCGCCCTCGAACAGAACCGCTACATGGCGACCTACGGCATCACCAACGAGGAAATCGCCCGCGTCTCCGTGAAGAACAAGCGCAACGCCCTGGGCCACCCCGCGGCGCAGCTCGGGGCCGAGCTTACCGTCAAGGAAGTCCTGAACTCGGAGATTATGGCGTGGCCAGTGCACCGGCTGATGGTCAGCCCGACCAGCGACGGCGCCGCCGCAGTCATCCTCGCTGCCGAAGACATCGCCAAGAAGGTGACCGACAAGCCGGTGTGGATTCAAGGCGTAGGCTGGTGCCTCGATACCACCTACTGGACGAACCGCGACCTCTGCTATCCGGAATACGTGGAAAAGGCGGCGTGGATGGCCTACAAGATGGCCGGCATCCGCGAGCCGCGCAAGGAAATCAACATCGCCGAGCCCTACGACCCCTTCGCATACAAGGAACTGCACCACCTGGAGGGCCTGCAACTCGCGCCCAAAGGCCAGGCGCCGAAGCTGCTCGCCGATGGCGTCTTCGACCGCGACGGCGACCTGCCGGTGACGCCCTCGGGCGGGCTGCTCGGCGTCGGCAATCCCATCGCCGCCGCCGGTACGATGAAAATCTGCGAACTCTTCTGGCAGTTGCGCGGCGAAGCCGGCCAGCGCCAGGTTCCCGGCAAGCCGGAGCGCGGCGTCGCCCAGGCCTGGGGCGACCTGATGCAGGTGGGCACGGTGGTGGTGATGGGGACGAAACCGGTATGAGCATGCCGAAGAATCTGCGCGGCACAGGGCTGGAGTCGGAAGACTTCAAGAAAGGCAAGGTCTTCACGCAGTACTACGTGCCGAAGATTGAATACGCCTGGGATACGGGCGAGGCCATCGGCCGCTACCTGGCGGAGCTGAAGAACGGCCGGCTGGCGGCGCGCCGGTGCAACCGCTGCCAGCGCAACTTGATTCCGCCGCGGATGTTCTGCGAGCGCTGCTTCCGGCTGACTGACGACTGGGTGTACGTGCAGGACACGGGCACGGTCAACACCTTTTCGATCTGCTACGTTTCCTGGGATGTGCAACGGCTGAAGACGCCGGAGATTCCGGCGGTCATCGAGATTGACGGCGCGGCGCCCGGCACCGGCATCCTGCACAAGCTGGGGAACGTAAAGCCCAAGGACGTGCAGGTGGGGATGAAAGTGCGCGCGGTGTGGAAGCCAGTGGCCGAGCGCACTGGAAGCATCACCGACATCAAGTTCTTCGAGCCTATCAAGTCGGCCAGAGAGAAGAAGCGATGAAGGCGACGAAACAAGCATCCATTCCAGAGCAGCCCGTACGCAGTTGGCGCGGCGGGATCCCGCTGCAATCGCTCTACACCGCCGGGCTGGGCGGGCAAGTGTTCTTCAAAGCCCTCAAGGAACGCGGGGAGATTGTGGGGACGCGTTGCCGGGATTGCAAGCAGGTGTACGTGCCGGCGCGGGCGTTTTGCGAGCGCTGCTTCGCTGAGTTGACCGAGCAGGTGAAAGTGAAACCGGAAGGAACGCTGACCAGTTTCACCTTCAGCTACTTCGACCGCGACGGCAAACGCATGGAAGCGCCGGACGTGCTGGGACTGGTGCAGCTCGAGGGGGCGACGACGGTGATGCTTAACCGGCTCCTGAAGGTATGTGAGCCGAGCAAGATCAGCATTGGCGCGCGAGTGCGGGTCGTGATTCGGCCCCAGGCCAGGCGCACAGGATCGATTCTCGACATCGAAGGCTTCGAACTTATCTAAGCCACAATAAACAAGAAACCAGGGGGAAGAACAATGCGACGGGCAATGCTCACAATTCTAACGGTGTTGGTTCTGGTGGCGGTGTTTCAGGCCGGCGTGGCCTACGGGCAGGCCAAGTACGGGGCGCCGAAGACGGTGCTGCACGTGGTGACGGGCAAGTGGAAGGCCGAGGCCACCGACGAGCAGAAGAAGGCGGCGCTCGACGGCCTCCGCACCATGTTGGGACAACTGCCCGGCGTCAAGAACGTCTGGCTCAAGGCTGACCGGATCCAACCCCGCGAGTACAATTACGCCTTCGCGATTGAGTTCGAGAATCGCGCCGCCGCCGACGCCTACGCCAACCATCCCGCGCACGAAGAGTGGTACAAGGTCTATCAACCCATCCGCGAAGAAAGCCGCTCCCAGCAGCTCACCAACGAGTAGAGTCATCACCAGGGATTGTCCTGAGCCAGCCTGCCACAGGCCGGCGAAGCCGAAGGGAGCGCAGCGAAGGTCTTGCCGCCGCTGAGATGCTTCGCCCCGATGCACCGGGGCTCAGCACGACAAGCCTTCTCGTTGCATCGCTTTGCTTCCCTCGCGGGTTCGGTCTATGCTAGGCGACTCCCATGACTGACCACGTGGATATTCAGTTGAGGGTGCGGTACGCGGAAACCGACCAGATGGGGGTAGCGTACTACTCGAACCACTTCGTCTGGTTCGAGTTGGGACGCACCGAGTTCTTCCGCCGACGCGGGTTCGTCTACAAGGAGCTGGAGGAGCGCGAGGGCTGCTACGCCACGGTGGCCGAGGCGCGCTGCCGCTACCATGCCCCGGCGCGCTACGACGACAGGCTCACCGTTCGCACCTGGCTCAAGGCCGCTCGCGGGCGCGTGATTCACTTCGAGTACGAAATCCGGAACGAGGACGGGACGCGCATCGCCAGCGGCGAAACCCTGCACGTAGTCACCGACCGCAACGGCCGACCGCGCTCGCTGCCGGAGAAGTACGTCCACGCTCTGGCCGGAAAAGCCAAGGACTCGCCACCGAAGCACAGAGTCCACAGAGCAGGCGCAGAGAAATGAAGATTGAGCTCACTGGGGACGACCTGACGCTGGAGCAATTCGAGCAAGTGGTGCTCGGCCGGGCGCGGGTGTCGCTCGGCGTGCGTGCGCGCAAAAACATTCAGCGGGCGCGCGACGTGGTCGCCCGGGCGGTGGCGGAGAACAAGACCGTCTACGGCGTCACCACCGGGTTCGGCGATCTGGCGCGGATGAAGATTGCTCCGGAGCAGTTGCGTCAAGTGCAAGTCAACCTGCTGCGCAGCCACGCCAGCGGAGTGGGCGAGCCGCTCTCGGAAACCGAAACGCGCGCGGTGCTGCTGCTGCGCGCCAACGTGCTGGCCAAAGGATTCTCCGGAGTCCGGCAGGAAGTCGTCGAGAACCTCGTCGCGCTGCTGAACCGCGAAATCTATCCAGTGATTCCCTGCCGCGGTTCGGTGGGCGCGAGCGGCGACCTGGCGCCGCTCTCCCACCTGGCGCTGGTGCTCATCGGCGAAGGCGAAGCGGTGGTGGACGGCGAGCGGATGTCCGGCGCCTGGGCGCTGAAGAGGGCTGGCCTGAAGCCGTTGGAGCTGGAAGCCAAGGAAGGGTTGGCGCTCATCAACGGCACGCAGCCGTCGTTGGCGGTGGGTCTGCTGGCGTGGCTGGAGGCGCGCAACCTGATGGATACGGCCGACGTGGCGGCGGCGCTTTCGCTCGACGCCCTGCGTGGCACGCCGGTGGCGTTCGACGAGCGCATCCACAAGCTGCGGCCGCTGCCGGGACAGCTTAAGTCGGCCGCGCACGTGCGCGAGCTCAACGCCGGCAGCCAGATTCGCGAGTCGCACATCGACTGCGGCAAAGTGCAGGATGCCTACAGCCTGCGCTGCGTGCCGCAGGTGCACGGCGCGGTGCGGGAGGCGCTGGGGTTCGTGCGACGCATCTTCGAAGTGGAACTCAACGCTGGTACCGACAACCCGCTGGTGTTCGCCGAGCAGCGCGAAGTGATTTCCGGCGGCAACTTCCACGGCCAGCCGCTGGCGCTGGCGCTCGACGTCCTGGCCATTGCGCTGGCGCAGCTCGGCAACATCAGCGAGCGGCGCACCGAGCGGCTCATCAACCCTACCCTGAGCGACCTGACGCCGTTCCTCACCCGGCAGCCCGGGCTGCACTCCGGGTTCATGATGGCGCAAGTGACGGCGGCGGCGCTGGCCTCGGAGAACAAAGGGCTGGCGCATCCGGCGTCGGTGGATTCCATCCCCACCAGTGGCAACGAAGACTTCGTTTCGATGAGCATGGGCGCGGCGCTGAAGGCGCGCCAGGTGGCCGACAACGTCAAGACCATCCTGGCGATTGAGCTGCTTTGCGCCTGCCAGGGGATTGATCTGCTGGCGCCGCTCAAGACCGGGAAACTCGCGGCTCAGGCGCACGCGGCGGTGCGCCGCGTGGTGCCGACGCTCGAAGCCGACCGCATCCTTGCCCCCGACATTGATGCCATCCGCAAGCTGATTTCGGAAGGAACGCTCCAAAGGCTCGTGTCCTCCTAGGTTGTTCTATGCTCAGGTGTCCTGCCTGTACGGCAAAGCTGACTTGGCCGCCCAGATTATTGTGGGCCTACTTGAAATCCTCGGCAGCGCTACGCACTAGCGCAGGGAGCGGAGGAGGAAGGGGACGAAGCGGAGGCCGGCCCACCAACTGAAGGGAAGCTTGCCCAGGGTGTAATGGCCGCAAGGCAGAATCAGGCGCTCGTGCTCAATGCCCTGGGCGTCAAGCGCCTGATGGAGTTGCTGCGAGAGCTCGTAGGGGAACGACAGATCGTAGCGCGCCGTCACCATCAGGAACTTCTTCCCGGTCCCTTTGAGCCGCCCGAGGTAGGGGAACGGGCTGATGGGCGCCCAATAGTGTCGCAACTCGTCCAGCGTAACCTGCTCTTCCAATCCCGCCCAGACATGCGAAGTGGTGAGGCCGGCGTGAACCACGTCGGCGAAGTAGGTCGAGACGTGAAGGAAGGCAGCGGCGCGCACGGCGGGTTCGTGGCACATCGTGATGAAGCCGACGCAAGAGCCGATGCTGGTGCCGACGAGGCCAATGCGGTCGAAGCTCTGTTGCTCGAGCCAGCGCACAGCCCGGCGCACATCGAGCACCGCCTGGCGGTTGGCCTGGAGGGTGAGCCCGATGTCGGGACCGACGAGGTAGTCGGCGCGCTCGATGCTGTCCGGCTTGCGCTCGTCGTGATACGGCAGGCTCAGCCGCAGCGCACTGATGCCGAAGAAGGCCAGCACGCGGCAGATGTTGACGTGGCTGTCCGGCTGCGCGTTCCACTGCGGGAGGACAACGACGGCAGGCCCGCGACGCCGGCTGCCGTTCTGCGCCGAGCGCGCCGGAAACCACTTTCCGTAGACTGAATTGTTTTCGGCAAACGGCGACTGGACCGCGCTGGGAAAGACCAGCCGGCGGCCGTCGAAATCATAGGACTCGGCCGGGCCGGTGGCAAAGAAGATGTTGCTCTCGGCCAGCGCCTGGTCGGCGTAGCGGCGCAAAAAGGCGCGGGCATCACCGTCGTGGGCTGCCGGGCCGCCGATGTGCTCCAGACCCCAGGAAAAGGGGTGCGTGCGGCGGCGGGTTTCCCGCTCCCACTGGGCGCGCTCAATCGAATGAATGACGGATTGCAGCATAAGCCCGACGGACAAGCATTATTCGGTCGCGCTTCACGAGTGTCAAGGCCGCGCGTGGGGCGGGTCAAGCAGTCGGGAGCCGGTCGAGGTGCTGACGGTACCACTCAATGGAGCGACGCAGGCCGTCATCGAGTGAGACCTGAGCACGCCAGCCGAGGCGTGAGGCGGCCTTTTCAGAGGAGAGGTACTGGGCGTCAATCTCGTGGTTAATCTTCCGCTGGAGCATCACGCGCGGCTCAAGTTGGCCCTCCTTGCCCGCCAAGCGAATGATGTGCCGCACCAACTCGAGCACAGCGACAGGCTCGCCGCCGCCGAAATTGAAAGCTTCGCCGTGCGCCTCTCCGATTCGCTCTGCCAGCAGCAGGTAGCCACGCGCCACGTCGTCCACGTAAACGAACTCGCGCACTGGCGTGCCGTCGCTACGGATGACAGGCGGCTCGTCGCGCAGGACAGAAACAATCGTGCCGGGAATGATGCGGGAGAGGTTGAGGTCACCCGGGCCGTAGATGTTCGCGAACCGCGTGACCGCAATGGGCATCTGGAAAGTGTGAGCGAGGGAACGCGCCAGGATGTCGGCACAGGCCTTGGAGGCGTCATAGGGAAAAAGCCCAAGCAGGGCATGGTCTTCGCGATAGGGCAACTGGGCGTGGGAGCCGTAGGCCTTGTCGCTGGAGGCGACGACAATGCGCTGGATCCGAGGTGTGCGCCGGCAGGCCTCGAGCAAAGCATAGGTGCCGCGGATATTGGTTTCGAAAGTTGACAGAGGCGAGCGGTTGGCCACGCCGACCAGCGCCTGAGCGGCCAGATGAAAGACGGTTTCGATTTCGTACTGGTTCAGGATGCGCTCCATGGCAGCGAAGTCATCCACCGAACCGCGGACCACCGTAACGCGCGAGCGCAAGTCAAAGAGGTCGAGCGGCTCGACGGGCAGGGCGTCGCGTTGTAGGCAGACGAGCTGCGCGCCCCGCTCGACCAGCGAGCGCACCAGATGGGTGCCGACGAAGCCGGTGGCCCCGGTAACGAACGTCGTGCGGTTTTTCCAGAAGTCAGTGCTCATGCTAAGCGTCCCTGCCCCACATTACCAAATCTTCCAGGGGGCCGCTCCTGAGTCCCAGAGCTGATTGAGCTCGATATTATCTTTGTAGGTGTCCATGCACTTCCAGAAGCCGGTGTGGCGGTAGGCCATCAACTGGCCCTCGCGCGCCAAGCGCTCGAGCGGCGACTGCTCGAGGATGGAATCTCCTGTCAGGTAGTCAAAGACGCAGTGTTCGAAAACAAAGAAGCCGCCATTGATCCACTCCTTGAGGGTCGGTTTTTCGGCGAACGCGGTGACCGCGCCGGCGGGGTCGAGTTGAAGGAGACCGAAAGGGGAGCGAGGCTGCACGGCGGTGAGCGTGGCGATACGGCCATGGGAGCGGTGAAAATCAATCAGCGCGCGCAGGTCGATGTCGGCCAAGCCGTCGCCGTAGGTTACGCAGAAACTCTCTTCCCCATCCAGGTGAGGCTTTACGCGATGAATTCGCCCACCCGTGTTGGTGTCGAGGCCGGTGTCCACCATCGTGACCTGCCACGACTCGTGCTCACGAGTGTCGCGAAAATAGCGCCGAATCTCCTCGCCCAGATGCCCGAGGCAGAGAATGAACTGATTGAAGCCCTGATGCGAGTAAATCTTGAGCAAGTGCCAGAGGATGGGGCGGCCGCCGATCTCGATCAAGGCTTTAGGGACCTGAGCGCCGTGCTCGCCGAGGCGCGCGCCGCGCCCGCCGCAGAGGATAACGACCTTCATTTCGCCTTGCCCTCCGCGTCGGCAGGCGGCCGGGCGTGGCTGAGCTCCCACAGCTTGGCATAGCGCAGGAAGACGCCATAGGCGGTGAACCAGGTAATAATGAGACCGGGGAGGCCGTCGAGGAAACCGAGCTTCAAAATGTAGGTGCGAAAGAAAGCCGCGAGCGGGCGCGCCAGCAGGCCCAGCCAGGACACGCGCCGGCCTTGCTGGTGCAGGTACCGGGCAGCCAAGGTGGCGTAGGAATCGAGCACGCGGTGGTGCTCGCTCAGCGAGGGTTTGGTGTAGTGGAGGAGTTCCCCTGCGAGCGTTTCGACGCGGCCGCGCACGCGAGCCGTTTCGTGGGGCGGCACGCCGTCCCAGTAGCTGGCGGCTTTCCGGTAGAGGCGCATCTGGTAGTCGGGATACCAGCCGGAGTGGCGGATCCAACGGTCGAGGTAGTACGTGCGCCGGGCGATGCGAAAACCGTCGGGGAGCGAGGCCGGGTCGCGGCGGCGCAGACTCTTGATGGCGGCGCGCAGCTCGGGAGTCACGCGCTCGTCGGCGTCAACCCAGAAAATCCAGTCGCCCGTGGTCTGGGCGTCGGCAAACTCGTGCTTGTCGCGGTAGCCGCGGAACTCGCGGTTGAAGATTCGGTCGGTGTAGCGGCGGGCGATCTCGACGGTGCGGTCAGTCGAGCTCGAATCCACAATCACGATTTCGTCGGCCCAGGAGACGGTTTCGCAGACGGCGGCGATGTTGGCCTCTTCGTTGTAGACGATAATCTTGGCGGAAATCTTCATCTCACTCCCGCGCGGCCGGCCAAGTCTAGCATAGTGTAAAGGCCCGCCTGCGGCGGAAGAGGTAGGAGGAGGCGGGGCGATTTGCGATAATGCCGCCGGCACAACGATGAGGACGCTGCACATTGACCTTGCCGCGGAGTGGCGGGGCGGGCAGGAACAGGTTTTGCTGCTGCTGCGGGGGCTTCGCCGGTGCGGCCACACCGTCGAGCTGGTAGCGTTGGGAGGCGCCCCTCTGGCTACGCGCGCTGCCGCCGAGGGATTTACCGTCCACTCGGCAATGCACTGGCGTGCCCCTACTCTGGCGCGACTGCACGCCGCCCTCACCGTTCGGCGGCTACTGGGTGGCAAGCCCTTCGACGTAGTACACGCTCACGAGGCGCACGGACTGACGGCCGCATGGCTAGCGCGCGCCCACCGGCGCAGCCGGCTGGTGGCGGCGAGGCGAGTGGCCTTCCCGCTGAATTCTCCCGGCCGGTACGCCGCGGCGCAGCATGTGATCGCCGTTTCGCGCTCTGTGGGTGACGTGGCGACAGCTGCGGGGGTAGAACATGTTTCGGTTGTCCACGACGGAGTCGAAGTGCCGCCGCCAGCAACGGGCGAGGAACGACAGCGGGCGCGGAAGAACTGGGGCGCGGAGGCAGACACGATTCTTCTAGGCTGCGTCGGATTCCTCTCGGAAGAAAAAGGCCACGCGAAACTTTTGGCCGCCATGCCGAAGATTCGGGAGAAGCATCCGAACTGCCGGCTGCTGCTGGCAGGAGAGGGACCTTTGAGTTATGCGCTGGAGGACCTGGCGCATGTGCTCGGTCTTGGAGAAAGCGCGCAGTTCGTTGGTTTCGTCGAGAACCTGCCGGAGTTTTACGACGCGTTGGATATTTTCGTCTTCCCATCGCTGAGCGAGGGGCTGGGGACGGCGCTGCTGCTAGCGATGGCGCACGGGCTGCCGGTGGTGGCGTCGGCGCGCGGCGGAATTCCTGAAGCCGTGAAGCACGGCGAGAACGGACTGCTGGTGCGCGACCCGGAGCCGGAATTGCTGGCCGGGGCGGTGGCAAGTCTGCTGGGGGATCCGGCGCGGGCGCGCCAACTGGGCGCGGCGGGGCGGCGCACGGTAGTCCAGCACTTCAGCGCCGAGCAAATGGTGGATAATACAATCGCCGTGTACGAACAAGTCTGCCGGGAGACGCCGCGGAGCTGATGGCGACAACGGCCATCGTGTTCCTGTTCGGCTTGTGCATCGGCAGTTTTCTCAACGTCTGCATCCATCGGCTGCCTCTGGGACAGTCGGTCGTACGGCCGCGCTCGCGATGCCCGAAGTGCAGCAATCCGATTGCCGCCTACGACAACATCCCGGTGCTGAGCTACGTGTTGCTCGGCGGCCGGTGCCGGCACTGCCGCACCCGCATCTCACCGCAGTATCCGCTCGTGGAGCTCTTGACCGGATTGGTGTGGGCGCTGGCCTACGTGAGCTTCGATCTCACCCTCGCGGGGCTCAAAGCGGCGCTGCTGGCAAGCGCAATGATTGTGCTGGTCTTCACCGACTTGCACCATCGCACGCTGCCGGACACGGTGACGTTGCCCGGAATTGGGGTGGGCTTGCTTTTCGCAATCGGCCTGCCCATTGAGGACAACACGGCTACGCTGCTGTGGCGCTGGGTGACGGGAGGTTTCCCGCCAACGGTGGCGGCTTCGGTGGTCAATGCGCTGCTCGGGGCGGCGATTGGCGCGGGGATTCTCTACGGGCTGGGGGAGTTGTGGTTTCGCCTGCGCAAGGTGGAAGCGATGGGCCTGGGCGACGTGAAGATGATGGCCATGGTGGGCATGTTCCTCGGCCCCAAGCTGGCGACGCTCACACTCCTGCTCGGCTCGCTGGCCGGCAGCTTGCTCGGCAGCCTGTTCATTCTGCTGGCCCGCAAGGATGCCAAATACGAGCTTCCGTTCGGAAGCTTTCTCGGTGCGGCGGCTATCGCTGCACTGTTCTGGGGCGAGCCCCTGATTGACCTCTACACCAGCCTGTTTCCCTGAGTTTTCGCCTTGATTTCACTTGGGCGTGGCGCTACACTCTGAGTAGCGGCGCTGGAACCAGCTCTTGCCGTGAGGTGGTGACCATGAGGAAAGCAGCCGGAATCCTGACCCTGATCCTGTTCGCAGCCGGATTCGCCTGGGCGCAGAACATACCTGCGAACCTGGCCGAGGCCGCGCGCAAGGCGCGCGAGGAGCGCGCCAAGACAGGCACAGCCAAGGTGAAGATGTACACCAACGACAGCCTGCCGCGCTCCGGCGGTCTCTCCATCGCCGGCACGGTAGCGGCCCCCGCGACCAGCGGCGGGGAAGCAGCCGCGGCCGAGGGCGAGGGCGGCACCGCCGCCGAGCAGGCCGAGAAGGAAAAGAAGTGCGACGAAGCCTGCTGGAAAGCCAAGTTTGCTGAGAAACGCAAGCAGATCAAGGACGCGGAGACCGAACTCGATGTCCTGCAGCGCGAGTACAACCTCGCCCGCACCCAGTACTACCAGGACCCCAACGCCGCCATGCGCGAGCAGTATTCGAGCAACACCGCCGGCGGGCGCGAACTGCAAGACCTGCTCAACCGCATCAACAACAAGAAGAGGGAAATCGAGGAGTTGAAGCAGCAACTGAGCGCGCTCGAAGACGACCTGCGCAAGTCCGGCGGACAGCCCGGCTGGGCCCGCCCATAGCGGCTCAGGCTTTTCTTCCCACGTAGAGAACAACCGTCCCGCCAGTCCAGAACTGGTAGCGGACCTCTGCGAACCCGGCCGTCTCCATCCACCGCGCGAATTCCGCGCAGTCCGGGAATTGCCGGACCGACGCCGGCAAGTAACTGTAGGGCGCGCGGTCCCCGGAGAGCACGCCCCCCATCCACGGCAGGATGCTGTGAAAGTAGATCCAGTAAAAGCGGGCGAAGAGGCCGCGCTGCGGCAGAGCGAACTCGAGAATGCCCGCTTCCCCGCCCGGCTTGAGCACCCGGCGGATTTCTTCCAGGCCGCGCTGATAGTTGGCGAGATTGCGGAATCCGAAAGCGGCGGTGACGATATCGAACGCGCCGTCCGGAAATGGCAGCGCCAGCGCATCGGCCTCGACCAACACAACTCCGCTGCGCGCGCGTGCCATCTTCTCCTGCGCGCGCAGCAGCATGTCGTGGACGAAATCGGCGCCGATGACCACCCCCCGGCTCACGCGCGCCAGCTCCAGCGTCAGGTCAGCAGTGCCGCAGCAGAGGTCAAGCGCGCGCGAGTCGGCGGATTGCAGGGGCGCGGCGAGCGCCCGCGCCGTGCGGCGCCGCCAGACACGATCGCGGTTGAAAGAAAGAATGTGGTTGGCCAGGTCGTAGCGCGGCGCGATGCGCGCGAACATGTCGTGGACGCGGCGCGCCGCCTGGGTTTCGTCGCTGGCGCCCTGAGGGCGCGTCCCCGGTGAGAGTCCGGCGGAGGTCATCGCGGGAAGGCCCCGCGGCGAAGGTCACGTAGAACCCGCAGGATCACCGGGCGGGGAACATTCTCTACGATTTCGACCCGGCCGATTCCGCGCGGCAACACGAAGCGCAGCCTGCCTCCGCGCTTCTTCTTGTCAGTGAACATCTGCCAATAGACGCGCTCGGGGGTGAAGCGCGGCAGGGACGGCAACGGACCCACGGAGGCCACCAGGCGAACTATGCGCGCGGCGGTGGGGCCGCCGATCAGCCCCAGGCGCGCGCTCATCAGCGTCGCGGCGATCATTCCCCAGCCGACCGCCTCGCCGTGGCGCAGCCCGCGATAACCGCCCAAGGCTTCAAAAGCGTGGCCAAACGTGTGGCCGAAGTTGAGCCAGCTTCGAATGCCCCGCTCGCGCTCATCCTGGGCGACAATGCGCGCCTTGAGGCGCAGGGCGCGAAACAGGGCTTCGTGCAGCCCCGGCCCTCGGCGCGCAGCTACGGCGCCCATGGCATTCTCCAAGAAACGAAACAGCCCAGGGTCACCGATGACGCCGCACTTGATGACCTCGTAGAGCCCGGCGCGAAACTCTCGCGCCGGCAGCGTTTCCAACGTGCGCGGGTCGGCCACCACCGCCAACGGGTGATGAAAAGCGCCCAGGAGGTTCTTGCCGCGGGGGAGATTGACCCCAGTCTTGCCGCCGATGGCGCTGTCGACCTGAGCGACAACGGTCGTGGGAGCCTGACTGTAGTCCAGGCCGCGCATGTAGGTGGCGGCGAGAAAGCCGGTGATGTCGCCGATGACGCCGCCGCCGAGCGCCACCAGCAGGCTGTGGCGGTCGGCGCCGAGCTGGAGCAGCTTTTCGGCGAGCCGCTCGAGGGTCGCCAACCGCTTGGCTTCCTCGCGGTCGTTGATCAAGACCGGCTCGACCCGAAAGCGGCCGGCGCGCAGGCCGGCGGTTAGCTCCCTTCCCCAGCGCGACCACACGCGCGGTGAGCTAACGACGAAAACACGCGCGGCGCCGGGGCGCAGCCTGCGCAGCAGCTTCCCCGCGCGGCCCAGAACCCCGCGGCCCACCCACACCGGATAGCGGGCACTGGGCGTTCGCACCCACACAGTGCTAGTCTGGGAGCGGGAACTCGTCGGCATCACGTTATTTATACCATCCTATCGGCACCCAGTTCCGTTATCATCGCCCTCGAGCGTGGGGACATGAAGGCCAGGGGCATCGAAACCGACTACGTAGTGGTGGGCTGTGGCATCGCCGGCCTGCGAGCGGCGATTGAACTGGCCGCCGTTGGGCGCGTGCTGGTGCTGAGCAAGGCGGAACTCACCGAATCGGCCACACAGTATGCGCAGGGCGGCATCGCCGCAGCGCTGAGCGACGAAGACGAGGTCGGGCTGCACCTCCAGGACACGCTGAAGGCGGGCGACGGGCTGTGCAACGAAGCCGCGGTCAAAGTGATGGTCGAGGAAGGGCCGCGCTACATCCAGGAGCTGATTGACTGGGGCACGGCGTTTGACCGTGAAGGCACCAAGCTGGCCTTCACCCGCGAGGGGGCGCACAGCCGCTCCCGCGTCCTGCACGCTCACGGTGACTCCACCGGCCGCGAGCTTGCGCGGGTGTTGTTGGCCCGCGCGCGAACGATGAAGGCCATCGAAATCCTGCCCTACGTGTTCACCACCGACGTACGGATGGAAAAAGGTCGCGTCGCCGGAGTGAATGTCCTCGGCGAACGCCAGGGGCGTGTGCAGACAATCCGGGCCAGCGCCGTGCTCCTGGCCACCGGCGGTCTCGGGCAGGTGTACTCGGAGACCACCAACCCCAGCGTGGCCACCGGCGACGGTGTGGCCATTGCCTATCGCGCCGGCGCAGCGCTGCGCGATATGGAGTTCATTCAGTTTCATCCCACGGCGCTCTATCTCCCCGGCGCGCCCCGTTTCCTGCTGTCCGAGGCGCTGCGCGGCGAAGGCGGAATCCTTCGCAACGTGGACCTGGAACGGTTCATGCCGCGCTACCACGAAGCCGCCGACTTGGCGCCGCGCGACATCGTCTCGCGCGCCATCATGCGCGAAAAGGAGCGTACCGGTGCCGACTTCGTCTATCTCGACATGACCAAGCTCAATCCTGACCGCGTCCGCGCCCGCTTCCCGCGCATTTATCAAACCTGCTTGCAGTACAACCTCGACATCACCACCGACCTGATTCCGGTGCGGCCGGCGGCGCACTACTCGATGGGCGGGGTGGCGACCGACCTGGAGGGACGAACTACGTTGCCGGGGCTCTACGCCGCCGGTGAAGTTGCCTGCAACGGCGTGCACGGGGCCAACCGGCTGGCGAGCAATTCCCTGCTGGATGGGTTGGTGTTCGGCGCACGGGCCGGGCAGGCAATGGTGCGTGAGTGCCCGCCGAGCAAGGCGGAAAAGAACAAGGCCTCACACAACTCGCCGGCTGTGGCGGCGTCAGAGGAGAAGATTCCCGCTGAGGTAAAAGCCCGAATTGACGAGATTCGAACCGAGATGTGGAAGCACGCCGGCATCATCCGCAAGGCAGAGACGCTGCGGCTGGCGCTGGAGCGGCTGCGAGCCGGCGCGGTGCCGCTGCCCGAGCATCCTGGTCGCTGGGAGTACGAAGAGCAGAACATGCGCACCGTCGCGGAGGTGATTGTGCGCTCCGCGCTGGCCCGCGAGGAAAGCCGCGGCGCTCACTACCGCTCCGACTTCGCCTTTGAGCGCCCCGAACTGGCCGGCAAACACTCGCTGCTGGTAAAGGACGGCGAGGTGAAGTTCGAGTAAGACCTAGCGGCGCATCAGGCGATTCAGAGTCTCCAGAACGACCTCACCGACAATGACCATGCTGCGGCCGCTGACTTTGTCCACGGTGTCCTCAGTGGTGTGCCAGTAGCGGTTGTTGGGACCGTAGTCGAAGTCAATCAGGTCGACGGCGGGCACCCCGAGTGCGAGGAAGGCCGAGTGGTCGTCGTAGACTGCTGTTTGCTCGTTCAGGAAGTAAGCGGCGTAGCCTTTGTCGCGCGCGGCCTGCCAGACGAGGTCGGTGAGCCAGGCAGTGGAGTTCTGCTCGCGGCGCAGGTTGAGCTCGCGGTCGCCGATCATGTCGACGATAATGACGGCGCGCACGCGCCGCAGTGTCCCCTGCTGTCGCCACAGCGCCGCCTGCCAGCGGCTGCCGTAGACGCCGTCGCGCTCGCTCCAAGCCTCCACCGCTTCCTCGCCGTCGAAGAATACGACCCAGACGGTTTTCTGGAGCGGCATCCGGCTGCGCAGCACGCGCGCCAACTCGAGCAGCAGCGCGGTGGACGAGCCACCGTCGTTCGCGCCCACAAAACCATCCCTCCACAGCGTGTCGTAGTGCCCGCCGACGACGAGGATATCCGGCGCGCGCCCGGGAATCTTGGCGATGATGTTTTTCATCGCCAGGCGGCCGCGGGGGGTCTCGGCGTCGAAGTTGACCTCTTCGACTTCGAGGTCCAGCTTCCGCAGCTCGGCCAGGATGTAGGCCTGTGCCTTGCGATGGCCTTCCGAGCCCGGGCGACGCTCGCCCAAGCCGACCAGTGCCCGCACGTGCGCCATCGCTTTCTGCCCGCTGATTCGGGTGGCGCTGTCTTTGCCGGTTGCAAAGCAGGACGCGAGGACCAGCGCGAGCAAGACCAGGCTAAAGAGGAAGCGGCGCATCAGGCGCGGGCTCCCTCGGCGGCCTGGCGGGCGCGGCGGAGTTGCACGACCCAGGAGACACCGATGCCGACGATGTAGAGCAGCACCATCGGCACAGCAAACACGAGCATGGTGAAGGCGTCCGTGGTGGGAGTAACCGCGGCGGCGGCGACCGTGATGACAATCAGCGCGTGGCGGAAGTACTGCCAGAGGAACGCCGGCGTAACCAGGCCGATCCAGGAGAGCAGGAAGATGAGCACCGGCAGCTCGAAGATGACGCCCATCCACAGCACCATCGTCAGCCAGAGGCTGAAGTACTCGTTGACGCTGATGAGCGGCTGGAACAGCTCCTGACCGAAGGTGAGCAGAAAGTTGAGCGTCAGCGGAAGAACGACACGGTGGGCGAAGTAGGCGCCCAGCATAAACAAGCCGGAAGAAGAGATGACGAAAGGCAGGACGAAGCGGCGCTCGTGGCGATAGAGCCCGGGAGCAACAAACAGCCAGAGCTGCCAGAAAATCACCGGCGCGGCCAGAAAGATTCCCGAGTACAGCCCGACCTGAAGAGCAAACTTCACCGGCACCAGCGGCCCGGTGAAGATGAGCTTCTCGTGCTCAAGGCCAGCGGCCTTGAACGCGGCCTGCATGGGCGCATGGATGAAGGCGTAGATTTCCTCCCAGAAGTAGAGCCCGACGATTAGGCAGAGGCCGATGGCGATCAGGCAATTGATGAGCCGTTGGCGGAGCTCGGCCAGGTGCTCGAAGAAGCCCATGGCCGCGGGCTCGTTTTCTTCCGGGGCGACGACCGGGTCGGTGCCGGCGGGCATGGGCGGCTCAGGACGACCGCGGAGTGGAAGGGTCGGTCGGCGGGCGCGGAGCGATGGAGCGGTTGTCGAGGTCAGCGGCGCGCTCGAGGTCGCGCACTTCATCTTCAATCGTCGCCCGCAGGTCGGTGGAGGCGCGGCGGAACTCGGCCAGACCACGACCGATCAGCCGGCCCAGTTCGGGGAGTTTCTTGGGCCCGAACAGCAGCAGCGCCAGAATGAAGATGACAAAGATTTCGGTGAAGCCCAGCGGCCCCATTCAGAGCACCTCGATTGAATCTTAGGGGCCGCGCGGGAGGGGTGTCAAGCGAGAGCCGGTTGGAGCCTCAAAAAGCGTGTGCTATACTGACATCCGAAGTTGACTGTCGGGCGTCTAACGGCTGAGGAGGCTCGGATAAGGCAAATGGGCAGAGGTCAACGGGGTGCGTGGCTGGCGGTCGCGGTTCTCATTCTCTCCGCGATTCTGGGCGGCCTGTACGGACCCCGGGTCGAAGCCACCGCGGCCGGCGAGTCGGCCGCGGATATTTCCGTCCGCAAGTTCACCCGCGTCTATGCCCTGGTGGAAGAGAACTACGCCGACCCGGTCGATCCCGACCGCGCCATCTACGACGGCGCCATCCCCGGGATGCTGCGCACGCTGGACCCGCACTCGTCCTTCTTCAATGCGCGCGCCTTCCGGCTGCTGCGCGAAGACCAGAGCGGGCACTACTACGGCGTGGGAATGCAGGTGGCCCCGAGAGGCGACCAGACCATTGTGGTGGCGCCGTTTGTGGGCTCCCCGGCATTCAAGGCCGGGCTGCGGCCGGGCGACGTCATCTACCGCGTCGACGGCGTCTCCACCCAGGGGCTGAGCACTTCCGAAGTCGCCGACCTACTGAAGGGCCCCAAGGGGACGGTGGTGCGCGTGGAAGTGCTGCGCGAGGGGCAGGAAGAGCCACTCAAGTTCACCATCACGCGCGATGAGATTCCGCGGCTGAGCGTGGAGTACTTCTTCGAGCTCAAGCCGGGCGTGGGCTACGTGCGGCTGGTCGGCTTCAACGAAACCACACACGAAGAGATTGCCAACGCGGTCGAGCAACTCGGCGGCGACAAGCTGGAGGGATTGATCCTCGATCTGCGCGAGAACCCGGGCGGCCTGCTCACCGAGGGCGTGGCCGTGGCCGACATGTTTCTCGACAAAAACCAGCTGGTGGTCTCGCACAAGGGGCGCAACCAGCGGCCGCGGAACTACTACGCCACGCGTGGCAGCCAGGGGCGCGACTTCCCGCTGGTGATTCTCATCAACCGCTTCACCGCCAGCGCGGCGGAGATTGTCGCCGGGGCGATTCAGGACCACGACCGCGGGCTGATCGTGGGCGAAACCAGCTTCGGCAAGGGGCTGGTGCAGACGGTGGTGCCGCTCAGCGACAACACCGGCCTGGCGCTCACCACCGCGCGCTACTACACCCCCAGCGGCCGGCTCATCCAGCGCGACTACAACAGCGTCTCGCTCTACAACTACTACTACGGGACGAAGAACGGCAACAACAACGCCGAGGTTTTTTCCACCGACGGCGGGCGCACGGTCTACGGCGGCGGCGGCATCACGCCGGACGTCGAGATGCCAAGCCCCGAGCTGAATGCCTTTCAACAGGAGCTCATCCGCAGGGGCATTTTCTACCCCTACGACCCCGGCGTGGGCGATTTCGCCAAGCGCTATCTCGCCCGCCACGGCGACGTCAAGCGCGATTTCGAGGTTGACGCCAACGTGCTGGCGGAATTCCGCAAGTTCCTCGACGAAAAGAACGTGCGCTACACCGAGCCCGACCTCCAGGACAACCTGGCTTGGATTCAATTGAAGATCAAGAAGGAAACCTTCACGTCGGTGTTCGGGCGCGACGAGGGCGCGCGCATTGCCGTGCTCGCCGACCCGCAGGTGCAGCGCGCCGTCGTGCTCCTGCCGGAAGCCAAGGCGCTGCGCGAAAACGCGCGGCGGACGATTGCGAACAAGGCCGAGAGTCGCCAGCCGCAGCCGCGGTAGGCTAACGAACCAGCAGGTCTAGCTGGCGCGCATCCAGGCCAGCGTCCCGGTAGTACTTCCGGCAAAGCTCGAGAAGCGTGAATCCATCCTCGTAAGCGGCAAAGCTGCCGCCCTCTGCCTTGTCCAGATGGATCAGGCCGCCATCCACCACGAACAGCGTGACCATCGGCTCGGGCGAATCCTCGGTGACAACCAGCGTGTGCGCCTCGCCGGCGGGCTCATAGATGTAGGTTCCGGGCTTGGCCACCCAGTCATGCTCCAGATACCGCCAGTGACCGCGCATCGTGTAGCCCTCAACGGTACCGATGTGGTAGTGGGTTCCCACCCGGGAGCCGGGGAGGCCTTTCACAAGTCCGCTGAATCCTCCCGAGGTGAGATTGAAATAGCAGGGCTGGAACCAGACGCCGCTGGCGTAAGGGACCCAGAGGCGATCATCTTCCAGGTTGGTGTTGGCAATGAAGTGTTCGCGGCTTCTCCGAGCTGGGTCGAGGCCGTCGTTGAAGCTACTGAAGGAAGTAATCGGCACATTTCCTCCTTATGTCCACCAAGGCGGAGTTATAAGACCTTCAGCCACTCTCTTTCTGTTCGTGTAAGGCTAGCAGGGTGACGCCTGGCCAAAAACACAAACAGACTCGAAAATCCATCCCAATTGACTGGCTCCCCGAACTTAGCCTTGATCGGTTTGAATGGGTGTGTACGTTCCCACTCGGCTGCGTCAGCGTTGTTCTTCCGGATGTTGCATCTGTTGCAGGCGGTGACCAAGTTCTCGGCCTCACCACCTCCGCCTGCCGAGAAGGCTTGTACATGGTCGATCACCGCAGCTAATTCGTCCAGTAGCGGCGCACCTCGACGGTCGTAGACGAAACGCCAGTAGGCGAGGTTATTGAATCCAGCGTTGTTGAGTTCCAGTTTGAGATACTTCATGGCTGGCGCGAAGATCACGGGCTTTCTACACCAGCGGCAAAGCCAATGGTCACGGCGAAACACTTCTGCTTGCAACTTTCGTGAGACTTTTCTACTTGGTTGTTTGCCAACCCTCTTTTCCATGGGTTTCCATGAGGTTATATCTCACATACTTGCGTTGGAGCAACGGATAGGACGATGTGCGTCCCAGACGCTGTGCACAATCGGGGGCACAATCAACCCAAGCGAGAGGACCTTCTCAGATACTCCCGGGGGCGGAAAGGACTGAAAAAGTTGGTGGACGGCACCGGGATCGAACCGGCAACCTCCGCGTTGCGAACGCGGCGCTCTCCCAATTGAGCTAGCCGCCCACTCGAGGCTCAATTTTAGCACAAGCGATTTTCTTCCGTCTGGGGCGCCTCAGCCCAAATTGCGCAAGCAATGAGCTGCGGTAGAGAGCGCCGGTTCTGCATGGGCGGAGTCGGGGAGGGCGCCCTGGGCGAAGTCGCGAGAGCCGCCGCCTTTGCCGCCGTGCTGCTGCAAGACCTCGCGGAGGAGCGTGTTCATGTCGGCAGGGAGGCCGGGAGTCTGAGCGAAGACGAGCGCGGCGGGTTGGGCGCGGTTGGCGAGCAGAACCTGGACGCCGGGCTCTTTGACGAGGCGAGCGGCAAGAAGGCGGAGATACGAAGAGTCGGCGTCGGGGAGCAACCTAACGACGAGACGCCGGTCTCCCAGCGTTTCAGCTTCGGCGAGGAGGGCGCGGGCCTCGTACGCAGCGAGTTGCTCGAAGAGTTGTTGCCGTTGGCGTTCGGCGGCGCGGCGCTCGTCGAATTGTTTTCGAATGATGTCGGGCAGCTCGCGGGCGCCGGTGGTGAGCAGCCGGGCGGCCTCACTCAAGCGGGCGAAGTCGCTGCGGGCCGCGCGCAGGGCTCGGCCGCCGCAGACGAATTCGACCCGCACACCTTGTTTCACTTTCTCCACGCCGCGACAGAGAATCAGGCCGATTTGCCCGGTGCGGGCGACGTGTGTGCCGCCGCAGGGGCAGCGGTCGAAGTCTTCGATTTCGATGACTCGAACTTCGCCCGTCTCCTCCGGCGGGCGGCGCAGGCCGGCCTGGGCCAGCTCGGCTTCCGTCGGAAACCGGATCTGGACGGGACGGTCTTCAAAGAGGACCTGGTTGGCGAGGTCTTCCGCCCCCTCCGCCTGGCGGCGGCCGAGCGAACGGGTGGCGAGGTCAATGGTGCAGAGGTCGCGGCCGAGATGGAACGAAACGGTCGGAACGTTGAAGAGGCGCTCAAAAGCCGCCGAGAGAACGTGCTGGTCGGTGTGCTGCTGCATGTGGTCGAAGCGGCGCGGCCAGTCGATGACGCCGTGGACGCGCTCGGTGCCCGGCGCGCGCTGCAACAGGTGGACGACTTCCCCACCCTCGTCGAAGACGTCTTCGACGGGAACGCCCTCGAGCGTACCGAGGTCGTTGGGCTGGCCGCCGGAGGTGGGATAGAAGGCGGTCTGGTCGAGCCAGACGCGGGCGCGGCCGGCGTCGGCGGGCTGGACCCGCACCACGCGAGCGTCGAATTCCCGCAGGAAGCAGTCGCGGTAGTAGAGCCGCTCGGTCATCCCTTCTCTGTGCCCTCTCTGCGCCTCTGCGGTGAGACTATTTCATGGCTTGTTCGAGGACGTCGAGATACTTGAGCCCGCTGCCGGTATTGAAGAGCACGATGGAGTCGTCACGCTTCAGCACCCCGCGATCGAACAGGTGCGGCAGCGCGGCGAGGGTGGCGGCGCCCTCGGGGCAGGCGAGGATGCCTTCGCGGCGCGCCAGGCGACCCACGGCGGCGAGGATTTCCTCGTCGGTGACAGCGACGGCGGCGCCGTGGCTGCGATAGACGGCGTCGAGAACGATGAAGTCGCCCAGCGCCTTGGGTACCCGCAGGCCGGCGGCGATGGTCTGCGCATGGGGCCAGAGTTCCGAGGCGGCTTGCTTTGCTTCAAACGCTCTCACAAGGGGCGCGCAGCCGCTCGCCTGCACTACAATCATCTTCGGGCGCTCGGAGCCGATCCAGCCCAGCGTTTCCATTTCGTCAAACGCCTTCCACATTCCGATCAGGCCAACGCCGCCTCCGGTGGGATAGAGAATGGCCGCGGGCAGCCGCCCGCCGAGCTGCTCGAAAAGCTCGTAGCCGAGCGTCTTCTTGCCTTCGACGCGGTACGGCTCTTTGAGCGTGGAGAGATCAAACCAGCCTTCGCGCTCCCTGCGTTCGGCCAGCAGCCGCGCGCAGTCGCTGATGAGCCCGTCCACCAGAATCAGCCCGGCGCCGTGGGCGCGGCACTCGAGCTGGTTGGCCGCCGGCGCGTCCTTCGGCATCAGCACGAAGGCCTCGAGGCCGGCGCGGGCGGCGTAGGCGGCTAGCGCGCCGCCGGCGTTGCCGGCGGTCGGCAGGGCGAGCTTGCGCGCCCCCAACGACTTGGCGCGCGCGACTGCGACCGCCAGACCGCGGGCTTTGAACGAGCCGGTAGGATTGAAGGCCTCGTCCTTCAGGTAAAGCTGCGGGCAGCGCTCCTCCTCCTCCAAGCGGTGCAGCCGCACCAGCGGCGTGCCGCCTTCGCCGAGGGTGAGGATTTCTTCCGGCGTGCCGGGCAGGACTTCGGTGTAGCGCCACAGGTCGGTGCGGCGTCCGGCCAGCCGGTCGGGCTTGAGGGTGAGCGAGGCGACGGCCAAATCGTACTGGGCCAGCAGCGGCGAGCCGCAGGCGCAGAGGTTCTGGAGCTGGTCGCCCGGATGGACGGCGCGACACCGCGAGCAGCGCAGGTGCGTGAAGGCGGAGCGCAGCGCGGTCATGAAGGACGAATCTACCATATCCGGCTGACGGCCCCTGCGTGCGCAACGGAGGAAACAGCAAAGTCCTCGCCGGCTTCCGACTGCGTCGGGAACAGGCTCCCTTCGACCAGGCTCAGGGTCTCCGCTCGCCTGCCGCGAGCAGGCTCCGCTCCGACAGGGCAGGTTCGAGTAGAATGCGGGGTGATGATGACGCGAATCCGACTGCTGGCCATCGACCTCGACGGGACGCTACTCGACACCCAATCACAAATCTCCGACGCCAACCGCCGGGCGGTAGCGGCGGCGCATGAGCGGGGAGTCGAGATTGTGATCGTCACCGGGCGGCGCGCGGCTTTTGCGGGGCCAATCTCAGCCCAGCTCGGCTGTCCCTACGCTCTGCTTTCGAGCAACGGAGCGGTGGTGAAAGACGTGGACGGTGCGACGCGGCACCGGCAACTGCTGCCGGCGTCGAAGGCGCGGGAGGTTTTGAAAGCGGTGGGCGAAGGCCGCCAGCACGCGCTGCTGCTGTTCGACCGCGAGGGCAGAGGCGCGATTGTGGTGGAGAGCCTCGACCCCGCGCACGAGCCGGTGGAAGGTTACTTCAAGCGCAACGAGAAGTTCCTCGAGCAGGTGGTGCCGCTGGAGGCGGCGCTCACCGACGATCCCATCCAGGTGCTTTTCGCCGGCGCGGTGGAAAGAATCCGCGAGGTCAACACGAGGCTGCGGCAGGCGGCGGTGGCGGCGGAGGTCAGCATTGCGCTGGCGGAATATCCGCAGCGGGACCTCTCGCTGATGGACGTGCTCGAGCGCGGTTGCAACAAAGGCGCGGCGCTGCGCTGGTGGACCGAGCGCCGCGGCCTGACTCGCGCGCAAGTGATGGCCATCGGTGACAACTGGAACGACCGCGAGATGCTGGAATATGCCGGCCTGCCGGTGGTGATGGCCAACGCGAGCGAGGAGTTGAAGGGGAACGGCTGGGCGGTCACCGGCTCAAACGATGAGGACGGCGTGGCGGCGGCGATCGAGAAGTATTTGCTGACAGACTAGAGACAGGCCGCAATGCCTGTCCCGCTACATGCGCGGCGGCGTGCCGGGCGCCTGGGCGGGCTGACCGGGCTTGCCGGGCTGACCCGGTACGCGGGGAGCGCCGCCGATTCCCTGCACCAGCGCCGGGTCTTTGGCGGGGTCGTAGATGAATTCCCAATCGGCATAGTTGCCGGCGCCGTTGTAGATGCGGATCGAGGAGGCGGTGCTGCGGCTGGCGACGCCGGCGATGGGCAGGCTGCCCGGCTCGCCGGTGCCGACGCTGGGCGGCTTCGGCTCGGCGTTGCTGAGGCCGGTGCCGGTGGCCGGCGGAGGCGCGCCGCCGGGAATCGGACTGCGGCCGCCGCCAATCAGAACTCCGCCAGCGCCGACGCCGATGAAGCGCCACTTGCCGTCCTTGGTCATCGGGTCGCGAAACTGGCGCCGCAGGTAGCCGCGGTCGTTGGTGCGCAGCAGGTCCTCCATCTTCATCGGGTAGCGCCCGAACTTCTTGTAGTAGAGCCCGATGGCGTGCTTGTACTGCTCGCCGCGGAAGATGAGCTCCTCTTCTTTTTCCCGCTGGCCTTCGCTGAGCAGGCGCGGCGCGGCGGCGGCGAGCGCGATCAGCACCATCGCCGCCAGAAACAGCATCACCAGCAGGGCGTAGCCGGCTTGCGGGCGGCGCATCTCAGGGCTGCTCCATCTTGAGCGTCCAGCGGTTGGGGCCGCTGATTTCTTCGATGTCGATGCTGTCGTTGCCGATGCGCGTCAGCCGGTAGCGGCGCAGAATGGTGTCGCCCTGGCGGGCGACGAAGACGTTTTCGCCATCGGTGAGAAACACGCGCCGGTTGCCCGCGGCGCTCGACTCGGCAAACCCGTAGAAGCGCACTGGCGGCGGGGGCGGCGGCGGTGGAGGCGGCGGCGCCTCCTCCTGGGCCTCGGCTTCCTTCAGGCGCGCCGCCTCGGTGGCCGACACCGGGCGGCTGCCGTACTCGAAGATATTGCGCACGACCCGGCCGGCGCCAGCGCGCTCGGTCGGCTGGAGCAGGTCCTCGCTCAACGCCGCATCGGGAATGCGCGCGCCGCTCGCCGCCCGGTGCGTGGCCGGCGCGGCGGCGCTGGCGGGCGCGCTGGGCGCCGAGCCGCCGAAAAAGTTGCGGAAGTTCACCGCCACAAAGACGAGCACCAGCGCGCCGAGAATCGCCAGCTTGGCGCGGTCTTTCATGCCGTCCCCCGGCGGAAGTAGGTAACCAGCGTCATGTCGAGCCGCATCTGGCCGCCGCGCACTTCGCCGACGGTGAGCTGGCGAATCAGATAGAAGCGCGGGGAGCTTTCCAGCGCTTCCAGGAAGCGCAGCAGGTCGCCGTAGCTCCCGGCCACGGTGGTGTGAATGTCGAGCTCCGTCAACTCCGGCCGCTCCTTCAGCAGGCTGGGCTTGTAGTTCACCTTGCCGATTTGCACCCCGGTCTTTTCCGCCGTCTGCGCCAGCTCGGCGTGCAGGCGGGCCGAGCCCACCGTTTCGCCCCAGAAGCGCTCGCGGACGAAAGCATCGAGCCGGGGCGCGGCGGTGGGCGCGTCGGCGCGCACCTTCTTCAATCGTTCCACCTCGGCGGTTCGTTCCGCGACCTCGCGCTCGAGCTGCTCGACGCGGGCCGGGTCCACCACAATGCGCTGCGCCAGCCCGCGCAGCCAGCCGACATAGACGACGACATTGGCGACGATGACCAGCCCCAGGCCCCAGTAGAGCGCCCGGCGCCACGGATAGAGGCGGCTCATTTCGCCCCCTCCTGGCGATAGACGGCGCTGACTTGCGCGGTCACGTTGTCCTCCCGCTCCCCGCCTTCGCTGGACTGCGAGTCCAGCTTCACCTCGCTGAACTTCTCCGACTGCCCCAGGGCTTCCAGGAACTCCACCACCGCGCCGTTGTTCGCCGCCCCGAGCTGAATCCCCACCTGCAGCCGGCCGTCGTCGCGCATGCGCGGCGAGAGCGACAGCACGCGCGCTTCCGGCGGCAGGGCCTGCTGCAAATCGAAAAAGAGCTGCGTCCACGACAGCCGCTTCTGGCCGATGAGGTGGTTCAAGAACTGGGCGCGCTCCAGCACCGCCAGGGTGGCGGGGACGCGCAGCTCCTGCTCCAGAGCTTTCTGCTCGGCGGCCAGCTCCTCGGCGCGCTTCTCCAAATCGTGCAGACGCGCCTGGGCGGCGGTGCCGCGCCGCCAGATGGTCAGGGCCTCATAAACAGACCCGGTGGTGAGCCCTACGGCCAGCACCGCCAGCGCCGTGAACGTCACCCAGAAGGGCCGCAAGTTGACGTAGGGCCGGGTGGCGAGGTTGAGCTGGCGGCTCATTGCAGTTCTCCGCGCGCCCAGCCGAGGCTGGGCAGCAGCCGCCGGTCGGCCGGCAACTGCGCCCCACCGGTGTAGGCCAGGTCAACCTCGGTGAGCGATACCGCGGCGACTTTGGCGCCGGTTTCCCGCTCGAGAAGCTCGCCCAGGGCCGCGCCTTCGCCCGCCGGGCCGGCCCAGAAGACTTCGCCGACCGCCTCGCCCCACCGATCCTGGAAGTAGACCAGCGCGGGAAAAACCTTGTCGAACAGCGACGCGGCGCCGAGCGGCCCTTCGCCGGCCGCCAGCGGGAGACTGCGGAAGAAACGGACGCCGCCGCGGTGCACCAGGGTGAGCCCGAGCGAGCCGTGGTCGCGCTTGACCAGCAGCCGCGGCGACCCCGCGCCCGCCAGCAAGTTGCCCGCCGCCAGCGTCGACAGCGTCACCCAACCCGGCTCCAGGCCCTCCGGCAGGCAGTGCTCGTACTGCCGGATGAGGCCGTGGACGGCGACCGCCGCCAGCACTTCGCGCTTGCCGTTCTGCCCGGGCTGGACCCGGAACGACAGCACGGCCTGCTTGAGGTCAAAGGGCAGGTCGCGCCCCAGGCGCCAGCGCACCAGGGCATCGGCTTCCTGCGGGTTATCGGGAAAAGTGTCGAAGTCGAGCAGGGCGACGCGGGCGACGAGGTCGGGAACCAGCAGCGCACAGCGGTGGTGGCCGTGGACGACCTTGGCGAGCACTTTCTCGACCGCCTCGGACACCGGCGCGCCCTTGGCAATGTTCTCGCTCAGCGGCCCGGGCTGCACCGCGCCCTCGGGCAGCGGCTCGGCCGCCCAGGCCTGGATGCCGCGCCCGGCGCAGCGCACGGCGGCCACGTAGTCGGCGGCGATTTCGCACACCAGCCCCGCTTCGCCGGCAGCCGTCCACCAGCGTCGCAACCCCGCGAAAAATCCGGAAGAGCCCGGCATACGTCAGATGGTTTCGATAAAGGTGACCTTGTTGAGCTCGCGCAGCGTGGTGTGGCCGGCGCGGACTTTCTCCAAGCCCATCTCGCGGAGGAAGACCATGCCCTCTTCGCGGGCGGCCCGTTTGATTTCCGAGGTGGGCTTGCGGTCAACAATCATCTCGCGGATGCGGTCGCTCAAATCCAGCAGCTCGCAAATCGCCGTCCGGCCGCGGAAGCCCGTGCCGTGGCACTCGATGCAGCCTGCGCCTTCGTAGAACTTCACCTCTTTCCACTGCTCCCAGGGCAGCCCGGACTCTTCCAGCATCTGCTGCGAATAGCGCACCTCGTGCCGGCAGTGCTCGCAAATCATGCGCACCAGGCGCTGGGCGAGGATGCAGTTCAGGGCGGAGACGAAGTTGTAGGGCTCCACGCCCATGTTGAGGAAGCGCCCCAGTACGTCCACCACGTTGTTGGCGTGCACGGTGGTGAAGACCAGGTGGCCGGTGAGCGCCGATTGGATGGCGATTTGGGCCGTTTCCAGGTCGCGGATCTCCCCCACCATGATTTTGTCCGGGTCGTGCCGCAGGATGGAGCGCAGGCCGCGCGCAAACGTCAGCCCTTTCTTCTCGTTCACCGGAATCTGGGTCACGCCCTTGATCTGGTATTCGACCGGGTCTTCGATGGTGACGATCTTGTCTTCGTCGGATTTGATCTCCGACAGGGCGGCATAGAGGGTGGTGGTCTTGCCGCTGCCGGTGGGTCCGGTGACCAGGATCATGCCGTAGGGCTCGCGGATGTAACGGCGGAACTTGCGCAGGTGGAAGTCGTCGAAGCCGACGACGTCGAGGGAGAGCTGGCGGAAGCGCTCGGAGAGCGATTCTTTGTCGAGGATGCGCAGCACGGCGTCTTCGCCGTGGATGGAGGGCATGATGGAGACGCGGACGTCAATGGGGCGGCCCTTGTAGCGCACACGGAAGCGCCCGTCCTGGGGGACGCGGCGCTCGGCGATATCGAGCTCCGACATCACCTTGACGCGGGAGATGATGGCGGCGTGCCAGTCCTTGGAGAGCGGCGGCATGGCGGGCATCAGCACCCCGTCAATCCGGTACTTGACCACCACCTCCAGGTCGGAGGTTTCGATGTGGATGTCGCTCGCCCGCCTCTCCAGCGCGTTGAAAATCGTGGTGTCCACCAGCCGCACCACCGGCGCCTCGGTGTCGCGCGTCAGCTTCTCGACGCTGATGGTGCCTTCTTCCTCCTCGCTTTCGCGCAGGACGTCGAGCCGGAAGCCTTCGGTGACCTCTTCCAGCACCCGCTGCGACTGCTCGCTCTTCTTCAGAATGTCGTCAATCTGGCCCTGGGTGGCGACCTTGACGACGACGTTCTTGCCCAGACGGACGGAGATGTCGTCGACGACAAAGAACTGGCTGGGGTCGGCCATGGCCACCGTCAGGCTGCCGTCGGTGGCTTCCAGCGGGATGAAGTGGTGGCGGAACATCAGGTCAACCGGGATGAGGCGGAAGAGCGAGGGGTCAATGTGCTGCTGGGTCAGGTCAATGAACTCGCAGCGGTAGCGCGCCGCCAGCTCGCGGGCGCGCTCGGGGGTGGATTCCGGCGCGGCGCCGGTGGTTGCGGTTTCGGTTGGTTCCGGCATCTCGTCCTTCCCTACCCGCGCACCAGCGAGCCCAGCGAGAAGACGGGCAGGTAGAGCGCAATCAGGATGATGAGCACGATCCCGCCGACGGTGAGGAGCATCAAGGGCTCCACCAAAGCAATTAGACGCGCCAGCCGCGCATCCAGCTCTTCTTCGTAGAACTCGGAGACGCTGTTGAGCATCGCCGGGAGCGCGCCGGTGGACTCGCCCACTTCAATCATCTCCGTGACCAGCCCGGGGACGAGGCCGGTTTCTTCGAGCGCTTGGTGGAGGCTCTTGCCTTCGCGCACGCCCTGGGCGGCGCCGCCGATGGCGCGCGCCAGCACCGGACTGCCGACGGCGCTGCCGACGACTTCCAGCGAAGCCACCAGCGGGATGCCGCTCGAGAGCAGCGTGCCCAGCGTGCGGCAGAACTGGGTGAGGCGGAACTTGAGCAGGATGTCGCCGGCAATCGGCAGGCCCAGGCGCAGCCGGTCGAGGAACTGCGCTCCGGCCTGGGAGCGCGAGGCCATCGCCATCCCAACCGCGGCGGCGACCCCCAGGATGACCAGCACCAGCGCCCAGGTGCGCGCGTTCTGCGCCAGGCGGAGGACGGTGAGGGTCAGCGCCGGCAACCGCTGCTGCATCTCGCCGTAGAGCGCGGAGAATTGCGGCACGACATAGAGAATCACGTAGCTGAGCACGCCGGCCGACACCAGCACCAGCAGCGCCGGATAGACCAGCGTGGTCAGCAGCCGCCGCCGCAGCCCGCCGGTGATTTTCTGGTAGGCGATGTACTGCTCCAGCACGCCCGGCAGGTTGCCGCTGCGCTCCCCGGCCAGCAGCGCCGTGGTGTAGACCTCGGGGAAAATTCCCTGCGCCGCGAAGGCGTCGGAGAGCGAGGCGCCGCCGCGCACCCGCTGGCGGACGTCAGCCAGAACCGAGCGCAGCCCCGGGCGCGCCGCGCGGCCGGCGAGCAGCTCCAGCGCCTGCATGATGGGCAGGCCGGCGCGCACCAGCGTCACGAATTGCTGGTTGAAGAGCACGAATTCGTCCTGCGACAGCCGACGCCGGCGGCCGTCCAGGATGCCGGGCGTCACCGCCGGCAGACCGCCCCGGCGGCGGATGGAGAGCGGGAAAAGGCCGCGTTCGTTCAGCCGCTGCCGCAGCTCGCCCTCGGTTTCTGCCCGCTCGGTGAGCAGCGAAATCTGCCCGCGGTCGTCGGTGACCTTGCAGGTGAATTCCGTCATCCGGCCTGACCCCAGTCCATTTTCTTAGTGTAGCACCGGCCGCCGCCAAAGGGGAAGCCAACCCAAGACCAGGATTGACAGCAGGGTCTGTCCTACCAGCCGGGAGGGGCGTGCGGTTTTTGCGGTTCTTGCGGTTTTTGCGGTTTTTGCGGTTTTGCCGTTGTCCCAGAACCCCCCAAAAAGGACAACCAAAAATGGAGGCTGGAACAGCCCGCCCAGGGCGGGCATGGACCAGGCCCAGGGCTTGGTGTTGGTTCTTTGAGAACAGAGAGGAGACCTCAGGGCCTGAAGGCCCCGGCGGTTGTGCGCTTGCGGCGAGACTGAAGCCCCGCCGTTCCCAGGGCCTGCGGAATTCCCCAGTGGAGAAGCGCCGCTGTAACGCGGTGGAGGGCGGCGAGGGCGTTGGGGCTCGCGTAGGACGCCGAGAGTTCGCGCGCGTAACCCATGTTCGCGACTGCGGCCGACGCTGGAGTCGCCGTTCGAAAAATTTTCGAACGGCTGGCGCTACGGCCCGGACTCGTCCACCCAGACGGTGCCGGGCGGAACGCTGAGACGAAACAGCGCCGGCGAAAGCGGCAGGTTCTCGCGCCAGTTGCGGAAGTGGAACTCCATCAAGCCGCCGTCGCGCTGACGAATCTCGATGCGCAACACCTGGTAGTTGGCGTTGAGGTCGAACCACATCTCGGTGAACGGCTGCTTGGGCGAGCGGGCGCGGCCGCGCAACTGCAGTCGCGTGGGCGAGTCGAGGTGGTGCACCTCGACGAGCTCCAGCCGCCCGAAAATCCGCTTCAAGTCGACCTGCCCCAGCAGCAGCGCGAACGCCGCCTGCCAGTCGGGCGAGTGCTTGATGGCCTGCCGCCGCACCTGCTTTTCGCTGGGCACGTAGAGGTAGGCGTACTCACCGTCGGCGAGAAAAAGTTTTTCCTCCGGCGAGTCGTACTCCCAGCGCATGCGCCCGCTCTTGCGGAAGTAAACGCGGCCGGACTCGACCAGCGTGGTCGCTCCCAGCGTGTGCCGCTGCACGAACTCGGCTTCGAGAGTCGAAACCCGGTTGTAGTGCCGCTCGAGCGCCCGCGCCGCCGCCGCGGCGTCGTCGGTTTCGGCCGCCGAGAGCGCAAAGGACGAGAGGCACAGCAGCAGAAGCACTCGTTCGCCGCGCATCAGTCGCTGCGAGCCAGCGTCGAGACGATGCGACTCTTCGGCCGCAGCCGGATGCTGCCGTCCGGCATCAGGCGATACGGATAGCCCTCCGGGTCGAGCGGCACGCCGCGCAGCAGGCCGGCCTGAATCAGCTCCTGCCAGGTGCGCGCCGGCTGGCCGGTTTGCTCCTCGTAGCGCTTGAGCAGCTTCTGCAATTGCTCGACGTCTTCATCCACTTTGAGTCCGGCGAGATGGTTGAGCGCGCTGGTCTGGATGGCTTTGTCGTCGGTGCTGTGGTAGACCTCCCACCACAAGGCGCGGGACTTCTCGCGGTCGCCGCCTTCGGCCAGCACCTTGGCGGCCATCACGCGCATCCACGGCAAGGCGCCCGGCCGTTCGGCTCCAGTGTGGAACGCCTCGGAGGATTTCTGGTAGTCGCCGGCGCGGTAGTAGACGAATCCCAGGTCATACCAGAATCTCCAGTAGTCGGGATTGGCGGCGATTCCCTTCTCCAGCAGCTTGACCGCCAGGTCGGGCCGGCCGGGGCCGCCCGGCGGCGGCTCGGTGAGGAAGATGGCGCCGAAGCGGTAGGCGAGCAGCAGCTCGGGATCGAGCGTGGTGGTGATGTCGAGCAGCGAGTAGAGCAGGGCGTAGGACGGCCGCCCGCCTTCCCAGGCCTCCAGCCGATGCCGGCCGTAGTGCTGCACGGCGCGGGTCCAGTAGACGCAGGCCAGCAGGCCGTCGTAGCCGAGCGAGAGCCGCTTGACCCACTCGGGCGAGGGCAGGTAGAGCTCGTCCACTTCCTGCTGAAGCGGCCCGAGCGAGGCGTCCACCTGCTGCTGCACCCGCACCACCGCGGCGCCGCCCACCAGGCCCACCAACAGGGCAATCGGAACCCAGCGACGCGCGGGAATCATGGCTACTTCAGGTTGCGATTCTGAAAGATGAGCACGGCGGCGGCCACCACCAATCCGGTGTAGAGCAGCGCGTAGAGAGTGTTGTGGAGCACCAGCACGCCGGGGACGCCGTGGCCGTGGGCCACGCCGGTGCTGATGTTGAAGTTGCGGAAGTTCGGCAGGGCGTAGTAGAGGGCGCGCATCACCCCTTCCAGCCAGGGCGCCTGCACCGCCTTGCTCAGCGCCAGCAGGTCGGTGGAAAAACTGCCGGCGATGAACAGCCCGAAAGTGAAGGCCGCCGAAAGCACGGGCGAGGAAAAGCAGGAAAACAGCAGCGCCAGCGCGGTCGCCAGCAGCAGTTGCAGGAAAATAAAGTAAATCGCCACCAAGGACGGGAAGTTCTCCGGGCCGGAGGCGCCGCGGATGTAGAAGAGCGCGGCGTAGAACCCCACCGTCATCAGCGCCACGTTCACCAGCAGCGTGAGCCCCAGTCCGGCGAACTTGCCCAGGATGAACTCGTAGCGCCGCACCGGCTTGGAGAGCAGCGCGTAGAGCGTGCGCTTGTCCATTTCCTTGTACACCAGCCCAATGCCGATGAAGATGGCGATGGCCAGGCCGAAAAACGTAATCGCCGTCAGCCCCAGGTTGATGAGGATGAGCGTCTGCACGCCGATGGAAATCTGCCCGAAAAGAATCGCCGTGCCGATGAGCAGCAAGGCGAACACAATCAGGTTGTAGAGCACGCGCTCGCGCACCGTTTCGCGGAAGGTGTTGAGCGCAATCGCCCCAATCCGCCCCATCAGCTTTTCTCCGCCAGCTCCGGCACCTTCTCGGTACCGAAGGTTTCAAAGAAGTAATCCTCCAGCGAGGTGTGCACCGGAGTGACCGCCAGCAGCCGCCCGCCGTGCTGGCGGACGCACTCGACCGCGGCGAAGAGCTGTTCGGGCGTGACGGTGGCGTTGAGCTTGTCCCCGGCGCGGTGCACGCCGTGGGCAATCCGGGCCAGCGCCGCCGCCAGCGCATCCGACGGCTCGCTGACCAGCACCTCGTGCGACTTGGCTCTCATCTTCAGCAAGGTGTCGAGGTGGCCCAACCCATGCAGCCGCCCCCGGTTGAGGATAGCCACGCGGTCACACAGCGTTTCCACGTCCGGCAGAATGTGGGTCGAAAACACAATTGTCTTCCCCTGGCGGCGCAACTCCAGAATCAGGTCGCGCACCTCGCGGCGTCCGACCGGGTCCAGCCCCAGCATGGGATCATCGAGAAAAATCAGCGCCGGGTCGTTGATGAGCGCCTGGGCGATGCCCACCCGCTGCAGCATTCCGCGCGAGTAGTGGCGCAGGGCGGCGTCGGCCGCCTCCTTCAGGCCCACGCGCTCGAGCAGCTCGGAGACGCGCCGGCGGCGCTCGTCGCGGGTCAGCCCGAAGAGTTGGGCGCAGTAGTCGAGGAACTCCCGCGCCGTCAGGTAGTCGTAGAAGTAGGGCGCCTCGGGCAGGAAGCCGATGCGACGGTGGACGTCGACGTCGTCGAGCGGCCGGCCCAGCAGCTTCGCCGTCCCCGAGGTCGGATAGATGAGCCGCATCAGCAGCTTGAGCGTGGTGGTCTTGCCGGCGCCGTTCGGCCCCAGCAGGCCGAAGATTTCGCCCTCTTCGACCGCGAGGCTCAGATGGTCGAGCGCCCGCTTAGGGCGCTTGCGCCAGAAGCCTACAAGGTAGTCTTTGGTGAGCTCCGTAAGTTCGAGCGCGGGCATCAGTCAGTTCAAAACGAAATAGAAACGCAACAAGATACCTGGCTCGAAGGGCGCAGGCAACTCCGCTCCCGGTGGCCTAGCCGACCGGGATGGGCGAATCGGTGGGCCCCGCCGGGGCGATCATGTTGTAGCGGATGACTCCACTCGTGTCCATGTAGAAGGACTTCCGCCCCGTGCGCCCGCGGTCGGCGCCACCGGGCCCGGGGTCGGCGTTGAGTTGGAAGTCCCCAACCCCGGCCGTGGTGCAGCCGACGCCCGGCGCGGGAAGAGCCGGCCCCGGCGCGTAGGTAAACCAGTAGCCTGACTTGATGTGGGTGGTGGCCAGGTCGCTATCAATCAACCCAGCCTGGTCGCAACTGCTGGAGCCGCCCGGCCCGGGCCCCAGGTTGTCGAGCGCGGCCGGAAACCCGTTCTGATAGGTGGAACTGTAGGTATGGAACACAGTGTTGAGCGTGCGCATGGTGGCGCCGGCCGAGGTCTCGTTGGCCGCCATCCGCGCCTGCAGGAAGTTGGGGATGGCAATGGCTGTGATGACCAGGATGACCGCCACCACAATCAAGAGCTCAATCAGGGAGAAACCGGCTTCCGTAGCCCGACGCTTCTCTACTCTCATTGCTGCCTCCGGTGTGCCCCTCCGATACTACAAAAAGAATCGGGGGGAAGCAACGCTTCCCCCCGGACACATGGACAGCTTCGCCTACTGCAGGGCGTTGCTGCTGAACGACACGCCGCACGGGGTTGCGGGGTCGGTGCGGATGCAGAAGCGGATTACACCAGACGAACCGGTGTAGTAGTCCCGCTTCCCCTGGTTGGCCTGGGCTTCGGCCTTATACGCATAGTCGGTCATGCCCTGGTTGGCGCAACCGGCGTTGGTCAGGCCCGACCCGGTGGCCGTGCCACCACCCTCAAGCGGCTCGTTGGAGTTGAACTGGTAGCCGCTCTTGGTGCAAGGCTCGGCCGCACAGCCGACCACGTTGTCAATCAATTGCGCGTTGTCGCAGGTAGGCGCCGCGCCCACCGGCCCGCCCAACCGCGTCAGGTTGTTCGCAAAGCCCACGCCGTAGGTCGTCTGGAAGGTGACCTCCGACGTGTTGATGGTGCGCAGCGTGCCCGACGCCGAGCTTTCATTGGCGCGCTGGCGCGACTGCAGCAGGTTCGGAATGGCAATCGCCGCGATGATCAGGATGATCGCCACGACGATCAGCAATTCGATCAGCGAAAAGCCCTTCTCTCGATTCCTCATCTCTAGTTTGTTCTCCTTGAGTGAGAGGCAGCGATTCTTCATACTTCTCCTGGAGCTACCCCTACCACCCATTCGGTGCTATGCACTTGCGATTCCATTTACGAAAAACTATCTAACAATAACAAAATTCGGACTTTACAGCGACCGGAGTGTTGGCACCTATGTGCCGATTTGACCTAAACCGTCTCCCTTTCGTTGACAGAAAATGTCAAAGATTGTGCTTCTTGGCATAATGCCGGAACGACCGATATGACATCCCAAGCAGTTCCGCCGCCTTCGTCCTCACACCGCCGGCCTGCTCCAGCGCCGCCTGCAGGTAGGCGCGCTCCTGCTCTTCAATGTGCTTCTGAAAATCGATTCCTTCCTCGGGAATCAGCACCTGGCCGGGGGCGCGGGCGGGGATGCGGCTGATTTGCTCGGCGAGGCTGCGCAGGCTGATTTCTTCTCCGGTCTCCAGGGCCACCGCGCGCTCGATGACGTTCTCAAGCTCGCGCACGTTTCCCGGCCAGGAGTAGGCCCGCAACGCCTCCAGCGCCTCAGCCGACAGCCCGCGCAGCGGCTTCCCCATCTGCTCGCTGAAGCGCTTGAGAAAGTGCAGCGCCAGCAGCGGGATGTCTTCGGGGCGCTCGCGCAGCGGCGGCATGTGCAGCGGAATGACGGTGATGCGGTAGTAGAGGTCCTCGCGGAAGGCCTTCTCGCTCACCAGTTGCTTCAAGTCTTTGTTGGTCGCGGCGATGACGCGCACGTCCACGCTGAGCTCTTCGGTCGCCCCCAACGGCCGCACTTTGCGTTCCTGGAGCACGCGCAGCAGCTTGACCTGCATCGGGAGGCTCATCTCGCCGATTTCATCCAGAAACAGCGTGCCGCCGTTGGCCGCTTGGAACAGGCCCGGCTTGCTGTGGGTGGCACCGGTAAAGGCCCCTTTGAGGTAGCCGAACAGCTCGCTCTCCAGCAGCGTCTCGGGAAAGGCGCCGCAGTTGAGCGAGACGAAGGGGTGGTCGAAGCGCGGGCTCAGCTCGTGGATGCGCCGCGCCACCAGCTCCTTGCCCGTGCCGCTCTCGCCGGTGATGAGCACGGTGCTGTTGGTCGGGGCGATGGCCCGCGCGGTGTCGAGCGCGGCGCGCAGCGCCCGGCTCTGCCCGACGATGTTGTCGCGCGCCAGTTCCCGCGCCGCGCGCTGAAAGAGGTCGCGCTCGCGCCGCGTGCGCAGGAACTCTTCGGCGCGGTGCACCACCGACTCGACCTCCTCGATGGTGCGGTCGGATTTGACGATGTAGCGGTCGGCGCCCAGGTTGAGCGCCTGGATGATGAGCTCCTGGGGGTGCTCCTTGCCGGTCATCAGCAGAAAGACGGAGTCGGGGCTGACCTGGCGACCGAACTCGAGCAACTCGATGCCGTTGCCGTCCGGCAGGGTGATGTCGCAGACGATGATGTCGTAGAGCTGCTGCTCGAGCCGGGCCCGCGCCTCGCGGGTGTTGCGCGCCAGCGAGACGTCGTACTGCTCGCGCCGGAACGCCAGCGCCAGGCTCTCGCCAATCGGCTCGTCGTCAATAATCAGCAGCGTCGCCATTCCTCGTCCTTCTCGGTGTCCAGCCGTGCCTGCCCGGAGCAAGGCCGCCTCAGCGGCCGCGGGTTCATCCGTGGTTTCAAACCAGCGTAGTTTAGCAGAGGTCAGGCGGCGGGCAACTCGACACTGAACACCGTGCCGCCGCGCTCGGCGCCTTCGGCCGCCACGGTGCCGCCGTGCGCCTGCACAATTTGATAGACCACCGCCAGCCCCAGGCCGGTGCCGCCGGGAAAGGCGCTCTCGAAGGGCTCGAAGATTTTCTCCCGCTGCGCCGGCGAGAGGCCCATGCCGGTGTCGGCGACCCGCAGGCGCACCCGGTCGGCGTCTTTCTCCAGGTCCACCCGCAGCACGCCGCCCTCCGGCATCGCCCGCACCGCGTTGTCGCAGAGGTTCCACAGCACCTGGCGCATCTGGCCGGAGTCGACGTTGGCGACTACGGCGTGGTGCGGCAACCGCTTCTCGACGCGAATCCGTCCGTTGAACTGCGGGTGGCGCTCCATCAGCAGTAGCGTTTCCTCCAGCAGCGGCCGCAAGTCGGTCGGCTCGCGGCGCGGCGGCTTGCTGCGACTGTAGGTCAGGATGTCGGCCACCAGGCGGTTCAGCCGCTCCGACTCGCGGTTGACGATTTCCACCAGCTTGTTTTCGTCCTCGCCCATGTCGGCGTAGCGGGCGAGCTGCCGCACCGAGCCGGCAATCGCCGCCAGCGGGTTGCGGATTTCATGGGCAATCGCCGCCGCCATCCGCCCCAGCGCCGCCATCTGCTCCTTGTGCATCACCTCGGCTTCCAGCCGCTTGAGCTCCGTCAGGTCCTGGAAGTTGTAGACGTAGCCGCTGTCGGTTCCTTCGCGGGTGCGCAGCAGCGAGACGGTGACGCCGAGAATCTTGTCGCGGCCATCGGCGGTGCGGACGTTGAGCTCCTGGCGCCCGCCGCCGGGAAAGCGCCCCTGCAGCGGCAGCAGCGCCACCAGGTCGGGAAAGGCTTCGCTCAGCGTCATCCCGCGGACGCGCTTGGCGCTCACCCCCAGAATCTCCTCGCCCGCAGGATTCAGCAGCAGGATGCGCCCGCCCAGGTTCGTGGTCAGCAGGCCACCGCGCATCGACTGGACGATGTTTTCATTGAACGCCTGCAGCTCTTCCAGCTCGCCCCGCTTGTATTCCAGCGCCACGCCGGCCCGCCGCAGCGATTCGGCCAACTGGCTGGAGAGATACCAGACCCCGAGAAAAGCGAAGAGGTTGATGCCCAACTGCAACTGCAGCGGCCAGATGCTTACCGTGGTGGTCGGATAGAGCGATGGAATCAGCTTGAACAACCCGGCGTTCACCACGCCGGCGAAGCAGATGAAACTCAGCGCCGCCACCAAGAACGACCCGACACGGGAGAGCAGGATGCTGGCGACGATAATCTCCAGCGGATAGAGCAGGACGAAGTAGCTCTCCGCCGACCCGGTCAAGTAGACGAACCCGGTCACCATGATCAGGTCCACCGCCAGTTGCACGTAGGCCTGCAGGTAGGGGTCGAGCGCCAGCCCACGCAGGATGGCGTAGAAGATGGCGACCGCGTAGGCCACCAGAATGAGGGAGAGGAAATACTTGACCGGAACCGGCGAGGGTACCACCTGCCGGATGACCAGTTCGATCCCCAGCAGGAAGGTAATGACCAGCACCCTGACTTTGACCAGCCAGGAGAGCCAGTCGTGCACTTGGCGTGGGCTGCTCATTGGTCAGCCCCGGGCGGACAGCGGGAGCGTGGTCGTCCGCCTACGAACCCAGTTTGCCGATCAGGTCGAACAGCGGCAGGTAGAGCGAAATCACGATGCCGCCGACCACCGTGCCCAGCATCAGCAGGATGAGCGGTTCGAGCGCCGTCAGCAGGTCTTTGACCGCCGCGTCCACTTCTTCCTCGTAGAAGTCGGCGATCTTCGACAGCATGGCGTCCAGCGCGCCGGTCTGCTCGCCCACGCCGATCATTTGCGACACCATCGCCGGGAAGACGCCGGTGTTCTTGAGCGGCTCGACCAGGGTGCGCCCTTCCTCGACTGCCTTGCGCACCGTCATCAGCGCCTTCTCGATGACGGCGTTGCCCGAAGTGCGCGCGGTGATGGTCAGCCCGTCCAGAATGGGCACGCCGCTGGCCAGCAGCGTGCCGAGCGTGCGGCAGAAGCGCGCCGTGGCAATCTTGCGCAGCAGGATGCCGATGAGGGGAATCCGCAGCAGCATCGAGTCGATCAGGTAGCGGCCGCCCGGCGTGGCGTAGTAGGCGCGCACGGCAAAGATGAGCGCGACAACCGCCAGGAGCATCAGCCACCAGAAGCTCTGCACCGCGAAGCTGATGTTCATCACGATGCGGGTGGGCAGCGGCAGCGACACGCCGAGGTCAAGGAACAGCTTGGTGAAGGTGGGCACCACCCACTTCATCAGGCCGAACACGATCAACACCATGATGACGATGACCGCGGTCGGGTAGATGAGCGCCGACTTCACCGCCGCCTTCAGTTTGACGTTCTTTTCGATGTAGACCGCCAGGCGCTGCAAGACGTTGTCGAGAATACCGCCCGCCTCGCCGGCCTCCACCATATTGGTGTAGAGGTCGTCGAAGACTTTGGGGTACTGGCGCAGGGCGTTGGCCAGCGTGGAGCCGGACTCCACCTGGGCGCGCACGCCGGTCAGCGTTTTCTGGAAGGTCTTGTTCTCCTGTTGGCTGGCGAGGATTTCCAGCGACTGCACCAGAGGCAAGCCGGCGTCAATCATGGTCGAGAGCTGGCGGGTAAAGACGGCCATCTCCTTGGCGCTCACCCCGCCGCCGAGCAGCGGGATAACGAACTCCCGGCCTTTCTCGCGGATGACGAGCGGCCGGATGCGTTCGCGCGCCAGCCGGGCTTCCAACTCGGTGCGGCTGGCGGCGGTGAGGTCGCGCTCCCAGCGCTCTCCGGTGGCGGTCATTCCTCGTACGGCGTAGGTTGGCATGGCCTTGTGCCTCCTTAGGGGTCTCCCTTACCGTTTCATCACGGGCGTCGCCGCGCGCTGCGCCGACATACCGACCGACGACGGCCCGCGGCTGATCATGTCCTGCAGTTCGTCCGGTATCGATGTCCGCGACATCGCTACGTCCAGCGTAATCTTCTTCTGGAAGTACAGCGTAGCCAGCGACTGGTTGAACGTCTGCATCCCGAACTTGTCCTGTCCGGTCTGCATGGCGGAGTAGATTTGATGAATCTTGTCCTCGCGGATGAGGTTGCGGATGGCGGCGTTAGGCACCAGGATTTCCAGCGCCAGCACGCGCCCCTTGCCGCTGGCGTGCGGGAGCAGCGACTGGCACATGATGCCTTCCAGCACCAGGGAGAGCTGGGCCCGCACCTGGGACTGCTGGTGCGAGGGGAAAACATCCACGATACGGTTAATGGTGGAGACGGCGGAGTTGGTGTGCAGGGTGGCGAAGGTGAGGTGACCGGTCTCGGCGATGCGCAGCGCCGACTCAATCGTCTCCAGGTCGCGCATCTCGCCGATGAGCACCACGTCGGGGTCTTCGCGCAGCGCCGCGCGCAAGGCGTTGGAGAACGACTTGGTGTCGGTGTGTACTTCGCGCTGGTTCACCAGGCACTTCTTGTGCGAGTGGATGAACTCGATCGGATCCTCCACCGTAATCATGTGCTCGGGGCGCTCGGAGTTGATCTTGTCCAGCATCGCCGCCAGGGTGGTGGACTTGCCGCTGCCGGTCGGGCCGGTCACCAGAATCAGCCCGCGCGGCTTCTCGCACAGCGTCTTGACCACCGGCGGCAGGCCCAGCTCCTCAAAGTTCTTGATCTGCCAGGGAATCGTCCGGTAGACCGCGCCCACCGCGCCGCGCTGCATGAACACGTTGGCCCGGAAGCGCGCCAGCCCGCGGATGCCGAAGCTGAAGTCCAGTTCCCAGTTCTCTTCAAAGCGGTGCTTCTGGGCGTCGGTAAGCACGCTGTAGGCGAGCTGCTTGGTTTCCGGCGCCGTCAGCGGCTCCAAGCCTTCCACCGGCCGCAGCTTGCCGTCCACCCGGATGCGCGGCGGGCTGTTGGTAGTGATGTGCAGGTCGGACCCGCCGGTTTCCAGCATTTTCTTCAACAGTTCAGTCAAGCTGAGCGTCGCCACGCCTCGTCCCTCCTGTTAGAGAACCGTTTCGCGGATGACCTCTTCGATGGTGGTCATCCCCGCCGCAATCTTGATCAAGCCGCTCCGGCGCAAGGTAATCATACCCTGTTCAATCGCTTTTTTCTTCAATTCCAGTGCCGAGGCGCCCACGAGAATCAATTCGCGCATCTCGTCGGTAATTTCCATCACTTCGTAGAGGCCGGTGCGGCCTTTATAGCCGCTGCCGTTGCAGCGCTCGCAGCCCTTGCCCTTGAACACTTTGGTGGTCTTGGCCTCGTCCGGCGTGTAACCGACGTCAATCAGGGCCTGCGGGGGCAGGTGCAGCTCTTCCTTGCATTCCGTGCAGATGCGCCGCACCAGGCGCTGGGCGCAAATCAGGTGCACCGAGGTCGCCACCAGGAACGGCTCGATGCCCATGTTCATCAACCGGCTGATGGTGCTGGGCGCGTCGTTGGTATGCAGGGTCGAAAGCACCAGGTGGCCGGTGAGCGCCGCCTTGACCGCGATTTCCGCCGTTTCAAAATCGCGGATCTCTCCCACCAGGATGATGTTCGGGTCCTGCCGCAGGAAGGAGCGCAGCGCCGCGGCAAAGTTCAGCCCGATCTGCTCCTTCATCTGCACCTGGTTGATGCCCGGCAACTGGAATTCGACCGGGTCTTCCGCAGTCATGATGTTGGTGTCCGGCGTGTTCAAGCGTGAAATGGAGCTATAGAGGGTGTTGGTCTTGCCGCTGCCGGTCGGGCCGGTCACCAATACCATCCCGTAGGGCTTCAGAATCGCCTTCTCGAACTTGGCCAGCGATTCCGGCTCCATGCCCAGCTTGGTCATGTCGAGCCGCAGGTTCTCTTTGTCGAGCAACCGCATGACGACTTTCTCACCGTGCAAGGTGGGACAGACGGAGACGCGGTAGTCGAGCTCCTTCTTGCGCCCGTCCTTGGTGAGCTTCAGCATGATGCGGCCGTCTTGCGGCAGGCGCTTCTCGGAGATATCCAGCTTGGCCATGATCTTGATGCGGCTGGTCATGGCGTCCTTCAGCTTGAGCGGCGGGTTCATGAAGTTCTGCAGCACACCGTCGACGCGGAACCGCACCCGGTAATCTTTTTCATAGGGCTCGATGTGGATGTCGCTGGCGCCCTTGTGCAGCGCCTCGGTCAGAATCAGGTTGACCAGCTTGATCACCGGCGCATCTTCGGCGGCCTGCTCGAGCTCCGCGGCCGAAAGTTCTTCCTCTTCCTCGGCGAGCTCGACGTCGGCATCTTCGGCACCGATTTGCGCCATCACCTTTTCCAGCTCCTGCTCCGAGGTCGCGCTGCTGCTGCCGTAGAACTTGGTGATGGCCTCGGTGATGGCCGACTCCGACGCCACCACCGGCTCCACCTTCAGACCGGTCATGAACTTGATGTCGTCCATGGCGAAGACGTTGGTGGGATCGGCCATGGCGATGGTAAGGGTGGAGCCGACGCGGGACAGCGGCACCACCTGATAGCGCACCGCCGTCTCCTGCGGCACCAGCTTGATGACCGTGCCGTCCACTTCGTAGTAGCTCAGATTGATGGCGGGAACGCCGTACTGGCGAGAGAGGACGCCGGTGATTTCCTCGTCGCTGATGAACCCCAGCTTCACCAGAGCCCCGCCCAAGCGCCCGCCGTTCTTTTTCTGGTGCGCCAGCGCCTGGTCGAGTTGCTCCTTGGTTATCAGCTTCTCTTTGATGAGGATTTCACCCAGTCGAGCCGACACCGTCACCCCGTCCCTTTGTGGTGTTCGAATCGTAGGTGAATTTGAGGCCGGTGTCAAGCAAGCCCAACCTGTTGCAGGTCTGGCATTTCGGGCATCGGTTGGATAAGATGAGCCGCCCCGATGAGCATCCCCGCCAGCCCAAGCCGAGCGACGATTCTTGTCACCGGTCTCTCGGGCAATCTCGGGCAGCACCTCGCTCCGCTGCTCCAAGAGCACCCGCTGGTAGGCATCGACCTTTTCCGGCCGCGGGTCAACCATCCCCAAGTCGAGTTCTGCCAGCTCGACCTCTCCCAACCCGATGCCCCAGACGTTGTTGAGAACCTCATCCGCGAAGCCCAGGTGCGACTTGTCGTGCATCTGGCCTTCGTTCTCGACCCGGCTCGCACTGGCGCCACCGATCGTCAGCGCCAGTGGGAGATCAACGTCCGCGGCACCGCTCATCTGCTAGACGCCATCGAGCGCGTAAATCAAGCCCGCCGGCAAGTTCAATTCTTTCTGTATCTTTCCAGCGTCACCAGCTACGGCCCTATGCTGCCCGGCCCCGTGGATGAGGACTATCCGCAACAGCCTCACACCTACACCTATGCTCTGCACAAGAAGGAAACCGACCAGCTTTGCCGGGAGCGCTTTCCGCGGCTGAACGGCTGCTCAGTCTACATCGTGCGCGGCCACATCTTCCTCGGGCCCAAGGTCGAGAACTTTATTGTCAGTTCGCTGCGCGGCCAGCCCGCCCGGCGCAGCGGCTTCGGGCGCTGGCTCGCCCGGCACCGCTGGAAGCTGCCTCTGCTCCTGCCTCGGGGGCCGGAGTACGACGGGCTCTACCAGTTTATGCACATTGAGGACGCCGCCCGGCTGATGGCCTGGCTTTGCCACCACTTCGAGCACGGCAAGCTGGTAATCCTGAATGCTCAGGGCCGTGGCTCGCCGCTGACGGCCGCCGACATCGGTCGCGTCGGGCGCACCCGCGTAATTCGCATCGGCTCCTATCGTTTCGTCGGCTTCCTTTATCGGCTTTTCTGGGCGCTCGGGACCTCGCCCGTGCCTCCCGAAGCGTACCCCTACTTCGCCGGCTCCTACGTTATGAACACCGAGAGGCTCGAGCGCCTGCTGGGCGACGACTACCCCCGCCTCGTTCGCTACACCGCTGAGGAGGCGATGCACTCCATCATCCTTGAGTCCTGAGCCCCCGCAGAAAAATTTTTCAACAGAAATGTTGAAAAGTTTGTGGAAAAGACTCTGCGCGCGGCAACTAACGCTCGCCCTGCCAAGCTGTTTTTTGAGTTGCACACAAATGCAGCAGTGGGTCAGCGGAACAAGAAAAATTCTTCTGACTTTCTGGCCCAGCGGAGAGCTTTGGCGAGGGAATTGCCCGCCCCGCCGTTAATACCACCTCTTGGCAGGCTTGAGTTTGATTTCGATGGTGTGTTTTGGGCCGGTCACTTCATAGTTCTGGCCGAAGGTCTTCCATCCCTTGGCCACAACCTGCACCAGCACCTTACCGGCCCGCACGCCGGGAACCAGGGCCCGTCCCTCTTCGTTGGTTTTGCCGGTCAACTCTTCCTTCTTGTCTTTCCGCATGAAGCGCTCTTCGGTGTACTTCACGTAGACCGACGCGCCCGGGACGGGCTTGCCGGTTTCTTCCGCCGTGACGACGACTTCCAATCGAAGCTCATCGTCCCCGCCGGCGGGCACGGGCCCCGCCGCTACCAGCAGCGCCAGTAGCGCCGCCGCCGTTGCAATCCCGCCTCGCTTCATCGGTCTTCCCCGCCCTTCTTTTCCGCCGTTTCGGGGTCGGTGCGACGGCGCAGCCGCGGGCCTTCGCGGTCGTCGCCGGCGTACACCCAGTTGGCGTGCTGAAGGCGTTGCAGGTTGTTCTTCACCACCTCAAAGCGCGAGGTGGAGACCACGTGCTCCGGCCGCTCTGGGAGTATCGTGGCAATTTCCGTCTGCGCTCGCTGGATGCGATCTTTCGTCATCGGGTGGCTGGAAAACGCCATCGGCACCCGGCTCCGCTCCTTCTGCCCCATCCGCTCGAGAAAATCCACCATCGCCGTCGGGTCGTAGTTCGCCGCGTAGGCGTACTGCAAGCCCAGATAGTCGGCCTCGCGCTCGGCGTTGCGGCTGAACTTCAGAAACGCCAGCGGTACTGCCAGCCCCATCGCCTGCTGGACGCCGTAGGCCACGGGCCCGCCGACGAAAAGCAGCGGAATCGACAATAGCTCCATCAGCGTGCGCTTGCTGGCCTGCTTGGTCGTGTGCCGAGCAGTTACGTGCGCGATCTCATGCGCCAGCACCCCGGCCAGCTCCGACTCCGTCTCCGCCTCCAGGATCAACCCCGTGTTGACGTAGAGGTAGCCACCGGGCAGCGCAAAGGCGTTCACTTCATCGGAGTCGATGATTTTCACCGTGAAAGGCACCTGCGAATCCGAGTTCCGCACCAGGTTCTGCACCACATCGTCCACGAACCTCTGCACTCGCGAATCACGCAGCAGCCGCGAGCTCGCCTCCACCTGTGCCGAGAGTTGCTGGCCCAGCGCAATCTCCCGCTCCAGGGAATAGAAATTGACCGAGCCCTTGTTGATGTCCCGCTCGCCGATTCTTTCGATGTCCTTGTTCTTTTGCGCCCGGGCGGGCACCGCAAACAGAACCACGGCGGCCAGGATTGCAATCGTCTTGGCGTGTCGTGCCATCTTCACTGCCGCCATCGCCCCCCTGCTTGGACAGAGCCGAGGCCGCCGTGCTACTGTACTTCGCCTGCGCTCTTTGAATTCTAGCACGACCCAGCGGCGGGCAGAACCCGCCAGAGGAGTTGCTCATGGGGTTTGCCACCGACGCCATCCACGCCGGCCAGGAGCCCGATCCCTCCACCGGCGCCATCATCGTGCCCATCTACCAGACCTCCACTTACGTCCAGGAGGAGCTGGGCAAACACAAGGGCTACGAGTACGCGCGCTCCGGCAACCCCACTCGCGCCGCACTGGAGAAGAATCTCGCCAAGCTGGAAGGCGGCGCGCACGCGCTGGCCTTCGCCTCCGGCATGGCCGCCATCAACGCCATCATGACCCTGCTCAAGACCGGCGACCACGTCATCTGCTCCCACGCCGTGTATGGCGGCGTCTACCGGCTCTTCACTCGCATTCTGGTGAACTTCGGGCTGGAGGTGAGCTGGATTGATACCACTTACCCTGAGAATGTTGAGAAGGCGGTGAAGAAGAACACGCGGATGCTCTACGTGGAAACCCCCACCAACCCGACGATGGAAATCAGCGATCTAGCTGCGATGAACCGCATTGCCCGCGCCCACAACCTCAAGCTCGTTGTGGACAACACCTTCATGAGCCCGTATCTCCAGCGGCCGCTCGAATACGGCGCCGACATGGTCGTGCATTCCACCACCAAGTTCCTCAACGGCCACAGCGATTCCATCGGTGGCGCCGTCGCTCTGCGCCACCAGGATGACCGCGACCGGCTCTACCTCATCCAGAAATCTGCCGGCGCCATTCTCGGCCCGATGGATTGCTGGCTCGTGCTGCGCGGCGTCAAGACGCTGGCCGTGCGCATGGAGCAGCACAACAAGAACGCGCAGTTCATCGCGGAGTTTCTGGAAAGACACCCCAAGGTTAAGCGCGTCTACTACCCCGGCCTCAAGTCCCACCCGCAGCACGAACTGGCCAAAAAGCAGATGAAAGGCTTCGGCGCCATGCTGTCGTTCGAGCTCGGCTCGCTGGAAGCCGCGCAGCGCATGCTGCGCCAGGTGAAGGTCTGCTCGCTGGGGGAAAGCCTGGGGGGCGTCGAAACCCTCATCTCGCACCCTGCTACCATGACCCACGCCTCCGTACCGCCCGAAGAGCGTGCCAAGATTGGCATTACCGACGGCCTGGTGCGGATTTCAACCGGAATCGAAGACGTGGAAGACTTGATCGCCGACCTCGACCGCGCGCTCAGCCATGTCTGAAGGGCGCTACATCCAGCGCTTCTTGCGGAAGTAGAGCAGCAAGCCCACCGTAAGCCCGATCATCAACCCGTTCACGATGTGCACGCCGTAACGCCACTCCATGAACGGCAAGTGCTCGAAGTTCATCCCGAAGTAGCCGGTGATGACCACCATCGGCAGGACGATGGTGGCGTAGATGGTCAGAACCTTCATGATTTCGTTGGTGCGGTTGGCGGTTGAGGTCAGGTAGACCTCCAGCACGCTGGCCAGCAGTTCCCGTTGCAATTCAATCTCCGCCATCGCCCGGATGATGTGGTCGTAAAGGTCGCGCCAGTAAGCCGCCATGTCGGCCCGGAAGTAGGGGGCCCGCAAGCGCATCACTGCGTTCACCATTTCCCGCATGCTGGCCAGCACGCGCCGGAACTCGGTCAGGCCGCGCCGCAAGGCAAAGATATCCTCCAGGGTCTTGGGCGTGGGCGACGCGTGGATTTCATCTTCTATCTGGCAGATGCGGTCGCCAATTTCGTCCAGCACCGGCAGGTACCGATCCACCATGTTGTCGAGCAGCGAGTGCACCACCCGGTCGGGCCGCTGCATCTTGGTTATACTCTGCACGCGCGGAAGCGTCTCGCGCACCGAGCGCGTCGGCCCGGCGTGCACCGTCACCACGAAGTCCTGCCCGAGGAAAATATCCAGCTCACCGAACCACACCCCCAGCGTTTCCGGCACGAAGTGAATCGTGTTGCTGATCAGGAAAATGTGATTCTCGTATTCCTCCAGCTTGGCCGTGTGCCGCAGGTGGCGGCAGTCTTCGATTTCCAGCTCATGAAAGCCGAACTCCTGCGCCAGACGGTCAAGCACCGGCGATTCGGGCTCTTCGAGGTGGTACCAGCGCAGATGCGGGCTGCGATGGATTTCGACCGCTGCCAGCTCGGACGCCGTTGGCGGCGCAGCGGCAGGCTTGGCTTCAATCGGCTGATCCATCCGCGATTCGCTCCTTAGCGTCTCCTGCTCTTCCCCGGCTTCGCGCGCTCCGGCTCGACAATCACCGGCTCGGGCTCCTCAGTCACTGCCCCACTCAGCCAGTTCAGGTAATTTGGTGCGCCGTCAATGATGGGCAGGCAGATCACTTCCGGAACCTGATAACTATGCAGCTTTTCCACCGTGCGCCGCACGGCGTCGAACAAGCCGCGCACCGTCTTGATGATGAGCAGCACCTCGGGTTCGTCGCGCACTTCCCCTTGCCAGCGGTACACCGAACGAATCGGGCGGCTGAGGTTGACGCACGCCGCCAGCCGCTGCTCCACCAGTGCCTGGGCAATCCGCTTCGCCTCTTTGCCGGAGCCACAGGTGGCCAGAATCACAACTTTGTCCGTCATAGAAACCTCACCAAGCTGTTTGCCCCCGGCTGTGCTCCACGATACAATACGCCCCAATGACGCTCAAGCAGATTCATTTCGGGACGTCGGGCTGGCGCGGGATCATCGCGGAGGATTTCACCTTTGACAACGTGCGCGCCGCCGTCGCCGCTATCGCCGACTACGTGCGGGCGCAGAACCGCGACAACCCGCGGCTGATTGTCGGTTACGATACGCGCTTCTTCTCCCCCGAGTTCGCCCGCACCGCCGTCAACGTTCTGGCAGCGCGCCGTGTGGCCAGCCTGCGTTGCCAAGACTTCACGCCCACGCCGACCATCGCCTACGAGATTCGCCGCCGCCAGACCGATGGCGGCATCAACTTCACCGCCAGCCACAATCCGCCCGAGTACAACGGCATCAAGTTCTCCACACCCAACGGCGCTCCCGCACTGCCCGAGGTGACAAAGCAGCTGGAGCGCTTGGCGGCGCGCCACCAGGCCGAAGGCGTGCCCGAACCGGCCCCGGCACCGGAAAACATGGTTGAAGAAATCGACGCCCGTCCCGCCTACCTCGAGGTACTGGCCAAGAAAGTGGACGTGAATGTGATGAAGCGCGCTGGGCTGCGCGTGGCCTATGACCCGCTCTATGGCACCGGCAAAGGCTACCTAGACCACTTTCTCGGCGAACTCGGCATCTCCGTGCACACCCTCCACACCCACCGCGACGTTCTTTTCGGCGGGCATCCACCCGAACCTGCCGATCACATCCTGGAGCCGCTGTGCCAGCTTGTGCGCGAGCGCGGCGCCCAGGTGGGGCTTTCGACCGACGGCGACGCCGACCGGTTCGGCATCCTCGATGGCGACGGAACCTACATTTCGCCCAACCACATCGTTGCTCTGCTGCTCGACTACCTGCTCGAAACGCGGCCCGACTGGCCGCGCGGCGTCGCCCGCAGCGTCGCCACCACGCACCTGGTCGACGCCGTGGCCCGCCACCATAACGTTCCCCTCTATGAGACGCCGGTCGGCTTCAAGTACATCGGCGAGCTCATCCTGCAGGACAAGATCACCATTGGCGGCGAGGAGAGCGCCGGCTTGAGCATCTTCGGCCACGTGCCGGAGAAGGATGGGATCCTCGCCTGCCTGCTGGTGGCAGAGATGGTAGCGCGCCGTGGCGCTTCGCTAGGCGAGCAGTTGCGCGCGCTCTTTAAAAAAGTCGGTGCCTACTATCCCGTGCGCGTCAACTTGCATCTCGACGACGCCGCTCGCCAGCGCACCGTGGAACGCATCCGGCGCGACCCGAAGAACTTCGACGGCCGCGCCGTGGCCGGCGTCAACCGCACCGACGGACTCAAGTTGCTTTTCGCCGACGACTCCTGGGTGCTGCTGCGGCTCTCCGGCACCGAGCCGGTGGTGCGCTGCTACTGCGAAGCGCACTCGGAGAAGGACACGCAGGCGCTGGTCGAAGCCGCTAAGAGGTTTGTGCTCGAATGAGTCCTGCGCCAGCGCGCCCCATCCCCGTCCGCCGCCGACTGTGGATGAGCCTTATCGCCCTCGGGCTGCTGGCGCTCGTCGTCCATTCGGTTTTCGGTGACCACGGCTACCTGGCGCTTCGCCGCCAGCGTCAGGAAATGCAGCGCCTCGAAACTGAGATTCAACGCCTGGAAGAAGAAAACCGCCGCCTGACCCGCGAGATTGAAGAGCTGAAGAGCGACCCGCGTGCCGTGGAGCGCGCCGCCCGCGAGCAATTGAAGATGGCCCGCCCGGGCGAGCGCGTCATTACGCTGCCCGAGCCAACTCCGCCGTCCGACTCCCAAACACCCCAGAAAAAACCCTGAGCCTCGCTGCGCTTGAAGGGCTCCGAGACTTGTGCGAGAATCGCGAAGAAAGGAATCCCATGACCAAAAAAATCGCCCCACGCATCGCTCTCGGCGCCGACCACGCCGGCTTCCAGGTTAAGGAGCGAATAAAGGAAGAACTGCAGAAGGAAGGCTTTGAGGTCATCGATTTCGGCACGCACACCGCCGACTCGGTGGACTACCCCGACTACGCCCGCCAAGTGGCGCGCAGCGTCGCACAGGCAGAGACCAACCGCGGCATCCTGGTCTGCGGTACGGGCATCGGCATGGCCATCACCGCCAACAAATTCCGTGGCATTCGCGCCGCCACGTGCAACGACACCTATACCGCCCGCATGGCTGCCGAGCACACCGATGCGAACGTGCTTTGCGTCGGAGCGCGCGTGGTAGATGCTGACCACGCCGTCGCCATCGTCCGCGAGTGGCTCAAGACAAAGTTTAGCGGCGGCCGCCACCAGCGCCGCATCGACAAAATCTCCGAGATTGACCGCTGCCAGTCCGCGGTCGCGTCCTGATGAAAGCGGCCGAACGAATGAACCGCTCCCTGCGCGAGGTCGACCCCGAGGTCTACGACGCCATCTGCGGCGAAACCCGCCGCCAGGCGGAAACGCTCGAGCTCATCGCCTCGGAGAACTTCACCAGCGAAGCCGTGCTCCAGGCCACCGGATCCGTCTTCACCAACAAGTACGCCGAAGGCTACCCCGGCCGGCGCTACTACGGCGGCTGCCAGTTTGTCGACGTGGTCGAAAGCCTGGCGCGCGGGCGCGCCAAGAAACTCTTCGGTGCCGAGCACGCCAACGTCCAGCCGCACTCCGGAACCCAGGCCAACATCGCCGTCTATGAAACCGTGCTCAAGGAAGGCGACGTCGTACTGGGAATGAACCTCAGCCACGGCGGCCACCTGAGCCACGGCCACCCGCTTAACTTTTCCGGCAAACACTACAAGTTCGTCCCCTACGGCGTGCGCCGCGACACGGAGACCATCGATTACGATGAAGTTGAAAAACTAGCGCTGGAGCACAGGCCCAAGCTGCTGGTCGCCGGTGCCAGCGCCTACCCGCGCATCATTGACTTTTCGCGCCTCGCCGCCATTGCGCAAAAGGCCGAGTGCCTGTTCATGATGGACATGGCGCATATCGCCGGGCTAGTGGCCGGCGGCGTCCATCCCAATCCGGTGCCGCACGCGCACTTCGTCACCACCACCACGCACAAAACGTTGCGCGGCCCACGCGCCGGCTTGATTCTCTGCCGCGAACAGTTCGCCAAGGATTTGGACCGCGTCGTTTTCCCCGGCGAGCAGGGTGGCCCGCTGGTGCACGTCATCGCCGCCAAAGCAGTGTGCTTGAAGGAGGCGATGGAACCAGAGTTCAGGACTTATGCGCAGCAGGTTGTTGCCAACGCCAAGAGGCTCGCGGAAACGCTGGTGGCGCGCGGCTTCCGCATCGTCTCCGGCGGCACCGACACGCATCTCATGCTGGTGGATGTCTACAAGCGCGGTATCATGGGCCGCGACGCCGAAGCGTGGCTGGAGAAGGCCGGCATCACCGTCAACAAGAATGCGATTCCCTTTGACGAGCTGCCGCCGCTCAAGGCCAGCGGCATCCGCATCGGCACGCCGGCGCTCACCTCGCGCGGGATGGAGGAGCCCGAGATGGAGCAAATTGGCAACTGGATCGCCGACGCCCTCGAGCGCCTCGGCGATGAGGCCGCCATCCAGCGCATCCGCGCCCAGGTCGGTGAGCTGACCGCGCGCTTCCCGCTCTACTCGCTTCGCTTGCAGGAGATTGCAGCCGCCGCCAGCTCCGATTGAGCCGCGTCCCGAACCCGCGAGGTGGTTGATGAGGGTCGCGATTGATATCCGCCGCGTGCACGACTTCGGCGTCGGCACTTATACCCGCAACCTCGTCCGCACCCTGGCGCGGCTCGATACTGAAAGCCAGTACCTTCTTCTCGGGCGCCAGCCGGATTGGAACGAGCTCCTGCCGCTGCCCGCCAACTTTTCCCTGCTCGAATTTCAGATCGACGTCGACGGTCTGCGCCACGACGCGCGCCTGGACTGGCTTCTGCGCCGCCATCGCGCTCAACTCCTGCACACTCCCTATCTCATGGCCCCCTGGCTGATCCCCTGCCGCCACATCCTCACCGTCCACGACACATCCGAGTTCTTCGACGTGTCGGCCAATGGCTTCTCGCTGCGCGAACTACTCCTTTTCTATCGCACTCGCAGCGGCCTGCGGCGCGCCTGGCGTGTGCTCAGCGTCTCGGAAGCCACGCGGCGCGACCTCCAATCGCTCTTCGGCCTGCCGCCCGACAGGATTGAAGTGATCTACAACGCGCTGGACACGCGCCTAGAGCAGCGCCCGTCGCCGGAAGAGATTGACCGCACGTTGAACCGCTACTCCGTTCAGGGCCCGTACTTGCTCTACGCCGGCAACGTCAAGCCGCGAAAAAACATACCCCGCCTGATCGAAGCCTTCGCGCTGGTGAAGGAAGAGCTGCGCGAGCACCCGGAATACAGCAGACTGAACCTCATCATCATCGGCGACGAGCTTTCCAAGCACCCGCAGCTTCGCCGCGCCGTGGTGCAGAGCCGCACCCAGCACCACGTCCGCTTCCTCGGCTTTGTGCCCCCACAATCGCTGAGCGTCTTCTACTCGCGCGCCGCGGCCTTTGTCTTCCCCTCCCTGCACGAAGGCTTCGGCTTGCCGCCGCTGGAGGCGATGGCGCTGGGCGCGCCGGTGGTAGCGGCTAATACGTCGGCGCTACCCGAGGTACTGGGCGACGCCGCGGTGTACGTGAATCCCGAGAACGTGTTCGACATCAGCCGCGGCATCCAGCAGGTCCTGCTTGACGCCGACTTGCGTGCGCGCCTACAAGCGCGCGGACCGCAACACGCACAGAAATTCTCCTGGGAGAAATCCGTCCAGCGCGTTCTCGAACTCTATCGCAGTGCCGTGAGCAGTGGCGTCCCGGCGGCCTAGTCCTTTCTAGCGGCCCGCGTTCAGACGGCGGCGGACGAACGCCGGGACATCCAGATCCGTCCCTTCCGGAGGCAGCGCGCGATTCGCCGACTCAGCGGCAAGGCTGGGTTTCACCGGCGTGTGGGCCACCACGGCCGGCGTCGGCTTCGGCAGAGTCGGAAGCACTGGCCCGGTGACAAGTGGAGCCGGACGCGTTACTCCCGAAGCCGGCAGAGCCGGACGAAGCGTAGCCGCCGGCTGCGGTTGCGGGCGCCGAGCCGCGTCCTTGAAGCCGGTGGCGATGACGGTGATCTTCACCGCGTCCTTCATTGTATCGTCATGCACGGCGCCGAAGATGATGTTGGCGTCTTCATGGGCGACCTTTTGCACCAGGGACGACGCCTCCTGCACTTCGTGCAGCGTCATTTCCGACGAGCCGGTGACGTTGATGAGCACACCGCGAGCCCCTTGGATTCCCTCCTCAAGGAGCGGGCTGGCGACCGCGCGCTGCGCCGCTTCGGTGGCGCGCTTCGACCCGGAAGCCACTCCCGTGCCCATCACCGCATAGCCTTGCCCTTTCATGATGGTGGTGATGTCGGCGAAGTCGCGGTTGATGACGCCAGGCACAGTGATGATGTCGCTGATACCCTGCACGCCCTGCCGCAGAATGTCGTCGGCAATGCGAAAGGCTTCGAAAAAACTCGTGCCCGGGGCAACGGTTTCGAGCAACTTCTGGTTCGGCACTGCGATCAGCGTGTCGACGCAGGAAATCAGCTCCGCGAGACCCTGCTCGGCCTGCAAGGCGCGCCGCTTGCCTTCGAAGGCGAACGGCTTGGTGACCACAGCGACTGTCAAGGCGCCGAGCTCTTGCGCGAGATTGGCGATGATGGGTGCCGCGCCGGTGCCGGTGCCGCCGCCCAGACCCGCCGTGATGAAAACCATGTCTGCGCCTTCGAGCGCTTCGCAAATCTTGTCGGTGTCTTCCAGCGCCGCTTGGCGGCCGATTTCGGGATTGGCTCCCGCACCCAGGCCCTTGGTCAGCTTGGCGCCAAGCTGGAGCTTGCGAGGCGCTTTCGACTGCTTCAGCACCTGGAGGTCGGTATTGGCCGCCATGAACTCGACGCCCTTGACCCCAGCGGCAATCATGCGATTGACGGCATTGCCGCCGCCCCCGCCCACGCCGATGACTTTGATGCGGGCGATGTTCAGGTCTTCGTCATAAAGCGCGGGATTGCCGTTTCCGTTGCCGTTCTTGCGTTGGGTCATTGCGTCACTCTCCTGGTTGAATTCTTCAGGCCCGAGCGGCCCAAACTTTTCCGGTAACCAGATTCCGCAGGCGGCTCACCAAGCCGCCGCTCTGCTCCTTCTGCGCTTGGCGCAAGCGGCGCGCATGCAGAATCAAGCCCACCGCCGTGGAACAAGCCGGATTCGAGAGCGTAGCGTTGGCGCCGACCAGGCCCTTGGGCAGGCCCAGGCGGGCCGGCACGCCCAATGTTTGTCCCGTCAATTCCACCAGGCCTTCCAGTTGCGCGCCGCCGCCAGTAAGCACAACGCCGCCCGCCGGCAAGCGCGCGCAGCCGGTGCGCTCCATCGAATCGCGCAGCAGCGCCAGCCACTCCAGAGCGCGCGGCTCAAGGATGTCGCACAGCGACCGCCGCGATACCACGCGCGCGGGCCGCTCACCCATGCTGGCGGCTTCGAAGAGCGTGTCCTGGCCGAGACTGGTTGCCGAGGCGCAACCGTGCGCGCGTTTGAGGCGCTCGGCTTCCCACAGCGGCGTGCGCAGACCGATAGCGAGGTCGTTAGTGAAGTGCTCTCCGCCGACAGGGATCATGCCCGTGGTGCGCGGCGCCCCCTGCTCGAAAACAATCCAGTCAGTGCTGCCTCCGCCGAGGTCCACCAGCACGACGCCGAGTTCGCGCTCGTCGGGCGTCAGGCAGGCTTCCGCCGCCGCCAGCGGCTCGAAGACCGTGTCTTCGACAATGATGCCGGCGCGGTTGACCGCCGCGATGAGGTTCTGGGTCGCGGTGGATTCGGTGGTGATGATATGGACATTGACCTCCAGCCGCTTGCCTAGCAGCCCCAACGGATCGCGCAGGCCTTTCTCATCGTCGAGCAGGAACTCCTGCGGCAGGACGTGCAGCAACTCTTGCTCCGGCGGGAGTGAAACACCACGCGCGGCTTCGATGGCGCGGCGCACGTCTTCGCCGTCCACTTCGCGCGTACGTGGACCCAGCGAGACTCCGCCGCGGCTGTTGAGGCTGCGAATGTGGCGGCCGGCCACACCGATGACCGCACTCTCCAGCGTTACGCCCGAGGCGTTCTCCGCCGCTTCCACCGCCTGACGAATCCCTTCTACCGCGGCGTTGAAGTTGATGAGCGTGTCCTTGCGGAAGCCTTTCGAGTCTGCCAGCCCACTGCCACGCAGGTACACGCGGCCGTCCTCGCCGACTTCACACAACAGGACGGCGACCTTGCTGCTGCCGACGTCGAGCGAGACGAGATGGCGTCCGTTGGCCTTCATTGTTCCTTGGCCGTCGGCGCGGCCGGGTTCAACACGATTTGTCCGCGGAAACGCAGGTCGACCGCGTGCACCGGCTCGGGCGAGTCCTGCCACTGCGAGCGGTAGCGCTGAAACGTCTCGAACTTCTCGCGGTAGCGCCCGCGGCCGAAGTAGAGCCAGACCACGCCGTCGGGGGTGGTGACGCTGGCGCGGACGTTTTCCGGATCGCTGAGATCAACCTCGGAGAGCTCGCGGCTGTAATCGGTTCCCTCCCGGCTGAGGTCGTCGGTCAGCTCCAAGTAGAGCGCCACGCGCTCGCGGCGCTCCTCCGGCGTTAGGCTCTCAGAGAATCCCACAATTACAGGAAAGCTGTAGGCTGCGCCTTCTGGCGTGGGCAGCAGTACGCCGTAACGGTCCACCAGCCACAGCGAAGCGCCCTGGCGGAGAAACGCCACCGGGGTGCGCTCGCGGACGTAGACGAGCAAGTTGTGCGGCAGCAAGCGCTGGACCGTAGCCGCCTCGACCCAGGGGATTTCTTCTACGTTCCTGCGACGTTCCTCTAACGGCACCGAAAAGATTATCTGCCCGATGTCGCCCGCGAAGCGCTCGCGCACCGCTTCGGGCGAGGCATGGACGGCGTTCAGCACCGCTACATCGTCGAGACTGGCGAGACGAAAAACTGGCGAGGTGCTAGTGGCGAAGGTGTAGGAGACAAACACGGCGCCCCCCAGCACGGCTACACCTAGGCCGATGGCCACAACGCGGGCCGTGATTCGCAGCATCTGCCGCCAGGACGAGCGGCGGCGCACCTCAATCGGCCGGCGCGGGCGGTGGTAGCGCTCGGCGTCGTCAGTGCCGAGCTGCGGCGGCTTGGGGTTCGTGCCCATCGAGCTAATTCCTCCAGATGATGACTTCTTCTTCCAACTCGTAGCCGTAGGCGGCGCGGATGCGCTCCTTGACGTACTCAATCAAGCGCAGTAGATCTCCCGCGGTGGCCCGGAAGCGGTTGACGAAGAAATTCCCGTGGCGCTCGGAGACCACCGCGCCACCCACGCGGTGGCCCTTCAGGCCGAGCTCGTCAATCATCTTTCCGGCCGACGCTCCGGGCGGGTTCTTGAAGATGCACCCGGCACTCTTCTCGTTGAGCGGCTGGGAGGCGCGGCGCTTCTCGTTGCACATCTTGATGGTGGCGAGAATGTCGTTGTAGGGCTTGGAGGGCAGCTCGAGCTCGGCGCCAATCATGATGTCGTCCTTGGCGAAGGAAGTGTGCCGGTAGTGGAAGCCCACCTGGCTGGCAGCGACGATCTTGACCGACTGGCTGGCAGCTTCGAAAAGCTCGACGCTGCGCACGAACTGGCCGATTTCGATGCCGTAAGCGCCCGCGTTCATCCGCAGCGCGCCGCCCACCGAGCCCGGCACGCCGATGAGGCCCTCCAGTCCGCCCAGGTTGCGCTTGGCGCACTCCATCACCGTGCGGCCGAGGTCAGCGGCGGCGGGGATGCGCACGCGGTTGCCGGAGAACTCCGGATGAGATTCTTTGGGGGACAGGTGCAGAGCAATCCAGGAAAGCTCGCCGTCTTCGACCAAGAGATTCGTTCCCCCGCCGACAAAGCGCCACGGAATGTTGTCGCCGGCCAGCAGCCGCACCAACTCGGGCAGGTTGCGCGGCTGGCGCACGATCAACATGTCGGTAGTGCCGCCGACGCCGAGCGACGTCCAGTCGGCCAAGGCCTCGTTGGGGCGGTGCTCGACCCCTAACTCGCCGAAGGCCACCTGCAAACGGGGGTTCTCAATGCGCATTGGTTACCCCCAGCGCGGCGGGCAGGCGCGCTGCCAGATCCTCAGCGACCTTCCAAATGCTGCCCGCGCCCACGGTCAGCAGCGCGTCACCCGGCTGGAGCTGCCGCAGCGCCGACTCGGCCGCGTCGGCCAGGTCGGGGTGAAACTCCACGCGCGGGTGGCCGGCGGCGCGAATCGCCTTCGCCAACTCCTCGCCCGTGATTCCAGGAATCGGCTGCTCGCTGGCTGGATAGATATCGCTCAGCAGGAGCACGTCGGCCGCGTCGAAACAGCGCAGGAACTCGTCCCAGGAATGCTTGGTGCGGGTGAAGCGGTGCGGCTGGAAAAGTACCACCAGTCGCTTGAAGCCGCAGCCGCGCGTCGCGGTGAGCAGGGCGCGAATCTCCGTCGGGTGGTGCGAGTAGTCGTCAATCAGCGTGACGCCGCCGACGGTGGCCTTCACCTCAAAGCGACGGCCTACTCCCTTGAATCCAGCCAGTGCGCGCCGGAGCTTGTCGGCCGGCAGGCCGAGCTCCCGGCCCACCGCGATGGCCGCCGAGGCGTTGCGCACGTTGTGCAGGCCAGGTAAGCGGAGCCGGAACCGGCCCCAGTCTTCCCCGGCGACGCGCACGGAAAACTCGCTCGTCCAGCCCTTCAGGTGAAGGTCGAAGGCGTGCACGTCCGGCTTGCCCTCGGTCCCGTAGGTGACGACGCGGCGCTGCACGTGCGGAAGGATAGTGCGAATGTTTTCATCGTCGGTGCAAAGGATGGCGGCGCCATAGAACGGCACTTTGTTAACGAAAGCGATGAAGGCCTCGGCGATGTCGGCCAGGTCGCGGTAGTGATCAAGATGCTCGCGGTCAATGTTGGTCACAACGGCGATGACCGGTGCGAGGAGCAGGAACGTGCGGTCGCTTTCGTCGGCCTCCACCACAATCCACTCGCTCTTACCCAGCCGCGCATTGGTGCCCGCTTGATTGACGCGCCCGCCGACGACGAAGGTGGGGTCGAGGCCTGCGCCGGCCAGTGCGGTGGCAACCATTGACGTCGTAGTTGTCTTGCCGTGCGCACCGGCGACCGCAATGCTGTACTTGAGCCGCATCAATTCGGCCAGCATTTCGGCGCGCGGAATGACGGCGATCTGCCGGCGGTGGGCTTCCTGCACTTCCGGATTGGTCGGCGAGACCGCGCTGGACACGACGACCACCTGAGCACCCTCGATGTTTTCAGCGCGATGGCCTTCGTGAATGCGCGCGCCAAGCAAGGCGAGGCGGTCAGTGACCGGCGAGGGTTTCAGGTCGGAGCCGGAAACGACGTAGCCCAGGTTGAGCAAGACTTCCGCGATACCGCTCATGCCGATACCGCCAATGCCGACAAAATGGATGTGCTGGTGCGGCGGGTAGTTGAGGTGGCGGGTCGGGGTCATCGGGTCACGCTCTCAATCAAGTCGGCGATGCGCGCCGCCGCATCCGGCACGGCGAGCGCGCGCACCGCGTTTTCCATCTCAACCAACTGCGCCGGCTTCGTCAGCAGCGCGAGGATTTCGTCGGCCAGCCGCTCGCCAGTCAGCGCTGACTGCTCCATCAGTCGCGCGGCGCCGGCGCGCGCCAGTACTTCGGCGTTCCGCAACTGGTGCTGGTCGGTGGCGTGGGGAAACGGAATCAGGATGGCCGCACGAGCGGCCGCGGCCAGCTCGGCCACGGTGCTGGCGCCTGAGCGACAGATGATGAGGTCGGCGGCGGCGAAGCGCGCCGGCATGTCGTTGATGAAAGGCAGAACATCGGCATTGATGCCGCGGCAGGCGTAGGCGGTGCGCACGGCTGTGAAGTCGCGCTCGCCGGTCTGGTGCGTGAAGCGGAGCGGAAACCCGCTGGCGGTAAGTGTGTCGAGCGCATACACGATAGCCTTGTTGATGGCCATAGCGCCTCGACTGCCGCCAAAAATGAGGAGAGAAAACGGCGGCTCGTGCTTCTTCGTGGGTACAGAGAAGAACTCGGGGCGAACCGGGCTGCCCGTGCGGACAGCCTTGGTGCCGAAGCGCGCGCGCGTTTCTTCGTAGGTCACGGCAGCGCGCCGGACGAGCGGCGCCATCAAGCGGTTGGCGAGGCCGGGTTCGGCGTTGGCTTCGAAGAGAACCGTGGGGCGGCCGCTGAGCGCAGCAGCCAGCATGGCCGGGCCGGAGGCATAGCCGCCGACGCCGAAGACCACGTCCGGCTGGAACTCCCGCAGGATGGACCGGCTGCGCCAGACAGCGCCCGGCAACAGGGAGAGGCTGCGCAGTTTGCCTCCCGCGTTCACACCCTGAAAGCCGACCACTGGGAGCGTGCGCAGCGGGTAGCCCGCGGCAGGGACGACTTGTCTCTCGATTCCGTTCTCGGCGCCCACGAAAAGCACCTCGTTCGAGCTCTGGCGGCGACGCAACTCGTCGGCGACGGCGAGCGCCGGAAAAACATGCCCGCCGGTTCCGCCTCCGGCCATCATCACCTTCATTGCCTCCTCAATCCACCTGCTGACTGATGTTGAGCAGCAAACCCATCCCCAGCAGCATGACCAGCAACCCACTGCCACCGTAGCTGATGAAAGGCAGCGAGATTCCTTTGGTGGGCAGCAGGCCGATGACCACGCTCAGATTGATGAACGCCTGGCCGACAACCATCACGGTGACGCCGACGGCGAGCAGACGCGCCAGGCCGTCGGGCGCCAGCGCGGCGATGCGCAGGCCGCGCCACGCGATGATGCCGAAGAGAATCACGACCGCAGCCGCGCCCAGCAGGCCCAACTCTTCGCCGACGACGGCAAAGATGAAGTCGGTGTGCGCCTCAGGCAGATAGAAAAGCTTCTGCTTGCCGTCCATGAGGCCGACGCCGGCGACGCCGCCCGAGCCCACCGCCAGCAGCGACTGAATCGTCTGGAAGCCAGTCCCCTGCGGGTCGGCATAGGGGTCGAGGAACGCCTTGATGCGGGCCACGCGGTAGGGGACGCGCACGATGAGGAAATAGGCAGCGATGCCGCCGACGGCGGCGAGATAGACCAGATACTGCCAGCGCAACCCGGCAACGAAAAACATGGCGCCAGCAATGGTAACGATGACGGCCGCTGTGCCGAGGTCGGGCTGGAGCAGGATCAACCCGACCAGCACGGCGGTGATGCAGCCGGCGGGCAGTAGCGTGCCGGGCACGTCGTCCACCGCGTAGCGACGCCGCTCGAGAAAGTAGGCCAAGAAAAGAATGAGCGCCAATTTGGCCAACTCGGAGGGCTGGACGGAGAACAGTCCGAGGCGAATCCAGCGATGGGTGCTGCGCGAGGGGTCCAGGAAGAACACCGCCACGAGTAGCACCAGCACGACGCAGAGCGCGGGAAAGACGACGGTGGGCTGGCAGAGGCGGCGGTAGTCCACCTGTGTCATCACGAAGAGCGCGCCCAAGCCGAGGATAAGCCAGACAATTTGCCGAAGAACGAACATCCCGGCGTTGCCAAAGAGCTCCGAGGCGTAGACGGCCGAGGCGCTGAAGACCATCACCACGCCCAGCGCCAGCAATCCGAGCGTCGAGACAATCAGCAAGCGGTCGGGGCGGTAGCGTTTGGCCATCAGGAAGCTCTCTTCACCAGCAGTTGCCGAACTTCTTCCTTGAAAACGCGGCCGCGGTGCTCGTAGTTTTCAAACTGGTCGAAGCTGGCGCAGGCCGGAGCGAGCAGGACGACGTCGCCGGGCGCCGCGAGCGCGGCGGCGCGGGCGACGGCTTCGGGCAGAGTCTCAATGATGTCGAGCAGGACGCTGCCGGCGAGCTGGCTGGCAATCTTTTCGCGGTCGGCGCCGATGGCCAGCACGCGCCGGGCGCGCTGCTGAAGCGGATCACGCAGCACGGAAAAGTCGGCGCCCTTGTCCTTGCCACCAAGGATGACAATCAGGCTGCCGTCGAAAGCATCGATGGCCTTGAGCGCAGCGTCAACGTTGGTGGCTTTGGAGTCGTTAAAGTAGCGCACGCCGTCAATCTCGGCGACGAACTCGAGGCGGTGCTCGACGCCTTCAAAGGCCGCCACGGCGGTGCGGATGCACTCGGCGGAAACATCCAGAGCGCGGGCGGCGCAGGCGGCGGCAAGAATGTTCTCCAAGTTGTGCAGCCCCTTGAGGTGAACTTCCTCGCGCGGCAGCAGGCGCTCCTGCACGGGGCCGTTGCGGTAACAGACCCAGCCGTTCTCGACATAGGTGCCGACATCGAGACGGCGCTGACGGCTGAACCAGAAGCGTTGAGCGCGGACTTCGGGGGCAAGCTCGGTGCAGTACCGGTCGTCGGCGTTGAAGATGGCGAAGTCGTCGTTGCGCTGATAACCGAATAGGCGCGCCTTGGCAGCGACATAGTCGCTCATCGAGGCGTGGCGGTCGAGATGGTCAGGGGTGATGTTGAGTAGCGCCGCGACACGCGGGCGGAAGCTGGTGATGGCTTCAAGCTGGAAGCTCGAGACCTCGACCACGTTCACGGTCTTGTCGGTCGAGGCCTCCACCAGGCTGATGAGCGGCGTGCCGATGTTGCCGCCGACCTGGGTGTGGCGGCCGGCCTCGGCGAAAATGCGGCCCAGCAGCGTGACGGTAGTGGTCTTGCCGTTCGAGCCGGTGACGGCGACCACGGTGCCGCGAAGGAAGCGCCAGGCAAGCTCCAGTTCGCTGATTATTTCAATCCCCTTCCCACGCGCCTGCTGCAAAGCGGCGAGCTGCAGCGGCACGCCCGGACTCGGGACGATGAGGTCGGCGCGCAGGAAACTGTCCTCGCGGTGGTCGCCGCACTCGACCTCGACGCCGAGGGCGCGCAGCACGGCGGCCTCGGCGGCAACAGCCGTTTCCGGGCGCTGCTCGCTGACACGCACCCGCGCGCCGCGCGCGGCCAAAAAACGCGCCACCGCCTGGCCGGTTCGGGCCAGCCCGACGACGAGCGCGTGTTTGCCGTGAAGCTCCATCTACTCCTTCAGCGCAGTTTCAGCGTGCTGAGCGAGAACAGCGCAAAAACAATGGCGACAATCCAGAAGCGAATGATGATCTTCGACTCCGGCCAGCCAATGAGTTCGAAGTGGTGGTGAATCGGCGCCATACGGAAAATCCGCTGGCCGCGCAACTTGAAGCTCGCCACTTGAAGAATCACCGAGAGCGCCTCGATGACGAAGACGCCGCCGATGAAGAACAGCAGGATTTCCTGCTTGATGATCACGGCGACGGTGCCGATGGCGCCGCCGAGCGCCAGCGAGCCGACGTCCCCCATGAAAATGTCGGCGGGATGGGCGTTGTACCAAAGAAAGCCGAGACCGGCACCAGTCATGGCGCCGCAGAACACGGTGAGCTCGCCCACCTGCGGCATTTTGGCAAGGTCCAGGTATTCGGCGAAGCGTGCGTGGCCGCTGATGTAGGTGAGCGCGGTCAGCGCAGCGGCGGCGATGGTGACGCAGCCGATCGCCAGCCCGTCCAAGCCGTCGGTGAGGTTGACGGCGTTGGAGGAACCGACCAGAACGAGGACCATAAAGACAAGGAAGGGCAAGACGGCGAGCAGATAGAGCGTGGGACCGTCGAGCAGAGAATCAATCACCAGATCGGGACGAAGTTCCTTGAAGAAAGGAAACAGAATCTCGGTGGAATAGATGCCGTTGCGGTAGCTCAGCAGCACGCCACCGATAACCAGCGCGGTGAGAATCTGCAGTCCGAACTTGGCGCGGGCGGAGAGGCCGCGGTTCTGGCGACGAGTGACTTTCAGGTAGTCATCTATAAAGCCGATGGCGCCGAAGGCCACCAAGCCAAACAGGGCCAGCCAGAAAAATCGGTTGCGCGGGTTCGTCCACAGCACCGCCGGGATGACGATGGAGATGAGAATGAGGACGCCGCCCATGGTGGGCGTACCGGCCTTGTGGTTGTGCGGCACTTCTTCGCGAATGTACTGGCTGATCTGAAACTCGCGCAGGCGGCGGATGAGGGTCGGACCCAAAGCCAACATCAGGAGCAACGCCGTCAGGCTGGCGAAGGCGGTGCGGACGGTGATGTAGCGGAAGACGTTGAGCGGGCCCCAGTAGGGCTGCAGCCATTCGTAGAGGAGGATGTAGAGCACGCTAGTCCTCCGCCTTGCCGACCGGTGCTGAGTCTTCGGCCTGACCCGATGAAGTCGGGGCCAGCGTGTGGCGCGACTGGAGAGTCTCAAGAATTGTTTCCAGCGCAACGCTGCGCGAGGCCTTGAGCACAACCCAATCGCCTTCATTGACGAAGCCGGCCAGCCACTCGGCGGCGCTCTCTTTCTTGTCAAAGAAGCGACAACTGTCGGAGGACATTCCGGCAGCGCGCGCGCCCTCGACCAGGTGGCGGGCATCGCCGGTGACCCCGACCAGAAAGTCGATGTTCTCCAGTGCGGCGATTCTTTCGCCGACCTGACGATGCAGTTCTGCGGAGGTCACGCCCAGTTCTTTCATTTCGCCGGCGACCAAGATACGGCGGCGGGCATCCGGCGTTCGACTAAGCGCTTCTGCCATCGCTGTTAGCGCGCGGGGGTTGGAGTTGTAGGCGTCGTTGACGACAGTGAAGCCGGCAACAAAGCGCAGCAACCGGCCGCGCAGCAAGTCCGGCTGGAACCGCGCCAGGACATCGGAGGCTTCGGCCGGTTCAATCTTGAGCAGGCTGGCGACGGCAAAGGCAGCCAGTGCGTTGGCAATGTGCTGGCGGCCAGGCAAAGGAAGCCGCACTCGGGCGCGCTTGCTGCCGACGACAAGGTCAAAGGTGGTGCCGGCACAGCCGCGGTCATCAATCCTTTCCGCACGAACTTCGGCAGAGTTCTCGATGCCGAAGCGGAAAACTTTCCCGGTGAAGCCTTCAGCAAAACGGCTGACAAACGAATCGTCGGCGTTGAGGACGGCGATGGCAGGGGCGACGAGGCCGCGAATGAGTTCGCGCTTGGCTTCGGCAATCTCGCCCACCGAATTGAAGAACTCGAGGTGCACTGGAGCGACGTTGGTCACCAGCCCGATATTGGGCTCGGCGACGGCGCAAAGCTTGGCCAGCTCGCCCTTGTGGGCCATGGCCATTTCCAGCACCGCCACTTCATGCTCGGCCTTCAGGTGCAGCAGCGAGAGCGGCAGGCCGTACTCGTTGTTGAGATTGCCTTCCGACTTGAGAACGTTGTATCGCGTGCCGAGCAAAGCGGCGAGCATTTCTTTGGTGGTGGTCTTGCCGGTGCTGCCGGTGACGCCGATGACGGCGCGGCCCCAGGAGCGGCGGGCGTACAGCGCCAGGCGGTTCAGCGCCTCGAAGGTGCTGAGCACGCCGATGACATTCTTGTGGATTTCGGCCGGCAGGGTCATCCGGTGGTTTTCGTCGACAATGGCGATGGCGGCGCCGCGATCGAGCGCGGCACGGACGAAGTCGTGGCCATCGTGGTTGGGGCCCTTGATAGCAATGAAAGCTTCGCCGGGGCAGAGGGTGCGCGAGTCGATGGAGAAGCCGGTCACCGATTTGTGCAGGAGAGAGAACGGCGCGGCCACGTGAAGAGCCTCACCAATCTTGCCTATCGTCCACTGCATGATGCGGCGCTCATTCCCTTCCCTTCTCGCGCCGCCGGGCCGTTGCTGCGCGACCCGCGGTGCGCGCTGAGCAAGCGGCGGGCGACCTCGGCGTCGTTCCAGGGTTCGGTGCGGTCGCGATAAATCTGCGTGTCCTGGTGGCCCTTGCCGGCGAGCAGGACAATGTCGCCCGGGCGGGCTTCGCTGAAGGCGCGCTCGAAGGCGCGTTCGCGGTCAACCTCGATAACGTAGCTGCCGCCGGCCTTTTGCACGCCGACGACGACGTCGTTGATGATGTTCAGTGGGTCTTCCGAGCGTGGGTTGTCGGTGGTGACGACGACCAGGTCAGCCAGGCGGCCAGCGATTTCGCCCAAGACGGGCCGCTTGGTGCGGTCGCGGTCACCGCCGGAGCCGAAGACGATGAGGACGCGGCCGGAAGTAAGCTCCCGGGCGCTGTGGAGCAAATGGGTGAAGGCCAAGTCGGTGTGGGCGAAGTCGACGACCACGCTGAAGGGCTGGCCAGCGTCAATGCGCTCGAAGCGGCCGGGGACGCGCTCGAGATTGCGAATGCCGGTGGCAATGGTGTCGAGCGGCAGGCCGAGGCCATAGGCGGTAGCGCCGGCGGCCAGGAGGTTGTAGAGGTTGGAGCGGCCAACGAGCGACGACTGGATGCCAACGCTGCCTTCGGGGGTCATCAGGGTGAACTCGATGCCGGAGGCCGAGAGCTGCGGGCGGCTGACGGTCACCGTTCCTTCGGCGCGCTCTAGCCCGTAAAGAACGACCTTGCCGCGTGACACGGCTTTCAAGTCCTCGGCGCGCTGGTCGTCGGCGTTGATAACGGCCAGGCGCGGTGGCTCGGCGCCGCAACCAAGGAAGAGGCGCTTCTTGGCCTCGAAGTAGTTGTCCATCGTCTGATGGAAGTCGAGGTGGTCGCCGGCCAGGTTGGTGAAGACGGCGGCGGCAAAGGGGCAACCATAGACCCGGTCGAGGGCAAGGCCATGGGAAGAGACTTCCATAATGGCCCAGCCGGCGCCGGCGTCTCGTAGCTCGGCGAGGAACCGCTGGAGGTCGAGCGACTCCGGCGTGGTATTGGGCGCCGGCAGGACGCCCGAGGCGGTGTGGTACTCAATGGTGCCGAAGAGACCGACTCGGTGGCCGGCGGTCTTCAGGATGGACTCGAGCAGATAGGTGGTCGTCGTCTTGCCGTTGGTTCCGGTCACGCCGATGAGCTGCAAGGCGCGGGCGGGCTGGCCGTAGAAGTTGGCGGCAACATGGGCTAGCGCCGCGCGTTCACGGTGCACATGAATCCAAGCGGCCTTGACACCAACCTGCGGAGGTCGGTCGCTCAGGATGGCGACGGCGCCGGCAGCCAGCGCCTGCGGAATGAAGTCGTGGCCGTCGGCCTTTTCGCCCTGAATGGCGGCAAAGAGGAAGCCCGGGCGGACCTGACGGGAATCGTAGGCGATACCGCTGATTTCGAGCGTGGGCGAGCCGGAGACTCCCAGCACGCCCACCCCTTTCACTAGCTTGGCCAATTCCATGCGGGCAAACTCTCTATCTTACACCGACTTTACATTCGCCGCTCGGGCGCGCGCGGCAGAACCGGTTGAAACTGAACCCAGACGCGGCTGCCGCGGGGCACTCGCATGCCCGGCTCGGGGCGTTGAACGACCGCCACGCCGCTGCCCACCAGCATTGCTTCCAAACCCAGCTTGGAGCACTCTTCGCCCACGACCCGCAGGGGTCGGCCGATGAGGTCTGGCACAGCCACGGTTTCCGCCTCGCTCACAACCACGATGGTGGAGGGGGGATGGCCCCCCGGCTCGCCTGTTGGTTGGATGTCGGGCAAGCGAGCCGGAGGGCCGGTGGGTCGTGGGGGAGGTAAGCTTGGGGAGAGCTTGGTCGCTGCGCTGACGGGGGCAGTCGGCACCGTCTTGACGTAGTTGCGCCAGTCGGACAGGTCGCCGGCAAAGACGCCGGCTTCGCTCATGCCAGGCGCGGGGTCGAATTGACCCGGGGCGAAATCGGTGATGGCGGCGCGCTCCAGCCGCGGGAGCGGGGCTGGGGCGCGAACTGGCAGGTCGCGCGGGATGTTGCGGTAGGCCAGCACCCGCTCGACCACGGAGCGGAAGACCGGCGCCGCGACCTCGCCGCCGTGGTAAAGCCCGCGAGGCGAGTCGAGCACGACGGTCACGGTAACGACCGGGTCATCGAGTGGGGCGAAGCCCGTAAAACTGGCCACGAAGTCGGTGGGGGAGTATCGGCCGGACTTATCAATCTTCTGCGCAGTGCCGGTCTTGCCGGCGGCAGAGTAGCCTACGGGCTGCGCGGCGCGCCCGGTGCCTTCCCTTACCACTCCCGCCAGCATGCGCCGCAGCTCCTCAGCGACCTTCGAATCTATGATGCGTTCCTGCGGCTTTGGTGGTATGGGTTCGGCCTGGTTTCCGCGATAAATCTCGCGCACCACGTGCGGCTGCACCCAAACGCCGCCGTTGGCGACCGCGCTGACGGCGGCGGTGAGCTGGAGCGAGGTGATGGCTACTTCCTGGCCCATCGAAACCGCGCCGATGGAAATGCGCGACCAGTTGGAAGGTGGCCGAACCAGCCCAGGGCTCTCGGCCGGCAGCTCGATGCCGGTAGGCTGGCCGAAGCGCCACCGGCGGATGTGCTGGTACATCTTGTCGTTGCCCAGTCGAAGGCCGACCTTGATAGCGCCGACGTCGCTCGACTCGTAGACCACCTGACGTAGAGTGAGCAGCCCGAAGGGCTTGTGGTCGCGGATGCGGTGGCCGACGATGTAGATGGCGCCCTGCTGGCAGTCGATGACTTCCTCCGGGTCGGCGGCTCCCTCCTCCAGCGCGGCGGCAATGGTCACCAGCTTGAAGGTCGAGCCGGGCTCGTACACAAAACTCAGGGCGCGGTTAACGTGGTTCTCCTGCGGCACCGCGCTCGGATTATTCGGGTTGAAGGTCGGGTAGTTGGCCAGCGCCAGGATCTCCCCGCTGCGCGGCTCTTGGACGATGATGGTTCCGCTCGCGGCGCGCGTCTTCGCGATGGCGGCGGCCAGTTCGCGCTCGGCGATGTACTGAACATTCTCGTCCAGGGTGAGGATGACGCTGGCACCTTCAGTCGGGACATCGCCGACGCGGTCGAACCAGCGCCGGCGACCGTCGGCGGTGATAACCAGGCGGCGGGAGCGGCCGCGGATGACGTTGTCGAGTCCCAGCTCCACTCCCGCCAGGCCGTTCTCGTCCATGCCGACAAACCCCAGGACGTGGGCGGCCAGCTCGCGCTTGGGGTAGAAGCGCTTGTGCTCGGGCTGAAAGTAGACCCCAGCCAACCCCAGCGAGCGGACACGGTCAGCTTCGGCGGCGGTCAGTTTGCGCTTCAGCCAGACAAAGGACCGCGAGGAGCGCAGCTTGTCCTCAAGGATAGTGGTGTCAACGCCAAGCACAGGAGAAAGTCGGCGCGCCGTTGCTTCGGGGTCGATGACTTCGCTGGGAACGGCAAAGACGGAATCCACGCTGATGCTGACGGCCAACTCGTGCCGGTTACGATCGTAAATAACGCCGCGCTTGGGGGTGACTTCCAGGGTGCGTTGCTGCTGGCGCTGGGCGCGTTGGGCGAGTTCGCCGTGGCGGACAACTTGAAGGTCAATCAAGCGGGCCAGAATGGCGCCCAACCACAGGAACGCGACCACACCCAGGAACAGGATTCGCGCACGCCCTGCCGCCGGCACCGCCCGCATTCGACCCTCAGCCCCACTGAAAAAAACTATGAAGCCAGGCCGGAAGCTCCAGCGAGCGTTCCGGCCTCTCTTCGTAGCCGGTCTCCAGGGAACCGGCAGGAAGAGATCAAACTTTCCCCTAGAAAAGCCCTATCAGTCCGTCAACGAACTCGGTTTCTCCGGCCGCGCCTGCGCCGGAACTCGCGCCAATTCCGACGAAGACACTGGGCGGGTGGAACCCAGAGGAGTCAGCTCGTGGGCCGCCGGCTCGGCCATGCCCAGCCGACTCCGCGCCAGCAAGTCAATGCGCATCGGATCGAGCAGCGCCGCCTGCTCCAGCCGCAGGTTGCGGTTCCACTCCAGAACCTTTTCGTAGCGTGCCCGAGTTTCTTCCAGCCGGTAGCCGCTGTGGACAAACTCGAACTGGAGCCAGGCGCAGAGCAGGATGATGGCCAGGCAAGCCAGCGTGCCCGCCACTAGGACGCCGGTCTCGTGCAGGTAGTCGGGGTCGCGCTCGCGGCGCAGCCGGGAGTTGTCAATCCTCTTGACCCAGTAGGCTTGCGCCGGCGTGCCCATTTGGCTCAGCCTTCTCTCGTCCGCTCGGCCGCGCGCAGCCGCGCGCTGCGAGCGCGCGGGTTGGCGCTGACTTCGGCCCAAGTTGGACGGACGACTTTCTTGGTCAAGATGCGCAGCCGCCCTTCGGCCGCGTCGCGGCGAAACGACTGCTTCACCATTCGGTCTTCCAGCGAGTGGTAGCTCAGAACCACCGCGCGTCCTCCCGATTTCAGTAGGACGGGGACCCGAAGAAGAAACTGCTCGAGCTCCTCCTGTTCTCGATTTACCGCAATCCGCAGCGCCAGAAACGTTCTTGTTGCGGGATGCAGTTTCTGCCTTCCCTTGGCTTTCCGGGTCCCCGTCACTATCGTTGCCAGGTGGCGCGTGTCGCGGACGGGACGCGCACGCACGATGGCCCTGGCGATCTTGTGGGCGTGAGGCTCCTCGCCGTACTGGCGAAGCAGAGCGGCCAACTCGTGCTCGCTCCAGTGGTTGACTATGTCGGCCGCCGTGAGCGGGCTCGAGGGGTCCATCCGCATGTCGAGCGGGCCCGCTTCCTGAAACGAAAAACCCCGCTCGGGAGCGCCGAGCTGCAAGGACGATAATCCCAGGTCGGCCAACACGCCATCCACCGGTCCCTGCCCCTGCTGCTCCAGCAACTCCGGCAGGCGGTCGTAGTGGGCGTGCACCAGTTGCAGCTTCGACTGGTACGGCCGCAAGCGCTCCTGTGCGAATTCAAGTGCCATCGGGTCCTTATCCACCCCAATCAAACGGCCGGTCGTCAGCCGGCTTAGGATCGCTTCCGCGTGGCCGCCGCCCCCGAGCGTCGCATCCACATACGTCCCGTCCGGGCGCACCGCCAGGTACTCCAGAACTTCCGCGACCATGACTGCCGTATGCCACAGCGTCACTACACTCCCAGCTCATCCAAGGCCTTCAAGTCGTCGTTCGTAATCGGGTTTTTGCGGATGTCTTCCAGGTAGCGCTGGCGGTTCCAGACGTCGATGCAGTTGATGGAACCCAGCACCGTGACCTCGCCTTTGACATCCGCCGACTCGCGCAGCACCGCCGGAATCAGCACCCGGCCCTGTTTGTCGATGCTCACCTGCTGCCCGTAGTAGTTGACCATGTTCAAGAATTTCTTCCGCGCCGGGTTCACCGTGCCTGCCTGCGACAACCGCTTCTCCAGAGACTCCCATTCCCGTAGCGGATAAATGCGCGCGAACTGCCCGTTCCAACTGGTAACGAAAAAGTTCTGCTCGTCGTAGCGCGCGCTCAATGCCTTGAGAAAATCGGCGGGAATCTTCAGGCGACCCTTGTCGTCCACTCGCGCTGTGTAGCTGCCGCGGAACATCGCTGTTTTTCACCGTGGCGCCGCCCTGTCGCCCGTACTCCTCGCCGGCCAGCACCGCGGCCGGCGGCCTTGCCCTCAGCTTTCTTTGGTCTTCCCTATTCGCGGGGTGGAGCCACCACTGCACCCGCTTTGTGGGCCACTGGACTCAACGTAACATCCACTGGAACCCACTTTGCGCCACTTTCTACCCCTCGCCTCCAAGCTTGTCAAGAGAAAAGTGATCCTTTTCCACAAGAATTTTCACCAGTTGCAGCCAGGCGGGTGTGCCCTAAACCCTACATCTTGGGCTTGCCTGCACAGAAGGGTCGCGAGCAGCACTATATCTAGCGTCGCCGATCAGGATGCTTCCAGGAAGGCCCCTCCATTGCGTCCAGACGCGTCTACTGACGCATGAAATTGGTGGAGGCAGGGCGCAGGCCGTCCCGCACTACGGACGGCGCTGAGGCCCGCGGGGGCCGCGAGGACCGCCGGGAGGCGGAGGCATCTGCTCACGCATCTTCCAGACTCCGCGCAGTAGCTGCCGCTCGTTCTCGCTCAACGGCGAAAGAAACTGCGGATCGTCGGCCAGTATCCGCCGCTGCTCGGGCGACGCCTGCTGGAGATGATGCACTCTTTCTTCCAGCAACTGGCGGCGCTCCGGCGACAATTCTCGCCACGCCTGGAACAGCCGCTGCGCTTGCAGACGCTGTTCGGGGCTCATGTTCTCGAGCATGCGGGCCCGCTGGCGCAGCCGCTGCTGCTGCTCCGGCGCAAGTTGGCTGAACTCACGGAGCTTCTCGAGCCGCCGCTCTCTTTCATAGGCCGGCAGGCTGTTGAAATGGTCGAGGCGCCTCCGGAAGCGCTCTTGCGCCTGCGGGGGCAGGCTCTGGAAGAGCTCGTCTTCATTCAAGATGCGCTGCTGCTCTTCGAGCGGCAACGGCGCGACTCGCTGGAACAACTCCTCCGCCTGCCTGATGGGAGGCTTCACGTTCCAGTGCTGCAAACGCAGCCGGCGCTCGGCTTCCGGCAGAGCGTTGAACTCCGCCAGGCGCCGGCGGAAGTTCTCCTGCGCCCGCGGCGGGAGCTGCTGAAAGAATTCATCGGCAGCCAGCACCTGCTCTTGTTCTGCGGGCACCAGCGGCGCCACGCGCAGGAACAACTGCATCATCGGGCGATCTGGCCCGCGCCGCATCATCCCGCGCCCGTGCGGCCCCATAGGTCGCTCCGGCCCCTGCGTTGGCGGCGGAGGCGGCGCTTCCTGCGCCCACACCTGGACGCCGGCCAAGCCGAGGGTCAGCACGGCGACCAGCGCCAGTGCGTTGTGTCGTGCTTGCTTCACAGTGTCTTGCCTTCCTTCTCGTCTGTCGCCGGCTCGAACAGAATGTCAAACTGAGTCAGCATGTCGTAGTTCTCAAGCAGGACCGCACTGTCAAGTACCGCCAGCGCATCTTGACCGCCGTTTTGTGGTGTCGGCCCAGGTGTAGGACTGGGCTGTCGGCCGGGTTGCGGTGCCACGGCCACGCCCGGAGCTTTCGGCAGCGGCGGCGCCTCTAGCGTCGCCGGCGGCCACAGCGCCACCGCCGAAGCAATCACCACTGCGGCCGCCAGAGCCGCGCCATAGATGGGACGAAGAACGAACCAGCCGCTCCCCTGCTCTTCTTCTGCGAGCCGCACCCGCAACGCGGCGTCGAACGCCGGCGACGGCGGCTCGAGTGTCCACTCTGCCAGCGTGCGCATCACGGCGCGCAATTCCTCCACGCGCTCGCGGCACGCGGCACAGCTTGCCACATGCGCGTCGAGGCTCGCTAGGTCCACCGCGCTCACGCGCCCGTCGAGATAGGGGATAATGCTTTCTTCTTTCAAGTGTTCGCTCATGCTCGCACTCCCACTAGCGGCCGCAGCCGCACCCGCAACGTCTCATAAGCCCGAAAGAGCAGCGACTTCAGTGCACTCTCCGAGCACTCGAGAATCTCCGCAATCTCGGCGTAGTCCAGCTCCTGATACTTGTGCAGCAGCACCGCCAGCCGCTGCTTTTCCGGAAGCTCCTCCACCGCGCGCCGGATGACCGCCAACCGCTCGGCTTCCAGCAACACCTGCTCTGCAGTCGCCATTCCGTCCGGCAGCGCCTCAGCGAGCGGCACCGCGCTGTCACCGCTCTCCATCGAGATTTCGCGCGTGTGCCTCATCCGTCCGTCCCGCAGCGCATTCAGCGCCACGTTGGTGGCGATGCGAAACAGCCAGGTCGAAAACTTCGCCCGCGGTTGGTAGCTCTTTCTCGCCCGGTACATCCGCAGAAACACCTCCTGTGCCAAGTCCTCGGCAGGCTCGCGCCGGTAAACCATGCGCCGGAGGAAGTGAATGACCGGCGCCCGGTACTTGGCCACCAGGACATTGAACGCCTCGTCCCGTTCCTTCGCGTCGCCCGCCCGCAGGCGAAGCATCCAGTCTTCGTCGGTCCTCGCCACGGCCGGCCTCATAACGATTTAACCCGAATCCCTGCCGAAAGTTCCGCTCCTGGTTCGGTTTGGCGGCTCAGGCCTGAAGGCCTGACATTGATCAAGTCGCGCGAGGCTCTTCGTGGGAAGAGGTCTGGAGAAACCCCTGGTGGGTTTCTCCAGCGCATTTCGCCGTTCACCGCAGACTAGCCAACGCCTCCTCTTCAGTGCGGAAGCAGACCTCGGCCAGCGGCCCGAAGATGCGCCCGATCTTCTCCGCCGGCCCCGGCGGCACAAGCAGCGCCATCTTGCCGCTCTGCTGCGTTGCTTTCAGGAAAGCGCCCACCACCGTCCCCACCCCGGTGCTGTCGAGGTAGCTCACCCCGCTCATGTTCAGGAGAATCTTCCGCATGCCGGCCGCCAGCAGCTTGTTGATCTGTTCTTGCAGAGCGTCGGTCTCGTCCCCGATGAGGATCTTCCCGCTCAAATCCAGGCAGGCGACGTCCTGCACTTCCCGGAGGGTGATGGTCAACTGCATAACTACCTCCCAGCGGGTTGGCGTTAGCTTAGGATACGCCTGCGCTGGCGCGAAGGCAATTTCTCGCACGCAGTCCGCAGCACCAAGCGTGGCGCACGCCGCCTCACCCGCAGAAGGAACGGCACAACCCCCGGATGCCGGGCCTTCCCTGCCTCACGCAGCAACCAGCCCACGCCTTTCTGAACCATTTCGTCCGTGTCTTCAAGAAGCCTCTCCGCCAGGCGAAGAATCTCTCGCTGACAAAGTCTCCGCCGCGCCGCCGGGACCAGGCTGGCCGCAGCGGCGCGACGCGCCCAGCGACTCCGCGAGCGCGCCCACCGGAACACGCGCCGGACCCGCGCAGGTTCCGCCACAATCATCGGCCCCAGGAGATAAATGCTCAGCGCGTCGCAGTCGCTCCAATTGCGCAGCCGAGGCAGCCAGCGCTCCAACCGTCGAAACTCGGCCTCGCCCCACTTCCGCGTCCGCCCTTCCAGCAGAAAAACGCCCAGCGACCAGTGTTCACTTTTCGGCAGAGCAAAAAGTTCCTCGGCCAGTGGAAGGAGCAACTCGCCTTCGCCGCTAGCCAGAAGATCGCGCCGCATTTGTCGCGCCAGGCGCCGCAGGTCCTCGGTCCACCAGCCATACGCGTCCACCGGTTCCCGGAAGAACCTCCGGAGTCCCCGCGCGATGGACAGCGACGCACGGCGACGCAGAGTCTCATCCGCCCTCTTCACCATCTCGCGGAGACGCTTCTCGGACATCAAAGAGGAAGGAGTTGACCGAACAGCAGCATCAGCGCCACGCCGGCGAACACCCAAACCGCCATGCCGATGCCCGGCTCGCGGTTGACCTCCGGCATCAGATCGGAGGCAGCAACGTAGAGCGTGGCCCCGGCCGACAGCAGCAGACCGAAGGCCACGTGCATCTGCAAGATCCACATCGTCGCCAAACCCAACAGCGTGGTCGCCCCCATTAGCACCGAAGCCGCCAGCGCTGCCCTCGGGCCACGTCCGCTGGCCAGCATCACCGAAGCGATGGTGAAGCCGTCGGGGATCTTGTGCAGAAAGATGGCCAGGAACACCAACAGACCGAGCTTGGTGGAGACAATGAAGCCGGCAGCGATGGCGGCGCCGTCAAAAAACGCGTGGATGGCCATGCCCAGCGCCGCCGCGTAGCCGCGCGCTGGCCGTTCGAACTCCTCCGGATGCGTCTCCTCGCCGAAGTGCAGGTGCGCCGCCATCGTGTGCTCGAAGAAATGCACCAACAGGTAGCCGCCCAGCACGAAGGTCAGCCCGGCGCTGCCGGTCAGCTCGATCCCCTCCGGCACCATTTCCAGCAGCGAGGTCGCCAGCATGAAGCCTGAGCCCAGCGCGATGAAGTACTTCAGCGCTTCGCGCCGCCAGTACTGGCGCACGATCATGAAACCGCCGAAGACGTTGGCGGCTGCAGCCGTCAGGCCCAGCAAGAAACTGACCTGTAGATTCTGCATGAACAATGCTTTGTCAGGGCCGGCCGTCAGGCCGGCCGGAACCTATGCCAACAACGAGCGGCTTCAGCCGCTGAAGCTACGCCGTGTGGCGGATGTAGAGCACGTCGCCGTCGTGCACCTTGTACTCTTTGCCTTCCAGCCGCACCCGGCCTTTGTCGCGCGCCGCCGCCAGCCCACCGCACTCCACCAGCTCCTTCCACGGCGCCACCTCGGCCTTGATGAAGCGCCGGGCGAAGTCGGAATGTACCATCCCCGCCGCGTCCACGGCCACCGTGCCCGGCGGCGCAGCCCAGGCGCGGCACTCATTCTCCGCCACAGTGAAAAACGTAATGAAGCCCAGCAACTGGTAGAGCGTGTGCAGAACGCGGTCGCGCGCCGGCTCCTTCAATCCATAGCTGACCAAGAACTCAGCCGCTTCAGTGGCCTCGAGCTCTGCCAGCTCGCTTTCGATCTTCCCGCAGATTTCCGTCACCGCCACCCCCGGCTGGGCACGATAGGAATCGAGGTTGTAGCGGTGCGGGATTTCCTCCAGGCGCGGCGCATCGTCGTCGCCCACGTTCAGCACCGCCAGCACCGGCTTGGCGCTCAGCAGCATGAACCCGCGCAGGGCGCGCTCCTCTTCTGCGCTCAAACCGGCGGCGCGCAGCGGCTGGTTGGCCGCCAGCACCGCGCGGGCGCGCTCCAACAAAGCGCGCTCGTGCTCAATCTCCGGGGTGTGAATCTTCTTCATGTCGCGGGTGACTTTCTCGAGCCGCTTGGTCACCGTGTCGAGGTCGACGACCAGGAATTCTGTTTCCAGTTGCTCGAGGTCACGCGCCGGGTTGACGTCCTCGCCAAACACCCGCACCACGTGCGCGAAGGCTTCCGCGCCCCGCACCTGGCCGAAAACCCCGGCGTCCTTTTCCGGGTCGTTCAGCAGGCCCGGCGCGTCGACAAACTCCAGCGCAACATAGCTGGTCTTTTTCGGCTGGAAGATTTTCGCCAGGGCGTCCAGGCGCGGATCGGGCACACGCGCCACGCCGACGTGCGCGCCGTAGGCTTCGGCATGCACCTGCGGCCCGCAGAGGGCCTTGAACAGCGCGGTCTTGCCGCTTTGCGGAAATCCCAGAATGGCCGTGCGCACGCCTCGATGCTACCACAGCCCCTGTTGTCATTCTGAGCGAAGCGGAGAATCTCGGCTTCGAACCGACTCCCGCAAACCCCTATCGTGCGGGAAGCTCTTTCCGCTAGAATCATCAAGGAGTGGTGGGCGCTACAGGATTCGAACCTGTGGCCTCTCCCGTGTGAGGGGAGCGCTCCACCGCTGAGCTAAGCGCCCACGACAAGAATTGTAGGCGAGTTCCGAGGGGTCGACAAGGGGCCGATGGAGTACACCAGAACAGCCGAGGGAGCTTCGCGAACGCAGCAGCTTGCCGAGCTGCAGCGCGCCATCGGCACGGTCATCAAGGGCAAGGACGACGTCATCAAGCTGACGCTGGTCGCCCTGCTGGCCCGCGGCCACCTGCTTATCGAAGACGTCCCTGGCGTCGGCAAGACGATGCTGGCCCGCGCCCTGGCCCGCTGTTTCAACTGCACCTTCCAGCGCATCCAGTTCACCTCCGACCTGCTGCCCTCCGACGTCGTCGGCATTACCATCTACAATTCCCGCGAGCACTCCTTCGAGTTCAAGCCCGGCCCCGTCTTCGCCAACGTGGTGCTGGCCGACGAAATCAACCGCACCACGCCCAAGACGCAGTCGGCGCTGCTGGAAGCGATGAACGAGAATCAGGTCACAGTCGAGAACCGAACCTATCCCCTGCCCCGGCCGTTTCTGGTGCTGGCGACGCAGAACCCCATCGAGCACCACGGCACCTACCCACTACCCGAGTCACAGCTCGACCGCTTCCTGCTGCGCGTCCGCATGGGCTACCCCGAAGCCGAGAGCGAAAAGGAAATTCTGCGCACGGAAAGCGAGCCGCAGGCGGCGCTCGAGCGCCTCCAGCCGCTGCTGCCCGCCGACGACGTTGCCGAGCTTCAGGACCAGGTACAGTCGGTGCGGGTGGATGACTCGCTGCTTGACTACACCCTGGCCATCGTCAAACGCACCCGCGAAACCGAGCACTTGACCCTCGGCGTTAGCCCCCGCGGAGCTCAGATGCTCCGCCGCGCCAGTCAGGCGCTGGCCTTTATCGAGGGCCGCAGCTTCTGCGTGCCGGATGACTTCAAGCGCCTGGTCGTCCCCGTCTTCGCCCACCGCGTGGTCATCAACCCCCGCTACGCCTCCACGCTGCGCAAGGGCGACCTCGCCGCCGCCATACTGCAGGAAATTGTCGACGCCACCGAGGTTCCGCTCTAGAAGCTGCCATGCGCGAGCGACTGCGCCAGTTCTGCCTGCGCTATTCGGCACTGAAGCGCGCCGCACCCTACTTCGAGCCCGACTACGACTGGAGCGGCGCCAAAAACTTCCTGCTTTCCATCTTCCTGCTCAGCATCGCCATGGTGTTGGCGCTGCACGGCGCGGGACTGATTGACCGCGGGCTCTGGCGCTGGGGCGCATCGCTGCACTCGCTAGCCTTGCTTATCTCCTTCTACGTTGCCGTGCGGCTGGTGCCGCGCATGGCGGTCAACACGCCGCTGCGCTGGCTCATCTACGAAATCAACTACAAGTTCACGCGCGAGGGCGGCGTCTACCTCTCCGCCATCTTCATCATCGCACTCGCGGCGCTGAACACGGGCAACAACCTGCTCTACATCGTTGTCTCGGCCCTGATCTCGGGTATTCTGGTCTCGGGCACCGTCTCGCGGATGGTGCTCACGGGCATCGAGCTCAGCCTCGAGCTGCCGGAGCACATCTTCGCCCAGCGACCGGTGCTGGCCTCGCTCACGCTCAACAACCGCAAGCTCACGCTGCCATCATTCTCGCTGCTGGTCAGCAGTCCCGAATCGAAGAATGGCAGGAAGAAGCAGGCGCCGCCGCCACGCCGTGTGCTCGACCAGCCGGTCTACTTCCCCTACATCCCGCGCAACAAATGGCTCACTCAACAGGTCGAACTGGTTTTCCCGCGCCGCGGCCGCTACGCCCAGGACACCTTCAGCGTCAGTAGCAAGTTCCCGTTCGGCTTTCTGCAAAAGACCCGCAAGCTCGAGGCCGCGAACGAGGTGGTGGTCTACCCGCCGGTGCAACCGACCGAAGAGTTCTATGAGATTTTGCCGCTCATCAGCGGCGAGCTGGAAAGCTACTTCCGCGGGCGCGGCCACGACCTCTACACCATTCGCGATTTCCAGCCAGGCGACCCGGCGCGGCATCTCGACTGGAAAGCCTCGGCCAAGGCGCAGGCACTCAAGGTGCGCGAGTTTGCCCGCGAGGACGAGCGCCGCGTCGAGCTGATCTTCGACAACTTCCTCGCCGGCGACCCGCGAGGCCCTGGCGAGCTGGCGCGCTTCGAGCGGGGCGTCACTTTCTGCGCCTGCCTCGCCTGGCACTTCAACGAGATTGACGCCCAGATGATGTTCCGCAGCCCGGCAATGAGAACGCGAATGGCCAGCGCCGGTGAAATCATCTATAACATCCTGCGCCACCTGGCGCTGGTTGAGCCGCAGGCGGGCGCCGACAACAAGTTTCTCGAGTCGCTGACTGATGAGGTCGACACCTTCAAGATCATTGTCACTGCCCGCTCGCGGGGTTCGATCCCAACGGCATTGTGGACCTCGTCCTACTTCGTATTCATGGACTCGCTGCAATGAGACGCGTGCGCCAAGCTCTTCTTCTCTGGTTCGACACGAACAAGCGCGACCTGCCGTGGCGACGGACGAGAGACCCGTATCGCATCTGGGTGGCCGAGATAATGTTGCAGCAGACACGCGTGCCGACGGTGATTTCCTACTACCATCGTTTCCTGCGCGTGTTCCCCACGGTGCACAAGCTGGCGCGGGCGCGGCTCGGCTCGGTGCTGCGGCTCTGGGCCGGCCTCGGCTACTACTCCCGTGCTCGCAACCTGCACGAGGCCGCCAAGCGAATCGTGCGCGAGCACAATGGATGCTTCCCCGATTCCCTGGACGCAGCGCTGGCGCTGCCCGGCATCGGCGCCTACACCGCCCGCGCCATTCTCAGCATCGCCTACCAAAATCCGGTAGCGGTGGTGGATGGAAATGTCGCCCGCGTGCTGGTGCGCCTCTTTCGCCTGTGTGACGCCGACCCGAACAACCGTTCTGCTTTGCAGCCACTGGCTGACAAGCTCGTCGACCCGCGACGGCCGGGCGACTTCAACCAGGCGCTGATGGAGCTGGGTTCGACGATTTGCCTGCCGCGAGTTCCTCGCTGCGCCGAGTGCCCGCTCGAAAGACTCTGTGCCGCGCGACAAGCGGGCATGGAGCGCCAGTTCGGGCTACGCCGCAACAATCGCGTGCGACCGACCACCACGCTCAACGTTCTCATCGCACGTCGGAATGGCCGCGTCCTTCTGGTGCGCGAGCCCGACGGAGTTTTCTCTGGTCTCTGGCATTTTCCCTATGCGGCGAGCCGCAGTCCGGCGGCGCTGGCGCGCCGGCTGGGCGCGAAGCAACTGCGGTTTGTCGACCGCGTCGCGCACGAGATGACGGCGCGCAACCTGGCACTGCGTGTGTACGAGGGACGCATCGAGCGCAAGGGCACGACGCCGGGCCGGTGGGTGGAACCAAAGGACATCGCGAAGCTCGGTGTCGGCGCGGCCACGCGCAAGATCCTCACCGCACTGGAGAGTCGCGGATGACGACAGCAGCGCTTCCGCGGAGCTCGGTGGTGCACCGCTACTTCGAGGTGTCGCTGTTCCTGCTGTTGACAGTGAGCTTCCTCTCGCTGGCTTCAACCGGCAACCTCGACCTCACTTCCACAGTCGTCATGTCACTGACGCTCATCGTCAAGGCGCTGCGCTACCGCGCGCACCGCGAGCCCGAGCTTTCGCCGAAGACCGTGCGCGCCTTCACCGCCGCCTACTTTCTCTTCTACCTGATTGACTTCAACCTGCTTTCCGGCGGCTGGCCGGATGGCCTGATTCCCGCCACCGCGCACCTAGTTCTCTTCCTCGCTGTGATGAAAGTTTTTTCGGCGCGCAGCAATCGCGACTACCTCTGGCTGACGCTTATCGCGTTTCTCCAAATCCTGGCTGCGGCTACGCTGACGGTCGACCTGACCTTCTTGGTCTTTTTCCTTCTCTTTCTGACCGTCGGCGTCTCCACCTTCATCAGCTTCGAAATCAAGCGCGGGATGGAGCGAGCGCGGTCGGCGCCGGTGCCCATGGGCACAACGATCGGCCGACGGCTGGAGCGCTCGCTGCTGGTGACTTCAACCACGGTGGCCATGAGCACGCTGGTACTCTCGGTCATCTGGTTCTTCCTACTGCCGCGTGTGACCGCCGGCTACATGGGCGTCTACGGTCCCCAGCCCGAGCAAATCAGCGGTTTCTCGAACGAAGTCTCGCTGGGCGACATCGGCAGCATCAAACGCGACCCGACGGTGGTGATGCGGATTCGCCCCACGGATGGCGACGCCGGCAGCCTCGCGGGACTGAAGTGGCGCGGCATTGCTTTGAGCCAGTTCGACGGCAAGCGGTGGATCACGCACACTCGCTACGTGCCTCCGGTGGAATCCTTCGCCGAGCGTTTCGTATTTCCGCGCGCGCCCTTTCGGGAAGGCAAGCCCGCACGCCCGCGGCGGCTGCGCTACCGCGTGCTGCTCGAGCCACTGGCGACCTCGGCAATGTTTGCCGCAACCGTCCCACTTGAAATCAGCGGGCGCTTCCGCCAGCTCGGACAGGATGAAACCGGCTCCATCTTCAACCGCCGATCCAGCTTTGCGCTTCAGAGCTACGACGTTGTCTCCGACACCAGCCGGCCGCAGCCGGACGCGTTGCGCGCCAGCCCCACCGGCTATCCAGAAAACATCCGCCGGATCTACCTGCAGTTGCCGGAGGTTGATCCGCGCGTGGTCGAGTTGACCCAGCAGGTGACCGCCCGCTTCGACAATCCCTACGACAAAGCGTCGGCGCTCGAGCGCTACTTGCGCTCGCAGTTCGGTTACACGCTCGATCTCCCCACCGAGCCCGAAGACGACCCCATCGCCAGCTTTCTCCTGGTCCGCCGCAAGGGCCACTGCGAGTATTTCGCCGCCGCCATGGTGGTGATGCTGCGCACGCAGGGCATTCCCTCGCGATTGGTAAACGGCTTCCTCACCGGCGAGTACAACGAGGTGGCCGAGAGCTACATCGTGCGCGCCAGCCACGCACACACCTGGGTGGAAGTCTATTTTCCCGGCGCAGGCTGGGTAGAGTTCGACCCCACGCCACCCGATCCCAATGCGGAAGCCGAAGGGTGGCTCACGACGCTGGCGCACTACGTCGATACCATTGACCTCTGGTGGGATGAGTGGGTGGTGCAGTACGACGACATCCACCAGCGCATGCTGGCGCGCAGCTTCGTTTCAGAAGGCTGGGAGGCACGCCGCTGGCTGCGCCAGAAGCGCCGCCAGGCCACCAACCAGATGTACAACGTTTTCGATACGGTTCTCAGCAGCCCGCTGATGCTGCCGGTGTTGCTGCTGGCGGGCGTGGGCGTGGTACTGCTCCTGCACGGACGAGAGCTCCTTGACTGGGCACGCAGCTCCTGGCTGCTGCGTCGCCGCGGCGCGCGGGCGCTGAGCCCGCGCGAGGCCACGCTGCTCTATTCGCGCCTGCTCGGCACGCTCCGCCGCAAAGGCTACCGCAAGAGAGGAGCCCAAACGCCGCTCGAGTTTGCGGCTTCTCTGCCACCACCGGAGCTCGCCGCGCACGTGCGGGAATTCACCGCACTCTATAACCAGACGCGCTTCGGCGAACAGGTGGCGCCCGCGGCCCGTCTAGCTGAGTTGCTGCGCGACGTGCGTGCCTGGCGGTCGCGCACCTGAGCACCGTGCTAGGATTTGCAAGAGTACATGCAACTCAACTGCCCCATCTGCCGCAAGCTGACTGACTCCGAGCGTGACCCAGACTTTCCCTTTTGCAGCGCGCGCTGCCGCCTGCTCGACCTCGGCAACTGGGCCGACGAACGCTATCGCGTGCCGGACTCCACTTCCGTGCGCGCCCCGGACACAGATGACGAGCGCCCCTCGCGCTCCTGACATGACGACGCCTGGGTTGCGGGTCGGCGTGTTGCTGGCGACCGGACTCGGCTTGGGCTATGCGCCGATGGCACCAGGAACAGCCGGCTCGCTCGGCTCGGTGGCACTATTCGTGCTGGCGCAGTGGTCCGTACCCGCCGTGTCATTTCCCTTCGTTTATCTAATCGCTCTCGTCGCTCTCTGCGTTGTCGCCTGGTGGAGCACGGAGCAGGCGTTGCGCCACTGGCCCGGCAAAGACCCGCAGGCTGTCGTCATTGATGAAATCGTCGGGCAGTGGGTGAGCTACGGCGGCCTGCTTGTCGCCGCGGCGCCACCGCTGGCCGCCGCCGGGTGGAAATATGTCGTCGCCGGTTTTATACTCTTCCGTGCCTTTGATGTGCTGAAGCCTTTTCCCATTCGCCGCAGTGAATGCTTACCCGGTGCCGCCGGCGTGGTGATGGATGACCTTCTGGCAGGCATCTACGCGGCGGCGGGATTGGTTCTGCTGGCCTGGACAGGATGGCTGAGCTGAGCAACAAGCGGCCGAAGATCGAGCGGCTGTCACCGGCGGCGGCGATAGCCGGCGGCGATGTCCGCATCCACGGCCAAAACTTCACGCACCATAACCACAGGCGGCCGCGGGTGTGCTTCGGCGAAACCGAAGCGCCGGTCACGGTTGCCGCGGACGATTTTCTAGTCGCCACCGTGCCGCCGGGTGCGACGGGTGATTCGCTGCGCGTTCTGACCAGCGGCGACGAAGCCGGACCGGTGACGGTGCAGCTCGGCGTGCTCCTCGCCGATAACCTGCATCCGGTCGCCAACCCCGCCGTCAACCCCGACGGCAGCATCTACGTCACTTTCAGCGGACGCCGCGGCGAGAAGGTTCCTATCTCTGTGTACAAGATTGAATCGTCGGGCGCGGTCAAGCCTTTTCTCACTGGACTGGTGAATGCAACAGGGCTGGCCGTGGACAGCAACGGCACGCTGTTTGTTTCGAGCCGCCACGAAGGCGTCGTCTACCAAGTCGGCCCATCCGGTCGCAAGTCGCCCTACGTGGAAGGCATGGGTGTGGCCACCGGTCTAGCTTTTGACGCCGACGACAATCTCTACGTCGGCGACCGCAGCGGGACAGTTTTCAAGGTCGGGCGGGATCGGCAGATTTTCGTCTACGCCACGCTGGAGCCAAGCGTCTCCGCCTACCATCTCGCCTTCGGGCCCGACCGCTGCCTCTACGCCACCGGCCCGACGACTTCGAGCCACGACTCCATCTACCGCATCAATGACGCCGGCCAGGTGGACATCTACTATCGCGGCCTCGGGCGTCCGCAAGGGCTGGCGTTCGACGCCGAGGGCAACCTCTATGTCGCCGCGCGCCTCAAGGGCCGCTTCGGTGTGGTGCGCTTTGCGGGAATGAAGCCGGAGCCGGAGCTGGTAATCTCCGGGCCGGAGATTGTCGGGCTGGCGTTTGCGCCCGGGCCACCGCCGGGACTGGCGCTGGCCACGACCAGCGCCCTCTACCATCTTCCCTGGCCGACAGCCGGGCTGCGGTTCTCGTAGGCACGCAACAGAATGAAAGCGGAAATCATCGCCATCGGCTCGGAACTGCTCACGCCGTTCCGCGTGGACACGAATTCGCTCTACCTCACCGAGCAGCTCGAGCGACTCGGCATTCCGGTTGTCCGCAAGACTATTGTTGGCGATGACCGCAAGCAATTGAAGCAGGTCTTCGCCGAAGCGCTGGCGCGCTCGGAGCTGGTCATCGGCATCGGCGGGCTGGGGCCGACCGAAGACGACCGCACCCGCGAAGCGGTGGCCGAACTGCTGGGGAGGCGCCTCAAGCAGAACGACGAAGTCGTCACCATGATGGAGGAGCGCTTCCGCGCCCGCGGGCGCAAGATGCCGGCGGTGAACCTGCGGCAGGCGATGATTCCCGAAGGTGCCGAGTGGATGCCGAACAGCGAAGGCACGGCGCCGGGCCTCTGGCTGACCACCGACAACCAGCGCATCGTGGTGCTGCTGCCGGGCCCGCCGAAAGAATTGAAGCCGATGTTCGAAGAGCACTGCCTGCCGCGGCTGCGCCACCACGCGCCCAAGCACGCCTTCGCACACAAGGTCATCAAGGTGGTGGGCCTGCCGGAGTCGGAGGTCGAGCAGCGCATCACCCACCTCTACCGCGATCGCACCAACCCCCAGACAACGATTCTCGCTACGCCAGGGCAGGTCGAAATCCACCTGCGCGGAAGCGGGCCTGATACCGGTGTCGCCATGCGGCATGTAGACGAGCTGGCGGAGAAAATCGAAGACGCGCTGGGCGATTCGGTGTTCAGCCGCGGCCCGGAGACCCTGGAGCAGGTCGTGGGCCTCTACCTGATGATGCGAGGCGCCACGCTTGCCATCGCCGAAAGCTGTACCGGCGGGCTGCTGGGCGAACGCATCACCAGCGTGCCAGGCAGCTCGAAGTACTTTCGTGGCGGCGTCGTCTGCTACGCCGACGATCTGAAGCGCAAGCTGGTCGGCGTGCCGGAAAGCATCCTGAAAAAAAAAGGTGCGGTCTCAGCCGAAGTGGCGGAGTCACTGGCGCGCGGCATCCGCCGCCAGGCGCGCTCGGTGCTGGGGCTCTCCATCACCGGCATCGCCGGGCCTGAAGGCGGCACGCCCGACAAGCCGGTGGGCACGGTGTTCATCGCGCTCGCCGACGCCAACAACAAGGTGAAGGTTGAAAAGCACCGCTTCCTCGGCGACCGCGAGCGCATCCGCTGGCAGGCCACACAGGCCGCGCTTGACCTCGTGCGCCGCAAGCTGATGAAGTGACCCATGCGCCTTTTCGTGGCGCTGGAGCTGAGTGACGCCGTTCGCGCCGCGGTGCGCGAGGCAATCGGCCGCTTGCAGCGTGCCCGCGCCGATGTTCGCTGGGCGCGGGCCGAGGGAATGCACCTGACGCTGAAGTTCATCGGCGAAGTCTCCGAAGGAAAGTTGGCGGCCATCCGGCAAGCGCTCGCCGCGGTGCGCAGCCCGCAGCCGGTGGAGATGAACTTCCGCGGGCTCGGCTACTTCCCCAACCAGCGGCGCCCGCGCGTGCTCTGGGTCGGGATCGATGCGAGCGCCAACCTGACCGAGCTGGTGGCGCAGATGGAAACGGCGCTGGAGCCGCTCGGCATCGAGCGCGAAAACCGCGCCTTCGTCCCGCACTTGACGCTGGGCCGCTTTAAGAGCGACCGGCGCCTGGCGCGGCTGCAGGAAGAAATCGCCGCCCTGCCGACGAGCGAATTCGGCCATGTCGAGACCGGCGAGTTCTTTCTGTTTCAGAGCAAACTCTCGCCCAAAGGCGCCGAGTACACCAAGCTGGAGCGCTTTGACTTTGTGCGGAGCTGAACCGTGAACTGGATGGGGGCGCTGGCGGTGATGCTCGGCTACCTGCTGGGTGCCATCCCGTTCGGGTATCTACTGGTGCGCGGCCGCTCGGGCCGGGACGTGCGCGCCGCCGGCAGCGGCTCCATCGGCGCGACGAACGTCACGCGCGCCGCGGGCCCGGCGCTGGGCGCACTGACCCTGTTGCTGGATCTCGCCAAAGGCTACGCTGCGGTGGAGGTTGCCTCGCGCCTTGCCGCAGGCGACGCGCGTTGGATGGCTACGGCGGGCCTCGCCGCCATCGTCGGTCACAGCTTTCCGGTTTTTCTCCACTTCCGCGGCGGCAAGGGCGTGGCCACCGGCGTCGGTGTGTTTGCGTACTTTACACCGCTGCCGCTACTGGCAGCAGTTGCCATCTGGCTGGTCGTGGTGGCCATCTGGCGCTACGTTTCGCTGGGCTCGATTCTGGCCGCAGCGGCGTATCCTGTACTGGCGATGGCGTTCGAGCAACCGCCCTTCGCCGTCAGCGGCGCGGGAGTAGCGGGCGCTTGCTTGATTATTGTTCGCCACTACGCCAATATCCGGCGCCTGATTGACAGCACCGAGCCGAAGCTGGAGTTCAAGCCGAAAAAGTAGATGCGAACCATTGCCATCATCGGCGGCGGAAGCTGGGGTACGGCGCTGGTGCTGGCGCTCACCCGCAGCCGCACGCGCCACAAGCTCCGCCTCTGGGTCCGCGAAAGGGATCTCGCCACCCGCATGCGCAAGTCGCGCGAGAACGACCTCTTCCTTCCCGGCTTCGAACTGCCCAAAGGCGTGCTCGTCACCGATGACTTGCACGAGGCCGCCAGAGGAGCTGACATTGTTATCAGCGTCGTGCCGTCGCAGTTTCTCCGCCGCGTGTGGAGGGACTTGCGCGCATTTCTCGGCCGCGACACGCTTGTGCTGAGCGCCACCAAAGGGCTGGAGCTCGAAACGCTCGCGCGACCTTCGGAAGTGATTCTGCAAGTCGCCGGCGAGAGCATCGCTTCACGCCTCGCGGCCATTTCCGGGCCGTCATTCGCGCGCGAAGTTGCCGCAGGCCTGCCGACCGCCACCGTGATTGCTTCCAGCAACGAAGCGCTGGCGCGCGACCTGCAAGGCGAGCTCGCCGGGCCCAAGCTGCGCTTGTACACGAACCCCGACATCATCGGCGTGGAGATCGGCGGCGCGGTCAAGAACGTTATCGCCATCGCCGCCGGCGTCTCCGACGGCCTTGAACTGGGCAACAACGCCCGCGCCGCGCTTATCACCCGTGGGCTGGCGGAAATCACCCGCCTCGCGGTCGCCTGCGGCGGCCAGCGCGAAACCATGGCCGGACTCGCGGGCCTGGGGGACCTAGTGCTGACCTGCACCGGTGCGCTCAGCCGCAACCGCACCGTGGGACTCGAGCTCGGCCGCGGCAAGAAACTCAAGAAGATTCTCGCCGGCAAGCACATGGTGGCCGAGGGCGTCGAGACCACACGCGCCACGCGCGCGCTCGGCCGCAAGCTCGGCGTCGAGCTCCCCATCACTGAGCAGATGTACCGCATGCTGTTTGATGGGCTGGACCCCCGCGCCGCGGTGCGCGAGCTGATGGAGCGCACTCTGCGGCAAGAATGAGATTGCCGAGCATCGGGGGAGCGCCGAACCGGAAAGGGTCGAAAGCTTTTTCGAGCAGCTCAAGATACTTCTTGCGGTCGTAGCCGGTGAAGTTGCTTAACAACGTGAAGGGGCGGGCGCGGTCGCAGGGCACGGCGGAGTCGGCTGCGGTGATGACGTACTCAATCACTTCGCCGGGGCGCAGTTTGACCCCACGCGCGGCCAGCGACTGCGCCGCTACCGCCACGTGGCTGGCGCGCTGGTAGTCGCGCGGGTGGCGCGTCAGCCGCTTGCGAATAATCAACTCCTCCCACGACACTTTTCCGTCGAGCAACCGCTGCTGGTAGCGGCCAAAAACTTCTTCCGCTTCCGCCAGCTTCCGCCGGTAGGAGTCGGCGTCGTCGGCTTCCGATAAAATCTTCAGCACCTCTTCCTGCATGCGGGCGACGATGGGCGGCGAGTCGTGCCGCCGCACCTCCAGCCCGCGCACCTTCAGCTCGTTCGTCCCCGCAAAAACGCCGAAGTAGCGGTTGGGCACCGGCACCGCCGGGTTCTCGCGCGAGGGCAGAAAGACGATAAACTTATAAACGCCGGCCAGGTCCACCGGCAGGTCGGTGGCGGCGGCGACCTCGCGCGTCAGCCGCTCGTAGTCGGCGCGCGTCGCGCCCGGCTTCACCACCCAGAGCGAATCCACGATGGCGTGCAGCAGGCGGAAGCCGGAACGCTCGGCCAGCTCTTTGGCTACGAGCAGCTTTTCGCGCCCGAAGGCGTTGATGGCTTCGTGCGCCTCGATGCGCCCGAAGCGCGCGTTCTTGTAGCCGAGATAGCCGAAGCAAGTAACCAGCAGCCATTTGAGCGAGCTCTGGCGCTGGTCGTAGCGCTCGCGCAGCGCGGAGTCGCCTGCTTCGGCGGCGGCGCGCTTGAGCTGTTTGTAGCACCACCGCTTTTCAATGATGGGTCCCACCGTCTGCGGCACGATGCCCTGGCGGCGCCGGCACAAGCGATAGCCAATCTCCGGAACACGCTCGCCACAACCGCAACGGCAATTCACCGTCTCCGGCGAAACGTTGAAGCGCGCCATGATGGCGGGGAACATCGAAGCGAAGTCGAGCTCGCCCACGTTTTTATGCAGACCCAGCACTGGCTTGAACACCAATCCACCGCGGTCGGTGAGCAGGAGCTGGTCGGCAGTCTTGAACTCTTCCGGCTCGCGCTTCTGCCAGGGGATGAGGATGCCCTGGCGGAAAGCGAGGTCGAGTTGCATCGAAGTGATGCCGGTGCCAGTCGAAGTCCGCGCCATGTATTGCAGCGGCAGCTTGCTCAGGCGCGAAAGCTCGAACAGGCCTTCAAGGTCGGTCTCGCCGACGACGAAAGAATTCTTCCGGTCGACGTGCAGCCGACCGTAGAGCGTGGTGGTGCTGTCCTTGAAGACGATGCGCCCGTAGGAAAAATACGAGCGGGCCCGCTTGTGGCGCGCCACGCAGGCCGGGTCGCGGTTGAGCGGCAGCGGGACGCGGTAGCGCTCAGCCGCCTCGATGAGCCGCGGTAGAAGAAACGAGTCGCCCCAGTTGGTCAGCAGCAGGTCGGGGTCATACTGCCACAGCAAGTGAGCGAACGTACGCAACAGCTCGCGCGGATTCTCTCCCACCAGCGCTTCCACCCGACCATCAATGCGCACTTCCAACTCGCCGACGTGGCCGTGATGCGGGTTCACCAGCTCGCCTTCGAGGCGCAGTTGCATCACCGCCAGCGGCGGCAGCGCGTACTCGGTCGCCCACGGATCGTCTTCAACCTCGAGCGCGCGCAGGCGATTTGCTTCATCTATCTCAAACACACACCGCGCCAGCGGAAAGACTCGCTTCTCGTACGCGTAGAGTGCCGGCAGTTGAATGTCGCAATTGAACAATTCGAGTGCGGGTGCCCGCTCGTGCGTCCAGCGCACCACAGTGTCGAACTGCGCCAGCCGCCGCACGCCGACCTCCAGCACCTGGCGCGCTTCCCCGCTCCAGAACTCGCGCCGCTCCACCCACGCGAGCCGCACCGGGAAGCGTGCCGCCAATTGCACGCCCAGCCGCCGCAACGCCGCGCGCGGGCCCGCGACGTAAAACGCTGGCACGTAGTCGGCATCCACCAGCCGCGTGCGGCGTTGCTCGGCATCAATCACCCACAGCACCATCCCCTCAGGGGTTGGGTAGAGGTCGAGCAACCACGCTCTGATTCGCATCGGGGCTCTCCAAAATTTCCAGGCGCGCGCGAAGCGCGTGGAGTTGTTTCTGCTGCTCGACGAGCATCGCCAGGAAAATCACCTCCAGCGGCTCCCAGGCAGCTTCGAACGAGCCCGAAGCGGCGTAGTACTTCACCCGCGCGAACAGCTCATCGAACACCTGCTGGTCCTCGCGGCGCAGGGCGCGGCGAAACTTGGCAAACCGCGCCTGGGTCTGCTCGATCAACTGGTGAAACGTCGCAATCGTCCGCCCCATGTCTCACCTCCCCACCGCCGCTTCATCCCGAGCAAACCCCGCTCGTTGTCTCGCAACGGGGAAGTCGAGAGACCTGCTTTTCGCAGGACGCAGGGCGAGGCCGGTGGCGGTTTCTTCGAACCGGTAGACCGCTTCGGCTTCGCGCGCCAGCCGCCGTGCGAGCCAGGCGCGCAGTGGCGTGGGCTGTGGCACCAAATCGGAAAACGCCAGCGCGGTCAACCGCTGCCTGCGCCAGCCGCGCAGCACGCTCAACGCCCGCGTGAAAACCGATTTCGCCTCGGCCGCCGAAATTTCCTCGTCATCGAAAATGTCGGGGAAACCCGTGAGCACGATGCACCGCGCGCGGTAGCTGCGTGCCGCCATGGCAGTGCGCTCAATCAGCTCCGCCATTTGAAAACAGGTGAACGCCCGTGACACTCGGATCAAACTAAGCACCTCCAGCGGAAATCGGCGTCCCTTTCGCGCCAAGACAACGATGCGGTAGGGATCAAAGCAATTAGCGGCATCCAGAAACAGTGCCGTCTCGCCGCGCAACAGCGGCACAGCCAGAAAGTAGTGCGAGAGCCGCGAGCTGTGCAGGTGCCCGGAGAAAACCGCCAGCCCCGGGCGCAGCGACAGCGCAGCCAGTTGCCGCCGCATCTCCGGCGCGAAGGAGGAGCCGAGAACCAAGGCCATGGGAGCGGAAGCCACCGAAGCACCTCTCTCAGCCGGCAAGAGTAGTTATATGCGAATAAAAAGCGAAAGTCAATCCTTTCTCTCCGCCCCCGCTCGCTGTCCGCCCTCGAATCTTTCGTGCTAAAATCTGCAACCGGTTGCAAACGGGAGGGTAGCCCCGACCGGTCGGGGCGCTGGCTGCCCGGAGCATGGCGAACGCTCTCAAGAAAGTAGACAACCTGTTTACGCGGCTGCTTCCCCGCCGCATTCCTCTTCTTTACTTCCTCCTCATCGTACTGCTGGCGCTGAGCGTGATCCCGCTGGTGCTCTACGGCACGCGGGTTAGCGAGCGCAACCGCGAGGCCCTGACCACGAAAGAGCGCGACCTCCAGCACTCGGTCACCCGCGGCATCGCCCAAGAAATCCGCCTCTACCTCCGCACCATGAACACGCACACCGAAAGCTTGGTGCGGCTGCTCGAATCTACCGGCGCCATCCAGGACGTAGCCGACAAGCGCTACACCGAAGACCTGCGGCGCGCCACCGAGGGGTTCATCCAGGCGGCCGAGAACGTCATCTATCTGCACATCGTCAACGCCGAACAGCGCGGCATCTTCGGCGGCAACCCGGAGATCGGCCAAGACGCCTTCGTCCGCCAGCGGCTGGCCGATGCCTTCCAAACCGGTCAGCTGGGGAACGCCTTCCACAGCGGGGCGTTTCTGGTGAAGCACGGCGACAAAACCATCCCCGTGATGGTCATTGCCGAGCCGCTGGGGGCCGACGGCGAGTTCCGCGGCCTTGTGGCTACGGTTGTCAACCTCGAGTTTCTGCAGGAGCGCCTGAAGGATTCGAGCCAGGGGGGTCTGGTAACTTACGTGGTCGACGGCAACGGCCGACTGGTCGTGCATCCCGAGAGCGACCACTACACTCCCGGGCAGGACATGCGCTCGATTCCTATCGTGCAAATGTTCCTGGAGGGCACCGAGCAGGCCAGTCTGACCACCGCCTACCCGGTGGAAGAGAACGGCCAGAAAGTGGACATGCTAGGCACGCAGGTGGCGGTGCCGGAGCTCAACTGGGCGGTGGTGGCCGAGAAACCGATTGACGTCGCCTACACAACAGTCTACGAGATGGAGCGCTACGCCCTGGTGGTCGGCCTGGTTACGATTCTCCTGAGCGTCGGCATCAGCGCGTTTCTGGCCCGGCGACTGACGGCGCCACTGCACGTGCTGACGGAAACCACGCACGCCATCGCCCGGGGCGACTTTTCGCGGCGGATTCAAATCAAAAGCCGCACCGAAATCGGCGACCTAGCCGAAACCTTCAACCTGATGACCGACGACCTGGAGAAGTACGTCGAGCAGCTCAAGCAGGCGGCGCACGAGAACCACGAGCTCTTCCTCGGCTCCATCCGTACACTCGCGGCCGCCATCGACGAGAAAGACCCCTATACGCGCGGCCATTCGGGGCGCGTCGCCAAGTATTCCGTCATTCTCGCCGAGGCCATGGGTCTGCCCGAAGAAGAGGTGTACAAGATCCGCATCTCGGCGCTGCTGCACGACGTGGGCAAGATCGGCGTGGACGACCGCGTACTGAAGAAGCCCGGCGAGCTCACGCCAGAAGAGTTTGAGTTGATGAAGCAGCACCCGGTCAAAGGCGCCAACATCATCCGCCCGGTCGCCAAGCTGCGCGAGATGCTGCCCGGCATCGAGCTGCATCACGAGGCGCTGAACGGCGGCGGCTACCCCTATGGGCTGAAGGGCGATGAGATTCCGCTGATGGCGCGCATCATCGCCGTGGCGGACACGCTCGACGCCATGACCACCAACCGCCCCTACCAGGCGGCGATGGACCTGGAGGTTGCCATCGAGCGCGTCCGCCAGCTCACGCCGAAGAAGTTCGATCCCGCCGTTGCCGACGCGCTCTACAAAGCCGTCGAAGATGGCAAGCTCCGGCTCACTCCGCAGATGATCGAAGTGTAGTTTTTGGACCTTCTTTCCTTTGTGTCTTCCGTCTCTTTGTGTCCAATCCCTTCCTGCTACAATAGAAGCGTGCCGGAACTAGAAACCGAAAAGAAATCGAGCTGGTGGAGCCGCCTGCAGCAAGCGGTCAAGCGCACCCACGATCAGCTTTCCGAGCGGCTCGACGATGTGCTGCGCGGGCGCAAGGAGATCGCCCCCGAGGTTTTTGCCGAGCTCGAAGCTGTACTGCTCTCCGCCGACCTCGGCCTCGAAACCACTACCGATCTGCTCAACCGCCTGCGCGAGCGCGTCGAGCGCAAAGACCTCGCAGACGCCACCGCATTGCGCGGCGCCCTGCGCGAAGAGCTCACTTCTCTGCTCCGCTCGCTGACGCTGGCTCCGGTTCTGCCGGCCGAGGGCAAACCGCATGTGGTTTTTCTCGTTGGGGTGAACGGGACTGGTAAAACCACTACCATTGCCAAGCTCACGCGTCGTTGGCAGCAACAGGGCCGCCGCGTCGTGCTGGCTGCCGCCGACACCTTCCGCGCCGGCGCCGGCGAGCAACTGGAAATCTGGGCTGAGCGCCTCGGCGCCGAGCTCATTCGTCATAAGGCCGGCGCCGACCCCGCGGCCGTCGTCTACGATGCCATTCACGCCGCGCAATCTCGCGGCGCCGACGTTGTGTTCGTCGACACCGCCGGGCGCCTGCACACCAAGAAGAACCTGATGGCCGAGCTGGAGAAAATGAAGCGCGCGGCAGCGAAGCTTGTTCCCGGCGCGCCGCACGAGATTCTGCTGGTGCTCGATGCCACGACTGGCCAGAACGGCCTGGCGCAGGCGCGTGAGTTCACCGGCTCGGTGGGTGTCACTGGTATCGTGCTCACCAAGCTGGACGGCACCGCCAAGGGTGGAATTGTTGTCGCCATCACCCGCACCCTAGGCCTGCCGATTCGCTACCTCGGCGTGGGCGAAAAGGCCGACGACCTGCTCGACTTCGACCCTGACTCTTTCGCTGCGTCTCTCTTCGAGTAGGCCAGGCGGGGGGAGACAAGGTCCCGCCCGACACAAACCTCGGCTGATGCAAGGCGCCAGCTTGTCTGGCGCCGCTCTTTAGAGCAAACTAGAGGCTCTCAATGGCTGTCGGAACCACAATCCGAGTCCGCACCGACGAAGAATGGATGGACCTCGCGCTGGAGCTGGCGACGCGGGGCGAGGGGCTCGCCAGTCCCAACCCTATGGTGGGCGCCGTCCTCGTGCGAGACGGAGAAGAAGTCGCGCGCGCGTTTCACACTTATGACGGCGTCAAGCACGCTGAAGCACTGGCGCTCGAGCAGGCCGGCGCCGCTGCGCGCGGCGCGACGCTCTACCTGAATCTGGAGCCCTGCTCGCACCACGGGCGCACGCCGCCGTGTGTGGAGGCCATCATCGCCGCCGGCATCCGCCGCGTGGTCGCGTCTATGCCGGATCCGAACCCGCCGGTCAACAGGCGCGGCTTCGAGCGCCTGCGCGCTGCGGGCATTGAAGTCGTCGTCGGCACGCGCGAAGACGAAGCCCGCCGCCTCAACGAAGCCTTCGCCTGTTGGATTCGAACTGGCCGGCCGTTCGTGACTCTGAAGGCCGCGCTGAGTCTCGACGCCAAGATTGCGCCGGCGAACGCAACCGGCCGGACCTGGATTACCTCTGAAGAATCCCGCGCGCACGTCCACCGCTTGCGCCATCAGTCCGACGCGCTCGTCACCGGCATCGGCACCGTGCTGGCCGATGACCCGCAGCTCACTGACCGCTCCGGCCTGCCGCGCCGGCGGCCGCTGGTGCGCGTTGTGCTCGACGCCGGCCTGCGCCTCCCGCTCGATTCCCAACTCGTCAAGACCGCGCAGCAGGACGTGCTCGTCTTCACCGGCGAAGACGTCTGGATGGGCAAGCGGCGCGAACTCGCGTCGCGCGGTGTCGAAATCATTGAGCTCAAGGAATCCGGCGGACGGCTCAGTCTCATCGCGGTGCTGAAGAAACTGGCCGAGCGGCAGATCACCAGCGTACTGCTCGAAGCCGGCTCGCACCTCAACACCGCCGCCCTCGAAGCCGACCTTGTCGACAAGCTCTGGCTCTTCTACGCTCCCAAGCTCCTTGGTCCCGACGCCGTTCCCTTCGTTTCTCCCACGGGCCGCGGCTCGCAGATCGCGGATCGCGAACTGCTCGACATTCGCTTCCACCGCTTCGGTGCCGACTTTGCCCTCGAAGGGTACTTGCACAATGTTTACCGGAATCATTGAAGAGGTTGGCTCGATCACCGCGCTCGACACCGGCGCTGAGGGCGGCGCGGCGGGCGGCCGGCTGCGCATCGAGGCCGGCGCCATTCTCGCCAAGCTCGCGCCCGGCTCCAGTGTTGCGGTCAACGGTTGCTGCCTGACCGTCACCGAAAAAACCGACGCCGGCTTCGCCTGCGACCTTTCGCCGGAGACCCTGATGCGCACCGCGTTTCTTCGCCTGCGCCCCGGCGCTCGCGTCAACCTCGAGGCCCCGCTCACACTCGACAAGCCGCTCGGCGGCCACATCGTTCAGGGCCACGTGGACGCCATCGGCACACTGGTCGGATTGATACCGGCCGGGGACGAGAACTTCTGGCTCGACGTGGACGTGCCCGCGGCGCTGGCGCGCTACCTGGTGGAAAAAGGCTCGGTGGCGGTGGAAGGCATCAGCTTGACGGTGGCGGCCCTGCAAGGCACGCGCCTGCGCGTCGCCGTCATTCCCTTCACGATGGAGAAGACCAACCTGGCTTCGCTCCAGCCCGGCGACCCGCTCAACCTGGAGTGCGACGTTGTGGCGAAGTACGTCGAGAAACTTCTCGGCGACCGCGCCGCTCCGGCCCTGGTCCCATCGCAGCCGAAGGAGCCCGCCCCCAACGGCGCCTCTCGCCTCACCCGAGAGCGCCTCCTCGACGAAGGCTTTTAGGCTTTGATGGTTTCGAGGCCGTGGCCCTGCGGGCCCGTCTCGTAGCGCCAGAGCATGAAGGCAAACGCCAGCGCCATCGCGCCCAGCAGCGTGAACACCCACAGCATCGGCAGATAGCCCGCCGGATTGGCGGCGCTGGCCAGGGCGTTATCGTTCAAGCGCCCGACCAGCCAATCGACCCCGGCAATGATGGCCTGCTGCAGCAGGAACATCAGCGCGTAGGCTGAGCCCAGGCGGTTCTGCTCGACAATGTAGGCCACCGACGGCCACATAATGGCCGGAATGAGCGAGAAGGCAATGCCCAGCATCGCCACCGGAACGTAGAGCGTAAGCTGCGTATAGGCCAGCAGCGGGAACACCGGCAGCAACAGCAGCGTGCCCACCGCCATCAACGTGGCCCGCTTGCCGATCTTGTCCACCAGCAAACCGAACAGAGGTGTGGCAATCATCGCCGCGAACGGCAGCACGCTGTTCAACTGCCCGGCGAAATCGCGCTCGGCCGCGTGCGCTTCGATGAAGTACTTGATGGCGAAGCTGCGGAACGGAAAAATGATGGCGTAGAAGGTCACGCACAGCGCGGTGATAATCCAGAACGAGCGGTTGAAGCGGAAGATGTCGGCCAGCACCAGCTTGTCGGTCCCGCCCGCCTGCGCCAGCGTGTAGCGTTGCTCGGCGCGCACTTCCAGGATCCAGTACACCACCGCACCGACGACGCAGGTCATTCCCAGAAACGCGCCAATGACCAGCGGCTCTTTCCAGTTGTCGTAGGCGCCGCGCATCCAGGTGGGCGACCAGTCGGCCGCAATCTGCCCCAGCCGCGCAATGGTGAGGTTGATTCCCATCGCGAAGGCCAGTTCCTTGCCGCGGAACCACTTGGCAATCGCCGCGGTGATGGCGACGATAAGCGCTTCGGCCGCCGAAAGCAGCGTCCGCCCCGCCAGCATCACGTACCAGTTGTCGGAAAACGTCAGGAAGCCGGCGATGGCGCACAGCACACCAAAGAGCATCGTCGCCTTGCGCGTCCCGTAGCGGTCGATGAACACGCCGCCCGGCAGCAGGATGAGCACCGCGCCCCAGGAGTAGGCCGAGTAAAGCAGCCCGATTCTCTCATCGGTGAAGCCGAGCTGCGACTTCATCAGGTCGGCCACCGGCGCGATGGTGTCGTAGAGGTAGTAGTTGCCGAACATCGCCAGGCTGATGAACAGCAGCACCGCCCAGCGATACCCGACCGGCGGCTCCGGCCTAACTGTGGTGTTCATGGAGCCGACAGGCTACCCCGCCGAGCTGCACGCGAGCAACTGGATTCTCACTGCGCAGCCAGCTTTTTCTCCGCGGCCGCGGGTCTTGCCATCCGCAGCTCGCGCACCAGCGCCTGCGCGCCGTAGATTTTCCTCAACGCCTCGACGATGCCCGCGGCGTGCACCGCCACCGAGCGGGCCACTTCATCGGTGTAGAGGAAACGGTTCGGCAACTGCTGGATGTTGCCGTCGAAAATGATTCCCACCAGCTCGCCCTGGCGGTTCACCACCGGGCTGCCGGAGTTGCCGCCAATGATGTCGGCGGTGTTGACCCAGTTGTAGGGGGTGTCGAGCTTGAGCAGGCGCTTGCGGTCGAGCCAGCGCTTGGGGAGCCGGTAGGGCGGCTGGCCGGCTTCTAGCTCGTAGAGTCCCTGGAAGGTCGTGTACCAGCGGCGCGGCCGCCCTGCGTCGTTGTAGCCCTTGACCGCGCCGTAGCTCAGCCGCAGCGTAAAGGTCGCTTCCGGGTACTGCGTGGTGCCGCGCAGGGCGAAGAGCAGCTTCGCCAGTTGGGAGCCGTTGCGGCGTTCGACGGCTTCGACTTCGTCTTCGTAGCGCTTGCGCAGGATCCGCGCCGCCGGATCGACCAGCCGCGCCAGTTGAATCATCGCATCGTTCGACGCTTCGACCGCGCTCGCGCCGCCTTCGGCCAGCCTGCGCCGCTCGGCGACGTCGCCGAGCTTCGTGCCGGCCACGTAGCGCGCCGCCGCCTGCTCGGGCGTCTCGCCGCCGAGAATCTGCTTCACCAGCGGGTGGTCGGCGCCGAGGTCGCGCGCCATCTCGGCGAACACTTGACCGAGAATCACCGTTTCGAGCGACGGATAGATGGTCGCGGTCGAGAACAGCCCTTGCTCCAGAGACGCCAGGTTGCTGTCGCGGTATTCCCGCAGGCGCGTGGGGTTGGGCTTGGCTTTTTCCACCGGCATGCGCACCAGGTGCCGCGCCCGCGCAAACAGCTCCGACTGCCGCAGCCCGATGGGCGCTTCTACCAGTTGGTACTCGCGATAGAAGCCGGCGTAGGCTTTCTCCGCTTCAGCGAGCGAGTCCCACACGCCGCCGTACTCTTTGGCCAGCGCCGCGTCGGCCGCTACTTGCTGTCGCATGACTTTCTCGGCCGCGGCCTTCTTCGCCATCAAGTCGGCGTCCAGCAGGCCGCCCTGGTAGCCGGTAGTGGCCTTGAGCGAGTTCTCGTAGGAGAGAATCACGTCGCGGGCGACCCGGGCGTTCTCGGCGTTCTGCCCCGAGAAGTCGTAGAGCGCCTTGAGTCGAGACTTAAACAGCGCAATCCGCCACGGGTAAGCGGTGTCGCGCAGGAACTCGAGTTGCGCCATGGTCAACTGCCGTCCCGTGGAGCCGGGATTGCCGGAAACGAAAATGACGTCACCCTCCTTCACCCCGTTTGAATTCCAGGTCAGGTAGTGCTCGATGCGCGCGGGCTTGTCGTTCTCGTAGACGCGGAAGAACGCGATGTCGAGGCAGTAGCGTGGGTAGTTGAAGTTGTCCGGGTCGCCTCCGTAGGCGGCGACCTCGGCCTCGGGCGCGAACACCAGCCGCACGTCGGTGTACTTCTTGTAACGGTAAAGGTGGAAGGCGCCGCCTTCGTAGAGAGTCACTATATCGCAGCGCAGCCCGGTGCTCTCGGCGCATTCTTTCTCCAGCTTCGACATCGCAGCGCGCTGCGCGGCGCTGCGCTCGGCGGGGCTCATTTCCGGCCTGAGGCCGGCGTTCACCTGTTCGGTTACGTCGGCGAGGCTCATCAACACGTTGAGCTCCAGGTTGGGGCACTTCTTCTCCTGCGCCCGCGTGGCGGCGTAGAAGCCGTTTGCCATGTAGTCGTGCTCGGCCGAACTCAGTTCCTGAATGCACTCCGAGCCCACGTGGTGGTTGGTCATCACCAAACCGTTGGGGCTGACGAAGGAGCCGGAGCCGCCGTTGTTGAAGCGCACCGAGCTCAGCCGCAGGTGGTCAAGCCAGGCGTCGCTGGGCGAGAACCCGTAGCGCTGCTCGAGCAACTGCCTGGGAACATTGTTGTAGGTCCACAACCCTTCATCGGCCGCCAACGCGAGCGCCAGCACCAGCAGCCACAGCCCGCACAGCAACTTCACCGCATTCCGTTTCATCGCCTCTCCTTTTGCCTCAAACGCTTTCCACAAACTCGTCGCCGCAAACAATACGTCCTTCTTGTTTGTCTTCCCGAAACCCGTCCCGATAAAGCCGGGACGGGCATGGGGGATCTGCCTTTCTACACCCGCTTAATGATGAGCACCGCGTTCAAGCCCCCGAACGCAAACGAATTCGATAGCACCGCATCCACCTTCGCTTCTCGCGGCTGGTTGGGGACGTAATCCAGGTCGCACTCCGGGTCGGGCTGGGTGTAGTTGGCGGTGGGCGGAATCACCCCACGGCGCATCGCCTCAATCGCTGCCACCAGCTCGATGGCGCCCGAGGCGCCCATCACGTGGCCGTGCATGGACTTTGACGAGCTGATGGGAATGCGCCGCGCCGCGTCCCCGAATACGCCCTTGATCGCCTTCGTCTCCACCACGTCGTTCACTCGCGTTGCCGTGCCATGCGCGTTGATGTAGCCGATGTCTTCCGGCCCCATCTTGGCGTCGGCCAGCGCCAGTCGCATCGCCTCGGCCGGGCCTTGCACAGAGGGCTGGGTGATGTGGCTGGCATCGGAGTTGGCGCCGTAGCCCACCACCTCCGCCAGAATGTTCGCGTCGCGCTTGAGGGCAGATTCGTACGCTTCGAGCACAAACACCGCCGCGCCTTCCCCGATGACGATCCCCTGCCGGTCGCGGCTGAAGGGCCGGCAGGCCCGGGTCGGGTCGTCGCCTTCGGGCGCCAACACACGCATCCCTTCCCAGCAGCGAATAACCCCGTAGGTCAGCGGCGCGTCCGAGCCGCCGGCCAGCATCCAGTCGGCTTCGCCGCGCTGGATGGTGCGGAACGCTTCCCCGATAGCGTGCGTGCTGGAGGAGCACGCCGTGGTTGGGCTCACGCACGGCCCACGCGCCTGCCAGCGCATCGAGACCTGACAGGTAGCGGCGTTGTACATCAGCCGCGGGATGACCAACGGCGGCAGCCGCGAGGCGTTCTTGGCGTAGAGCGCGTAGTAATTCATATCGAGCGTCTGCGTGCCGCCGTAAGCAGTTCCGATGGCGACCCCCACACGGGGCTGCTGCGCCTCGCTCAGCCTTTCCATTCCCGCGGCGGCCAGCGCCTCCCGCGCGGCCACGATGGCGAACTGGCTGAAGCGGTCGAGCTGGTCGAGCTCCTTTTCGGTGAAATGCTGGGCGGGATCGTAGCCGGTGACTTCGGCGGCGATGCGGCAGTTGAGCCGTTCGAGGAGCTCCGTGGGAATTCCCTGCATGCGTCGCACGGCGCCGCGGCCGGCGAGCAGCGCGCGGAAGAAGGGGTCGACGCCCACACCCGGGGCGGCAATCACCCCCATGCCCGTGATGACGACCCGTCGCATTTGGCGGGAAACTGCTTTACGAAGGACTACCGCTGGGCGCCGCGCCGGTGGAGCTCAAGTGCGGCCCCAGCCGATCCACGATGTCCTGTACGGTGCGCACGCCCTGCACCTTGTCTTCCGGAATCGTGACGTCGAACATCTGCTCCAACTCAAACAGCAGGCAGACTCGATCAAGCGAATCCATTCCCAAGTCGTCGAAGCTCGACTCCAGCCGCACCTCGCCTTGCTTGCGTTTGGCGACTTTGGCGACTGCTTCGAGAATCTTTTCTTCGAGGCCCATCGGTAATCAGGCAGGAACGGCCAGCCGCGTCGGAGCGAAAGCCTCCGGCGGCAGGTAGCCGGCCCGCACAGCGTAGTCGAGCAGACGGCGGAGGAACGAGGGGCGGATGACCGGTAAGCCCAGCAGCCGCTCGGCGTTGGTCGTCTCCAGCCGCAGGTCGTTCAAATAGGGCAACAGGTAGGCCTCCAGCACGCGGTGGATGGCCTGCTCCTTGGAGCTCAGCAGGTTCAGGCTCCACTGCGCCAGGGGCACAAACTTCGGCAGGCGCAGATAGGGCAGGGCGCGCACCACGTCGTAGAGGTCGCGCAGCAGGCAGCCATTGCGGCTCACCAGGTGGAACGAGCGCCCCAGCGCCCACGCCACCTTCAACCCCCGGCGGATGGCCCGCGCCACATAGTCCACCGGAACGATGTTCACCTTGCGCTCCAGAAGGTCAGGCCAGTGCGAGAGCATTCCGGTGCCGAGGATGCGCACGACTTGATAAAAGAGATTGAAGCTGGCGATGCGACCGGTCTTGGTGTCGCCCACCGTAACGCTCGGGCGGAAAATCACCATCGGTAGCCCGCGCCCACAGGCATCGCGGGCCATCTGCTCGGCCTGATACTTGGTGCGCTCGTAGTGGTTGGCAAAAGCCGGATGAGTGGGCAGGCTGTCTTCCGCCAGGTAGGCGCTGCGCGCCGTGCCGCTGGCGGCGTAGCTGCTCAAATAGGCGAAGCGGCGGAGCCGCCCTTCATGCCGGCAGGCCTCGGCCAGTTCCAGCGCGTGCTGGGTGCCGAGGACGTTGGCGCGCCGGCACTCATCTTCGGTCGCCCCGAGGTGCGTAACGGCGGCAGAGTGAATGAACAGCTCGGTGGAGCGAACCACAAGGTTGCGGTCAACGGGCGAGAGCCCGAAGTGGGTCTCCTCAATCGAGCCTTCCAGAATGCGCACGCGGCGGCGCCACGCGGTTGACACTTCAGCCTGGTTCAGCAGCGCTTCGATGCGCTCCTCGGCCGAGTGCCCTTCGCGACCGCGCACCAGCACCATCACGTTCGAGCCGCGCAGCAGATAATCCTCCAGCACGCGGCTGCCGATGGCGCCCGTTGCACCGGTCAAAAAAACAGTTGGGGGAACTTTGCTCACCAACTACCCGCCACCTCGCAAACTTTTATTCTAGAGGCGATTCCTTAAGTAGTCAACGAAAGACGGAGCTAGATGGGGGTGGCGCCGGGGAGGGCGTCCAGAGCGCGGAAGCGCTCGACTTCGCCGACATCGCTCCGCTGCCACTCCTCCGGCGTGCCGAAAAACGCCACGCGCCCCTCGTGCAGCATCACCAACCGGTCGGCCACCCGCTCGGCCAGCCGCACGTCGTGGGTGACGACAATCGAAGTAATGTGAAACTTCTCTTTCAGCCGCAGAATCAAGCCGGTGATGGTTTGCGCCATCAGCGGGTCGACGTTGGTGGTGGGCTCATCGTAGAGGATGCAGTCGGGCTCGGAGGCCAGGGCGCGCGCGATGGCCACGGCGCGGCGCAGCCCGGTGGAGAGATCGGCGGGAAAGGCTTCGGCGTAGTCCTCGAGGTCAACGGTCTCCAGCAGTTCGCGCACGCGCTTCTCAATTGCTTCCTCGTCCGGCTGGCGGCCGTCGATGTGCGCGCTCTCACGCAACGGGAAGGCGACGTTCTCCGCCACGCTGAGCGAGTCGAACAGCGCACCCGACTGAAACACCAGCGCCATCCGCCGCCGCAGCTCCGCCCACTGCTCTTCCGGCAGGTCGCTGACGTCGCGACCCTCCACATAAACGCGGCCGCTGTCGGGTCGCAGGAAACCGACGATGTGCTTCAGCGTTACGCTCTTCCCCACGCCGCTGCGCCCCAGGATGGCGACCGTCTCGCGGCGCGGCACGAAGAAGCTCACTTCGTGCAGGACTTCCTGCCGGCTGCCGTCGGCGAGCCAGAACGACTTGCTCACGCGGTCAAACTCGATGTAGTTGTCGGCGCGGATCATGACTCTAGGATGCGCTTCGCTTCTTCGTAGTCCTGGCGCGAGTTCATATTCTTGAACATTCGCTCGCTGAAAGCAAACCGCGCCAGCTGATCGGGCGTGATGGCGTGTACGCGCAGCGTCTCGTACGCGACAGAGATCTTCGGGTAGTTGCTGGCCAGCACCCGCTCGAAAGCGGGCAGGCAGCGGCGATGATAGACGGCGCACAGCGGCTGCCAGCCGTCGGCGGACTGCGGCACGGCGCAGTCGCGCTCGCTGGCGCTCGCGGCCGCCAGCAAGAATTCAAGGAAGCCGGCTTCGAGAAACGGCAGGTCGCAGGCCAGCACGAGATTCCAATCGTGCCGTGTGTCGCGCAGCGCGGTGACGATGCCGGTCAGTGGCGCGCGCTTGGCTTCACTGTCAGCCAGCACCGGCACGCCCAGATGGGCGTAGCGCTCCGGAGCGCCCACCAGCGCCACTTCCGCCACCATCGGCCGCACCAGCTCGACCATTCGCAGCGCCAGCGGCCGTCCGCCGATTTCGAGAAGCCCCTTGTCGGTTCCCATCCGGCAGCTCTCCCCACCAGTGAGAACGTACGCCGCGGCCGTGTGGCCCGTCGCCATGGGCGGATTATAGTTTGCCTTGACCCCGCCTGGGCAGCTAACTAGAATGAGGCCTCCAGCCCCGACCGCGAGGTGTGACGATGAAAGTTACCCTTTCCGTCATCAAAGCCGATGTCGGATCCATTGGCGGCCACACGCGACCTTCCGATGCCATGATGGAGGTCATCCACAAGCGCATCCAGAAGGCCATCCAAGAGAAGCTGCTGATTGACGGCATGGCCACGTACACCGGCGACGACATTGCGCTCATCATGAGCCACCGCGAAGGCGTCGGCTCGCCGCAGATTCATAACTTCTCGTGGGAGTGCTTCCTCGCCGCCACCGAGAAGGCGGGCGAACAAGGGCTCTACGGCGCCGGCCAAGACTTGCTGGTGGATGCACCGGCCGGCAACGTCCGCGGCGCCGGCCCGGCGGTGGCCGAAATCGAGTTTGAGCGCGACCCCACCAGCAAGCACCGCCCCGCTGAAGCCATCCTCATCTTCGCCGCCGACAAGTGCGGCCCCGGCGCCTACAACTATCCGTTCTATTCGGTCTTCTGCGACCCGATGCACAACGGCGGCCTGCTGCTCAATCCCAAGCTCCACAAGGGATTCACCCTCACCATCATCGACATGGACCACAAGGCCAAGAACAGCGACCGGGTCATCAAGCTGGAGGTCCCCGAGCGCGTCTGGGACGTCGCCGCGCTCCTGCAAAATCCCGATCGCTTCGCCATCGAAGCCATTCATTCGCGTGCAGTGCCCCACGAGCAGGTGCTTTCTATTTCCGCCACCCGCCTGCATAACATCGCCGGCAAGTACACCGGCAAGGACGACCCCGTGGCCATCGTCCGCACCCAGGGCATCTTCCCCGCCCCGGAGGAAGTCGTGCACCCGTTCACGCTTGGCCACTTCGTAGCCGGCGACTGCCGCGGCTCCCACGTCATGCCCATCATGCCCTGCGCCATCAACACCCCGGTGGCCGGGGCCTATTGCCTGCCGCTGGTATCCTGCCTGGCGTTCTCGATGTGCCCCGACGGGACCTTCAGCAAGGACTGGGTGGACATGTTCGGCAACGTCGCCTGGGAGTCCACGCGGCTGAAGATTCAATCCAAGGCCGACGAATGGCGCCGCCAGGGGTTTATTGGGCCGACGATGGCGTCGCATACCGAGCTCGCTTACACTGGCATCGTCGACACCCTCAACGCGCTCGAGAAAGAGTTCACCATCCGCAAGGAAGCCAAGGAACTGGTCGGCAGCGAAGCCGACGACTAGGCCGGCCTCGAACCCCAGGGGGTAGGGTAGCCTGCCCGGCGGGGTTTCATGCGTCCCGGGCGCATCAGGACGCATGGGAGGGGTATCCCCTGAACGGCCCCAACCTCCCCCTCAGGGGTTAGCCGCTGAGGGCTTTGACCCCTCTTGACAGCGGCAACCGCTCTGAGTAAATTAGCAGTCGCGCCCGGTGAGTGCTAATCGGGTTAGCACTCCGGCCGGGTGAGTGGTACCCGCCCGAATGGGCGCCTGCAGGGTTTGCCTGCAAGACAAATTTGGCCCACGGTTTGAGGAGGATTGTCTATGGCAAGTATCAATGTTCGACCCTTGCACGACCGCATTCTCATCAAGCGCATTGAGGAGCAGGAAACGGTCAAGGGCGGCATCATCATCCCCGACACGGCCAAAGAGAAGCCGCAGGAGGGCGAGGTGATTGCCGTCGGCACCGGCCGCAAAGAGAAGGACGGCAAAGTCGTCCCGCTCGACGTCAAGCCCGGCGACCGCATCCTGTTCGGCAAGTATTCCGGCACGGACATCCGCATCGGCGATGAGGAGTACCTCATCCTGCGCGAAGAGGAAGTCCTGGCCGTGCTCGAGCCCGCCGCGGTGGGCGCGAAGAAGTAACCCATTTCAGGAGGAGACACTATGCCAGCCAAGCAAGTCGTTCACGGAGAGGAATCGCGGCAAGCGATTCTGCGCGGCGTCAACATCCTGGCCAACGCTGTGAAAATCACCCTCGGCCCCAAGGGCCGCAACGTGGTTATCGAGAAGAAGTTCGGTCCCCCGTCCATCACCAAGGACGGCGTGACCGTGGCCAAGGAAATCGAATTGAAAGACCCGCTGGAGAACATGGGGGCACAGATGGTGCGCGAGGTCGCCAGCAAGACCAGTGACGTGGCGGGCGACGGCACCACCACTGCCACCGTGCTCGCCCAGTGCATCTTCCGCGAAGGCCTGAAGAACGTGGCCGCTGGCTCCAACCCCATGGCGCTCAAGCGCGGCGTGGAGAAGGCAGTGGAGACTGTGGTGGAGGAGATCAAGAAGCTCTCCAAGCCCGTGGCGGGCGACGCCATCGAGCAGGTGGCCACCATCAGCGCCAACAACGACCGCACCATCGGCAAGATCATCGCCGAAGCGATGAAGAAGGTGGGCAAGGACGGTGTCATCACTGTCGAGGAGTCCAAGACCATGGAGACCACGCTCGAAGTGGTCGAGGGCATGCAGTTCGACCGCGGCTATCTCTCCCCCTACTTCATCACCGACCCCGAACGCATGGAGTGCAAGCTCGAAGACGTCTACATCCTCATCCACGAAAAGAAGATCAGCTCCATGAAGGACCTGCTGCCGTTGCTGGAGCAGATCGCCCGGGCTGGGAAGCCGTTGCTGATCATCGCCGAGGACGTCGAGGGCGAGGCGCTCGCCACTCTGGTGGTCAACAAGCTGCGCGGCACCCTGCAATGCTGCGCCGTCAAAGCCCCTGGCTTCGGCGACCGCCGCAAGGCCATGCTGGAGGATATTGCCATCCTCACCGGCGGCAAGATGATCGCCGAAGAGGTGGGCATCAAGTTGGAGAACATCAAGCTTGAAGACCTCGGCTTCGCCAAGAAAGTCACCATCGACAAGGACAACACCACCATCGTCGAAGGCCGCGGCAAGCAGGACGCCATCGAGGGCCGCGTCAAGCAGATCCGGACGCAGATCGAGGAAACCACCTCGGACTACGACCGCGAGAAGCTCCAGGAGCGGCTGGCCAAGCTGGTGGGCGGCGTGGCCGTCATCAAAGTGGGCGCCGCGACCGAGACCGAGCTGAAGGAAAAGAAGGCTCGCGTCGAGGACGCCATGCACGCCACCCGCGCCGCGGTCGAGGAAGGCATAGTGCCCGGCGGCGGCGTGGCCCTGATCCGCTGCCTCAGCGCGCTCGACAAGGTCAAGGCTGAGGGCGATGAGCACATCGGCGTCAACATCGTCCGCCGCGCTCTGGAAGAGCCCCTGCGCCAGATCGCGCTCAACGCTGGCTCGGAAGGCGCCATTGTGGCTGAACAGGTCAAGGCCCACAAGGACGTCAACTACGGCTTCAACGCCGAGACCGGCGAGTTCGGCGACCTGGTCAAGGCGGGCGTCATCGACCCGGCCAAGGTCACTCGCCTCGCTCTGCAGAACGCCGCCTCCATCGCGGCCCTGATGCTGACCACCGAAGCGTTGGTCGCTGAGGTCCCGGAAGAGGAGAAGAAGGCCGCCCCCGGCATGCCCGGCGGTGGCATGGGCGGGATGTACTAGGCAACCTCTCTACGCTGAGCCCGGTGGCGCCCGCCACCGGGCTCTTTTCGTCTTCTTGCGCCTTGCAAAGAAGTCCAGCATCGAATAAAAGGCTTGCACCATGAGCCGCTGGAACCTGCTGCCGCTGGGAGGATTCATTATCGTGGCCGCCGCCTTCTTGAGCTACTACCTGTACTTTGCCTACTTCCCCGTCACGCGTGATGTCCCCTGGCTGAGTTTTGGTTTCTTCGCCCTCGGACTCGTCGTCCTGGGAGCGGGCGTGCGCCGCGCCTTCGCCCAGCCCGGCCGCTGGTTTGCCAAGCTCGCCGCGGGCCTGCTTTCGGTTCTGAGCGTTCTGATTCTGGGCTTCTTTATCTTTCACATCGTTTCTTTGTCCGCTCAGCTTCCAGCCTCGAAGGGCGCACCCAAGGTGGGTGTGAAGGCGCCCAACTTCACCCTGCCCGACACCAACAACCAGCCGGTGACACTCTCCGAGGTGGTGACCTCGCTCGGCAACGAACCTGGGAAAGACCACTACGTCCTGCTGGTGTTCTACCGCGGCTACTGGTGACCCTTCTGCAACTCCGAGTTGCGGGGTTTCGAGCAAAGCCTGGAGGAATTTAAGAAGCGGGGCGTGCGCATCGTCGCCATCAGCGTGGATTCGCCCGATGTCAACCGCGAGCACGCCCGCAAGCAGGGCTACACCTACACCCTTCTCTCCGACGAGAAGCGTGAGGTCATCCGCCAGTACGACATTCTCCACGCCGGCGGCGGTCCCGGCGAGGCCGACATCGCGCGCCCGGCGGAGTTCCTCATTGACTCCACCGGAACCATTCGGTGGGTCAACCTTACCGAAAACTATCGCATCCGCCCGAAGCCGGAAGACGTCCTCAAAGTTGTCGATGCCCTTCAGCCCTGAGGGATTGTCAATCTCGTTTGGTCTTGAGTATAGTCGCCCCCGGGTCGCGGAAGTCCAATCGGGGGACCTCCGCGGTTCTCTGCCCCAACAACGGGAGGAGACCCCAATGGCGAATGTTTTGACTCGGCTGCTGCCGCGCGAACAATCTTTCTTCACCATGTTCACCGCCCTCACCCAGGCGATTCAAGAAGGCGCCCAGGCGCTGGCAGCGCTCTTTGCGGACTACGGCAACCTTCCCAACCACATGCAGCGCATCAAACAGCTCGAGCATCGCGGCGACGACCTGACCCACGAAATCATCACCAAGCTCAACCAGACCTTCGTCACACCCTTCGACCGCGAAGACATCCACGAGCTCACCACCAAGCTCGACGACGTCCTTGATCTCATTGACGCTGTCGCCACCCGCCTCAACATCTACCGCGTCAGCAAGCCCCGCCCCGGCGCCGCCGAGCTGGCCGACATCCTGGTGCGGGCCACCGCCGAAATCCACGCCGCCGTCTCCCACCTCGAAAAGCAGGACGGCATCATGGACCACGTCATCGAAATCAACCGTCTGGAAAACGAAGGTGACGCCGCGGTGCGCAGCGCCATCGCCCGCCTCTTCGACGAGGAAAAGGACCCCTTCGAGGTCATCAAGTGGAAAGAGATTCTGGAGGTTCTGGAAACCGCCACCGACAAGTGCGAGGACGTCGCCAACGTTCTCGAAACCATCGTTCTTAAGAGCGCCTAGTTCGTCCGTGGACTCCGCCACCCTGCTTTACCTGATTGTGGCCACCACCCTGCTGTTCGAATTCGCCAATGGCTGGAACGACGCGGCCAACTCCATCGCCACCGTGGTCTCGACCCGGGTGCTCAACCCGCTGGCCGCCGTCCTCTGGGCGGCCTTCTGGAACTTTTTTGCCGCCTTCGTCTTCGGCACCGCAGTGGCCAAGACCATGGGCAAGGGTTTGGTGCACCTGCAATTGGTCAATGAATGGGTGTTGCTGGCCGGATTGTTCGGCGCCGTCATCTGGACTTCAGTATGTACATGGATGGGCCTGCCCATCAGCGTTTCGCACTCCCTGATGGGCGGCTACGGCGGGGCCGCGGTTGCCAAGGCCGGGATGGACGCCATCATCGTTTCGGGCTGGATCAAGCCAATCATCTTCATCTTCGTCTCGCCCATCGTCGGCTTCTTCGCGGCGTTGATCGTAACCTTCGCCACCACCTGGCTGCTGCGCCGCCAGCCGCCCCAGCGCGTCGACCGCTGGTTCCGCCGCCTCCAATTGGTCTCCGCTGCCGGCTACAGCCTCGGCCACGGCACCAACGACGCGCAGAAAGGGATGGGCATCATCTGGGCCGCTCTGCTGGCCGTGGGCGCCACGTCGGCCGATATTCCGCACCCGCCCTGGTGGGTTATAATTTCTTGCCACGCCGCCATCGCCGCCGGCACTGTGATTGGCGGATGGAGCGTCATCAAGACGATGGGACAGCACATCACCAAGCTCACGCCCTTCGGCGGCTTCGCCGCGGAGACCGCGGGCGCGCTGACGTTGTTCGGCACGGCGCAGGCCGGCATTCCGGTCAGCACTACGCACACCATCACCGGCGCCATCATCGGCGTCGGGGCGGTGCGCCGCTTCAGCGCCGTCCGCTGGGGCGTTACCCATCGCATCCTCTGGGCCTGGGTCCTCACCATTCCCGGCGCTGCCGCGCTCGGCGCCGTGCTCTACTATCTCTTCGAGGGAATCGTTTCCTGACCGAGATGAGCGACACCCGCGTCCAGTTCGCCACCATCGAAGAGGCCATCGAAGACATCCGCCAGGGCCGCATGATCATCATCGTAGACGATGAAGATCGCGAGAACGAAGGCGACCTCACGGTGGCGGCCGAAAAGGTTACGCCCGAGCACATCAATTTCATGGCCAAGTACGGCCGCGGGCTCGTCTGCCTCACTCTCACTGCCGAGCGCTGCGACTATCTGCGGCTGCGCCTGATGAGCGACGAGAACACGTCGCCCTACGGCACCGCGTTCTGCGAATCCATTGACGGTCGCTACGGCATTTCCACCGGCATCTCAGCCGCCGACCGCGCCGCCACCATCCGCACGGCGATTGACCCAGCCACTCGGCCGACCGACCTTGTCCGGCCCGGCCACGTCTTCCCGCTGCGCGCCCGCCCGGGCGGCGTACTGGTGCGCGCTGGGCAGACGGAGGCCTCCGTCGACATTGCGCGGATGGCAGGGCTGGTTCCCGCGGGGGTCATCTGCGAAGTGATGAACGACGACGGCACCATGGCGCGTGTTCCTGACTTGGCCGACTTCTGCCGTCGCTACAACCTCAGGATGATTACCGTCGCCGACCTCATCCGCTACCGGCTGCGCACCGAGAGCATCGTGCGGCGCATCGGGGAGGCGCTGCTGCCGACGCGGCACGGCGACTTTCACATGATTGCCTATGAGTCGGTCGTGGACCACGGACAACACGTGGCCCTGGTCAAGGGCAACTTCAGCGAAGAAGATACCGTATGCGTGCGCATGCACTCCCGCTGCCTCGCCGGCGACGTATTCGGCTCGGCCCGCTGCGACTGCCAGCAGGTCATCGACAAGAGCCTGGAGTTGCTGGCCTCCGCCGGCCGCGGCGTGTTGGTTTATCTCCACCAGACGGCGCCCGGCTTTTCCATCGAGCGCGTGGGCGAGCGGGACGTCATTAGCGTACACCACCACGACCACAGCCGCGACCGCGAAGGCGATGACCCGCTGGCTCAGCAGCGCCAGATTCAGCGCGAGTCCGGCATCGGCGCTCAGATTCTCCGCGACCTCGGCGTGCGCAACATCCGACTGCTCACCAACCACCCCCGCAAGGTGCCCGGGCTGGAAGGCTTCGGCATCCGCATCCTCGAGCAGGCGCCTATCCCCGTCGGCGCCCACACCCTCATCCGCCGGGACGCCTAGCAGCTACCCAGTACGAGTCCATCGGGAGGGCATGACTTCAGTCGTGCCGAAACAAGGAAAAGGAGGAAGAGCTTCTAGCCCCCCAATGTAAGTGTCAATCTTCAGTCTCTTCCTCTCCCACTGTAATCAGCGGGCGCAGCTTCTCCAGCTTCTTCTTGCTGATGCCGCGAATCACCAGCAGCTCCTCTACCTTCCGGAACTTCCCGCTCTTCTCCCGATGACTGACAATGCGCTTGGCAATCACCTCGCCGATTCCCGGCAGCTTCGCCAGGTCTTCCACCGTCGCCGTGTTGATGTTGGTTTTCGGTTGCGGCGCCTTGCTTTCTTCTGCCCGCAAGACGGCCGGAAAGAAAAGCAATCCCAGAAGGAGAAAAACCCACTGAAACGGTCGCGAGAACATCTTCCCAACTCCAATTCCCTACTCCAACAACCGACGCAGCTTCTTCGTGTCCTTGCTGGAGCGCTTGCGATAAAGCGCCAGTGCGGCGCGCGCCAAGGCGCGATAAGTCTCCCCGTACTGCGGCGGCAGCTTGCGCAGTTCGGCCAAATGCCGCCGCACCGTATCCACGTCCCCACGCGCCAGCGGACCGGTCCAGGCGCGCGCTCCGTGCCGCGCGTACCAGCCCAGCGTCGCCTGCGCCAGCGGCACCAGCGCCGTGCGCGCCCTTGACTTGCGCACGCCTGCCCGCACCAGCGCCCGCACGCCCAGGTCGGCCAGCGTCAAAAGATGCCCCGCCACCAGGGCCGCCGCCGCGTGATAGAGCGCCTTCTCGGTCGACCGCACCTCCATTGGCTCGCCCCTCAGCGACCGCACCAACGCCAGCGCCTCCCGCAACGCTCGCGCCTCGCCTTCCACACCGAAGACCACACCGGGCGGGAAATTCTTCAGCGGCTTCGGAAACGGATAGAGCGGATGGAGCGAGCCGACCGACGCGCCGCGCCTGCCCAGTGGCGCCAGTACACGAGACGAGAGCGCCCCACTCGCCTGTAGCACCACCCGCCCGCGCCAGTTCTTCTTCAGCCGCGCCAGCGCCCGCGCCACCACCGACACCTGGTTGTCATTGGTGGTGACGAGGAAGATTCCTGCGCTATCCAGCTTTGAGATTTGAGATTTCACATCTGAGACTGGCTGCCCGGCGCCGATGAAGCGCGCCGCCGTGCGCGCCGAGCTCGGTCGCCGCGTTACTACCGCACCGATGCGCCAGCCGCGCCGCCGCAGCGCCCGCGCCAGCGTCTGTCCCACGCGCCCCGCTCCGACGATGGCTATCCTTTTCCTCGCCATGGCGCTTGTTATACTACCCGACCGACCGTTTCTGAAGGTGAATTCGCATGCAGCTCGCCCTCACTATCGTGCTCGCTCTTGCCGCTCTCGTCTGGGTCGTCGGCGGTGGCCGTGCCCTGCGCGGCATCTTCCGCATGCCGCGTCTCGCCGACTTCCCTCCCCTGCCGGATACCGACTGCCCGCCGGTTTCAATGCTGGTCACCGCGCGCGACGAAGCCGCCAAACTTCCGCAGGCCATTACGACCTGGCTGGATCTCGACTACCCGCGGCTGGAGATCGTCGCCATTGATGACCGCTCCAAAGATGCCACCGGTCGCATCCTCGACGAGGCGGCGGCGCGCGACCCGCGGCTCAAGGTTGTCCACCTCACGGAGCTGCCACCCGGCTGGTTGGGAAAAAACCACGGCTTGCAAACCGCCTACCGACATTCGGCCGGCGAGTGGTTGCTCTTCACTGACGCCGACGTGCGCTTTGACTCCGACGTGCTGCGTCGCACGATGGCGCTCGCCCGCGCGCGCACCGGAGACCACGTCTCCCTGCTCTCGCTTATCGAGCTCAAGGGGTTCTGGGAAAACGTAATGGTCAGCTATTTTTTTCTGGGCTTCCTGCTCAACCTCCAGCCGTGGGAGGCGGAGAACCCGCGCTCGCCCTACTACGTCGGCATCGGCGCGTTCCAGCTGATACGGCGCTCGGTTTACGAGGACGTGGGAACGCACAAGCGGCTGGCGCTGGAAGTGGTGGACGACGTGAAGCTGGGAAAAATGGTCAAGCAGGGCGGCTATCGTTCGGTCTGTGCCCAGGCGTTCGACAATCTGCGCGTGCGCTGGCAGGAAGGCGCCACCAACGTTATCAAAGGGCTGACGAAGAACGCCTTCGCGTCGCTCGAATTCAATTCACTGCGCACGGCGCTCAGCGTCGCCGCCATCGCAATGCTGAGCGTGCTGCCTTTTGCCGCGCTGCTCTTCGCCCGAGGCCTCCCGCTTCATCTGGCCACCATCGCGGTGGCGGCGATTCTGGTTCTGCACGGCGTCACCGCCCGCCGCGCGCATCTCTCCCCGCTCACTGCGCTGACCCATCCCCTCGGCGCCGTTCTCTTCGCCTACATCCTCATCCGTTCCACGGTCGTCACTCTCGGCCGCGGCGGCGTCGTCTGGCGGGATACGTTCTACTCCCTCGACGAGTTGCGAAAAGGGCTGGTGTAGATCGAGGGCCTAGCGTGTCTTGACGTCACTCTTGGGATGCCGCGCCTTCTTCGCGGCCGAAGCGTCAGCTGGAGCCGGAACGAGCAACTCCTGCACGCCTAGTGGCTCGCGGCCGAACAACGCCGGCTGAAAGAGCATCCCCACATCCTTGTGCTTCAGCAGGCGCAGGCGGTCGCGAATCTGCGCCGCGCGCTCGAACTCGAACCTCTTCGCCGCCTCGCGCATCTTCTCTTCCAGCTTCTGAATGACCTCATGCAACTGCTGCTCGCTCTGAATTTCTTCGAACTCCGTCTCCTCGAGGGGCACGGTGGTGTAGTCGGCCTCGACGATGGAGGCCAGCGCCATGTCCACCGGCTTGACGACGCTCTCCGGCGTGATGTTGTTTTCTTCGTTGTAGCGCACCTGAATAGCGCGGCGTCGGTTGGTTTCGTCCAGGGCCTCGCGCATGGATTCAGTAATAACGTCGGCGTAGAGAATAGCTTTGCCGCGGATGTGCCGCGCCGCGCGTCCGATGGTCTGAATGAGCGCCGTCTTGGAACGCAGGTAACCCTCCTTGTCGGCGTCCAGAATCGCCACCAGCGAAACCTCGGGTAGGTCGAGCCCCTCGCGCAGCAGGTTGATGCCGATGAGCACGTCGAAGGCGCCGCGCCGCAGGTCGCGCAGAATGCGCACGCGCTCCAGCGTGTCCACCTCAGCGTGCAAGTAGCGGCAGCGCACTCCGACTTCGCTATAGTACTGCGCCAGGTCTTCCGCCATGCGCTTGGTGAGCGTAGTAACCAGCACGCGCTCACCCCGCGCCACGCGCTGGCGGATTTCCTCCAGCAGGTTGTCCACCTGCCCGCGCACGGGACGCACTTCAACCTCGGGGTCCACCAACCCCGTCGGCCGCACAATCTGCTCCACCACCACGCCGGCGGCTTTGGTTAATTCGTACGGGCCCGGAGTAGCCGAGACGTAAACCACCTGATTGAGCCGCCGCTCGAATTCCTCGAAGGCCAGCGGACGGTTGTCGAGCGCGGAGGGCAGCCGGAAGCCGTGCTCAACCAGCACCCGCTTGCGCGACTGGTCGCCTTCATACATCCCGCGCACCTGCGGGAGGGTCTGGTGCGACTCGTCCACAAACAGCAGGAAGTCACTGGGGAAGTAATCCAGCAGTGTCGGCGGGGGCTCGCCCGGCAGCCGCCCGGAGAGGTGCCGCGAGTAGTTCTCGATGCCGTGGCAATAGCCGATAGTACGCATCATTTCGACGTCAAACATCGTCCGTTGCCACAGCCGCTGCGCTTCGGTGTGCTTGCCGCGCTTCTCGAGCTCGGTCTTCCACTCCCGCAGCTCCGCCAGAATGTTCTCGATGGCGCGCTCCTTTTGCTCCGGCGGCATCACGTAGTGTGTGCGGGGATAGATGGGCACGCGCAGGTGCGCCTGCCGCACCTCGCCGGTGAGAGAGTCAATTTCGCTCAACTGCTCCACTTGGTCGCCCCACAGCTCGATGCGGTAGGCGACGTCGGAGTACGTCGGAAACACTTCGACCATGTCGCCCCGTACTCGGAAGGTTCCCCGCCGTAGCTCTTCGTTGCGCTCGTACTGAATCTCCACCAGCTTCTTGAGGATTTCCTCCCGCGGCGTCCGCTGGCCCTTCTCGAGCAGCAGCAGCATTCCGTAGTAGGCTTCGGGCGAACCCAGGCCGTAGATGCAGGAGACCGAGGCGACGATCACGACGTCGCGGCGCTCGAAGAGTGCCCGCGTGGCCGACATGCGCAGCTTGTCGAGCTCGTCGTTGATAGTCGCTTCTTTTTCGATGTAGGTGTCGCTCGAGGGCAGGTAGGCTTCGGGCTGGTAGTAATCGTAGTAGCTGACGAAGTACTCGACCGCGTTTGCCGGGAAGAAATGCCGGAACTCGTGGAAGAGCTGTGCCGCCAGCGTCTTGTTATGCGCCAGCACCAGTGTGGGCCGGGCGATTTGCTCGATGACCCGCGCCATCGTGTAGGTCTTACCCGAGCCGGTAACGCCGAGCAGCACCTGATGCTTTTCGCCGGCGCGAACGCCCGCGACCAGAGCATCAATGGCCTGCTGCTGGTCGCCGCGCGGCTGGTAGTCGCTGACGAGTTCAAAGGGAGCCGGCACAGTCGCCTCCGCGAGGCTCGGTCAAACTTTTCATTATACGCCAGAGAGGGAAACCCGCTAGGGCAGGCGCTCGACCCGCACCTGCATCACCAGGCGCAGGCGAAAAACCAATTCCTGCAGTTCCGGCTTGTCGACTTTCTCCAGCGTCCAGAAAGTTTCCCTCAGGCCGCTGCGTTCGGCGTAAATCAGCGTCGGGTTCTCCTGTGACACCCACTCCAAACTTTGCGCCGCAAACTGCACGTGCGCCTCAACGCCGCGCGCCGCCAGTTGCGGCGGGAGTGACTCGTCGGCTGGCCCCGGCGGAAGCGTCCATCGGGCCTGCTGCACATGGCATGGCACCTGGCGTGTCTCCGCGCGCAGCCACTGCAACTGATAGGCGAGCGACGACGGCTCCTGCTTCAGCGTTGTCGCCAACCCGACTGGATCTCCTTCCGTTCCCGAAAGCGCACCCGTCTGCGCCCAGCGCAACCACGTGGTCAGCCACGCCGGCGCCGACTCACCCAGCGGCAACACCGGCAGATCGCGCCACGAGCCCGTGAACTCCTGCCCCTCCAGGCGCTTCATCCAGTCGAGGCCCATCTTCAGCACGCGCTCGATGCCGGCGTCGGCCCGCTCAGGAGGCTCGGTGCTCGGCGCCTCGGCCTCTACCTGAGTCACCTTCCACTTCGCGCCCCTTGCGGTGTCACCTGTTTGCTCCAGAACGAAGCGGAACCGGCCCAGATAGGCAGTAGACACCGGCTCGGTTCGCAGGCGTCCGGGAACCTCCAGCTCCTCCTGGGAGAAAGTCTCCAGGCGGAAAACCTGCTCGACCCGATAGCGCGAAGTCGGCAGCTCATTCTGCGCCACCGACGCCGGCGGCAGGACGAGCAGGAAAAGCGCAGCAAAGATGGCTGGAGGGTGGCGCATCTTTCCAGCCTACTCCCCTTTTTCCGCCGCAGGGGGGGTCTCGCTCAACTGGAATTCCGGCCGGGCGAGACTGCCGCTCACCCGATAGCTTCCGGGAAAAACCTTGACCGCCACCGGTGCTGGCTCGCGGCCGGCTAGCCGCAGGGGAGCACCGCGCAGGTTGAGGTCAAGTCGTCCATCGAAACCGACGGTGCCCGTAAGCTGCAGGGCCGCGCCATCCACAATCAGTTGGGCGTCCTTCATCTCGACTTTCTCTTCGCCAACCTGAAACTCGCCTGCCAGACTCTGCATCGTCGTGATATTGGCTTGCGGATTCTGTCCCGCGTCGTGGCCGGCGGCGCGGGCCAGTTCGCCCAGCACATCCACCCGCGTCAGCGTACCGTGGTTGATGCCACCGACCACGCGGCCGCGGAGGTTCCGCCGCAGGTCACTCCCCGCCGCCCCGGCACTTTCCAGTGCCACTTCCGCTGACACGAGTCCCGTAAACGCGTCTCCCAGACGGGTGCTGTCGGCCAGCAGCGGCCCCACGGCCATCTGCCGGATGCTCCCCGCCAGGCTGTGACGCGGCGGCGAAACCCGGAAGTCCGACTGCACGCTGCCGTCGAAGCGCCCGGCGTAGGCGCGGAAGCGAAGACGCTGCAGCGACAGCAGCCCGGCCTGCCAGGCGGCGTCGGCTTCGACCGCCGCGAGCCGGAACGGTCCCGCAGCCAATTCGTCAAAGCGCAGTTTTCCGGTCGCCTTCCCGCGGCTCCACTCCGGCGGCGGGCGCGACTCGCCGCGCGTCAGCCGCTCGAAGAAACTCCGTTGCGCCGGGTTGACCAGATTGTTCACGTCCGCCAGACGGAACCGGGCGCCGGTAAGGGTGAAGCTCCACGGCTCGTCGGGCGCGCGACGCTGCGCCGAGACACTGAGTGTGTTCTCTCCCAAACGCATCACGACCGGTTGCGCGTCGGTGCTCACGCCCTTCCACGCCAGCCGCAGCGCAGGAATTTCGAGCGGGTGGTTGAACTCCGGCGGCTGGAAGCGGGCGTCGCGCGCCTCGAAGGTTCCCTGCCAGCCCGACTCCGGCCACGAGGCGGCTGAACCGTTCATCTCTCCGCGCCACTCCAGATCGAACTGCGCTCGACCGTCCCACCGTGCCCGCCGAAACAGGTTCCAGCCCAACGCCTCGGCCGCGCGCACCAGCGGCGGCAGCTCGACCTGCGCACTCCTCCACCGCAGACGATACGGGCGCGCGGCGGCGTCGAGCCGCAGTTCGGCGTTGAGCGCGACGGCGTCGCGGCCGAAGCGCAGCGTGAGCGGCTCCAGGGTGAGCCGCCCGCGGTTCAGGCGCAGCCGCAGGTCGCTCAGTTGAACCGGCTCATCCACTCCGGGCAGGCGAACGGTGGCTCCGGCCGGCGCCGCCACGATTCCCTTCCAGGCCGTCACCGGCCCGGCGATCTGCAACGTCGCCTGCGCTTCGCCGGCGCAGCGCACCGACGATGAAAACTCCGCCTTCAGGCTCGCCACCTGCGCCGCCAATTCGTCCAGCGCCAGCCGCGCCGAGTTCGCCTCCAGTTCCCACTGGCGCTCGCCGAAGGGCCGTTCGACGCGGCCGGCTAGACGAACTTCCGACTGTTGACCCCGGACCACGGCCTCCTCCAGCAGCAGCGCATCGGCGCCCGTCAGGCGGCGCAGATTGACCTCCACCTGCCACTGCGGGCTGCGCGGCGAGGCGACCAAGTCCCAGCGGCGCAGGTTCGTCACAGTCAGCCGTCCCCGCGTCGTCCACTCGGCCGGGGTACCCTCAAAGCGCAATTGCCACCCCAGCGAACCCGTCACCGGCAACTCTTCGCCCCGGAACAGAGTCCACCACTGCGCCAGCGAGCCGTCCTCCAACCCGGCATCCAGAAAAAACGGCACAGCCGTAAACTCCGTCGCGCGTCCCGCCTCTCCTTGCAGGCGCAGGCGGCCGGTTTCTCCCAGCCGGCGGTCCACCCGGGTCGGGGTCGCTTCGAGATTGATTTGCCAACGGCCTTGCGGACGCGGCTCGAGGCGCAAGCGAACGTCGCTGAGGATGTAGACCTGCTTGCTGAAGCCGAACTTGACGTTGAGACGTCCCTCGGTGGCCGACACCGGCGGCGGTTCCACCACGCTCGACGTCTGGTTCGCCACCAGCAACGCGGCCACGTTCCAGGCGCCGCCGGGCGCCCGCACCAGATTGATGGTCGGCCGGAGGAAGTACAACTCGGAACATTCGAGCCGCCCGGTCCAGAAGACGCGAACCGGCACGCGGCAGTCCACCCGCTCGGCGTAGAGGAAGGGTTCGTGGCCGAAGGCCGGGTCGTCGTGAACCACCACGCCCTCGGCGGCGATGCTGGGGCGCGGCAGCAGCGTCCCGGTCAGCGCCGCCAGCTCCACCTTCCGCCCCAGCTCGCGCTCCAGCGCCGCGTGCACCGGCCCGCGAAACATCTCCAGATTCAGCAGCAAGGGGAGGGAGAGAATCAGGACGAGAAGGAGCAGGACGGCGACCCAGAGTCGTTTCCGACGCATGGTCAGCCGGCGCTTAGCGGACCAGGTGCAAGAGACGATTCCAGCGGGTGCGCGAGGCAAACTGGCTCAGCCGGTCCCAGCCCGCGCCGCGCGTCTCCGGCTCGCTCCTGGCCGGGCGGCTGGATGAATCAAACGACCAGTAAATCAGCAAAGGCCGGCCGATGATGTTGCTGCGATCCACCAGGCCCCAGAAGCGGCTGTCGTGACTGTTGTCGCGGTTGTCGCCCATCACAAAGTACTTCCCCGGGGGAATCACGATTTCGTCCCCCTGCCGGATGCGGTTCATCTGCCGGTACCACTCGTCGTTCATGTTGGAGTAGTAGCCGTCCGGGGGCGGAGGGAAATTGACGCCCGCGGCGGCGGCGCGCAGGCCCAGCCGATGAATCTTGTAGGGCTCCTCCAGCGGTTCGCCGTTGATGAAGACCTGCCGGTTCTCAATCCTCAGCCGGTCGCCCGGCAACCCGATGACCCGCTTGACGAAGTGCGTGTAGGGCGGGTTGACCGGAAACTTGAACACCACCACGTCCCCGCGCCGCACCTCCCGATAGGGCAGCACGTGGAAGCCCTCGGCGTCGCCATCGGCAAAGACAAACTTGTTTACCAGCAGGTGGTCGCCCACCAGCAACGTGTCTTCCATGGACTGCGAAGGGATTTTGAAGGCCTGCACCACAAAGGTGATGCCGAACAGGGCCAGGATGACGGTGACCAGCAGCGAGTCCACATACTCGCGCAGAGTCCCCTGCTCGGAGCCTTCCGGCTGTTCCTTTTCGTCCTTCCTGTCTTTTTCGTCGCTCATGCCGATTCGCTGGCCGGTTCCACCCGGAGCTGGCTCAAAGCGCGCCGGGCCGCCTGCTGCTCGGCTTGCTTCTTGGAGGCTCCTTCCGCGCGCGCCAGGCATTGCGAGCCCGCCCACAACTCCACGGTGAATATTTTACGATGTTCCGGCCCGCGTGTCTCTACGGTCTCGTAGCGCGCCGGGGGCAGCTTGCGCGCCTGCAAGTACTCCTGCAGGGCGGACTTGTAATCCGCGCGCGCCAGCGGCTCCAGGCTGTCGGGGCGCACCTCCGGGAGGACAAACTCCTCGACAAACCGGCGCGCGACCTCGATGCCGCCATCCAGGTAGAGCGCCGCCACCAGCCCTTCCAGCGCATTGGCCAGAATGGCCTGCTTGAAGCGCCCGCCGGTCTTTTCTTCTCCCGGCCCCAGGCGAAGGTAGCTGCCCAGGTCCAACTCGTCAGCCACGCGGCGCAGGTGGGAGGCGCTGACCAGGTTGGCCTTGATGCGGCTGAGCTTGCCCTCGTTCAGGTCGGGAAACAGGCGGTAGAGGGCGCTGCTGACGACGAAGCCGATGATGGCGTCGCCCAGGAACTCCAGCCGCTCGTTGTCCAGCGCGGCGGCGCCGGGGCCGCGGCGCGAACGGTGAGTGAGGGCCTGATCGAGCAGCTCGCGGCGGGTGAAGCGATGCCCGACGCGCTCTTCCAGAGCCGCGGGCTGCCGGAGGGTAAACTTCTCCTTCATTCGGGCGTCGTTAAGGCTTCTTCTCTGGAGTCGGAGCCGGCGTCGTGCTCAGGGTCTGGCGGACAGAGTCGAGCTGCTTCTGGCACTCGGCGAAGCCGCCGCCGCTCGATTCCACGCATGTCTGCAAGGCCGCTTCGGCTTCCTTCAGTTGCCCCTGGCGTTTGTAGGCCAGGCCGAGGCGGTAGTAGTCGATCGGCTGCGCCTTAAAGCTGGGAGTCTGGATCGCCTTGGTCAACTCTTCGATTGCCTGGGTGTTTTCGCCGCGGCGAAGATGCACATAACCGAGAATAGCACGCGTGAGCGCCTCCGATTGCTGTTGCGCAGCCACATACTGCTCTTCCGGGATTTCGGGACGGCGGATGGCCGCGAAGTGCTCAGGGAGGATCTCAATCGCGCGGCGGCAGTAGGTTTCCGACCGGGCCAGCCTTTCCTGGTAATCGGGCTGCGTGGGAATTGCCGACTCCGCCAGGGAGTCAGCGACCAGAATCATCGAGTACGCATCCTTGGGGCTGAGTTCAATGGCCTTCTCGCCATACTCGATGGTCTGAGCATACTTGTTCTTCCTGCGGTAGGCATCGGCCGCCGCCGCGTACGCGCGGCCCACCAAGATGCTGTTCGGGTACTTGGCCAGAAAATCCTGGACCATCGTCAGCCGCTGATCCATGTCCGCGGTCTGCAGGATTCGGTTGATCGCCTCCGTCTCTTCGGGAGTGGGTTGCGTCTGGCCGATAGTGAAGCCCGGTTGCGGCTGTTGCTGTTGTTGTTGTTGCTGTTGTTGTTGTTGCTGCTGCTGCTGTTGTTGCTGCTGCTGCTGCGCCGCTGCCGGGACCGCCAACGCCAGGGCGCCGAGCAGAATCCAGCCGGCCACTGCTTTCATAGTTCTCATTGCCGTTCTCCTCTTTGAGGTTGAGACTCCGCCAGCGGCGTCCGGGTTACTGGGGCCCCGGTTTCTCGTCCTGGCCGAAAGGTCGCTCCAGCCCGCGGCGGGCGGCCTGCTCGACCCGGTCGACCCGAGTGTCGAGCGCCAGCGCAGCGCGGTAGTGGCCTATCGCCTCCTTGCGATCCCCCTCCAAGTCATAGATGCGTCCAAGGTACACATGCGTCCACGCCGCCATGTCGGCGGGAGCCAAAGTCTTCAAAACGCGCTCGAAATACTCCTTGGCCTCCGAGCGGTTCTCCTCCGCGCTGGCGACCAACGCCAGCCCGAACAACGCCCCGGGCTCGTCGGGCTTCCCTTGCAAGACTTGAGCGAAGGCCTTCCGGGCGCCTTCGTGGTCGCCGGCCTGATACAGCCGCTGGCCTTCGCTCAGGAGTTGCGCCGTCGCCTGGTCCCGGGCTGTTGGCGCCCCTGCGGATCCGCTGGTGGCTTCGGCCGGGTCGAACTGAATCCGCGCCAGCCGCGCCTGCTCGTGCGCGGTGTTATAGCCCGCCAGCAAGTCAGGGAAATAATAGCGCAGAGAGGGCTCGGACTGCTCGTAGCGCTGCAGCGACGCAAAGAAGAAGCGCACGAAGACGTACCCCGAGCGCTCCCGGCCGGCCAACTCAGCTTCGGCTTCTTCCTCTGGCAGGTGCCGCAGCCGCAGCTCCATCGCTTGAATCAGGCACTCGGTGGCCAGCAGCAGAGTGTCGCGGCGGAACTCGGCCGGCAGGCGCGGCGCCTGCGCCGCCACCGGCAGAACGCGGTTCCAGGTCTTCAATCGGTCGGCGTGCTTGGCCATCAGCGGGTCGAGAACATAGTGAAGATACTGATGCCGCGCGGCGGAAAGAAAATCCGAGTGGCCCGGCGGGAGGGCCAGGAAGTAGTGCTCACCATAATTGCGCGCGCTCACCAGCCCGGGCGGGAGCAGCGCATCCACGTAAATGGCGTACGCTCGTCCCAGGTATTGCTCGCCCGCCGAGCGCAGGTAGGCGCGCGTCTCGAAGAGCGTTTGGCTGAACTGCGGCTGGAGCCGTTCGAGCGTCCGTTCGTACGCCGGGCGCAGCTCCGCCCACAAACGCTCCAGCCCCGCCTGCTCATAAAACGCCCGCAGCAACGGCTGAAACTCCTGAGCGTCCCACACATCGGGGGGGAGCTGGTCGCGCGGCAGCGCCCAACCCCACTCGGGCGGTGGGTTCAGGACCAGCGCCATCGAGATGTAGGTGCTCAGGAAGCGCGGGCTCGGGTTGGGATACTTTTCCCTGAAGTAGGCGCGCAGCGGTTCGACGACTTTCGGGTCGAGCTGCGCCAGCGACGCTTCCACCTGCGCGGCCACCGGATCGCCGGGCGCGCCCAGCGAGCCAATCAGCCCGCCAGCCCGCGCCGCGCACAGCACGGCAAACAACTGCGGGCTGGCGTCCACCGAAACTTCATACGCGGTGTCGGCCGACGCAGGAACGGCGATGAGCAGCAGCAAGACCGGAATCGGCCACCGGCGAAGGCCACTAGGCGAAAATGAGGGCAAAAGGTCTCGCGTCCTTTGCAAAAGCTGTGGGCTGCGCCCAGTTTTTCAGTCTAAACGCGGCCTGCAGCCAAGTCAAGGAACCGGGCGCTCAGCGGCGCGGGATTGGTGGACGTGGCGGGATTCGAACCCGCGACCTCTTCGATGCCATCGAAGCGCGCTCCCAACTGCGCCACACGCCCACCGCAAGAGATTTTTCTATTGTCGAAGAAGGCGGCGGGTTTGTCAACGCGGGGCGTAGAGCTCGCCGACGACGTCGTCGTGCACGCGAAAGAAGAATTCCAGCAGCCGCGGGTCGTACCAGCCGCGCGCGGCCTCGCGCTGCATCTGCTCGAGCGCGGCGGAGGCCAGCTGCGGCGGCTTGTAGGGGCGGTGGCTGCGCAGCGCGTCATAGACGTCGGCCAGTTGCAACAGGCGCGCCAGCAGCGGGATTTCTTCGCCGCTCAGGCCGTCGGGGTAGCCGCTGCCGTCCCAGTGCTCGTGGTGGGAGCGGATGATGGGCAGCACGGCCTCGAACGAGCGTAGTGGGCGGCAGATCTGCTCGCCGATTTCCGTGTGGCGGCGCATCACCCGGCGCTCCTCGTCGGTGAGCGGGCCGTTCTTCAGCAGCACCGCGTCAGGGGTGGCGATTTTTCCGATGTCGTGCAGGTAGCCGCCGCGGCGCAGAGCGACGAGCGCGGGCTCGTCCAGGGCGAGCCGGCGTCCCAACTCGACGCTAATGCGCGCCAGGCGCTGGCAGTGGCCCTCGGTGTGCGGGTCGCGCGATTCGACCGCCAGGCCGAGGCTGATGAGCACGGTTTCGGCGAACTCCAGCTCGTCGGTGAAGCGCTTCAGCCGCAACAGCGCGCGCACCCGCGCCAGCAGCTCGGCTTTGCTGAAGGGCTTGTTGAGGAAGTCGTCGGCGCCGGCTTCGATGGCGCGCACCTTCTCGGGCTCGCCGTGCAGCGCGGTGATGACCACGATGGGGATGAGCCGCGTGCGCGGGTCGGACTTGAGCCGGGCGCACACTTCCAGGCCGTCCATTTCCGGCATCATCACGTCCAGCAGGATCACGTCCGGCGGGTGCTGCTCGGTTTGCTCCAAGGCTTCGCGGCCGTCGGCGGCGGTGAAAATCTCGTAGCCGAGCGGCTCGAGCAGCGAAGTAAGCAGCCGCCGGTTGGCTTCCAGATCGTCGACCACCAGCACACGCGCGCGCGCCCGGCCCGCGCCGCCGGCGAGGCTCGGCTCGACAGCCGCCGTAATCCGCGCTGGAAGCGAATTCACGCTCATCATCTTTTCCCCGGCGGCACCAGCCGGTCGATCTCCTGTTGCAGCCGCTTGAAGCTTACCGGCTTGCTCACAAAACCCGCGCAGCCCGCGGCCAGCGCGCGATGACGGAAAATTTCCTGGGGGCTGGCCGAGACCGCGAGGATGGGCAACCTGCGCGATCTCTCGTTTTCATGCAGCACCATGGCGGTGCGAAGGCCGTCGATGGTGCCCGGCATGCGGATATCCACCAGCACCAGGTCGAGCTCGGTTGCCAGGGCGCAATCCAGCGCCTCGGCGCCGGAGGTGGCTTCCACCACGGCCCAACCCATCTCTTCCAACCAGCGCGCCAGCAGCCGCCGCGAGCCGGGGTCGTCGTCAATCACCAACGCGGTCCGCGTTTGCGACACGCGCGCCCTCCTCTCCAACGGAATCGCCCGCGCCCGCCACCCGCGGCAGGGTAAAGAAGAACCGGCTGCCCTCTCCCTCCGCGCTCTCCACTCCGATGGTCCCGCCTTGCAGCTCGACGAGCTGCCGCGTGATGGCCAGCCCCAAGCCCGTGCCTTTCGCCGCTCCCTCGGCCTGCCGATGAACCTGATAGAACTTGTCGAACACGTGGGGTAAAGCCGCGGCGGGGATGCCGACGCCGGTGTCAATCACTTCCACGCAGACGGCGTCGGACGCCGGCCGGGCGCGCAGCGTGATGCCGCCCTCGCGGGTAAACTTCAGGGCGTTGCTGAGCAGGTTGGTGAGAATCTGATCGAACCGCCGCGGGTCGGCCCACACCGCCAAGTCGGCCGGCTCGACGTCGACCCGCTGACTCAGTTTCTTCTCCCGAAAAGCGCCCGAGACGGAATCCACCACCCGCAGCAGCGTTTCCCGCACCGGGACGAGCGTCGGCTCCAGCGGAAGCTGGCCGGCCTCGATGCGCGCCAGGTCGAGCAGGTCGTTCACCAACCCCAGCAGGCGGTGGCCTTCGCGGTGAATGATGCGCAGGTCTTCCTGTTGTTTGGGGGTCAGTTGCTGGCAGGTCTCCAGCAGCAACTCGGAGAAACCGAGGATGGAGTTGAGCGGGGTGCGGAACTCGTGGCTCATGTCGGCCAGAAACTCCGACTTCAGCCGGTCGGCGCGCGCCAGCGCCTCGTTCTCGGCCTGGAGCTTGAGGGCGTGAAGCCGCTCCTGCTCGGCGCGCTTGCGGTCGCTGATGTCCTGATAGATGCCGAAGTAGCCGAGGATTTTGCCGGCGACCACCAGAGGGACGGCGTGCAGCTCAACGTCCAGCGGCGCGCCGTCCCGCCGGCGCCGCTGCGTTACCGCGTGCACCATCCGTTCCCCGCCGATCTGCTCCACAACTGGATCGAGGTCTTCCGTTCCGCCGGGCGAGCCAAAGAGCTCCTCCACCGACAGTCCCTCGATCTCCGCCTGGCAGTGCCCGAACAGGCGCTCGAAGGCGCGGTTGCACATGCGCACGCGGCGCTGGGGGTCAAGCACCAGGATGGCCAGCGGACTGTTCTCGATCAGCGCCGTCAGAAAGGCGGTGCGCTCTTCCAGCCGGCGCTGGGTCTCCTGCTGCTGGTCGCGCAGCGCCTTCTCCTCCAGCGCCCGGCGGACGGCCAGCGGCAGCCGTACCATTCGATCCTTGAGAATAAAATCGGAAGCCCCTTTGAGGACGAGGTCAACCGCCCGTTCCTCCCCCACCGAGCCGCTCACCAGGATGAAGGGGAGAGCTTTCCCTTCCCGGCGCATCGACTCCAGCGCGTCCAGCCCGGTCCAGGATTGCAGGTTGTAGTCGCAAAGAATCAGGTCGAGGTCGCCGGCGCGAATCCGCTCGAGGAACTGCTCCGGCGTGGAGGCCATTCGGGCTTCCACCCGCAGCCCGGCGCGCTTCAGTTCCCGCAGGCAGAGCTCAACGTCGGCCGCCGAGTCCTCGACGAAGAGGATCCGCAGCGACCGCTGCCGCTTCTGTGCCGTTGCCGCCATGGCCGGCTCCTAGGGCTCCCGAAAGCAGTTGGCCGGCGGCGGCACGTTCACCACCATCCAGTACAGGCCGAGCTGCTTGACCACGCTGCGAAACTGGTCGAAGTCCACCGGCTTCTGGATGTAGCTGTTGACGCCGAGCTGATAGCTTTCCACCAGGTCGCGCTCTTCCCGCGAGGAGGTGAGGATGACGACCGGAATGGCCTTGGTGCGCGGGTCGCTCTTGATCTGCCGCAGCACCTCCATCCCGTCCACCTTGGGGAGCTTCAAATCCAGCAGGACGACCTTGAGGGCGTGATTCGACAGGCGGTCGCTGTAGGGGCCGCGGCAGAACAGGAAGTCCAGAGCCTCCTCGCCGTCGCGCACCACGTGCACCGGGTTGCTGACGTGATGGGCGCGCAGGGCGCGCAAGGTCAGCTCCACATCAGCGGGGTTGTCTTCAACCAGCAGGATGTCTACTTCGCCGGGGTGCATTCGGATTTCACCTCCGCAGAGGATTCCCGGGCGTCGGCGGCGCCCAGGGTGAAGTAGAAGGTGGCGCCCCGGTCGAGCGCGGCCTCCGCCCAGATGCGCCCGCCGTGCTTGGCCACAATGCGCTGCACGATGGCCAGCCCGACCCCGGTGCCTTCGAAATCTTCCTGCCGGTGCAGCCGCTGGAAGACCCCGAAGAGCTTGTCGGCATACTTCATGGGGAAGCCGACGCCATTGTCGCGGACATAGAAGACCGGCTCCTCGCCGCCCGGTTGGATGCCGATCTCGATGACGGCTCGTTCCCGGGGGCGGGTAAACTTGAGGGCGTTGGCGAGCAGATTGGCGAACACCTGCTTCACCAGCCCGGGGTCGCAATCGGCGAAGGGCAGCGGCCCCCGCCGCCACTCCACCGAGCGGCCGTTGCTTTCACTGCCGAGCTGCTGGATTACCTGTTCCACCAGCGGGGTCAGGCCGGTGATCTGGCGGCGCACCTCCTGGCGGGAAATGCGCGAAAGCGACAGCAGGTCGTCCACCAGTTGGCCCATCTGCTCCACTCCCTGCTGGATGCGAGCCACGCAGTGCTGGGCCTCGGCGCTGAGCTGCGCGCCGTAGTCCTCCGACAGGATGCGCGCGAACCCGGCCACCTGGCGCAGGGGAGCCCGGAGGTCGTGCGACACCGAGTAGGTAAAGGTTTCCAGCTCCCGGTTGGCCGCTTCCAGGTTTTTGTTGGTCGCTTCCAGTTGGGCATTGATCTCTTCCAGTTGCGCCTGGACGCGGCGGCGCTCGGTGACGTCGTAGACCAGAACCAGCGAGGCCTCCCGACCCTGGAAGGGAAGGTGCTGGGCATGCACCTCCACCGTGATGACCGAACCGTCCTTCTTGCGATGCCGCCAGGTGGTTACCGCCGCGGGTTGAGCCGCGTCGGAGTCCAGGTGCTCGAGCAGGGCGGGAACATCCTCCGGCGGGCGGATGTCGCGGATGGTCATTGCCAGAAACTCCTCGCGCGAATACCCGTAATGGCGCACCGCGGCGTCGTTGACCGCCAGGAAGGCGAGCGTCTGGCGGTCGAAGACCCACATCGGCTGCGGGCTGTTTTCAAACAGCCGCCGGTGGCGCTCTTCGGATTCCTCCAGCGCCGCCCGGACTCGCGCCCGCTCGCTGACGTCGCGCAGGAAGGCGCTGAAGAGGTGGCGCTGGCCCACTTGCAGGGCGGCAATGGAGAGTTCCACCGGAAACTCATGGCCGTCCCGGTGCAGGGCGAACACCTCCAGGCAGCGGTTCAAGACCGGGGCTTCGCCCGTTTCCAGAAAACGGTGCAAGCCCTTCCGGTGCGCCTCGCGAAACCGGACGGGGATAATGGTGTCGGCCAGGGGGCGGCCCACCACTTCCGCGCGCGTCCATCCGAAGGCCGCCTCGGCCCGCGGGTTCCATTCGGTAATCACGCCCTGGTCGTCCATGGCCACGAAGGCGTCCGGGGCGGAGTCCAGCAGCGCCCGGTATTTCTCTTCGCCCAGTTTGCGCTCGGTGACGTCGCGGGCGGCGGCGTAAATCAGTTGGCGGTCGAGCACCGGAACCGCCTTCCAGAGCAGCCAGCGATAGGAGCCGTCCTTGCAGAGGTAGCGATTCTCAAAGGAAATCACCGCGCCGCCGGCGGCGAGCTTCTGGGCTTCGGCCCGGGTGGCGGCGCGGTCGTCGGGGTGAATGAATTCCAGGTAGGGGCGGGCCAGCAGCTCCACCTTCGTAAACCCGAGCGTCTGCTCCCAGGCGGGGTTGAGGTGCTTGAAATAACCGTCGAAGCCGGCGATGCAGAAGAGGTCGAGCGAAAGAGTAAAGTAGCGCCCCAACTCCTCTTCGGCGCGCTGGCGCTCCTCGACCACCGTGCGCAGGAACTGATTGGCGCGCTCGAGTTCGGCGGTCCGCACCTTGATGCGCTGCTCGAGGTCGCGGTTGAGCTGACGGATCTCCTCTTCGACCCGCTTGCGTTCGATGGCATAGCGAAGGGCGCGCACCAGCACCTGGCCGTTGACCTGGCCCTTGAGCAGGTAATCCTGCGCGCCTTCTTGCGCGGCTCGGGCCGCCAGGGAGGCATCGTCCAGCCCGGTCAGAACCAGGATGGGCACGCTGGGCGCCTGCTGGCGAGCGCGGCCGAAGGTTTCCAGTCCCTGGCTGTCGGGCAGCCCCAGGTCGAGCAGGACGGCGCTGATATCGCCGGCCGCCAGCCGCTCCAGGGCGGTGGACAGCCGGTCGGCGGTTTCCAGCACGAACGGACTACCCGGCATCTCCGCCAGCATTTCGCGGAGCAGCCGGGCGTCGCCCGGATTGTCCTCCACCAGCAGGACTTTGAGCGGCATCGCGGCTACGGCTTCCCGTTCGGCGGCAGCTTCACCACCGTCAGCCAGAAATCTTCGATGGACTTCACCACGGTGAGAAAGCGCTCCAGGTCAACCGGCTTGGTGATGTAGCAGTTGGCGTGCAGGTCGTAGCTCTTCAGGATGTCCTCTTCGGCGCGGGAAGTGGTGAGGACGACCACCGGGATGCGCTTCAGAGCTTCGTCCTGCTTGATCTCGCCCAGCACCTCGCGGCCGTCCTTCCGGGGGAGGTTGAGGTCGAGCAGCACGAGGTCGGGCCGGGGCGCTTCGCTGTGCTTGCCCTGCCGGCGGAGGAAGGCCAGCGCTTCGACTCCATCGGCCACGACGTTGAGGTTGTTGCTGACCTTGGCCTCTTTCAAGGCTTCCAGCGTGAGGCGGACATCGCCGGGGTTGTCCTCGACCAGGAGGATTTCGATGGGTTTCAGACCTGCCTCTCTCATCGTCGCATCTCCTTTGCCCCCTAGGGCGCTTGCCCGTGCAAGAACGGCAAGGTGAAACAGAAAGTGGAACCACCAGCCGGCCCGGACTCCACCCAGATCCGCCCTCCGTGGCGCTCGACAATCTTCTTGCAGATGGCCAGCCCGATGCCGGTTCCCGGGTACTCGGCGCGATTGTGCAGCCGCTGGAACAGAACGAAGATGCGCTGCGCGTGCTCGGGCTCAATCCCGATGCCGTTATCCCGGACCGAGAACACCCATTCGGTGCCATTGCGGTCGGCCGAGACGTGGACGCGCGGCGGCTCGGGCCCGCGGAACTTGAGGGCGTTGCTGAGGAGGTTTTGAAACAGTTGCCGAAGCTGGGAGGGGTCGGCCGCCACCCGCGGCAACAGGGTGCGAGTCACCACCGCCCCGCTGTCGGCAATGGGGCCCTGGAGGTTGGCCACCGCCTCCTCGTAGACGGCGTTACTGTCGGTGGGCCGCAGCGGTTCCCCCTGCCTCCCGACGCGCGAATAGACCAGGAGGTCGTTGATCAGCGTCTGCATGCGTCGGGCGCCGTCGGTAGCGTAGCCGATGAACTCGTGGGCGTCGGCGTCCAACCGGTCCCCATAGCGCCGCGCCAGCAGTTGGGTGTAGCTGGCCACCATGCGCAACGGCTCCTGGAGGTCGTGCGAGGCCACGTAGGCGAATTGCTCCAGGTCCCGGTTGGAGCGGGCCAGCTCCTCGGCGTGCCGGACGACCGCCTGCTCGGCCCGCAGCCGCTCGGCCACTTCGCGGTTGAGAAAGAGGAACACTGCGAAGAACAGCGCCGCGCTCAGCGCCATCCCCAGGGTCACGATGCGGGTGGTGTTGCGCGCCGAGGCCCGGGCGCGAGCCTGCCGCTGTTCCAGCAGGCTCAGCTCGACTTTTTTCATCTCGCCGATGCGGGTGCGGATCTCGTCCATAAGTGCCTGACCGTCGCCCGACGCCACCAGAGCCGCGGCGGCCGCGGCGCCCCGGCTCCGCCGGGTGTTTACGACCACACGAAACCTGTCCATAGCCTCGCCGACCAGCGGCTTGAGGGCGGCCAGGCGCGCCTGGTGGTCCGGGTTGTCCGCTATCAGTTGCTCGAGCTGGGCGATCTTGCCGGGAGTGCTCTCGATCCCGCTCTCGTACGGCGCCAGGAACCGTTCGTCACCGGTTATCACGAAGCCGCGCGCGCCTCGTTGCATGTCCTGCAAGCGCGTTACGGTTTCCTCCAGCGCACCCAGAACTTGATAGGTGTGAGCCACGTCTTCGCTGCTTGCGATCAAATGTTGCAGCGTCGAGTAGGCGAACCAACCCACCAGCGCCAGCAACGCCACTCCCAGCCCGAACCCGGTCCGCGTTTCCTTCTTGCCCAGTTTCATTGGAGCCCACCCCGCGGCCCGACACCCCACCTCCCCCTCAGCGCAGCCGCTGACGTTGACGCGGTTCCAAAGATTGCAATTCCTGCGCCACTCTTCGGTATGACCTATCTCCTGGAAGCAGAGAGAGTTACCGAGGTGCGGTTCGACCTGGGCACTCAGGCGAGTCCCAAATCGGGAAACATCCCGCTTTGGGCAGGCTCCAGGCGGAAACTAGATTTCGGGGTAAAGGTCGAAAAAGGCCCCCACGGACTGATCGAACTGCCGGCGGATGTCCTCGAGCGAGCCCTCGAGCAAGTGCATGGTGACGCGGGCGCTGCGACCGTCCTTCAGAACGACGGTGGCTTCGCGGACTTCCGACAGGTCTTCGACCGGGAACAAGCGCATGCCGTAGACCAGAGCAAGTTTGGCCATCGATCCTCCCGCAGGTCGAAGAGTCGAAAGTCAGGCGGGGCGCGCGGTGACACCGAAGCGGAAGCGCGGCTGCGGGCGGCCGCGGCCCCAGCGGTTGAGCTCCCAGCGGGCGCGGATGAACTTCACTTCCGGTCGCTGGGTGAGGTCGAGCGCCATGCGGGTCGAGCCGCGATAGAAGCGCTGCGGAAACTTGACCAGCGGCATCGTGCCCCAGTTCTGGCCGTCGGCCGAGCCCCAGATCGAAAGCTCCAGCGACTCCTGCTCCACCGTTTCGGTGATGTCCATCTGGATGAGGAATAGGCGCGGGCCAGTGGCGGAGATTTCAAACGCGTCGCCTTCGCCGCTTTTCTCGGCCACGGTGCCCGTCGGCACCAGTTGCAGCTCGGTCGCTGTCGCTCCTGGCGTCATGCGGGGGATACTAGCATAGTGGAGCCGAGTTCCTCACTTCCCTTTGCTCGCTTCGCTGCTGGGGAGTCGCCGCAGGATGGTGACTACTTCGCTGCCGCCGAAGTGAGTCTTGGAAACCGTCACGCCCACGAACATGAATCCCTGCTGCGCGGCTTCCGCCAGTTCCTTTTGCATGGTCGAGGTCTTCTTGGTGGCCAGCAGGCGATACTCATACTTGGGCAAGTTGGCTTCTTCGCGGTCGCGCTCCAGGATGACCACGACTTCATCGCCACCGAAGGCGGTGTCGAAGACCGTCTGACCGGCGTACTCGAAACCGGCGTCGCCCGCTTCCTGCAATTCCTTCTGCATGGTTGAGGTCTTGCTGGTGGCGAGCAGCTTGTACTCGTAGCGCGCGTTGGGCTTCATCCCGGCCGGGCGGCTCAAGATGCTGACCACCTCTTGCCCGCCGAAGTAAGTGGAGCCGCCCATCACGTCCTCGAAGCGGTAGCCTTCGGTCGCCGCTTCGTTCAATTCCTTCTGCATAGTGGAGGTCTTGTTGGTGGCCAGCAGCTTGTACTCGTAGTGAACATCTTCCCGGCTGGAGCGGGCTTGTGCCGCCGCGATTGCAGGGCCGGAAAGGATAGAACAAAGTGCGAGAAGGCAGACCATCCGAATTCGTGGGTTCATTCGTCTCTCCTGTCGGGCATTGGGGCGGCAGGATTCTACGGCTACGGCTCGCTTGCGGTCAACCCCGGGCGAGCGACGCGCGGCGGAAGAGGCGGCGGAGGGCGGAGCGCAGGAAGCCAAAAAACTTGATGAGCAGGTAGACCGAGAGCGCCAGCAACACCAGGACAATCGCCAGCGTCAGCAACGGGTGGGAGACGGCGAACAGCACCAACGTTACTGCAATACCGTCTTCGGCCAGGCTGAGCAGCCAGTTGCTGACCGGCTCGGGGCTGACGTTGACCGCGGCGCGGGTCGAAGCCTTGGTGCCGTGCGAGGCCAGCGCCACGGTTCCCGCCAGCAGCGCCGCGCTTACCTTCCAGACTTCCGGCACATCCCCCAGCGCGGTGTAAGCCAGCAGGCCGGCCGCCGGCGGGCGAATGAACGTGTGCACCACATCCCAAATGTTGTCCACGTAGGGAACTTTGTCGGCGACGAACTCAACCACGTAGAGCCCGATGGCGAGCCCCAGCACCCAGGGATCGGCCAGCACTTGCAGGGTCGCCGGCAGATGAATGACTTCAAACCGGTGCAGCAATCCCAGCACCGCCACGGTGGCGTAGAGGTTCAGCCCCGAGGCGAACGCCGCCCCGAGGATGAAGCCGAGGGTTTGCAGCGCGCCCATGGTCGCAGCCTTGGCGGGAGTATAGCAGCGAAAGCCCTCGATTGACACGGTCGTCCGCTGACGGCTACGATGGAAGTGTCAGTGGCGATGGAGTTCGCCTAATCCCCTGCGGGGGTGATAACTCCTACGGCCCAAGCCGGGCGTAGGAGTTTTTTGTTTATGGCTCCACTATTTCTCGACCGAGTAGGCGAGGGGGCACGCCTCCGTCAACTGCTGCGCGCGCGCAAGAGCGTGCTGCTGACTGGCGCGGCCGGCGCCGGAAAGTCGGCCTTGCTGGCCGAGCTACGCCGACAACCACAGGCAGCCGATCCCAAGCTTGTCTTCACCAGCGGCGAAGGCGATCCCGCCGACCGGCTGCGACAGGCGGTTCTTTCCCTTTTGACAGACCGCGGTTCCGGCAAGCTTTCCGCCTGGCTCGGTCTCGCGCAGGGGACTTCGCCTCGGGAGGCGCGGGCGGCGCTGGAGCGCAAGTCGGCGGCGGCCGTGCGCGCCAAATTGACCGAGGCTCTGGGCGAGAGCAACTACGCTCTGGTCCTCGACCCCGCCGGGTTCCTATCCCGCGGCTTCTATGAGCTACTGCGCGACTTGAATCGCACCACGGAAACGCCGCTCGTCCTCTCAGCGCGCTCGGCGCATATGGAAGACATAGGCTACGCCACCACGTTCGCCTGGCCGCGCGAGCAGCGGCTGGAGCTGGGGCCGCTGCCGGCGGCCGAGGCCGAGCGCCTGTGCGATGCCGAGATGGCCGCGTGGGCGAGGCAGCCCGCCAATTCCGAAACGTTTCGCGCTCACGTGCTGACCTACGCGGCCGGAAATCCGGGAACGCTGCTTGGCCTGCTGAGCCTGGCGCGCCGGACTGAGTACTGGACGGGCGACCAGATTAAGACGCATCTGCTGACCGTGGACTTCAACCTGCGCGGTGCGGCGGCGGTGGAACCATGAGCGACAAGTTCCATCTCACCGAACCGCAGCAGCGCCACATCACCACCGGGCTGAAGCTGATTGACAAGGCGGTGCGGCGGATCGAGTACGTGCTGGAGCGCGGCGTCCGCCACACCGGGCCGTCGGGCGTCCAGGCCTCGTTGGACCAAGAAACCATCGAGCACCTTCGCACCTTGATGCATCAACTGCAGGACGACGCCAATGAGCTCTATCGCAAGTACGGCGGACGCGGGAAACCGCTCAACCTCGACCGCGTGCTGGATGCAGAGCTCTCTTCGCTTTGGGAAATGCTGGAGGACAGTCGGCCTGAGCGCATGCGCGGCTACGGTCCGATGGACGCCGAGACCGCCCACTTGGTGGAAGCCGACATGCAGCGACTGCTGCAATTGGTTCTCCGGGCGCGCTCCCTTCTGCTATCCTCATCGCGCGAGAAAGACCGCAGCGACCAGGATTAAAGAAGTCGCGGTGAACGAGATGGCATGGTGGCGGACGGTTGCGCTCGTGACCCTGGGAGCGGTTCTCGGCGCCAACTTGCGCTACTGGATCAGCGACTGGCTGGGGCGCCATTATGCTACTTTCCCCTATGGGACGCTGCTGGTGAACACCAGCGGCAGCCTGCTGCTGGGGTTCTTTCTGGTGTGGACTTCGGACCGCGTGCTGGTCTCTCCCGACCTCCGGCTCCTGGTCGCGGTCGGCTTCTGCAGTTCCTACACCACGTTCTCCAGCTACAGCTTTGAAACCTTTCGCATGATCGAGCAAGGTCAGTTGTGGGCTGCCGGAAGCAATTTTCTCGCCAACAACCTGGTGTGCCTGGCGTGTGTGCTGCTGGGAGCAGCCCTGGCGCGGGCGCTGTGAAGATGGCGGACAGATACCAGCTCGTCAGCATCTACCTGAACGAAGCCGACCAGTGGCACGGCCGGCCGTTGCACTTAGAGATCCTCCAGTTCCTGCAGCGTTCGGGTTGCGCCGGCGGAACGGTGCTGCGCGCGGTGGCCGGCTTCACCGCCGCCGGCGTGGTGACCACTTCCCTGGTTGACGTCGGCACCAAGCTGCCCCTGGTTGTGCACTTCATCGATCGGGTCGAGAAGGTGGCCGAGGTGCTTCCTGCGTTGCGGCAGATGGCCGGCCAGAGACTGGTCACACTTGAGGATGTCGAAATCGTCCCGCCGAGTTCCTGAGGACTGCCCCACGCGATGGTTGTCTTCTACTGTCCCGCCTGCTGGAAGGAAATCCCCGACGATTCCCGCACCTGCCCATACTGCAGCGCCGACCTGAGCCGCCCGGACGCCCAGAGCTACAGCGAGAAGCTCCGCCGCGCTCTGAGCCATCCGGAGCCGCAGACGGCGGCGCGCGCGGCGTGGGTGCTGGGAGAGCGGCGCGAGGAAGCGGCAGTGGTCGAGCTGATTCGGGTCCTCGAGTCGACAGCCGATGTGTATCTCGCGCGCGAGTGTGCGACCGCCTTGGGAAAGATTGGGGGCCCGCTCGCCGTGCCGGCTTTGAAGCGAGCTTCGCAACGCGGAGCCGCGCCGGTTCGCCAAGCCGCGCAGCAGGCGCTGGAGGCAACCGCGCAGGCCGCCGGAACCGACACCCGCGCGCAAGTGAAACCGTGAAACCAGGCAGCCAGCCGCGCTGGCTCAACCGAACCACGCTGGGGATCGGCCTCACCAGCCTGTTCAGCGACTGGAGCCATGAAATCGCCACCGCCATTCTGCCGGCTTTCCTCGCGTCGCTGGGCGCGGGCCCGGGCTGGCTGGGCGTAATCGAAGGCAGCGCCGACGGCCTCTCCAGCGTCGCCAAGCTGACGGCCGGCCATTACACCGACCGTTGGAAGCGCCGCAAGCCGATGGTGCTGGCCGGGTACGTCCTGACGACAGCGGCAACGGCGTCGCTGGCCTTTGCGACTGGCGCGCTCAACGTGATGGCGACGCGAGTGGCGGCTTGGTTGGGTCGCGGGGCGCGAACGCCGGGAAGAAAGGCGCTGCTGGCCGCGGCCGTTCCCTCCGAAGCCTACGGGCGGGCCTTCGGCTTCGAGCGAATGATGGACACCGTGGGAGCTATTGCCGGACCGCTCACCACGCTCTGGCTGCTGCAGCAGTCCCATGGAGATTTCGGCAAAGTGTTTCTCTGGACTCTTGTCCCGGGCGCACTGGCGGTGGTCATCTTTGCCACCCTGGTCCGCGAAGGCGGAAGACCGGCAAGCGAGTACCAGTCCTTCTGGAGCGGCCTGCGTAACCTGCCGCCGTCCTTCCGCCGGTTTCTGCTGGCCGTCGGCATCTTCGGGTTGGGCGACTTTGCCCACACGCTGCTGATTCTCTATGCAACGAAGGCCCTGACACCCCAACTCGGCGCCACCGCCGCGGCGAGCCTGGCCGTCGGGCTTTACCTGTTGCACAACGTCTTCTACGCGGCCTTTGCCTACATCGGAGGATGGCTGGGCGACCACTTCCCGCGCCGACGCGTGTTGGCGGCTGGTTACGGCCTGGCGGCTGCGATGGCCGCCCTGCTGCTGACCGAGCCGCGCGGCGTCGTGCTGCTGGGGGCCGTGTTCGTGCTGGGCGGCATCTTCGTAGGAATGGAAGAAACGCTGGAAGACTCACTGGCGGCGGAGCTGGTGCCGCCCGAGCAGCACGGCATGGCCTTCGGGACGTTGGCGGCGGTGAACGCCGTAGGCGACTTCGCCTCCAGTCTCATAGTGGGCGCGTTGTGGAGCGCCTTCCACCCCACGGTGGCGTTCGCCGTGGTGGGGCTGCTCTTCCTCAGCGGCGCCCTTCTGGTGCTTCGCCTGCGCTGACTCAGGCGAGGTTCCGTTGCGCCGGCTACTCGTTCGAACGGTAGAGGATGACGCGGACCTTTTCTAGCGTGATGAGGCCGCCGCCGATCATGTCGTCGAGCCGCGGCAGAAGCTTTTCAATCTTGTCGGCGTACTCGACGACTTCGACCACGATGGGGAGATCCTGCGAGAGGCGAAGAATCTTTTCGGTGTGGTAGGGGTGCTGGCCGCGGCTGGAGGAGCCATAGCCGCCGACGCCGCGCAGCACGGTGACGCCGTAGAAGCCTTCGCGGCGGAAGAGTTCAATGAGGGCCTGGTAGAGCGGCTTCCCTTCCCACTTGTCGGACTCGCCGATGTGGATGCGCATCAGGGTGCGCTCGCCTTCAAAGCGCTCGTGCTCGGGCTTGTGTTCCATCGCTCCTCCTACAACGCGTCGGCCAGGCGAATGCCGGCCAGCACCGCCAGAATTCCGCCGGCCACACTGAGGGCAACGTAGAGCGCGGCGCGGCCCCACTCGCCATCTTCGAGCATCTTGACGGTTTCGTAACCGAAGGTCGAGAAGGTAGTAAAGGCACCCATGAAGCCGATGGTCAGGCCGATACGCCACTCGGGCGAGATGCTCAGGCGCTGCAGCGCGTACTGGGCGACGCCGCCCAGCAGGAAGCAGCCGAGCAGGTTCACCGCCAGCGTGCCGGTGGGAAATGTCGCGCTGGTTCGGTACTGAACGAGCCCTTGCAGGCCGTAGCGCGCCAGCGTCCCCAGCGCCCCGAAAACAATCAGCAGCAGAATGCGCAAAGCCATTCCTTTCTGCGCCGCTTCCAACAAAAAACTCCTGGTCGCCTCGCGGCGCTCAGGAGTCATCAGCCCCGATGCATTCGGGGCGGTTCCAGGCGAACTCCATCGCCCTTGCCGTCGAGTTGATTCTACTCCCTGCTTGTCGCTTACAGCAACTGGTAGCAGATGAGGCGCAGGCGGTCAGTCGTTGGAAGGGCGGGGCTTCAGCCCCGCCGTTTCAAGGACCGCCTATTAAAGGTACCGCACTGCCGTAGGCCGGAGCGGAGGTCGGAGACCGGAGCGACAATGGAATGCCTCAGGGGCTAAAGCCCCGACTAGTTACACGCGATTCGGCGGGGCTGAACCCCCACCCCTTCCCACACAAAGCTAACCGGAGCGGAGGCGCAGCTGGCGGCGAGACGCTTCTTCGAGCGTCGGCAGGGTCTTGCAGAAGGCGAAGCGCACTTGCTGGGAGCCATCCTTGGGGTTGTTGTAGAAGCTGGAGCCGGGGACGGGGGCGACGCCGATCTTCTGCGTGCGACACTGATGTCAGGGCTGAAGCCCTGACAAGCCTTCGAAAAGCGCCGACGAAGCCTGCGACCTACCAGTCGCAAAGCGGCTTCGTCGCCGCTACTTGCTGGTTATTGCTGTAACTGGATGTCGACTCCGCTTTGCACGCGAAGCTGCGCCACAATCTGTCCGAGGGTTCCCTGAGTCTTCAGCGTGACCTTGGTACCGGGGGCGCTTGCAGCACCAAGCTTAGCCCCGGTTACCTCCGCCAGCAAGGCCAGAGCTGATGAGAGCTCCGCATCAGTGAAGCAAACGGAGATTTGAGCTTCAGGGGAAAGCTGAACATTCTGTATCGCCTGGCCGTCAATGGACAATGAAACGCCGGGCGCGCTTTGCTGCAGCAAACGTATTGCCTGTCTCACGGGGACGTTGATCAAGTTCAACGAAACGAGGCGGTCACCCCCCGAAATGACCTCCACTCTCTTGCCTGTTGACCGAGAGAGGAGCGCCGCGACTGTCTTCACGGGCGTGTCCTTGACGTCTATGCTCATAGGCCCCCCGATTGGGCATTGTCTGGTGCAGCAGCACAAGCGTGACCCTCCTTCTGAGCAAACAGCTGCGCAGCCGTCGTTAGGACAATGAGCACTACACTGACAGCTACCGTCGGGCGCACTGTATCCACAGTCGGATGCGGAGAGAATGAGAGGTGAACACAAAACAACAGCAGCAAGCAAGCCGAGCCTGAGTCCATTCTTCATGATGAGCCTCCGTTGCCGCCGACCCTTTGCCAGATAGTAGCCCCCCCCCCGCTCTTGATGTCAAGGGTCTTGTGACGTAGCTTGACGCCCACATGCATCATACCCTGAAACTAGCAAGGCGGCGGCTACCTTCCTCGAGCGTGGCGAGGGTCTTGCAGCACTCCTTCGCCTAGGCCGGCCTGCGGCCGGCAGGCAGGCTACGGAGGGTTTGGTGATTATTTCATCCTAGCCAGTCGAGACAAGCGGGAGGCCGCCTCCGCCAGCGTCGGTAGAGTCTTACAGAAGGCGAAGCGCACTTGCTGGGAGCCATCCTTGGGGTTGTTGTAGAAGCTGGAGCCGGGGACCGGCGCGACGCCAATCTTCTGCGTCAGATGATTGGTGAAGGCGACGTCGTCGGGGAAACCAAAAGCTGAGATGTCGGTCATGATGTAGTAGGCGCCGCGCGGGACAAAGCAGCGGAAGCCAGCCGCGCGCAATCCGGCGAGCAACGTATCACGGCGGACGCGATAGTCGGCGGCGAGTTTTTCGTAGTAGCTCGGCGGGAGCGAGAGCGCCACCGCGCCGGCTTCCTGCAAGGGCGCCGCCGCGCCGACGGTCAGGAAGTCGTGCACCTTGCGGATGGCGGCCGTGAGCGGCGGAGGCGCCACCGCCCAGCCCACGCGCCAACCGGTGACGCTGTAGGTCTTCGACATCCCGTTGATGGTCACGGTGCGGTCGCGCATGCCGTCAAGCGTAGCCATTGAGATGTGCTGGGTGCCGTCGTAGAGGATGTGCTCATAGATTTCATCGGTCAGCGCCAGCACGTTGAACTCGACGCAGAGGTCGCGGATACATTCAAGCTCAGCGCGGGTGAATACTTTTCCGGTGGGATTGTTGGGAGTGTTGAGGATGATGGCTTTGGTGTTGGAGTTGAAAGCGGCGCGCAGCTCGCGCTCGTCAAAGACCCACTCCCCTTCTTCGCCCGACGTTGGGCGCAGCTTCACGAAACGCGGGATAGCACCGGAGAGGATGGCATCGGGGCCGTAGTTCTCGTAGAAGGGCTCGAAGATGACGACCTCATCGCCGGGATTGGTGACGGCGAGCATGGCGGAAATCATCGCTTCGGTGGAGCCGCAGCAGACGGTGATTTCGCGCTCGGGGTCAATGTCGAGCCCTTGCCAGAGTTTCATCTGGCGGGCGATGGCCTCGCGCAGCTTTTTCGCGCCCCAGGTGATGGCGTACTGGTTGATGTCGGCGGCAATGGCTTCGGCAGCGGCGCGCTTCACTTCCTCCGGCGCGGGAAAGTCGGGGAAGCCCTGAGCGAGGTTGACCGCGCCGTGGAGCATCGCCTGGCGCGTCATCTCCCGGATCACCGACTCGGTGAACCGCTCAGCCTTCTCGCTCGTCAACCGTTTCCGGGAAATGACATCTGCCATCGCGGGAACAGACTACCAAAAACAGCCACCGAGACACAGTAGCACAGAGGAATGATTCAGCGTTCGGGGTAGAGGTCGCGGTAGAAGCGGTAGTTGCGCAGGACGGTGTGGACGAACTCGCGGGTCTGGGTGATGGAGATGGACTCCACGAACTCAGCCGGGTCGGCGGCCGGCTCGCTCGACCACTCGGCCACGCGGCCGCTGCCGGCGTTGTAGCCCGCCACGGCCTTCTCGACGCTGCCGCCGAATTCCGCCAGCAGGTCGGCGAGGTACTGCGTGCCGAGGCGGATGTTGGTCTCGGGGTCATAGAGCCGCCCGCGGGAGACACGGTGGCCGGCCAGCCGCCGCGCCGTCCCGGGCATGAGTTGCATCAGGCCGACGGCGCCCGCGGACGAGACCACTTCGTTCTCGAAGCGCGATTCCTGGCGAATCAGCGCCGCCACCAGGTAGGGATCCAAGTTGCGCTGGCGCGACTCGCGCTGGATGATTTCCCAGTAGAGCTTGGGGTACATCAGCTCCCACGCCTCGCGCGGCAGGTCTTCCAGCCGGTAGCGCCAGTAGCCGGGATAGGCGCGGGTGAGCAGGACGGTGGCGCGGGCGTACTTCTCTTGCGCGTACGCGATGCGGGCCTGAGCGAGGTAGAGCGCGGGGTGGGGCTGGCGGTCGAGCGCGGCGTCGAGTCCTTCGGCCGCCAGCTCGTAGAGGCTCAGGCGCGAGAGCGCCGTGGCCTTCTCAATCTGCGAGGCATACACCGGCGGCAGCGGCGCGGCCGCCGGCGGCCGCGTGCGCAAGCGCAGGTTCTCGACCCAGGCCGGCAGGCGCTCTTCGTCGCCCGCGGGCCCGTGGTCAATCTCCATCGCCAGAATCTCGCCCTGTTGGGCGGTGTAGTCACGCGGGGCGTACTCGCGCAGCAAGGTCAGCAAGCGCTCGGCCAATGCCTCTTCCTTGGCGTTGACCGCCAGCCGCGCGCGCCAGTAGAGCGCTCGCGGCAGGAAGGGCGACTCCGGGAAGCGCTCCAGATGTTCCTGCATCAGCCGCGTTGCTTCCGGGCTGCGGCCGCGGTAGGCAAACCAGGCGAGTTTCCAATGCGCTTCGGCGGCGGAGCTCGACTGGGGGAAAGCGGCGATGAGCCGCTGGTAATACTGCTGGGCGAGAGGCTTGTTGTAGCGCACCAGCGCAGTGTCGCCGGCAGCCAGCAGCGCGGTCTCGTACCACTCGCTGGTCGGAGCAATCCTGGCCAATGCGGCCAGCTCAGTTTCCGCGGCTTTCATATCGTCCTCGCGGACGGCGCAGCGCGCCCGCAGGCTGCGCCACTCCGCTTCCGCCCGCGTGCCCGCGCCATCCAGGGCAACAACTTCCGAGCAGGCGCCACGCATCAGACCGACCAGATATTGGGCGAGTGCGGCGCGAATCATCGCTTCGCGGCGGGTCGGCTCGCCGGCGTGCGCCGCGAGGTCCAGATAGGCGGAGCGGGCCCCGCGGTAGGCTTTCTGCGCCCACAGCAGTTCGGCGCGCGTACGGCGCAGCGCCTCGCTCGGCTGCGGGTAGCCGGTCTTCATCTGCTGGCGCCACTGCGAGAGCAGCGCGTTGGCCGGCTCGGCCTGCGCGCTCAGCGGAAACTGGTAGTAGACCAACTGGAGCGTTTCAATCGCCGCCCGGGTGTTGCCGGCGGCGTCCAGCGCTTTGCCCAGCGCGAACAGCAGCGGCGGGCGTTCGCGCAGGCCGGGCGCGCGCTCGAGCAGCGCCACGCCTTCCGCCGGACGACCCAGTTTGGCCAGCAACTCGGACTCCAGCGCCAGCGCCGGCTCAGAAAGCAGGCTGGAGCCGAAGGAAACCGTGTCCAGGGTTTTGCGGGCTTCTTCGAGAGCGCCCAGCTCAATCTGTGTGCGAGCCAGGTAGAGCGTGGCGTAATCGGACAGCACGCGGCTGGAGCGTGCGGCAGTGGTGAGGTGGTCGCGGGCTCGGCTCCAGCGGCGCGCGTCGAAGTCGGCCATGCCGAGGGCAAAGTACGCTTGACCGCTGAGCTCGCTTTCGGCATAACGCTCGGCGAACCGAGTCAGGCGCTGATAGTTGTCCGGCGAGGGATCCTCGCGCAACTTCGCCGCCAGGCGGGTCAACTCTTCACCCGGCTGCGGGTCAGCCGCGCCACCCGGCAGGGCGGCGCCCAGCCACAGCGCAATCAGGAGAAAGGAAAAGGTCAGGCGTGCGCTACGGGGCCCCGGGTTCACGTGTCAGGCGCCTGAAGGCCGGTAGGGATAGCTGCCCAACGCCTGCGGGTCGTTCTCGGCCAGCACGCGCACCAGCTCGTCGTAGAGGTAGTCGATGTTGTGCTCGGCGATTCTGGCGAAGCGCTTGTCGTACATCGCCTTGGAGTCGTCGATTTCCTTCTTCAGGCGCTCGTAGAGGTCCTTGTTCTTGCGACCCTGCTCGACATCCTTCTTCTTGTAGAGAATCAGGTCGCTGACCGTAACTTTGGCGAAGCGCTTGGCCTTCTGATGGAGCTGCTTGAGGTCGTCGGGCAGCGAGTCGAGGTCGAAGCGGGCCGGCACAGCCGGAGGCGGTGCCTCAACCGGCGCGGGCTCGGCGGCCGTGGGCTCGAGGCGAATCTCGTGGACGGATTCCGAGGCGGGCGATTCCTCGTAGGCGGGCTCGACCGCGATGGGTGCAGGCTCTTCGGCCGGCGCGGGCGCAGGTTCAGCCGCGACGGGCGCGGGCTCGGCCTCCCGCGCCGGCGCAGGCGCTGCCACCGGCATCGGCATCGCAGCGACACCGCTCCATTGAGCCGAGGCCCCGACGAAGCGCAGCACGGTTTCCACCGTCGCCGCCAGTGACGCTCCGGAAGCCTGCATGTGAACAAGCTGCGGCAGCAGGCCCACGAAGTTGTTGGCGCGTGCCTCCCCGCCTTCGACCGCGCCCTTGACCTGCTCGAACGAGCTCTGCACCTCGCCCAGGTGCCGCTGGATGCTTGCGAGCGCTTCCGCCAGCGCTCGTTCGACCGCTTCGTGAACCGCGGGATTCTCCGCCATCTCTCCGCCTTCGTGCCTCCAAGTTTTCGCATTATGGGCGGCGCTGGCGCGAGTGTCAAGCTTGCCTGCACCCCTCGAGCAAGCTCAGAACAAAGCAGGCAGGCCGCGCCTCCGCGGCTTGCCGGAGCTGGCCGAGAGTGCTAGTCTTGAGTTAGACAGCTTGGTTTCCGTGGGGGCGAAACGGTTTCGACGGAAGCTGGAGCTGCTAGGAGGCATGCCGGGCCCCACGTGCCCGCAATCGCGTGGACCTAAAACATAACTGCCAACTCTGAGTTGGCTCTCGCTGCCTAATTAGGTAGCGCGTCCTGTCTCGGCAGCCTGCGGCTGAGATAAGGGCGTCAACCCAGCAGGATAGCCGGCGCGGCCGCCGCCTGAGACCGCCTCGGCGAAACCAATCGGGCTAGCAGCAGCGGGTTCTTGTCGGCTCCTTACCGCGGCCGCGAAACCAACGGAACCGAACAAGCATGTAGGCTCCTGGCGGCAAGGCTTTTCGGACGCGGGTTCGACTCCCGCCGCCTCCAAAATTTTCCTTTCACTTCGCGAAAAGAAAACTTGCCCGGAGCGAAGCCCCGAGGCAGTCGGGGCGAAGTCGAAGGGCACTACGTGCTCAAGAATCTCACCAATCTCGTTTCCTCGCGTCGTCACCCTGACTGTGCGCGCAAAGGCTGGCGCGGGGAGCGCATTCGTGATAGAAAGAGCCCTTCCCGCAGTCACTTCCCTTCTTGGAGGGCGAAATGAAAACCCGTCTACTGCTGGCGCTGGCGATGTCGCTGCTGTTCGTGGCTTCGGCGGCGGCACAGCAAGTTGAACCCATCATCTACGTGGCTGACTTTACCGTGAAGCCGGGCAAGAACGCCGACTTCATGGACCTGGTGAAGAAGTACGACGCGCCGGTCTTCGATCAGCTCCTCAAGGACGGCGTAATCACGGCTTGGGGCGTGGACGTGCCGGTGCTCCATACCGCCGGCGGCTCCACGCATAGTTTCTGGTGGGCGATGCCCAACGTGGGCGCGCTCGAAAAAGTCTCCGCCGCCCTGGAAGAAATGGAGAAGAAGCATGCCGGCGAAGGTATCCAGGAGAAGTTCTTGGCCACTGTGGACGTGAGCAAGCACGCCGACGTGTTGCTGCGCGAGATTATCACCGGCTCGAGCGCGACGCCGCCCGCCAACGACCAGGGCGGCTACCTCTGGCTGACCTTCGTCAAGGTTAACCCAGGCAAAGGCGACGAGTTCCGAAAGGTGTGGACAGAGTACAACAAGCCGGTTTACGACAAGCTGGTCGCCGAAGGCGCCCTTCACGGCTACGCGGTGGGCGTGGAAGAAGCCAAGACCACCGATTCCTTCACGCACTACGTCGCGGTCTCGATGCCCAATCTGGCGGCGCGCGACAAAGTGAATGCGGCGTTCAAAGCCGATCGAGACGCCCGCACCGCGGCCGACCGCAGCATCATCATGCACAGCTTCCTGGGTGTGCTGGACGCAACTGCCACGCGGGCTTACATCCTGCGTTCGGTCATCTTCCGCGCCGCCCAGCCAGCCAAGTAGGCCAGCTTAACTCTCTATTGGCGCCAGCCCGCGGGCTTCGGCCCGTGGGGTGTTTCTTGCTCGCGTGCCCTCTGTGTATCTACAGCCAATCTGGTTATAATCGTCGCCCATGCCGTTTCGCCGCCGCGATGGTCGCGCGCCCGAAGAGCTTCGCCCGGTGAAGCTGACGCCGAACTTTGTCCCCACGGCGGAAGGCAGCGTGCTGATTGAAGTCGGCTCAACGCGCGTCATCTGCACCGCCACGGTGGAAGACACCGTGCCGGCGTTCCTGAAGAACACCGGCCGGGGCTGGGTAACGGCGGAGTACTCGATGCTGCCGCGGGCGACGCAGCAACGCACGCCGCGCGACGCCAGCCGCGGGCGCGTGACCGGGCGCTCGCAGGAAATCCAGCGGCTCATCGGGCGGGCGCTGCGCGCCGTGACGCGGCTGGACGCGCTGGGCGAGCGCTCGATTGTGCTCGACTGCGACGTCATTCAAGCCGACGGCGGCACCCGCACCGCCTCCATCACCGGCGCCTACGTGGCGCTGGGGCTGGCCTGCCAGAAGCTGGTGGAGATGCGCATCCTGAAGACGATGCCGCTCACTGAAGCGCTGGCGGCGACCAGTGTCGGCATCGTGGAAGGCACGGCGCTGCTTGACCTGACCTATGAAGAGGACTCGCGCGCCGAAGTCGATATGAACGTGGTGATGACCGGCAGCGCCAAGCTGGTCGAAGTGCAGGCCACGGCCGAGGCGGCGCCGTTTTCCGAAGCTGACCTGGAGCGGCTGCTGGCGCTGGCACGCAAAGGAATCTTTGAGCTGCTGGAAGTGCAGCAGCAACTCTTGCACCTCAACCTGGCGCAACCCTGAAAGGAGACGCGCATGCCGAAGTACGTCGTTGAGCGGAATATCCCCGGGCTGGGGCAGAAGTCGCTGGAGGAGCTGCAAGCCATTTCGCAGAAGTCGTGCAGCGTGCTGAGCGGCCTGGGGCCGCAGATTCAATGGGTGCACAGCTACGCCACCGACGACAAGCTCTATTGCGTCTACGTAGCGCCGAACGCGGAGATGATCCGCGAGCATGCGCGCCGAGGCGGATTTCCCGCCGACCGCATTTCTGAAGTGGTGCGGTTGCTCGACCCCAACACGGCCAAGCCCTGAGCCAGAACCTCGTGCGTCTCTTCCTCGCCTCCTCCAATCGCGGCAAGTTACGGGAGCTGGCGGGGCTGGCAGCGGCGGAGGGCTTTCAGCTCGAATCCCTGCGGGACTACGAGCGGCTGCCCAAGTTTCCTGAGAATGAGCCCAGCTTCGCGCTGAACGCGTTGGAGAAGGCGCTGCACTACAGCCGCATGGCCGATGGCCTTGTCGTGGCCGATGACTCCGGCTTGGCGGTGGATGCGCTGGCCGGCAGGCCGGGCGTGCGCTCGGCGCGCTATGCGGGCCCGCAGGCCACCGACGAAGACAACAACCGCAAGCTGCTGGAGGAACTGCGTGGCCTGCCGGAAGAAAAGCGCACGGCGCGCTACGTCTGCGTACTGGCGCTGGCGCGCCGCACCCGGATCCTGGCAATTTTCTCCGCCGCCTGCGAAGGGCGCATCCTCGAGGCGCCGCGCGGCAAGGGCGGGTTCGGCTACGACCCGCTGTTCTTCTTTCCACCGCTGGGCAAGGCGATGGCGGAGCTGGAGGTGGCGGAGAAGAACCGATACAGCCATCGCGGGCAGGCGTTCGCGAAGCTGCTGGCCTACTTGAAGCAACATCCACCTGTGCTATAGTTTTTGTCCCGTGCCCGGAGGAAGACGAGACAATGGCTGAGGCAACCACCGACAATCGTCGCCAGTTGGTGAATTTTTCTTTCTTCAAGGTGGACCCGGCGTGGCGACGCCTGCCGCCGGCGGAGCGCGAGCAGGGCAAGCACGAGTTCTGCCAGGTGGTGCAGGACTACACACAGCAGATGGCGGTGCTGTCGTACTCGCTGGTGGGGATTCGGGGCGACTGCGACTTCCTGCTGTGGCGCATCGGCTACGCGCTGGAGCCGTTCCAGGAGATGACCGCGAAGCTGCTGGCCACGGGCTTGGGGCGCTGGCTGACGATTCCCTACTCCTTTCTCTCGATGACCAAACACTCGATTTACCTCGTCGGACACAAGCACGACGGGCAGCTCGACGCCCGCGGGCGCATCGAGCCGGGCGTGCACAAGTACCTCTTCATCTACCCCTTCGTGAAGACGCGCGAATGGTACAAGATGACCGAGGCGGCGCGCCAGGGGATGATGAAAGAGCACATCCAGATCGGCCACAAGTACCCGCGAGTGAAGCTGAACACCACGTATTCGTTCGGGCTCGACGACCAGGAGTTCGTGGTGGCGTTCGAGTCGGACTACCCCGAAGACTTCGTCGACCTGGTGATGGACCTGCGCGAGAGCGAGGCCAGCCGCTTCACCCTCCGCGACACGCCTATCTTTACCTGCGTACACCGGCCGATTGATGAAGTGCTGGGACTGCTCGGCGGGTAGTCGCGCCTATGGCGGAACCCGCCAGCCATCCTGACTTCCCCCGTCCCGTCCGCATCGCCAAGCGGGTGAAGAACGCGCGCAAGCTGCCGCTGAAGAAGCGCGTGCGGTTGCTGCTGCAGCGGCTCGACAGAGCCTACCCCAAAGCCACCTGCGCGCTCGAGCACCGCAACGCCTTCCAGTTGCTCATCTCGACCATCCTGTCGGCGCAGTGCACCGACGAGCGCGTCAATCAGGTGACAAAAACGCTCTTCCCCAAATACCCGACGCCACAAGCTTTCGCGGCCGCCGACCCGCGGGAGCTGGAGCAAGACATCCGGCCGACCGGCTTTTTCCGCAACAAGGCCAAATCCATCCTCGGGGCCTCGAAGATGATCGTCGAGAAGTTCGGCGGCGAGGTGCCGCGCACGATGGAGGAGATGCTGACCCTGCCCGGCGTGGCCCGCAAGACGGCCAACGTGGTGCTGGGGACGGCCTACGGGCTGGCCACCGGAGTTGTAGTCGATACGCACGTGATGCGGCTGAGTCGCCGGCTCGACCTCTCCCGCCAGGACGACCCGAAGAAGATTGAGCAGGACTTGATGAAGATCATCCCGAAGAAGAAATGGATTGAGATTTCCCACCAGCTCATCTGGCACGGGCGGCTGGTGTGCCAGGCGCGCAATCCGAAATGCACCCAGTGCCCGGTCGAAGACCTCTGCTACTCCAAAGACAAGACGGTTTAGCTACTAAGGCCCAAAGACATGAAGAGGGCATTTTCAGGCCTTTGTGTCTTCGCACCTTTGTGGCGTGCTTATCCGGCTTTCTGTTGTGCGAGGGCGGCGTTGGGGTCGTAGACGAGGTCGTGCACGGCCTGGCGGATGCGGCGGGCGGCGTTGCGGTTGTCGGGGAAGCCGTGCAGGTCCTGGAAGCGCACCCAGTGGAGCGAGCCGTTGCCGAGCACGTAGTGGAGCGTGGTGGTCAGCTCGCTGTCGAGGATACGCGGGTACTGAATGGCGCTCAGTCCCTGATGCGCCGGCGGCAGAAAGCGGCTGCCGGCAATGTCAATGGCGATGAAGTGGCGCGGGGTGACGCCGATGGCGCAGAACTTCACTCGGGCGCGCAGGGCCAGGTAGACAATCAGCGACAGGATGAGAGCGATGGCGATAGCCATCCAACTCTTGAAGGTGAAGACAGCAATCGCCAGGGTGAGAAGCAGAAAGACCACCGACACGCCCCACACCGTGTAGAGCGAGGGCCCGACGTAGCCCACGCCCCAGGCGACGACGGGCATGCCCTCGCCGGCGGCTTCCCGCAGGCGGGCCTGGATTTGTTCGGCGGTCACGCGCATGGAAGAAAAGAATAGCATACCTCTCGAGGACGCTACGGGGTTCGCCTCGCGTCACAACAGGGAGCGAGGCAAGAGCGAGATGACAATTGCTCCGGCACGGGGTATATTGGCGCGGACTCAACGGGGCGAGGAGGAGCGCACGATGCAACTGGTGAGCGGCAAGGAAGCCGTCCAGAGAGTGGGCAACATCCTCAGCGACAAGCATCAGGTGCACGCCTATGCGGTGGACCTGACGGCGCGGCAGGTCTTCCGGCTCGATCCGACCGGCACGGTGGACTTCGGGGGCAGCGAGTACGTGGCCGCCGAGCGCCACCCCATGCCGACCCACCAGAAGCACTCCCAGGATCGCTACCAGTGGTGGACGCTGCCGCACGGCGCCTACATGGTGGAATTCAACGAGACCATCGAGCTGGCGGAGGATGAGCTCGGGCTGCTCGAACCGCACGAGCGGCTGCTGCGCGCCGGCGCGGAGCTGCCGGCACGCTACCTGCGCGGGCCGCACAACCCCTGCTGGGGGTTGATGAGCGTCACTTGCGCACAGGTGCAAATCAAGCAGAACGCCCGCGTGGCGACCCTTCGAGTGTTCCGCCTGGGCGCTCCTGCCAAAGCCGCCAAGAAAGCGGCGAAGAAGAAGCGCTAGCAAGCGTGACTGGTGACTCGTAGCTTGTAACTGCCGCCCAGCCTCTGTCGCGGGGTCCTCTCCTTCCCTGCCTCTCGCCGCCGTGCTACGATTCTGAGTGGCCGGGGCGTGGCGCAATCTGGTAGCGCGCCTGCTTTGGGAGCAGGAGGCTGTGGGTTCAAATCCCACCGCCCCGACCAGAAGGACGGGCCCATGAAGACACGGCGAGTTCCGCCCCGCAAATCCACTCCTACCTGCGAGCACGGGCTGAAGACGTTTGCGCGGCAGGGCGAGCAGGTGTGCGCGCTCGAGTACCTGAACCGTTTCGTGGCGCCGCGCAAGGTGGAGCGGCTAGCCAAGCGCGGCAAGCGACTGTGGCTGGTTTTTGATTCGGGCGAGAAGCTCGAGTGCTGCTGCGAGCAGTGCGGCGAAAGCCACGGTGACGACCCGCTCTTCACCCAAGACATCGAAGAGGTCAGCCTAGGGCGGCGCGCGATGCGGTTTCGGTTGGAGGATGAAAGCGGCAACCTGGTGGTATGGTTCGCGCGCGGTGACCACCTGCATCTGCACCGCAATTCCCTGCTCCGGTTTCAGCCGCCCAAGCGGAGGCGCGCGGTGCGACCGGCGCACACCACGGCGGTCGCCGAGCAGCCAGAAGGGACCCCTGAGAATTGATTGCCTGAATTGACGCTACGGGCTTACCCTCCGCGTGCGCCTACGGCAGTGAGGTATGGCTCAGGACGCCGGCGTTTACGGCGGGGCTAACCCCCCGACTTTCCCGAACAGGAACAAGTAGAACGGGCCGGTGGATTCCGGTGGAGGGCGTCTCCGGTCCCCGGCCCGTCCTCACCCACCTCCATCGCCTGTGGGTAAACGGGAAGGCCTCGCGGCCTTCTAATCCCGCCTCTGCTCCCGACCCCTCGGGTCCCCTCCTCCGCGCTGCGGTTGCGCGTCCTAAATTTGCACGTGCGAGTCTAGGATACGCAGGTGGCGGGAACAATAGAGCAGAGGTAGGGATCGGGGAGTACAGAGCGGCTAGTACGAAGGTGGGGGAAAAAGGCGACCCGGGGGCGACTGCTGCCTATTCGGCTTTGGCGAGCTTGTGGTGGATGGCGTAGAGGGCGAGCTCGAGGCGGTCGGAGACGCCCAGCTTGTCAAAAATGTTGTGCAGGTGGTTCTTTACGGTCTGCTCGCTGATGGAGAGCTTGTCGGCGATTTCCTTGTTGCGGAAGCCTTGGGCGACCAGCAGGACGATTTCCTGCTCGCGGGCGGTGAGCAGGACTTTGTCGCCGCGCTGGGGGACGGCCGGTCGGGGCTCGGTCATGGCCTTCATCACGTCGGCGGCGACGCGCTGATCAATCCACATTTCGCCGCGGTGAACTTTGCGGATGCCTTCCAGCAGCCGCTCGCTGGCGGCAGCTTTGAGCACGATGCCGCGGGCGCCGCGCTTAACCGCCTCGACGTAATCGCGCTCGTCCTCCGAGGCGGTAAGGACAATGGGGCGGAGGTCGAGCTTCTCTTCCGAGAGGCGGGTGAGGACTTCGAAGCCGTCCATCGGCTGCATCTTGAGGTCGAGCAGAAGAATGTCGGGCTTGACCTTCTGCGCCAGCGAGAGCGCCTCCGGGCCGTTCTTGGCCTCGCCAACCACCGTCATGTCGTCTTCCGCTTCCAGCAACTGGCACAGGCCGTCGCGGAAGATAGTGTGGTCGTCGGCCACCAAAACCCGGATAGCGTCGCGCGGTTTCTTGGTCATTTCGTGTCAGCTCAAAGGAATATCCACGCGCAGAGTAGCGCCGTTGCCGGGCGTGGAGTCGATGGTAACGGCACCGCCCAGAGCGCGCACGTGCTCGCCGATGGAAACCGGCATCAACCCCTGCTCTTCCAGCGCCCGCTGCGAGTAGGTGCCAGCAAACGGAAACCCGCGTCCGTCGTCGTCCACCACCAGGCGCAACTGCTCCTCCTCCAGCCGCAGCCGGACCAGCACGTGTCGAGCGCCGGCATGCTTCCGCACATTATGCAACGCTTCCCGCACAATGAGAAACACTTCGCGACAAACCCCTTCGGGGAGCTTTTCTTCCACCGGGTCGGCCATCAGGTCGACGTCAATCCCGGTTTCCTGGCGAAACTGCATGCAGTGAGCCAGCAGCCAGCGGTTGAGCTCCGAGGCCGGCACCCGCACCGGCTTGAGCGTGCGCACGAAGCGCCGGAGCTCGTCCTGCTCCTGCTTGACGATACGCTGCAGCCGCTCGACCCCTTCTACGCCCCGCGCCGGGTCGGTGGCCGCCACCCGCCCCAAAACGCTCAACTGCATCTCCAGGCTGGCCAGGGTTTGCGCCACGCCGTCGTGGAGGTCGCGGCTGATGCGCTCGCGTTCGCGGTCGACCACCAGAACCAGCAGGCTGCGTACCGCCAGCAGGTTGGCCAGCACCGGGCTGAGGCCGTCGAGAAGCTGCTGAAGGTCCTCGAGCTGGTCGAGCTCGATGCGGGCGGCGTCGAGCAGGAACAACCGCCCGCGCCAAGCCGAACCGACCAGAACTGGTACGCTCAACAAGGAGTGTGGAGCGAACTCGGCGGCAAAACGCTCCGGCAGGCTGAAGGGCTTCTCCACTACGGTCGAAGTCAACTCCCGGCGCAGATGCCAGCGCGGCGCCGAGCGCAGATTCTGCCCAAGCAGACTCAGCGGCTCGGCCTCGAGTAAAAAGACGCGGGCATCGCGCGGCGGCCGGTCGGCTTCCTCACAGTGCGGGTTCCTGGCGTCGAGCCGCAAGTCCCAGAGGAGCACGCGGTCGGTTTCCGGGTCGTGATAGGCGAGCAGGGCGCGACGCGCCGCGTAGCGGCGGCAGAGAGCATCGAGCCAGCGCTGCCAGAGCTCCGGCCAGCGCGTGTCGAGGCTGAGTAGGCGCGCAAAGCCCTCGACCAGCGCCAGCCGCCCCAGGTTGCGTCGCTCGCGCTCAGCCACCACGCCGACAACGATGCCGGCGACCAGCAACCCGCCCACTGTCGCCCAACCTTCCCACCACAGCGCTTCCATTCCTCCTTCGCCCCAGGAAACCCAGAGATAGCCGGCGCTCACCAGCAGGCTGAGAAGGGCGGCGGCGCCCCAGCTCCACCACAGACCGGCGACCAGAGCGAAATAGACGAAGAAAAGAATGAACGGCGCCGGATGCGTGGGCGCAAACAACAGCACCACGGCCAGGGCCGCGACATCGCCTGCCCAGGAGGCGATCTGGCCTTGCAGCGTCGCCAGCCAGCGCGGATAGAGCAGCGCCACCGCGCTGTAGAGGAAGTAAACGACGAAGAAAAACGCCACCAGCGGCAACGCCGCTGAGCCCCGCGGCGGCGCCAGCAGCAGCGCCACGCCCAGCGTTGCGGCCAGCACCAACCGGGCGCGGGCTTTCAGGTGCTCGAGCGATTGGGTGGCGGGCTTCATCGGGGGACGAAAGGCATGGAGCCGTGGTCGGACAATGCGCGGGTATTGTAGGAGAGCCGCGAAGGGGTGTCAATTTTTCGCGGTTGATTCAGGCGCGGCTGTCGGCTAAGATGCGGCGCGGGATAGTAGGACGTGGTCGAGGGTAGCGGGCCGCCGATGGAGCAGTTCACGCGCCGTGAAGTGCTGCGCATCCTGGAGTTGAAACCCCGACAATTGGCCCATTGGGAACGGCTGCGGCTGGTCGAGCCGCGCACGGTCTGGCAGGAAAAAGTTTACCGCTTCAGCGACCTCATCACGCTGCGCACCATCAAGCAACTCACGGAGAATCGCGTGCCGGCGCGGCGCCTGCGCCAGGCACTGGAAGCGCTGCGCCAGCAGCTCGGCAACGTTACACAGCCGCTCAACGAGCTGCGCATCGTCTCCGACGGCCGCCGACTGGTGGTCGAGCACCAGGGCGCGCAGCTGGAGCCGCTCTCCGGACAATTCGTCCTCAATTTTGAAACGCGCACCCTCGGCGAAAAAGTGCGCGTGATGCCGGAGCGCACCGCCGAGGAGTGGTTCGCAGTGGCGCTCAACTGCGAAGGCGATCCGGCGCGGCGCCGCGAGGCCATCGAGGCCTACCGGCAAGTGCTGAAGAAGCGCCCTGACTGGGTGGAGGCGCAGATCAACCTGGGCACGCTGCTCTACGAAGAGGAGGAGCCCGAAGAGGCAGTAAAGTGCTACCGGCGCGCGCTGGCGCTCGAGCCCGCGAACGCGCTGGCGCGCTTCAATCTGGGCAGCGTGCTGGACGAGCTCGGCCAGGTCGGCGCGGCCCGCGAGGAGTTGCGGCAGGCGGTACGTCTCCAGCCCGATTACGCCGACGCCCACTACAACCTGGCGCTGGTGGCCGAAAAACTCGGCGCCTGGGCCGAAGCTCGCCGCCACTGGAAGCGCTACCTGCAACTCGACCCCACCAGCCCCTGGGCGGTGACGGCCCGAGGGCGGCTGGCCGGCCCTGGCTCGGAATTGTCCTAGGCGGGGTGCGCCGGCGCGCCCTGTGGCTCGGTGAAGCCGCGGCGCGCCAGCTCTCCCCATCTGGCGCGCTGCCGGAAGAAATCAAACATCCCCTGAATGCGAAAGAGATTGATGAGCAAGCGATAGGGGAAATAATCGAACAGGCTGATCAGCAGCAGCCGGGCGACTTCGCTGGCGCGCCGGTAGCGGTGGTAACTCAGGTCTTCGAGGTAGACCGCCGCCATAGAGATGAAGGTCCCGAACAAGTAGGCGAAAAGAAACAGCCGGAAGAAGTATTCCTGGTTGAGCAGGCCGAGCGCGGCGCTGGCAGCGACGGAAATCAGCCCGAGAGTTTCAATCAACGGCCCGAAAAATTCAAAGACAATCTGGTAGGGAAAGATGAACCAGCCGATGCGGCCGCCGCGGCGGGAAAACAGCAGATCGCGGCTGTGCCAGAGCGACTGGCCGAGGCCTTGCTGCCAGCGGCGGCGCTGGCAGCTGAGTTGACGCAGCGACGCAGGCGCCTCCGTCCAGCAGATGGGGTCGGGGACAAAGCGCACCACATAGGGCTTGCCGCGCTGGCGCAGCCGCCGGTGCAGCCGCACCACCAGGTCCATATCTTCGCCCACGGTGCGAGTGCGGAAGCCGCCGATTTCCAGCACCAGCTCGCGCCGGAAAATTCCGAACGCACCGGAGATGATGAGCAGCCCGCCGAGCGCGCTCCACCCCTGGCGGCCCCAGAGAAAGGCGCGGAGGTACTCGACCACCTGGAGAAGCTCCAGCGGCGAGCGCGGCAGGCGGGCTTCCTGCAAGCGCCCGTTGGCAAACACGCTGCCGTTGGCCAGCCGGACGACGCCGCCACTGGCGACGACGGTGCGATCGTTGTAGACGGGCAGCATCACGCGCAGCAGAGCGTCGCGGTCGAGCACAGCATCAGCGTCCACGGTGCAGAAGTAAGCGCCGCGGGCGAGGTTCAACCCGGCGTTGAGGGCGTCGGCTTTGCCACCCGGCAGCTTGTCGCACACCAGCAGGCGCGGATGCGTCGGGCTGGCGAAGACGTCGCGGACGCGCGCGGTGGGAATGCGCGCGTGATAACTGAAATCAATGCGGATGAGCCCAAAGGCTTCCTGCAAGCGTTTGAGCGTGGCGTCGCTGCTGCCGTCGTTGATGACGACGACTTCGAAGTCGGGATACTTCAAGCCCAGCAGCGACTCAACCGATTGCACGATGCCGGCGGCTTCGTTGCGCGCCGGAACCAGAACGCTCACCGGCGGGGCGAGGGGCGAGGTGGCCAAGCGGTCGAGCGGCAAGGTGTGAATCCACTGCTGATGACGAAGACTATCCAGCAGCGCCAGAGCGAACAAGGCCAGGTAGATGACACAGAGAACGGCGTAGTAGTAGAGCAGGAACGAATCAATCCAGACCAGCACGCTCATGTCAGGGACTCGCAGAAACCGTCAGGCGCTGCTCGAGCCGTTGCAGCCGGTGGAGTCCGCCCGGCTCTTCAGCGGCCCGCGCGCGCAGCTCCTCCAACCAAGGCAGCAGGGAGGCGTCGCCGTGCTGCACCAGCAGCTCCGCCATGGCGTCGGCCACCGGCCCTTCGGGATGGAAGAGCGCATCCAGCAGAGTCTTGCGAGCACCGTTCTCCAGCGCGGCCCGCAACCATTGCTCCGCCAGAGCGCGCACCGCGGGCGCGGGGCTGACCAGTTGCTCGGCCAGCGTCCAGAACAGCCCGCGACGCCCGAGCTCGCCCAGCAACACGCCCCAGCCAATCGGAGTGAGGCGGTGACGGGCTTTCTCGAACAGTTCGTCCAGAGGCAGCGGCGCCGCCGCCAGGCTTTCGCCGGCGGCGTGGCGGACGTCGGGGCCAGTATCGTTGAGCGCGTCCAACAGGAGGTCGGCCGCCTTCCAGCCGCCATGAACTCCGAGCGCGCGGGCGGCGCGGACGCGCACAAACCAGATGCGATCGTGCAGCAGGCGCTGCAAGCAGCCCCGTACTTCTTCTCCCTCCAGCCGCCCCAAGGCCCGGGCGACATGGGCGCGAATCTGCGGGTCGGGGTCTTCGGCCAGTTCAAGCAGATTGGGGAGGATGGCGGGCGAGGCGACCTCGGCCACCACGCGCATCAGCAACGTGCGCGGCGTCCCGGACAGACGATCCAGGGCCGGCAGTAACAGGGCGGGATGGTTCTGGCAGCAACTGATGAGGGCGCGCTGCCAGGACGGGATGGAAACGGTCATCTCCGCCCGCTCGAGCAACTCCAATAACGGCGCGACTGCTTCGGGGGTTCCCAGCAGACCCAGCGCGCGCACGGCCGCCAGCCGAACATCGGGATCGGGGTCGTCGCGCAACTCGCGCAGCAGCGGCAGGCAGAGCGGTGAGCGCAAGCGTCCCAGGAGGATTATTTCGCGGGCGCGTTCCAGCCCTTCGGCGGCGCGCACGGCCTCCATCTGTTGCCTCACCAAGCCCCACTCCTCGACGCGCCTGCGGACATAGGCGGGTGCGGCACAGGGCTGCCCGCGGTCGCCGCAGGCCAGGGCAACTTCGGCGGGAAGGAAGGTGCAGTGCCGGCTCGCCTCGCAGAAGCCGCCTGGCTGCTCGATGACCGAAGCTGCTCTTTCGGCCAGCAGCACCCGGCGGTGTCTTTCGGTTCGCCAGCAGACATCGGGAAGGTCGGCGCGCAGCCAACGGCCCCAGGACGCTTCCAACTCCTGCCGCCAAATGTCCAGGCGGCGAAAATAACGCTGGCGGAACCAGCGCCGGCCGACCAACAGGGCCATCATGATGAGAATGCCACCCATCAACCCCCAGCACGCCATCTCCAGCAGGTAGAGTTGAGCAGTCGGCACGTTGGTTCGCCTCGTCCAGAAGGGTGCAACTCACACGCCATCTACCTGAACCGTAACTTATTCATTAGGCTGGTGTTATCCGAGCCGCCGGCAAGAGGGTGTTTCAAAATGGGACTGTGTCTGTTTTTGCGGCTCCCTCTAGGCAGGGGTGGGGCCCGCCCCCGATGCGTTATGCGTTCAGAACGCGTTGGAACGCATGGGAGGGGCATTGCCTGAGAGCCCGGCAACCGCTAACTGGCCACTCGAAACTGGCCGGGCTGATTGACAGGCTGTGGAGCCTGCGAAATAATGCTGCAAGTGGCGTGGTGAGCGTAGCTCAGCCGGTAGAGCATTGGATTGTGGATCCAAGGGTCGCGGGTTCGAATCCCGTCGCTCACCCCAACCTTCTCTCGATTCTTCCAACCTGAGGATGCGAAGGTAGCGGCGCCGAGCTTGCGCCGCTGAAGACTTGGCGGTAGAGTTCGACCCATGGCGCAGGTGCTCAACGCGGTCGAAGCGGTTTCGCCGGCGTTCGAGACCACCAAACAGCTTCTCTTCCAACCCTTCCGCTTCCGCAAGTGGGCGCGGCTGGCCATCATCACGCTGCTGAGCGGCGAGCTGGGCAGCGGCGGCAACCTCGGCGGTAACTACAACATCCCTGCCCCGTCGAAATCCAACAAGGACTTTGTGACCCACTTCGCCGCCGCGCAGCCCTGGGACTGGCTGATGCAGAACCTAGTGTGGGTGGCGATAATCCTGGCGGCCGCGGTCGGGCTAGCGCTGGTGTTGATGTACGTCCACAGCGTCTTCCGCTTCCTGCTGTTCGACGCCGTAGTCTTCGACCGCTATGAGCTGGGCGAGGGCTGGCGGCGCTGGCAGACGCAGGGGACGAGCTTCTTTTACTGGCAACTCTGCCTGGGGCTTACGATGATGGTGGTGCTGGGGCTGGTGGTGGGCGTGCCGGTGTATCTCGCCTGGCGCGCCGGCGTGTTCCAGAACCCGAGCGAGCACCTCGCATTGCTCTTCGGCGGCGGGATTCTTCTCTTCTTCGTGCTGGTGGGCATCGTCATCGCCGGCGCGCTGATTGCGCTCTTTGCGCGGGATTTTGTGGTGCCGCACATGGCGCTGGAAAACATCGGGGTGCTGGAGGGCTGGCGGCGGCTGCGGCCCATGCTCGCCGCGCAGAAGTGGAGCTACGCCGGCTACGTGGGGATGAAGATTCTGCTGGCGCTGGCCGCGGCGATTGTGTTCGCCATTCTGAATGTGGCGGCGCTGCTGCTCCTGCTGATCCCGCTCATCATTGCGGGAGTCATCGTGGGCTTTGCGGCCGCGGCGGCGGGGCTGACCTGGAACGTGGCGACCATCACCGCCGCAGTCATTGCCGGCCTGGGGGTGATCGGGCTACTCCTTTATGTGATGGGGTTTGTCACCACGCCCTCGGCGATTTTCTTCCAGTCCTACACCCTGTACTTCTTCAGCGGACGCTACCCGGCGCTGGCCGAGCGGCTCCACCCCGCGCCGCCACCCGCGCCGCCTCCAATGCCGGCGCCGCAGCCCGCGGCTTGATTCCCAAGCGGCAGACGAGTAGGCTGTTTCCGGGAAAGAAAACCTTCTGCGCTCCAGGCACGTCGAAGCAGGGAGACCAGTCCAGGGACGAGGGAGGAAGCAATGAGGCGAGCAAGGGGACTTCTGCTGGGGGGGTTGGTGCTGCTGGTGGCGACGACGGCTTCGGCCGACACCCTGAAGCGCAAGAACGGCCAGACGCTGAAGGGCAAGGTGGAGAAATACGCCAACGGCGAGTTCTATATCCGGCTGGAGTCGGGCGACCGCATGATTATCGCCGCCGACAACGTGGAGAGCGTGGAGTTCGACAGCGGCGGGTTTGCGGTGACTCCGCCGGGCGCCCCGGCGCCGGGCGAGAAAGTCGTTACGCTGGACAGCAGCCAGGAAGTGGTGGCGACCGGCATTCACCTGCGCAAGGGCGACCGCGTGCGCATCACCGCCAGCGGCCAGATGACCTTCGCCGACGGCCGCACGAGCGGCCCCGCGGGCCGCAGCGAGATCGAGTCGTGGCCCTTCCCCGGCACGCCGCTGGGAATGCTGGTGGCGATGGTGGGCAGCCCCACCAGTCCGACCTATGAGCCCATCGGCGAATACAAAGAGTTCAATGCCCCGAGCGACGGTGAACTCTACTTGCAAATCAACGTCCGCTCGCTGGCCGGCGCCAAAGGCGCCTACACCGCGCGCATCGCGCAGTTGACCACCACGGCGCCTTCTTCTGTTCCCGCCGGCGGCACCAGCCCGCCCGTCGTCTCCCAGCCCGAGCGGCGAACACAGCGCTACGAACTCACGGTACCGTCCGAGAAGGCCTGGACCGACACGGGGATCGACTTGTACGAAGGCGACACGCTGCGCATCACCGCCGAGGGCACCATCAACTACACCACCTCGAAGACCTGCGGACCCGACGGCGGCAAGCGCGAGTGGGGCGACCTGCTGAAGGCGCTGCCGGTCAACGACGTCGGCCGCGGCGCCCTGGTGGGATTGATCGGCGAGAGCGGCGTCGCCCGCGCATTCCTGGTGGGCTCGAAGCTCGACGCCACCGTGCCCGCCAAGGGGCGGCTCTTCCTCGGCATCAACGACGACAACCTGGACAACAACAAGGGGAGCTTCAAAGTCCGGGTGGAGATCGTTCCGGCGCGGCGCTAGCCCTCAGGGATTCTGCGGGCGGGGCGCGGGCCCGTTCTTCAGCGCCGTATCAATCCGATCCATCACCGTGCGCACCTGGCCGGCCAGCGGGCCCTGCGGCGCTGAGTCGAGGTAGTGTTGGTATTCCTGACGGGCAGCTTTCAAATCCTGGCGGCGCAGCAGCGTGTTGGCCAGCACCACGTGCACGAGCGCGAACTTGGGCGCCAGCTCGTGGGCGCGCCGGGCGTGGTCTTCGGCCTTCTGCACTTGATTCAGGCTCAGGCAGCTCTGCGCCAGCTCCAGATGTCCTGACCAGCCGTTGGCGTCAATCTCAAGGCCCTTCTCCAGCAACTCGGCGGCTTCGGCCGGTTTGCTCTGGCGGTTGTACATCGCGCCCAGAGCAAAATAGCTGGCGGCGTAGCGGTCGTTGAGCTTCAGGCTGTGTCGGAGCGCTTCTTCGGCTTCGGGCCACTTCTGCAGGTCCATGTAGGCGGTGCCCATCAGGGAGTAGGCTTCGTAATACTCCGGGTAGAGCTCCACCGCCTTGCGGAGGTGTTTGAGCCCGGACTCGGGGTTCGGGCGCTCCCCGATGACGTCGCGCGCGCCTCTCTCGAATTCCTTGCGGGCCTTCTCAGGGATGCGGAGCTGGCGCTCATCCACCACCGCCTCTTCCGCCGGCGGCTGCGGGGCACCCTTCTCCCGCTTCGAGACCATTGTGAAGAACAAACTCATACGCTTGATGGTGAACAGGTCGGCGCGTTGCGTCCCGTCGTGGTATCCCGGGGCGCGCACGGTGACGTAGTACACCCCGCGGCGCAAGTAGGAAAACTGAAAGCGCCCGCCGCCTTGCGGCGTCACCTGCTGGATAATCTCGCCGGCATCGGATGAGAGAGTTATGACTGTTCCTTCCGGCGGTTGATTGCTCCCCGCCACCCACACGTTGCCGCTGATTTCGCCGTCCTGAGCGCGAGAGGCAAGAGGCAGGGCAAAGCAGAAAACAAATACCAAGGCCGCCGAAATAAGCCACTTGCGGTTGCCCATGAGCTGCCCCGCCAGGAGAAAGCGAGCCTACGCCCCTAGGAAAACGGTGTCAAGCCTGCCCAAAAACAATTCGAGGGAGGGGTTTGACCCCTCCCTCGAAGTTGACCTGGGTGGCCTCGGCTTTAGAATTCAAGCCGCACTGCAAACCGGGCGAAGAACGGACGCTGGTAGGCGTCGCGCGCCGCGGTCGGCAGGCCGATGTCCGGGTTGGGCTGAATCGGCGGCGTAACACCGGAGAGGAACCCAGTGTCGAGCAGCCGGTCCACGCGCTGCACCCGGCGGTTGTTCATGACGTTGAAGAGGTCGGCCACGAACTTCAGGCGGTACCGCTCCGTGACCTTCCAGGTGTAGTCCCCGTGCAGGTCGAGCTGCATGGTGGCATCCGTGCGGCCGAACGCCCCGCGACCACCCACCGGAATCTCACCCTGGTTCAGGTAGGCCGGGTGAGCGGCGAGGTGGTCAATGGGGTAGCCGGTCTGGAAGCGCCAGCCGGCGCCGAAGTTGAAGCCGTTGTCGAAGAGGTAGCTGGTGTAGATGTTGGCCACGTGACGACGATCCGTGGGCAGCGGGCCGGGCTCAAACTGGACGCCGAGCGAATCGCTGAACACGAAGTCGAACAACGAGGTGATGTTCGGGTCGGTCTGGGCGTTGTCGTTGCGGAACAGACCTTCGTAGTTGCCGTCCAGGGTGGCGATGCGCCAGTTGGCCAGCAACTGCCAGTTGCGAGTGAACCGCTTCTCAATCTGGAGCTCGAAGGCCCGATAGACGCGCGAGACATCCGGGAAGCCGTCCGGCAGCCCGTCGCCGTCGAGGTCCGGCTCGCCCGAAGTGGCCAGGTAGCCCGACCCCAAGCAGCCGAGCGTGAAAGTCGGCGAGTTGGGATCCTGATCCTCCACCGTCGGGTCCTCATTCGGATCCACGCACAGCGTGTTGTGGAACGCGTCGAGGCTGGCGCTCGGGTTGCCCAGCAGGTACACCTGGTGGATGTCCGCGAACATGGTGCAGGCCGGCGGATCCACGCAGCCGACAGCCGTGTTCACCGCACCCACCGTAACACCAGCGACGTCTTCGACGATGCGCTTTATGCGGCGGTCAATGTAACGGCCGCTGACGATTACGCCGCCCTTGAACTCGTGCTCCATTCCCACCACGTATTCATCCTGCATCTGGTTCTTGGTGCCCGGGATGAAGTCCGTGACGCCGCCGGCGAAGATTCCCGGCGAGAGGAAGTGAGCCGTGTCCAGTATCCAGTTGTCCGGATTGTGCAAGCACGACTGCAAGCCCGCCAGGGTGGCCGGCGTCGAGGCCGGGCAGCCCGGGGTGGGGTTCACAGCCGAGTTGAAGGCCGGGTTGGGCGACAGCGGGTTGGTGATGGCAAAGAACTGGCTGATGTACGACAGCTCGTTGGAGAGCGAGCGCACCGCCAGGTCCTGCGGCACCTTCTCGAAGAAGCGGCCGTAGTTGAAGAAGATCTTCGTCTTCCGACGGCCCGTCGGGTCGATCAGGATGCCGGCGCGCGGTGCCCAGTTCCCGGCGAAGGTGTAGTGGGCGCCCTCGCCGAAGAACCCTTCACCCGAGATCTTCTGCTGTTCCCAGCGCAGGCCCAGCTTCAAGGTGATGTACTTGTTGATGGACCAAGCGTCCTGCCCGTAGATGGCGCCGTACTTGGTGGAGGTGCTGCCCTCGCGACCACCGTACGCGCCGCGGATCTGCTGGAAGCGGAATCCCGCAGGGCCACCGACGCGCAGGCGCAGCGAAGCGCCGAACACGGGCACGTTGCAGCCATCGATCTCATCGGTGGTGTCCCCGTCTTCGTTGATATCCGCCAGGCCGATGCAGGGCTGAATCCAGTCCGGACCGCTGCGCTCGTGGAACCACGCGTAGTCAATGTCCTCGTACTGGAAGCCGTAGTCCACTTGGTGGCTGCCCAGCACCCGGAAAGTGTTGGTGCCGTTGGCCGCCCACTGGTAGTTGTCCGCGTCGTTGTTTTCATAGAAGCCAATGCCGCCCACCTGGTTGATGCCGCGCGGGTCGCTCGGATTCGGCAAACCGTCGCCGACCGGGTTGGTCCCGCCCAGGCTGGGTAGCGTGGCCTCCGTCCGATCTTCCACCTGGAAGACATCCGGGAAGTCCTTCTCGGTGAATTCGTTGTGCGCCCAACTCCAACTGGCGTTCACCAGCCAGGTCGGCCGGATGACGCCGTTGTAGCGCACGGTCATGTTGCGGGAGCCGTAATCCAGAGCGCTGACCGCGCGCTCCGGAAAGTCGCTCTGCAACGTGCCGCCGTTGAACCCGCGGCCTGCCACCTGGCGGTTGGGGCCCGACGGCTGCGAAGCCGGGTCACCGAACAAGGAAAACTCCAACTGGTGGTTCTGGTCGGCCGTCAGGTTGCCGTTCACCTTGACCGAGTAGTTGTGAATTTTCGTCCGAACCTCTTCCGTGCCCAAGGAAATGGCGCGGAAGTTGTCCGGCGCGCGGTCAAAGCTGCGGCCCAGCACGAAGTTGTACCCGCCGTACCAGAACAGTCGATCCTTGATGACGTAGCCCCCCAGCTCGCCACCGAAGTCGTAGTTGGCCTGCCCAATGGTCTCCTGGCCGCGGTTGAAGCGAAGGTCATTGGGCTGCCGGCGCTCGGTTTCCAGCCAGTCCGGCGCAAAGTAGGCATAGCCGCCGCCGTGGTACTCGTTGCCGCCCGACTTGGTGATCAGGTTGACCACGCCACCCAGCGCCTGTCCGTACTGCGCCTCGAAGCCCGAGGTCTTTACCTGGACTTCTTTGACGAAGTCGAACTGCACGCCGCTGCCCAGCGAGCCGTAGACGTTGGAATAGGTGCCGATGGCGCCGTAGCCGCTGTTGGTGATGTTGACGCCATTGACAATGTACATGTTCTCAAAGCCAGTCGCCCCGGAGATCGAGGGATTGGCCCGGCCGACGCCCAGGCTGTCGTTCGCGCCCGGCGCCAGGTAGAGAACTTCGCTGATGTTGCGCCCGACCGGCGCCTGATAGTAGATGGTAGCCGGAATGTTGGCCCCCACCGTGGTGGTGGAGAGGTCAACCCCAGCGCCCGTCTCCGACACTTCGACGATTTCCGTCACCGCGCCGGGTTCGAGCTTGACGCTGACCGTAGAGCGTTCATTCAACCGCACCACTACGTCCTTCAGCGATGCGGTTTTGAAGCCCTGTGCCTCCACCTTGAGCTGGTAGGTGCCCGGCTCCAGCGCCAAAATGAGGAAGGTGCCGTCCGCCTCGGTCGTGACTTCACGGGTTCCGAACGAGGATGTGACGGTTACCTTCGCCCCGGGTACCACGGCCCCGGTTGCGTCTTCCACCGTGCCCTGGATAGAACCCTTGGATACTGCCTGGGCCCAGACCGTTGTCGGGACGGCCAAAGCCAAGGCAAGGAACAACACTGCTAGGTACCTTGCTTTCGTCATTCTATCTGCCTCCTGTGGCACACAATGACAGTACACCCCACCAAGTGTCAAGCACTCCAGTCTCCAAAAGGAACGCCGATGCGATTTTGGCAGTAAGTCTATTAAATACTTACACTTAAGTATAGAGAAACCGAGGCGTTGGCTTGGCGTGGCCCAAGCAGGATACGGATTTCAGTACGGGTTTGTAATGGAACCTACGGAAAAGTGAATTTGACGAAAGCCGGTTATTTTCGTTCGGATTTTGGGAGGGTCTTCTGCTCGGCTAGCCGCCGGCTGCGCTCGCGCGCCTGTCGGGCCAAGTCGGCCTCCCCGGCGCGATCGTAGAGCTTGGCAAGTTCTTCATACATCTCCGGCGTCGGCTCGAGCACCGACACAGCTTCTTCAGTCTTCTGGATGGCCCCGCTGAGCTGCCCGGTCTTCTCCAGGCTGGCCACCAACCGTCGGACGGTATCCCAATCGGTAGCCTTGGTGATAGCAACCGGCTGCAATACCTCGGCGACCTTGCCGTAGTCGCCTCGGTCGTAGTAGACCGCAGCCAACTGCACGCGCACCGACTCCTGGTCGTTGCGTTGCAGTGCGTGCTCGAAATAGGTTCCGGCGTCCTCGTCACGCTTCTGGGCCAGCGCGCACAACCCGCGGCGGTAGTCATTTGTCCCATTGGTTTCGTCTCGTTCGTAGTCCGCCGAGGTGACGACATTGGCGCTGGGCTGAGTGGTCTGCACGAGCTTGAAGGGCAACGTCGTCGCCACCGATTGATGCGTCGCCGGGTCGGTTACGCGCACGGCCAGCCGCAACGAGCCCGGCGTCAGACCCTCCAGCGGAATCGACTTCCCCACCAGCAGCGTCCCGAAGCGATCCACCCGGCTGCGGTCGAGGGTGTCCTGAACCACCTTCGGCTCCATTCCCCGGTCGAGCCGCCCCACGGTGTACTCCACCTTCAACGGCGGCGCGCCCTCGGACGCCCCGGCCGGGGTGTAGACCGGGAACAGCACGCTCACCGCCGCCGCCGGGCCAGTGGTGATTTCCGCGCGGCCGAGCAACGTGCAACGGTTGCCGCCGAAATTGAACGGCATGTTCGGGTCGCGGGTGGGCTGGCAGCGCTGCACCAGCACCGGCTCGCCCACCGCCAGCTGGCTTCCGTTGGGCGGCTCCACGCGGACGGAGGCCGTGCCGCGGTAGAAGACGTGGTCAAGCTTGTTCAGCAGCGTGAACTCAAGATGGTAGTTGCCGGGCACCACCGGCAGGCGATCGACGAAGTGGAACTGCTGCGCACGCACAATCTCGTAGGTGGCTTCATCGTAGGTGGCGCTGGCTTCTCGCGTCACCGTATAAATCTCCTTCTTCTCCGAATCGAGCACGCGGACCTGGGCCTCGACGCTGGCGTAGTACTTGTTGTCGAGCTGCCCCATGGTGAAGTTCTGCGGGTCGGGCACCTGCAGCGAGTAGTGAATCACCGCCTGCCCGGCGGCGTCCCGCAGCGGGAATACCACCGCCTCCAGCGCCGGAACGTCGAAGGAGATCTTCACCCGGACTTCTTCCCGCAGCCGGCCGCGCTCCTCAATGCGCTGTTTGTGGAACTTGTCGTTGGCGAGGTTGAGGATTTTCATCAGCATCCCGTCGGAGCTCAGTGACGGCATTCCCACCTCGGCGGGCTCGCTCGGAATCAGCGTCAGGCTGGCGCGCGCCAGCTCGTAGTTGTATTGCAGCAAGCGCTGGTAGGCGCCGCGCGGGTTGTTCTCGGTGCCTGAGGTGCGCACCAGCTTGGTGGGGCCGTCGACGTAGGGGCTGTAGAGCTTGTAGTCGCCAATGTCGTTGCGGACGTAGAACAGCACGTAGAAAAAGGGCGGCAGCGACGGCTCGTCGCTGGAGTAGAACCAGAGCTCCGACGGATAGGTGTCGGCGCCCCCGGCGTGGTGCGCCACGGTCTTGGGCGGCCCGAGGATGATATAGATCTTTCCCCGGTCCGTCCGCCAACCGTCGCTGCGGCCCACCTCGGAGTAGTACTGGTTGGCGTACTGGATGCGTCGGTAGTGCTCGTCCTTGTATTCGTTTTCTTCCGTCCCCGGGGTAGGGTCGCGAATGTCCCAGAAGCGCCGGATGAATTTCTCCCGGTCGTCGTCGTTGGGCAGCGACTTGAAGACTTTCTTCTCGTCGTCGGAGATGATGTAGACGACTTCCTCTTCCAGCCACTTCTTGTGCTTGGCTGAAAGCGGGGCCTTGTCCGCCGCCCGCAACGAGGCGGCCAGCAGGAGCGTTACCAGCACGACGAAAAAGTTCTTGTGGAGTCTCGCTGTCAACATCCGGTTTCCTGTCCTGGACTATTTACTGTAGCACAGCCCTTCGGCTTTCAGGCAAGTAGACGCCGCCGACCCACGATTGGTTTGCTGTTCCCCCTAGCGCGCCCGGAGCAAGGAGTTGGCGTAGGCAGGCTTTGTCTTGGGAAGGGCGGGGCTTTAGCCCCGCCGTTAGGGCGATTCTTTATTTCAAGTACCTTACTGCCGTAGGCCGTCGTGGAGGTCGTCAGACCGGAACGACATTCAGAAAGCTGGGCCTACTTTTCCAGCCGCGCCTTCAAGTTCACCTCGCTGCCGGCCAGCACGCGCACTTCGCGCTGCCACTCCTGATAACCCGGCAGCTTGACCACCACCTTGTACGTCCCCGCCGGCAGCTCCAGCGTCGTCGGCGTCGACCCGACGAACGTCCCTTCCAAGTAGATATCCCCCGCGTCCGGCTCCGAGCTGATGCTGACCCGCGCCGGCGGCTGTCCGCTGCGGTCCACCTCGGCCAGCTTGCCGTTCTCGAGCACCACCACCATCCCCGCATAGGTCAGCCAGGTGCGCGCCCCGAAGCTGGCCTCGCGCCGCGGCGTTCCCAGCGCCCTTACTACATCCTCGCGACTCATTCCCGGTTTCAGGTCCGCCGGCGCCGCTGGAGGCTCCACCCCCACCGGTTCTATTGCGGGCCCCGGGCGGCCCGCCTGCGGCAGCAGCCACTGGTCAATCACCTGCTGAATCCGATCCACCTTGCCCTGCTGGACATCCGCCGGGTTAAAAAAGAAACTCAGCGCCAGCCAGATACGCCCCTGACCCGCGAGGCGCGTGCTCATTAAGCCCAGCGTCACCACGTCGCGCCCCACGTGCACGCTGTGGACGTAGAGCGGCTCGCCCGCCGGCAACTCGACTTCGCCCTTGCCGCGGTAGAGCTCGGGCTTGCCGTCGCGAATCCCGTAGGAAGCCGGCAGCTCGCGGGAGTAGGAGCCCGCCAGCCCGGCGCGCCGCAGCACCAGCACCTCGCCCGCGCGCTGAATCGAAGTCCGGTCGCCCTTGAACCCCATCATCCCCGGACCAATGACGGTTACCTTGTAGCGGCTCTCCAGCACCTGCTGCATCGCTTCTTGCGGAGTCGCCTGCCCTCGCGCCGCCGGCGCGCAAATCGCCGCCACTACAAACACCAACGCCATTCTCATTGCGGTTTTCATGCGCGCCAGCCTACTCCCCCTCCCGCGCCCCGGTCAACTCAGGTTCTGCCTCTGGAACTCTTTCACTCTGTAACTCTGGTACGCTTCCTTTCGCTGCTCCTTGCCAATCTCCGCCGCTGTCCCTAGAATGGGCATGTAAGCAACGTTACTCCTGCGCGCCTGTAGCTCAGTGGATAGAGCGCTGGTCTCCGGAACCAGAGGTCGGAGGTTCGAATCCTCTCAGGCGCGCTACGACGCTTCGACATTAGGCCGGTTCATGAGCCCCGACTCGCCCGCCTTTTCATTGGCACACGATCCCCAAAGCTGGAACCTGTATGCCTATGTGACCAACAACCCCCTGCGCTACATTGATCCTACCGGCCATGTTTTTGGCCCACCGGCGTGCTGCCGAGGAAGCGATGAGTGGCGCGTTCCAACGAATGAGTCATGGGCGTTGGGAAATGCTCTGGGTGATCCTGAGCTGAACTGGGTGAACGAACCCGCCCACTTTGTCAGCGGCAATAGTGATTTCGTTTACGCGAACAGCGCCGACGAGGTCACTCCACCATACGCAGGCTTGACCGCTGGACAGCAAAACCGACTTGGGACACAAGTTGCAAATGTTCTGTGCAATGAGTTCTGTGGATATCGATTGACCAGTGAGAATCGAGGGCCAGGGGACCTCCAGGATTTCCGGAACATGCTGCGTGCCGCAGCGCATGTTGTAATCAATCGGTGGGCTGCTGGTGTGAATGGTGGGGTTGGCGGTGCGCTTGGCGACGAGCTGAGTGCGGGAATGAAGCGAGCGATCACTACCGATCGTCAAGCCCGGTTCATATACCGACAGATGAAGGTAGAGGCCAGGGATGCAATTGTAGTGCACCCCGCTAAAACTGGACAGCCGATCTGGGTATGATCAGGGCCTCCGAACAGGAGGCAACGATGAGCCGAAAGCCGCGTGTCGAACGAACCCCGGAGGAGAAGTGGGAAATCGTGTTGGAAGGGCTGCGGAGC
>DATLZZ010000001.1:0-22549 GCA_035573715.1 Candidatus Xenobia bacterium | reverse complement strand
GGGTTCTGGGACAACGGGGAAACCGCAAAAACCGCAAAAACCGCAAACTCCGCACGGTTGGTGGACAGGCATTCTTGCCCGCCGCAGCGGCCACTGGCGTCCGTGGCGGTGGCGACGGCGGGCGACTGCCGCGCGATTCCCGCCGCGCATTTCGTCGCCTTCGGCTCGCGTTCGGCCGATCACGGCGCGACTTCACCAGACACGTTCCTGTCTCTGCTTGCTCTCCTCGCACGCGGCAGGCATAATGCCGCCTTTATGCCCGGCTCGCCGAGGGTCAAGCAACTCTGGCTGTTCGCCCTGGCGCTGGCGGCGTGGGCGCAGACGGCCTCGTCGCCGGCGGCGGAGATGGCGCAGGCGGCGCAAGCTTTCGCGACTGAGCTGAACTCCGAGCAGCAGGGCAAGCTTTTCTTCTCCCTGGACGACCAAGAACGCTACGACTGGCACTACATCCCGCGAGCCCGCCGGGGCGTCTCCTTCAAGTCGATGTCGCCCGCCCAGCAGGCCCGAGCCGATCAGCTCCTGCGCGCGGCGCTCAGTGAAGAAGGCCATCGCACCCTGAACAACATTCGCTCGCTCGATCAGGTTCTCTGGGAGCGCACCCACAACCCCATCCGCGACTCGGCGCTCTACTTTTTTACTTTCTTTGGACGGCCGAGCGAGCACGGGCCCTGGGGCTGGCGCGTCGAAGGCCACCACCTTTCCTTGAATTTCACCTTACAGGGTGGGCAGGTGGTTTCCGCCACGCCGTTCTTCTTCGGCGCCAACCCGGCCGAAGTGCGCGACGAAGGCCAATACCGCGGTCTGCGCACGCTGCCGCAGGAGGAAGACTTGGCGCGGCGACTGCTGAAGCTGCTGACGGCGGAGCGGCGCCGCAAGGCGCTCATCAAGGTCGAGGCGCCCGCCGACATCGTCACCGGCGTGGCCCGCCGGGCCGAGCTGGGCCCGCCGGTGGGGGTCGCCTACGCCGCGATGACAGCCGAGCAACAGAAGGTTCTACAGGAATTGTTGGAGGTCTACGCGCGGCGCCTGCGCAAAGAACTGGCCGAGGCGGAGCTGGCCCGCATTCGCGCTGCTGGCCTCGAAAAAATTCACTTCGCCTGGGCGGGCGGCAGCGAGCCCGGCCAGGGGCACTACTACCGCTTGCACGGCCCGACCTTTGTCATTGAGTACGACAACACCCAGGACGGCGCCAACCACATCCACACCGTCTGGCGCGACTTTGAGCGCGACTTCGGTCCCGACCCGCTCCGCGCCCACTACGCCACTTCCGCGCATCACCGCAAACGAGAGCCACAAAGGCACGAAAGCACAAAGAGATAGGCAAGACAACAGAGGAAAGACTCTTGTCGACGCTTTACTTTGTGTCTTTGTGCCTTCGTGGCTCTGTAGCGACTATTCTTCCTGGACGACGACGCACTGAAGGACTTCGTCGAGCGAGGTCAGGCCTTCCTTGAGCAGCATCAGGCCGTAGTCTTTGAGGGTGAGCATGCCGTCGCGGCGGGCGGCCTCGCGGATTTCGTCGGTGTTGGCTCGCCGGATGACCATCGCCCGGACTCCGGTCGTCATCCGCAGCACTTCGTAGATGCCGACGCGGCCCTTGTAGCCGGAGCCGCCGCAGGCGTCGCACCCGACCGGCTTGTAGAAGGTAACCTTCGACTCGGCCGGCGCGCCGAGGAAGCGGAGCGTTTCGGCGTCCACCGTGTAGGCTTCCTTGCACTTCTGGCAGAGGCGCCGCGCCAGCCGCTGCGCCATCACCCCGATGGTGGAGCTGGCCACCAGGAACGGCTCGATGCCCATTTCGTCCAGCCGCACGAACGTCCCGGCGGCGTCGTTGGTGTGCAGGGTGGTGAAAACCATGTGGCCGGTGAGCGCCGCCTCGACGGCAATCTTGGCGGTTTCTTTGTCGCGGGTCTCGCCGATGAGGATGACGTCAGGGTCCTGGCGCAGGAACGCGCGCAGCACCCGGGCGAAGTCGAGCCCGATTTCCTTGTGCACCTGCACCTGGTTGATGCCGGCGAGGTCGTATTCAATTGGGTCTTCGACGGTGGAGATGTTGATGTCGGGGCTGTTGAGCTCGGCCAGCGCCGAATACAACGTCGTGGTCTTGCCCGAGCCCGTCGGTCCGGTGACGTAGAGAATCCCGTAGGGCTGGTTGACCATGTCGCGCACTTTCTGAAGCGTTTCCGGGTGGCTGATGAGCTTGTCGAGCCCCAGTTGGGTGTTCGACTTGTCGAGGATGCGCATGCAGACTTTCTCGCCCCACTTGGAGGGAATGGTGGAGACGCGGAAGTCAATGGCTTTGTCCTCCAGGCGCACGCTGATGCGCCCGTCCTGCGGCAGCCGTTTCTCGGCGATATCCAGCTTCGACAATATCTTCAGCCGCGCAATCAGCCCCATCTGGCCTTTCTTCGGCACCGTCTGCACCGGATGCAGCACGCCGTCGATGCGGAACCGCACTTGCACGTCTTTCTCCATCGGCTCGATGTGGATGTCGCTCGCCCCCTGGTTCACCGCCGAGGCCAGGATGGCGTTGGCCAGCCGCACCACCGGCGCGTCCTCGGCTGAGTGCTTGATGTCGGTCACCGAGGTCGCCGCCATTTCGTCGGACTCGATGGCTTCGAGGTCAATGTCCTTCAGCGAATCCGATTGCAGCGACTGCAGCGCCGCGGAGGGGCTGCCGCCCCCGGCCTCGCCCTTTCCTGCCTCCTTCTTCATCAGCGTCTTGTAGGGGCCGGTGAGGAACTTCTGGAAATCCTCCGCCGTGCACACCACCGGCTCGATCATCACGCCCTTGACGAACCGCCGCACGTCGTCCAGCGCCATCAGGTTGTCCGGATTCACCATCGCCAGCGTCAGCCGGTTGTTGGCGAAGGCCACCGGCAGCACCTTGTGCTGGGTGATGGTCTGCTCGGGCAGCAGGCTCAGCACCCGGGCGTCGAACTGCACCTTGCCCAGCGCCACGTACTCGATGCCGACCTGGGTCGAGGCCGACTCGACGCGCTCCGCCAGGATGCGCGTCAGCGAAACACCCATCTTCGGGTACTGGATCATCAGCTCTTCGAAATCCTTGCGCTCCAGGATGCCGACCGTGGTGGGCTCCAGCGTCACCACCGAGGCGGTGCGCGGCTTGCCGGTCAGCAACGCCATCTCCCCGAAACAGGCCCCCGGCCCGAGCTCGGTCAGCAGGAATTCAATCGAAGTGTTGGGGTCCTTCTTGCGCACTTCGCAGCGGCCGGCGGTGATGAAGTACATCGAATCGCCCGCCTGGCCTTCGCGCACCACGTAGTAGGTGGGCGGGAAGTCGCGGCGCTTCAGCCGCCGCACGATGGCGTCGCATTCGTGCGGCGACAGCAGGCTGAACAGATCAATGCGCTGCAGGAAATGTTGCCGGGCCGGCGCCGCCACGGGCGCTGGACGCGCTGCTGTTGTTGCCGCCGGTGGATTGGTGGCCATTTTGACTCCCGTCCCCCTGAGAAAGGTGCGCGGGCTGGCGAGCCCGCGCGTCGCGCCCGATTATACTCGCGCCGCCCGCAGGCGGCGAGGGTTTTGTTCCTTTCGCCGCGACGCCAATCGGAGTATACTCTTCGGCCATCACGGGGTTGGGCGGGATGAACCGAAAAGTCGTTTACTTCAGCGACTCGCCGGCGGCGACGCAGGCCAAAGCTCTCCCTGCGGCCTATGCGGCCCAGGCGGTGGGCCGCGGTCCCCTGCCGGCTGAGCTCCGCAACGGCCCGCTGGTGTGGCTGGCCGACTGGAGGCAGGATGCGCGCGACCTGGAGCGCGCTCTCGAGTCGGGGCGCGCCCAACGCGTCATCTACTTCACCGGCGCCGGTCTGCCGCCGCAGCCCAACGGGCCGGTGTTCGCCTATCTGCCCCCGAGCACGCCGGCGGAGGTGGTGGAGCGCACGCTGGCGGCCGCCTTTGAGAACCTGGAGCTGGCCGAGCGGCTGGCGGAAGCCGAGCGCACCTGCGAGGCGCTGTCGCATGAAATCGCCGAGCTCAACCGCATCGGCATCGCGCTCTCCGCCGAGCGCGACACCCAGAAGCTGCTGGAGCTCATCCTGCGCGCCAGCCGCGAAATCACCGCCGCCGACGCGGGCTCGCTCTACCTGGTCGAAGAAGTCGCCGAAGGCCAGAAGCGGCTGCGCTTCAAGCTCACCCAGAACGACAGCATCGAGCTGGGCCTGACCGAGTTCACCATGCCCATCGACCGGCGCTCCATCGCCGGCTACGTGGCCGACACCGGCGAGGTCGTCCACCTCGAGGACGTCTACAACATCCCCGCCGACAGGGGCTTCAAGTTCAACCGCCGCTTTGACGAGGAAATCGGCTACCGCACCAAATCCATGCTCACCATTCCGATGAAGAACCAGAAGGGCGAAATCCTGGGCGTGGTGCAGCTCATCAACCGCAAGCGCGACTTTGCCGCCAAGCTGATCTCGCCCGCCGCCGTGGACGAGCAAGTCGTTCCCTTCGAGCCGCGGGTGCAGGAGCTGGCCTTCTCGCTGGCCTCGCAGGCGGCGGTGGCCTACGAGAACAACGTGCTGTATGAAAGCATCCAGACGCTGTTCGAAGGGTTCGTCAAGGCGGCGGTAACCGCCATCGAGCAGCGCGACCCGACGACCTCGGGCCATTCCTTCCGCGTCTCCAAGCTCACCTGCGGGCTGGCGGAGGTGGTCGACCGGGTCGAGACCGGCCCCTACGCCGGCCTGCGCTTCAGCCGCGAGCAGATGAAGGAAATCCGCTACGCGGCGCTGCTGCACGACTTCGGCAAGGTCGGCGTGCGCGAGCAGGTGCTGGTGAAGGCCAAAAAGCTCTACCCCCACCAGATTCAGGTCATCCAGCAGCGGTTCGACTTCGTGCGCAAGGCGGTGGAGGCCGATTACCTGCGGCGCAAATTGGAGGCGGTGCAGGGCCGCCTGCCCGCCGAGACCCTCAACGAAATCGAGATGGACTACCAGCGGCGGCTGCAAGAGCTGGAGGACTACTGGCAGTTCCTGCTGCAGGTGAACGAACCCACCGTGCTGCCCGAGGGGCGCTTCGAGCGCCTGCTCGAGATCGCCAAGCGCACCTACCTCGACGTCCACGGCGTCGAGCGCAACTACCTGACGCCGGAGGAGGTCCGCTTCCTCTCCATTCCCAAGGGCAGCCTCGACCCGGAGGAGCGCTTGCAGATCGAGTCCCACGTCATCCACACCTTCAACTTCCTGGCGCAGATTCCGTGGACCAGCGAGATCAAGAACATCCCCCTCATCGCCCGCGCCCACCACGAGAAGCTCGACGGCACCGGCTACCCCTACAAACTGAAGGAACCGCAAATCCCGCCGCAGACCAAGATGATGACCATCTCGGATATTTTCGACGCCCTGTCGGCAGCCGACCGGCCCTACAAGAAAGCGGTGCCGATTGAGAAGGCGCTCGACATCCTGGCCGACGACGTCCGCCGCGGCGGGCTCGACCCGGTGCTGTTCCAGCTCTTCGTCGACGCCAAGGTCTACCAGCTCACCGCCAAGGGCAGCTAGTCCTCGCAAGGGCCGCGGTCGGACGGGCATTCTCGCCTGTCATCGGGACGAAGGCCCCGATTCTTGCGTGTTAGAATACCGTGAGCGTGAGCGTCGAAACCATCCTTGTGGCCGTGATTGTGGCCGTAGCTGCCGGTGTGGTGGGCTACCTGCTCGCCCGGCGAAGCGCCACCGCCTCGCCGCCACCTGTCGTCTCCGCCGCCTTGCCCCCCGAAATCGCTACAGCGTTGAAGGACTTGGGGGCGCTGAAATCCCAGGTGGAACTCATTGCTCAAACCCAGGCGACAACCCAGCAGGTAGTCGGTAGCCTCCAGACGCGCTTGGCCGAGAGCGCCGGCAGCGTGAAGTCCGACTTGCTGCAGGCCCTTCATCAAACTCAGCAGTCGTTGGAAACGTTGAGGGCCGACTACACCGCCCGCAAAGCGCAGGAAGAAAACTTGCACCGGGCGGTAAAGGGAATCGAAGCCGTCATCGCAGGTGGGAGTGCCCGCGGCGGCGCGGGAGAGAGTGTTTTGGCCGAGGCTTTTCAGCAGTTCCCGCCCGACATGCTGGAAACGGACTTCAAGGTGGGCGGCAAGCCGGTGGAGTACGCCGTGGTTCTGCCCAACGACCGCCGGCTTCCGATTGACTCCAAGTGGGCAGGAAGCGAACTGCTGGAGGAACTGGCGCAGGCGACCGACAGCGAGACGCGCCGCAAGCTCACCGACCGCATCGAAGAGGCGGCGCTGAAGAAGGCGGCTGAAGTACAGAAATACCTGGATCCGCGCTTCACGGTGAACGTGGGGGTGGCAGCCGTGCCCGACGCGGTCTTTTCCTGTTGTCGCACCGCGCACATCCGCGCCTTCCGCGACTACCGCGTGCTACTTATGCCTTACAGCTTGGCGGTGCCCTACGTGCTCGCCCTCTACAATCTTTATCTCCAGCATGGTCGTTCGGTCGAGCTTGAGAACCTCAATAACTTCCTTTCTCAAGTCGAGGCCCAGATGGCCTTGCTCGACGATATCGTCCAGAACCGTGTCGCCAAGATTCACGCCATGGCTGGGAGCAGCCGGGATGACCTGTTGAGTGTCCTCGCCAGTGTTCGCACTTCCCTGCAGCAACTCCGCGCCCTGCCAGAGCCGGCCGTGAAGTCCCTGCCCGGCGAGGGAAGTCGCTAGAAAGCAAAGCGCCCGGCCGCGGGGCCGGGCGCTTTGTTCTCCAGGCGATGGAGTTGAACTACCAGTTTAAGCGCAACCCGAACTGGAACTGGCGGGTGGCCAGCGTGGCCGTGGGCTGGCCGGCGATGCAGCGCCCGCCGATGGGATCACAGAGGAAGTTGACGTCGCCGACGTTGAAGCGGTTGAACACGTTGAACACGTCCATGATGGCCTCCAGGCTCCAGCGCTCGCTGAAGCTCATCCGGCGGGCGAGGCGCAGGTCGAGGTTCCAGGTGTACGGCCGGGTCTCGGTGTTGCGCCCCAGCGTGCCGGTGCAGCCCCAGAAAATTGTGGTCGGGGCGCTGGTGGCCGGGCAGACGTTGGCAGGGATGAAGGCGAGGTCGGGCAGTTCGGGCGAGCTGATCGAACCCGGCGTGCCCACCGGAACTACCGTGGGCCGGTCGGTGAAGGGTCCGAAGTCGAGGTTGGTGTCCTGCCCGCCCAGCACGGTGAACGGCCGGCCGGAGCTGATGGAGAAGATAGGCGAGACCATAAAGTCGGCGAGGAACTTGCGCCAGAAGCCTTCATCCTGCCAGCGGTAGGGACTCTCGAAGACACCGCTTAAAACGAAGCGGTGGCGCTGGTCGAAGGTGGAGCTGCTGCGCTCGAGGCTGGTGTTGCGGTTGTCCTGGGGGTTGAGCAGGGTTTGCAGGTCGGTGGAGTCGTCAATGGCGTGCGACCAGGTGTAGCTGGCCAGGAACTGGTAGTGGTTACCCATGCGCTTGCGCAGGTTCACCGACAGGCCGTGGTAGATGGACGACCCGCTCGACTCCTGCTGGTTGACGTCGCTGAACGGAATGAAGAAGCCCGGCTGCGGCCCCAGCGGGTAGCCCGCCAGATTGGCCACGCTCAGGATGGCGGCGTCGGGCACGCCCAGGCCGCCGGTGAAGGCGAAGTTCGGCCCCGACGGCCGGAAGAAGTTGAACGCCGCCGGCGTCCCGATGAAGCCAATCGGCGCGCCCGCGCAGCCCGCCGCCGCGAAGCCCGTCCCGAAGATGCCCGGAATGCTCACCAGGACGCTGCCGCCGCCGGCGGTGTTGATGCAGCCGGCCGCGCCGGGGACGCCGATGGTGAGCGGGTTGGCGCCGGGCGAGGCCAGGCCGGCGGCGATGGCGTTGCGGGCGTTGAGCACCAGCAGCGCCGGATCGGGGGCGTTGATATTGCGCGGGCGGTTCAGGTGGTCGCCCTTGACGCCCTGGTAGCTGAGGCTGATGCCCAGGTCGTGCATCAGCTCGCGCTCAATCGTCAGGTTCCACTGCTGGGCGTAACCGTAAACGAAGTTGTTCGCCACCGGCAGCGTGAAGGGCAGGATGGGCAACGGGAAGCTGCTGCCGAAGTTGCAGAACCGCGCCGGGTCGGGATCGGGGTCGACCTGCGGGCAGAAGTTCTGGTTGACGAAAATGGAATTCATCGTGGGCGTGGTGTCGAAGCGCTGCTCGTTGGGCAGGTAGTTGAAGTTGAGCGGATCGCCCGGCCCGGTATTCAGAATGCCCTGGAAGATGGAGGCCGCGTTGAGGCAGGCGAGGCCGGCCGGCGTCAGGATGCTGGTGGCGCAGGGGGCGCCGCCGGCGATAATCTGCTGCGTGGATTGCGAGCCGTCGGCGGTGTCGGAGTTGAAGGCGATGGCCAGCAGCGGGTGGTCGAAGAAAATTCCATAAGCGCCGCGAACGACCGTCTTGCCGTCGCTCCACGGGTCCCAGGCGAAGCCGATGCGGGGCTGCCAGTTGTTCCAGTCGCGCGGGATGCCCTCGCCCACGCCCAGCAGCGCTTCGGCCTGGGCGGTGAAGGCGTTGAAGGCCGGGAGCTCGGGAGAGAACTCGCCGTCCCAGCGCACGCCGTAGTTCAGGGTGAAGTTGGGTCGGAGCTTCCAACTGTCCTGCAGGTAGAAGCCGAGGGCGGTGTTGTTGAACGAGCTGAAGGTGTCGCCGATGCCCTGCACCAGGCTGCTGGGCAGTCCGAGCCCATAGGCTTGCACCGAAGTCAGGCCCGGCGCGCCGAAGGCGGCGAAAGTCGGGTTGAGGGTGCTGGCGGGCAGGCCGCCGAAGCGCATGGTGCCACCGAAATTGAGCTCGAACACCTGGTCGTTCGCAAACCGCGGCCGCACCTGAATCAGGTTGATGTCGGCCCCGAACTTGAAGGTGTGTGTGCCGCGAACGTAGGTGACGTTGTCGGTCCACTGCCAGCGGCGCTCGATGCGGTCGACGCGGGAGAAAGGCTCGCGGCCGAAATGGGCGAAGCCGCCGATGTCCACGCCCAGTCCGTTGCCGCCCAGCGGCTCGCCCGGCCGCCCCGGGGCGCTCGAGGGCGTGTAGCTCAGCCCGCGGCGCGCGAACTGGAAGCGGCCTTCGTTGATCCAGTTGCCATAGACGCTGACGTTCTGGGCGATCACCGTCCAGTCGCGGTAGGACTGCTCGGAGGTGCGCGACCAGGCGTTCAACCCGAACGTCTGGTTCTGGGCGTTCACTTGCAAGCCGCGGATGGTGCTGGGGCTGAAGGCGGCGCGCAGGAAGAAATTGTTGTGGTCATCGAAGCGGTGGTCGAGCCGCGCCGACCAGAAGCTGGTGGCTTCGTCCACCGGGTAATCGCCCGAGAGGGCGTTGAGGCGGACGAAGGAGGCCGGCAGCGGCGCGCCCGTGCTGGGGAAAATCGGCAGCCCGCCCAGCGCCGGGCTGGTGAAGCCGTTGACGGCGACGGAAGAGGCTTCGCGCAGGGCGCCGAAGTAGCCGGCCCGCAGCGCGGCCGGCACGGCGAGGTTGTTTACGAAGGCGGCCTGGTCCGGCGTCAGCAGAGCGGGGAAGGGCCCGACCAATCCGATGATGTCGGCCGGCGGGGCGGTGGAAACAAAGCCGAAGTTGTCCCCGCCAATCGTTGAAAAGCCCGCCTCTTCGCGGCGGCGCATTTCATAGGAGAGGAACCAGAAAGTGCGGTCTTGCTTGATCGGCCCGCCCACTGCGAACCCGGCCTCGACGCGGGTGTACGGGGGATCGGAGCTGGTGGAGAACGGATTGCGGGCTTCAAAGTGCCGGTTGCGGATAAAGCCGAACAGCGAGCCGTGGTAGTCGTTGGTGCCGCTCTTGGTCACGATGTTCACTACGCCGCCGATGGCGCGGCCGAACTCCGGCATGTAGCTGTTGGTGACAATCTGGAATTCCTGCACCGCCTCCTGGGAAACGGTTGAACGTACGCCGTTCACGGAATTGTCGGTGGCGTCGGCGCCATCGACTGAAACCTGGTTGGAGCGCGCCCGCTGCCCGCCGAAGTTGAGGCCGCTCGAAGGCGCCGCCCCGATGAACTGGGCACTGTCAGACCGCACCGCGGAATCGAGTTGGCTGAAGTTGATGTAGTTGCGCTCGTTGATGGGCAGGTTGTCCTTCTGCACCTGGGTGATGGTTTGGGTGATGGCGGTGCTGGTGGTCTCGACCAGTTGCGTTTCGGTGGTCACGTCCACGATGGTCTCGCGCGAGCCCAGGGTGAGGCTCACGTCCCACTCGGAGCGGTGGCCGATTTCAATCCGCAGCTCCGGGTTGCGCGCCTTCTGGAAGCCGTCCCTTTCGACCGTGATTTCGTACCGGCCGGGCGGCAGGGTGAGCAGGCGGTAGTTGCCTTCCGCGTCCGTCGTGTCCGAGCGCACCAATCCGGTGTCGAGGTTGCGCGCCGTTACCGTGGCCCCGGCAATGACCGCGCCGGTCGGGTCGGTGATCTTGCCGACCAGGTCACCGGCGTTCGACTGCGCCTGCGCGGCCGCCGGCGAGGCTGCCGCCAGTCCTAGCATCGTGCCCATCAACAGGCAGAAAAACACACGCAACCTGTTTGCCGTCATGGTTGTCCCTCGTCTCCCCGGTTGGATTCTGGCGCAGGCAACTGCTCTGGCCTCGCCCCTTTGCCTCGTTTCAACCGCCTGTCCCGCCTTCGACTGGGCAGTATCTATACCAGCCCAGGCCCGGCTGCAAGAAAAATTTTTGTTCGGTCGCCCGGAGGACTCCTCAGGCTGCCGGAGGTGGTGTACCATCCACGGGTCAATCCAATCCACCGAGGTGACGCGATGCGCTGGCTGCTGGTGGCACTGGCTGGAATGGTTCTGGCGACCGGGGCGGCGGCGGCGCCACCGGCGGGAAAAGACGCCGGCTCGGAAGCGCGGGCGATTCGCAAGCGTCGCGTCGACGTCCTGCTGCCGCAGGCGCTCGAGCAACATGGCTTCGACGCCTGGCTGGTTTTTACCCGCGAGAACTCCCGCGACCCCATCGCCGAGGACATCGCCGGCGGGGACGTGGTGGCGCGCAGCGCGTTCCTCTTCGCCCGCACCCCCAAAGGCTTCCGTAAGACCGCCATCGTGGCCAGCTACGACGTCACGCCGGTCAAGGACAGCGGCATCTACGACGACATCATTGTCTACCGGGGCGAAGGCCTCAAGCCGCACCTGAAGAAGGTGATGGCGGAGCTCAACCCCAAGCGCGTCGCGGTCAATATCTCGCGCGACATCCCCCTGGCTGACGGGCTGACGGTCGGCATGCGCGACTACCTGCTTGAGACTCTCGGCGCCGACTGGGCCGCGCGCCTCGCCTCCGCCCAGCCCCTGGTGGTGTCCTTCCGCGGGCGGCGTTTGCCGGAAGAGGTCGCCTTGCTGCGCGAGGCCGCGACCTACACCGACAAGATTATCCGCGAGGCCCTTTCCGACAAAGTCATCACGCCGGGCAAAACCACCGAAAACGACGTCGCCGCCTATCTGCGGCGCCGCACGGAGGAGTTCGGCGCCACGGTGCCGTTCCTCAGCGTGGTGGTCGGACCGGCGCGCGGCCACGCCGAGCCCAGCGACCGCGTCATCCAGCCCGGCGATGTGGTGCGGATTGATTTCGGCATCACCCACCGCGGCTACTCGACCGACATCCAGCGCACCGCCTACATCTTGAAGCCCGGCGAGACCGACGCGCCCGCCGAGCTGAAGAAAATGTGGGAGGTGAACCGCCGCGCGGTGGACGCCGCCATTGCAGTGATGAAGCCGGGGGTAACGGGTCTGGAGGTCGACACCGCCGGGCGCAAGGTCATCACCGACGCCGGCTATGAAGGCTACCCGCACGGCGGCGGACACGCCATCGGCTTCGACGTCCACGACGTCGGCCCCATGCTCGGGCCCGACTGGCCGGAGCGCTACGGCTCCACGGTTTTTCTGAAGCTGGAGAAGGATCAGACCTTCGCGGTCGAGCCGCTCATCTACGCCAGGTTCAACGGCGACGACATCAACATCTCGATTGAAGAAGACGTGGTGGTGACCGCCGACGGGGTCGAGCGGCTCCACCCCCGCCAGGACGCTCTCATCCTGATTCCCTCGCGCTGAGCCGAGCGAGCAAAGGAGGCGCATGAACAAGTACATCACCGAAATGATTGGGACGTTTTTTCTGGTGCTGACCATCGGCTGCACGGTGGTGGGCGGCGGCGCCGGCGTCATCCCGCCGCTGGCCATCGGCGCGGCGTTGATGGTGATGGTGTTCGCCGGGGGCCACATCTCCGGCGGGCACTACAACCCGGCCGTGACTCTCGGCGTGTGGATGCGCGGCCGCTGCGCGACCCGCGATGTGATTCCTTACGTCGGCTTCCAGCTTCTCGGCGCCGTGCTGGCCGCGCTGCTCACACGCTTTCTGCGCGGCGGCTGGGGAGTGGAGCCGCTCAACCCCGCCTGGAGCGCAGCGCTGCTGGCCGAATTCTGTTTTACCTTCGCGCTGGTTTACGTTGTGCTCAACGTCGCCACCGCCCGCGGCACCGCCAGCAATTCCTTCTACGGGCTGGCCATCGGCATGACGGTGATGGTCGGCGCCTTCGCCGTGGGCGACATCTCCGGCGGCGTTTTCAATCCCGCCGTCGCCCTCGGCATTATTGTGATGGGGATTTCCGCCTGGGGGGACATCTGGATTTATCTGGTGGCGAACTTCCTCGCCGCCGCCGCCGCGGCCCTCACCTTCCGCCTCTGCAACCCCGACGATAGATAGTTTTCTGCAAGGGCACGGCTTTAGCCGTGCCGTAAGCCGCGGAAAACCAAGAGGGGCTTCAGCCCCTGAAGCCTTACTTCAGTCTCGCCGAGTTGGGCGACGCCAGCCAGTCGGCCAGGGACGGCGCGCGGCGATCTTTTTCTGACAGAATATAGTCGCCCACGGGCGGCCACTGGATTCCAATCTTCGGGTCGTCCCACCGAATCGCGCCTTCGCCCGGGGGGTTGTAGATCGCGGTGCACTTGTACTCGACCTCGGTCGCGTCTTCCAGCGCGCAGAATCCGCGCGCAAACCCCGCCGGCGCCCACACCAGCTTCCGGTTCGCTTCGGAGAGTTCGAGCCCGAACCACTGCCCCAGCGTCGGCGAGCCTTTGCGGATATCCACCGCCACCACGAAGGCGCGGCCGCGGGTCACTCGCATCAGCTTGCCCATCGGCGGCTCCCACTGGAAGTGCAGCCCGCGAATCACGCCGCGCTTGGAGCCGGAGTGGTTGTCCTGCGCGAATTCGTGCGGCAGGCCGAGGTGTTTGAAGGCGTCGGCCCGGAAGGCTTCGAGAAAAAAACCGCGCTCGTCGGCAAACACGTCGGGGACGATGACAACGACCTCGCCCAGATGACGCGACTCAATCCGAAACCCCATCGTGTGCCCACCTTAGCGGAAACGCGCCCTGCGGGCAACCTGGGGTGGGGGTAGGGGAAGGCGGGCCGGCCTGCGTAATGCGTTCAGAACGCGTTCGAACGCATGGGCGAGGCCTTCCCTGTCCGGGCCTTACGCCCGGAAACCGGCTTTGTGCTACCCTTGTAAACGAACGGGGCTGTAGCTCAGATTGGATAGAGCAGCGGTTTCCTAAACTCAACGAAATTCTCTATCCTGTTGGCTCGTCTTGCCTTTTGTTAGCTCTTGATTCCTGGTTTTGCCTGGTATTTGGGCGCTATCGTTCCCAAGTTGTTCCCAACCCACGCTAGCGGAAAAGATTAGCCGGGGGATAGTCGGGTTGGGGCTCCCCTAGAGAACCCCACTCAGCTCCCTTCATCTGCTCTCCTCAGCGACCCCCAAGAGAAATTGAAAAAAATTCGACGTAGGGGTTAACTCCGGCCCTCGAGTTGTGGTATGGTAAGGCCAGTTTGAGGGATGTCCTCGGAGAGGTTCTCTGAGGACCTCTCGGGTGAAATTTACCGCCCTGTTCAGCCTGAGGCGAGCAGGGGGAACGGAGGTTGAAAGTGACCCACCTTACTTTTTCCAGCAATGTGAGTTTACCCGAAAGGCTTGCCCTTGCCCGTGACTTCGTTAAGAAGCTGCTGACCCCTCGCGAGCAGATGGTCGTCGCGGCTTTTCTCGTTGGGCTGAATCAAGCCGAGCTTGCACGGGCGTGGCATGTTTCTAGGCCGCGTGTAAGCAGGATCGTGCGACAGATCCGGTTGAAGGCCGACCGATATTGGTCTTAATCCGGAAGGACACGACTTACAGCTGGAGCCGACTAAACACAGAGGAGGAAAAAAGACTATGGCAACCAAAGCAAAGGATTCCGTTACTGAAACCCTGCCGCTGATCAAGGTCGATACAGCGCTCACCTCTCTGCGTGCTTCGCATTTCGATACCCCCTCTGCCGTCGGAGAACTTGTTGACAACGCACTTGAGGCCAAGGCCAACACCATCAAGATTCGACTTATCGAGGGCGAACGGAGAGTTGGCAAAAAGCAGAAACATACTCCAGTCGTCGAACAAATCGCCGTGGCGGACGACGGAACAGGGATGAGCCTGGAGGTGCTGTATCAATGCCTTCAGTTGGGCTACTCCACCAGGTACAACAGCCGGACCGGCCTTGGCCGGTTTGGGGTTGGTGGAACACTCGCGGGGATCAGCCAGGCGAAACGTATTGAAATGTTCAGCCGAGTTAACCCTGAAGGGCTCTGGCTGCATTCGTACATCGACCTAGACGAGATTGTTGAAGGCAGACAACAGTACATGCCGGAACCTCAGCCTGCACCGATTCCGAAGGAATTCAACGACATGATGCCGTCTGGCACTGGCACGCTTGTAATCTGGTCAAAGTGCGACCGATTGGTTCAGGGAGAAGACGGCACGGTAAATGACTTGAAAACCGTGCGTGAAGAGCTTGTTCATTGGCTCTCTCGGGCGTACAGACATTTCCTCGACGGAGGAGTTCGGATCGAACTCGACAACACGATCATCGAACCTCACGATCCCCTGTACCTCATGACGATTCCTCGCTTTGTCGGCGATCCCAAGGCTGAGGTATTGCTCGATGAACCACTGGACTGGCCGGTTCCTACAGATCCTGCCCGGACTTCTCCGGTCCGCATTTGCGTTACCCTTCTTCCTGAGGAGTGGCGCCTAAAGCGAGGCTGGGGAGATGCACGACATACTCCCACCCGTGAGCGTCGAATCCACGAGAATGAAGGTCTCTCTATTCTGAGGGCAAAGCGGGAGATCTTCTTTGGGATCCTTCCGAGATTCTATCCCAGCGCCGTCGAGGAAATTGATCGTTGGATTGGAATTGAAATCTCATTTGAGCCGGATCTCGATGAGTGCTTCCGTGTGCGCAACGTGAAGAAGGGTGCTGAGCCCGTCGAAGCTTTGCGTGACGCTCTGCGTAACAAGTTGAAGGACGTCATCAAAACAGCGCGCCGAAGGGTTAAACACACCTATACCGAACAGGAGAACAAGGAAAAAGCGGAACAGCGCATACACCAACAGGCCGAGGAGATCAGCGCCGAGGTCGAAAAGATTTCACCCAAAGCGCGAGCTGGCACTCACGTGCCCCCAGAAGATCGTGAGGCCAAAATCGAGCAATTGGCACTCCAAGCGGCGCAGGCTGCCCAAGAGGAGGGAACCGCTACCCCACCGACCTCGCCTGGAGAAGTGAAGAAGCGCATTGAGCAGCTTCCTTTCTCAATCATCGACTTGCAGTGGCCGGGAAAGGAATTCATCGAAATCGAACACCTCGGGTCAAACACAATTGTCAAGCTGAACAACAGGCACCCGTTCTTCACTAAGATCTATTCCCCGGTCCTGAAGGCGGCTGGTGTGCTCGGTCGCACGAGCGGCGAAGGACAGGATCAGGAGAAGCTATCAGAGGAGGAACTCCAGCGCCTCGCACGAATTGTTCAGGTCGGGCTAGACCTCCTGATCGTAGCGTACGCAAAGTCCGAAAGCATGGATCCTGACCCTGAGCGGCGCTATGGTGATCTCCGGACCCACTGGGGAATGTTCCTTTACAACATGATCGAGCGCCTGCAAGTCTAGGACGATGTCAACCCGCGCATGGCTTCTCGTACCGCTGTTAGTTCGCACTATTGTGCCTCCAGGCCGCCCGGGTGTTTACCTACTTGGCGACCTTGACCCTTCAGATGGGAGCTTCATGCCTCGCTACGTAGGTCGATCCGACTATGACGTGCAAGAGCGCCTAGCGCACCACGAACAAGGCTCAGTTTTGAGCTATTTCAGGGTCCGGCTTTGCAAAACTCCTGCCGAAGCCTTTAGCCTCGAATGTCAATATTGGCACGCACTTTTAGACCAGGACCGACTGATCAATCGCTTGCATCCCGACGCCCCATCGAGATCTGATCTCCTATGCCCTTATTGCTCGGCTGCCAATGAATTCGATCGGCTAGCCAATAAGCGCCCATCTCGGAAGCGTAACGTCTTCAGCCGCTCTGGAAAGAAGACCGGCTAGTTCATTCCTGAGCTCCTGTTCGTTAGTTTTGAACTTTGTGAGGTCACCCCCCAGACCGTGGTACGCTAACCGCAAAGCAACCTTCTGATTCTCCGAACGCACAACCATCCTGCGGTTAACGGGATCCCACAGTAAGCCAACCCACGGCTCCTCACTTAGCAGCAATGGAACAGCCGCCATCGCTCTCAGAATAGAATCGAGATCTTTTCCTTCATCCCGAAACAACTTAATAACGCCCACCAGAATCGATAGCCCTACGGGCCTGAAAAGTAGATGTCCGCCGTCCCGGTTCCGATAACGCGCCGCAACCTCCTCCTCCAGGTCGCTCCTAGCTAGTTCACGTAGCGGTGGATATGTATCCACCATCTTGTCCCATAATTCTGCCGCCTTCTTGTAGAAGGCATTGATGGTCTTATCCGGGGGGCGCAACTTCTTGAATTTCCTCCAGTCTTTTGGGTCGCCAGCGAGGTAGACATCAAGGACATCATACAAAGTGATTATTGTGGTGAAACTCCGCCTATCGCTGTTGGGAAGGCTCTTGACTTTCTTAATGGAAGTCCAGTTACGAAAGAGCACGTGCTCGTCTAACAAACGCCGTGTGACTATCGCAACAACATCGTCCTCATCTAACGCAATGATTTGCATCTTGTTCACTGGCTTCGCGTATCTGTTCAGAGTGGTGAATAGACGACGAGTACGCTGTATACCCGCCCTGTCCGTCGCATGACCGACGAAGATTGCACTAACTTCTTCATCGCCTAGTTCCGGCTTCTCCTGTAGTGCTTTCTTGATGCCAACGACTCTATGTTGCCCGTCGATGGCGAATAGCTTTTCCGAACCATCGAGGACCAGGATCCCAAGAGCTCCCTTTATGTAGTCTGGAAGGCCGTCCAGTTGCTTGGTCTCTTCAATCGAAAGCTCAAGCCATTTAGGGGAACCTCCATACACACCGATCACCAGTGCATTAAAAAACCTCTCCTTTTGACGCAACAAGTACTCTCGAATCGAGTCCGAGTGAGCTGATTCAACTTCCCTTTGTATAAGCTCCTGCAATGCCTTGCTGGGATGAATCTCTTTCGCCAGGGAAATGCGCTCTGCTATGTCGCCCATTCTCAGGAAGGTCGTGTAGTAGACCCAGTCCCCCATCTGTGCTCGAAGGCCTGGAATCTTCAGCTGTTTTGTCTCTGCTGTATTCATTGGGGTGCCTCACACTAGCTAAAAGCAGCCATTATCCGGCGAGCTCTTGCAGGGAGCTGTTTGTTGGCAGGCGGGATAAATGCCGCCAAGAGTCTCTCTTCGACCTTTGACGGAGAACGTGGAGACTCAACAGGCGCACAGCAAAAGTGGAGAAATCCATCATACTTATGAAGAAAAACCACCACTGCCGGTCGTCCCTTGTACTGGCGGATGCTTGCTCGGTATTCGCCAAATCGCTTTCGCAACGATCGGTCTGTCTTGCCTATGTACATCAGGTAGGAAACATCAAGATTGGCGATAGAGGGCTTGACCAAGAAGGCATAAACGCCGGGTTTATTTGGAACGTTTGGCTGAGACTTGTCAGTAAATGTTAGTGTCTTCCAGGGGAGTGACTTCGGACTTGTGTGTGCTCTCCATCGCTTTGGCCAAAGCATCAACGAACAGAGATGCGACTTGGCCTCATCAACAAGGTCGAAGAACCTCGGGCGCTTCCGAGCAGCCATCTCACTGAAGGATTATAGATGACAGATCAGGCACGGTTCCTCGTCATCTTCCACATCCAGCACGGCCCCGAAGATCTGATAGAGCTTTTGACAGGGCTGTGACTTCGATTGAGCTTTCACGGCACGCTGGTGTTTCTCTTTGATTTCTTGGGTCCGTTTCGGCTCTGCCAATTCAACAAGACTCTCCGTTTGATTCCAAGTGTATCGGATACCGGCTGCCTCGTCGATTTTCTCGTACGCTTTAGCTTTTTCAAATAACTCAGGGTGGCGCTCTAAGAGCCCAACCCACTCTGCTTTCCGCTGAAAAAAGCAGAAGTAGCATCCAGAGCGCGTGCGCCACTCGTAGTATTTCGGCAGTCCTAGACCACTTTCCTCCAAAATACGGAACACGTCCGCTTCAACTATACCTGCTTCTTTGAATGGGTAGACGGGCTTGATGGTGGGCCTGTGCGAGATGTACCCCTCTCGGTCCTCATCAGCGCGAATTCCGATGTAGCTCAGAACGGGATCATCACCCACGTGTTCTTCGAAGGGCTTGATCTTAAGCATCCTTGTGCACCAGCGCATACGCGAAGAGGGCAAGTACCCTCCGTACACTTGGAGCCAGTGATCGAAACCCCTTGTTGCATTTAGCCGGATGATTGGCTTTCCCAAATAGGCCTGGAGGCGGTCAAGGTACTCGTAAGTTTCCGGCAGCTCCTTTTGCGTATCACAGAACACATACTCCATTTCGGGAACTCGGTCTCTCATGTAAATGGCCAGTGCGGTACTGTCCTTCCCGCCTGACAGACTGAGGATGTGACGCACTGAATTACTCATGCCTCACCTTCTCACCCTTAAGTTCCCTGACTGGCTCGCTGGGGGTCTCAAGTTCAGCCAGAAACCGGCGGGAGACTGTGGCCAGAGCTGCGAGAGCTAACTCTGGATTCCCTACAACCCCTTGACGCTTGAGGCACTCTTCTACTTCGATAACAGCCTCTGCTAACTTATCTTGGTCGTCGCTTTCAACGACGACCACGGCCTCACGCTCCTTTGAATGTCGATCGGTAATCCCGATACGGAGTACTTCAGCAGGAGCTTTGCCAAGATGCAACTGTCTGGTGATCTCAAAGACCAGCGTTTCAATGTGCCGGAAACTTCGAACGAGTTCTATCAGGTTCACATCGTAACGAGCTCGGTCCATGTCCGACCACATCCGCGGTGTCTTCCCGACAACCAGAGTTCCGACTGCCTCTGTCCAGGCAACGTTGTCGAGCTGCTCATCACATAGGTGATGGACAAATGCCCGCAAACGCGGATCAACCGAATGCTCCCAGATCGCTTGGGCGCGGAGCCTGACAAGTTCGCGACTCTTTGGTCCTGTCGTGTTGAACGCTCGGAAGAGCGACTCCTGCAGCTCCGCCAGCAAATCGTCATAGGCACGCTGTAGTTCTATCAGCGCACTTTTCAAGGAACGAAAGAAACCCGCAGCTCTGTCGATGTTTGTCCTTCGTGCAAGGAAAGGTTCCAGGCCACAAGCCCGCGGCAGATCCTCAAACAGAAGAACATCGGGTTCCCGTGCACTTACCAACGCTTCCCTTACTGCCCTCGTCGTCTCAGAGACCGTTTTAGTTTGCTGCGAATATGGTGGTAGCCGGTTGAAGAAGCGGTAAAGTGGCCGGACGATCGAAACTAGGTTGTGTGTCTTTGCGTGCTTGCTTGCCCCGAGTAGACCCGCGAATTGCCGGAACACCTCCTTGCGAATGCCAATTATACGGTAGCGTCGGATCTCAAACTTCTCCGGCGAACGCAAAAGGCGTTCAAAGGTTTCGATGGTCAGATCTGGAACAAACGCACCGTTCTCATAGAGCGCGATCTCAGTATCGCGGGCCAGAGCAGCAGCACAAAAGAGGACAGGAATAACTCCCATCTTCAGTCCAAACGGAGGCTGCCGGAGCAAGCAGAGCAGCTCAGAGATCGGACGCCGTTGTAGCTCGCAGCCCGCGAAAAAGTCTTCAATAGCTTTCCAGACCTGCATGAGGCCTTTGTCGGTTCTGGGAGGGCCAAAGACGCATCCATCTGGTCGGCGACGATGAATCTGCGTCGCAGCCAGCACCGAGATATACATGCTCATTTCCGGCGGATTCCCCGTAATGCCAAGCCGCTCCTCAGCTCCACGCGTGATCATGGCCTCGATCAAGTTCCGTCTTGCTGCGGCTGCAGCGGAAGACAAGTTCCGGCGGTTAATCAACTCATTACGTAGCTTCGGTGTATGCTGGTACACCGCGTCGCAGATATCGGACAAGAAGTGAGCTAGCGAGCGTTTCGTCGAAATGGTTTGTGGAATGCCACGGTGAAACCAGAGCGTGTTCCTAGCTGTCCGCTCTCCAGGGGAGAAGAGGCTTTGGATGTCCCTGGATACTCGCTCATCCGCTAGAGCCAATCTGGCACGAAGCTCCCGCCGCGCAACCGCATCGCCCTTCAATTCGGGTGTATTGTTTTCGACCCATCGGAGACACTCAAGCTCTTGGACCGCGTTGCGAAGAGCATCGATCTCCCGTGGTATTGCAACTATGATATCTGCTCGTTCGCGAACGAGCGAGCCCTTAGCCAGCTCAAGCAACTGGTCGTAATCGGCGCGAGAAGCTGGGAGACAGTAGACCAATAGTCCGTCTGCATCAGTAGTTCCTTGTAGAGCTCTCGAGAATTCTGCTGAGTCGGCAAAGCGGATTTCAAAATACCGGAGCGTACCCGTCTGGAAAGAATGGCGCTTTGCGACAAGCGGACGAGGAACCCAGAGGCTACCAAGCTTCCTCGCAAGGCTTATTGCTTGAGCGATGTGACGCTTTGCCTCCTGAACGCGGGTGTCGATGTCAATGTCGCTTCCTTCCCAAAGCGCAAGAGATTGGCTGTGCTTTCGATGGACCAAGACTGAGCGCTGCAGCAAGGTTTCGCATGCACGACGAACTTCTTGTTTTTTTGTGTCAAAGCCAAACTCGATGATCTCCTGCGATGGTTTGAGGTCACCATACGCGCCGATCGCTGACAACATCCCCACGATCTTGATAAGCCTAATCTCACTTGGTGATGCGGATGCGCACCGATCTAAGGCACTTTCAATTTCTGCCCATTTGGTTGCACTTTCGCCGATAGCCAGCCCATTGCCAAGGGCTTCTGCTATGTAGTCGTAAAGGTCCGTTACGCCATAGAAGGGCAACGAGCTCCTGCTTACCTCTTGCTCCAGAAAGCTTGAAAAGCCCTTTGGTTCGCGCGAGACCAAGAAACCAAAGAGAGAACGCTGGTTTTGCCCAAACTTCCGACACAAGCGGACCAGCGTCATCACGGTAAGAGGGTGCAGCGGAGCGCAGCGCCCGACCGCTTGAATGAACTGCGACTTTGACATGCCTCGCGGCACCAAGCCCAATTCAGCAGCCTTTCCTGCATAAGTGCGCGCCCGGCGCCTCATTGTCTGAGTCAAGGCAGTTTCGGAATGAGCAATTGCGTGTGCAAGAACGTCAAGCAGCTGTTCGGGAGGCTCCTGAAAGGCTATGTCTTCGAACCGGCCTTGAATCTTTGACCATTCGTCCCGCACGGCAGGACGCAATCCCGCTGCGTAGCGCTCGAATGCTTGATGAAGAATCGTAATGAGAAACAGACCGGGTGATTTGAAGCTTGCAGTTGCCTCGGCGAGCTGCTGCAAGAAAAAGATATCGGCACGTTCGGATTCCTTCGAGGCGAACTCCAGGAATTTTCCAAGTTCATCGATGACAATCATTATACCTTGAGACCGACCAGACTCTTGCAGCCGCCTGGCAACTTTCACCAACGCATCTACGACAGAGGAGCCCGGAACTGGATATCCTTTCGATAGGCGGGAATGGAGCCTTTCCAGTTCGAGGAGGCCGTTTGTTGGGCGACCTCGTGGGAGATACCGGCGTATGTCGCGGATGGCCGCACGCAAGAGGCAACTAACGAGCGGCTCGGGTGCCCCGCATACCAGAATGGGACAGAATCCGTCAGAGCGCAGGCTCTGCCGTTTCCTGCGGTCGAAAAGCTCTTGGTGTAAGGTTTCAGACTGTGTGCGAAGGATCGTGCGAGCGAGACGCCCGCCTGCGTTCCACGTAGGCCCAAAAAGATTTCCCAGAAAGAGTGCGAAAGCTGACTTGCCAGATCCGTAGGGGCCCGTCAGCGTCCAAGCTCGGTGGCCTGCTGGCTTGGCAAGGGCATCCGCAAGGCGATGCAACACCTGTTGTGCAGTGGCTGTGACAATGTATCCGTCTACAGCGGATGGAACAATCGCATCCCTTTCAAGGTTTATGGCTCTCGTGAAGCGGGGTGCAACTGTCACGAAGTCTTTGTATTGCATTCGATCACGCTCGGATCAATACTGGTGCCTGAGACGCCCGATAATAACTTTCCAGGAAGTCAAAGCTGCGAACGCGAGACCGGCGGTAGAGTTGCTTGAGACCCGCC